>NZ_QJVC01000039.1 GCF_003219795.1 Arthrobacter psychrolactophilus | reverse complement strand
CCGATCTACGCGTGATCAGCAAAAGCAGGGTAGATAATCACTCACTGAGTGACATCAAAATCATGGCGTCTCAAGGCACCAAACGATCCTATGAACAGATGGAAACTGGTGGGGAACGCCAGAATGCTACTGAGATCAGGGCGTCTGTTGGAAGAATGGTTAGCGGCATTGGGAGATTCTACATACAGATGTGCACAGAACTCAAACTCAGTGACAATGAAGGGAGGCTGATTCAAAACAGTATAACAATAGAGAGAATGGTACTCTCTGCATTTGATGAAAGAAGGAACAGATACCTGGAAGAGCACCCCAGTGCAGGAAAGGACCCTAAGAAAACTGGAGGTCCAATTTACAGGAGAAGAGACGGAAAATGGGTGAGAGAGCTGATCCTGTATGACAAAGAGGAAATCAGGAGAATTTGGAGACAAGCGAACAATGGAGAGGATGCAACTGCTGGTCTTACCCATCTGATGATATGGCATTCCAACCTAAATGATGCTACCTATCAGAGAACGAGAGCTCTCGTGCGTACTGGAATGGATCCCCGGATGTGCTCTCTGATGCAAGGATCAACTCTCCCGAGGAGATCTGGAGCTGCAGGTGCAGCAGTAAAGGGGATAGGGACAATGGTGATGGAACTGATTCGGATGATAAAACGAGGGATCAACGACCGGAATTTCTGGAGAGGCGAAAATGGAAGAAGAACAAGAATTGCATATGAGAGAATGTGCAACATCCTCAAAGGGAAATTCCAAACAGCAGCACAAAGGGCGATGATGGATCAAGTGCGAGAGAGCAGAAATCCTGGGAATGCTGAAATAGAAGATCTTATTTTTCTGGCAAGGTCTGCACTCATCCTGAGGGGATCAGTGGCTCATAAATCCTGCTTGCCTGCTTGTGTGTACGGGCTTGCAGTGGCTAGTGGATATGACTTTGAGAGAGAAGGGTACTCCTTGGTTGGAATAGATCCTTTTCGTCTGCTTCAAAACAGCCAGGTCTTTAGTCTCATTAGACCAAATGAGAACCCAGCACATAAGAGCCAACTAGTGTGGATGGCATGCCACTCTGCAGCGTTTGAGGACCTTAGGGTCTCAAGTTTCATTAGAGGGACAAGAATGGTCCCAAGAGGACAGCTATCCACTAGAGGGGTTCAAATTGCTTCAAATGAGAACATGGAAGCAATGGACTCCAATACTCTTGAATTGAGAAGTAGATATTGGGCTATAAGAACCAGAAGCGGAGGGAACACCAACCAACAGAGGGCATCTGCAGGACAGGTCAGCGTTCAACCCACTTTCTCAGTACAGAGAAACCTTCCTTTCGAAAGAGCAACCATTATGGCAGCATTTACAGGAAATAATGAGGGTAGAACGTCTGACATGAGGACTGAAATCATAAGAATGATGGAAAGTGCCAGACCAGAAGATGTGTCATTCCAGGGGCGGGGAGTCTTCGAGCTCTCGGACGAAAAGGCAACGAACCCGATCGTGCCTTCCTTTGACATGAATAATGAAGGATCTTATTTCTTCGGAGACAATGCAGAGGAGTATGACAATTGAAGAAAAATACCCTTGTTTCTACTGATCACGCGT
>NZ_QJVC01000038.1 GCF_003219795.1 Arthrobacter psychrolactophilus | reverse complement strand
AGGATGAAGTGGATGATACGCGCGTGATCAGTAGAAACAAGGGTGTTTTTTCCAAACTTATATACAAATAGTGCACCGCATGTTTCCATTCTTCACACATATGAAGACAAGGCCCATTACAATGGCTAGAAGTATGAAACATGATGCCCCGAAGCTAAACCAAAGTATCACATCTTTGTAGCCGCTGCTTAGTTTGACTGGGTCAATCTGTATTCTATTTTGCATTGCCTCTTCTCTGTATTTTCTGTGATCATAGGTGTTATTTCTAATACTGGCCATACAGTCATCATCACACTTGTGAAATATTTCAAAGCAACCCGTGCCGTCTTCTTCAGCATTCTCTCTCAGCTGTCTTTTCACTCGTTCGTACAGTTTGTCCATTTCTGAATCAGCCAGATCAATTGTATGCTGGTTCTCCATTGCCACCAAGAGTTCAGCATTGTATGACCATACTTCTGTTATAGAATCTCTGGTCCAATTTATCACATTACCGATTTGCTTCTCTACCTCATTGAATTCATTGTCTATCAACTTAAATTGTTGGTTGGTTTTTGCTATAAGCCGGTTTAATTTCCCTGTTATTTGATCAATTGCCGATTGAGTGCTTTTGTAATCTGCAGCAGTTCCCTCTCCCTGTGCATTCTGGTGTCTGAAACCATACCAACCATCAATTAGGCCTTCCCATCCATTTTCAATGAAACCCGCTATAGCACCAAATAGGCCTCTCGCAATCCGTTTTCTCTTTGGAACCTCAGGAACATTCTTCATCCCTGTTGCCAGCAGAAGACTCCTTTGCTTAACATATCTCGGACATTTTCCAACTGCCCTGCTATCTATGTTCTGAAATGGCAAGTTACTTATTATTGTCCCTCCACTATGATAGCAGTCCCCTTCACAATTGGCATCAACCTGTACTCCACTCTGGATTCCCATAGATTTTCCTCTCAGGAAGCTTGCACGGTCTGGAGCTATGAAAGCCCCATTGAAACTGAAAGTGACTGTATCATTGGGATTTAGTATTAGCCAATGAAAGTCAATTCTTCCAGATTGACCATTAACTTGTGGTCTTGCTCCTGGACTCGGTACGAAAGATTGTTGATAATTAGAACTCCCAACTGTCACCAGTTTGTTTCCACTCCCATATAGCTTGGTTTGCTCTGCAGTTGAAACGGAATGATGGATCCCCCATACTATTATAGCTGGGCTTTCTCTTGTATTTTTATATGACTTAGTCATCTGCGGGAATGCAGCATTATCTGTGTTTGACAGGAGCCATTTCATTTCTGCATAGAATGAAGATCCTGATCTCCTACATGCACTGGTCACCCCATTAGTTCTTATTCCATTGTATGTGAATCCCATGGGTTCCTTGTCAATTCCGCCTGATTCTCTGAGAATTTGCCTCAGAGCTTCTTCATTCACGAATTTTCCAGGATAACAGACATCACTTCCTTCTCGCCTCTCAATAATTAAATCGGCCGAAAATTCTAGGAATTGGTCACATTGAGGTGGTCCAGTGATTGTCCCCAGGAGTCCACATTGACCGAGGTCAACTGTCCTTTTCCCTTTTGAGCAGATCCTGGGGGTGTTTGTTCGTTCCACTGTTTCAGTTGCATTGACGACTTCCACTCCTCTTTCAGTTAATGTGTTTACTTTGGTTCCGTTTGACACGGCATGATGTCCGAGGCAGATTTTGTCTGCATTTGTTGGAATGATCGCAATCAGAGCGAATACCAGGATTTGAGTGTTCATTTTGTATCCCCTGCTTTTGCTGATCACGCGTAGATCGGAAG
>NZ_QJVC01000037.1 GCF_003219795.1 Arthrobacter psychrolactophilus | reverse complement strand
CTCGTCTTTGGTTCGGAAGTATATGTGAGAACTTTTCTGCTGGCTATTGTTTATCGAATACTCTGGGTTTAAAATTGGGGTATGGGTAGTTCAGAGAATTTCCCGTCGGAACGGGGCTCTTCAGCCACCACAGGGACTGTGGCGGGCCTTCTCGCTGGACTTAGCCTTCCCGTTATTGAACCTCTTGCTACGGACATTGCGGCGATGGCGGATCTTCCCTTGTTGCCGGTGCCGGGTACTCCGGCTGTGAGCCAGGAAGCTGAGCCTGAGGCTCCGGTGAGTCAATTAGATGCGACGTGGCGGTTATTGACTGATTGTACTGATGCGTTGTCGTTGTTGACGGCGCATCGGAATAGTTGTGCTGCGATGGCGGCGGTGTTGATTGAGCGTTTTGATGCCGCGAGCGTGCTCGAGGGTAATATTTTGGGTTTTGATCAGTGGCAGCGGAAAGTGTCTTTGATGGCGTTGCAGTGTGAAGTGGCCGGAATCCTCGGGGTCCCGGAGAGTGTTGCTGTTCGTTTGATTGAACATGCTACAAGTATCGTGCGGCAATTACCGGCGACCTTGGGGTGTATGAGCAGTGGGGACTTGGGGTGGGAATGGGCGGTCATTATTGCCGAGGAGATCAAGGTTCTGCGTGAGGCTGGATTACCGGATGAGACGATTGACGCGTTCGAGTTAGCGTTGCTGGGTAAGGCTGCGGGTTCCTCGGTGCAGAGTTTCCGGGAGAAAGCCCGCCGTTTACGGGAACGGCAGTATCCAGAAACGATTCCGGCTCGTACCCGTAAAGCGTATGCCGATCGGTATCTGCACGTGGGGCGCGGGCATGATGGGATGTCGTGGTTGAGTCTTTATGCCCCGTCTCCCACTCTTGAAGGGATTTGGGATCAATGCACCGCCACCGCCCGGGCAGCTCAAGGCCCGCACGAGCAACGAACCCTGACACAGCTACGCGCTGATGTCGCCGTAGCCTTGCTGTTGAATCAAACGATGGCTGAGAATCAGATCTTCGCACCCGCGATCATCACCGAAGCACCAACAACCCACCCGGGCACAGGAAACCCCGAAGACCACACCCCCACACCCAGCACCCTCGCACCCGACACAACACCCGGCATGGCAGCATGTGGCACCCCTACTCGTGAAGCTACAGCTTTGGATGAGGCGTTTCCTGACTCTATGATGCCCGAGCCGTCTGAGCCGTCCGAGCCGTCTGAGCCGTCCGAGCCGTCTGAGCCTTCTGAGCCGTCTGAGCGGTCCGAGCGGTCTGAGTTTGAGTCGGTGGTGTGTGTGGGTGATGATCCACAGGGGTTACTTCCGGTCTTTGATGATCCTGATTATTTGGATCCTGCCTTTGTGGCTCCGGATCCGTGGGGTGAGCCGGGGTGGCGACCGCCCGCACATCCACCAGTACTACTACCAGCACCACTATCAGGGGCGCCCTCGTTTCTAGGGGTTGCCGGTGGTCCTGAGTTACCGCCGATGCCGCCGATGCCGCGGGTGTTGCCGGTGTTGTTGATTCCGGTGTTGTCGTTGTTGGGGGAGACGAATGAGCCTGCTTGGTTGGAAGGTGTTGGTCCGGTCAGTATGGAGGTAGCTCAGCGATTGACGGCGGTAGCTCCGAGTTTTTATCGGGTCTTGACTGATCCGGTGTCGAATGAGCCTTTGGATCGGTCCCCGGAGTGTTACCGCGTGACGGCGGCGATGAGGATGATGTTGGCGATCAGGGATGAATATTGTCAGTTCCCGGGGTGTATGACGAAAGCGACGTGTTCAGAGGTCGATCATGTGCAGGCGTTCGCTCAGGGTGGTTGGAGTGTGTTCGATAACCTGGAGCATCTGTGTCATCGCCACCACGTGT
>NZ_QJVC01000036.1 GCF_003219795.1 Arthrobacter psychrolactophilus | reverse complement strand
ACGCGTGATCAGTAGAAACAAGGTCGTTTTTAAACAATTCGACACTAATTGATGGCCATCCGAATCCTTTTGGTCGCTGTCTGACTGTCAGTAAGTATGCTAGAGTCCCGTTTCCGTTTCATTACCAACACCACGTCTCCTTGCCCTATCAACACATTAGCCTTTTCCCCTTTCGCAAGGTTGCTCAACTCGTTGATGCTCAATGCTGGCCCATATCTTTTGTCTTCTTTGCCTAGAATCAGAAATCCTCTCAATACCGCAGATTCTACTCCTGCTGTTCCCTCGTCTGGGTCTTCCATCAACGCACCTGCATCCTTCCCAAGCACTGTAAGCCTCTTTGTTGCCTTATTGTAGTTGAACACTGGAGAATTGCCTCTCACAACCACTCTCATTCCTGAACCTCTTATGTTCACAGTTAGAGAAGAGAACTGCATCCTACTCTGTTCCGGCGGGGCTGCTGCAAATGGTAGTAGCTTTATTATTTGGACGGTGTCGAACGTCCCCAGTACGTCACGCATCTGTTGGAATAGAACCCTTACGAATCCACTATATTGGCCTCTGACAGCTTTAGGTATTAGCGATTGAAAGGGTTCAAATTCCATCTTATTGTATAGCATTGTAGGATCTTGGGACCATTGAATCTTTATAGTTTCCCAATTTCTAATGATCCATTGATATGTGTTAACTAGCACTGATTCTGGACCATTGATCTCCCACATCATGGACGACGAATATGTTATAGTCAGCTTTTCTGTTCCCTGTGTTTCACTAACCTCTTCGGGAGACAAGAGTACGTTTCCCCTCTGGTCTCGGACCCTCAAGAAACGATCAATACTCACTACCACTCTCTCAGTACTGGAGTATTCATCTACTCCCATTCTACTAACTCTCACTCCTCTCAATGACATCTCTGTGCTGGGGGTCATGTCAGGCAATATTCCGATCATCCCCATTACATTGTCAATGGGTTCAATTCCCCAGTTTTGAAACAGGACCTTGGCATCCTTTTGGAAATGCCTTAGGAGTTGATGCATGGGATTTAGCCGCTGGTTTGCTCTGTTGACAAAGTTCAAATCACCTCTCACTGCCTTTATCATACAATCCTCTTGTGAGAATACCATTGCCACTATTATTGCCTCAGCAATTGATTGCTCGTCTTTCCCACTCACTATCAGTTGAATCAGTCTTCTGGTTGCTTTCCTTAGAATGGCTGTTGCTCTTCGCCCAACCATTGTGAATTCCTCATATCCTTCATGTACTCTTATTTTCAATGTTTGGAGGTTGCCTGTGAGCACTTCTTCTTCCTTTTTGACAGAAGACCCACTTGTCCTTTTGAAAGTGAAACCTCCAAAGCTGAAGGATGAACTGATCCTTAGGCCCATTGCTGCCTTACATATATCCACAGCCTGTTCTTCTGTTGGGTTTTGTCTAAGGATGTCAACCATCCTAATCCCTCCAATCTGTGTACTATGGCACATCTCCAAAAGCGAAGCCAACGGGTCTGCTGATACTGTTGCTCTTCTAACAATATTTCTAGCAGCAATAATTAAACTCTGATCAACATCATCATTTCTCACTTCCCCTCCCGGTGTGTACATTTGCTCCCAGCAGGTCCCTTGGGTCAAATGTAATACTTCGATATACACGCTGCTTGTCCCTCCAGCTACTGGTAGAAATCTTGTCTTGCGAACCAGTTCCCTCTCCAACATGTAGGCCACCATTAAAGGGGCAATTTTGCAGTCCTGAAGCTCCTCCTTCTTCTCCTTGGTTATCGTCAACTGTGATTCTGATGTTAATATTCTTGCTCCAACTTCGTTTGGGAATACGACCTCCATAATGACATCTTGTGCTTCCTTAGCACTAAGATCTGCATGGCCTGGGTTTATGTCGACCCTGCGGCGTATTTTAACCTGATTTCGGAAGTGAACGGGGCCGAAGGTCCCATGTTTCAGTCTTTCGACCTTTTCAAAATAGGTTT
>NZ_QJVC01000035.1 GCF_003219795.1 Arthrobacter psychrolactophilus | reverse complement strand
CGAGCACCTGGCACATATCGCTGAAGGCATCGAAGATTCCGGCCATACCCGCCAGGAAGCCGCCTCCCTGATCACCAGCCACTAACCATGTCCGAGGACACGGTTGCAGCGAACGCCGGCAGGGAAGAGCTTCCTACTCGCGTCGAGATCATCCCCACGGCTGGGATCGTCGACGCTGCGGTTTCCGAGCTGCCCGCAGCTTCCACCCTCACTGTCACGTGCCTACCGCACCATGGCATTGAGCGGACCATGGCGGCGTCGCTTGAGCTGGCCGGCCACGGGTTCGACGTTGTTCCGCACCTTGCCGCGCGATCCATCGGATCGCGTGAACAGCTCGCCTCCCTTCTGCGTGATTGTCACGCGGCAGGGATTGCCGAGGTGTTCGCCATTGGGGGCGACAAAGCGCAGACAGCGGGCCCCTATGACTCCAGCGAAAGCCTCATTCGGGACATTGCCGAGATCAGCGGTGGCGCTCTGCGCATCGGTGTGGCCGGATATCCCGAAGGGCACCCGGCGATCAGCCAGCAACAACTCCTTGACTCGCTGAGGAGTAAGGCCGAGTTTGCCGATCGCATCGTGACGCAGATGTGTTTCTCCGCGGAGTTGATTGAGCGCTATATCAGCATGCTCCGCAGTGAAGGCATTACCCTGCCCGTGTGGGCTGGTGTTGCCGGCTCGGTGCCGCGTACTAAGTTGATTTCCCTGGCCACCAAGATCGGCGTGGGCAGTTCCTTGCGATTCATCAGCGGCAAGGGGGCCTTGGGCCTGCGACTTTTGGGTGGCACGCACTATCGGCCCGAGGAACTCACGGCGGATCTGAGCGTCTTGGGCACGCCACCGGCTGGCATTCATCTCTACAGTTTCAATAATCTGCGCAATTTCGCGCCCTCACCGGCCTAATCTGCCGTTCGTCCGAGGGGAGTGGTAGGCTACTTCTACTCGAAACTTTGTACTAGGCGGTGATGATGTGTTTGGTATGGACCCCACGCCTAGAAAGCCGCCCGGTTCCGAGGCTAGTGGCTTTCCCTCTCCGGCCCGCGACTATTTCGATGGCGGCATCGATCTCAACCGGCACCTGATTCGTGACCGCACGAGCACCTTCATCATGCGCGTTTCCGGGGACTCCATGATTGGGTCTGGGATTGCTGATGGTGACGAGGTAGTGGTCGATCGGGCGCTGGCGCCACGCCACGGCTCGGTGGTTGTCGCCGTTGTTGAGGGCGAGTTACTGATCCGTCGTTTGATAATGAACGACGGCGTGACCTCCCTTGCTACTCAGCCGGCCCTAGTGCCGTCCCCCGCGGATACCGAGACCACCACGGGAGAGATCACGATTTGGGGTGTCATCACCCGGTGCCTGCACTACGTGTAGTGCCGTGTTAGCAGTGGCGCGTCAGCCAGTTCTGGCCCACCTGTCAACGGCGAGCAATCAATACTCACGTTCCTTGTAGTTCCTCCGTGATCGACCGCTGACTTTCCCTCGGAGTGACTGTGGGAAAGCGTAGCGGTGGCCAGCTGTTGGATGACGAATCAAACTCCTGCAGGGCGGCCTAGTCCCGGAGCGGGGAACCGATCACGTCGAAGCGAAAGCCGCCGAATACCCCAGACAAAAGCGGGCGAGCGGCGGCTATAGCCGCCTGAACTTCCGGCAGAGCAAGCGAGGCCTGATGGGCCTGCGCGCTTTCCCAAAGCTCGAGGACGTACACGGTGTTGGGTTCCTCGTCATTGGTACCCACCTCGTAGGCCAGACATCCGGCAGTCTTGAGTAAGTCGTTGCGTTGAATGAGTGCGGCCACCAGTTCATCGCGTTTGTCTGGGGTTGTGCCTAGGGTTCCCACATTGGCAAAGGTCATACCGGACACACTAAACGGCTACATCGACTCGAGCAATGGGTCATGAGATCACGCCCGGACTATGGAATAGCTTCGTTCGCACTGAATGCGTAGGAGCATTCAGGGTCACTCACTATGGCTGTGGTTGATAACCCAACAGCCCGAACTGAGACCGCATTTAGTTCTGGGTGGTGTTTTGGTGGGGTTGTTTTATTCGAGGGGTTGGTGGTTGAGGGTGGTGTTGGTGATTTCTTGCCATCCGTT
>NZ_QJVC01000034.1 GCF_003219795.1 Arthrobacter psychrolactophilus | reverse complement strand
TGTTAGCGGCCATGAAAAACTGCCCATAGGCGGCCACGAAAGTGCCCACTGATGGCCAGCAAAACTGCCCATTGGTGGCCATGAGATCTGCCCACTCTTTTTACTAGCCTCGCCGTGTTCTTAACGGCGGGAGCCCCTTCCTGGGGTTTGATGTCGGTGTCTAGTCGCACCAAACCAAACCAGGAAGAGGCTCTGTATGAAGTCTGACGGAGAAATCATGGAAATTCTTGAAGCGTACGATCTTACGAAGTCGTTTCGCGCCGCGGCAGTCCTCGCGGGATGTTCGCACCACACCGTGGCCAAGCACGTAGCCGCCCGCGAAGCCGGCAAGCCGATGGCCGAACCTGTAGCCCGGGAAAAGATCACTGATGAGTACTTGCCCAAGATCGAGGAGCTCGTGGATAAGACGCGTGGCCGGATCCGGGCTGATGTCGCCCATCAGAAGCTCGTGGGAATGGGCTTTGAGGGTTCAGAGCGTTCTACCCGCCGCGCGATGGCGCAGGTCAAGGACGCGTGGAAGCTGGGACGGGTACGGGTGCATCGGCCCTGGGTGACCGAGCCAGGGGGCTGGTTACAATATGATTTCGGCGATGGCCCCTCCATTGGCGGGGTGAAGACGGTGTTGTTCGTGGCCTGGCTGGCCTGGTCACGGTTCCGGATCGTCATCGCTTTGCGGGACCGGACAGCACCATCGGTGTTCGCCGCTCTTGATCGCTGTTTCCGCATTATCGGAGGGGCACCGGTTTACATCCTGACTGACAATGAAAAAACGGTCACGGTTTCCCATGTTGCCGGGGTGCCGGTTCGGAACCTGCAAACCGTTGATTTCGCCCGCTATTACGGGGTGACCGTGTTGACCTGCCAGCCAGCAGATCCGGCTTCCAAGGGTGGGGTGGAGAACGCGGTGAAGGTCGCTAAGGCTGACCTCGTGCCCAAGGATACGAACCTGCGTACCGAGTACGGCTCGTTCGCCGAGCTGGAGCAGGCTTGCCAGGAGTTCATGGCTCATATCAATACTCGTGAGCACCGCAGCACCAAGCGCATACCGGCGGCGATGCTGACCGAGGAGGTCTTGCGTCTGCACCGGGTTCCGGCTGATGCCCACACGGTCTCCTTCGGTCTGGCTCGCACCGTGCCGCCGAACACGCCCATGGTCACGTTCAACAACGCCATGTATTCCGTGCCATCGCACTTGCTGGGGCAGAGGGTGTTCGTCCGTTCCCACGGCACCGGCCCGGATGAGAAGGTCGTCATCGTTCACCACGGCCCCGCCGGCCCGGTGGAAGTCGCCCGCCACGGCCGGGCCCGGCCAGGGAGCCCGGCGATCAACGATGAACATTTCCCCGGCTATCTGGAAAAGATCCCTGGCGACTACACACCCAGGGCCCGTACCGGGGCTGAGGCAGAGTTCCTAGCCATCGGCGGTGGCGCCGTGGCCTGGTTGAAGGAAGCCGCCGCGGTTGGCACCTCACGGATCAACGTGAAAATGGCTGAAGCCGTTTCCCTAGCGAAGATCGCTGGCGTCATTGATGTTGACCGGGCCCTAGGCACAGCGGCGATTCATGGCCGCTTCGCCCACGGAGACCTCTCCTCGATCCTGCAAGCAGGACGGGCCAACATCACCACCCACGCCGCCAACGAAGACACGTCCCTGACCCAGGGCACTGGCGCCTGGGCCGCGATCACCACCATCAGTAACGAGGTAAAGCCGTGAACCCGATCAACACCACCGCCCCGGCACTGCCGGCGGATCTTGAAGCGATGATGCGGTCCTTGAAGATGCCCCACGCCCGCACCTTGGCACCGGAACTCATCGCCACCGCCCGCGCCCAACGTTGGGAACCAGCCGAAGTCATCAAGGCTCTCTTCACCGAGGAAATCCGTGGCAGGGCCGCCTCGATGCTCGCCACAAGGCGCAAAGCTGCCGGATTCCCGACCGGGAAAACCTTCGAGGCCTGGGACCCGGCCGCTTCCTCAATCCCTGCCCCGACCCAACAAGCCCTGCGAACCCTGGAATGGATTCGGCGCGGGGAAAACCTCGTCGTCTGTGGGCCCTCCGGCACCGGGAAAACGTTCTTCCTTGAAGCCCTGGGCCAGCAAGCCGTGGAGGAAGGTTTGCGCGTGGCCTGGTTCCGGCTCGAGGACCTCGGTCAGCTCATCCGCGCCCACCGCACCGACGACAGCGTCACCCGCGCCATCACCAGAGTCCTACGCGCTGATCTGGTCGTGATCGACGATATCGGGCTCCTGGCCGTCGGCACTGATGCCGCTGAAGGCCTGTACCGGGTCGTGGATGCCGCCTACGAGAAACGCTCCATCGCGATCTCCTCGAACCTGCACCCAGCCGGCTTCGATGAGCTCATGCCCAAAACCCTGGCCACGGCAACAGTTGACCGGCTCCTGCATCACGCCCATGTCTGCCAGACCAGTGGCGACTCCGTCAGGCTGACCCAGGCCCTGGCCGGAAAGGGAGTGACACTACTGAGCTAAAACACTGGAACGGAATGGCCAACCACAAATCTATATTTGCGGGCAGATCTCATGGCCATATCCGGGCATTTTTGCTGGCCACCAGTGGGCAGATAACCTGACCGCTGGTGGGCAGAAACTCATGGCCCTTGACA
>NZ_QJVC01000033.1 GCF_003219795.1 Arthrobacter psychrolactophilus | reverse complement strand
CTGTCAACTGCAACTTTAAACTGACCGGTGGCTGCAGTTTGTTTTGACCGGTGGCAGCAATGGGTTGACCGGTGGCGGCAAGTTCTTTTGAACACTGATCAGGCGCCGGGGCTGCTGGGGTTGCGGCGCCTGATCATGTGGATGGTTAGTTTATTGGGTGGGTTCCTTTCCCGTTTTGGGCTTGCATGAGTCTGACGGACTCGCCGCTGGTTTGGCAGAGGTGGGCGTGGTGCATGAGGCGGTCCACGGTCGCGGTGGCGATGGTTTTGGGCATGAGTTCATCGAAGCCAGAGGGGTGGATGTTGGAGCTGATCGCGAGGGAACGTTTCTCGTAAGAGGCCTCCACTACCCGATAGAAACCTTCGGCGGCGTCACCGGATACGGGCAAGAGGCCTATGTCATCGATGCAAATCAGATCGACATTAGTGACTCGGGCGATGGCTTTATTGACGCTGTCATCGATGCGGTGGCGGCGTACGAGCGCACCGAGGTCTTCCAAGCTGAGCCAGGACACAGACATGCCTTCATCGATGGCTTGCTGGCCCAAGGATTCCAGCAGCAGGGTCTTGCCCGTACCGGAAGGCCCGCACGCGATCAGGTTCTCCCTCCGACGTACCCATTCCAGGGTCCGTAGGAACGAAGTCGTTGCCACGGGCAGGGTTGAGAGGGACTCGTCCCAGACATCGAAGGTTTTCCCGGTGGGGAATCCCGCACGCTTACGTCGGGTGGCGAGCATCGACCTATTCCGGCCGGTCGCTTCCGCTTCGAGCAGCACGCGGACGACTTCGCATGGGTCCCAGCGTTGGGCTTTCGCGGTGGCCAATACCTCTGTGACGACGGCTCGGGCGTGGGGCATGCGGGTGGTGCGCATCAGCGCGATCACCTGTTCTACTACCGGCTCTGTCAGCGGCACTGGGGCGTGGGTCGCGGTGCTCATTCTGCTGCTCCTTCAAGATCGGTGATATCAGTGGGGGCACTCTCGTTGCCGGGAGTGGTCGTGGGGTTGTTCGTGCCGAAGTTCGCCCAGCCACTAGTGCCCTGGGACAGCCATTGGCTTTGATCTGTCACGGCATGACGGGTGTTGTTTATGATGCTGGAGGGTTCACCGGTGGCCGTATTGGTGATGATGGAGACCAGGTCCTCGTGGGTGAATCGGTGGTGCACGGCGGCAGCCCCGAGGCCTTGATCGACGACATCGTTACCCACGACCTTGGCGAGCGTGACTGCACGTTCCATCTTGTGGCGGATCTTGTTCGTGCCGGCCGCTGCGGCCTCCTTGAGCCATAAAGCTGCTCCGGCGCCAAGGGCCAGGAATTCCTCTTCGGCCTTGTTCGTGGGGCGAGTCACTCTTTCCAGGGCGCCGGCGGAAGCTGGCGGGAAGTGGGCATCAATGACTGCTGGCACGCCGGGACGGGTGATTTTATGACGGGCGACTTCCACCGGCCCGGTCTGGCCAACATGAACAATAATCACCTGTGTATCAGTGCCACGCACCCATACCCGTTGCCCCATCAGGGTGTGCGGGACGGAATAGCGGGAATGCTCGAAAGTGACCATGGGCGTGTTCGGCGGGACCTGGCGGGCTTGGCCGAAACTAGCCGTTACCGGCACTGCAGGGACCGGGTGGAGCTTGGGCTGCTCAAGGTGACGGAGCATGTCCTTAGGGATCTCTAGCGTGGCCCGGTGCACGGAAGAATTCACATCCTCCATAAACGCCTCACACGCCGCTTCCAGCTCCGCAAAGGACCCATATTCTGGGCGCAAGTTGGTCTCTTTGGGTACGAGATCGGCCTTAGCGATCTTCACTGCGTTCTCCACTCCTCCCTTGGAAGCAGGGTCTGCCGGCATGCAGGTATGTACCGCAGTGGAGTAATGCCTAGCGAACGCGACGATCTGGGGATTACGCACCGGGACCCCGGCAATGTGCTCGATAGTCACTGTTTTCTCGTTGTCAGTTAGTACATAAGTTGGTACACCACCAATGAGCCTGAACGAGCGATCCAGGGCAGCGAACACACTCGGCATAGTCTTATCCCGCAAAGCGATCACGATCCGAAAGCGTGAATATGCCAGCCACGCCACGAACAACACCGTCTTGACGCCGTCAACAACGGGCCCATCACCGTAATCCCACTGAAGCCACCGACCGGCCTCCACGGACCAGGGCCGGTGAACACGGGCGTTCTGGGCACGGTATTTACTCTTCAACCCGGACAGTACGTAGCGGGTGGTGCGGATCGAGCCGGCATAGCCCAGGGCCACGAGTTTCTCATGCACGACATCACCGCGGATCTTCCCACGGGACTGCTCGACCAGTGACTGCATCTGTGGCAGGAACGGATCAGTGATCCGTCCCCGTTTACGGGCGATCGGTGCTTGGGCGCCCGCGTCCCGGGCCTTCACATACGAACGAACAGTATTATGCGATACCCCGCAGATCTTCGCGGCATCCCGGTACGACCGGGTCAAATCATAAGCAGCTAAAATTTCCATGAACTCTCCTGGAGACTTCATCAACGAGCCCCTTCCTTCCCACAGCGGGTGAAATAAAACGATTGGCATCGCTATTTCACCGCGGAAGGAAGGGGCTCTCCCCGTAACGACACGAGGGATGGACAAGGGAATCCCAGCAAGCCCCGGCCACACTCACGGCCAAGAACTGGTCAAAAGAACTTGCAGCCACTGGTCAAAACCACTGCCGCGAACGGTCAATCCAAATTGCCGTCTCTGGTCAGTTTAAAGTTGCAGCTAACA
>NZ_QJVC01000032.1 GCF_003219795.1 Arthrobacter psychrolactophilus | reverse complement strand
CTGTGGTGGGTGTAGGTGTGTGGTGGGGTTGTTGTTTGAGAACTACATAGTGAACGCGAGCATCTTTATAAAGAAGCAATTTCTTTGAGATATATAAGAACCTGGATAACTCTAAAAAGTTTTTCATGGTTCTCTCGATAAGTAAGTGTGACAACTTGTGTGTTGTCAAGTTTTTAAGGGCACACGGTGAATGCCTTGGCATTAGGAGCCGAAGAAGGACGTAGGAATCTGCGATAAGCCTCGGGGAGTTGATAACCAAACTTTGATCCGAGGGTGTCCGAATGGGGGAACCCCGCCACCGGTTGCAAGACTAGGTGGTGACCCGCATCTGAATATATAGGATGTGTGGAGGGAACGTGGGGAAGTGAAACATCTCAGTACCCACAGGAAGAGAAAACAATAGTGATTCCGTTAGTAGTGGCGAGCGAACGCGGAACAGGCTAAACCGTGTCATGTGTGATAGCCGGCGGGCGTTGCATGGTGCGGGGTTGTGGGACTTACCGATCTAGTTCTGCCGGACTAGGAAGAGGAATGGTGCATGTATAGGTGAATGGTTTTGAATGGCCGACCGTAGAGGGTGAGAGTCCCGTAACCGAAATGCAGTGCACTCTCTTTGGTGAGTATCCCAAGTAGCACGGGGCCCGAGAAATCCCGTGTGAATCTGTCAGGACCACCTGATAAGCCTAAATACTACCTAATGACCGATAGCGGACAAGTACCGTGAGGGAAAGGTGAAAAGTACCCCGGGAGGGGAGTGAAATAGTACCTGAAACCGTGTGCTTACAATCCGTCAGAGCAAGCGAGCCCCTTGGGGTTGTTGTTCTTGTGATGGCGTGCCTTTTGAAGAATGAGCCTGCGAGTTAGTGTTACGTCGCGAGGTTAACCCGTGTGGGGAAGCCGTAGCGAAAGCGAGTCTGAATAGGGCGAGTTTAGTGGCGTGATCTAGACCCGAAGCGAAGTGATCTACCCATGGCCAGGTTGAAGCGCGTGTAAGAGCGCGTGGAGGACCGAACCCACTTCAGTTGAAAATGGAGGGGATGAGCTGTGGGTAGGGGTGAAAGGCCAATCAAACTTCGTGATAGCTGGTTCTCCCCGAAATGCATTTAGGTGCAGCGTTGCGTGTTTCTTACTGGAGGTAGAGCTACTGGATGGCTAATGGGCCCTACAAGGTTACTGACGTCAGCCAAACTCCGAATGCCGGTAAGTCAGAGCGTAGCAGTGAGACTGTGGGGGATAAGCTTCATAGTCGAGAGGGAAACAGCCCAGACCACCAACTAAGGCCCCTAAGCGTGTGCTAAGTGGGAAAGGATGTGGGATTGCTTAGACAACCAGGAGGTTGGCTTAGAAGCAGCCATCCTTAAAAGAGTGCGTAATAGCTCACTGGTCAAGTGATTCCGCGCCGACAATGTAGCGGGGCTCAAGTACACCGCCGAAGTTGTGGATTTCAAACACTACCCAAGCAGATCAAGATTTATCTTGTACCTGTTCAGGGGTTTGGAGTGGTAGGGGAGCGTCGTGTAGGCATTGAAGTCGCAGTGTGAACTAGCGGTGGAGCCTACACGAGTGAGAATGCAGGCATGAGTAGCGAAAGACGGGTGAGAAACCCGTCCGCCGAATGATCAAGGGTTCCAGGGTCAAGCTAATCTGCCCTGGGTAAGTCGGGACCTAAGGCGAGGCCGACAGGCGTAGTCGATGGACAACGGGTTGATATTCCCGTACCGGTGAAGAACCGCCCATATTGAACTAATGATACTAACCATCCCTTTCCACCATTGAGTACCCTTCGGGGTCAGGATGTGTGGGGAGCGTGGGACCTGAGTTAGGGAGGTAAACGTATTAACAGGTGTGACGCAGGAAGGTAGCCAAGCCGGGCGATGGTTGTCCCGGTCTAAGGACGTAGGAAACACGATAGGCAAATCCGTTGTGTTGTCTTCAATGACGATTCTGAGATCTGATGGGACCCCCGCATGGGGGAATTTGGTGATCCTATGCTGCCTAGAAAAGCATCGACGTGAGGTTCTAACTGCCCGTACCCCAAACCGACACAGGTGATCAGGTAGAGAATACTAAGGCGATCGAGAGAATTATGGTTAAGGAACTCGGCAAAATGCCCCCGTAACTTCGGGAGAAGGGGGGCCTGCCCCGTGAAGGAACCTAGCGTTCCGTGAGCGGGTGTGGGCCGCAGAGACCAGGGGGAAGCGACTGTTTACTAAAAACACAGGTCCATGCGAAGTCGCAAGACGATGTATATGGACTGACTCCTGCCCGGTGCTGGAAGGTTAAGAGGACCGGTTAGCTCACTTGTGAGCGAAGCTGAGAATTTAAGCCCCAGTAAACGGCGGTGGTAACTATAACCATCCTAAGGTAGCGAAATTCCTTGTCGGGTAAGTTCCGACCTGCACGAATGGAGTAACGACTTCCCCGCTGTCTCAACCATAAACTCGGCGAAATTGCAGTACGAGTAAAGATGCTCGTTACGCGCAGCAGGACGGAAAGACCCCGAGACCTTTACTATAGTTTGGTATTGGTGTTCGGAGTGGCTTGTGTAGGATAGGTGGGAGACTGTGAAGTCACGACGCTAGTTGTGATGGAGTCATCGTTGAAATACCACTCTGGTCACTTTGGACATCTAACTTCGGCCCGTAATCCGGGTCAGGGACAGTGCCTGATGGGTAGTTTAACTGGGGCGGTTGCCTCCTAAAAAGTAACGGAGGCGCCCAAAGGTTCCCTCAGCCTGGTTGGCAATCAGGTATCGAGTGTAAGTGCACAAGGGAGCTTGACTGTGAGAGGGACACCTCGAGCAGGGACGAAAGTCGGGACTAGTGATCCGGCGGCACATTGTGGAATGGCCGTCGCTCAACGGATAAAAGGTACCTCGGGGATAACAGGCTGATCTTGCCCAAGAGTCCATATCGACGGCATGGTTTGGCACCTCGATGTCGGCTCGTCGCATCCTGGGGCTGGAGTAGGTCCCAAGGGTTGGGCTGTTCGCCCATTAAAGCGGTACGCGAGCTGGGTTTAGAACGTCGTGAGACAGTTCGGTCCCTATCCGCTGCGCGCGCAGGAAATTTGAGAAGGGCTGTCCTTAGTACGAGAGGACCGGGACGGACGAACCTCTGGTGTGTCAGTTGTACTGCCAAGTGCATCGCTGATTAGCTACGTTCGGATGGGATAACCGCTGAAAGCATCTAAGCGGGAAGCCCGCTTCAAGATGAGATTTCCCTACACTATATGTGTGAGAGGCCCCCAGCAGACCACTGGGTTGATAGGCCGGATGTGGAAGCGAGGACTAAAGACTCGTGAAGCTGACCGGTACTAATAGGCCGATAACTTACACAACACACAAATCTTTATACACAAAGATTGCTCGCGTTCACTATGTGGTTCCCAAACAACAAACCCA
>NZ_QJVC01000031.1 GCF_003219795.1 Arthrobacter psychrolactophilus | reverse complement strand
CAAAGGAAGCCACCGAAAAACAAGCAGCCTAACCGCTGTCTAACTCACCTTGGTACCGCTTGACTTGAAAAATTCCGCCATGCTCCGCCTCTGAAGATTTGATGTCCATAGATACGGGAGTGTAACTTCCCGCATCTTTGCTTTGTTTCAAGAGGGGATCCATACCGACCTCCAGAGAAAGCGAGTCATTCAAAACAATCAAAGGAGCCATGATGGTTATCGGATCCCGGCAGGCAACTTTGCCTGTGCCAGGTCTTGAGCCGCTGGCTGAGACAAGCCAATTGCCACCACGGAATCATGAGTGGAAGATCTGGGCCGTCGTGATCCCAGCGACAGCCGCGCTTTCATTTTGCTTGGGCCTGGCCATGGACAGATTCCTGCTTGGCGCCGCAGCGGCGATACTGTTGTTCTTTGCGAGTGCCGCCGTTGTTGCCTACGGCATTAGGGACCAGCGGCGAGGAGAAATTATCGACAACACGCTTGAGGCTGTTGCACCCATGCTTGGGGTGCGGAAGCTTACGCGTGCCCTTCTGAGAGTGAACCGTTGGAAGAACGGTTGGGTTGGTACGCCGGGGAGGGTCAAGCTTCGATATGCCAACCAGGTCAACGGGCGGGATCCGAAGTGGGTTGGCGGAGTTCTGGAGGTTCTGGATCGAAACCTGGGTGGCCACTATCAAGTCAAGGGTCACAACCATCGGACCAAGCTGCTTGTCCTGGCGCTTGATGTGACGCCAGCCAAAGAGGAGGTTCTACTTAGTGAGCAGGTGCAGCGTGTCCAAGCCGTCGTGAAGGAGTTGTTGGGTGAAAGCGCGACGGTTGAATGCGAGGAAGCTGACGACGAAATTAACACGGTCACGGTTACTCATAAGCAGGGTATTCACATGGCCATGGTTGGGCGACGTCAAAGAGTTGAGAAGGTCATCAGCGCCAGGATGCAGGGGCGTTGGGTAGCCCATTGGGATCTTCAGAATGACATCGTGAGATTCACGCAGCGCCCTGAAATGCCATCCTTGGTCTACCCCATCTATGAAGATGTGGACCGTGCGGATGCACACGCCTCCTATCTGAAGCTCAAGCTGCCATATGGGGTGGATGAGAATGGAAACGTCATTTTTTGGCAGCCGGCGCTCAATCCTCACATGCTCGTTGTGGGTGGTACTGGTACGGGTAAGACAGTGGTCGAGCACGGCTTCTTGGAGCAGATTGCCCGTCAGGGTTATCGGGTCTGGGTGATCGATGGAAAGAGGATCGAGTTCGTTGGGTTCCGGGGGTATCCCAATGTGGAGCTGGTGGCTTCGCGTGTTGAGCACCAGGTGCGGATGATCATTGCGGCTCATGAGCTGATGGAGGAGCGCTACACGCTGATTGAAGCGGGCAAAGCAACCCTGAAGGATTTTGACGCCCTTTTCTTGATTATTGATGAGTACGCCACTTTGAAGGCGCGCATTGTTCGCTGGTACAAGTCGGTCAAACAAAAGGGTGATCCCACACAGCCGCCTATGTTGGAGCTGATTGAGGACTTGGCCCGGCTTGCCCGCAGCGCCAAGATTCACATGATTCTGGGTCTTCAGCGTCCCGATGTTTCATTCCTGGGCGGTGAAATGAGGGACAACTTTGCGGCCCGAATTTCCATGGGTCGACTCTCACCCCAGGGTGCCAATATGATGTGGGATTCATTCGCTATTGGGGTAGCCCTTCCACGAAACGTTCGAGGCCGGGGTGTGAGTACCGATGCAGAATCAAACCCTCTCGAGATTCAAACCTTCTGGAATCCGGATCCGGCAAAGGGTGATCTTCCGGAATACCTCGAAAAGGCGCAGCCGGAGGAAACTACCTATCAGCGCATGATGATCCTAGATCCGGACATTGAAGCTGACCTGGATGGAAGTACCCAAGCCCCTGACTATGAAGCAGGGTATCGAGACTATGCCGAGGCACGGATTGTCCTCTTTGACGCCAGACTCGCAGATGAGCTGGCACCACCTCCACCCGATAGATCGGCACACACGTCCAACGCTCTTCCAGAGATCAATGAGGAAACTTATGACATTGAGGCTTCAGGCGAAGAAGAAGCCGAGGATTCAATGGAGAGCAACAGCGGGTTGTTTGAGGGGTACCGACCTGCAACACAGGAGAAGGCCAGCTCACTTGAGGAAGGCGACGCGGTTCTCATCGATGACGCTCTGAACTTGTGGGGGATCGTCACTGCCGTTGAACCTGAAGATGACGACTACCTCATTCTTGACTACCGAGACATCGAAACAGGCGAAGCTGACTCCGCTTCCATCACCGCTGACACCTGGCTCCATACACGCCGACCCGACGAACAAGAAGGCAGTGGAAGGAAATGAGCAATGGCAATGAAGGGTCAGAAATCTCTGAAGACAACATTCTTCTGGGTTTCATAGTCGTGCTGGCCTTAGGCGCCGGCATCATCCCTCTCGGGGCTATGCTGTCGCCGGTTAAGGATTGGCTGGTGCGTTACCAAATCCTCATTGAAGGGAACGGCATGCTCCTGGAAATACCAGGAATAGGAGCAGGCCTAGACCTCATACGCGTGGCGGCACTCGCCGCCCTGGTTCTCATCGTCATCGCTTTGGCTGTCTTGGTCATCTACAAGAGAAGGATCCGAGACCTCAACCAGCGATAGAAAAGACTACACAGGAAGGGGCCCACCAATTGGTGGGCCCCTTCCTGTGGTACGCCCAGCATGGGCATTTGCTTGGAGGTGAAAGTCCTCTGGAGGAGAAGGTGGTTTAACTTCTAGTCGATGGCAACTGCGTCACCGTGAGGTGGGGTGGGAAGGAAGCCGGAGACAAAACCCTGCGCCGAGGGACACAAACCGCATAGTAGGCATGCTGGTTGGGGTAAGTCGGCCAAAGACGATGAAGCCCGTTCCACCGAAACGGCCAGTGTGTAAATGCGGTGGCGGCAGGGGGAAAGTAAATGTTCTTATCTGGGGAGATCTGTCCCAGTGCGTCATCCGCAGTCTGGGGTGGAGCGGTGCGGCTTTAAGGGTCGTTGCTGATGTGGCAGAAGTCAGCCGAGGCCATAGTACTCACCGGAATATTGTCGGTGGTGGGGAAGGGCTGAACGCTGGGAATTGATGTTTTGAAGCGGTATTTCTCGTGTTCACATATGGATCGCAGCCAACCCACGAGCGTGGTGGGACAGAGAGTGTTAGGAGGAACCGGTGAATCCGGGAGTGCCCCTTTCTGTGCGTAGTGATGAACCGACGGGTATCGGGGATGACGTCAGGGATCAGCAGGATCTCTGGGAGAAGGTTTTCTGCCGTGAGAATCTGATGGTCGCGTTGAAACGTGTTGAGCGTAATCGTGGTGCTGCCGGTGTTGACGGGCTCGGTGCGGAAGAACTCCGTGCCTAGTGTCTGGAACATTGGGTTCAGGCCCGGGAAGTGTTGGATGCGGGTACTTATACGCCGTTGCCGGTGCGTCAGGTGATGATTCCAAAACCTGACGGCGGGAAACGGATGCTGGGGGTACCGTCCTTGCTGAATCGATTGATTCAGCAAGCAATCGCGCAAGTCCTTTCCCCGGTGTTTGATCCGGGGTTCGTGCCGGTCTCGTACGACCCAATCCAACCGAACCGGACGGTCATGAGCTGGGGTGTCATGCAGGCACGCCACGCGTCCCGTGGTCGATCGCCACGACTCCACACAGAGGGCAGCCAGTGAGGATCTGGTCACATTCCACAGTGATGATTTGCTCACGGGCAGAGTTTTCCACGGCGATCACGTGGATACCAGGAACATCAAGAAGAGCGTCGGCACGCGCACGCCACCCCGGGCAAAAAGTAGCATTATTCGTGTCAGGGTTTCTTGTGAAGGTTTTTCTTAGTCGATAACCATTCAAAGAGACCCTGACGTCTCTCACCTGCCGCCACGCCGCACCAACCCTGAGCATCAACGACGCAGGATTGCTCGTGGGTTTAGGAACTTCTCGAACTATCGATTGCGCAATCGGCTCAGTGTCGGCGGCCACCGCCTATACCGGATCAAACCCACCAACCATGCCTAGTTACGAAGAGCCGGAAAACCGAGGGTATCGGCGGGATGTACATCGTCGAACAAGGCGGAGTTCTTTGTCCTGGTCTAGGGCCGTCGGGGCCAGGGAGAATGAACTTGAGGACTTGGACAGTGGTTGCCATCAACTGTGCACCAGCGGGGGACGGACAACCTGGAGGAACTGTTCATAGAGGCGGCTCATCAAGAAATCCGGCGCCTGCAACAGTGCGCCTAGACCAACGTACGCCGCAGCTTCTAGGACGGAGGGTGATCAGCGGTTTGTGGATGACCGCAGCGCGATCTCTGGCTTGATCATGACGGTGACGGTGTCCTCGGTGCCCTCACCGTTTAGCCGCGCGAACAGACGCGCGGTGGCCCGGCGGGCGACCTCGGCCGAAGGAAGCTTCAAGGTCGACAGTGGAGGGTTGAGGAAGCGTGAGAACGCATAGTCGCCCCAACCCATGACGAGGGTATCCTCGGGCACCCGGATGTTGCGCTCCTGGAGGGCGCTGTACAGGCCGAGTGCGAAGTAGTCGTTTCCCACTAAAAACGCATCCGGGCGGCGGCCGCTGGAGAGGATGTCACGCGCCACCCGGTATCCGTCTTCTGCGCGCCAGTGCATGGCGCCGCGGACGTTGCGTCTAGAAGGAACAAACACGCGCCGGCTAGTGTCAAACGGAATCCCGTGGTCTTCCAAAGCCCGGCGGAATCCGGCAATGCGGTGTTCCACCGTGGAAATACGCATATCCTCTTCAATGAGCAGGGGGTCTCGCGCGCCCCGTTCCAAGACGGCCGAGGTGGTCATGTAGCCTCCGGCCTCATTGTCATTGGAGAAAAAGTCGACATCGAGTTCAGTAACGCGACGCGCAGTGAGCACGAGGGGAACTCCTGCCTGTAGAACGGCCGTCCAGGGATTGGACTTCCCCTGAACCGGGACACCGATAATCCCGTCAACTCCGGCATGGAGGGCCGCTTCGATGGCGGCCCGTTCACGGTCTGGGTCTTCGTCGGAGAGCAGCAGCAAAATGGTGTAGCCCGCCTGCAATGCTTGCTCTTCAATTTCGCTGACGAGGTCGTTGAAATAGGGGTTTGCCAAGTCTGTCACGACGACGCCAATTGTGCTGCGTTTGCCCAAGACAAGGGAACGTGCGTTGGCATTGGGGACATAGCCCAAGCGTGCGGCCTCGGCCTTGATGCGGGAGCGTGTGCTCTCGCTGACCCCAGATTTTCCATTCAGAGCCCGAGAGACAGTATTTACTGACAGCCCAACCGCCTCAGCTACAACTTGAAGGGTTGATCTCTTCGCCATGTGCACCCTATTTTCGCTCGATTGTGACCAGCCTGTTTCTCGCAAGTCTATAGTCGTACCCGGCAGCGACGCGGCCCGACGGTGACACCCTCGCGGGAGTGCACGATTTTGCCGCAGCGTGCCGTGGTGGGTTCACAACCCAACATGACGCGTTCAGCCGGTTTCATGACACTCGACGCGGGGCGCAACTGCTACATTAGCGTTCATGAATAATGAAGTCAAAATCCTGCTGCAGAGTGATGTCGCATGGACCATCACACGCTTAAAGCACGAAATATCAACATCAAAGCCTTCCTTGACAAAAGTCCAACCATGGGGAAATGTACATGAACGATAAACATTCTCCCGACATTGGATCTTCCCGATGCGGTATCGCGACTAATGGAGGTCGACCATGCTCGGTTACGTAATCCGGCGCATATTGTTGGCCGTGTTCGTGCTCTGGGGTGTGTCCACTGTGGTTTTTATCATCGTGCGCCTCGTCCCCGCGGATCCGGCACTCTTGATCGCCGGGGATACGGCGACGGCAGACCAGCTCGCCGCGCTGCGAAATCAGATGGGCTTGGACCGCCCACCGCTTGTTCAATACGGTTCCTTTCTCGGCGGTGTAGTTACAGGCGACTTCGGCAGTTCCTACACTCAATCCGTCCCCGCCATGCAGCTGGTGGCCCAAGCCTTGCCCAATACGGCGCTCCTGGCGTTCCTGGCCGTGCTTGGGGCACTGGTCGTTAGCTTCCCGCTCGGGGTTGTCGCAGCTGTGCGTGTCAACCGCCCGATTGACCGGATCGTCACCACCGGTTCACTGATAGTGCAGGCGCTGCCAAGTTTCTGGATCGGGGTCGTGCTGCTTCTGATTTTCTCAAGGACGCTTAAATGGTTGCCAAGCGCGGACCTCACCAGTGCCCAAAGTCTCATTCTCCCGACAACCGTTCTTGCTCTTCCGCTTATTGCCCTTCTGACGAGGTTGATTCGCAGCGGGCTGATTGAGGTCAACGGTGAGGGGTACATCAACACAGCACGGGCAAAGGGTATGCGTGAGCCTGCGATTCTCTTCACCCATGCAATTCGCAACGCACTCATTCCCATCATCACGGTTGTTGGACTCGCGTTCGGCACACTGCTCGGCGGCGCTGTGGTCACCGAAACCGTCTTTTCCTTTCCCGGCATCGGAAAACTTCTGGTGTCCTCGATCCACGTACGCGACTACAGCGTGGTCCAGGCATGCGTCATCGTCATAGCGGCGGCGTTTGTTCTCATCAACCTCCTTGTAGATCTGCTGTACGCCTACCTTGACCCAAGAGTGAGGCTCGCAAAGTGACAACTGCACCGACTACCTCCGCCGCCCCGGCCATGACCAAGGCTCGGCGTTCGCGCTGGGGTGTGCACACACGCACCCTAGTTCCCTGCGCAATAATTGCGCTCATCGCCGTGGGCGCCATCTTCGTGCCGGTCCTGTACGGCTATGACCCTTTGCGGGTGGATCTCGCTGACCGGTTAAAGCCGCCAGGATCGGTGCTCCCCAATGGTTCGATCGCGGTCTTTGGCACCGATCAGATAGGATCGGACCTTTTCGCGCAGATGATGGCTGGAGCCCGCGTTTCCCTCATTATTGGTGCAGCCACGCTCGCAATCGCTGGCGTTATTGGTGTTCTTATTGGCATGCTTGCCGGGTATTACGGCGGCTGGCTCGACACGGTGCTCATGCGGGTCGCGGACATCCAGCTCGCCTTTCCGGCGATCCTTCTTGCGGTTCTTCTTGCTGCAGTTCTTGGCCAGGGAGTCCTGAACGTCATAATCGTGCTCTCAATTTCCAATTGGGTCGTGTTCGCGCGCATCGCTCGAAGTCAAGTGCTGGCCCTCAAAGACCGGGAGTATGTGGAAGCGGCTCGAACCCTAGGGCTGGGAAACTTCCACATCATATTCCGAACTCTCCTGCCCGGCTCGCTGCCGCCAATCCTCGTGGTTGGAACCGTGGAGCTTGGTCATGTGGTGCTCGCGGAAGCGGCATTGTCCTTCCTAGGGGTCGGTGTGCCAATGGGCACCGCCAGCCTCGGTAGCACCATTGCCAACGGTGTGCAGTACCTCTCGACCGCCTGGTGGATTTCCACTCTTCCGGGGGTGCTTCTGCTCCTTCTGGTGCTTGCGACCGGCGTCCTCGGCGATGCGGTGCGCGACAGACTTGACCCACGACTGAGGAGTCTTTGATGACAGAACAATTAGTTGCCGATTCCCGGCGGGCGCAATCGCCATTGCTTTCGGTCCGTGACCTCCAAGTGGAATTCACGACGTCGGCCGGTATCGCCAGAGCGCTCGATGGTGTGAGTTTTGACGTTCAAGCCGGAGAGACACTGGCCATTTTGGGCGAGTCCGGATCGGGAAAGTCAGTGACTTCCCAGGCCATCATGGCACTCTTACCAAAACCTGCCGGCTCAATCGTTGGCGGATCCATCCTCTATGACGGAATTGACCTGGCCAAAGAGCCTGTCTCCCGCGTCCGTGACCTTTGTGCAACCGACATAGCCATGATTTTCCAAGACCCGCTGAGCTCACTAAACCCCGTATTTCGCATTGGGGACCAAGTCGCTGAGCCGTTCCGTCGGCGCCTTGGCATGGGGAAGAAGGAAGCCCTCGCGCGTGCGCTGGAACTACTCAAACGCGTCGGCATCGCTGATGCGGAGCGCCGCATCAGCAACTACCCGCATCAGTTCTCCGGAGGCCAACGCCAGCGAATCATGATTGCCATGGCCATTGCGCTTAAGCCCCGCATACTCATTGCCGACGAACCGACCACTGCCCTCGACGTGACCGTGCAAGCACAGATCATGCGCCTGCTCGCCGAGCTTCAAGCGGAGACTGGGATGGCAATGATACTCATCAGCCATGATTTGGGTGTTGTAGCCGACTCGGCGTCCCGTGTCGCCATCATGTACGCCGGCCGGATCATCGAAACTGGCGGGATCCGTGAAGTTTACGATCATCCGCAGCACCCCTACACCAAAGGATTGCTGGATTCGATTCCGGGCGCACATGCCATGGGTGAACCGCTGCGCCCCATCGTCGGATCGCCGCCCAATTTGTTGGACTTGCCGGCTGGCTGCGCGTTCCATCCCCGTTGCCCGATCGCAGTCCCGGAATGCCGGGCCGCCGTCCCGTCGCTGCGAGAGCCAGAAGGTGCCGCACTCGGCCACCATGTTGCGTGTATCCGCGCGGAAGAGGTGCGTTCACATGACTGAAGTATCGCTGCTCAAAGTTCAAAACCTGCGGGTCTCGTATCCGATTCATTCGTCGATTCTGCAACGTCGAATTGGTGAAAACATGGCCGTTAAGGACGTGAATTTTACCATTTCCGCAGGACAAACCGTGGGCTTGGTCGGCGAGTCCGGCTCCGGTAAATCCACTGTCGCCCGGACCATCATCGGGCTGGAGAAGGCAGACGGGGGTCGGATCGAGTTCGAAGGCCGAGACATTACGCAGAGCACGCGAACCGAGCTCAAAGCGCTCCGCCGCGATATGCAAATGGTATTTCAGGACCCCTTCGCCTCCTTGAACCCGCGCCTCTCGGTACAGGAGATCATTGTCGAGCCATGGCTGGCGCATCCTGATGTTGTCCCGAAGAACCGCAGGGCCTCCGAAGCCAAGGCCCTCATGGATCGGGTGGGCCTCAATCCCGACTATGCATCCCGCTTCCCGCATCAGTTTTCCGGCGGTCAACGCCAACGCATTGGAATAGCGCGCGCCCTCGCGCTGCAACCAAAGCTCATCATCTGCGATGAAGCCGTCTCGGCCCTAGACGTATCAGTTCAGGCCCAGGTGCTGAACCTGCTCGATGACCTTAAACAAGAATTCAACCTGGCCTACCTCTTCATCTCCCACGATCTCTCCGTGATCGAGCACATCTGCGACAGGGTACTCGTTCTCAACGGGGGAGTTGTGGTCGAAGAGGGAACACCTCGTGAGCTCTTTGAAAATCCCCAGGACGATTACACCAAACGCTTGTTCGCAGCCGTGCCCGTCATCCGTCCCTGGCTCAACGGAGCCTCCTCCAAGCCTGCGGGCACAATCCCGCGGTATTAAAACTCTAATCCACCCAATCGAAGGAGATTGCACATGAACTCAATTCGGGAAAAAATATCACTCGCCGTGGCGGCCACAGCGGTGGCCATGATGGCGCTCACAGGCTGTGGGTCCGGTACAGCATCGACGGGCGGTGGCGCCATGCTGCCCGACGAGCAGCAAAATCTGACCTTCGTGCCCGCCTTTGCGGTGCCAGGCCTTGACCCAACCAAGGCTCCGCTGGAGATGGGCTCCAATCAGGTTCTTTCCAACGTCTTGCAGGCATTGGTTAAACTCGATGAGAACTCGCAGCCGCAACCTCAGCTCGCCGAGTCCTGGGAGTGGACTACCCCCACAACCCTGACTTTGAAGCTGCGCGAGGGCGTGACGTTTAGCGACGGTCAGGCGTTGTCGTCGGCAGATGTCAAGGCGACGCTAGAACGCTACATCAGCCAGAAGCAAACCCTGGCCGCCGTCCTGGCGGTCATTGAGTCCGTCTCGGCCGATGACCCAACGACCGTCACCATCACCACCACCCAACCCACCGGCACGCTTCTGGGCGTATTATCCATGCTCTTCATTGGCCAGGCGGCCCATGCTCAGGACGATGCCTGGTGGGCCAAGCCCACCGGCACCGGCCCCTTCGTCATCAACGACTTCATTGCCAACGACAAAGTGTCACTGACGCGAAACGAAGGGTACTGGGGCGAAAAGGCCAAGCTCAGGAGCCTGACTTTCAAATTAATCACGGACGTCAATGCGAAGGTCACGGCCCTCTCAAATGGTCAGGCGCAGGTGCTCAACGACGTGCCCTTTGACCAGGTGGCCACCGTCGAAGCCATGTCGAATGTGGCATTCACCCAAACTGAGGGACTGACGTACAACTTCCTGTGGTTCAACAATGCGCGTGAACCGTTCACCGATGTACGGGTGCGCACGGCCATGTGGGAAGCCGTTGATCTGCCCACTATCGTGGAAAGCCTGTACGGTGACACGGCATCAGTCATGGACTCCTTCTGCCCCACATCAGCCTTTGGCTGCGTTGCCGCAACGGATATGCCCTCCTACGATCCGGAACATGCGAAGAAGCTCCTGGCCGAGGCAGGATACGCGGAGGGATTCACCGCCGATGTCATTTTCAGCACTGCAAATGCAGGTTACGACAGCTTGATCTCGGCATTGGTCTCGGCATGGAACGAGATTGGCGTGACCATCACCCCCCGTGCCCTCGACGGCGCCACCTGGCTCTCGGAATTCTCGGCATTGAACTGGGACATGGATGTGCAGCCCAATCAAACGGCAACGGGCGACGCCGACTACACGCTGAATCGGCTGTACAAGTGCGAGGCGAAGCGCATGGGCTACTGCAACCCGGAGCTGGACCAGCTCATGGCGCAGGCGCAGGAGTCCAACGACGCACAGGCGCGGCTCAAGCTGTACCAGCAGGTCGTCGACACCATGGTCAAGGATGCACCGGCCATTCCGCTGTTCCAAACCAAGCCCAATGTCGCTGCCTCGAATACGGTTCAGGGTCTGACGATCCCTCCGACGGAGTTCATCGACTGGAGCACGGTCTACCTGACTGAATAATAGCCAGAAGCTAAGTGGCGGGAACCCCCGCCACTTAGCTGCTGGGCAGGACCAACCAGAAACAGCGTGAGGAAGTAAAACTGTGTTTGTTACGGAACCGAGCAAGGACATTCCCGTTGTCGGGAGCTTTGACGTCATTGTCTGCGGCGGTGGCCCGGCGGGCTTGACTGCTGCCGTGGCGGCGGCACGCAACGGTGCAAAAACTCTGCTCATAGAGCGGTACGGATTTATTGGGGGCATGGCGACGAGCGCGCTGGTGACCCCCATCAGTGAGTTTCGAGTCAATAGCAAGCAGCATATTGGTGGCATACCGTTTGAGCTCATGGAGATTGCCGCCACCCTTGGTGGTGCCAATCTTGCCCATGACAGTGGAAATTACCCGGTCAACGATGAGGTTCTCAAGCTCGCTGCCCAACGGATCCTACTCGATAGTGGGGTGACCTTGCTCTACCATTCTTGGGTTTCGGACTGCCTGGTATCCGATGGGAAAATAACCCACGTCATCGTGCAGAACAAGTCCGGCCGGGTCGCCTATGCGGGCGCTGCCATTGTGGATTGCACCGGCGACGCTGACATTGTGCGTGCAGCGGGCTACGACACCGTCAAGGGTGATGTGCTGCAGCCGGCGTCGTTGTGGTTCCAGCTGGGCGGCGTCAATACGGATGCCTTAAGTCACCTCTTCGGCGACGCCGTGGGCGGAGTTCTGCCCATATCAGATGAGATTCGTTCCCGGCTCATTGAACTCAATGAAGAGGGCGTCATCGCCAATTTTGGCGGCCCCTGGATCAGTCAGTTCTTTAGGGAAGGGATGGTAAGCGTCAATCTCCTGAGGGAGGCCACTGACGCCAGCGATCCCGAGTGGTTTACACGCACCGAGTGCAGCTTGCGCGAGAACCTTCACCAGATAGTTGACATCCTCCGGACGAACTTCCCGGAGTTTCAAGATTGTTGGCTGGCAAAATCCGGTATTCAGACCGGCGTTCGCGAAACGTATCATATCGTCGGGCTGTATCAGCTCGGTAAGGACGACGTCCTGAACCCCAAAGCCTTCCCCGACACGATCGCCAAAGGTGCCCACGTCATTGACATCCATCAGCCCGACAGCAATGACCAGGCGGACTTCATTATGCCCAAACAGGAGTACAACGTGCCTTTCCGTTCGCTCGTGCCCATGGGGAGCATCAATTTGGTCACCGCCGGGCGATGCCTGAGTGCGGATGGCCCCGGTTTCGGTTCCGCCCGCGTTATGGCAACCTGCATGGCCATGGGTCAGGGTGCCGGTACCGCCGCAGCACTAAGCGTGCAGCATGGCTACAGCATGTCAGACATGAATTTTGAGCAGTTGCGTACCCGGATGATCGAGCAAGGCGCCATCATCGACTTTGACAACTGCACCACACCCACCCCAGCGGAGGCCCGCGCATGACTCGTGTTACTTTTGCCGATCGTCAGCTAGAACGATTCAATCCACTCGCCCGCGTCATCACCTTTGATGATTTTGACAAGGGGTATAACGGCTGGCTCGACCTCAGCTGCAACTATGTAGGTGAAAACTATTCGACTTTCGACACTGTCGTTGACCTGGATGCCTGGGCGCCCACCATGCTCAGCTCAGCGTCAATGCGTTTCGCCTCATCCCACGGCTCCATGGAAGGAACATACTCCCTCAAGCTCACCACAGCCCCCACCGGGGGCCCGCACACAGAACCGCCGGCACCCGGATCGATGGGCATGGCCATTAAGCGCCTCTCGCGATTCGGGAACCCTTCAACGATCCAAATTGAGACCTGGTACGCCTACTCGCCCGTTCAGGACCGGAAAGGGACGGGGGAGGAGGACATTCGAGCTTTTGGCTTCTTTTTCGACGTCCAGGACGCAGAACACCGCTACATGCCCGGGATTCGATACGTCAACTCACTCGGGGGAGATTTGGTTAAGCGTTGGCAGTACTTCCAAGTAACTCCGGGGGTGACGCAAGAAGACTGGAATCTTGGGATCAAAGACGGATGGAATATGCCCGGTGTGGACAACCAGTGGTATGGCCGCCGATTCGCCGACGGCTCAGCCGACGGCTTTCAATGGGTGCCGAACGGCGAACAGGACCTTCTTTACAACGAGAGTCCGGACAAACTGAACTGGCTCTACCTGCGACTCACCGTGGATGTGGCCAAGCGCGAGTACGTGGAGTTCCAAAGCATGGACCGTGTCTTTGATCTGCGGGGCACCTCTCCAACCCTCGCCCCTGGGTATGCCTCAATCGAGAATCTCATCAATCCCGTGTTCTTCGTGGAGACCGACACGAATCGATCAGTGAACCTGTTCCTCGACTCTGTCGTGTATTCCACACAATAAGCCACCACCACTTTACAAAGGAGAGCGACCCCTTGCAGACGATATACACTTCCGTCCTGGCCCGCCGCGTCCACATCAATAACAGCTTTCGGACCCTTCCATATGAGGCAGGCTGGGCATCCGAGGCACTTGTGTTCGTGCAAGCTGAGGGCTCCCACCCGGATTTGACATTGGGTATTGATGTTTCGCCGGACGGCATAACCTGGCTGCCGCGTGTTGGTAACATAACGCTCTCGAAAGGCTCCACCATTGCCGAAATTCCGATCACGCACTTTGGAAACTGGCTGCGCGTCAGTGTCGACGGAGCGAGCGATCACGACCCCGCCCGCGTGCTTATCCACGCAGCACTTAAAGGATGACATCGATGGCCACACCTCCAACACTTGACCGACGCTCCCTGAGCCGGCTCCCCTCCACCGCATCCGTGGAGGAATACCTCGCCCGGGAGCCCTCGATTGGCATCGTCCACTTCGGTGTCGGCAATTTCCATCGCTCCCATCAGGCTATGTACATCGATCTCCTGATGCGGTCCGGCCTCGGGGATGACTGGGCCATTTGCGGTATTGGGCTAATGGAACGAGACCGCCGCATGGGTGAAGTCCTGACCAGCCAGGATGGACTTTATACCCTGACCCTGCGCCATCCAGATGGCCGTGAAGATATCGATGTTGTGGGATCGATTCGTCGATTCCTACACAAGGATGACGGCTCTCAACAGGTGATTGCTCAGATGGCGGCGCCGACCGTGCGGATCGTATCATTGACCATCACCGAGGGCGGATACTTTGACGAGGCCATTAGCGGTCAGCCGTTGACCAGCAATCCCCTAGTCACTGCCGAAGTAGCCACGAATCTGGCGGAGCCGCAAACGGCTTTCGGCTTTATCGTGGAGGCACTTCGGATCCGGCGTGAACGAGGATTCGCACCGTTTACTGTTATGTCGTGTGACAACATCCAGGGCAATGGTCGCATGGCCCGAAGTAGCGTTCTCCAACTTGCACGCCTGGTCGATGACGAGCTCGCTTCCTGGATTGAACGAGAAGTCGCTTTTCCGAGCACGATGGTTGATCGCATCACCCCGGCGACAGAGGAGAGCGACCTCCAGCGCGTAAGGCAACGTCTGGGGGTCAACGATGCGTGGCCAGTTTGCGCGGAACCCTTCACCCAATGGATATTGGAAGACGACTTCCCGGCAGGACGGCCCCCCCTAGAGGCAGTCGGGGCAACATTTACCGACGACATAGAGGGGTACGAGGCGGCTAAGCTCAGACTGCTCAATGGTGCACATCAGGCCGTGGCCTACATTGGGCAGCTCGCCGGATACGAGTATGTGGATCAGGCCATGGCGGACCACCGTGTGCGTTCCTTTGTGGAGTCGTACATGAGCGTCGATGCGGTCCCCAGCTTTGCAGCACCGTCCGGACTGGACGTCGCCCAGTACTGCAGGACTGTCGTGGAACGCTTCGGCAACAGCAGTGTGCAGGATCCCCTCTCCCGGCTCAGCGTGGACAGCTCAGACCGCGTGCCAATTTTCGTGATCCCCGTCGCCCTGGACCGGCGTCGAGCAGACGGCAGTGCGCGCTACGCAGCCGCAGTGCTCGCCACGTGGTGCGTCTACTGGACGACCGGCACGGTGGACTCACGAAGTTCTGATCGTGGTGCAGCAAGGATGATCGCTGCTGCTGAACGTGCCGTGCAGGACCCTCGGGCATTCCTGGACGCCCTGCCCGGGCTGGCGCCGCTTGCCGACGATGAGCGTTTCCTGACGGAGTTCACCAGTGCTCTTGGCCTCCTTCAATCCGGTGGGGCTAAGGCCTTTCTCACCGTCTATGGGGGTACCCATGAGGCCAAGTGAGGGCGCCACAATCGACCGTGGTGACAAGGCGCAACCAAGCGCGGCTGTCCTCGTTGTCGGCGAGAGCATTATTGACCAAATTGTCGACGGCGAGCGGCGGGTGGAAGTTGTTGGCGGCTCTCCTCTGAATGTGGCAGTAGGCCTTGGCCGCTGCCACATTCCGGTGAGGCTCCACAGCGCGATTGCCCAGGATGCCCGAGGGCAGAAAATTGTGCGGCACTTGCAGGAGGCTTCAGTCGCCATGGATGATTCGGCCCTGTCCGCAAGCCGCACGTCAACTGCGCGCGTGGATGTGCTCGATGCCCAGCCCGGCTACACGTTTGCCCTGGACTTTGCGGGCGGACCCATCCGCCACGGCTCAGAAGAAATTATCCACTTTGGATCGATCTATGCCTTCACTGAACCCGGAACCACCCACCTTCAGTCGCTTTTGGGGCAACTTTCCCCTGAGACCATCATTACCTTTGATCCGAATATTCGGCCTGCGCTCATGGGGCCCCATCCCCAAACGGTTTCACTCTTTGAGAGTTACTGCGCCTTGGCGGATGTGGTCAAGCTCAGCGACGAGGATGCCCGCTGGCTGTATCCAAACGACGACGAACGGGCAGTGCTGGACCGTATTACTGCTTTCGGGCCCAGGCTTGTGGCACTTACCCGAGGTTCCAGGGGGGCCGGCTTGGCGGCAGGTAACCACCGTCATGATGAGGCTGCCGTGAGCGCACAACTCGTGGATACCGTGGGAGCGGGCGACACCTTCATGGCGGCACTGCTGATCCTCCTAGCCTCACGAAACGATCACGTCCTGGATCGAGTGGTGGATCTCCTGCCAAGCATTGCACGATTTGCGACAAGCATGGCAGCCATCACCGTCCGGCGGCGAGGAGCTGACCTTCCGTTGTTCGAGGAGATCGTGGAGCTGTGTGAGAAGTGGGTCCAGGACACCACCCCGGCCGCAACAATGTCACCTCACCGATTGACCTAACGCCTCAGTAACTGTTGGTGCATGCAGAAACGAGGAGGAGCCGGGGACAACGGCGCCCTTGGCTCCTCACTATTTAACAGCGGCACGGTGGCAGCAATTGCACACTGCGCCCCTACGGTGAGTTGGGATAGTGATTAGGAGAATCCAGTTCATATCGATTCGCGCAAGTACTCAGAAATAGTGGCTGTTTTTGTCATGGTCGGCATACTCTTCGCAGCATCCAATGTCACAGCCATAACAGCTCTTTTCCACCGCGATCACCGCCCGGTGTGTTAAATAATTGAAAGGTGACGATCATGCTGGCAGACAAGACGTTGACGAGATCACTGGCCGTGCTCAACCTCCTATAAGGTAATGCCCGCCTGATCGCCACCATCGGGGCTCCCCATTCAGGGCTCCATTGCACTGACCTGACGTATTGGCTGAGCGCTCGCAGCCGTGTACGTCGGGTGCTCGTGGTTGTTGGGTTTTTGGGGTTTTGTGTTGTGTGTTCCTGCCCGTGAACCGTCCCGGATTTGATGCCGCTGTCTTTTTTGAGAAAGATGGCAATCATGCCCAAGAGATACCCAACCGAAGTTCGTGATCGTGCCGTGCGGATGATCAATGACCGGCTCTGCGAGTACCCTTCTGTGTTCGCTGCTTGCAAGGCTCTAGCCCCGAAGCTCGATGTTGGCCCCGAATCGTTGCGTCGATGGGTGCTCCAAGCCCAGATCGACACTGGTGAGAAGGACGGCCCTACGAGCACTGAACTTGATGAACTTAAGGCGTTACGCGCCGAGAATCGGGACCTGAAAGAAGCCAATGAAATCCTAAAAGCAGCATCGATTTTCTTCGCGAGGGAGCTCGACCCTCGCCGCCGCTGATCTGCCGGTTCATTGACGAGCAGCGGGCCGAAGGCTGTGCGGTCGAGTCGATCTGCGCCGTCCTGCGTGAGCAGGGCGTGCAGGTCGCCGCACGAAGCTACCGGGCCTGGAAAACACGATTACCGGCCTTGCGCGCGATCGAGGACGCGAGGGTCATTGACACGTTACGCAGCCTCAAGGATCTAGACAGCAAAGGAAGGCCGAGGCCGGAAATCCTTTACGGTCGTCGAAAAATGACTGTCTGGCTGCGCCGCAACGGCTTCCCGGAAGTTTCCAAGCACACCGTTGACCGGCTCATGCGTGACGAGGGTATGAACGGCCTAGTCCGGGGACGCACCACGATCCCTGGGAAGGACGGCAAACGTGCCGCAGACCTGTTGAACCGCAACTTCAGCGCCAGTGCCCCCAACCGTATTTGGGTCACCGATTTCACCTACGTTCCGGTGTATTCCGGCGTCGTGTACGTGGCGCTGGTCATCGACCTGTATTCGCGTGCCATCGTCGGCTGGGAAACCTCGACAGTGAAGGACACCGAGTTCGTGGAACAATGCTTAAAAATGGCGCTATGGCGCCGGAACCACAGCAAAAGACCAGTCCACAAAGGGCTTATCCACCACAGCGATGCCGGATCTCAATACACTTCGATCCGGTACACCGAGACCTTGGAAATCGAAGGACTCGAACCGTCCATTGGCAGCGTTGGGGACGCTTACGATAATGCCGCTGCTGAGACGGTGATGGGATTGTTCAAGAACGAAGCGATGGCCAAGGGTTCACCGTTCCGTGCCGGGGCGTTGAAGACCGAAAACGACGTTATCGACATCGTCTTTCACTGGGTTCACTGGTACAACAACGCACGCTTGCATGCTGCATTAGGTCACCAAACTCCGGAGGAATTCGAGCGCATCTACTATGATGAAAACTTCGGCTCGTTACCCGACGCTGCCGCCCACAAAACGGCGGCATGATTTCCGGGACGGTTCAGAGAAGCCGCCAAGCGAGACGAGGTCGAGCACACAATCAAGAAGCTCGACGGGACCATTGGCGAAAAGAACTCTTATGGAAACGACCCCAATCCGCCGAAAGACAAGTAACCGCTAAGAAGGTGACCCGACCACGGCGGGTCACCTTCGGGCGTTAATCGCCCTAATCTGTTGTCTAAGTCGGCAACCTCTCGACTGGATCCACAGAGACATATGCGCCGTTATTGGCGTTTGCCCGCTTCTTCGGAGTAGATTCGAAGGAATGCCTAACCCGGGGACTCTCTTTTCTCACCGCTGGGAGTCCAGGGAACGAATCCACTACCCCGGACAATCTTGGAAGTAGGCTATGGAGCGTGGCTCCTTGAGGAGCTGCCTGTGTCGGCTGTTGCGCCGCGCCGCGGGCAAGGATCTGGGCGGGCGCCGGCAGCAGTTCAGCGATTCCCAGATCAGCAATGCCCGCCGTCTCATCGAGGCCGGGGAACCTGCCACCCATGTGGCCCGGGACCTGAGCATGTCTAGGGCTACCCTGTATCGCAGGATGGCTGAGCTGGATGCCCGGGACTGGATAGCCCAACGCTGAGAAGCGCGGTTTTCCCTCACCACATTCACTCTTACGCTTTATGAACCGGATGTAGGGGAGGGCGTGGGGACTGGACCGAGGTCGGGAGGGAGAAATCCAACTATTGGGATGTAGGGCTTTACATCAATGTTGAATTCCGGACGCCATTCCGGCTGGGGATAGCTGTTATAAGTGGCAGCGGTTTCCGGCGAACTATTAGGTGTACCCGGCCGTGCTGATCTGGTTCGCGGCGTTTGCGGCCAAGGTCTGGGTGCCCGCCGGTCCGCCGGCTGTAAGCCGGTTGCCCCGCGCATCGTACGTATAGGTATAGGTTGCCGAGGCGGCGTCCACCACGTTGGTGACCCGTCCGGTGCCGTCCAGGGTGTACACCGTGAAGACCCAGTTCACCACCAAGGACACCAGCGAGACCGTACAGGCCCCGCAACTGCCCGCCGATGACCGCACCGGCGACGGCTACGACTGGATCGACACCCTCGCAAACACCCCGTGGGCGGTCCTGCCCAGCTAGTCTGGTACCGCTTTCGCGATACCTGATGGACCAGGCCATCGGATTCTGTTCCGGGCGGGTCAATTCTATGATGCCACCAAATTTCGTGTCGTTAGCTTGGGAGTCTGCTCGCTGGCATAGGCGATGTCCCTGCACGAAACGGCCGCAGCGCAGGCAGCTATCAAGCAGGCCAGCCAGGCGCTAGAGGACGTCGTGCACTAGTGCCAGCAGCATGAAAGGCATGCGAGGCCGCGCCAGCTTGGGTGCGGAATCGCATGCGTTAGGGTCAATCACAAGAGTATCTGTCAACGATGAAGGAAAGAGCGCCAATGACCGATCTGCGCAGTGTAGGAATGCTAGTTGCCGTTCTCACGCTCGGATTGACATCCTGTGCAGCAGACTCGGCCTCTGAAGTAACTGCGGTGACCGAGGAAACAGCAGCTTTCGCATTGCTTCCCCCCGCTGGTATTCCCGACTACCAGCTCGGAGGGTCTTACGTCCCTATAGCTGATGTGGAAATTGTGGTCCGTGACCGGCTCAGCACACCAGATCCTGGGCGCTACTCGATCTGCTACATCAACGGCTTCCAAACCCAACCCGCTGAGTTGGAGCTGTGGCCAGAGAATACCTTGCTCACCGACGAATCAGGCCTTGTCATGGACCCAGACTGGCCTGACGAGGCCCTGCTAGATACCAGTACGAACGAGAAGCGCGTGCAGATTCTTGCCGTACTGAAACCCTGGATCCAGAACTGTGCCACGGCGGGGTACGCTGCGGTCGAATTCGACAATCTTGATTCTTATACCCGCACCGATGGCGCACTGACGAAGGCCGACAACTTGGAACTTGCCACCGATCTCGTTGCGTTCACACATGCGAAAGGTTTGGCGGCAGGGCAGAAGAACGCTGCGGAAGATGCTGCCGAGCTACAGTCACAGGCAAGCTTTGATTTCGCAGTGTCAGAAGAATGCGCAGCCTATGACGAATGTTCCCTATACACGGGCGTCTATAGGGAACAGGTCATCGACATTGAATATACCGATCAACTCCCCCGTTCCTTTGCCTCCATGTGTGCTGATGCTGGTGTCCCATCCTCGATGATCCTCAGGGACCGTGACCTAGTGACACCCGCAGAAGATGGATACCACTTCGAACGATGCACGTAGGGAAACAATCGGTCTCCGCCCCGACGGCTAGCCAGACTCGCTAGTTACGCGATCCCCTCGTCATCTGAGCTCAAACACAAGAGGACTGAACAGGATTTTTATCCACCATCCTCAGCAGCGATGAGAGACCACGGCAACGACATTTTCGACATAATGACCCGAGTTCTTTTGACTGTACCGGCCTCCTCATCTTCGCCTCCAGGCTGCCAACTGGCCGGGCGCTCAAATGCCAGCCACAAGCGGTTACATCGGATTGGAAATCGAAGCTGAGTACAAGCGTGACGACCTCGATGAGCGGGCGTCCATTGTTGAGCATTTCCTGGCCCTGTCGGGCCTTGACGATGACCTGGGTGTATCTACCTGCGGGGAGGTCGACTCGGCGCAAAGGATCGAGGCGATGGTGGAGGTCTGTGCTCCACTGGGGGCCGCACGGCTATCGCTGGGCATGTTCAAAGACTAGGACGGGCAGCAATATCGATGCCAAGTTCACAGCATGGACCTGATCCAGCCTCGTCGGGGCTGCCGACCCGGGCTCTCCATCACCGCCTCACTCAGGCTCAGGATGTGCAGTCTTTACAGCCGGCCCCGGGCCGGCTGCCGGTAGTGGCAGCGGTGCCCGTGGTGGCGGCTGTGACAGCGGTGCTGACAAAAGGGATTGCAGGCGAACGGAGATCCGGAGTCCGCCCTCGGGGCGGGGGGCGATGGCGAGGGTCCCGTCGTGCGCGTTCGTGATGCTTTTGACGATGGCCAGGCCGAGGCCGACGCCCGCAAGGTCGGTGTGGATGCGTTGGGTTCCGCGCTGGAATGGTTCGGTGAGCGTAGAGATTAATGGGGACGAGAGTTGCTCGCCGCTGTTTTCGATAATCAATTCAACGCTGTTCGGGTGGGCTTTGGTGGTGGCCCACACGGCCCCGTCTTCGGGCAGGTTATGCACAATGGCGTTGTGCAGCAGGTTGGTTGTCAGTTGTTGCAGGAGGGCGCGGGACCCGAGGATGGAGGTGACCTCGCTGGAAGCATGGATGGTGATGCGGCGTTTCTCGGCAAGGGGAAGCAGAATTTCGGTGGCTTCCTCCAGGATGAGCGACAGGTCCACGGTTTCCCGGGCAAAGGAATTCCGGTCCGCGCGGCTGAGCAGCAGTAGCGCCTCAGTGAGGTCGATCGCCCGGGTGTTCACGGCACAAAGCCGCTCGAGGAGCTCGCCATGGTCATGGTCGGGGTCATTCCGGGCCACTTCGAGGAGGGTCTGCGAGATCGTCAGCGGGGTGCGCAGTTCATGTGAGGCGTTGGCAGCGAAGCGCTGCTGTTCGGCCACGTGTTCTTCGAGTTGTCCGAGCATGGCATCGAAGCTGTCGGCAAGTTCGCGGAATTCATCCTTGGGGCCTTCCAATCGGATGCGGTGGGAGAGTGATCCGTTCATGGCCGTGAGCGTGGCAGCCCTGATCTGAGTCATCGGGGCGAGCATGCGCCCGGCGAGAAGCCACCCTCCTCCCAGCCCAAGTACCAGCAGGAATCCCAGGGCCACGGCAGCCTTTGGCGCAAAGGCCCGCCATAGGTCTGACCTTCCGGGGGTAAAGGTAGAGGAGCCCAACGTCTCCCAATCCGGCATGAACACTGCCTGCTCAGGCACGAACACTGCCTGCACAGGCACGTACCGCAGCAGAAAGACCCACACGACCGTGATGAGCAGGCTGCCTGCGACTATGAGGAATGCGGCGTTGCGTCGCCAGTTGGAGGTGAGTGAGAGTCGGTTGAAACGATCCGAGGCAGCCCTTGGAGTGATGGGAAAACTGCACGCGTTCTTGGAG
>NZ_QJVC01000030.1 GCF_003219795.1 Arthrobacter psychrolactophilus | reverse complement strand
ATTGCTCCGACACCTTTGTCGTTTCATCCATACATATATTCTAATCCCGGGCACTGACAAACAACACCACCAACCCCGAATCTGTGCAACAACCACACACCCAGAACAGCTGTGGAGGAAACAACAACCAACACCACACCTGAACCTAGACGCCCAGCGAGTGTCTGAAGCCCTGTGCGCAGTGCGTACCTGAATCAATCGCGGTTGCGCGGCACCCCCGCCTTCGAGCAGACCCACCACCACGTTAGGCAAGTGCGTCCCGAACAACGTCGCGTAAGCAGATAATCCGACGCTGCAAACTGAAAATGCGGCTAATGCGAAGAAGAGATCGCATTAGCCGCACAGTAGAGAACCGGTGGGATTATTCCCGCTCAGCCAGGTCCAAGGCCCGCTTGAGGGAAACAGTCGCCGAGTAGATGGCTGTCGCATCCGATCCTGCAGCAACTCTCAGGTCGAGGGATGAGGCAAAGTTCTTGGCAGCGGCCTCAAACTGACCCTTGCTGAAATTCACCTTGCCCAACTGCTGGAACACCCAAGCCTCCATGGGCTTGCCCGTTACCTCGGGAAGCACAGAGCGCAGAATCCCTTCGGCACGGTCATAGCTCTTACTGGCGCGCAACACCTCGGCGTCAAGCACCTGCAGACGCAATGAGGTCGGGTCGGCCAGACGTGCGTCAGCGGCAACCTCTGCCGCCTCGGCAGTGAGGCCCTTGGCCAGGAGGACAAAGATGTGATCGCCGGCGTCCGAAGACTCCTCGAGGGCAGCGGCACACAGCTCCTCATCAACAACCTCAGGCAGGAGCGTTTCGGGATTTACAGCCGTGCCGGGAAAACCGGCCGAGGGCCAATCCTTCAGACTCATGCTTCCGACGCAATCTCTTGGTACGCGGCAAAGAGCAGCGACTGGTCGGGCACATCGAGCACGCGCGGGCGGCCAATGCCGTCGAGAATGACGAAGCGCAGCAGATCACCGCGGGTCTTCTTGTCGCGCTTCATGGCGTCGAGCAGGGCCTGCCAGCGGTCGCGACGGTAGCTCAGGGGAAGACCGAGCAGTTCCAGGATGGAACGGTGACGATCGGCGTCTTCGTCGCTGAGACGGCCAACGCTGCGGGCTAGCTCGGCGGCAAACATCATGCCCACAGCAACGGCTGCTCCGTGGCGCCAGGAGTAACGTTCCGTGAGCTCGATGGCGTGACCGAGGGTGTGCCCGTAGTTCAGGATTTCGCGCAGGCCCGTTTCCTTCAGGTCCTCGGAGACAACCTTGGCCTTGACGGAGATGGAGCGTTCGATGAGTTCGCGCAAAACCTCCGAGCGAGGATCTGTCACAGCTTCAGGATTGGCCTCGACGAGGTCAAGGATCACCGGGTCAGCGATGAAGCCGCACTTGATGACCTCGGCCATGCCGGAGATGAGTTCGTTGCGAGGCAGGGTGTCCAGGGTATCCAGATCAACCAGGACGCCGGCCGGCGGGTGGAAGGTTCCCACCAGGTTCTTACCTTCGGCGGTGTTGATGCCGTTCTTGCCACCCACGGCGGCATCGACCATGCCCAGCAGGGAGGTGGGCATCGTGACGAGCTTGACACCTCGGAGCCAGGTTGCTGCCACGAAACCAGCGACGTCGGTCACGGCGCCACCACCCACGGCCACGACGGCGTCGGAGCGGGTGAAGTCGTTCTTTCCCAAGACTTCCCAGCAGAAGGAAGCCACCTGAATGTGCTTGCCTTCTTCGGCATCGGGAATCTCGGCCGTGAGCGCCGTGAAGCCAGCGGCCTCGAGGTCATCCCGAACGGTGTCGCCGGTCAGGCGCAGCGCGCGGGGGTGGATGACCAGAACCTTTTTGACCCGCTCACCCAAGAGGGCTGGGAGCTGGTTCAAGAGCCCGCGGCCCACGACGACGTCGTAGTTTTCCTTCGGCAACTCGCCGGTGACCTTGATGACTGTGTTGGGGACTGCGGGGGTGTTCTGGATGTTCACGGTTTAAGAATTCTCTTTCCTTGATTCTGTTTCCAGCAGGTGGATCAGCCGCTCAACGAGCTGCGGCACATTTGAATTGCTGACATCCAGCGTGATGTCGGCCAGGCGGGCGTAGACGGGGCCTCGGGTGAGTACCAGTCGCTGCCAGGTGGCTACGGGGTCCGCAGCCAGCAAGGGCCGTCCGGTATTACGGGTGATGCGTTCCTTGACCGTCTCAAGATCGGCGCTCAGGAAGACTACTGTGGCCCGGGCCAGCAATTGCTGTGTCCCGGAGTCCAGGACCGCTCCCCCACCGAGGGAGAGCACCACGGTTTTCGGTTTCGGAACATCGAGGACATCGGCAATGGCCCGCGCCTCGAGTTGGCGAAAGTGGTGCTCACCCTTAGCAGCGAAGATGCGTGGGATGGGTCCGTGCTTGGCGACAATCTTATGATCGGAGTCGATGAAGTCGATCCCGAGCACGCGAGCAAGCTCGGCACCAATCACGGATTTGCCCACAGCCATGGGCCCGATCATGACGATGGGACGCTGGGGCACGAACTCCGGCGCCCCAGCCGGATCCTTGCCCGGAGACATCAGTGACCCAGCGTATCCAGGTTGGCCGGGATAGCTGCGAGGTAGCTGTCCATGTTGCGCTTGGTCTCGGCGATGGAGTCGCCACCGAACTTCTCAACAAGAGCCTCGGCCAGCACGAGGGCCGTCATGGCCTCCGCGACAACGCCGGCGGCCGGGACAGCACAGACATCCGAGCGCTGGTGGTGAGCCTTGGCAGGCTCGCCCGTGGCGACGTCGATCGTCTTCAGTGCGCGCGGGACGGTGGCGATGGGCTTCATAGCCGCACGGACGCGCAGCACGTCTCCGATGCTCATGCCACCCTCGATGCCACCGGCGCGGTTGGAGGTACGGATGATCCGGCCCTCTTCGTCGCGCACGATCTCATCGTGGGCTGCCGAGCCGCGGCGGGCTGCCGTGGCAAAGCCGTCGCCTACCTCGACGCCCTTGATGGCTTGGATGCCCATGAGGGCTCCGGCCAGGCGGGAGTCCAGGCGACGATCCCAGTGCACGTAGCTACCCAGGCCGGGAGGGAGGTTGTACGCCAAAACCTCGACGACGCCGCCGAGGGTTTCGCCCTGCTTCTGCGCCGTGTCGACTTCCTCGACCATGGCGGCGGAGGTTGCCGCGTCAAAGCAGCGCAACGGATCGGCGTCCAGTGCTGCCACGTCAGAGAAGACGGGCAGCGCGGCGGTTTCCGGAGACGCAACTCCGGCAATTTGTACCGTGTGGCTGACGAGCTCAACACCTACGGCGGCTAGCATCTGCGCGGCAACAACTCCAAGGGCAACACGGGTTGCGGTCTCGCGGGCGCTGGCGCGTTCCAGGACGGGACGAGCCTCGCTGAAGGCATACTTCTGCATGCCGGTGAAATCTGCGTGTCCCGGACGCGGGCGCGTCAAGGGAGCGTTACGGGCCTGGCCCTCCAACGCAGCGGCATCCACGGGGTCAGCAGACATGATCTGCTCCCACTTGGGCCACTCGGAGTTAGCGATCTGAATGGCAACGGGGCCACCCTGAGTCAGCCCGTGGCGGACACCACCGAGGATGGTCACCACGTCCTGCTCAAACTTCATCCGGGCACCGCGACCGTAGCCGAGGCGGCGGCGTGCCAGGGCGTCCTGGATGTGGGCGCTCGTAAGCTCCACACCGGCAGGGACGCCTTCAATAATTCCCACAAGGGCCGGGCCATGTGATTCTCCGGCGGTCAACCAACGCAACATACTCTCTATCCTGCCATGTTCTGCTCGTGGGGGTTCCGCCTATGGACGCCAATTGCGTCGCACATCACATTGATGACGTCCCCTTGCTTGTCTGTTGCGAGCGTGCCGTATCCTCCGGCCTCCGCAAACAGCTTGACTTGTTCAACACCTTGGTACAGCAGCATTTCAATGCCGGCCACGACGATTCCGCCGCGCGCTTCCCACGCCTGCGCGAGAGCACTTGGCCAGGGATCGTAGGCCACATCCAAAAGGATGCCAGCACTTTCCTGCCCGCTAGCGGCAAAGTCCGCAGCCAGCGGGTCTGCCGCGCGCGGCGGCAAGGTGGAAATGACGACGTCGAACCCTCCGAGGGCGGTTGCCGCACCTTCAAAGGTGCTCAGGGAGGCGGGAGCGCCCAAGGCCTCCGCGACCTCCATGGTGTCGGCAGCCTTCGCGGGGTTGCGCACAAACACGACAATCTCGCTGGCGTCGAGCTCAACAAGTGCCGCAAGCGCCGAGACGGCCGTGCCCCCGCCACCGAGGATGGCGGCCCGCGGACCGTCCTGTGCCCCGGCGTGACGCAGCGCGTTGAGGATGCCAGCCACATCGGTGTTATCGCCACGCAGGAAGGTGGTTCCGCCGTCGTCCGTTGCGGCGATGATGGTATTGACCGAGCCGAGGGTCCGCGCGACGGGCGTCAGCTCATCAACCAGGTCCACGGCGGCATTCTTCAGCGGCATCGTGACGGACAGGCCGTACCAATTGCCCTCCGCGCGCACCTGCGTCAGGAGCTCGGCAAGGGCCGGAATCTCCACGTCGATGGCGCGGTAGCTAAAGTCGATGCCGAGCAGCTGGTAGGCGGCGTTGTGGAGCGCGGGAGACTGGGAATGCCCAATCGGGTGTCCCAAGACCGCGCCCTGCAAAGAGGCTGGCATTTACTTGCACTCCCCCACATTCGCCTCACACCAGGCGGTGTACTTGGTAACGTTCACCAGGTGCTCGGCGTAGGTGGCGGCGTAGAGGGTTTCGCCGGTCTTCAGATCCACCGTGACCCAGAAGTAGTACGGGTTGCTCTCCGGATGCGCCGCGGCCACGATAGCCTCACTGCCCGGGGAACCAATGGGGCCCACGGGGAGGCCGGGGTTGGCGAAGGTGTTGTACAGATTCGACTTGTCGGCCTTTTGTTCGGCCGTGATGTTGTACGTCTTCAGACCCAGACCATAGGCGACGGTGGCGTCGGATTCGAGGCGGCCGCCGGTTTCCCCATTGGCATTGTTGATGCGGTTCTCGATGGCGCCGGAAATCTTGGCGTAGTTGGCCTTATTGCCTTCAAATTCAATGATGCTGGCGATCGTGAGGACCCGGTACTGATCAGCCGGATCGGTGATACCGGCCTCCGTGAGGGACTTTTCGGTCGCCGCGACCATTTCGCTCAGGATGCCCTTGGCGTCCAACTCAATCGGGAAACGGTACTCGCCCGGTGACAGGTACCCCTCGAGGCTCTTCGCCTGTGCTGGCAAGCCAAAGAGGGCCGGCTGGTTGGCAAGGACTTCAAATTCGCTTTCGGAAATTCCGGTGCCCTCGGCCAGGACGGCCAGGGTGTCCTTGATGCGTAGATTTTGCGCAACAGCTGCGTAGTGGACCTTGTCGTTGCTGACGGCCAGAAGCACCGAGACAGCGTCGGAGGCCTTCATCTGGGCCTTCATGCTGAAGGTGCCCGGCTGCAGGGCAGCCGTGCCATCGGCGGCGGTGAGCGCGTCAAGGAAGGCTTGCTCGCTGGCAACCACATCCTTTTCCTTCAGCTCCGTGGCCACCGTACGGCCCGTGGCCCCATCGGGGACAACGATCTCCACGGATCCGGTTCCGGGGCCTGGGTAATCTGCTGCCTGCAAGCCGCCGAGCATGGGCTTGATCGCTTGGACGGCAAAGAAGACGACGCCGACAAACAAGGCCAGGATGACCAGGAACGCCAGGCTACGACGGCGACGGCGCACACGCTTGGAGACGCGGCTGCTGCGGCGTGACGGCAACGCGGCGTACTCTACCTCGGGGTGCTCGTCGTCGTACTCTTCGTAGTGTTCTTCGGGGTGTTCCTCGTGAGGCTGCTCCGCCTCATAGTATTCAACATACTGGGAGGGTTGCATCGGTGCTTCACTCGACTGATTGTCGCGGAACCGTTCGCTCATAGTGCCTGACTCGATTCTTCAGACACGGCATTTTGCGTGAAAATGGTGGGATCCTCTTCGTGTTCAGATGCTCCGGCAGTCCCCACAACGCGCGGCTCAATGGTGCGCACGGCTTGGCCAACAGTGGCATTGCGCGCCTTTTGCATGTCTATGGCGTGCTGCAAAATCTCCACGGCAGCCACTTGATCAACTACTTTACGGTGCTCACGCGAGCTCATACCGGCTTGATGAAGAGCCTGATGAGCGCTGACGGTGGTCAGGCGCTCATCAATCAAAAAGACCGGAACGTCCAGCTCGGCGTCCGCTAAGAAGGACACCAAGACGCTGGCGTAGCTGCGTGCCATTTCTGCGGAGGCTTTTTCCTCACCCTTCATGGTTCTGGGCAGCCCAACGAAGATCTGGACGGCGCCGCGGGCGGCAGCCTCCTTGACAACGACCTTGACGTCGCTGTTCTTCTTCAGATCCCGGCTCAAGGTTTTGACCGGGGTGGCCAGAATGCCGTCGGGGTCGCAGACGGCCAAGCCGACGCGGACCATTCCTACGTCCACGCCCAGCTTGACCCCCTGCGGGAAATTATGCTCCGTCACGCTAACCCTACGGTCGATTCTTCACGGCATCGCTGATGGCCGTCAGTGCTGCGCCAATAGCGTTCACATCCGAGCCACCACCCTGGGCCATATCGGGCTTGCCACCGCCGCCTCCGCCGAGAATGCCGGAGGCGGTCTTGACGAGGTTACCGGCTTTGACGCCGGCCGCACGGGCGGCCTCGTTAGTCACGACCAAGATAATGGGGCGGGAGTTACTGGCACCGGCGACGGCGACAGTTGCCGCACCCGAGCCGAGACGTTCGCGCAGATCCAAGGCCAGGGCCCGCAGATCATCGGCACTGCTCACCTCACCGGCGTCGTGCGCGATGATCCGCACACCGTTAGCATCAACGGCCGTGCCGAGAAGGTTTCCGGCGGCGGCGCTGAGCTGTTCCTTGCGGAGCTGCTCCAACTGCTTTTCCGCGTTCTTGAGCTTCAGCAGGGTTGCCGAGACGCGTTCCTGCAGGAGGTTGGAGGGAACCTTGAGCATGTCGGTCAACGAGTTGACCAGGGCACGCTCGGCGGCGAGGTGGCGGAAGGAATCCAGACCGACGAAGGCCTCGACGCGACGGTTTCCGGAACCCACCGACTGCTCACCCAACAAGGTCAGGGACCCGATACGGGAGGTGCTATCTACGTGGGTACCACCGCAGAGCTCACGGGACCAAGCGCCGTCGATTTCGACAACGCGCACCTCGGAACCGTAGTTCTCGCCGAACAAGGCCATGGCGCCGAGGGCCTTGGCAGCGTCCAGATCCATGACCTTAGTGTCCACGCGGTAGTTATTTCGAATGGCAATGTTAGCCACTTCTTCAATTTCCGAGCGGGTTGCCGTGCTCAGGCCCTCGCCCCAGGCGAAGTCAAAGCGCAGGTAGCCGGCCTTGTTGTAGGAACCACGCTGGGTGGCTTCCGGGCCGAGAATCTGGTGCAGGGCGGCGTGCACAATGTGCGTTCCCGTGTGGGCCTGCTCTGCGGCGTGGCGGCGTTCCCGGTCGACGGCGGCACGCACCAAAGCGTCAGTCGGCAGTTCACCTTCGCGCACAATGGCCTTGTGCACGCTCAGGCCCTTGATGGGCTTCTGGACGTCCAAGACCTCGACGACGAAGCCGTCACCGGTGATGAAACCGGTGTCCGCGGACTGTCCACCGGCTTCTGCGTAGAACGGGGTGGCATCCAACACGAGGGAGATCTCATCGCCCGTGGAGGCGTGCTGCACGGCGGCACCGTTGGAGAGGATGGAACGCACGCGTCCCTCACCCTCGAGCTCGGTGTAGCCCGTGAAGACCGTTTCGCCCTGAGCCAGCAGCTCGTGGAAGACGGACAGGTCGGCGTGACCGCCCTTCTTGGACTTGGCGTCCTTCTGAGCGCGCTGGCGCTGTTCGAGCATGAGGGCCCGGAATCCGGCCTCATCCACGGCCAGTCCGGCCTCTCCGGCCATTTCCAGGGTCAGGTCAATGGGGAAACCGTAGGTGTCGTGCAGGGCAAAGGCCTCGGCTCCGGAGAGTGAGGTGTTGGCTGCCTTGGATTCCATAACGGCTTCTTCCAGGCGTGCGGTACCGCTGGCGATGGTGCGCAGGAAGGCACGCTCTTCGGCGTAAGCAATGCGAGCGATGCGGGCGAAGTCCGCCTCAACCTCGGGGTAGGCACCCTTCATGGCGTCGCGGGAAACCGGGAGCAACTCGGGCAACACGGCGGTTTCCACACCGAGCAAGCGCATGGAGCGCACGGCGCGGCGGATGAGGCGGCGCAGGACGTAACCGCGGCCCTCGTTTGACGGGGACACGCCGTCGGAAATCAACATGAGAGCCGAACGGATATGGTCGGCGACAACACGCAGACGGACATCGTCCACGTGGTGCGGGTCGGCCGGGTCCTCGGTGGAGGTGTAGTTCTTGCCGGCCAGCTCGGCAGCCTTGTCCAGAACGGGGCGCACCTGATCGGTTTCGTACATGTTCTCCACGCCTTGGAGAATCATGGCCAGACGCTCCAGGCCCAAGCCCGTGTCGATGTTCTTCTTGGGCAGTTCGCCCAGGATTTCAAAGTTGTCCTTGCCGGTGCCTTCGCCACGCTGGAACTGCATGAACACGAGGTTCCAGATTTCAATGTAGCGGGTGTCGTCTGCGGCGGGGCCGCCGTCGATGCCATATTCCGGGCCGCGGTCATAGAAGATTTCCGAGCAAGGGCCGGCCGGGCCGGGCTGGCCGGTGGACCAGTAGTTATCTGCCTTACCCATTTTCTGGATCCGGTCTGCGGGGACGCCAATCTTGTCTCGCCAGATCTCCAGGGCTTCCTCATCATCGAGGTAGACCGTGACCCACAGCTTTTCGACGGGCAGACCGAAGCCGCCCTGCTCAACGGGGCTGGTCAGCAGCTCCCAGGCGTAGCTGATGGCGCCTTCCTTGAAGTAATCGCCGAAGGAGAAGTTTCCGCACATCTGGAAGAAGGTACCGTGGCGAACCGTCTTGCCGACCTCTTCGATGTCACCGGTACGGATGCATTTCTGCACGCTGGTCGCGCGCTCAAACGGCGGAACCTCGCGGGCAGTCAGATACGGGATGAAGGGAACCATGCCGGCCACCGTGAACAGCAGCGACGGGTCGGAGGACACCAGAGAGGCCGAGGGCACGGGGGTGTGTGACTTGCTGGCAAAAAAATCTACCCAGCGGCGTGCGATTTCGTGCGATTTCATTAGCCTGGTGGCTCCTTCAATAGTTCTAGCTGGTACAACGCTTAAATGTGTGATGCAAAAGCGCCTACGCGCAAGGTGCTGCGCGGCGCCGAAATTCTTTAGTGACGTGCGTGGGTGCGATTTGCGGCAGGGGCCTGATCGACCCCGAGGGCTAAGCGCAAATCTGTTTCTCGCTCATCCATGTTCTCACGGAGAGCATCAGCAAAGTCATGAACGGCATCGCTGATACGACCCACGGCGCGGTTGAGACCCTCGGGGCCAATGGCACCCTGTGCCGAGGCGATCTTACGGGCGGCGATCACACCGATGGTGATGCCTACACCGAGCCAGAATATTTTTTTCATGACGTACCTATCCTTTGATGGATTCCAGACCCTCTCGGATCCGGGGATGCTCCGTTAACGACTGCGCTTGGGGCGGGTTTTCTTCCCGCGACCCTCGAGTGCCTGACGGACACCGTAAGAGAAGGCTGCAACCTTGATCAGCGGTGAGCCGATCGTGGCCGCGATGAGCGCCGACAGGGCGGAAATATTAGCAGTGGCATCGGAGACGTTATTGGAGATGCCGTCGACCTTGCCCAGCTGCGTATTCGTGGTCGCTACCGTTGCCGTCACCTCGTCGATGAGCGGGGTGGTGCCGTCACCGATCTGCTTGATGGTGGTGCGGATTTCATCGAAGACCCGGCCGAGCTTCACGATCGGGATGGCCAGTAATGCCACGAGGATGGCAAAAACCCCCGCCGCGATCAATCCTGCAATATCGCCACCACTCATCTGCGTGCCGCCTCAATTCCTCATGTGTTGAATCATGCGCGCCAGTAACTTTCTGGGCGCAACTTCTTTCCCCAAGACACCTTAGTCCACAAAGTTAGGTATTTTGCCTACAAAACAGCCCGCGGCGATTGCCACGGGCTGTTTTGTGTTTCAAGCTTCGAGTCTCTCGTAAGCTCTACTACGCCATCAATGATTAGCGTGAGTAGAATTCCACGACGAGCTGCTCTTCACAAGTTACGGGAACTTCGGCGCGCTTGGGCTTGCGAACCAGGCGAGCCTGCAGGCTCTCCAGCTTCACGTCCAAGTAAGCCGGGACGGCGGGAAGCACGTCGCGGTGTGCGCCGGCTGCAGCGAGCTGCAACGGAGCCATGGTCTCGCTGCGCGGGTGCACGTGGATCAGCTGACCCTCGGCAACGCGGAACGACGGGCGGTCCACGCGGGCGCCGTCAACCATGATGTGGCGGTGAACAACCAGCTGGCGAGCCTGGGCGGTGGTGCGGGCGAAGCCTGCACGCAGAACCAAGGCGTCCAAACGGGTTTCCAACAGCTCGACCAGGTTTTCACCGGTCATGCCCTTGGTGCGCTTGGCTTCTTCGAATGCACGCGTGAGCTGTGCTTCGCGGATGCCGTACTGGGCGCGCAGACGCTGCTTTTCGCGCAAGCGTACGGCGTAGTCGCTGTCCTGCTTCTTGCGGGCGCGGCCGTGCTCACCGGGGCCGTACGGGCGGCGCTCGAGGTACTTAGCTGCCTTGGGGGTAAGAGCAATGCCGAGGGACCGCGAAAGGCGGGCCTGACGGCGGGCACGTGTGTTGTTAGCCACTTGTGTCCTTCCAATATTGCAATAAGTATGTGTCCTGGCCTCCATTGTGGAGAGTTAGGGCTATTGCTACCCATCGCTACAGCACCCGGGCATGAACAACAAATAGTTTCAAGCAAAGCCTGACAGCACGGAAAACCTGCGGAATTTCACCGCCGATTCGTGCGTGGATGTTGTGCATGGAGCCGGAGCTTGCCAGTGCGGGATTAACTCTACCACTCCCCACTTCCTCGATCACGGAGCGGTGAGCGACTTCACGGGACGAAGCCGCTATGTGGTACTTGCCGTGCCTCGGATAATCTCGCGCAATCGTGTGAGCCGGGGTCCGAGATCGCGTTCGTGCCCATTCGCCGTCGGGGTGTAGTAATTTTTCCCCACCAAATCATCCGGCGGATACTGCTGGAGGGCGATCGAGTGCGGCGCGTCGTGGGAGTAGATGTAGCCCTTGCCGTGCCCCAGCCCCGCCGAACCAGCATAGTGGGCATCGCGCAGTGGCGGCGGCACGGTGGTGCCCTTGCCGGCCCGAACATCCGCGACAGCTGCGTTGATACCGTTGTAGGAGGCGTTGGATTTTGGTGCCGTGGCCACATGCACCACGGCCTGGGCCAGGATGATCCGGGCTTCTGGCATACCGATCAAAGCCACGGCTTGAGCCGCGGCGACAGCCGTCTGAAGCGCCGTAGGATCGGCCATGCCCACATCTTCTGACGCGGAAATCATGATGCGTCGGCTGATGAAGCGCGGATCCTCCCCCGCCTCGAGCATGCGGGCCAGGTAGTGCAGCGCCGCGTCCACATCGGATCCGCGCACAGATTTAATGAAGGCGCTGATGATGTCATAGTGCTGATCCCCGGCGCGGTCATAGCGCACGGCAGCAGCATCGATGGCGCGCTCGGCCGTGGCGAGCGTGATCTCGACAGGGGCATCTGCTGCCACCTCGTCGTCGTCGGACTGGGTTTCCGACAGCGCCACCCCGGCCGCCGCCTCCAAGGTGGTCAGGGCACGCCGCGCGTCTCCGGCCGCCAAGCGCACCAGGTGATCCATGGCCTCGTCGGTGACCGTGACCAGGCCGTCCAGGCCACGCTGATCCGCGATGGCCCGCTCGAGCAATCCCTGGATGTCGGAGTTCTGCAGCGGTTGCAGGGTCAGCAAGATGGAGCGCGAGAGCAGCGGCGCCACCACGGAGAAGGAGGGGTTTTCCGTGGTCGCGGCAATCAGCACGACCCACCGGTTTTCCACACCGGGCAATAGGGCGTCCTGCTGGGCCTTGTTGAAACGGTGAATCTCATCGAGGAACAAGACCGTGGTGCGCCCGTGCAGATCTCGATCCGTCAGCGCTTGATCCATGACCCGGCGTACGTCCTTGACGCCGGCGGTGATGGCGGACAGCTCCACAAACTTCCGGCCAGGGCCCCGGGCGATGACATGGGCCAGGGTAGTTTTTCCCGTGCCGGGAGGACCCCACAGCATGACGGAGGCCGGACCGGCGGCTCCCCCGCCGCTGCCTCCTGCGGCCAACATCTGCAGCGGCGACCCAGCACCCAAAAGGTGTTGCTGACCCACGACCTCATCCAGGCTGCGCGGTCGCATCCGCACGGCGAGGGGGCTTCGCGGGCGCGAGCTAGCATCCGAGCTCCCGCCACCAAAGGTGAGGCTGTCGTCGTCGTTTGTCTCGTCCCCGTGCAGGGCACTAAAAAGGTCACTCACCCCCCTAGGCTATCCCCGGTAGTCTGGCAGCGTGAACTTAGCCCGCCGTACCGCTTTTGTCCCCGCCGCCCGCCTCAGCGCCTGGCTGTCCCGCTTCAGCGCCGCCCATGGCGGCCAGCTCGCCCTCGAAGACACGGACGACGGCGTGAGCTTACGGCTGCGCGACGGTGCGGTTGCGCTCCTCTCACCCCCATGGCCAGAGGACGGGCGTCCTGGGCGTGGGGCTAATCTGCTGGAACGTATCGAGTCACTGGCGGCGCAGGAGCGACGGCTCGGAATCATCTTGGTGCGGCGCGGAGGGTATGGGGTGGGCATCGCGGCAGGCGGGAAGCTCGTGGCGCACAAGGTAGGAACGGCCTCCTCGCGCTCTCGCGGTGGCGATCAGGCCGCGGCCATCGTTGAACGGGCAGCGGCCGAGGCCGCGAAGATCTTTGCCGGGGCGAGCTTTGAATATGTGGCGCCGGGCGGCGATAAGCTGTTGGTGGAGTCCGCCCTGGCAACCCCGGCCCTGCGCCGGTATGCAAAGCTTACCCGGCTGGCACCTCTGGCTGTGGTGGACCCCAAGATGGATGTGCTGACGCGGGCGGCCGCAGATTATTGTTCCATTCGCATCAGGATCACTGAACCACCGGCTTAATGTTCTGGTTGATATGGAACAGGTTGCCGGGATCGTACTTCGCCTTGATCTTGGCCAACCGAGTGTAGTTGCCCCCATAGTTGTCCTCAATGCGGGACTGGTCGTCTGCATCGAGGAAATTAACATAGCCCGCGCCTGCTCCGTGCGGCTGCAGGGCCTGGTGGTAGTCTCTGACCCACTTCGTGTTGGCGTCATTGTCCGCCGGAGATTCCCACATTCCGGCGATGGCTACCGAGAAGTTGACGTCGCGGTAGGGAAAGGCCGTCTCATCCGCTCCTACACGTTGGGCTGCACCATTGATGGGATAGAAGTGATTAGCCGTTTGGGGACTCGGAACACCAGCTCCAAAATTCTGGGCCACGCCGATCACATCATCGTTGAGTTCCGGAAGGAACTCCGCCTTCCAATATGCTTGGAGGCCTTTCGGCAGAAGCGGGTCGAACAAAGTGTTGAGCATCGGATATGGGAGAGGCCCAAGGAACGACCCCGCAATGGGGGCCACTTCAAGGAATTGCTGCCACTGCCGCTCGCCCTCATCGTGGGGACCGGTCCAGCCACCCACCACGACCACCACGGGCTTGCCATGGAATTCCTCCGGCAGGAACGGGACCGGCGGGCCTTGGTGGAATCCAAGGAAGATTCCCATATCTTCGGGAGCCGTGGCAATGTAGTCCCGGAACAGTTGCGCGACGGCCTCAGCATGCTCCAGCAAGTAGATGACTACGCCGCCGTACACCACGTCCACGGGATGCAGGTTGAATTCCAGCGACGTGACGACGCCGAAGTTTCCTGTGCCTCCACGCAACGCCCAGAAGAGGTCGTCATTCTCGGTTGCGCTGGCTGTGAGGAACTTCCCTTCTGCAGTCACCACATCCGCGGATTTGAGGTTGTCGCAGGACAGGCCATATTTACGAGCGAGGTAGCCGATGCCGCCGCCGAGCGTCAGCCCGGCAACACCCGTGGATCCGATAATTCCGCCGGTTGTGGCGAGTCCGAAGGCATTTGTTGCGTGGTTGAAATCGGCCCAGGTGGTGCCCGCCTCAGCCCGAGCCGTTACGGCAGCGGGATCTACCCGGACGCCCCTGCGGTCGGAGAAGTCCAGCACGAGGCCGCCGTCGCACGTCCCGAATCCGGGCGCACTGTGCCCACCACCTCTAAGCGCAAGGTCCAGACCCGCGTCGCGCGCAAAGTTGACTCCGGCAATGACGTCAGCCACCTGCGAAACACGCAATATGGCTGCGGGGCGCTTGTCAATCATGCCGTTATAAACGGTCCGTGAGGCGTCGTAGAGGGGGTGGTCGGAAGTGATGACCTGGCCGCGCACCTTTTCCTGCAGGGCCGCAAACCCTTTGTTGTCCATGGTGATCCCCGTTCCCCTGACCATGCCTTCACGATCAGGGCTGTGGCACAGCCACCCCCGGCCGTGCGGGACGTACATGATGCAGACACTGCGGGTCGGAGCCGAGCCAAACAGGCCCGCTCCCGTGGCGGAGACCGGATGCGCCTAGGCAGCGTGCCACTTGGCACCCACTTTCGGCGTACTTCTTGAACGTGCGCTTGCCGTGGATCCCGGTTGGCGGTGCTGGCGAGCACACCCAACAGGATTGGCAACTTATCGCAGGATACGCCCGCCGGTACTCGAGGTCAATGGGGCTTCCCGAGGGTATCGCTATGAGGCAATGAGGGGCCGCAGCAGCGGCCCGTCAGCAGGCCATCGGCGCGCGTCGCAGGGACGCCTGCCGGTAGTGGTAGCGGCCAACCTCCGCAAAGCCGGCCTGGCCATACAGGGTCTGGGCCCCGGCATTTGCTGCGGTGACCATGAGCCAGTAGTTTTCCACTCCGAATTCCTTGCCGGCCGCCACGAGCTCCGCCAGCACGGCCGTGGCAATTCCCTGACGTCTGGCGGTGGGATGAACGGCCATGGAATAGATCCCGCCCCAGCCTTCTCCGCCGTCGATCACGGGAAGGGCCAGCCGCCCGGTGCCCACGGCTTGACCTTGATCGTCCAAAGCCGTGGCATAGAGCGCAGGCGAACCCGCGAGGATCCGCTCAGCGATGGCCTTTTCTTCTGATCCTCCCCTTCCGTCAACGCTCCACCATAAATCCAGCCACTGCGGCGACGGCGTTGGGGCAATGACAATGTGGACCGCGGCTTGCTCCAACTGCGCGAGGCAAGAGGTGTCCTCCTCCGTCGCCGTCATGATGAGCGTCTCGGACTGGCGCGAATAGTGCAGCTCGTCCAACAAGGCATCAAGCCCGGCATGCTCGGGCCGGTGCATCACCTGGAAAATCACCGGCTGGCGACGAGCGGTGTACCAATCACGTGCCATGCGCAGGGCAGCGTCAATATCATGGGCCTCCCGAGCCGGCCAGATGGAATTGGCCCGCTGGGTCACACCGCCAGCCGACCGCAATGCCCAGCCCTCCGCCGTCGAACGATCCAGGGCAGGCCACGCGGCATCCATGAGTGATTCCAGGAGGTCAAGGTCAGTGGACAAAGCATGAGATTTCGACACTGAATAATCCTAGCCCAGGGACGAAAAAGGCCGGCCTCCGTTACGGGAGACCGGCCTCTTGAGAGGGTTTTACTTCTCGTCAGCCTTGGGCTCAGCCTTAACTTCTGCCTTGACCTCAGGCTTGAAGTCAACGCCAGCTTCCTTGCGCTGCTGCGCCGTGATCGGGGCCGGAGCCTCGGTCATCGGGTCATAGCCGCCGCCGGACTTCGGGAAGGCGATGACGTCGCGGATCGAGTCAACACCGGCCAGCAGGGACACGGCACGGTCCCAACCAATGGCGATGCCACCATGCGGCGGGGCGCCGAACTTGAAACCGTCGAGCAGGAAGCCGAACTTCTCGTCGGCCTCAGCCTCGGAGATGCCCATAACGGCGAAGACGCGCTCCTGCACATCGCGGCGGTGGATACGGATGGAACCGCCACCGATTTCGTTACCATTGCAGACGATGTCGTAGGCGTAGGCCAAGGCCTCGCCCGGATCGGTGTCGAAGTTGTCCATGAACTCCGGCTTGGGTGAGGTGAACGCGTGGTGCACGGCCGTCCAGGCGCTGTGACCCAGGGCCACGTCGCCGGAACCAACAGCAACGCTGGTCGGCTCAAACATGGGAGCGTCAACAACCCAGACGAAGGCCCAATCCTTGGGGTTGATGAGCCCGGTGCGGTGACCGATCTCGACACGAGCAGCACCCAAGAGTCCACGTGAGGCAGCAATCTCGCCGGCGGCGAAGAAGATGCAGTCGCCGGGCTTGGCGCCCACGGCGTCGGCCAGGCCGGCGCGCTCGGTGTCGGTCAGGTTCTTAGCAACCGGACCGGTGAGCTCGCCCTCGTCCTTGACCAGCACGTAGGCCAGGCCCTTGGCGCCGCGCTGCTTGGCCCATTCCTGCCAGGCGTCGAGCTGGCGGCGGGGCTGTGACGCACCACCGGGCATAACAACGGCACCAACGTAAGGAGCCTTGAAGACGCCGAATTCGGTGTCCTTGAAGAACTCCGTCATCTCGGTCAATTCCAGGCCGAAGCGCAGATCCGGCTTATCCGAACCGAAGCGAGCCATGGCATCGCGGTAGGTCATACGCTGGATCGGCAGCGGAATCTCGACGTCGATCAGCTTCCACAGCTCGGAGACGATCTTTTCACCCAGGGCGATGATGTCATCCTGGTCAACGAAGCTGGCCTCGATGTCCAACTGCGTGAACTCGGGCTGGCGATCCGCACGGAAATCCTCATCGCGGTAGCAACGGGCGATCTGGTAGTACTTCTCGAAGCCACCCACCTGCAGAAGCTGCTTGAACAGCTGCGGGGACTGCGGCAGCGCGTACCAGGAACCCGGAGCCAGACGTGCCGGCACCACGAAGTCGCGGGCACCCTCAGGGGTGGAGCGCGTCAGCGTGGGGGTTTCGATTTCGATGTAACCCTGATCGTGCAGCAGGTTGCGGGCCACACGGTTGGCCTCGGAGCGCAGACGCATGTTGCGCTGCATGCCCGGGCGGCGCAGGTCCAGGTAGCGGTGCTTCAGGCGTGCTTCCTCACCCACTTCAACGTGCTCGTCAACCTGGAACGGCAAGGGAGCTGCCTCGTTAAGTACGACGACGTCATCGGCCAATACTTCGATCTCACCTGTGGCGAGGCCCGGGTTTTCGTTACCTTCGGGGCGGCGTGAAACCGTTCCCGTGATCGACAAAACGAACTCGTTGCGCAGTGCGTGGAAGACTTCTTCTTCACGAACAACAATCTGTGCCACGCCTGATGCGTCACGCAGGTCCAAGAACGCCACTCCACCATGATCTCGACGGCGGGCAACCCACCCCGAGAGAGTGACGGTTTGGCCAATATGTTCAGCCCGCAGGGAGCCTAGGTCATGTGTGCGCAGCACAGCATTCCTTTCAATGGAAATGAGCGGCCCGATCCGGGTCGCAAAAGTGGTTTGTCTAAAAGTTTACCGTGAACTTCCGCTTCCACTCCCCCACCATCTGTGTGGCAGTTATGACATGGGAAAGCGCTTTTTGCGCCTGAATTCCTGTCATAACTGCCACACAGATGCTAAGAACAGTGGATTAAGCGAGGGTGATCTGCGGCGTCAGGTCTGCCGCGGGAGGCATCCAACTACTCGGATCGGCAGCAACTTGCTCGCCGGAGCGGATGTCCTTGACCTGGTGGGCGCCGTCGTCATCTGTGAACCAGACGTAAGGGATGCCACGCTTATCCGCGTACTTGATCTGCTTGCCAAACTTGTCGGCCTTGGCCGCCACTTCGGTAGAGATCCCGCGGGCGCGCAAGGCAGCGGCCACATCCTGAGCCTCCGACCAGCTGTCCTCATCAACCAGCGTGACGAGCACGGCGGTGGGGACATTACGGCTAGCCTTGGCGAATTCCTGGCTGAGGATGCGGGCCACAAGGCGCGTGACGCCAATCGACAGACCCACGCCCGGGAACTTGCGATTGCCCTTGGAAGCAAGCGCGTCGTAGCGACCGCCCGAGCAGATGGAGCCGAGCTGTTCGTGACCCACGAGAACCGTTTCGTAGACCGTGCCCGTGTAGTAGTCCAGGCCACGGGCGATCGAGAGATCGGCCACAACGGAGCCCGGGGCGCTCTTGACGGCTGCGGCGATGACCTGCTCCAGCTCGTTCAGGCCTTCCTCCATGAGCTCGTCACTCACACCGAGAGCGCGAACCTTCTCAACAAAGGAGGTGTCTTCGGTGCGGATCGAGGCCAAGGCCAGCGCCTTGGCGGCCTGTTCGTCCGAGGCGCCGAGTTCGGTCTTGAGCAGCTCGGCAACCTTCTGCGCACCGATCTTTTCCAGCTTGTCGATACTGCGCAGCACGCCTGCCGTGTCGGTCAGGCCAATACCGCGGTAGAAACCTTCCGCGAGCTTACGGTTGTTGATCCGCAACTTGAAGGCCGGGATGGGAAGTGCAGAGAGCGCCTCGGCGATGACGAGCGCAAGTTCCACGTCGTAGCGGAACGGGAGTACGCCGTCGGCCACTACGTCAATATCTGCCTGCGTGAACTCGCGGGCGCGGCCCTCCTGGGGACGCTCGCCACGCCACACCTTCTGGATCTGGTAGCGGCGGAACGGGAAGGAGAGGTAGCCAGCATTTTCCACCACGTAGCGGGCGAAGGGCACCGTGAGGTCAAAGTGGAGCGCCAGCGCGTTGGGGTCATCCTTGGTGGCCGTGGCGGCATTCCCGTCGTCGTCCTGCAGACGGGAGAGCCCGTAGACCTCTTTGTCAATCTCACCCTTACGCAGAAGCTGACCTACCGTTTCCACCGCCCGAGTCTCGATCGAGCTGAAGCCGTGCAGTTCAAAAGTGCGGCGCAGGGTATCCAGCACATGCTGTTCCACCAACCGCTCCTCGGGTAGCCACTCGGGAAAACCTGACAAGGAGGCGTTGCGTGCCATGGGTGTTGCTCTCCTAACATGCACCGGGTCCTCAGGATTCAATCCCTGTGGATGCGGTGGGGCGGGTATTTCTATGCAATTGCGATGTGAAGGCTCACGGACGCCGTCATGCGACAAATCCGTGAGTAAACTGACACCGACTGCCATTTTATAAGGTTTGGCACGCCACCCCTAACCCGCCCGTTCGGCTCCGGCTTTGATGTGGCGCACATACCGCTCAATTTGAAGGAGAGGCACAGTTGGCCACCAGCAATAAGTCCAGCCGCGAAGCCAAGGTCCGCGTCGCCCGCATGGAAGCTCATCAGGCTCTGCAAGCCGAGCAGATTCAACGCCGCAAGCGCGATAATCTGATCGCCATCATCGCCATGGTCGCTGCGCTGGCCCTTGCCATTGTTCTGGCCTTGACCGTCTTCTCGGGCAAGGACTCCACGGACACGGCCTCCGACGCCACGGCGTCCGCCAGCGCCACGGCAACAGACACAGCCGCGGAGACCAACAGTCCCACCGTCCCGCTGGCTGAGACCGCCGCAGGAAAAACCTTCACGGGAACCTTGTCCCTCAATGGCCAGCCCCTCGGCGTGAGCCTGGACGGCACGGCGGCTCCTCAGGCCGCCGCGGTCTTCAAGTCCCTCGCCGATTCCGGATTCATGACCGGCAAGAGCTGCCATCGTTTGGCTGACAGCACAGGCTTTGGCGTTCTCCAGTGTGGCTCCCTCAAGGGTGACGGCCAGGGCGATCCGGAGTACCAGTGGGGACCGGTAGAAAACACTCCGGCTGATGGTAAGTACCCGGCGGGAACCATCGCCGTCGCGCGCGCCAACACCACGTATTCCAACGGCACTCAGTTCTTTATTACCTTCAAGGACACGACGCTGCCGCAGGACACTGGCGGCTACACCATTGTTGGTAAGGTCACCAGCGGGCTCGACGTTGTCACCAACATTGCCAAGGCAGGGATCGCCGATGGCGCCACCGACGGTGCGCCGTCGACCAAGGTGACGATAGACTCGTTCCAGCTCAAGTAGTTTTTACAGGCCTTCCTGCGATGCCGCACGTCCGTGCCCATTCCAAGAAAAACCATCAAGCGGTTCTGGCCATGCCGCTTTGCAGCACCCGTCAGCATCCATCAAGCGAAAGACTTTTAGCGGTGACACACAGTCAAGAATCCGACGAAACACTTGCCTCTGCCACAGGGCATGACTCAACCACTGAGCAGGCAAGCCCTGCACAGCCTGACGTGACACCGGCGGCAACGCCGACTCCCGTCTCGACACCTTCCCCGGCAGCCTTTGCGGCCCGCCCCAAGGCTCCCGCCGCTGCCGCACCTTCTCCCGTTGCGCCTGCCCCGGTTGCTCCCGCCGTGAATCTTTCGGAAGCTGCAAAGTTCGGCCGCGCAGAAGAAGACGGCCACGTATTCCTGATCGTTGATGGCGAAGAGTTCCCCGTGGGCCAGTACCCGGGTGCCAGCAAGGAAGAGGCCCTGACGTACTTCGTACGCAAGTTTGATGACATCGTGGCCCAGGTTGCCCTGCTTGAGCAGCGTGTGGAAGCCAAGGCGTCCACGACGGACATGAACAAGACCGTGACGCACCTGCGCGAGCAGCTCCTCGAGCGCACCAGCGTTGGCGATGTCAACGCTGGCTTGGCCCGTCTGGATGCCCTCGAGGTAGCCATCAAGGACCTCGGCTCAGCCGAGCGCGCCTCTCACGACGCCGCACGCGCCGTGGAGCTCGCCTCCCGTGAAGCCATTGTGGCTGAGGCAGAGACGATTGCCGCCGAAGACCCCACCGCTATTCAGTGGAAGGTCAGCAGCGCCCGCATGAACGAACTCTTCGAGGCTTGGAAGTCGGCTCAGAAGTCGGGCATGCGTCTTGGCCGCGCTACGGAGGAAGGCCTGTGGAAGCGATTCCGTAGCGCCCGTACGGTCTTCGATCGTCACCGCCGCGCGTACTTCTCCCAGTTGGATAACAACAATGCCGCTGCCAAGAACGCCAAGGAGTCCTTGATTGAGGCCGCCGAGGCTTTGGCAACGTCCACCGAGTGGGGCTTCGCCGCTGGCGAATACCGCCGCCTCATGGACCAGTGGAAGGCCTCACCGCGCGCCAGCCGCAAGGATGACGATGCCTTGTGGGCCCGCTTCCGCGGCGCTCAGGACAAGTTCTTTGCTGCTCGTCAGGAAGCTAACAACGCTCTCGATGAGGAATTTGGCGCCAACCTGGTTGTCAAGGAAGCCCTCATCGCAGAAGCCGAAGCGTTGCTTCCCATCAAGGATCTGAACGCAACGAAGAAGACCTTGCAGAACATCCGCGATCGCTGGGAGGAAGCCGGCAAGGTTCCCCGCAATGATATGCAGCGTGTTGAAGCTGGTCTGCGTAAGGTCGAGGACGCTGTTCGCGCAGCCGACGAAGACAACTGGCGCCGGAGCGATCCGGAAGCCAAGGCTCGCACCAGCAGCGCCCTGAGCCAGCTTGAGGCCACCATTGCAGGCCTCAAGGATGATCTCGCCAAGGCTGAAAAGGCCGGAGACGCCCGCAAGGTTGCCAAGGCTTCCGAGGCTCTTGCAGCCCGTGAACTGTGGCTCGAGCAGATCCAGAAGGCAGCAGCCGACTTCTCCTAGTCCCTAGGAATCGTCAGCAAGCACCGTCACTGAAGGCCTCCCGGCCAGGTTATCCACAACCTGGCCGGGAGGCCTTTTGCTTGCCCGATTCAAGGAGCAGGCTTAGAGCATGAGCGAGATTGATGTTTCCACCGGCACTGTCCTCTTTGTTCCCGGGCGGCTCTTCACCCTGGCCGAGCTCCATGCCATGAAGATCGACGGCGTACTCTGGCCAATCATTGGGGATGCGTTCCGGCCCGTGACGGTCACCGAAACCGTGCCGTTGCGTGCCGCGGCGCTGGCTTACCAAATACCACCGGCGCTGCTGCACCGTGCTGCGCTCAGTCAGCTCTCTGCCGCGTGGGTGTACGGCTGTGCTCCCCCGCCCAAGGTCGTCTCACTCGTGCAGGATCACACGGGAAAGAGCGCCTCGCTGCCGCCCTTCAGCGGCTGCACCTTACGGGAGGTCACCTTGGAACGCTTTGACCTTCAGAGTCTGGGAGACACGCTCGTCACGAGCCCTTTGCGGACAGCTGTGGATATTGCCCGCACCGCCCCACTCGGGGTTGCGCGGGCGGTGTTGTTGCGCCTGAGTCAGGCAGCCACACTGAATTGCCCTCTGGGCCGCATTCAACAGGCTCTTGGGACAGCAAGAAACATCCCGGGGAAGATTCGGGGGCAGGCACTGCTCGAGGAAATGCTCAAGGGACCAGCGGCCCAATAAACCATCCTCGAGCAAGACGCTCGCGACCTAGGCCCGGCGTTGCGTCCCAGTGGCACGGTACACGTCAAAGACCCCGTCGATGCGGCGGACGGCGTTGAGTACGTGGTCCAGATACTGCGGATCGCCCATCTCAAAGGCAAACTTGGACATGGCCACACGGTCGCGCGTAGTGCTGACCCCGGCGGCCAGGATGTTGACGTGATTCTCAGACAGCACCCGCGTCACATCGGCCAGGAGACTCTTGCGGTCCAGGGCTTCAACCTGAATCTCCACGAGGAACACCCCGGATTGGGTGGGCGCCCAGGCGACGTCGACCAAGCGGTCGGGTTCGCTCTTCATGTGCAGCAAATTGGGGCAGTCCTGCCGGTGCACCGAGATTCCGGAACCCTTCGTGACAAAGCCCGAGATCGGATCCGGCGGAACCGGTGTGCAACATCTTGCCAGCTTGACGAGAACCTCGCCCATGCCGTGCACGATGACGCCAGATTCGGAGATCCGGGACCGGGCATTGGACTGGTGCGTTGTGGGCGGGGCCGGCGCATCTTCGATGTAATCGCTGACGCCCAGTACTTCGCGCAGACGTTCGACGACGGACTGGGCCGAGGTGTGCCCGTCCCCTACCGCGGCGTAGAGTCCCGCGATGTCGACGTAGTGGAAGTGCTCGGTCACGGCGAGGAGGCCGTCATGCGTGAGCATCTTCTGCAATGGCAGATTGGCCTTCCGCATGGCCTTGGTCAGCAGTTCCTTGCCCTTTTCAATGGACTCGTCACGGCGTTCCTTGGTGAACCACTGACGGATCTTGTTCCGGGCGCGGGCACTCTTGACAAAGTTTTGCCAGTCCTGGCTCGGGCCAGCTCCCTCGGCCTTATTGGTGAACACCTCAACGGTGTCACCATGGGCCAGCTCGCTGTTAAGCGGGACCAGCTTTCCATTGACGCGGGCACCAATGGTGCGGTTTCCCACCTCGGTGTGCACGGAGTAGGCAAAGTCCACGGGGGTGGCACCCTCGGGCAGGGCGATGATCTTGCCCTTGGGAGTGTAGACGTACACTTCCTTGGCGTTCATCTCATACCGCAAGGAGTCCAGGAACTCGTTGGAGTCACTTGTTTCGCGCTGCCAGTCAAGCAAGGAGCGCAGCCAGTTCATGTCTTCCTCGACACTGACCGGGGCCTTGTTGCCTGACTTGTACTTCCAGTGCGCCGCAACACCGTACTCGGCACGCTGGTGCATATCCAGGGTGCGAATCTGAATCTCGACGAGCTTGCCGCCGGGGCCCACCACCGTAGTGTGCAAGGACTGGTACATATTGAACTTGGGTAGGGCGATGTAGTCCTTGAAACGGCCCACCAGAGGCGTCCACAGGGAGTGAATCTGACCCAGCGCCGCATAACAATCGCCGACGGTCTCGACAATGACGCGAACGCCAAGGAGATCGTTAATGTCGTCGAAGTCCTTGTTGCGGACCACCATCTTTTGGTAGATGGAGTAGTAATGCTTCGGGCGTCCGGAGACTTCAGCCTTGAGCTTGGAGGCCTGCATGACGTCGACGATTTCACGCCGAATGATGCTCAGTTGCTTTTCGCGTTCCGGGGAACGGTCCTGGACCATCCGGACGATCTCTTCATACACCTTCGGGTATAGCGCCGCGAAGGAAAGCTCCTCCAGTTCCCACTTCACCGCGTTCATGCCGAGGCGATGAGCGAGCGGGGCGAAGATATCCAGGGTTTCGCGGGCCTTTTTGCCCGAGGAGGCTGCCGAGACGAAACGCCAGGTGCGGGCGTTGTGCAAACGGTCTGCCAGTTTAATAACCAGCACCCGAATGTCCTTGGCCATCGCGATGACCATCTTGCGCACGGTTTCGGCCTGTGCGGCGTCGCCGAACTCGACCTTATCGAGCTTGGTCACGCCGTCCACGAGGATCGTGATTTCCTTACCAAAGTCACGTTCGAGCTCGGCCAGCGTGTAGTCCGTGTCTTCCACGGTGTCATGCAGGAGAGCGGCCGCCAGCGTGCTGCCGGTCATGCCCATCTCGGCAAGGATCGTCGCCACGGCGACGGGGTGGGTGATGTAGGGATCGCCACTCTTGCGCTTTTGGCCCTCGTGGTATTTTTCCGCCACGGTGAAGGCACGCTGAATCAGATCAAAGTCTTCTTTAGGGTTCCTCGCGCGAACAATGCGCAGCAGAGGTTCCAGGATGGGCGAATAGCTCTCGGTGGACCATCCGGTCAACCGTGCTAGACGCGATCTGGTGCGCTCTCGGCGCCCAGGGAAAGTGGGTCTCGGCTCTACCGGGCGCGAGGTACCGCTATCGGCACCTGACGCTGGCGTGCCACCATTTTGAGCCAAAATCTCATGCGAGGGTGATTCACCAGTCAACGCATTGCCTCCCTCACGCACTTGCACCATGCGCCCCCTGTGCGGGGCATTAGTCCAGTCTAAGGTGCGTTGCGAGCGTTTTTGACCAAAAGAAAGCCGGGATTGAAAGCATTACTTTCGATCCCGGCTTCCGGCCAGTTATGGCGAGGGAAAAGCGGTGGTGCTAAACGGCGTCGGCCGTCGCAGCAGCAGCCGTTGCACGGTGCTGACGAACCTTCTTGGCCTGCGCTGCAAGCTCCGGTTCACGTTCGCGCAGCCAGGAATACAAGGGGGCTGCAACGAAGATGGTGGAGAAGGTGCTGACGATGATGCCGATGAACAAGGCCAAGGACAAATCGCGCAGGGTTCCTGCACCGAGAAGCAGGGCACCGATGAACAAAATCGAGCCCACGGGCAGCACGGCGACCATCATGGTGTTGATGGACCGCACGAGCGTCTGGTTGACGGCGAGGTTCACCTCTTCGGCAAAGGTCCGTCGCGTTGACTTGGTGATGTCTGCGGTGTTTTCTCGGATCTTGTCAAAGACCACCACGGTGTCATAGAGGGAATAGCTCAGAATCGTCAGGAAGCCGATAATGGCCGACGGCGTGACCTCAAAGTTCGAGGCACCGTAGACTCCCGCCGTCACCACCATGACAACCAAAAGACCCACCACGGCAGCGATCGACATGCGCCAGGTTCTAAAGTACAAGGCCATCAAGACGGTGGCCAGCAAGACGAACACGATGAAACCGATGATGGCCTGGCGTGAGACATCCTGTCCCCAGCTGGGGCCCACGTAGGTGGAGGTGATGTGGTCTTCCGTGACGCCATAGGCTTCCTTCAGCGCATCTTTGACCTTGAGGGTGTCGTTGTCGCTGAGCCTATCCGTCTGAACCTGCATCGTCATGCCGGCAATGTTGGTCACCACGGCGACGGTTCCCGGTGCGGCAGCCTCTACGGCCTTTTCGCCGATAGAAACGTCCTTGTGGGCAACATCGGAGATGGTGAACTGGGAACCGCCTCGGAAGTCAATACCGAAGTTAAACCCGCCGCCGAGGAGGGGGAACAGAATGGAAAGGAGCACCAGAATGCCCATGATACCGAACCATACCTTACGTTTTCCGACGAACTCGTAGGAGCGTTCCCCGGTGTACAGCTCGTTGCCGAAAGTGGCGAAACTCTTCATTAGTTGTTCTCCTTGGAGTCGTCGCTGGACTCGGGCTGTGCCGCCTTGGCAGCGGAGGTGCCTGCCATTTGGCTTTCCTTGGCGGCCAGACGCCGTTCGGCGATGGTCTGGCGACGTTCGGCTTCACCGGCGGCGCGGGCGTTCTTGCCCTTGACAACCTCCAGGGTTTCCTGCTGGGTGCGGAGGCGACCGGCGCCGCGGTAAAGCGGAATGGCGCCGAGCTGCTTGGGATCCAGGCCCGAGAAGGCGTGACCCTCACCAAAGAACTTGGTGCGTGCCAGCAGCTGCAAGGTGGGGTGTGTGAACATGAAGACCACGATGAGGTCGGCGACGGCCGTCAGACCGAGGGTGAAGGCGAAACCCTTGACGCTACCCACGGAGACAAAGTACAGCACCAGGGAGGCCAGGATATTGACGGCCTTGGACGCCAGGATGGTGCGCTTGGCGCGGCCCCAACCATTTTCAACGGCGGCGACAAGTCCACGACCGTCACGCAATTCATCCCTGACACGTTCGAAGTACACGATGAAGGAGTCTGCTGTCTGACCGATGGCCACGATAATACCGGCCACACCGGCCAGTGAGAGGCGGTAGTTTTCGGCCCAGCCCAGCAACACAATGGCGAGGTAGGTCAACACACCGGCAATCACGAGCGAGAGAATCGTCACGATACCCAAGGCGCGGTACTGGAACAGTGAGTACACGACCACGAGCAGCAGACCGATCAAACCGGCCAACAGACCCATTTCCAGCTGCTGCAAACCAAGGGTCGCCGAAATCTGCACTTCACTTTGAATTTCGAAGCTGATGGGCAAGGAACCGAACTTCAGCTTATCCGCGAGGGACTTGGCGCTGGCCTCGGTGAACTGTCCCGTAATGGAGGACTGACCATCGGTGATGACTGCCATGGAGGACGGTGCCGAGATGACGCTGTCGTCCAGCACAATCGCAAAGCGCGCCTGCGGATCGTTCGCGTTAATCAGGTACTTGGAGTTCAAGCGCTGCGTGACTGCCTTGAAGGCGTCGGCACCTTCGGGCTTTTCCAACGTCAGGTTGACCGACCACTGGTTGGTCGTGGCGCCGTTAGCGCCAGCAGCAAGACCGTACGTGGCGTTCTTGATCCACTTACCGGGGATTTCTACCGGGCCCAGGATGTACTTGACGCCGGTTTCAGGCTCACAGCTCACGATCGGCTTGGCCGGATCCGAGGTGGTGGGGCGATCCGTCAAAGGAGCAATGCAGCTTGTGGCTTCGAACTCCTTGAACAGCGCCGCATCAACCCAGTTGATATCGCTGGCATCGACAGGTGCGGCCGTGGGCACGGGCAGATTTGCCTCGGCGGTACGGTCGGCCTCGGCCACAGCGCCGGAGGCAACTCCGGTCGTGGCAATGACGGGGCGGAAGCTCATGTTGGCCGAAGCCTTAATGAGATCGCGTTCTTCATCCGTGGGCTTGCCCGGCATGCTCACAACAACGTTGCGACCACCCTCGGTGGAAATCTGCGCCTCGGAGACACCCGAACCATCAACACGCTGACGAATGATCGAGACAGCCTGGTCGAGCTGCTCGCTGGTGATATTACCTGCGCCCTCGACCTTTGGCGCCAGAATCATCTGGGTGCCACCCTCAAGGTCTAGACCAAGTTTTGGCGCCCATGTGGTGGCCCCGGCGAGAACGCCGCCACCTACAGCCAAGGTGCATGCAATGATGATCGCCGCAAGCCACAGAAGAGTTCTGCGAGCTGTGGACGTCGGACCGGTTCGTGCCATCAAGGGATCCTTCTATTGGTCACGGGTAATGAGAACATGGCAATGCTGCTGTGCCATGACGCTTCGTCAGGCACAGCAGCCGCCAACCCGGATAAGGCTAGTTGTCTTTGTTGTTTTCGTTGTTCAAGCGCTCGATGGATTCCTCAGGGGTTTCCTCGGCCTGCTCGTTCTTGCCCAGGGTCAGTGAGGAAGCATCGTCAGGCACAACGGCGGTTACTTCTTCAGGAGCGATGATCTTCGCAACCGTCTGGCGGTGAACCGTAGCGGTGGTGCCGGGTGAGATTTCCAGAACGATCTTGTTCTCCGCCTCATCGATGGAGATGACCTTGCCAAACAAGCCGAAGTTTGTCATCATCTCAACGCCGGGAGCCAGCTTGGCGCGCTGCTCTTCTGCTGCAGCCTTGGTCTTCTTCTGCTTGCGCACCATCATGAAGATCAGGAGCGCAAACATAGCGAACAAGAGAAGGTTCATGGGGCTCAAGAGACCGGCCTGTGCGGCGGGGTCTGCGGCCAAAATACTGCTGGGGAGCACAGCGAAAAATCCATTCGTTAAGGAAAAAGTGGGACCAAACACGCAGCGAACGTGCCGGACGTCATATCAGTCTAAAGGGTAAAACTGGTGACTTGGTGGGAAACCGCTCATAAACGAGCATAAATACACAAGGTGTAGCCCGGGAACCGGAATTTAGCCCCTCTTGGGAAACTAAATATCCTCATCGATGGGCAGCATCGCGGCAGCCACGGCATTTCCTGGCATCCGCAGGCCCAGATGTTCCCAGGCGGCAGGCAAGGCAATACGGCCCCGTGGGGTACGTCCTAGGAGACCTTCTCGAACAAGGAAAGGCTCCGCCACAGTTTCGACGGTTTCGCTCTCCTCGCCCACGGCGATGGCCAGGGTGGACAAGCCGACGGGGCCACCGTTGAACTTGTTCACGAGCGCTTCCAGCACGGAACGGTCGAGGCGATCGAGCCCCCTGACATCCACCTCATACATATCCAGGGCCGCCGATGCAGAACGCGCGTCGATGGTTTCAATGCCGTGAACGAGGGCCCAGTCACGCACTCGCCGCAACAGCCGGTTGGCAATACGGGGTGTGCCACGGGAGCGACCGGCAATCTCGGAGAAGCCAGCACTTGTGAGCTTGAGGTCTAGCATGCCCGCCGAGCGACGCAGGACGAGTTCCAACTCCGCGACGGAGTAAAATTCCAGGTGTCCCGTGAAGCCAAAGCGATCACGCAGGGGTCCCGGCAATAGTCCGGCACGCGTCGTGGCACCCACGAGTGTGAAGGACGGCAATTCCAACGGGATAGCGGTAGCGCCTGCGCCCTTGCCCACGATGATATCGACCCGGAAATCTTCCATGGCCATGTACAGCATTTCCTCGGCGGGCCGGGACATGCGGTGAATCTCGTCCAGGAACAAGACCTCACCCTCGGTCAGGGAGGAAAGGATGGCGGCCAAATCGCCGGCATGCTGAATGGCCGGACCGGAGCTGATGCGCAACGGCGCGTTCATCTCGGCGGCGACGATCATGGCCAGCGTGGTCTTGCCCAGGCCGGGAGGGCCCGACATCAGCACATGATCGGCGCTGCGGCCACGAATCTTTGAGGCCGCCAGGACGAGCGAAAGTTGTTTCCGGACCCGTTCCTGGCCCACAAAGTCATCGAGGTTCTTGGGCCGCAGCGCCGCCTCAAGCTCACGTTCCTCAGGCTCGACGGCGGGAGCCACCAGTTCGCCTGGCCCGCGGCTCGCGGCGCCCTCCCCGGCGATGCTGAGCTGCCCGGGAAGAAGCGGAATGGGATCGTTGAGTCCAGCCATGACTTAGCGGCCCACCTTGGCGCGGGTGTTGTCCTGACCCAGCCAGCGCAGCGTGGCTCGCAGTACGGCGGGCACATTCGCACCCTCCGCCAGCTCGGGGTCCGCGGCGACGGCGGCGTCGATGGCCTTTAAGGCATCGCGCTCGTTCCATCCCAGACTTGTCATGGCGGCCACCACCTGATCCTTCCATGCCATAGCCTCGACGACGGCGGGAGCGGCCGAGGTGGCGACGCCTGTGGGTTTGAGTTTGCCCTTGAGTTCCAAAACAATTCTGCCGGCCACCTTCGGCCCCACGCCGGGAACCTTGGTGAAGACCTTGCCGTCGGCATTGGCGACGCCCACACGGATACTCTCAGGTTCCAGCATGGAAAGGATGGCCAGGGCCAGACGCGGCCCAATGCCGCTGACCGTCAGCAGAGTGTCAAAGATTTCTCGCTCATCCTCGTCGGCAAAGCCAAAGAGGGTCATGGAGTCCTCGCGGACAATCATGGCGGTGGTCAGCGTGGCTTCCTCCCCCAACCGCAAGTTCCCTAGGGTTTTGGGGGTGGCATGAACCAGCATCCCGACCCCATTGACGTCAATGACGGCCTGGGCGAGGGAAAGCGCGGCAACCGGACCGCGGACAAAACTGATCATGACAACTGCTCCTGACAAAAGCTGACGAATGGAGAACTCAATAGACCTTAAGTGTATCGAACATACTTACGAGCAACTAGTTCCACTTAGGAGCTGGTTTTTCTTTGTTTTTCTTGACCTTGGACTTAGTTTCAGCCTCGCGCCATAACTTTTGTGCCGCCGTCGGGCCTTGCGGATCTTTAGAGAAGGAATTTCCGCTGCGCCAGGCGTGAGCAATCGCCAGCGCCAAAGCGTCGGCGGCATCGGCCGGTCGTGGCGGCTCGGAGAGTCGCAAGAGACGGGTGACCATGGCCGTGACGAGCGTCTTGTCGGCCCGCCCATTGCCCGTTACTGCGGCCTTGACCTCCGACGGGGTGTGCATCGCGACGGGAATGCCGCGACGGGCCGCGGCCACCATGACCACCCCGGAGACCTGGGCAACACCCATGACGGTGCTCACGTTGGTCTGGGCAAAGACACGCTCGATGGCTAAAACTTCCGGTTTAAACGCGTCCAGCCACTGGTCAATCGCTTCCGCGATGACCAGCAGCCGGGCGTCGAGCGTCAATTCATGCGAGCTGCCCACCACGCCCACACCTACGAGGGTGGCCGTGCGGTTGGCGGCGACGTCGACGACGCCCAACCCGCACCGGGTCAAGCCCGGGTCAACACCTAAAACACGCAGTTCTTAGTCCTCTTCAAGAGCGGCAAGAACCTCGGCGCTCATATCGGCGCTGGAGTAGATGTTCTGAACGTCGTCCAGATCTTCCAAAGCGTCGTAGAGCTTCATGAACTTACGAGCGTTTTCCACATCGAGTTCGACCTTCATGGACGGCACGAAGGCAGCCTCATCACTGTCGTACTCAATGCCTGCCTCGTTCAGGGCTTCACGAATTGCGGGAAGGTCCTGAGGCTCGGAGATGATCTCGAAGTTCTCACCCTCATCCTTGACCTCTTCGGCACCGGCTTCGAGGACTGCCATGAGCAGATCATCTTCGCTGAGGCCATTCTTGGGCAGGCTGACAACACCCTTACGGGTAAACATGTAGGCAACGGATCCCGGGTCACCCATGTTGCCGCCGTTACGGCCCACGGCCAGACGAACCTCTGAGGCGGCACGGTTCTTATTGTCGGTGAGGCACTCGATCAAGATCGCGGTGCCCTGGGGGCCGTAGCCCTCGTACATGATGGTCTGGTATTCCACGGCATCGCCGAGCAGGCCTGCGCCACGCTTGATGGCGCGGTCAATGTTGTCTGCCGGAACCGAGGTCTTCTTTGCCTTCGAGACGGCCAATTCAAGAGCAGGGTTACCCTGTAGATCGGCGCCGCCACCACGGGCAGCAACTTCGATGGTCTTGATCAGCTTGGCAAACGACTTTGCGCGGCGGCCATCAAGAATCGCCTTCTTGTGCTTGGTAGTTGCCCATTTGGAGTGGCCTGACATGGTTACGCGTCTCCTCTAATCATCCGAATAAACAGTTCGTGAATGCGGCGTTCACCTGTCACTTCCGGATGGAAGGAGGTAGCTAGCAAATGCTGCGAGCGAACGGCAACGGCACGAACTTCTGAATCAATCCTAGCGTTTTGCGCGGCGTCAGGCGCCTTCACCGCGGCAAGGACCTGAACTCCCTCCCCCACACGTTCCACCCAGGGGGCGCGAATAAACACCGCATGCAGGGGTGTTTCGGGCGTTCCGGCGGGGGCTAGGCCCTGAAAATCAAGCTCGGTTTCAAAGGAATCCACCTGCCGTCCGAAGGCGTTTCGCCGCACCGTGATATCCAGACCGCCCAGAGTTTGCTGTGGCTGACCGGAGAGATCCGTGGCCGGATCGGCGATGTCATTGGCGAGCATGATCATGCCCGCGCAGCTGCCATAGACAGGCAATCCCGCGGCTATGGCTTCTTGGAGCGGCTCCCGCATGCCAAAGATCCTGCTGAGTTTATCGATCGTGGTGGATTCACCGCCCGGGATGATCAGGCCTGAAACCGTGGCTAATTCGCTGGGGCGCCGTACCGAGACGGCGCGGGCGCCACAGTCCTCGATGGCCTTGGCGTGCTCGCGCACGTCACCTTGTAAGGCCAAAATGCCCACGGTGGGGCCGCTGAAAGTTGTTGAAGTGGAGTCTAAAGTCACATCTTCATCATAGATGGGCGCCATCTCACACCGTTAACACACGAGAAGTTCCTCCACGCGCCGGACAGGGTGAGCGGCGTAGGCCTCTCAAGCAAGTAGCATTGTCGGCAGGACTGACGTACTAAAGATGAGGTAAGTAAGTATGTGCGGAATCGCCGGTTACTACGGTTACGGGGAAGACAAAACCCTGTTGCAGCAGATGAACGCGTGTATAGAACACAGAGGCCCCGATGGTGAGGGCA
>NZ_QJVC01000002.1:292096-471280 GCF_003219795.1 Arthrobacter psychrolactophilus | reverse complement strand
CAAAGGAAGCCACCGAAAAACAAGCAGCCTAACCGCTGTCTAACTCACCTTGGTACCGCTTGACTTGAAAAATTCCGCAACCGCGGCAGCCTAGGAAATCAGAACGCTTAACTATGGCATTTAGCGACGCATTCTCTCCGGGATGTGTGAACTTCATTAGGATCCTCACCCAACCGGGTACAAGAAGCTGGCCGGTGAAACTCACGCTTGAAGGATTCGTATTGGCGACCATCGGCCTCTATACGACGGTATTGACGATATTCTGGTCGTCACCGTGCTCCGAGTGGCGCACCGCGGCGAGGTCTACAAATAGCTAACCACCGATTTCGATGTGCCCTCAGAGTTCCTAATCTTTCGTCGATTCTCGGAATCCAGCATCGGATGAACCAGCCCAGCAGAATGGCTAGCTTCTTCCACCCGGCAGAGCCCATTCGCACTGTTCTTCAAGTCGCAGTCGACAGTCCCGCAGGGTTCCTTCGTATGGGACACACGACGTCTTGGACGTGAATCAAACGGACTTGCTGAAGTTGTCTCACTACAGTTGGGTCATTCCATTACATCCCGCGCTTTTCGTGGTCCAACTTCTGTGAGACCGGGAGGTGTCGATCAGGGAAGAAGCGGCCAGTCGCCCTCGATCACGGCTTCTGGATCTTTGACGCGACGCAGATAGGCCTGGAAATCAGCGGCCTGCTCCCGCGCCCAGCCAACTTGTGCGGCATGCAGTTCGTTCAGATCAATCCGCAGGGCACTGTATTTCGCGGCCAGGGCATCGGCCAGGCGCAGCGTGGCCTCGGCGTCGGCGGCCGAGGTGTGAGCGTCCTCAAGGTTGATGCCGTATTCCTCGCACAGGGCCACGAGCGTGCGGCTGCCCTTGCGGAAACGGTCGACGTGCTTATTGCAGATAAAGGGGTCAATGACGGGAGACGCCGTGATCTGCGTGAGTTCGTGCCGGCGAGCCTCGTTGGCCAGGACGGTGAAGTCGTAGCTGGCATTGAAGGCGATAACGGGGATGTCATTGGCGAACAAGGTGGCCAGGACGGCGCCAACCTCTGCCGTGACCTCGTCGGAGGGGCGGCCGTTTTCGCGGGCATGGGCCGTGGAGATGCCGTGGATTGCGGCAGCTTCCTCGGGGATTTCAACTCCGGGATCGGCTAGCCACTCGTAGCTTTCGGCCACGGCACCGCTCTCGTCCACCATCACGATCGAGGCCGTGACGATCCGCGCCGTGCGCGGATCCTTGCCGGTGGTTTCAAGGTCAAATGCGGCACGGGGGTGCATGCTCCAGCTAGTCATTCCATAACGCTACCTGCTGCCATGGACAAAGACGTATCCGGGGCGCATCTGGGCTGCTCAGGCGAACTAGGCTTGAGGCATGCGTGAGCAGTATATTGAAGCAGTTTTGGCGGTAGCGGACTTGATTCCGCCAGCCCGCGTCCTCTCCTATGGGGACATTGCGGCCTTGCTCGAGAATGGTGGACCTCGGCAGGTGGGCGCCGCGATGGCGGCGCAGGGCAGCGACACGCCCTGGTGGCGGGTCATTCGTGCCAGCGGTCAGGCACCACAGGGCCTTGATGCTCAGGCACTGGAACATTACCGCCAAGAGCAGACAGCCCTGCGCGGCGATACCTCTCCCACAGCTGGCCGGACTCCGTCATGGCGGGTTGACATGAAGCTCGCGCGCTGGAACCCCAGCGACACCGAATTTGATCAGATCGACGCCATCGCCGAGAGCCTCCGGGTGCTGGATGGTTCCGACGCCACAATGTCAGAGCCTCATGATGGACTACAAGTATGAGCACGCAAGCAGAGCAGCCGTATTCAGAACAGCCCTTCGCAGAAAAGCCAGGGAAATTCGCGGTGCCGAAGTTGGCGCTGGTGCCACCCGTGGACAGTGTTCGCTCCGCCCCGCAGCTCACGGCCGACCAGCAGGCAGTTGTGGATCTGGAACCCGGCTCGGGCCCGGTCTTGATTTGGGGTGCCCCGGGAACCGGGAAGTCCACAGTTCTCATTGAAGCGTCGGTGCAGCGGATGGATCATCACGGGATCGATCCCGCCGGTGCCCTGCTGCTGGCGCCGTCGCGTCTCGCGGCTGCACGCCTGCGCGATGGTTTTAGCGCCCGGCTGACTCGAAGCCTCAGTACCTCGCCGGCCAGAACCTGGTCCTCCTATGCCTTTGATTTGCTGCGCCGGGCCAAGGTCGAGGGGCGAATGCCACACCTCGATGGCCCGCCGCGCCTCATGAGCGGCCCGGAACAAGACCTGATCATCAGGGATCTGTTGTTGGGGCATCGGCTCGGTCTGGGGTCGGCCCCGCAGTGGCCCGCCGAACTGTCCGACGCCTTAGAAACCCGGGGATTCCGGAAGGAGATCCGCGAGCTCTTTGACCGGGTCATTGAGTATGGGCTGGCTCCGGAAGAACTCGCTGAACTGGGATCTGCCCAGAAGCGCCCGGATTGGGTTGCCGCGGCGTCCCTCTACCAGGAGTACCGCGATGTAGTGGACTGGGGAAAATCGGGTTCCTTTGACCCCGCAGGCATCATCACGGCGGCCACGACCCTGCTGCAGCTGGATCCGGAATTCCTCGCTCAGGAACGTAACCGGCTGTCCTTGATTGTTGTTGACGACATTCAAGAGGCCAATAAATCGGTGCATGAACTCCTTCGGCTCGTGGCTCGCGGCAAGGACGTGCTCGTGGCAGCATCCCCTGACACCGTGGTGCAGGGTTTCCGTGGGGCACGCCCGGATCTCATCGCGTCCCTGGGGGAGACCCTCTCCACGCCCGAACACCCACTGCAACAGTTTTCCCTCAGCGCCTCCCACCGCATGAATCCCGCCCTCGGGGCCGCCTGGCAGGGTGTCGCGGACCGGATCTTCCAGATTCGTGGTGGACACAAGGCGCGTGAACTCCGGTGGCGCAGTGACGTAGCTGAGACGGTAGCGGACGGTGCTGCGGTCAGCGCCCATGTGGTGGCGTCAGAGGTGCACGAGCTGCGTCTCGTGGCGGAGCGCATCTTGCATCTGCAACACCTGGGCGGTCGCGGACTGAACCAGATCGCCGTCATTGTGCGAACAGGTTCGGCGCTCGCGGCTCTGCAACGATATTTAAGTGCGCAGGGGATCGCCGTCAAGGTGCCTGTCGCCGAGAATCCGGTCCGCGACGAGCCCGCCGTACGCCCGCTCCTCGAGGCCTTTGCTGTTGCCTTGGCGCCAGAGAAGCTCGACGCCGAGGCTTGCGTTGCGCTGTTAACCTCACGTCTGGGGCGCTCAACGGCGCTTCATCTGCGCCGTTTGCGGCAGGCACTGCGGCAACAAGAACTGCATGCGGGAGGCGGCCGCGCCAGCGACGAGCTGCTCGTCGAGGCATTGCTCAACCCAGAAAAGCTAGAGCCCTTGGGCTGGGAGGCCGCCAATGCTCGCCGCATTGCAGCCATGCTGGCGGCCGGTCGAGTGGCGGTCGTTGAGGCGGGCGCGAATGCCGAGACGGTCTTGTGGGCGCTGTGGGACGCGTGCGACAGTTCCGGAACCTGGGAGACTCAGGCACTGCGTGGTGGCCCCACAGGGATTCGCGCCGATAGGGATCTCGACGCTGTCATGGCCTTGTTCCAAACGGCCGAACGCTATGTGGACCAGCTGCCCGGTTCTAGCCCACAACAGTTCTTGGACTACCTCATGGACCAGGAACTGCCCATGGATACGCTCGCGGCTCGTGCGCAGCGCACGGACGCCGTGGAGATCTTGACCCCGGCCAGTGCTGCGGGCAGGGAATGGCCCGTGGTGATTGTGGCCGGTCTGCAAGAAGGCGTCTGGCCCAACACTCGCCTGCGAGGTGAATTGCTGGGGAGCCAGCTGCTCGTGGATGTGCTTGAACGGGGGGCGCTCGCGGCCCAGCAGATCGATCCGGCCGCACGACTGCGGGACATCCGGTATGACGAACTCCGCAGCTTTGCTGCCGCCATCTCGCGCGCCAGTGAGCTCTTGATTCTCACAGCAGCCGCGGGGCATGATCTGCAGCCCTCACAATTCCTAGATCTGGCCGCGCCCTATATCCCCGTGACCGATTCCGGCGGCGAATCACAATATCCTGTCCGCCCAGTAGAGCAGGTACCCCGGCCCATGACCTTGCGCTCGCTCGTGGCCGAACTCCGGCAAGAATCGGAGATGCATGCCGAGCCGGAAGCCGCACGCATGCTGGCACTCCTGTCGGAAAACCAGGTGCCCGGGGCTCACCCGAAGCAATGGTGGGGGCTGTTGCCGTTGAGCTCTGACGCCGCGATTGTGGCGCCGGGCGAGCCGGTGGTGGTCTCGCCGTCGAAAGTTGAAGAGGTACTCAAGTCACCCCTGAATTGGTTTATCAAAGCGGCCGGAGGCGAAGCGACGACGGACTTTGCGCGCAGCCTCGGAACGCTCATCCATGGCATCGCCCAAGACATCCCCAACGGCGCCGGACATGAATACCTGGCCGAGCTGGATAAACGCTGGCCGTCGCTCGGGCTTCCTGAGTCGTGGGAGAGCGATGTGGACTACAAACGTGCTCAGGAGATGCTGGGCAAGCTGGCGCAGTACGTCATCGACGCCCGGCAACAGGGACGCACCTTGATCGGTGTCGAGGAGAACTTCACGACCGATCTAGGTGAATTACCTGAGGGAGATCACGTGGTCCGGCTGCGTGGGCAGGTGGACCGGCTTGAGGCTGATTCCCAAGGAAATCTGATTGTTGTTGACCTCAAGACCGGGCGTACCAAACCCACCAAGGATCAGGTGGCCGAGCATCCGCAGCTGGGTGCCTACCAAGTAGCCGTGAGCGCGGGAGGCTTCGAGGAGCAGGCCGCCGCTGCGGGCTTTGCCGGAGCCGTCTCCGGCGGGGCCGCGCTACTGCCGCTCGGCGATGGCACCAAGAGCGTGAAAACACAGGACCAGGCGGCCATGGTGGCTGGCAGCGATAACGATCCCACCCGCAAAGTCATGGAGGCGGCCCTGCTCATGGCCCAGGCGGTTTTCCCCGCCCGTCACGGGGCCGATTGGTCCGAACGTAATGGCTGCCCCCTGCCCACCATCTGTCCGCTGTGCCCGGAAGGGAAACAAATCACCGAATGAGTACCTCTGAGCAAGTGAGCACTGAAGCGTCGGAAGCATCCGAGGTCCCGGACTCGAGCCAGGCGCCGGAGCGGCCCGTCTTGAGTCCCTACGAGCTGGCCGAGCTTTTGGAACAGCGCCCGCCCACCCCTGAACAGGCCGCGATTATCTGCTCGCCGCTGGAGCCATTGCTGGTCATTGCCGGTGCCGGATCGGGCAAGACCACCACGATGGCCGACCGTGTTGTGTGGCTCGTGGCCAATGGTTTGGTCCTGCCCGAGGAGATCCTCGGCGTCACCTTCACTCGAAAAGCGGCCGGAGAATTAGCCTCACGCATTCGCGGGCAGCTGGCTAAACTCGGCACGCTGGCCCGCTCGGGGCTCGTGGAGCTGGCCCCCGCCGCAGCGGCCCGGGATGCCTTGGAGCCCAAGGTTTCCACCTACCATTCCTACGCGAGTGGCATCGTGACGGATTATGGCTTGCGCTTGGGAATCGAACGCGACGCCATCGTCATGGGCTCCGCCGATGCCTGGCAGCTGGCCAGCCACGTGGTGGAAGCCCACGATGGCGCTCACGAGCACTTCACGGCGGCCAAGTCCACGCTGATTCAATCCGTCATGGACCTGGCAGGGGAGTGCGCCGAACACCTGCAAGAACCCGAGCAGGTCATCGCCACGATCGAAGAGTATCTGGCAAGTTTTGAGGCCCTGCCTTATATCGCCGAGACCGTGAAGCCGCGGACGGCAGCCGTCACCAAACAGCTGGACGTTCTGCGAACGCGTGCCTCCGTGGCCGCCCTGGTGCAGAAGTATGCCGAGGCCAAGCGCCGCCGCAACGTCCTCGACTACGGAGACCTGGTGGCCCTGGCTGCCCGAATTGCGCGCGATGTTCCGCATGCTGCCGAGATGGAACGCCAACGCTTCAAGGTGGTGTTGCTGGATGAATTCCAGGACACCTCGCACGCCCAGCTGCAGCTCTTCGCCGAGCTCTTCGGCGCCGGTCACCCGGTCACGGCTGTAGGCGATCCGCACCAGTCCATCTATGGTTTCCGTGGCGCCTCGGCCGGTCAGCTCTTCCGCTTCCCCGAGATCTTTCTCAAGCACGACGGCGCCTATGCCGGAACTGCCGAACTCACCATTGCGTGGCGCAACTCCGCACATATTCTGGCCGCTGCCAACGTCATGTCGGCCGAGCTGACGGCCGCACAAACGCGCAAGGCCAATGCCAGGCTCGCCGCCGGGCTCACCGAGTCCGAGCGGGCGGCCGCCGGTCCCCGGGTGGTCGTCTCGCCGTTGCGCGAGAAGCCCCATGCACCGGACGGGGAGGTGGTGCTGGCCCGTTACGAGACCGAACTCGATGAAGCCGAGGCCATCGCCGCCGAAATTCTCGACCGCAAAGGCGACTTCACTCACCGTACCGGAGCCCAAGGTGCCATGACGCTGGCTGTCTTGTGCCGCCGTCGTGCGCAGTTTTCAAAGCTGCAATCTGTCTTTGAGGCGCGGGGTATTCCCTATGAAATTGTCGGGCTGAGCGGGCTGCTCGGAACCCCGGAAATCGTTGATCTCGTGGCAACGCTGCGGGTAATTGCCGATCCCGGGCGTTCGGATGCCCTGATGCGTCTGCTCACGGGGGCACGGTGGCGGATTGGGCCGGCGGATTTGATGGCCTTTGCCGATTGGGCCCGGCACTTGGCACGCCGTCGCAGCTGGGCTGCGAAACATCGGGTGGGCTTTGATGCCGCCGCGCTGCATGCAGAGGGTGGAGAGTCGCCGCAGGAGACGCCCGATGCCCCCGTTGTGACAGCCGATCTGGTCGATGCCTCCTCGCTGATCGAGGCGCTGGATTATCTGAGCCCCGACTATTGGCCCGAGGGCTGCCGACCGCTGAGCGATGTCGCCCGCACCCGGCTCCTGGCGCTGCGCGATGAGCTGCGCGTGCTGCGGACCTTTGTGGGCGAGGACCTGGCGAACCTGCTCGGCGTCGTGGAGAAGACCATGCTCCTGGACATTGAGTTGGCCGCCAAACCCGGCTCCAGCATTCACCATGCCAGGCGTCATCTGGACGCCTTTGCCGATGCCGCCGCAACGTTTATGCAGGCCGCTCAGCGCGTAGATCTGGATGCTTTTCTCGCGTGGCTGGAAACTGCGGAATCCGAGGAGGGCGGGCTGGAGATGTCGCCGGTGGAAAGCAACCCCGACGCTGTTGCCCTGCTGACCGTGCACGCCTCGAAGGGGCTTGAATGGGATGTGGTCTTTGTGCCGGGCATGAATGCCGGAGCGTTCCCCAGCGCCCGCGCGGACCGGTGGAGCACGGGTGCTAAATCGCTGCCGTGGCCCCTGCGCGGGGATCGCGATGATCTGCCCGAGTGGGATATGAACGTGCCGGATCTCAAGTCATTGATGGATAACGAGAAGCTCTTCGCCGACGATGTTTTGCTGCATGCCGAAGAAGAGGAACGACGCCTGGCCTATGTCGCCTTCACTCGAGCCCGCGACTATCTCATGTGCTCTACGACGGTGTGGGGAAGCGGAAAGAAGCCACTGGAACCATCGCCTTTCCTCGACGAGTTGCTCCCGCTGACCGAGGGTGCACACCAGACGGCGGCCCTGGGACTGTGGCGAGAAGATCCGGAAGAAGACGCGGTCAACCCCATCAGCGCGGGTGCCGAAAGCGCACCCTGGCCCTACGATCCACTCAACGGGCCAGAGATTGCAGGCCGTGCCGGTGTGGCGCAGCGGATCGGACGCCGGGAGAACTCCGAACGTTCCGCGGCCGCCGTCCTCGCCTCGGTTGCTGAGTTCCAAGAACAGGAAATCTCCGCAGGGACTGCGGAATTCCTGGCCCAGAATCCTCGCTGGGGTACGGAAGCCTCGGTCCTGTTGGCCCAAGACAAGATCGAAACGGAACAGCTGAGGGTGGAACTGCCCCCGCATATTTCCGCCTCACGGCTCGTGGCCTTGGGCGAGGACCCCGATAAGGTTACGCGTGCCATGCGCCGACCCGTGCCCACGAAGCCGGGTATGGCGGCTCGTAAGGGAACGGCGTTCCACGCCTGGATCGAAGAGTTCTTTGCCACCACCGGACAGCTCGACTTTGACGAAGAGCCGGGTGCCGACGCTTATGTCGACGAGGCGTATGGCCTGGCCGATATGCAGGAGACCTTTAAAAACTCCGATTGGGCCGCGAGAATCCCCGCCGATCTTGAGGTACCCATTGAAACCCGCGTGGCCGAGGTGGTTGTGCGTGGCCGTATCGACGCGGTGTTCCGCGACCCCGATGGTGTGTGGGATCTGATCGACTGGAAGACCGGCAAGGTACCCAGCAAGGCGCAGCTGGCCGTACGCGGCGTGCAGCTGGCCGTGTACCGCTTGGCCTGGTCACGCTTGAAGGGCGTGCCGCTGGATCAGGTGCGTGCAGCGTTTTACTACGTGGGGCAGGACAAGTTGATCCGGCCCGTGGATCTCGCCGGGCAGGAGGAACTCGAGGCGATCGTGCGGAATGCCTACACAGCGTAGCTCGTGAGGGAGGACCGCGGGGGATCAGTCCTTTTTGAAAGGGATGACCTTGAGCGCTGTTGTGTCGAGTTCGTTGGCGGCAGGCGTATCGCTTGACGGCTCCTCGGTGGCGTCCTCGGTTGCAGCGTCGTCGGAATCGCTCGCGTCGTCCGCAGAGTCTGTGGCGCTGTCCTCGACGCTGACAGCGTCGGTGGCCTCGGCGTCGTCCGCTTCGAGTGCCTTGACGGCCTCCGGAACGATCGTGATAGCGTCCGTTGCATCCGGCACCGGGCTGACAGAAACCGCGGATGGCACCGCTGCGGGGGTGGAGGGAGTAGTGTCGGGGGCCTTGGCGGGTGCGGGCGGAACCACGGTGGGCTCCACGCTGATGGGCTGACCGCCATGCTCGGCGATATCGGCCTCGAGGGTCTTGAGCATGGACTCGGCGTCCTCCACCATACGGGCGCTATCGGCGGCGTAACCCTTGACGAGCCACTGAGCCAGCGCAAACTCGGCGCTCAGGGCGGCGCGGCGGAGCAGATGGGGGTCCGGGGTTTCGTGGCGGGCCGCGGCATAGGCCTGCATGACCGTGTCAACAAAATTGGCGTCGTTGACGGCCACCAGCCAGGCAAAATCATCGGCAGGGTCGCCAATGCGCAGATCGGTCCAGCCAATAACGGCCGTGACCTTGTCCTTCTCCAACAAGATGTTGTCCTCGTGGAGATCGCCATGCACCACGCAGGGGTTGAAACGCCAAAGCGTCACATCCTCCATGGCGTGTTCCCAGCGACGCAACAACGACGGGGGAATCTTGCCCGTGGTGGCCGACTGATCAAGCTCATTGAGCTTACGCTGTCGGAATTCGTTCGCCGTGTAGCTGGGCAGATCAGAATTCGTGACGAGTTCCTGCGGCAAATCATGAATTGCGGCAATCGCGGCGCCAATCTCCAGCGCGAGCGCAGCGGTGCCTGAGGCAAGCCGCTCCACGGTTTCGGCCTGGCCGGCGATGTGTGAGTATACAAAAGTGATCAGCTCACCCTGACGCACGGTTCCGGCGACGGACGGCAGAAGGAAGGGCAATTCGGCCCGGATCGCGGGAGAGAAGGCTCGCAGAACTTGGCGCTCGGTCTCGAGTCGGGTGCTGGCTTCGGGGTGCCGCGGTGAGCGTACTCGCCAGCGGCGATTTTCGGCGTCAACAAGCATCGCCGAGCAGAAATCAGCCGTGTCATCAGGCTCCGGCCCGAACGCTGTGACATTAAGTCCGGGCACGGCGGCGCTGGCGATCGCGGCCAATTCGATTGCAGTCATTCTTCTCACCCCTCCACCGTAGAACGCCAATGCCTTAACCCCGTGCCGCTGGGGCGGCGAGTCGCAAGAACTCCTTGGCCCGGATCTAGCGCAACGCCTCCCCGCGCGTGTGCGCCGGCGGCGGAAGTTGTCCACAATCACGGCCGCTGGAATGTAAAAATCGCTCCCCGATGCGTACGGTAGAAACATGACCATTCTCAGCCCGTCCCCCGAAACCTTGCTCGATCGCCAGTGCGAACAACGCAGCGAACTGGGGTATCTGGAGACGATGCTGGAATCGAGTGCCCGTCGCGTTGTGATCTTCCACCGCGGCAAGGCCCTCATGAGCGGTGGCGCGCTGGGATATTTCGACCCCGCAACGCTTCCCGCTGTGCCCCCGGCGGGCACCATTTCTGTGTACCTAGCCAAGACCCTTGAAGGGCACGGGTTGCCGTCCGGCACCGATGTGCTCCTGCAAGTTCTCCCTTACGACGCCGGCGACCTCGCCTGGGTGCCGGCAGACGCCGAATTTTCCGGGTACCGGGACGTGGCGAGTTCCTTGAGCGCTGGCGATGTTGAAATCTTCATCGAGGCGCAAGCCGTCGCGAACTGGCACGCCACGCACACCTTCTGCCCGCGCTGTGGCACCCTCACCGAATCGCTGAGCTCGGGCTGGATGCGCCGCTGCCCGAAGGACGGCTCGGAGCATTTTCCGCGCACCGATCCGGCCGTTATTGTGGCCATCGTGGGCCCGGATGACAAGATCTTGTTGGCCAATAACTTTGCGTGGCCCGAAAATAAGTACTCCACCGTTGCGGGCTTTGTTGAGGCAGGGGAGAGCGGTGAGCGTGCCGCCGTGCGTGAAATTGCCGAAGAGGTCGGTGTCGTGCTCGAATCGCTGAGCTATGTCGACTCACAAGCCTGGCCTTTCCCTCGCTCCTTGATGCTTGGCTACATGGGATACACCTCCTCATCCGTGTCTACACCGGACAGGGTCGAGGTGCGAGCTACCCGCTGGTTCAGCCGGGAAGAGCTGCAGGCCGAGGTCCTCAGCGGCCGTGCCAGCATTCCTGGCCGCCTCTCGATCGCCCGTGAACTCGTGGAACGCTGGTACGGCGGACGCATCGTGGAAGCCGACGATTCCGATGCCGCCGAGTTGATTGCCTCTGGCGCGACGGCATGAGTTTCGATCCACAACAGTCGGGCCTGCCGGTGATGGATGAACGCACCGCGGAGGAGCGCATCCTGGCAGGTCTGGATGATGAACAACGTGCCGTAGCAACCACCCTGAATGGTCCGCTCTGCGTTTTGGCCGGAGCCGGTACGGGCAAAACCCGTGCCATCACGCACCGCATTGCCTACGGTGTGCACACAGGTGTTTACAACCCCAACCGGCTGCTGGCCGTGACCTTCACCGCCCGGGCGGCAGCTGAGATGCGGACCCGCTTGCGTGATCTGGGCGTTGGTACCGTGCAGGCCCGGACGTTCCACGCAGCCGCCCTGCGTCAACTGCAGTACTTTTGGCCGCACGCCGTCGGAGGTCAGCTGCCTGGGCTGCTCGACTACAAGGCACAAATCATTGCCGAGGCTGCACGTCGCCTGCGCCTACCCACCGACCGGGCCGCCGTCCGCGACCTTGCCGCCGAAATTGAATGGGCCAAGGTGTCGATGCTGACGCCGGAAACGTACCTGCTCAAGGCCGAGGACCGTGGCGAACCCGGAGGTCTCGACAAGGTCGCCGTGGGCCGCTTGTTCCAGGCCTACGAAGACGTCAAAGCCGATCGAAACCTCATTGACTTTGAGGACGTCCTGCTCATCACCGTCGGTATTTTGCAGGAAGATCCGCGCGTTGCCGCGACCGTGAGAGATCAGTACCGGCACTTTGTGGTTGATGAGTATCAGGATGTGTCCCCGCTCCAGCAGCGCATGCTTGATTTGTGGCTGGGCGGGCGGGATGAGTTGTGCGTCGTGGGCGATGCAAGTCAGACCATTTACTCCTTTACGGGTGCAACGCCACGGCATTTGCTCGACTTCCCCAAGCGCTATCCCGAGGCTAATGTGGTCAAGCTCGTGCGCGACTACCGCTCCACCCCGCAGGTTGTGGGCTTGGCGAACTCCCTGTTGGGTAACCGGCGAAGCGGGGGACTCAGCGCTGATGCGCTCTGGTCCAAACCCCTAGAACTCATCGCCCAACGCCCCAACGGTCCGGCCTCCGAGTTCTTAGAATGCAGCGACGACGAGGCCGAGGCAGCAGCCGTGGCCTCACGCATCAAGGCATTGATGGCCAACGGCACCCAGGCCAGCGAAATAGCCGTGCTCTTTAGGACCAATGGGCAGTCCGAAGCCTACGAGCAGGCACTGACGGCAGCCAATGTTGGGTATCAACTGCGTGGCGGGGAGCGCTTCTTTGCGCGCAAGGAAGTCCGCGACGCCATGCTGCAGCTCCGGGCAGCCTCCCGTGCAGCCGAGGACGAAGCCCTGGGTCAGTTGGTCCGCGATGTGCTGCACAACCTGGGCTACCAGGAAGAAGCACCCAAGACCGGCGGTGCCGTCCGCGAGCGGTGGGAATCGCTCTCGGCCATTGTTGCCCTGGCTGATGAACTCGTGGTTTCCCGCAGCACACCGGAGCACACCTTTACGCTCATTGACTTTGTTGCCGAGCTCCAGGACCGCGCAACAGCCCAGCATGCACCCACGGTGCAGGGTGTTACGCTGGCCTCTTTGCACTCGGCCAAGGGCCTGGAATGGGATGCCGTCTTCCTCGTGGGGTTGAGCGAGGGACTCATGCCGATCTCCTTCGCGGACACCCCTGAGACCGTCGATGAGGAACGCCGCCTGCTCTATGTGGGTATCACGCGTGCCAGGGAATTCTTGAACTTCTCCTGGTCCACGGCACGTACCCCCGGAGGGCGCGCCAACCGTAGGCCCTCGAGGTTCCTCGATGGCTTGCGCCCCAACACCTCGGCCAGCGCCCCGGCGTCGGCCCGCCTGCCCGGAACCAAGAAGTCCCGTAAGGCTGTGGGACCCTCCGTGTGCCGAGTCTGTGGGAAGATCTTGAGCACAGGAGCCGAACGCAAGACTGGCCGTTGCGCCGACTGCCCGCCCGGCTACGACGAGGCCGTCTTTGAGGAACTGCGGGAATGGCGATTGGGTGAGGCCACAAGCGCCAACGTTCCGGCTTTCGTGGTGTTCACCGATGCCACCTTGATGGCTATCGCCGAGGCCGCACCGCAGGACCTCGACGCACTAGCGGCCCTGCCCGGGGTTGGTCCCTCGAAGCTGGAGCGTTACGGAGAGGACGTCTTGGATATTGTCGCCAACGGCTGATCCTGCCACTGACAGCCACAGTCAGGATGCGGGGCGAACTCTTGCCGCGTCCACCGGCCAGTCCCTGAATGAAAGGTCATGACGGCCGAGTAACTCCCCGGTTGATTGACGGCATCTAGAAACAATAAGGCATGAGCTGCCGCCATGCCAGCCAGGGTTGTCGCCAAGGCAACACTCTCCAGCGAGGCAGGATGACGAGCAGGGGAGGCGCCAGCTTCGGGGGATTCCTGCCATCCCACGTGCTGCACCCCGAGATGGCGTTCCACGCAGTCGGCGCACGCGGTTTCGCCAGGGATGACAAAGGGTCCCAACCGCCCATCCTGTTCTCGGAGGACCACAAAGAGATGCGGCCGCTCCACGGCAAGGAAACGCGCCGCGGTGTCCTGTGAGACGGTGTCGTGGCTGGTCACAATGGCAAGATCAAGGCACCGCGGATCAGGACCACCGTTCCCTCCCGTATGCAGCACATGGGCGTTGGCCAGCGGATCGATGCGCAGCAGACGGCGCCGTACCGCCAGCGAGCGAGCCAGCCCCAGATCGCTGATCTTGAATGACCCCGGGCCCACATCACTGGGACCCACCGGCCGATCATCCTCAAGCAACAAGGTGCCCACCCCGGCACCTACGAGCGTCGCGGCTAGCGCTGCACCTGTGCGCCCCAAACCGACAAGATGCACGACGGCGTGCTCCCGCCGGCTCATGAAGATCCGGCACGGCTTCTGATGCAGACCGAGCAACGCCACATGATCGGGAAGCAGCCGCTCGGCCCGGAAACCCTCCGCATGCAGTTCCTCATCAGGGAAGAGCTGCCCGGCCAGCATGGAGCAGATCTCCTCGGCGCGGGCAGAACCGAGCCCTAAGGCAGCGGCCTGCTCCTTCACGAGCGGATCGGCAATTCCTTGGCGCAGTGCATCGACGAAGCTGATGTCAGCGGCTTGGAGCCCGTCGAGAATGATGCCGCCTGGACCCAGCCCGATCTGGACACTGGAGGCACTCAGGCGCACCATGCGAAGGCCCGGATTGATGATGCTCATGGCACCCTCCTGAACTAAAGACGATAGTCATCTGCCCCTCTTTGATCTTGGCACTAAATCGCATTTCGTGCGTGAAGTTATCCACAGGGGCAGGTTATCCACAATGACGGGGCGCAGATTCGAATCAGGCCTCAGGATCGTTGTACCGTCAGAGTATGGCAGCAACAAAAGCACCGCGTCCTGGAACCATTGGGCGAGGAACTCCCGGGCCACTGGGCGATTCCATCTCCGCCCACACCCTCAGCACGGGAGAGCCCGTCATTGTCAGGCGCACGAATCGCCGCAAGAGCGGACTATCGGCGTTCTTTGAAAGTGGCCGGGCGGTCATCGCCGTTCCGGCCCGCCTGAGCGTGGAAGATGAAAGTTATTGGGTCCCGCATATGGTGGCCAAACTTGAACAAGGCGCCAAGCAACAGCGCGGCCGCCGGGGGATACCCACCAGTGACGCCGCGCTCATGGAACGTGCCACTTTGTTATCGGCACGGTATCTGCGCTCGCAGGCTGCCCCCGAGTCAGTCCGCTGGGTGACAAACCAGAATAGTCGCTGGGGATCGGCAACTCCGGCGCGGAAGTCGATTCGGATTTCGCATCATGTTCAGGGGATGCCAGATTGGGTCGTGGACTATGTGCTGTTGCATGAGCTCTCGCACCTGATCCATCCTGACCACAGCCCAGCCTTTTGGGCCCAAATGGCCGGATTTCCGCATCTGGAACGAGCCAAGGCCTTCCTAGAAGGCGCCTCTTTTGCCGCCGCACGAAACTTCAGCGGTGCCACTGACATCGACGACGTGGAGCAGTAGCTGCTCATCTTGGATGGCAACCCCTGCGAACTTTTCTATGGGTGCTCATTCCGGTGTCCTCAACCCGTAAGCGGAAACGCCAGTGGGACGGGTTATCTCCTTCGGTTGTGGCCACTCAGTCATTGAACCTCATGGCTTCATGCGAACAGGAACAACTTCCTTCACACAATCCACTTTGTCCTAGGCTGTCTCTACTGCCTCATAACTTATGCATCCCGAAAGAGGAAACATGCCCAAGACTATTGTGATTACGGGAGCAAGCGACGGAATCGGTGCTGCGGCAGCCCTCCTGCTGAGCCAAAAGGGTGAACGTGTGGTGATCGTGGGCCGCGACCCGCAGCGCACCGCGGCCGTAGCCAAGGAGGTGGGAGCACCGTACTTCTTAGCAGATTTCGCGGACCTGTCCCAGGTGCGCACCTTGGCGGAGCAGTTGTTGAAACAGTTTCCGGAAATCAATGTGCTGGCCAACAATGCCGGCGGCATCATGGGCAACCGAACGCTGACCGTGGACGGATATGAAAAGACGTTCCAGGTCAACCATTTGGCCCCGTTCCTGTTGACGAGCTTGCTCCTACCGGCCCTTGAAGCAGGTAAAGCGACCGTGATCCAGACCTCCAGTAAGGCGGCGTCCTTGTTCGCACGCTTCAACATCGATGACCTGCAAAACGAAAATGACTACACCCCGCAGAAGGCGTATGGCAACGGAAAACTTGCCAACATTCTCTTCACTCGCGAACTACACCACAGGTTTGCCGACAAGGGCATCGCCGCAGTGGCGTTCCACCCAGGAATCGTGGGGACAAGCTTCGCCAGTGACACCACAAATTTGATGCGCTACATCTACCACAGCCCCTTGAAGCACCTCTTTACGATCCGCCCCGAAAAAGCCGCCCAAGATCTGGTCTGGCTGGCCGAAGGCACCCCCGCCGTCACTTTCACACCAGGCGAATACTACGAATCTAAGAAACTTCCCACGCGAGTGAATCCGGTGTCCATGGACGCTGCGTTAGCCAAGGAGCTCTGGGACAGATCAGCCGCACTCATCTGATCCCTCTGCGCGGAAAGTACGACGTCGTGCTGCCCCTCTCGCAGGCCCCTCACCTTGCGTTGGGATAAGCCTGGCGGGAGACCTGCAAGCTGACAAGCGCTCTAGCATGCAGCGGATTAGGCTGTCGAGTTTCCTTAAAGGGCTCTGAACTCCGGCCCTCATTTCCGGGTCAGTTGCCGCTCGGATGGATCAGAAACGGCCTTGATGTGCCTCATAACTCATGCGTTACAAGACGCCACAAAATACTCTGTGGTGTCTTTTCGTCGTTACAGCTCGGAGGCGCCATTCTGGGACTCTTGAAAGAAGGTGGTGTGCCAGCTGAGCAAGCGGCCTAGGGCGTTGATCTACTCTTTGCTTATCCCACGTTGCTCGCGGCCGAACGAGGGTCACGCAGTGTTGACCAAGACGCTGGAGATCATGAACTGACCGGCCTCGTCGACCGTATTAAGCCGGCAAATCCTGTGGTTTTACCGAACCTTTTCGCGATTGGCAGGGACCTTGTTGAGGGCACTCCTGAGCAGTGCCTGCGGTGGGGCGTGACCGTTCTCATTAATGGCATCACGCATACTGTGCGGGCTTAAGACGCGAGGTATTTCGACGCTAGGCCGCGTGTCACTGTGCCGAAGCGACTGAGTGACACGCGGCCTAGCGCTATGACTGGTGACTACTTGTTGACGAAGGCCAAGAGTGCTTCGTTGACCTCTTCGGCGTGGGTCCACAGCAGACCGTGGGGAGCGCCCTCGATTTCCACGTAGTCAGCCTCGGGCAGGGCCTTCGTGAAGCGGCGGGCCGTTGCATCAATGGGGAGGATATTGTCCTTGGTGCCGTGCAGGATCAGGGACGGCTTGCCACTGGCCCGGACTGCCGCGACGTCCTCACGGAAGTCTTCAATCCAGGCAGGCACGACGGCGTACGCGGCCACGGGTGCACTAGAAACAGCCGTGTTCCAGCTTGCAGTGACGGCCTCCTGGCTGATGCGGGAGCCCAGGTTTTCATCCAGGTTGTAGAAGTCGGAGAAGAACTGCGTGTACCAAGCAAAGCGATCGCCCTTGGCTGCCGCACTGATTCCGGCGAAGACCTCCGCCGGGACGCCCTCGGGATTGTCATCCTGAGCAACCAAGAAGGGTTCGAGCGAGGCGAGGAAGGCGAGCTTGGCAACACGGGCATGTCCGTACTTGCCTACGTAGCGGGCCAATTCGCCGGTGCCCATGGAGAAGCCCACGAGGATGACATTGGAGAGGTCCAAGGTTTCTAGAACCGTGTTGAGATCAGCGGCGAAGGTGTCGTAGTCGTACCCACTACCAACCTTGCTTGACTGGCCAAAGCCTCGGCGATCGTAGGTGATGACACGGTAGCCGGCAGCGAGCAGTTCACGCGTTTGGCGTTCCCAGCTGTGTCCGTTCAGCGGGTAGCCGTGGATCAAGACGATGGGCTGACCGGCGCCCTGATCTTCGTAGTACAAGTCGATCGAGGTGCTGTTTTCAGTTCCAACGGTGATGTAAGCCATGAGGAATTCCTTTTCTAAGCAACTATAAGAAACAACCTTGAGAACGATCTTGAGAACGATCGTTCTCGCTGATGTTTATGAGCCTACAGAACGATCGTTCTCACGTCAAGTACTATGGAGTTATGAATGATGAAGAAGTGCGCGAAAGAATTCTCGTCGCCGCGGATAACTTGTATTACAGCAAGGGATACGCGGCTGTTGGCATGGATGAACTGCGCACAACGGCAGGGGTGTCGTTACGGCGGCTCTATGCCATGTTTAAGTCAAAGGATGACATCGTCACAGCCGTCTTACGGCGCAAGCATGAGGAATGGGAAGCCGGAATTGCGGGCCAGGTGAGCGCCGCGGGCGAGGATCCGGAGCAACAGCTTCTGGCCATTTACGACTTCCTTGACGCGTGGTTTTGTACCGGTACCTTCCGAGGGTGCGCCTTTATCAATGCCTTTGGCGAGTTGGGTGGAACCCATCCGGAGGTGGCAACACTGGTGCGCGAGCACAAGGAATCTTTCCAACGCTATGTTGGGGGTCTCGCGCAACAACTAGGTGCCCCCGAATCGCTCGGTGCGCAGTTGGCCATTCTGGCCGAGGGTGCGCAAAGTACGGCCGCCATTTCCGGCGATCCCGCAGTGGCAGCCGTGGCGCGTTCAGCCGCCGAGGTGCTGATTAACTCGGCCTTGCGATAAATCCGGGTAGCTTTCTAGGCACAAAAAGCGGCCGCCGACTTCGTGCACAACAGGGAATGCACCCTGAGTGGAAGAAGCCGGCGGCCGCCGATGTTTGTGGCTACTTGGCGCCGTCGTCGGGAGTGGAGCTGTCGTCAGGCCCCGCGCCGTCCTCAGGATCGAAGTCCTCGAAGCCGCCGTCGAGGAGCTTGGCCAGAGCCGCATCCACATCCGACTCGGAAGCGTCATCGGCGCTGCGACGGGCACTGAAACCTGCCGCGTCGTCGAGGTCTGCCGAGGTGGGCAAAAGATCAGGGTGAGCCCAGATGGCATCGCGGCCGGAGATGCCACGCTGCTCCTTCAAGGAAGCCCAGAGGGCAGCGGCCTCACGGAGCCTGCGCGGACGCAACTCCAACCCGACCAGTGAACCGAAAGCGTGCTCGGCCGGTCCTCCGGTGGCCCGACGGCGTCGGATGGTTTCGCGGATCGCGGCAGCGGCAGGCAGATTGGCGGCCGCCTCAAAGCTCAACTCATCAACCCAGCCTTCGACCAGGGCCAAGGCTGTCTCCAGCTTGGCGAGCGCCGCATCCTGGGCGGGGGTGCGGGCCGGCATGAAGACGCCCTCGGAGAGAGCCGCCTGCATGGCCTCGGGGTTGGAGGGGTCGAGATTGTGCGCCAGATCTTCGATGCGTGACATGTCGATGTGAATGCCTCGGGCATAAGACTCGATGGCGCCGAGCAGGTGACCGCGCAACCAAGGAACCTGGACAAACAAGCGGGCATGAGCGGCCTCGCGCAGCGCGAGGAACAACCGGATTTCCTGCTCGGGAACTTCCAGACCTTCGCCGAATGCTTTGACATTGGTTGGCAGAAGCGCCATCTGCAGATCGGCCAGCGGAATGCCAATATCTGTGGAGCCAAGCACTTCCTTGGCCAGCGCGCCTACGGCCGCACCCAGCTGCAGGCCAAAGAGGGCGCCACCCATGTTGGTCATCATGCTCGCGGCGTCGCCCATCATGGACTTCATTTCCTCGGGCAATTGCTCGTTCATGGCCTTGGAGATCGCCGAGGCGATGCTGTTCGCGACAGGCTCCGTCAAACGCTGCCATGTGCCGAGAGTTTCCTCGACCCATTCGGCGCGCGACCAGGCGCGGCCAATGATGGCGGTCGGAGCCAACTCGGTGAGCGGATCAAGCCACATCTCGGCCAAACGCAGGGCCTCGTCGATGGCCTGCTGCTGTGCCGGCGTGACGGATGGGTCGTCGCCAGCGGCAGCCTTACGGGCAGCATCGCGGGCCAGATCCCAGTTCACGGGGGTGTCCGAGGAATTGCTCATCATGGCCTGAACCTGGGAGAACATCTGCGACAAGACATTCGGATCCGAGGGCAGTCCCGCGGCCTTGGCCAGCTCGGCAGGATCAAAGCCCTCCATGCCCTGGCCACCCAAAAGGTTCGCAAGCATTTCCTGCAGCGGATCCTTCGGGGTGTCGTCGTCGTTATTGGCTGGTGTGGATGACATGATGGCCCGTTCCTTGGCGTTGAGGCTGAATGACTTCACGTTACCGCCGCGCTAGGCTCTTGTCGCCCCATGGCCGCCTACTGTTCGCTACAGGCAAAGGGCCGCGGAACCGCGCCACGGCCACGCGCCGAATCTGCCCCGATTCAGTGTTAACTCCCAGCGCCAGCTCACACATGGCACACAATCACAGCGTAGGCTTAGGGTCGGTGCCCATCTTTGTCAGGGATACCAGTAGGCCCGGGAAAACTTGGAAAGGTCACAGCGTTGAGCCAGGAGATTGCGAAGACGGCGGCACAGCCAGGCGCTTCCCGCGACCGCAGGGTCACCACCATGATGGTCTCCGGCATTGTTGCCGTGGTGTTGGCCGTTGCCGCCATCACCTTGCCAGTGCCGTATGTCATTGAATCTCCAGGGCCGGCGATCAACACGATCGGCGAGTTCAACGGACACCCCATCATCACCGTCGCGGGCCGTGAGAGCTTCCCCTCGACCAGCGGCAGCCTGGATTTGACCACGGTTCACATGACCGGCGGCCTGCCCGATAGCCAAATTAACTTTTTCGAAGCCGTGAAGTCCTGGCTGACGCCGTCGCACACCCTGTACCCAGCCGAGATGATCTACGCTCCCGGCATCAGCCAGGAAACCGTCAATAGCGAGAATTCCGCGGCCATGACCGGTTCGCAGGAGAATGCCACCGCAGCAGCATTCAAGGCGCTCGGGATCGACTACGAGACCAACCTGTCCGTCGCCTCCATCCCTGAGGATGGCGCCTCCGCTGGCATCCTCAAGCCCGACGACGTCCTTCTCACAATTGGCGGGAAGACGGTGACGGATCTGTCCGTCATCCAAAGCGTTCTCGCCGAAGGCAAGGGGTCCGCCGTCGAACTTAAAATCAGGCGAGCCGGGGCTGAGAAGACCCTGAGCGTGACGCCCAAACTGGGCAGTGAAGGAAAGTACCTGTTGGGCATCTCCCTGCAGAACACCTTCAAGTTCCCCTTCGACGTCAAGATCTCTTTGGAAAACATCGGCGGCCCCAGCGCTGGCATGATCTTTGCCCTGGGCATCATGGACACCTTGACCGAGGGTGACCTCACGGGCGGCAAGCTCTTCGCTGGCACCGGAACGATTGATCCTGAGGGAAATGTTGGCGCGATTGGCGGTATCGCCCAGAAGATGGTGGGCGCCCGGAGTAACGGGGCCGACTACTTCCTGGCCCCGGGCGCTAACTGTGGCGACGTCGTCGACCATATCCCCAAAGGGCTGCAGGTCGTCAAGGTCGACACGTTGCGCGAGGCTTACGACGCGGTGTCCTTGATTGGCAAAGGTGGCGACGCTAGCACGCTCGCTACCTGCAAGTAACGATTGCGCATCATACGGAACTTTAGCCACGAACCATTCGTGGCACCAAGAGAGCAGTAACCGGCATGAAAGACCATGCCCCAGTTAAGTAAGAGGTAGAGAGTGACATCCCGACCATCCCCATCGCCCAGCAGACCGGTACGACCGAAACGCAGAAGCGCGCTGATGCCCACCATTATCGTGGTGGCCGCATTAGTTGTCGCTGTGCTGATCTTCTCCGGCGTTTATACAGAACTCCTGTGGTTTAACCAGATCGGCTTCAGTGAAGTGTTCTGGACAGAACGCCTTGCGAAGTTCCTGATCTTCCTGACAGGGTTCCTTGTCATGGCGGTCGGCGTGTACTTCTCGATCCGGACAGCCTACAAGGCCCGCCCCATCTACGCCCCTGACAATGCGCGCGAGGACAACCTCAACCGTTACCAGATGCAGCTTGAACCCGTCCGTCGCGTGGTTATGATCGGCATCCCGATCGTCTTTGGCCTGTTCGCCGGAACCGCTGCCATGGCGCAGTGGGAAAAGGTCATGCTGTTCCTGTACCGTGTGCCGTTTGGCAAGACGGATCCGGAATTTGGCCTGGACATTAGCTTCTACACGAACACCTTGCCCTTCCTGGGCTTTGTGGTCGGGATGCTGATCAGCGCCACCGTGATTGCCTTCATCGCAGGGTTGCTCACGCATTACCTGTACGGCGCCATCCGCCTGACCGAACGCGGCATCTTTGCCTCTCGTGCGGCACAGATCCATATCTCGATCCTGGCCGGCTTCTTCTTGTTGCTGCTCGGCGTGAACTTCTGGCTCGGCCGCTACGCCACCTTGCAGGACAACAGCGGCTACCGTGCCGGCGCCATGTTCACTGACGTCAACGCCGTGATTCCAACCAAGGCCATTTTGGCCGCCGCGGCGATCATTGTCGCGATTCTGTTCATTGTCGCCGCCTTCATCGGCAAGTGGAAGCTTCCCCTGATCGGTACCGGCATGCTCGTGGTGACGGCCATCGTGGCCGGCGGAATCTACCCCTGGGCCATCCAGGAATGGCAGGTTAAGCCCTCCGAAGGTGACGTGGAACTGCCCTATATTGCTCGCAATATTGACCTGACGCGCGATGCCTACGGTCTGAGTGATATGCAAGTGACCCCGTACAACGCCACCACTACTGCCGAAGCCGGCGCCCTGCGCCAGGATGCGGATACGGCAGCGAACATTCGCCTGCTTGACCCGAACCTGATCTCTTCGACGTTTGCCCAGCTGGAACAGTACCGTCCGTACTACAAGTTCCCGAAGACTTTAAACGTTGATCGCTACATGATCGATGGCAAGGTCCAGGATGCTGTCATCGCGGTACGTGAACTCAACCCTGATGGTATTAGCTCCACGCAAAAGAGCTGGTACAACCAGCACCTTGTTTACACGCACGGCTATGGAGTGGTGGCCGCTTATGGCAACACCGTCACGGCCGATGGTAAGCCTGTTTTCATGCAGCAGGGTGTGCCTTCCACCGGCAAGCTGGGAACCGATACGAGCTATCAACCACGAATTTACTTTGGACAGTCCACCACGGACTACTCCATTGTTGGTGCACCCGAGGGAACCACGCCCATCGAGCTTGATCGCCCTGAGGGCAACACTCCGGAGGCCAGCGCCGATAGCCCGGATAACGAGGCCCTGACCACCTTTGCCGGTGACGCAGGACCGAATGTTGGTAACTGGTTCAACAAGTTGATGTATGCCCTGAAGTTTCAGTCCACAGACCTGTTGCTGACCAATGGTGTCAACGAGAGCTCGCAGATCTTGTACGATCGCACCCCGGCCGAGCGCGTGGCCAAGGTGGCCCCGTACATCACCCTGGACGGTAACCCGTATCCCGCGATTGTGGACGGCAAGGTCAAATGGATTGTTGATGGTTACACCACCAGCTCCAACTACCCCTACTCGCAGCAGCAGCAACTCCAGGCAGCTACGACCGACTCCCTCACGGCTGCAGGTGGTGTTGGCGTCATGCCCAACGCCTCGGTGAACTACATCCGCAACTCCGTCAAGGCCACGGTTGATGCCTACGACGGATCCGTTGACCTGTACGCCTGGGATACTGAGGATCCGATCCTGAAGTCATGGCAGAAGGTCTTCCCTTCGAGCATCAAGCCGTTCACAGAAATGTCGGGCGATCTGATGTCGCACGTTCGCTACCCTGAGGATCTCTTCAAGGTGCAGCGTGAACTGTTAGGCCGTTACCACGTGACCGATCCGACCAACTTCTTCAAGAACACCCTGGCCTGGAGCGTTCCCGAGGATCCCACGTCCACGACGAAGGAAAAGCAGCCGCCGTACTACCTCTCCCTCAAGATGCCGGGTGAGGACAAGACCGCGTTCTCGCTAACGACCTCCTTCATCCCGCAGGAAGTGACTGGCACGGATTCGAGGAACATTCTTTACGGCTTCATGGCGGCTAACGGTGATGCCGGAAACGTCAAGGGCGTCAAGAGCGAGGACTATGGCAAGTTGCAGCTCCTGCAACTGCCGGACGCCACGCAGGTTCCTGGCCCCGGCCAGGTTCAGAATAAGTTCCAATCTGACCCGACGGTTTCCGAACAGCTCAACGTGCTCAAGCTCGGCCAGACGGATGTCATCAACGGCAACCTACTGACCCTGCCCATGGGTGGCGGTATGCTCTACGTCCAGCCCGTCTACGTGAAGTCAACAGGCTCAACCTCGTACCCCACCTTGCAGCGTGTTCTCGTCGCCTTCGGTGACAAGATTGGTTACGCGGCCACGTTGAACGAGGCGCTTGACCTGTTGTTCGACGGTGACTCGGGGGCCGCGGCCGGCGATGTTGACGTCACCAAGGAACCTGGCACCGGCGGCACCTCGACCGGTGGCACCGGCGGCACCGTCAGCACGAACCCGGCGCTTGCCAAGGCGCTCAATGACGCCAAGGCCGCCATCACCGAGGGTCAAGCCGCTCTGGCCAAGAGCGACTTCACCGCCTATGGGGCAGCGCAGAAGAAGCTCGAGGCAGCCATTGCGGCCGCTATTGCAGCGGAAGGTGCTGCTGCAACACCCGCACCCACAGCGACGCCAACGCCGAGCGCGACACCCTAGTTCCGCCGTCGTTCTTGTCCTAGGACGCCCGGTCACCTCGCGGTGACCGGGCGTCCTAGTTAACGGGAGACGAAGGTCACGTGCTCTCAGTTTGGCCGCACAGTGAATGGACGGTAAAGTAATAATCACATCGCGGGGTGGAGCAGTTCGGTAGCTCGCCGGGCTCATAACCCGGAGGTCACAGGTTCAAATCCTGTCCCCGCAACTCCACTAGAAAAGTCCTTGATCTTCGGATCAGGGACTTTTCTGTTTAACAACCTCAGGCGCGGCTTAGAAGGGCCAGATAACCGGGACAAGGAAAACGCCGACGGCGAGATAAAGGACCATGACGACGCCGCCAAACTTCCAATAGTCGCCAAATTTATAGCCTGCCGGGCGCATGATCATCATGTTGGCGGGGGTTGCGATGGGTGTCAGCAGTGCGGCTGCTGAGGCTACGCTGACGCACATGAGTACCGTGAAGGGGGACAGGCCAGCCTCTGTCGCCACTGAGAGGCCAATCGGGATGATGATCAGGGCCGTTGCGGTATTGCTGATGAGCTGACCCAGCACCGCCGTGACGATGAACAGACCCAGTAGTAGAAGGTACGGGCTGCCACCACCGGTGAGGGTCACGATTCCGTCTGCCAAGAGGGTGGCCGTGCCGGTCTTGGTGATGGCGGCCGAGAGTGGAATCATGCCAGCGACCAGGATGAGCGTCTGCCACGCCATGGAACGGTGGGCCTGCCCCAGTGTGACGACGCGGCTAAGCACCATGGCCATGGCAGCGAGGAGGGCCGCCACGGCAGCCGGAACAACGTTGGTGGTCATCATGATGACCATGCCGAGCAAGATCGCCAGCGCTGGAATGGCGCCCGGCCCGAGGGGGACGGTTTGGCGGCGGATCGCGTCGGGGGAGTCTACGAGCAGCACGTTGTGATCCTGTGTGTGCTTATCCAGAGCCTGCCAGCTACCTTGGAGGAGGAGCGTATCCCCGGCCTTGACCTTGTGGGGTTTCGGACGGGGAGCTGTGGCGCCGGTGATGGTGGCTGGAGTCTTGCCTGAGCGTTGGTGTGCCAGCACCACTAAAGATCCGCTCTGGGTGACCATTCCAGGGTAGACGTTGGTCCCGATCAGATTGGAGCGCGGGGCCACCAGCACCTCGGCGACGCCAAAGGACTTGCTGACGAGGCCACAGGCAATGCCGGAGTCACCGTCGGCCTCCACTCTCATCTCGTGCTCGATAGCGAAAGCTGCGATATCCGTCGCCGTGCCGCGTACCACTAGGAAGTTCCCCGCGTCTAAGTTCTCCTGCGTCAGTGGCCTTCCGTCGGTGCTTTGGACGGTGATGAGATGCACCCCGCCTCGAATAGTTGGCAAGACGCCACTGATGGGACGCCCCACGTGAGTGCTGGCCGGAGGGATGTGTAGGCGTGCGAGCTTGTGCGCCTCGGGCCAGTAGTGGCCGAGCAATACCTGCGGGAGGTCACTGAGATCCTTGGGTGTATCGTCCGGGACGCGCTGCGGAAGGAGCCTTGGCCCCAGATAGATGGCGGCCAGAATTGTGCCGGCCAGCAACGGCAGCCCCACGAGGGCGAACTCAAAGAAACCAATGCCCTGACCTGTGGCGTCGAGCGCGGCTTCAAGGATCAAGATGTTGACGGGAGATCCTGTCAGGACAAGAAGTGAGCCAGCGTGGGCTGCAAAAGCCATGGGCATGAGCAGCTGTCCAGGTTCCCGCCCAAGGCGCACGGCTAGGACCACCACCATCGGAAGCAGTGCCGCGACGGCCCCATTGACGCTGATGATGGCGGTGAGCAAGGCCGTGAAGACCATAATGAGGGTAATCAGGCGAGCTTTGCTGGTGCCCGCAAAACGCACCAGCAGGCCACCCATCCAGGTGGTGATCCCGGCCGCGTCGATAGCCTCGGCCACCACGAACAATGCCGCGATCAAGATGACGGTTTGCGATCCAAAGCCGGAAAACGTTTCGGTAGCATCGACAATTCCCGTGGCGAAGAGTAGGAGCGCAACGCCTAAAGCGACGATTTCTACGGGTATTTTATTCCACACAAATATGACAATCGTAATTGTCAGAATGGTCAGGAGTACGGCGATATCGCTCATAGGCAAAGGCTAATGAAAAACAGTACGAAGGGCAATCATGAAAGATTTACAGATATTCGTAAATTACTCATTCTTGCTATATCCAGGAGATCGCTGCCCTGCTACTGTGAAACCTAGGTCGCAAAGACGGCCGTACTTGGCCTGTCGCAACGCAATACCTGCGCTAGGCCTTATGGATTGGGGAAATCGCATGCAGTTCTTTGAAGTTTTTTGGTCAATTACCATAGCCTTTCTTTTTCTGGCTTATCTTATTCTGCTATTTCAAATTGTGGGCGATATTTTCCGCGACTCAAGCCTAAGCGGTATCTTCAAGGCTATTTGGATTTTCTTCCTTTTGGTGACGCCCTATATTTCGGCACTCATTTACATCATTGTTCGAGGAAATGGCATGACGCAACGTCAGGTCAAGGCGGCAACGTCAGCGCAGCAGCAAGGCGAAGAGTATCTGCGCCGGGTGGCTGGAACGCAGAGCCCCGCAGATCAGATTTCCGCCGCCAAATCACTCCTGGACGCCGGAACCATCACCGACGCCGAATATGCCCAGCTCAAGGCCAAGGCACTCGCCTAAAACAGCTTCGGGTTCCCTCTCCTTTGTCATAAGAGCACCATGTTCACCATCGAGGTAGATACATTATGGCCAGCAAAGATACGGCGCTTAAGCCGCAAAAGAAATCAGTTCTCGAGAAATTCCTGACCGGCGTTGAGGTTGTGGGGGACAAAGTCCCACACCCAGCCGTCATCTTTTTAATTCTTATTGGCGTGGTCATGGTCTTGTCCGTGATCTTCTCGGTGGCCGGCGCCAGCGCTACTTTCCAAAGCGCCAACATTGTCACGGGTGAAATCGAGGATGTGACTACTAAGGTCCGCAGCCTCCTCGACGCGGACGGCATCAGATTCCTGTTCACCTCCATGGTCACTAACTTCACCAACTTTGGTGTGGTTGGCGTGATTCTGGTGGCGATGCTTGGCGTGGGGTTGGCGGAGGAAGCCGGACTGATTTCGGCGTTGATTCGTAAACTCGTCCTCGTCACACATCCCAGCATGATCACCTTCGTCATTGTCCTGCTGGGTGTCATCTCCAGCATCGCCACCGACGCCGGATACATGGTGTTGATCCCCTTGGGTGCAGCCATTTACCACTCCCTGGGTAGACACCCCTTGGCCGGACTCGCCGCCGCATTCTCCGGTGTTGCTGCCGGCTTTGGCGTCAACGTCTTGATCACGCCGCTGGACGGCATGCTGACAGAGGTGACCAACGAGGCCATCCATATGATGGACCCGGCTAGGAACCTCGACGTGACGGCCAATCTGTACTTCAGTATCGCCTCGACGGTTTTGGTGGCCATTATCTGTACCGTTTTGACAGATAAATTCGTCGAGCCGCGACTTGGTGTCTACGAGGGTCCATCCGCCGGGCACGAAGATGGTGTCATCAGCCTGGAGGAAAAGAAGGGCCTACGCTGGGCGCTGTACACCGCGATCGGGATTGCCGCCGTCGTACTCTTGCTCTCGCTACCCTCCTGGGGGCCGCTGCGTAACCCGGACACAGGCTCCCTGATTGTTGCCGCACCCTTGCTCGAGAGCATTATCTTCTTGGTCATGATTGTCTTCCTCGGCTGCGGTACTGCCTATGGGCTCGGGGCCGGAACGATCAAGAACAGCATGGACATCATCAATCCGATCGTGAAGACCTTCGCCAACCTTGCTGGCTTGATCTTCCTGCTCTTGGTCATTGCCCAGTTCATCGCCTACTTTGCCTACACAAATCTGGCCACCGTGGGTGCCGTGGGAATGGCTGACTGGTTGGAAAGCTCCGGATTTGGGCCGGTCCCGCTGTTGATTGGCTTTGTCATCGTGACCTTGATTATCGACATCTTGATGCCCGGCGGGCTACCTGCCTGGGCCATCCTGGCGCCGATCTTTGTTCCCTTGTTCATGCGTCTGGGCATCGACCCTGAGGCGGTCTTGGCCGCATATCGCGTGGGGGACTCGCCCATGAACATCGTCACCCCGCTCATGCCGTACTTTGCCATGATCGTGGTCTTCGCCCAGAAATACCGGCCCAAGTCCGGTGTGGGCACCATTGTGGCCATGATGTTGCCGTACACCGTGGTGCTCGTGGTCGTGTGGACGGCGTTCCTGGTGCTGTGGTTCGTCACGGGCATCCCGTGGGGGCCCGCTAGCTAGCGCACGCAGTCATCTCATCATTTACGAAGGGTAGCCCTGTCATGGCACATTCACCGAACAAATTGATTCCCGAATCCTACGATCCGGCGCCTTCACTGGGGCTCGACCCGACTGTCTCCGCCGTCGCGGCCCCCAGTGGTGAGGTGTCCGCCGTCGCATATTTTGTCTCCTCCGACGGGGAGGTGCCAGCCGAAGTCGGGCTTGACCGTGTGGCGCTGGTAGCCGCCGGCTTCACAGGAGCGGCGGCCCAGACCCTTTATCTTCCCGGTGATGGCACGACGGCGGTCATCGCGGTTGGTGCCGGAGGCGGCACCGCACGCACTGTCGATGAGTTGCGGGACGTGGCAGCTGCCTTTGCCCGTGCCGCGGCTCGGCACGCCAGGATTGCCGTGGTCCTGCCCGAGGGGCATGGGGTCGACGGGACCTTGGCCGGGCAGGCGGTGGTGGAAGGCGTGCTGCTGGCCCGATACCGCTACAGTGCCTTGAAAAGCGCGCCCAAGGATGTGGCCGTTGAACGCCTTGAGATCATCGGGGCAGGTGAGGGAGCGGCGGCAGGAGCCGTCCGAGGAAAGGTACTGGCCAGGTCTGCGGCGCTGGCCCGAGACCTAGCCAATAACCCGCCCGGACACCTGACAGCGGTGGAGTATGCCGATTTTGCCACGGAACAAGGACCCCAATTCGGGCTCGGTGTGGAGAGCTTCGACAAGGCCCAACTCATTGAGATGGGCTGCGGGGGACTGCTCGGCGTCAATGCCGGCAGCGTGGAGGAACCCCGCCTGATTGTGTTGCGCTATGTTCCCGAAGGCGAGCCCACGGGGCATGTAGCACTGGTAGGCAAGGGCATCATGTACGACTCCGGCGGCATCAGCCTCAAGCCCTCGGATCCCATGCACCTGGCCATGAAAATGGACATGGCCGGATCGGCTGCTGTTCTGGCCGCCATGACCGGATTGCGGGATCTGGGCGCCATGGTAGCTGTCAGCGCATGGCTTGTCTGCACGGACAACATGCCATCTGGAACGGCCACCAAGCTTGGCGATGTCCTAACGGCACGCAACGGAACCACCGTCGAGGTCAAGAACACTGACGCCGAGGGGCGCCTGGTCATGATGGATGCGCTGTGCCTGGCCATGGAAGAAAAACCCGACGCCATTGTCGACATCGCCACGCTGACGGGCGCCGCCATGGCAGCCCTGGGAACGTTAGTCGGGGCAACGCTCGGCAATGATCAGCCCCTCATTGAACAGCTCAAGAGCGCTGCCGAGGTATCCGGGGAGTCCCTGTGGCAATTGCCGTTGGAGGCCAGCTACCGCGCCCAGTTGGACTCGGATATTGCAGACATTTCCAATATGGGTGGTCCCACCGCGGGTGCCATCACGGCGGCCTTATTCCTCTCGGAATTTGTCAAGGGCACACCCTGGGCCCATCTCGATATCGCCGGGACGATGAAAAGCGATATCGACGACTCGTGGAGGTCTCGCGGAGCGACCGGCTACGGGACCCGATTGTTAAGTGAATTCCTCGCGAGCTACTCGAAGTAATCCGACTCTGGCCTAGTCTAGAAAAATCAGCATCAGCTGCGGTGTGACGGCGATCCCTCCGGGGATCGCCGTTGCTCACGGTTAAATAGGGGGAGCGTCGTTCTTGAGTATTCGCGAATGGTTCAGTGATGCCAGTCATCTGACCTGGGTGTTATTGGCCGTGCACATCATCCTCGGTGCCATTGCGGTGGCCTATATTTCGGCCAGACGGCGTCCAGCCACCGCCATCGCCTGGATGCTGACGATTATCTTCATCCCTTACATTGGCATTGTGGCGTTTGCCATGGTGGGTTTCTCCCGGCTACCCAAGTCCCGAAGGGACAAACAAAAGTTCGTCAATGACCTCATCCTGGAACGGACCGAGGGCTTTGACCAGCTCAGCCACAAGGAAGACTGGCCGCAGGGCTTGCCCGGGCTCGTGACCCTTAACAGCACCTTGGGTGCGCTGCCCATGGTAGGCGGCAACGACGTCGAACTTCTCCCGGATTACCACGGCTCGATTGCCGCCATGGCAGCGGCTATCGATGAGGCGCACAGCTACGTCAACGTGGAGTTTTACATTTTGGTGGCGGATCAGGCGACGGAACCGTTCTTTGCCGCGCTCGAACGGGCCGTGCAACGTGGCGTCACCGTGCGAGTGCTCTCCGATCATCTGGCCTCGCTCATGAACCCCGGACGGAAAACAACACTGGCCCGGCTGGAAGCGATGGGCGCCGAATATCATGCCATGCTTCCGCTGCGCCCGTTGAAGGGACAGTGGAGCAGGATCGATCTGCGCAATCACCGCAAGCTCATGGTGGTGGATGGCCAGATGGGTTTCAGCGGTTCACAAAACCTGGTGCACGAAAGCTACAACAAGAAGAAAAACATTGCCCGCGGGCTGCGCTGGCACGAACTTATGATGCGCACGCATGGCCCGGCCGTGAGGGAACTGGACGCCGTGTTCGTGACCGATTGGTACAGCGAGACGGATGAATTGCTGATCTTGGATACCTCACCCGTGGTGCTGAACCCCGCGCCGCACCTTGTGGATGTACAGGTGGTACCCAGCGGGCCGAGCTTTGAAAATGACAACAATCTCAAGCTTTTTGTCGCCATGATTCATCAGGCCACGGAACGGGTTAGCATCACGAGCCCGTACTTTGTCCCCGAGGATTCGGTCCTATTGGCCATGATTACGGCAGCCGGACGAGGCCTGTCGGTGGAGCTCTTTGTCTCCGAGATTGGCGATCAGGCCATGGTTTATCACGCGCAGCGCTCCTACTATGAGGCGCTCCTGCGGGCCGGCGTGCAGATCTACCTCTACAAGGCTCCCGAGGTGTTGCACGCCAAGCACTTCAGCATCGATTCCGATGTGGCCGTGGTGGGTTCCTCCAATATGGATGTGCGATCCTTCTCCCTGAACATGGAGATTTCGGTGCTGATCCACAGTGCGGACTTCGTTGATCAACTGCGCATCATTGAGGACGGCTACCGGGCCAACAGCCGTGAACTGGAACTGGCCGATTGGGTCAAGCGTCCGGTCATGGAGAAGTTCTGGGACAGTGTGGCGAGGCTGACCTCCAACCTCCAATAGCTCCTCGTCCAACGCGGCATCACTTTCCGGCGGGTTCGGCCTTGACAGACTTGGCCGCTTTGTCAGAAGCGCGACGGCTCGCCAGGAGTGCCTTGGCCTCACCAATGTCGCCGAGGAAGGGACGCAACCAGGCAGCCTGAGGGTGCGAGTCCACCAGAATGGCTCGCGCGAATAAGGACAATGGAACCGCCATCAAAGCCCCGAGCGGGCCTAAGAGCGCGGACCAGAAGATGACTGAAAGGAACGTTAAGGTCATATTCAGGTTGACCGAACCAGCGACAAACTTTGGCTGGATAACCGATTGGATCAAGGAATTGATGATCCCGTAAAAAGCTAGGACGCCGATCAAGGTTGGCAGGCCGCCGGACAAGAGCGCCATGATGGCCACGGGGACAAGGCTGATCCAAAATCCGATGAACGGGATAAAGCCACAGACAAAGGACAAGAGTGCCCAGAGTCCCGCACCCGGGACACCCAGGATCAGCAATAACGCCAGGTTGAGCGCCGCCACGATGGCCCCAAAAATGGTGGTCATGACCATGAACGAGCGGGACAGTTTGGCAAAGGTTGCAAGGGCTGTCACCATCGACGCCTTTTTCTCCTGCACCGAGCTCAAGATCGTGGGGTAGTAGTTAGCATCGACACTCATGAACAGCAGCAACAACAAGAGAAATACTGCGCCGGATCCGATGTTCATGACACTGCCCAGCAAGGAATATGCGGCATCTAAGAGAACCCGCAGATCCACCGAGTTAATAATGGTCTGGACCTGCTCATCGCCGATCCCCAGGGTGTCATGCAGGAAATGCCGCAGATCATTTCCGAGCTCGGTGATTTGAGATGTGTACTGCGGCAGTAGACGAGTGAGCTGGACAGCGGAAACCCACAGCGATGCCACGAGCGCTGCAAGGATGGCATAGACGGCCAGAATCGTAGAGACTGTGGCTAGGGCCACCGGAATCCCACGATGAATGAGGCGTTGTTTGAGCGGGTACACACAAATGGTCAGGACCAGCGCCAGAAACACCGGCCCAACGATGGAAGAAATACGGCTCAGCCCAAATAAGACAATCACGGCCGCCGCGAGGCTGATCAAAACCTTGCCACCCGAGGACTGCGGAACGGTTTCCGGCAGCGATGATTCGTGTGATGAGCTCATGGAATACCCATTTCAATGCCACTAAAAATGCCCCAATGGCATTGCAAGTATCCTAACTGTCGACGGAGCGTTTTGGCAGGAAAAGTACAGTCAAGGCCAGCTGCTAGTGTCAGTGCCAACGCATTGGAAGGAAGCCCCCATGAGTGAACAACCCGAAGCCTTCATCTACGACGCCATTCGAACCCCACGCGGCCGCGGCAAAAAGGGTGCCCTGTACGGCACTAAGCCAATTGATCTCGTGGTGGGACTGATCGAGGCACTGCGCGAACGCCACCCTGGTCTTGATGAAAACCTCATCGACGATCTCATTCTGGGCGTAGTCTCACCGGTCGGGGATCAGGGCGCCGTCATCGCCCGCACCGCCGTCCTTGCCGCCGGACTGCCCAATACCGTGGGAGGCGTGCAGCTCAACCGCTTCTGCGCTTCGGGACTCGAAGCCGTCAACACCGCGGCTCAAAAGGTGCGTTCGGGCTGGGATCAGCTCATCATCGCCGGCGGTGTGGAGTCCATGTCCCGGGTACCGATCGGCTCCGACGGTGGAGCCTGGGCCATGGACCCGTCCACCAACTACGATGCGTATTTTGTGCCGCAGGGCATTGGCGCCGACCTCATTGCCACGATGGAGGGCTTCAGCCGGGTCGACGTCGACGCTTATGCCGTGCGCTCGCAGCAATTAGCCGCGCAGGCCTGGCAGGAGGGCCGTTTCGCCAACTCGGTCATACCTGTTAAGGACCAAAATGGCCTGATCGTCTTGGACCGCGATGAGCATATGCGCCCGGAGTCCACGCCGGAGTCCCAGGCCGGGCTGCGTCCCGCCTTTGCTGTCATGGGCGAGGCAGGCGGCTTTGACGCCGTCGCACTGCAAAAATTCCATGCCGTGGAAAAGATCGACCACGTTCACACGGCCGCAAATTCCTCGGGGATTGTCGACGGCGCGGCCCTGGTCTTAGTAGGTAGCGCGGCAGTGGGAGAGCAGCTGGGTTTGCGCCCGCGCGCCCGGATCGTGGCCACGGCAACCTCGGGTGCCGATCCCACCATCATGCTCACTGGCCCCACCCCGGCCACGGAAAAGCTGCTGCAGACGGCGGGCCTGAGCGTGGCGGATATCGATCTCTTTGAAATCAATGAGGCCTTTGCCTCCGTGGTGTTGAAGTACCAAAAGGACCTCGGCATCCCCGACGAGGCACTCAACGTCAACGGCGGCGCCATCGCTATGGGACACCCCTTGGGTGCCACGGGAGCCATGATTTTAGGGACCGTGCTCGACGAACTCGAACGGACGGGCAAACGCAGGGCGGTGGTCACCCTATGCATCGGCGGCGGTATGGGCGTGGCGACCTTGATCGAGAGGGTCTAAACGAGTGAGTGAGGAAACCATGAACCACGTGCGCACCATCCGCTGGGAGCAGGACGGTGACGGCATTGTCATCCTGACCCTCGATGATCCGAAGCACTCGGCCAACACCATGAACGCGGACTACATCGCCTCCATGCAGGTAACGGTGGAACGGCTGCTCGCCGAGAAGGAAAACATCAGCGGCGTCATCCTGGCGTCGGCCAAGAAGAGCTTCTTTGCCGGCGGTGACCTCAAGGATCTCATTGCCGCCACGCCGAAGGATGCAGCCACGATCTTTGAGCTCGGCCAAACGGTGAAGAAACAGCTGCGGGTCCTGGAAACGCTCGGCCGCCCCGTGGTCGCCGCGCTGAACGGCTCAGCCCTCGGGGGTGGGTTGGAGATTGCCCTGGCCGCGCACCATCGCATTGCCGCAAACACCAAGGGATCCGTCATCGGCCTGCCCGAGGTGACGCTGGGCCTGCTGCCCGGAGGTGGCGGAATTGTGCGCACGGTACGGCTCATGGGCGTGGCCGATGCGGCCATGAAGGTTCTGCTGCAAGGCCAAAAGTACCGGCCCGACAAGGCGCTCGAGGTGGGTCTCATCCAAGAGCTCGTGGCGTCAGAGCAGGAGCTAATCCCCGCGGCCAAGGCTTGGATCAAGGCCAACCCCGACGCCATCCAGCCCTGGGACGTGCCGCAGTACAGGATCCCCGGCGGAACGCCCCACAGCCCTGCCTTCGCCGCGAATCTTCCCGCTTTTCCTGCCAATCTGCGCAAGCAACTCAAGGGCGCCAATTACCCGGCCCCGCGCGCGATCTTGGCGGCCGCCGTCGAAAGTACCCAGGTGGACTTTGACACTGCCCTTGAGATCGAGTCGCGGTACTTTACCGAGGTCGTCACGGGGCAGGTGTCCAGCAATATGATCAAGGCCTTCTTCTTCGATATGGGCCACATCAGCGCTGGCGGCAGCCGCCCCGCAGGGTACGAGAAGTACACGGCCCAGAAGGTGGCCGTGGTGGGGGCCGGCATGATGGGAGCGGGCATCGCTTACGTTTGCGCTCGGGGCGGCATGGAGGTGGTGCTCAAGGACGTGAGTCTCGAGGCAGCCCAACGTGGCAAGAGCTACTCCACGATGCTCACGGACAAAGCTGTGGCGCGGGGTCAGCAAACCCAGGAACAAGCCGATGCCCTGCTGGCGAAGATCACGCCCACCGCAGACGCCGCGGACCTTGCCGGATCTGACTTGGTCATCGAGGCCGTGTTTGAAAACGTGGCCGTGAAGCAGCAAGCCTTCGCCGAGATCGAAGAGCTCCTCACCGCAGATGCCGTGCTGGGCTCTAACACCTCGACACTGCCCATTACGGAGCTCGCGGAGGGCGTGCGCAGCCAAGAGAATTTCATTGGCCTGCATTTCTTCTCGCCCGTGGACAAGATGCCGCTGCTGGAAATCATTGCTGGCAAGAACACCTCCGATGCCACGCTTGCCAAGGCCTTCGACCTCGCCGTACAGATCAAGAAGACCCCCATCGTGGTCAACGATTCCCGCGGCTTCTTCACCTCGCGCGTCATCGGCACCTTCCTCAACGAGGCCATCGCCATGCTGGGTGAGGGCATCGCGGCCCCGTCCATCGAGCAGGCCGGGCTGCAGGCGGGTTACCCGGCAGCGCCGCTGCAGCTGGCCGACGAGCTGAACTTGACCCTCATGTCCAAGATCCAGAAGGAGACTAAGGCTGGTCTGGAGCACGACGGCGGTCCCCAAAAGTACCAGCACCATGCCGCCCACGCGATCGTGGATCGGATGATCGAGGACTTTGCGCGCCCGGGCAAGCTGGCTGGTGCGGGCTTCTACAAGTACGCCGACGGCCACCGCACCGGGTTCTGGGAAGGTCTCAAGGAACACTTCGGCGGCACCGCGGAAATCCCGTTCGCCGATATGCAGGAGCGCATGCTTTTCGCCGAGTCGCTCGAGAGCGTCAAATGTCTCGACGAGGGTGTGCTGCGCAGCGTGGAGGACGCCAATGTCGGCTCGATTCTTGGCATTGGCTTCCCGGCCTGGACCGGCGGCGTGCTGCAATACATCAACGGCTACCGTGGCGGACTGCCCGGCTTTGTGGCCCGTGCCCGGGAACTGGCGGCGAGCTACGGTGAGCACTTCCTACCGCCGGGCTCCCTCGTTGCCAAAGCCGAGAAGGGTGAAAGCTACTGATGGAAGAGCAGATCGAAGGCCCAGCGTTCACACGCAACTGGCTTGCTTTTAAGGTGACGCGGGCAGCCACGCCGGGTGTCGCCGTCGTGCATCTGTGCGGGCCGGGGCGCGGCAATATGATGGGGCTCGCCTTCTGGGCGGAGCTGCCGGAACTCTTTGGCGCGCTCGACGCCGACGACTCGGTGCGCGCCGTGGTGCTGGCCGGGGCGGGAAAGAGTTTCAGCACGGGTCTTGATGTGCAGGAGGTCCTGGGCAGTTGGCTTGGAAAGCTGGGGCCCGGTGCCCAGGCGCAGGCGGCGCAACGGAGCGAACTGCACGGGATTATCCGCGGACTGCAGGACTCCGTCACCTCCCTGGCCAGCTGTCGAAAGCCAGTCATCGCGGCTGTGCATGGCTGGTGCATCGGCGGCGGGGTGGATCTGATCAGCGCGGCCGACGTGCGACTGGCCAGCCAGGATGCCAGATTTAGCATCCGGGAGGCCCGGCTCGCGATCGTGGCCGACGTGGGAAGCCTGCAGCGCCTGCGCGGCATCATTGGCGAGGGGCAGCTGCGCGAGCTGGCGCTGACGGCCAAGGATATCGACGCGCAACGGGCCGAGAAGATCGGGCTGGTCAACGACGTCTTTGCCGATCAGGAGGCGCTCATGGCGGCCGCGCTGGCGATGGCGGGGGAGATGGCCGCGAATTCCCCGCTGGCCGTGGCCGGGACAAAGATGGTGTTGAACGAGGACCGTGAGGAGAACATTGCGCGCGGGCTGCGGCACGTGGCGCTGTGGAACAGCTCATTCCTGCACAGCGAAGATTTGATCGAGGCCGTGACGGCGCTGGGTGAGGGCCGGCCGGGCGTATTCACCGGCAAATAGCGTCGGCTTGCGGGGGCTACAGGGGCTCGGGGTATTCCACCGGGTCCGTAAAGTCACCCGAGTTGCGCCGGAAGCGGGCCAGGATCGCGGTCATGACTGGTAGATCGGCGGCGGGGATGCCGGGGTTGGCGAACACCTCGGCGTTCAGCACAGTGGTGGCTTCCTCTGCCACCTGACGCCCGGCGTCGGTCAACACCACCAGGGTAGCCCGTCCGTCGGAGGGGTGGGCCTCCCGGCGTACCAGGGCGTCCTTTTCCAAGCGGTGCACGAGACTTGTCACGGATGTGGGATGCACCTGGAGGCGGGCGCTAGCGCTGGCCATCGGCAGGGCGCCGTCGCGCGTGAAGGACAACAGCCGTAAAAGTTCCAGCCGGGCATACGACAAACCCAGTGGTTTCAGAGCCGCGTCCACCCTGCCGTACATGAGCTGGTGTGCGCGCATGACGGAGGAGAAGGCTGCCATCGCGTCGGCGGTATCGGCCCAGCCGTGTGCGACCCACTGGCGTTTGGCCTCGGCAATGGGGTCCATGGGCAACGGAGATGCGGGTGCCATGGTGGTCCCTTCCGAAAATGTGCGGCGGCGTGGCTGGTTCGTGGCGGTGAATAATCGGGTCTGCCCATAATTTACTTGGGATACCTAGCAAATACTAGTGGTGCCTAGTATTCTTCAAGGGAAGTCGGGGCCGTCGCGTATTACATAACGAGACGTTCCATGTAGTCCGGCGTAGTACAGAGACTGAGACAATAGATGTCAACGTACGAACAGTATCGCCAGCGCGAGAAGCTGTGTTCCCGAAAGAGGTTCTAGACCATGTCGACCCCCAAGTCCAAGCAGGGCGCCGCCATTGCCGCGCGCTGGAACGGCCTCGGCCTGTGGAGCAGAATTGGCGTCTCCGCCGGCGCCCTGATCGTGCTCCTAGCTGTCGCGGTGCTGGTGGCCCGCGGACTGATGAGCCTAGATGGTGTGAAGTCCTTCATGGCCACCTACCCGGGCCACTCCGAACTGCCCGCCAGCGCACCCGTGGGCATCCCGGCGTGGCTGGGCTGGCAGCACTTCTTGAACATGTTCTTCATCTTGCTGATCATCCGCTCGGGCTGGCAGGTGCGCACCACCAAGCGCCCGGCCGCGCACTGGATCCGCAATAATAAGGGCCTCATCAAGACCCCGGGGAACCCCACGAAGATCAGCCTTGACCTCTGGTTCCACCTGACGCTCGACGCCCTCTGGGTGCTCAACGGCATCATCTTCGTCGTGGTGCTCTTCGCCACCGGCCAGTGGATGCGTATCGTGCCCACCAGCTGGGATGTGTTCCCCAACGCCATCTCGGCCGGACTGCAGTACCTGTCGCTGAACTGGCCCACCGATAACGGCTGGGTCAACTACAACGGCCTGCAGCTGCTCACGTACTTCATCACGGTCTTCATCGCCGCCCCGCTGGCCATTCTCACGGGCCTGCGCATGTCCGGCGCCTGGCCTAAGAAGGCCACCACGCTGAACAAGATTTACCCCATCACCACGGCTCGCGCCATCCATTTCCCGGTCATGCTCTACTTTGTGTTCTTCATCGTGGTGCACGTGACGCTCGTCTTGGCTACCGGCGCACTACGTAACCTCAACCACATGTACACCTCCTCCGACGTGGTCAACTGGTGGGGCTTTGGCATCTTTGCCGGCTCGCTCGTGGTCATGGCGGCCGCCTGGTTCCTGGCCCAGCCGCTGTTCCTGCGCCCCGTCGCCTCGTTGATGGGTAAAGTGACAAAATAAGCACGACGGCGGGACCGCACCACAGCGGCCCCGCCCACTCGGTGGCCCCTTACCCGGGTAGCCGCCACGCACCGCATGCCGCAATGACGCGGCCTAAGGAGGCACCATGAACGATCTCACGCCGGACCAAGCAGACCTGGTGGAGATGGTACGGGATTTTGCGCTGCACGAACTGGCCCCGCACACGGCCCGCTGGGATGAGGAAAAGTTTTTCCCCGTGGACGTGCTGGCCCAGGCCGGCGCCTTGGGCATGGGCGGAATCTACGTGGGGGAGGAGTTCGGCGGATCGGCGCTGAGCCGCAGCGATGCCGTGCTCATCTTTGAGGAACTGGCCGCCGTGGACCCCACGATCGCCGCCTACATTTCCATCCATAATATGGTTGCCTGGATGATCGACGCCTTTGGCAACGACGAGCAGCGCAGCGCCTGGCTGCCGGGCATCACGGCCATGACCGAGCTGACAAGTTATTGCCTCTCCGAACCTGGCGTGGGTTCCGACGCGGCCGCCATCACCACCAAGGCGGTGCGCGACGGTGAGGAGTACGTCCTCAACGGCAGCAAGCAATTCATCTCCGGAGCCGGTTCCTCGGCGTGGTATTTGGTTATGGTCCGCACCGCCGAGCTAGGCGCGAAGGGGATTACCGCCGTCGTGGTTCCCGCCGATGCACCCGGGCTGAGTTTTGGGGCGAACGAGAAGAAAATGGGCTGGCGGGCGCAACCCACACGGCAGGTCGTTTTTGAAAATGTGCGCATCCCCGTCGGGAACCGGCTGGGCGCGGAGGGCGACGGTTTCGGCATTGCGATGAAGGGACTCAACGGCGGCCGGGTCAACATTGGGGCCTGCTCGCTAGGTGGTGGCCGGGCCGCGCTGGAGAAGTCCATCGCGTATCTGAAGGAGCGCCAGGCCTTTGGCGGCCCGCTCATCGAGAAGCAGCATCTGCTCTTTGAAATTGCCCAGATGGACACCGAGCTGGAGGTCTCGCGCACCATGCTCCGGCGTGCCGCGGAGGCGCTCGACACCGGCGCCTCGGACACCGTGAAGCTGTGCGCCATGGCCAAACTCGTGGCCACCGATGCTGGTTTTCACGTGGCCAACCAGGCGCTGCAGCTGCACGGCGGCTATGGCTATCTCAGCGAATATGGCTTGGAAAAGCTGGTCCGGGATTTGCGCGTGCATCAAATCCTCGAGGGCAGCAATGAAATCATGCGTTTGATCGTGGGCCGTCTGGCCGTGGAGCGCTGAAGCGTGGAGGATGAGTACATGGAGCATGCAGAAGTTCTCGTGGAACGGCACGGCCAGCTCGGGCAGCTGATCTTGAACCGGCCCCAGGCCATGAACGCGCTCAATCACGCCATGGTCAAGGCCGTCGCGCAGGCCCTAGATGACTGGGAAACGGACGACGGCGTCACTACCGTCCTCATCTCCGGAGCCGGGGAGCGGGGCCTGTGCGCAGGAGGCGACATCGTCTCGATCTACCACGACGCCCGCACCGGCGGGAGCGGGTCCGAGCAGTTTTGGCGCGATGAATACCATCTCAACGCCCGCATTCGCCGCTATCCCAAGCCCATTGTGACCCTCATGGACGGGGTGGTGCTGGGCGGCGGCGTGGGGATTTCCGCGCACGCCTCGCACCGCATCGTGACGGAACGTTCCCGCATCGGCATGCCGGAGACCGGGATCGGCTTCGTCCCCGATGTGGGTGGCACATACCTTTTAGCCCACGCACCCGGTGAGCTCGGCACGCATGCCGGGCTGACCGGAGCCATGGTCAGCGGCGCCGATGCGATTCTCATGGGCCTGGCCAATCACTATGTCGACTCCGCCCTCTTGCCCACGCTGGTCGCCGAGCTGGCCGAGCGCTCCGTGAGTTCCGTCGTCGGACGTTATGGGCAGGTGCCGCCGGAATCCGCGCTGGCACAGGAACGCTGGTGGATCGATTCGGCGTATGCCTCGGACGACGCCGGGACCATCCTCGAGCGGCTGGCTCGCGTGGGTGATCCCGCGGCGACGGCGGCTGCACAGACGATTGCGGCCAAGTCACCCACCGCCGTGACCGTGACGTTAGCGGCGCTGCGGCGGGCCCGGGCCCTGTCCTGGCTCGAGGAGGCGTTGAATCAGGAGCTGCGGGTGGCCTTGCGGGCCCTGCGCTGGCCGGACTTTGCCGAGGGGATTCGGGCGCAGCTGGTCGACAAGGATCGCAATCCGCGGTGGGCGCCGGCGTCCCTGGCCGAGGTGCCGGAGGAGCTGGTGAGCGGCGTGTTTGCGCCTTTGGGGGATCAGGAATTGGGACTGCGGGCGCCCGTCGCCGGCGATATGTGAGATGAGCCACGTGGCACAAGCGAAGGAGCTGGACCATGAGCGAGGAATCCTTAGTAACGTCTGATCCGGGCCAGACCCGGGTGGCCTTTATCGGCCTAGGTCACATGGGCGGACCCATGGCGGCCAATCTGGTGCGCGCCGGCTATCGTGTCCGGGGCTTTGACGTGGTGCCGGCCGCGCTGACCGCTGCCGCCGCGGCCGGCGTGGTGGTTGCGGCATCCTCGGCCGAAGCTGCTGCCGGGGCCGATGTCATCATCACGATGCTGCCCGCGGGGAAACATGTTTTCGCCGCCTTCGAGGGCGAGGGAACCGGCGGGGGACTGCTGGCCGCGGCCCAACCCGGAGCCTTGTTCCTGGAATGTTCCACGATCTCCGTTGAGGACGCACTGACCGCCCACGAGATGGTCGTCGCGAGCGGACACCGCGGCCTGGACGCACCGGTTTCCGGCGGGGTCGTAGGCGCCGAGGCCGGAACCTTGACGTTCATGGTGGGCGGATCCGAGGCCGACTTTGCCGCCGCGGCACCCATCTTTGAGGTCATGGGCAAACGCATCGTGCACTGCGGCGGGCCAGGAGCCGGACAAGCCGCCAAGGTCTGCAACAACATGATCCTCGGAGTCTCGATGATCGCCGTCAGCGAGGCCTTTGTGCTCGGGGAGAAGTTGGGGCTCACGCACGAAGCCCTCTACGAGGTCGCAGCCAACGCCTCGGGACAGTGCTGGGCCCTGACCACCAACTGCCCCGTGCCCGGCCCGGTCCCCACCAGCCCGGCCAACCGCGACTACCAGCCCGGATTTGCCGGAGCCCTCATGGCCAAGGATCTCGGGCTGGCCGTGGAGGCGCTTAACGCCACGGGCGTCGACGCCGTGCTGGGCCGTGCGGCGGAGGAAATCTACCGCGAGTTTTCCCTCGGCGGCGGGGACACCACCGATTTCTCTGGCATCATCAACACCATCAGGGCCGCCTCGAAGCACCGCGGCTAGAGCCCTTCAGTCCATTCTGACCCTTCAGCGAACGGAACTTTCATGACGCAGTACTCCTTGATCCTTGTCGAACAGTGCGATCGGGTCGGCCTGATCACGCTCAACCGCCCCGAGGCCTTGAACGCCCTGAGCGATGCCATGGGCAAGGAGATTCTGTCCGCGGCACAGGCGTTCGACGCCGATCCCGGCGTAGGCGCCATCGTCCTGACCGGCTCCTCCCGGGCCTTTGCAGCGGGGGCCGATATCAAGGAGATGGCCACCAAGTCCTCCGTGGAGATGTACCAGGCCAACTGGTTCTCCGCGTGGGACGAACTGGCGCGCGTGCGCACCCCCCTGATTGCCGCCGTCGCCGGTCACGCCCTGGGCGGCGGCTGCGAGCTGGCCATGATCGCCGACTTCATCATCGCCGCCGACAACGCCAAGTTTGGCCAGCCCGAAATCAAGCTGGGCGTCATCCCGGGCATGGGCGGCTCGCAGCGCCTGACCCGCGCCATCGGCAAGGCCAAGGCCATGGAGATGGTGTTGACGGGGCGCGTCATGGGCGCCGTGGAGGCTGAGCAGGCCGGACTCGTGGCCCGTGTGGTGCCCGTGGACGTGTTGCTCGAGGATGCCCTGGCCACCGCCGCCACGATTGCCTCGATGTCCAAGCCCGTCGCCATGATCGCCAAGGAGGCCGTCAACGCTGCCTTCGAGAGCAGCCTGGCCGAAGGCGTGCGGCACGAACGGCGCGGCATTTTCTCGTGTTTTGCCACGGAGGATCAAAAGGAAGGCATGGAGGCGTTCACGCAAAAGCGCCCGGCGGTCTTCAAACACCGCTAAAACTCCCCAAATCATGGCGTGGGGCCTCTCGAATTGGTGTTTGGGCAAAAGGCGTGTACTGTTGAGGACGCAACGCGGGGTGGAGCAGTTCGGTAGCTCGCCGGGCTCATAACCCGGAGGTCACAGGTTCAAATCCTGTCCCCGCAACCATGATGAGGAAAACCCTCGGCCAGACGGTCGGGGGTTTTTCGTTTTCCCGTGTAAAAACCGCTATAGCTAGACGTTTTCGCCATAGCTGGGCACTCTCGCTATAGGCCGACTTATGGCGAGAATGCCCAACTATGGCATTTTTCGCAGGGACGCTAGCCAGCAGGGTATAAAAGCACCTCGGCGGCCTTGACCACGAAGAAAACCTCGGATCCTGGCACGATTCCCAGTTCGGCGATGGCCGCGGGGGAGACGTCGGCCGCGAGCAGCCCGGCGCGCACCCGGATATGCCCGCCCTGTGGCTCCAAGGCCTCCACCCGTACGGGGAAGGCGTTGCGTGGGCTTCCTTGAGGTGGTGTGAGAAAGACAGAGACGGACGACGGCGGGAACGCGGCCAGTCCTGCCATCTCCCCTTGCGCCGGACCCCAGTCGCCCGCGGGGCGGCCGGTGACCGTGACGCCGTCGGAGGTGATGACTGACTCTGCGTTCAGAGTGCCGCTGAGAACGTTCAGGCCCGCCAACGAGGCGGCGAAGGCACTGCGCGGGTGCGTCAACACCGTGGCCGTGGGGCCGTCCTCGACGATGCGTCCGTCCTCGATCACGATGACGCGGTCGGCCAGCATGAGCGCGTCGAGGATGTCGTGCGTGACGATGATGGCGCGGCGCGTCGCAAGAACTCGTTTGAGAAGACTGCGCAGGAACGGTGCGCTGTTGACGTCCAGGGCCGCCATGGGTTCATCGAGCAGGAGCAGTTCGGGATCGGTGGCGAGGGCGCGGGCCAGAGCCACACGTTGGGCCTGCCCGCCGGAGAGTTCGGCGGGCTTGCGTGCGGCAAAGTCCTCCGCGGCCACCTCCCGCAGCCACTCGTGAGCGCTCGCGTTGGCTGCGGCTTTTGAGGCGCCGGTGCTGCGCGGACCAAACGCCACATTGTCGACAACCGTGAGGTGCGGGAACAATAAGGGTTGCTGGGCGAGCAGGCCGATGCCACGCTCATGAGGCGGCAACCACCTGCCATGGTGACCCATGCGGAACAAGAGCCGATCGCCCAAAGTTGCGTGTCCGGCGTCGGGCTTCACCAGACCGGCCAGAACCTGCAGGATCGTAGACTTCCCGGCCCCATTGGGACCCATAATGGCGAGGGTCTCGGTGGGGCCCAGGCTGAGGTGCAGCTCGAGATGTCGGGCCGCCAGGGTCAGGGAAAGATCTAGGGTCATGGCGTGGCCTGCCGTGGTGCGCGGGGGCTGCGGTAGGCGAGCACGACCACCACGAGGGCCACCGCGATAAGGAGGAAGGAGAGGGCGACGGCGGCGTCGGGATCGCTCTCGCGCTGGAGGTAAATTTCCAGCGGCAGGGTGCGGGTGACGCCTTGCAGGCTACCGGCGAAGGTGAGGGTCGCGCCAAATTCCCCGAGGCTGCGGGCAAAGGCCAGGACGGACCCGGAGATCAGGCCCGGCAGGACCAAGGGGAGCGTGATGCGGCGCAGGACGGTGGAGGGTCGGGCGCCCAAGGTTGCGGCGACGGCCTCGTAGTGTTGGCCGGCCGTGCGCAGGGAGCCCTCCAAGCTGAGCACCAAAAAGGGCAGGGCGACGAAGGCCTGCGCCATGACCACAGCAGTCGTGGAGAAAGCGATGTCGATGCCAAGAAGCTGCAGCGATGAGCCAATCAGGCCCTCGCGGCCAAAGGTGTACAGCAGCGCCAAGCCTCCCACAACAGGCGGGACCACCAGGGGCAAGAGCACGAGGGCGCGTACGATCCCTTGGCCCGTGAAACGTGTCCGGGCCAGGAGCAAGGCCAGAGGCACGCCGAAGATGATGCACAGGGTTGTGCTGGCGAGGGCCGTCTTGAGGCTCAGGAGCAGCGCGGCGACGGATGCCTCCGAGGTGACGAGCGGGATGAAATGCGCCCAGTCAACCTTGGCGACCATGCCCAGCAGCGGCAGCACAATGAAGAGCGCGCCCACCGCCGCGAGGAGGAAGATCCAGCGGGGGACCGCCTGAAAATTCCGGCTCTCGCGGCGAGGGCTCCGCCTGCTAAGGAGCACCAAAGCCGGCATCCTGAAGGACCTTTTGACCCTCCGGCGCCGTCACTAAGGCGATGAAGGCGGCGGCAAGATCGGCGTGGGCAGAGTTGCTGACGGCGGCGATGAGGTACTCGTTGACGGTGGGCGATGCCAGCCCAAGGGGAATGGTTGTGACCTTGTCTTGGGCGGCCCGGGCGTCGGTGACATAGACCAGGCCGGCATCAGCCTCTCCCGAGGTGACCTTGCCGAGCACACTCGTTACGGACAGTTCTTCGCTGACAGGCTGCAAGCTCAGCCCTGCCGCTGTGGCATCGGACTGCGCGGCAGCACCGCAGGGAACCTTGGGCGCGCAGATGACCAATTTCGTGCCGGTCTTGGCCGCGTCGGCAAAGGATGCGATATTGGCCGGATTGCTAGGCGGGACCACCAAGGTCAAGACGTTGCTGGCAAAATCCACTGGCGTCCCCGCGGCCAGCTTCGCCTCGCTGAGCTTGGCCATCGTGGCGGTATCGGCCGATGCAAACACGTCGGCCGGGGCGCCCTGGGTGATCTGCGTGACAAGCGTGGCGGATCCATCAAAGTTCAAGGACACCTTGACCTGAGGATGAGCGGTTTCGAAGGCCGTGGCGAGCTCGGTAAACGTCGACTTCAGGGACGCCGCGGCAAAGACCGTCAGTGTTCCGGAAAGCTCCGGAACTGCAGAGCCAGCGGCCGAGCTTTCCTGCGACGCGGATGCGGTATCGCCGGCACTAGAGCAGGAGGCCAGCGTTGCGCCGAGGAGGAGGCAGCTGGCGAGAGCCGCCAACGATGCGAGGGAGAGTTTCATGATCCGTAGCCACCGTTCGGGACTTCGATGATGACATTTGTCGATTTAACGACCGCGGTAGCCACCGAGCCGGGCTCCAGTTTTAGCTCGCGTACCGCCTCGCTGCTCATGAGGGATACCACCCGGAACGGTCCGCATTGGAGTTCCACCTGGGCCATGACCTTGTCCATGATGACGTTCGTCACGAGGCCAACGAAACGGTTGCGGGCCGAGCTGCCCACGCCGGTGGGATCATCCGGGAGCGAGGCCTGCGATTTCGCGAGGGCTGCGAGCTGGATCCCGTCGATGACGATTCTTCCGCGTTCATCTTTCTGGCCCTTGAGCGTGCCATTGTCGAGCCAGCGTCTGACGGTGTCGTCGCTGACGCCAAGGAATCTGGCCGCTTCGGAAACTCGAATGAGGGTCATAGGGCGAGTCTATATCCTCATATACGGATAATAAAGCTTTGTGAATCCTCAAATGCGATTGCAGTCTGTGTGATCGCTGGCTAGTGGGCGGCCAAACGGTCAGAGAGTGCCATGTCCTCCTTGTTCACCACGCACGCCTCCGGATGTGCGAGGTGCCAGGCCAGGATGGCACCGGCTGCATCGCAGAAACGAACCCGGGTGCCAAATGCTGGCACGAGGGACTTGATCTTGGCATTGTCGAAGATGACCGAGTGAGCCTTGTCGCCCAAGAGTCCCGGGCCAAGATCTGGTGCTGCGGCAGCTATCCGATCGCTGGCCACATGCACCAGCACCGGATCGCTGACGCCGGCAGCAGCAGCCACGCTTCGGTACACGGCATCCCACGGCAGGACATCGTCGGAGGTAATGGTGAACGCCTCGCCCGCCACAGAGAGCCCGAAAAGCCCCACAAGTCCCACCGCGAAATCGTCGGTGTGCGTCAGCGTCCACAGGGAGGTACCGTCGCCATGGACAATCACGGGTAGTCCCTCCCGCATGCGGTGAACATCTGTCCAGCCAAAAAGCAGCGGAAGCCGTGTGTTGTCGTACGTGGACGAGGGCCGGACCACCGTGACCGGGAATCCGTCATCACGGTAGGCGGCCATGAAGACCTCCTCGCACGCAATCTTGTCCCGCGAGTATCTCCAAAAAGGGTTTCGCAGCGGGGTTGACTCGGTGATGGGCAGCCGGGCAGGCGGTTTTTGGTACGCGGAGGCGGAACTGATAAAGATGTACTGCGCGGTCCGGCCCTGGAAAAGCTTTACGGCGGCACGTGCCTGTTCCGGCAAGAACGTGACAAAGTCGGCGACGATATCGAAGGTCCGGGGGCCCAGTGCGGCCGCAACGGCCGCGGCGTCCCGGATGTCCGCCACAATGATCTCGACGCCCGCCGGAACCGACCGCGTGCGGCTCCTGTCGCGGTTGAGCACCGTGACGGTGTATCCCAGTGCCACGGCCCTGGCCACGGAGGCCGTGCTGATGATGCCCGTGCCGCCAATAAAGAGCACTCGCGGCCGTGTCAGCAGAGAGCCATCGACGCCGCTCACCAGGCGTAATCCTCAGGCGCCGTCTTGGGGCCGGGGAAAATCTTATCGAGTGTGGCCAAGGCGGCCTCATCGAGGGAGATCTCCAGAGCCCGCAGCCCGGCCGTCAACTGCGAGGCGGTGCGTGGGCCAATGATGGGTGCGGTCACGGCCGGCTGATGCAGCAGCCAGGCCAGCGCCACGTCGCCGGGTGCATGACCGAGCCCAGCAGCGAAAGCCTCGAAGGCAGCGATGGCGTCGTGGTGCTGGTCCAGTGCCTCGGCGGCGCGGCCCTCGACCCGGCGGACGCCGTCGTGCTGTTTTTGCAAGACCCCGCCCAAAAGTCCTCCGTGCAGCGGCGACCACGGCAGCAGCCCCAGGCCATAGTGCTGGGCGGCCGGAATGACCTCGCGTTCCACGCTGCGCTCCATCAAGTTGTAGATGGACTGCTCGCTGACCAGGCCCGTGACGGGACGGCGGGCGGCCGCTTCCTGCGCGGAGGCGATGTGCCAGCCAGCGAAATTCGAGCTGCCGGCGTACAGGATCTTGCCCTGCTGGATCGCGACGTCCACCGCCTGCCAGATCTCATCCCACGGGGTATCCCTGTCAACATGGTGGAACTGGTACAGATCGATGTGGTCGGTTTGCAACCGCTTCAGGCTCGCATCCAGGGCCCGGCGAATATTCAGGGCTGATAACTTCGAATCGTTGGGCCAGTCCGTCATGTTGCCGTAGACCTTCGTGGCCAGCACCGTCCGTTCCCGCCGGCCGCCGCCTTGGGCAATCCAGCGGCCGATGATTTCCTCGGTCCAGCCCCGACGGTCGTTGCCACCGTAGGCATTAGCCGTGTCAAAGAAGTTCAGCCCGGCCTCGTGCGCCTGATCCATGATTTTGTGGGCATCGGCCTCCTCCGTGTGGGGACCGAAGTTCATGGTGCCTAGGCAAAGCGCGGAAACGGACAGGCCGCTGCGGCCCAATTGCGTGTACAACATGTTCACTTATTTCCTTCGGATGGGGTGGAGACCGGATGAATATCGGGGGCGGAGCTGCCGGCCCAGGAGGAGAGCAGCTTGAGTGCGTCGTGCGATGGCGAACCATTCTTGGCCGTGTAGATGCGCAGGCTTTGATCGGGATCGTCCGGAAGCAACAGATGTTCGAAATCAAGCGCTATGTCGCCAACAACGGCATGGCGCAAATGCAGCGTGCCCGAGGATTTGCGGGCCACCGTGTGCCGCGCCCACCACTGGCGAAAGTCCTCGCTATTGACGGCGAGTTCGCCCACCAGGGCGGTGGCCGCCGGATCGCCCGGGTGCCTGCCAATATCGGCGCGCAGGGTTGCCACCGCATCGGCCGCCGCGCCGTGCCAGTCACGGAACAACACTCGCGCAGCAGGATCCAGCATGATCCAGCGCGTGTAGTTTCGTTGTTCCCGGGCCATGGCCGGGAAATCAGCAAAGAGCAGTCCGGCCATGCGGTTGCTGGCCAACACCTCGGTTCGTCGGCCCAGTACGACGGCGGGCACCTCGCCCACCGCTTCCAGCAGCTGGCGCATGGCGGCGCGCACCCGCTGGGTGGTGGGCGGGTTGCTGACTTTTCCTCCGCAGTTCTCCAGAAGATCGAACATGTGGGTCGCTTCGGCGGCGGTGAGCTCCAGCGCACGGGCCACCGAGTTCAGGACGGAACGCGAGGGATGAATGTTGCGACCCTGCTCCAGCCGGGTGTAGTAATCGGTAGAGACGCCCGCCAGGCGTGCCACCTCTTCACGGCGCAGTCCGGGGACCCGCCGAGTGCTCAGGACGGCTTCCGGATCCGGCTGCAATCGGGAGCGCATGGCGGAGAGGAACCTGCCGAATTCTATGCTTTGACCCATGCTTACATTCTGCCCCGGTGCGAGGACATGACCTAGGGTTTGGGTGGTCCTGCCAAACCTAGGTTCACTCGACACAGCTAAAGAGTGCCTTTACAAGGGTTTGCGGCCTAGGCTGGAGTGGAGCGCCCGCTGTGGCGCAGCTAACGAAAGGACTACCTGACTATGACAGATTCACACACACCGGCAGTTGTTGTTCCGGAGCTGACCTTGAATAATGGCGTGACCATTCCGCAGCTAGGTTTTGGAGTCTTCCAGGTTCCGCCGGAGGAAACCCGAGTAGCCGTTGCCCAGGCACTGGCCGCAGGATACCGGCACATCGACACGGCAGCGGCGTACCGCAACGAGGCTGGCGTTGGTGCGGCCATCGCCGAATCCGGAATCGCCCGGGAAGAACTATTTATCACCACCAAGCTGCGCAATGGCGAACAAGGCAGCCCGCGAGCCGCCTTCGAAGCAAGCCGCAAGGCCCTGGGCCTGGACTGGATTGATCTGTATTTGATCCATTGGCCGGTCCCGTCGCAGGGCCTCTATACCCAGGCGTGGAAGGAAATCGAATCGCTCTATGCGCAGGGCCTCGTCCGTGCCATCGGTGTCTCCAACTTCTTGCCGGATCACCTCGACACGCTCCTGGAAGCCTCCACCGTGGTCCCGGCCGTAAATCAGATCGAGGCGCACCCCAGCTTCCACCAGGGTGAGCTCGCGGACAAGAGCCGCAGCCACGGCATCGCGGTTGAGGCGTACAGCCCGCTGGGTCAGGGCAAGGACCTGGACCACCCGGTCATCACCGAGCTGGCCGCCGAATACGGCGCCACTCCGGCACAGATCGTGTTGGCTTGGCATTTGGGGTTGGGAAATATTGTCATTCCCAAGACCGTGTCCCCGGCCCGCATGAGTGAAAATCTGGCGGCGGCCGCCATCACGCTCAGTGAGGATGCCTTGAAGCGCATCAGTGCCTTGGAAGCGGGAGAGCGCATCGGCGCGGACCCGGCCGTTGCGGCTTTTACCCAGATGTAAGTTCTTCCACCGTTAAATAAGTCAGGGGTGGGCCGACGCTAAGCGTCGACCCACCCCTGACTCGTGTCAGCGACTAGAGCTTGTCGAACTCGGTCTCGTCAACATGATCGGTGGCCGTGATGGCGGCCGGAGCCGGTGAGCGGCCAGCCTTCAAGGCTGCCAAACGAGCCTCAACCTCGGTCTGCTCGCCCAGGTCCTCCAGGGAGTTGAATTGGGCGTCCAGGCTGGAGGCAGCCAGCTCATTCTGGCCACGGACCTTCGCCTCTTCGCGGCGGATCTTTTCCTCGAAGCGGCTGACTTCGCTCGTGGGATCCATGATGTCAATGCTCTTGAGCGCATCGTTGACCTGCGTCTGGGCGGCGGCCGTCTTGGAACGAGCAATGAGCTCATTGCGCTTGTTGGCCAGCTCGTTGAGCTTGCCTTCCATCTGGGTCAGGCCGGTCTTGAGCTTGTCGACAACATCGTTCTGGGCAGCGATGTTGGGCTCTGCCGCGCGGGCCTCATTTTCAGCGGTGATCTGTCGCTGGAGAGCCACCTTGGCCAGGTTGTCGAACTTCTGGGCGTCGGCGGCATTGCCGGCGGTGCGGAATTCATCGGCCTTGCGGCTTGCTGCGAGAGCCTTTGAGCCCCAGTCCTGGGCCGCCTTGATGTCCTCGTTGTAGTCATCCTCGAGCATGCGCAGGTTACCGATGGTCTGGGCTACCGCGCCCTGGGCCTCGATAATGTTGGACTTGTAATCGCGCACCATCTGGTCGAGCATCTTCTGCGGGTCCTCGGCCTGATCCAACAACGCATTGATGTTGGCCTTGGCCAACTGTGCGATCCGGCCGAAAATTGACTGCTTTGCCATTCTTTTCCCCTTATATGTGCTGGTTTGGATCTAACAAAATCTACAAGGTCTAGCTGCGGCTGTCCGTGCAACGAGTCTAGGGGACATGTCCCGCATCCTCATTCAAGTGGCCAGGCCGTGTAACAAACCGGTTAGAAGTTACCGCCGCTGCCGCCGAAGCCTCCGCCTCCACCGCCGCCACTGCTTCCTCCACCGAAGCCGCCTCCGCCGCCGCCACCGAAACCGCCGCTAAAGCCACCGCCTCCGCCACCTCCGGAAAGCAGGCCGCCGATGATTCCACCGAGGATGGCCCCACCCATGCCGCCGCCCATGGAACCGCCGCCGCGGCCATAGCCACCACCGCCTCCGCCGCCAAAACGATCCACATCGTTTTGCGCGTACTGGATGGCTTGATTCGCCAGGGCCTGAGCTTGCTGTGCGTAACTGAGCGAGTTGCTCGGATCAGACTGCGAGATGGAAACGGCGTAGTCAAAGTTACGCTCGGCCTCGGACAAGCGAGTGCGCGCCTCGGAGCCGACACCGCCGCGTCGGGCCGTGATGAAGTCCTTAGCCGTGGCAATCGTGGCCTGGGCTCCGGCCAAAGCCTGCTGCAGGGAGGCCTGAGCGCGCAGCTCTTGTTGCTGCTGATCGCGAATGCCCGTCAGCAATTCATCAAGCTGTGTATGAGCCTGCTGCACCGCGGCGAGCTGCCCGACCGGATCGCTCTGGCCCGCGGCGGAGTTCATCCGAACCTCGTTCAGGGCAGCCTCAGCGGCCTGCACGGTGGGCGCATAGCGGGCAAATTGTGCCGACGCCACCATGGACTTGGCCTGTTCCAGATCCGAGAGGGCCTCGGGAAGCGCGGTTTGCAAGGTGCTTGCGGCTTCCTGCAATGCGGCCCGCGTCTTTGTGATCGCCTCAACGAGGACGCCCGATTGCAACAAGCTCTCCTGCGCGGCGTGAACCGACACCGCTGCCGCCGCCGTGTCTGCGGCAGCGAGCTTGGCGTCGGCGTCGGCCGCGGCCGTGTCGACGAAGTCCAGACGCTCCTTGGCCTGAGCCACATTGTCACGAACGGGAGCCACAGCGGCCTCTGAATACTGGGAGGCCAAGGTGGCCCACTGTTCTTCCGCAGCGGAGATAGCGGTACGAGCCGTGGCAGCTTCTGCCCGGATGCCAGCCAAGACCTGCGGGGCGGTACGTTCGAGTTCCCGCAAATCATCAAAGGCAGCCTTCTGAGCGTCCAGAGCAGCATTGGCGTCCTCGCTCCGGGCAATGATTTCACCCAACCAGCTGCGTTGTTCCTCGATGGTGTCCGGGATCTCATCATCCAATTGCTGCTGCAACTTGAAGGACTCGGTGAGGTGAGCCTTGGCCTGATCCAGTGCTTCCTGGAACGGTTTCACGGCGGCATCACCGTAGGAAGCTTGCGCGAAACCAATCTCATGCTCGCTGCTCTTGATGGCGTCATCCGCGGCGATAAGCAGCGAGCCGGCCTTGGAACGCAGCTCGGGAACACTCATACCAGCGTTGGGATCGAGCGGCTTGCCATCCTGGCCATACCCCTTGGCCGTGGCTTCGGCGCTGTTCTTCCGGCGCTTGTTCCGTAGGTACAGCGCGGTGCCTGCTCCACCAACCACGACGGCGCCGCCCACTCCCAGGGCAACGTAACCGCCCGTGGGGTCAGGGACATTACCCTTACCGCCGCCGGCTGCATCGCCCAAGGCCGCGGCTCCATCGATGGCCGCCTGAGCCCAATTATCAGCTGATAGCTGGGGCTTGATCACGTTGGTTTGGATGTATTGGTTTTTCGACTCGGGAACGAGATTGGTATCGGCGAACAAGGCATACTTGCTGTCCTTGACGGCCACCACGAGCAAGGCATCACCCGTGCCGAGCTGCTTCTGGTCGGCGACCTGCTGGCCCCAGACCTCTCCGGACTCTCCGTCAAAGGAATCGACGTACACCACAAAGAAGGTCAGGCCATGGTCTTGGCTCAACTTTGTAATGGCGCTCTGAACCTCGGACGTCTGGGCTCCTAGGACATCGGCGTTGTCCACAATGTAGCTGCCGCCCGGAATCGTCACGGGCGGTTCTGCTTGGGCCAGACCAGCCGGGGCCAGCATGAGACCTAGGAACGCCACCACTGCTAACAAGGGGGAAAATCGCTTCAACCGTGCAAACATCGCTCACCTTTGAATTGAGGCCACCGTCAAGACCGGCCTAAGTACCTCAAACGATACTATGGCGCCCTTTGATTGGCGCGGAAGATTTTCCGCTCAGCGAATAACCTCACAGTCTGGCAGGGAAGGGCCATAATGAAAGCTGCGAGACCTTCACAGCTGCCTTCCAGCAAACGTACGTCAAGGCATCAGCCACGGCCGAGAAGATGAAGTTCAGATCAAGAAATTACGACCATGAGATTTCAATGAAGGGAAAGCTGATGAGCGAGAACCACGGCGACGACACCACCGGAATCAACCAGCCCACAAATAGCACCCCGCAGGTGCCTGAGACCACGGTTGTTCCCGAGGTTGCTGCTCCGCAGGCACCGGCCACCCCGTCGTGGCGTTCGAGCACCCCTCCGCCTCCGCCAGTTGAAACACAGCCGGCCACCCCTCCGGCACCGGCTGCTCCGGTTGCCGCAACGCAGCCCATGGCGCCGCAGCCCGCCGAGCCCCAGCCCGCCGCGCCGGCCGCAGCCGCGAACCCCACCGAGCGGATCCCCGCCTATGGCCAGACTGCCCCCACGGCGGCCAATCCCACCACACCCATCCCGTCTCCTCCGGGAGCACCGCAGCCGGTGACGGGTCACGCGGGTCCGGGGTACCCGGCGTCGAACGCTTACCCGCAGACCTTGGCACCGGCCGTGACGGCACAACCCAAGCAGCGCAAGAAGGTCGGCATGGGCTTGTTTGCTGGAAGCGTTTTGGCAGCGGCTCTCGTGGGCGGTTTGGTCGCGGGCGGCACCATGTTCCTCGTGGACCAGCAGGGCGGCAATTCCGTCACGGGCGCCAGTCAGCAGAGTGCGCCGCTCGTGGTCAACAACACCAGCAGCGTCAACGCCGTGACGGCAGCCGCAGCCAAGGCCATGCCCTCCGTCGTGACCATCTCGGCAACCAGCGGCAGTTCAGGAGGCACGGGCTCGGGCATCATCTTGGACACCGAGGGTCACATCCTGACCAACACGCACGTCGTGACGCTCGATGGTGCGGCCGCGCATGCCACGATCGAGGTGCAGACCAGCGACAACAAGGTTTACGCTGGCACCATCGTGGGAACCGACCCGCTCTCCGATCTGGCCATTGTGAAGATTGACGCGCCGGACCTCGTGCCGGCAACGCTCGGGGAATCGGGCAAGATCAACGTGGGCGACACCGTGATCGCGATTGGTTCACCTCTGGGCCTGAACGGCACCGTGACCGACGGCATCGTCTCCACACTCAACCGCACCATTCAGGTGGCGTCCTCGGCCGTGCCGGAAGAGAGCAGCGATGCGGCTCAAACCCCGGATGACAACGGCAATGGCTTCCGTTTCTCCCCTCCCGGTGGAGGCACGGATACTCCAGTCGCCCAGGGCACCGTGAACCTCAACGTGATCCAGACCGATGCGGCCATCAATCCGGGTAACTCCGGCGGTGCCTTGGTCAACGCCAAGGGCGAGATCATTGGCGTCAACGTGGCCATTGCCTCGACGGGCAGCTCCTCCAACGCCAGCAGCCAGAGCGGCAACATCGGCGTAGGCTTCTCCGTTCCCATGGACCACGCCAAGCGCGTCGCCGAGGAAATCATCAAGAACGGTTCGGCAAGCCACGGCCAGCTCGGCGTCTCCGTAGGGGCCACCAGCTCGACGGACTCCAGCAGCAGCTTCTCCACGGGAGCCACGGTCGCCTCTGTGACCTCCGGAAGCGCCGCCGACAAAGCCGGCCTGAAGAAGGGCGACATCGTCACCCAGCTCGGATCGCGCGTCATCAGCGATCCCTCCGAACTGACGGCCGCCGTCCGCGAACAGGCCGGTGGCGCCACGGTGCCGCTGACCTTCACCCGCAACGGCAAATCCCAGCAGGTAGATGTCACCCTAGACGTCATGAAGTAAGAGCGACGTAGAAAAGTCCCCCTCCGCCATACCGGAGGGGGATTTTTTATGCCTACGCCTCGCGCAGCACGGCGGTGAGGATCGGTGCCGAGGCCGCCAACCCCAGCCACACCAAACCGATGCCGCCGGCCAAGATCCCCGCGATGACCAGTACGGATACGGGTGCAAAGATGATCGCCAAGCCCGTCAGCGGGAACAACAAGACCGCGGCCAGAACTCCCGAGCCGATCGTGACGATTTGCACGGGCCACATGACGGCGCGCTTGCGGGCAGACTCCATGATGGGGCGCGGCATGCCGAGGCGATCCAGGCTGACATACAACTCGCGACGATCCAGCACCGCGGCCGCCTGATTCACGCCGGCGCTGGAGGCCACGAGCAGGAACGACACGATCACGGTAATGAGCACACCCGTGCGCATATCGCCGTACAGGATCGCATCCTCGGCATTGTGTGCGTCCCCGGCCGAGGCGATGATGGCCAGACCCGTGCCCGCCACGACGGCGATGAAGCTGGTCATCGACAGCGAACTCACCTGGCGCCACGCGGCCTTGGGCGATTCCAAAATGCTGCGCGCCGCCAGCAGTCGCACGGGGGTCGTGGCTCTGGCCAATCTACGCGTGGCTATCCACTTCACCACAAAGGGGCCCATGAGGTTCAGCAGTGCCAGCCCGCCGGCGAAGGCAGCGCACAGGACCACGATCATGATGGCGGCAGATCCGCTGGCCGTCGCGACGGTCATGACCAAATACAGGACGACGGCGGCTCCCGCACCCAGTGCCAAACGGAGCCAATGCACGGTGGGCGCCTTTTGCCGGGTCCGGACCCCCAGAGGGGAAAGGATGACCAGACGCAATCCCAGGGCTGCGCTGATGGCAGCCAGCAGGATCAGGGCCGCTACGGCGATGAACAACACCCCACCAGGGAGCCACAGTGTGGCGAGTCCCAACGCCTGTCCCTGAAAGTGAATCAAGGCGATGGCCGGTAACGCGGCCGCGTACAGCACGATGCCGGCCGCGATGCCCACTACGGCCACGAGCGTTGACTCGATAATGGTCAACACGGACACCAGTGCGGGGGTGCCGCCGAGGAGACGGAGGGTGGAAAGGCGTTCGTCACGGCGCCGGGCCGAGAGCCGGGCAGCAGATCCACCCAGAGTCATCATCGGTAACACCATGAGCGAGACGGCAAAGGCCGCCAGCATTTGATAGATCCCCGCCATTCCGGTGGGGTCATCCGCCGCGGTGTTGGTGAAGAAGCTCAGGGCTCCGGCTAAAACAATCAAGAGCAGGGCCGTCACCAAGGCAAAGGCGACGGCGGGCAGGACCATGACCGCCTTGCTCCCCGGCGCTGGCCGGGACAACATCCACAGGATGGAAAGAGTGGATTTCACGCCCGGGCCTCCCCGTCCTGGCTCAGCTGCGGCAGGAATGTTGTTCCCGTGGAGGCGCCGGGTATGGCCTGCGTGGCAGCCGGGCGAGATGTCGGCGCAAGGGAGAGGACGCCGTCGTGCATAAAAAGGGTACGGCTGCAGCGGGAGGCGACCGTGGGGTCATGGGTGACGAGCACGAGGGTGTTGCCGCGGCCGGCCGTGGCGTTCAGGAGCGCGGTCATGACCTCGGCGGAGGTGGTGGAGTCGAGCGCGCCGGTGGGTTCGTCGGCGAACACGATGCGGGCGCCGGTGACCTGGGCGCGGGCGATCGCGACACGCTGCGCCTGACCGCCGGAGAGCTCGCCGATGCGGCGATTTTCCATGCCGGCCAGGCCCAGATGGGCGAGCCAACCCAGGGACTGCGCCTCGGCATCGCGGCGGGGGACCCCGTTGAGCATGAGGGCCAGTGCCACGTTCTCGATGGCCGTCAGCTCGGGAATCAACAGCCCGGACTGGAAGACAAAGCCGAAGGCTTCGCGGCGGAGCTTGGAACGCTGGGTTTCATTCAGACCCGTGACATCCGTCCCCTCGTAATTCACGGAACCGGAATCGGGGCTCGTGATGCCTGCCAGGGTGTGCAGGAGCGTGGTCTTGCCCGAGCCGGAGGCGCCCATGATGGCCACGGACTCCCCGGGGTGGATATCGAGATCCACATTGTTCAAGGCGATGCCAGCGCCATAGCGCTTGGACAGGGAGCGTGCACTCAGAAATGTTGAAGTCATACTTCTACTGTGCGCTCTGAGCGCTGGCCAAACATCGGGCTACAGGGGGAAAAGCTGGCGCGAGCGTCCACCCGCGGGATGAGCCCTAGCGGCGAGGCTCCCGGATGACCACAGCAACAGCGCCAGCCACGCCAGCCCGCAGGCAGGACTGCCATAACTGTCCGGGGAGTTCCCCATCCGTGTTCGCTTGGAGTAAAGAATCGGCCATGGAAATTCCGGCTCCGGCCCGCCACGAACTAAGCTGGTGCAAGTAGGCCAAGGGCGAACCTGCGGCGCCCGCCCCGCCAAGGGGAAGGACGCCGCCCAACCATCCGTCCATGACACAAAGGACAGCAGTGGAAAACTCAGCACTGAACATTGTCGTACTGGTCAAATATGTGCCAGACGCACAATTTGACCGACACCTCACAGGTGATGCCCGCACGCTGGATCGCAGCGAGAGCATCCTCTCCGAACTCGATGAATACGCGCTCGAGGCAGCCCTGGCGCTGACCGACGCCCGCGGTGGCGCCAAAGCCGGCAATGTCGTCACGGCACTGACGCTGGGCCCGGCCTCCGCCGCGGCCGCCGTGAAGAAGTCGTTGCAGATTGGCGCGACGCAGGGTCTGCACGTCACAGACGACGCGCTCGCAGGCTCCGACGCCTCGGCCACCTCTCTGGCGCTGGCGGCAGCCATCAAGACCCTGGGTCCGGTGGATCTGGTCATCACCGGCATGGCCTCCACGGATGGCGAAACCTCCATCATCCCGGCGCAGCTGGCAGCACGACTGGGCCTGGCCCAGATCACCTTCGCCTCCTCCCTGGAGCTGGACGGCACCACCGTGAGCGCTCGCCGCGATGGCGATGACTTCTCCGAGGAAATTCAGGCCACCCTGCCTGCCCTCGTCTCGGTCACCGATCAGGCCAACGATCCCCGCTACCCGAACTTCAAGGGCATCCTCGCCGCGAAGAAGAAGAAGGTGACCACCGTGTCCCTGGCGGATCTGGGCTTAGCAGCGTCCGACGTCGGACTGGCCGGGTCCCTGACTCGTGTCACCGCGGCAGCCGAGCGCCCCGCCCGCACCGCTGGCACCATCATCACCGACTCCGGCGATGCCGGCATCCAGCTCGTTGACTTCCTGGCCGCGCAGAAACTGATCTGAGGAACCCTTCATGACTGCAATTGTTGTTTACATTGATCAGCTCGATGCCTCCGGCAAGCTCTCCGTCACGGCGACACAGCTGCTGACCGTGGCCCGTGGTGCCGGGGAAGCCGTAGCCGTTGTGGCCGGTGGCGTTGCTCCCGAGCTGCTGAACGAATTGGGTGCCTATGGCGTGAGCCGTGTGCTGCACTCCGAGCAGGCCGAATTGGGCCAGTTCCTCGTTGCCCCTAAGGCCGACCTCGTGGCGCAGGCCGCCGCAGCCGTGGCCGCCAGCGCCGTGTTGGTTGACAACAGCGCTGCCGGCAAGGAAATCGCGGCCCGTGTGGGCGTGGCCCTGAACGCCGGTGTCATCACCGACGCCGTGTCCGTGAGCTACGACGGCGAGGCCCTCGTGGCACACAAGTCGGTCCTGGCCGGCTCCTACACGGTGGAGGCGCGGGCCACCTCGGCCGTTGCCGTCATCAGCGTGAAGGCCCACAGCGTGGAAGCGGCCCCGGCAGCGGCGGCCGTAATTCCCGCCGTCGAGCTTGTGGACGTTGCCTTTGCACCGTCCAGCCTGGCCGCACGGGTTGTCACGCGCACCCCGCGTGCCGCCTCGGGCCGCCCGGAACTTGAAGATGCACGCATCATCGTGGCCGGTGGCCGCGGCGTGGACGGCGACTTCACCCCGGTCGAGGAACTGGCCGACGTTCTGGGCGCAGCCGTGGGTGCCTCCCGCGCCGCCACGGATGCTGGCTGGATTTCGCACGCCTCGCAGGTTGGCCAGACCGGTAAGAAGGTGTCCCCGCAGCTGTACATCTCGGTGGGGATCTCCGGTGCCATCCAGCAGAAGGCCGGCATGCAGACCTCCAAGCTCATCGTGGCGGTCAACAAGGATGCCGAATCACCCATCTTTGAGATTGCCGACTTCGGCATCGTGGGCGACCTCTTCAAGGTGCTGCCGCAGGCCGTGGAAGAGATCAAGAAGCGCCGCGGGTAATACCGCGCTTGCTTGGACGGTGTCGCCACCGTTCGGTAGAAGCGCCATAGTTGGGTGGTCTCGCTATAGGCCGACCTATAGCGAGACTACCCAACTATGGCGTTTTTCGTTGTGGGGCGCTTGACGGCGCGCGGGAGTTATCCACAGCCGCCGCTTTCACACTGTTTTGAGCCTCCCTGAGGTGGAAAACTGAGAGACATGAACAAGCCTCGACTCATCAGTGCGGCGCAGTACAACGACACAGGACGCGACCGCCACAAGCTTGTGACCGCCCAGAAACGCGGCGAACTCGTCAGGGTCCGCCGCGGCATCTACGTTGAGAGTGCAGAGTGGAGCAAACTTTCCGGTAGGGAGCGCTACGGCCTGCGGGCTCTGGCCTGTGTGCGGCTAGCCCAGAGTGAACCGGTGTTTTGCCACGCCACCGCGGCACTTCTCTGGGGACTGTGGATTGTTGGAGTACCTCAAAAGCTCCACACTGTCACCGAGGTGACCCGCGGTGGACGCAGCTCGAGCGGGGTGGTGCGCCACGTTGGCTCCCGAACGGAAGGTGTTCAGCGCTGCGGACCTGTCCTCATTACGGACAAGCTCACCACCACGATGCAGCTGATCAATACCCTGTCGTTTTCCGCGGCAGTGACGGTCTGCGATTCGGCCTTGCGGGTTCCTCGGCGGAGCGTTGTAGCGAATCACTTTGAGCGTCCCGACGCAGATCCCTTCCACTGGGACGCAACGTGGGAGCTGGATGAGCCCCAAGGGGCCGCGTTGTTGCCGGAGGAATTACGTGCAGCCGCCGCGCAGCTGCCGAGCAAGGCCGGACAGACACGGGCCTTGAAGATCATCAATTTCGCCTCTGCCTTGTCGGGGTCGGCCGGTGAATCACTGAGCCGGGTCAAGATGTTTGAACTCGGTTTTCCGGCACCGGTGCTGCAACAACGATTTTCCCTTGATGACGGCAGAGCCGCGCTCGTGGATTTTTGGTTCAAGAAGGAGCGCGCAGTGGGGGAGTTCGATGGGAAGGGCAAGTACCTGCGCGACGACTGGGGCCAGGGGCGCTCGATGGCAGATCGCATCATGGCAGAAAAGCGCCGCGAGAATCAGATCCGGGCTCAGGTGTCCGGCTTTGCCCGGTGGGACTGGCAGGATCTGAAGGACACGCAGCGTTTCATTTCCATCCTGCGCCAGGCAGGATTGCGTCAGAAGTAGCAGGCACCGGCACGTCGCCGCAGGCACCACCCCACGAGAAATGCCATCGCTGAGAACTTTCGCGGTAGCTGGGCATTCTCGCCATAGCTCGGCCTATAGCGAGAATGCCCAGCTATAGCATTTTTGGGCACAGGGCACAGCAGGGCGCAGGGCGCCTAGCGCGGCGTGGTTCCCGTGGCGATCATGGCGTCGGAGTTCATCTCGACGTGCGGACCAACCGACTTGATGAAGTCGCGGCGGACACGGGCGATGGCCTCGGGGTCACGGGGGAGCAAGGTGCGCCAGCCGCTGCCCATGACTAGGTTCCACGCCATGGCGTCGTCAACGGCCAGCGTGAGCGGGTGCGTTGTCACAGCGACGTTTTCTAGGCCGCGCTCGCTCATCCAGCGGCCCAGGGATTCCACCGTGTCCACGCGTGACATATTTTGATTCGGCAGCGGCGTCACACCGGCGAGCCGGGGGCGTTCCTTGACGGCGGCCTCGAAAATGCGATCGGCGAAGGGCGCCAAGGCGCCGTCGATCCAGGTGCTCGTCACGAAGCGGCCTCCGGGGCGCAGCATGGAGGTGAGGTGTTCGACTCCGGCTTCCATATTCGCGAAGAAGAACATGCTGTAGGAGCACAACACCGCGTCGAAGGTGCGGTGGCCACGCCACTGCGTGACGTCGGCTTCCGTCAGGGTGGCGTTGAGAATGCCCTGGGCGGAGACATTGGCGGCGGCGATGCGCAGCAAACCGGTGGACAGGTCGACGCCGTCAACCGCACCCTCGGGTCCGACGGCCAGGGCTGCCGGAATAGTGGCGGCACCCGTTCCGCAGCATGCGTCCAGGACTTTTTCTCCGGGGAGCAGCTTGGCGGCAGCCACGACGTCGCGCCCCATGGGATCCCAGAGCTTGTCCGACCACGCCTCAAATTGCAGCGCTCCGTCAGTGAACGCTAGGCCAGGATCGCGAGCGGACATACATACCTCCAGTAGATGAAAAAGGTGCCGGACGGGCCAAGGAAACGGCCAGCGGTGGTTAAGCCTGGATTTGGGCCCCGGCGAAGTCGTTTTGGCGCCAGGCCTCGAAGACGGCGATCGAGGCGGCATTGGCCAGATTCAGGGAGCGCAGGGCCGGCAGCATGGGCAGACGAACGCGGGCCGTGACGTGCGGATCCTGCTTGATGTCGGCAGGGAGTCCGGTGGATTCGCGGCCAAAGAACAACACGTCACCGGGCTGGTACGCAATTTCGGTGTAGCTTTTTTCCCCATCCGAGGTGAAGGCATAGACCCGTTCCGGGGCGAGGGCCTCCCACGCGTCGTCAAGGGTTTTGTGAACCGTCACGACGGCAAGGTCGTGATAGTCCAGGCCAGCCCGGCGCAATTTAGCGTCGGAGAAGTCAAAGCCCAGAGGCTCCACGAGGTGGAGTTCGGCGCCGGTGATGGCCGCCAATCGGATGGCGTTGCCGGTATTACCGGGGATTTCGGGGGTCATAAATAAGATGCGGAACACGTCATTCATCCTACGCCAGCCGCTGGCCTACCCCGACCGTCCCGAAGGACTTAGTACATACCACCCAGGAGGCGATCGAGGACACTCACATCCACCACATTGGGTGAAGGGCCGGAAGCTAAGAATTGCTTGGCCTCACGCACAAAGCGGGCGGCGTTGGCCATATTCACGGTGTTGGACCCATCGGGTTCGGTTCCTCGGGCATAGTCAATGACGGGTTCAAAAAGGTTGCCTGTATGGCTGTGCACGCAGACCCAGGCCGTCACATTACATTCCGGGAAGAGCTCCTGCAGCGCCCGGGCCGCCGGGATTAGCTGCGGAGGAGCGGCGACACGGCTGCCGTGCACCAGCACGCTGCCATCCCACCGGAAGGCGCCGTCGGGCACCAGCATGGAACCGATCACGGCAATGCGGTAGCCCGACACGAGCACGTGGTCCAGATAGCCGCTGCCGTGAGGGGCCGTGAGCCCGTTGATGAGGCGTGCGGCCGGGATCCCGGGCAAAATTTGCTGCATAATGAGCTGCGCAGTCCGAGCCTCACGCGCCAGACGGGACGCGGCACCGAACAGGCCACGTTTCCGGGGTGCGCCGTGGACAGGCTGAGCAGCCGTGCGCCGCGGCATGATGGGCGCCTCGCCGTTGAGATCCTCGTAGGACGGGAAATAGATGGCCGGTTCCGAGGCGGTGCTTCGCTGCTCAGGTGCCCGACGCGTCGTGAATCCGGAAAAGCCGTTCGGGGCACCATAGCTGGGCGTGCTCGGTGCCGCTCCGGCCCGCGAGCGAGAGGAGGGGCCGGCGCCATAGGACCTGTCGTACGCCTGACGGCGCACAGTATCGGAGAGGATCTCGTAGGCTTCGGTGATCTGCCGGAAGACAGCGGGGTCGCCGCCCCGATCCGGGTGAGCAATGCGGGCAGCCTTGCGGTACGCGATCTTCACCTCGCGTTCGGAGGCGGTCCGGGCAAGTCCCAGGACTTGATAATGCGTGAGGTGCTTCTCGCCCACAAGGGACCTTTCGCTAGCGGCTGTTTGCGCGTCGGCAATGGTGCAAGAATTCATTCTATCCGGCGCGACTGAGCGTTTACTTTGCGCGAAAATTCCCAGGAAGGCCCCGCGCTGGCATACTTTCAGGTGCCATGAAAACGCCCGCAGATTCCGCAACAGCCGGTTCCAACACCGCCCCCGTCCTGTCCATCGCCGTGGCGATCAATCCGCGCGCCGCTTTTGGCGGGAAGGGTGCTGCCTCGCCCGGCCACACGGGCGAGCTGGTGGTGGCCCGGCTCCGCGCCGCCGGCCACACGGTCACCGTCTTGCGCCGCCGCGACTACCACTCCTTGAGTGAAGCGGTCGACACCGAGATTTCGGCAGGTGCCGACGCCCTCGTGGTCGTGGGTGGGGATGGCATGGTCCATCTGGGAGTCAATGCCGTGGCCCACACAAAGGTTCCGCTGGGCATCATCCCGGCCGGCACGGGCAACGATGCCGCCCGCGGACTGGGCCTGGAGCTCCTGAACCCGGGTGCCGCCGTCGAGCATTTCCTCACCTGTGCCCAGGGAAAGCCGCGCGCCGTGGATTTGGGGCGGATCGAGCGTGCCGGGGAGCCGCCGCGGTGGTTCATGGGTGCCTTGTCGGCCGGCTTCGATGCGCTCGTCAATGAGCGGGCCAATATGTGGCGCTGGCCCACCGGACCCATGCGGTACAACCTGGCGATCCTGCGCGAGCTCGCGGTGCTGCGGCCGCTGAGTTATGCCCTGGTGGTCGACGGGCGGGCCCGGCATCAGCGCGGCGTGCTGATTTCTATCTCCAATGGCACCTCGATTGGCGGGGGTATGAAAATCACTCCAGATGCCAAGTACGACGACGGCCTGCTGGATTTGTTTGTTGTCTCGCCTGTCTCGCGGAGCACGTTTTTGAGGATTTACCCGCAGGTGTTCTCGGGGCGGCACACGAATCGGCCCGAGGTCAGTATTGAGCAGGTCACCGAGGTGGTGATTGATGCGCCGGGGCTGGTGGCGTATGCCGATGGGGAGAGAATCGGGCCGCTGCCGGCAACGGTCAGGGTGGATCCGGGCGCTGCGCTGTTGTGGGCCTAGCTGCTGTGCTGGCGGACGTAGCGCAGGAACAGCATGGAGTCGGCCTTGAGGATGCGGCGCAGCTCCATGGAGTTGGCCAGCTCTGAGGCAGCATGGCCGTGGGAGATTCGTCCGGAGGCCCCGCCCACGAGGAGCGGTGAGAGCGTGAGGTTGAGCTCGTCGACGGCTCCCGCCGCGGCAAAGGTGCCCAGCAGGCTGGGGCCGCCCTCGGAGTGAATGCGGTTGAAGTTGCGTGCCGCCAGCTCGGCGAGGAGGCGTTGCGGGTCCAGGACATCTCCGCCCACCGTGACGATCTCGGCCAGCTTAGCTAGGGCGGCTACGCGCTCCCGCGGTGCCTGGTCCACGGCGGATTCCAGCGTCAGGAGCAGCGGCCGTACGGGCGGGTCACGAAAGACCTCAAGCTCGGGGGCGAGGTTCAGCGACCCCGAGACAATGGCCAAGGGTGGATGGGATGGCAGCCAGTTTTCATGCCGCCACTGCTGGGCGGCCGCGCTCAGGAGCTCGCCGCCATAACCCTCGGCCCGAATGGTTGCTGCACCCACGAGGATGACATCCGCGCTTTGGCGCAGAAGCGAGAAGACCCTGAGATCCCAGGGATTGCCGAGCTTCCCGGAGAGCCCGTCCAGCGTTGCGGCGCCGTCGATGCTCGAGATGAAATTAAAGCTCAACCACGGGTTAGCTGCGCTACGGTCTACGGGCGCAGCGAGGAGTTCATGCTCCAATTCCGCGCCGGTGAGCACCGCAGGGTGCGGGAAGATTCGCTCGATCATGGCTGGGTCCCTTAGACCGTGGTGCGGTTAGGGTGGGCCGGGGCGTTGATATCGCCCATATTGTGTTTGAGATAGGCAGGCTCGCGCCACCCTAGCGTTGTCTCGGTCATGCGGATGGCGGACTTGGCCGAGGCCACATTGTGCATGCGCAGGATCCTAGCTCCTCCTAAAATGCAGATCACGCCCGTGGCGAGGGAACCCTCCAAGCGTTCGTGCTTTTCCTGATCGAGTGATTCCCCGATGAAGTCCTTATTCGACACGGCAGCAAGTGCCGGGAAGCCGAGCGAGGCAATCTCGTTGAAGCGGCGCGTGATTTCCAGGGTGTGCAGCGTGTTTTTATTGAGGTCGTGTCCGGGATCGATGATGATCTTTTCGGCCGGGACACCCAGGGACATGGCGAGCTCCACCTTCTCGGCGAGGAAGGCCGCAACCTCCGTGACGACGTCGTCGTAGTAGGGGCGCGGATACACCGTGCGTGGTTTGGCGAGTGAGTGCGTGATGACCAGGTGTGAGCCGCTCTCGGCCACCACCGAGGCCAACTCCGGATTGGCCAGCCCCGTGGTGTCGTTGATGACGTGCGCGCCGGCGGCGATGCTGCGGGCGGCCACCTCCGGCAGGAAGGTGTCCACGGAGATAATGACGTCGCTGGCGGCCGCGACGGCGGCAATCACGGGCACCACACGGTCAGCCTCTTCGTCGGCGCTGAGCGGGGGACCGGGGGCGAAGGGCACACCGCCGATATCGACCCAGTCGGCGCCGTGCTCAACAGCCGTGAGCGAGGCGGCAACCGCAGCGTCCAGCGCAAAGGTGGCTCCGCCGTCGTAAAAGGAATCCGGGGTGCGGTTGATGATGGCCATGAGCGCCACTTGGCGGCTGAAATCGAGCGTGCGGGTGCCAAAGTCGTGGACCGGGTGCAGCAGGGGAGGCGCATAAAACGGTGAGGTGCTCATAGTCTCCATCAAATAGCCTCGAGAGGGGTTTGCGGGTCAGCCAAGGTCAGCGTGTCGACTTTTCGGCCGGAGGAGATGAGCTCCTTGATGGCGTCCTGCACGTCCCACACGTTGACGTTCATGCCGGCCACCACCCGGCCGTCCAGGACCCAGAAGGCGATGAATTCGCGCTGTTCCAGGCTGCCGCGAATGACGAGCTCGGCGTCCTTGGTGAGGGCGCCGTAGCCGGAGTACTCCATGCCGAGGTCGAATTGGTCGGTGTAAAAGTACGGGATGTCATCCAGCACGGCGTCGCGGCCCACCATGGAGCGCGCCGCGACCTTGCCCGAGGCGATGGCGTTGGCCCAGTGCTCGGAGCGGGTGCGCATGCCGGTGACAGGGTGCATCGCATTGGCCACGTCTCCTGCGGCAAAGATGTCCGGGGAGGAGCTCGCCAGACCGGAGGTGACTTCGATGCCATTGTTGATCGTGAGCCCGGCCTGCTGCGCTAGCGCAGTATTGGGCACCACGCCCACGGCCACAATGACAATGTCGGCCGGCAGTACCGCGCCCGTTGTGGTGAGCACCTGGCTCACGCGCCCGTCCCTGCCCTGGATCTCGGTGGCGCTCGCGGGCAACAAGAACTTCACGCCCGCCTCCTTGTGCCGGTTCATGAAGACGGTGCCAAGTTCGCTGCCAATCGCGGCCGACAACGGCACCTCCTCCAGCCCCAACAGCGTGACGTGGTTGCCCAGCTCGCTCGCCGTCGCCGCAATTTCCATGCCGATCCAGCCCGAGCCGATCAGCACCACCTCCTTGCCGCCGCCGGAGAGTGCGGCCTTCAGCGCCACACTATCGGCCTTGGTGCGGAAGGTGTAGACCCCTTCAAGGTCGACGCCGGACAATGGGATGGTACGCGGAGCGGCACCTGTTGCGATCAGCGCCTTGGTATACGGCAGCGAGGTGCCATCTGCAAGCGTGATGGTGTGAGCATCCGGGTGCAACTCGGTTGCGGCCATACCAGTCAGGAGCGTGACCTGATGCTCCGGGTACCAACTGGCCGGGAGCGGGAGCAATGCGTCCTCGTTCTCCTGACCCGCCAGGAATCCCTTGGACAGCGGCGGGCGCTGATAGGGAACTTCTGCTTCCTCGGCGATCACCGTGATGGTGCCGGCATAGCCCTCCTTGCGCAACGTCTCGGCAGCGGTGGCCGCCGTCAGGCCACCGCCGATGATGACGATGCCGGGGAGCGATGAAGCGGTGTCTGACGGAACGGGGGAGGCGCTGAATAATTCATTCATGATCGAAACTCTTTCCTGAGGAAAACTGATGTTTCTTGAGATGAATCGGCGTCGGGGTGGCGCTACTGAGGTGGGGACCAGCTGTCAGTGAGGGAACTGCTCGCGGAGGGGTCCGGCGTCGGACAAGATGCCGGTGAAGACTGAGGTGCGGGTCATGGTGCCGGCGGTCTGCACGCCGCGCAGCGACATACACATGTGCTCGGCTTCCATGACCACACCCACGCCGCGGGGTGCCAGCGTGTCCTCGAGCCAGTTGGCGATCTGCTGAGTGAGCCGCTCCTGAACCTGTAGATCACGGGCAAACAGCTCCACGCCGCGCGCCAATTTGGAGAGCCCAAACAGGCGATCGCCCGGCAGATAGCCCACATGCGCTACGCCGCGGAAGGGCAGCAGATGGTGCTGGCACAGCGAATGGAAGGGGATGTCCTTGACCAGCACGAGGCCCTGATAGCCGTCTTCGTTGGGGAAGGTGGTCCAGGAAGTTTCGCGCGGGGTGAGCATCTCGGCATAAGCGGCAGCGACCCGACGCGGGGTGTCGAGCAGATGCGGATCGTTTTCATCCCGGCCCAGCGCTCGCAGGAATTCGGCGATGGCATTTTGAGCTCGCGGGAGATCGATGGCCGGATTCTCGGTTTGCGGATCCTCGAAGGAGAGGAGTTCCGGCAGTTGTGCACTGGAGATGGACATGGTCACACCTTTCTAAAGCTTGTATTATTGACTTTAGAAGCGCAGATTCAAAGCGTCAAGCAGCACGCAATAAAACACGACATTCCCGCACGGCTCATACTGCCGCGGAAGAAGGGGCAGGCCAAACATCATGAAGCAGGAAGTCACGCCAGCATCCTCCGCACCACTGGCCGGGCGTCCCGACGGGCTCGACGACGAGCAACGCCTCAGCGCCGTGGCCTGCCTCAACGACCCCGTGCGCCAGCAATTGTTCGAACTCCTGCGCAGCTCCGAGACGGACCGGGGGCTTAGCCGCGATGATTGTGCGGATGCCCTGAGGTTGCCACGGAGCACGGTGCGGGCACAGCTGGACCGCCTCGTGCAGGAGCGGCTCGTGCACGTGGAATTTCACAAGCTTGGGGAGCGGACTGGCCCGGGGTCGGGGCGCCCCACCAAGCTGTACTCTGTTGCGCAGCAGGAAGTGACGGCGTCCTTCCCGCCACGGCACTACGACCTCGCCGCCCGGCTCCTAGCCGCCGCCGTGCAGCGCTCGATCGACGGCGCGGAAAACATTGAAACAGCGTTATCCCAGGTGGCCCACGCCGAGGGGCGTCGCATGGGGGCACAAGCTGGTGCCATCCATGATGTCCTGGCCAGCGCGGGCTATGACCCCCAAGATGATGGCCAAGGCGGCACCATCATGGCCAATTGTCCGTTCCATCGGCTCTCGGCCGAGCATGCCGGCGTGGTGTGCGCCCTCAACGGGGCGCTTCTCGGTGGTGCACTAGAGGGATGTGGGGATGCTGAGCATGAACTGGCAGCTGACCACGAGATTTCCCATTGTTGTGCGCGTTTGGTGCCCCGAATCTAGACCCCGCCGCCCGTCCGAACCACGAAAAATGCCGGTCCTTCGGGAAACGCTATAGCTGGGCATTCTCGCTATAGCTCGGCCTATCGCGAGAATTCCCAGCTATGGCGCGAATTCCCAACTATGGCGAGAATGCCGGACGGGGTGAGCCGGAAATCCTCGTGACCGGGGAGTCGCCGTGCGTTAGGCTGCGGAGATGGATGCTGTCAGCGGTGCCGAGGGCCAGTGGATTGCCGATGCGCTGGAGCGCTACATCGGTAAGAAGGGCTACTTTGGGGCGGTGGCAGGTGTCATCCCTGACACTTTTGAGGCGTACGCTCGGATCTTTCATCCGGTCGACGAAATGAACGCGCTGGGGCCGGGATTGCGCTGGGCCGATCTCGCCCGCACAAAAAACACTGTGTTCCATCCGGAGGCTCAGTTCCATCGGCTGGCCCGGACTGAACTTTATGGCCGCGCGGAAATAGATGGCCGTGACGTGGGGCAGGCCCCGAGCGGCGAAATAGTGCAAAGGGAATTGGAACTGCTCGCCGAAATCCTGGCGGGACACTCGATGCCATCTCAGGATATCTTCCAGGCCGTGTGGGATGGCTGGGGCGGTTTCGAACCGGGTCGCCATAACATCCCCACCGGAGCTGGCACCACGCTCACGGTAGCTAAGGGCCTGCGAAAGTATTGGGTGTTTCGCGGAAGCATGGCAGAGTTCGTGCGTCCACCGTGGTTTGACGCGGAATGGGGTCGGAGTGAGCAAACCCCCAACCTGGCCTGGCCTGGGGATCGCAGTTGGTGCATGGCGAGCGAAATTGACTTTGACTCCACCCTGGTGGGCGGAACAGCGGAACTGATTGCCGCCGTCGTGCATTCATCGGGGTTGGAGGCTCTAGAAGTGACGCCGAGCAGTAATCTGAGCTCGGAAGGGGACACGATCAACGTTTAAGGAATTCCGGCGGCCACCGAAAACGATGGCCGCCGGAACTCTGGGGTGGGGCTTAGAGAACTGCCTTGAGTGCGTTCACAATGCCTTCGCCGTAATAGCTGTTGTTGAGCGCGGTTCCCGTGCAAGTTGCGCCAGTCGGGGTCGCCGGAGCAACACACTCATGGTCCTGCGCCTGCTCACGCAGCGTCGCGATCATCGCCTTGGGCTTCATGCCGGGGTGTGCCGACTTCATGAGCGCCAACACGCCAGCAACCTGAGGGGATGCCATCGAGGTACCGCTGAGCAGACCGTAAGTGTTGTTCGGCAGCGTCGAGAGGATGCGTGATCCGGGAGCGGCCACATCGATGACGTCCAGGCCTCGGTTGGAGAAGGAGGACAGCTTCGTGGCTTGATCCGTGGAGGCTACCGTGACAACACCCTCGAGCTCGGTGGGGATGTCCTTGCAGTCATTGTTGATCTCACGTTCAATGCCGGCGATGTCGTTGGGGCTGACGTCGTCGGTGGTCTTGTTGGCCAGATCGTAGGAGGCATTTCCCGCAGCGGCGGCATGCACAACGCCCTGCTTGGTTGACCATTTGACCGCGCGCTCAACGGCTGTGAGGACGGCCTTCTGATCGGGCTGATCGCCGCACCAGAACTGCATGGGGTCAACATAGTAGCTGTTGTTGGTGACGTCCATGCCCTTCATGCCCGCCCACATGAAGCCGCAGATGGCGTACTCGGGGTAGATCGAGCCTGCGTCGTTGACAACCTTGACGGACGCCATGCGCACGCCGGGGGCCACGCCGACAATGCCAACGCCGTTACGGGCGGCGCCGATGATGCCGGCCACGTGGGTGCCGTGCGATGAGTTCGTCGGGAACCAGCCTGTGGGCGAGGTGTCCGGGCGACCGGCGTCGGTGCAGTTGACCGAGTTGGCTACGTCGATGTTGGCCGCGAGATCCGGGTGGACCGGGTCGATGCCGCTGTCCAAAACACCCACCAAAACATCCGGTGAGCCGTCGGTGATCTCGTTGGCCAGATCGGACTTGATCTGAACGCGGCTCCACTGCTCGGATTCGCGCGGGTCGGCGGCGATGGCGTCGAGCGTGGCATCACCGTAGAGCAGATCGGTGTTGGCCAGCTGGCGGCTGCGCTGGGAGGGCGCCGTCGCGCTCTGCCATGGAGTGGTAATTCCCTCAGGGGTACCTTCGGCCACCGTGATGGTGCGGGTTGCGCCCACCGATTCGATGGCTGAATGGCCGAGCCTGAGGACATCTAAGCGGAAGTTGGCGCGATCCGACTGGACCACCACCACCCCGATTTCCGGCCATTCCTGGACGGCAACGCCACCGGCGGCCTCAATGGCCTCCACGGCGGTGCGGGTCTTGTTAGCGTTGGCGGCCTTGACATTGACCACATAGCTCATGAGCTGGCCGTCGGCTGCTGGGAAATCGACGGGCGTGGATGCCGCGGCTGCGGGTGCGGCCATGGCGCTGCCACCGACGAGGCTCGATGCCGCCAGAACGACTGCGCACAGTGCGGCAGAGGTGGTGCGGCGGAAGAATGCATTCTTCATAAATTTAATCCCCCCGGGATCATTGTGTGATGTGGGACACCACGATCCTGCCATCGAGGGCGGATCATGACAAGGCAACGTGCCGTAGAATTGAGCCGTGCCCGTGTATCTAGATCACGCGGCGACCACGCCTATTTCGGCCCCGGCCCTCGCCGCACTCACCTCCGTTATTGCCCGTAGCGGCAATCCGTCCTCCCTTCATGGGGCTGGCCGTCGTGCCCGCGCCACGGTGGAGGCGTCCCGCGAAACTATTGCCAAGGCCGCCGGAGCCCACCCCACCGAGGTCATTTTCACCTCGGGCGGGACGGAGTCCGACAACCTTGCCGTCAAGGGCCTGTTCTGGTCCCGCAACGCCGCCGAGCCTGCCCGCAAGCGCATCCTCGTCTCCTCCGTCGAGCATGCCGCCGTGCAGGACACCGTCGAATGGCTCGAGAAGCATGAGGGCGCCGAAGCCGTCTGGTTGCCCGTCGATGAGAGCGGCACCGTCAGTCTTGCCGCTCTGGAAAAAGAAATGTCCGACGGCGGAGCAGACTCGATCGCGCTCCTCACCTGTATGTGGGCCAACAATGAGGTTGGCACCATCCAGCCCATCGCCGAGATCGTAGCCCTCGCCTCCCAGCACGGCATCCCGGTGCATTCTGACGCCGTACAGGCCTTCGGTTCGATTCCCGTGAATTTCAAGGAATCCGGCCTCGCGGCCATGTCCATCAGCGGGCACAAGATCGGCGGACCCGTCGGGGTGGGTGCACTCCTGTTGGGTCGCGCCGTGAAACTCACACCCGTGCAGCACGGTGGGGGACAGGAGCGCTCCGTGCGCTCCGGAACCCTCGACACCGCCGGTATCGCGGCCTTCGCCGCCGCCGCCCAGGACGTCACAGATAATCTTGCCATCGAGAATCCACGCATCGCGGCCCTGCGCGACGGCATCATTGCGGCCGTCCGCAGTGCCGTCCCCGAAGCGGTGTTGCGCGGCGTCGACCCTGCCGTGAATCCGGCCGGACGCCTCCCCGGCAACGCCCACTTCACCTTCCCCGGCTGCGAGGGCGACTCCCTGCTGTTCCTGCTCGACATGGCGGGCATCGAATCCTCCACCGGCTCAGCCTGCACGGCCGGGGTACCCCGCCCCTCACACGTGCTGCTCGCCATGGGCCTGGATGAAGACACGGCACGTGGCGCACAACGCTTTAGTTTGGGGCATACATCGAGCCACAAAGACGTTGACGCCTTTGTGGCCGCCCTCCCGGACGCTCACGCACGAGCAAAAACAGCTGGCATGGCCGGACATCAATCGTCCATCCAAACCGCCAGTACCCGTTAGTTCGGGGCCACGCACAGCCTGCCACTTGCTCGGCACGCTTGATTTTTAGTTTCAATTGAAAGGTACGTAATGCGAGTATTGGCCGCCATGAGTGGTGGAGTTGACTCCGCCGTTGCCGCAGCGCGCGCGGTGGATGCCGGGCACGACGTCGTCGGTGTTCACCTGGCGCTCTCCCGCATGCCCGGAACCCTGCGCACCGGCAGCCGCGGCTGCTGCACCGTGGAGGACTCCAACGATGCCTGGCGCGCCTGCGATCTGCTGGGCATTCCGTACTATGTCTGGGACTTCTCCGAGCGGTTCAAGGAAGATGTGGTCCAGGACTTCATCGACGAATATGCCGCCGGCCGCACGCCCAACCCCTGCATGCGCTGCAATGAGCGCATCAAGTTCGCCGCGCTGCTGGAGAAGGCCATCGCCCTCGGCTTTGACGCGGTCTGCACGGGCCACTACGCCAAGGTCATTACCGACGCCGACGGCAACCCGGAACTGCACCGCGCCGCCGACTGGGCCAAGGACCAGAGCTACGTGCTGGGCGTGCTGACCCACGAGCAGCTCAAGCACTCCATGTTCCCTCTCGCCGACACCCCGTCCAAGGCTGAGGTCCGCGCCGAGGCCGAAGCCCGCGGCTTGTCCGTCGCCAAGAAGCCTGACAGCCACGACATCTGCTTCATCCCCGACGGCGACACCGCCGGCTGGTTGGCTGAGAAGATTGACATGACCGACGGCGAGATCGTGGACGAAACCGGCGCAAAAGTTGGCGGCCACACCGGTTCCAACCAGTTCACGGTGGGTCAGCGTCGCGGCCTCAAGCTGGGCACCCCGGCCGCCGATGGCAAGCCCCGCTTCGTCCTCGAGATCCGTCCCAAGGAAAACAAGGTCATCGTCGGCCCGCACGCGCTGTTGGCCATCGACGAGATCAAGGGCATCAAGGTCTCCTGGGCCGGGCTGCCCATCGCCGAAGTCGCCACCGGTGTCGAGTTCGATTGCTACGCCCAGGTGCGCGCGCACGGCGATCCGGTTCCGGCCCGCGCCTTCGTCACGGAAGTAACGGACGACGGCGTGACTCGCCAGCGCCTCAACGTCACCTTGGTTGAGCCGCTGCGCGGCGTGGCCCCCGGTCAGACGATCGTGCTGTACCAAGGCTCTCGCGTGTTGGGTCAGGCCACCATCGACACGGCCCGTTCCCTAGCCCGCCCCGACCTCCCCTAACCCAACGCCGCACCACTTTCCGGCCGTTTTTTCCAAACGCCGCACCACTTCCCGGGATCTCTTCGTACCGTCCCGCCATGAAGTGGTGCGGCGTTTGCGTTTTATAGCCGGAAAGTGGTGCCGCGTTTGAGAGGGAAGGAGTGACTTATTGGCGTGGCTCTTGCGGGGCAGGCGTAAGCTTCCCATAAAAGGTGATTTGGCACACGGAAGGTTTACACAATGGCCCCGCATACAATTCCCAACCCGTTGCAGTTCTTAGATAGCGCGCTCAACCAGTGCGCCGAAGTCATTGGAGCCATCGCTGCCAATCAGGCCAGCTGGCCCACGCCATGCTCCGATTGGAACGTTCAAGACCTCCTGCATCACTTGGTGGTCCAAGACCTACACAACTACACCATCATGGCTCGTGGCCATCACATCGATCCCACGACCTCGGGGGCGACGGTCGGCGCCGATTGGTCCACGCGTTTCACCGACGGCGCGGCCCTCTTGATGCGCGCCTGGTCCACCGCGGACCTCAGTACGCAGGTTGCGCTGCCCGGAGGCGGCGAGGCTCCTTTGCGCAGTCGCATTGGCCTGCAAATCACCGAATTCACGGTTCACTCCTGGGATCTGATGAAAGCCACCGGCGTTCCGGTCATCCTTGATCCCGTCCTGGCTGACCAGTCCCTGGCCTGGTCTCAGCGCATGATGAAGCCAGAATATCGCGGCGTGGAGCGTGGCTTTGGCCCGGAGGTGCAGGTTCCTATCGCCTCAGATTCTTACACGAAACTTGCCGGTTGGTTCGGCCGCAGCCCGCATTTCCAGCCGGGGCCCCGGGCCGAGTCCCTGAGGTAATCTCCCGCCACCGGTGCCATCCATCTCGATGCGGCGGTGCATGAGTGAGGTCAATGAGGCAAAAACCGAATTCATTTGTACTCGTTGGTAACCTTCTGGTTGCAACTTTGTGATCCGTGCCATGTCTTGAGCGGAAGTCTGATAATAATTGAAACATCAGGCGCATGATCTGGATCACACAAGGGCGTGTGTCACGTTACATGCAACGCACAAGAGAAAGTTTGCTGATGGCTAAGAGTATGTTCGGATTCAAGTCGGTCATGGCTGTGGCTGGAGTGTCAGTCTTGGCAATGACAGCATGTACGGGACCTGCCAATAATGGCGGAACCGAAAGTGGTGGAGCTACAGGTTCACCCGTTGTTGTTGGAACCACCGATAAGACCACCTTCTTGGATCCTGCCGCGTCCTATGACAACGGCTCCTTCATGGTGATGAACCAGATTTACCCGTTTGTGTTGAACTCGGAGCCGGGAAGCGCCGACCCCAAGCCGGACATCGCCGAGTCCGCCGAATTCTCCTCACCCACCGAGTACACCGTCAAGCTCAAGGCCGGACTCAAGTGGGCCAACGGCAGCGACCTCGACTCCAAAGACGTGAAGTTCTCCTTCGATCGCCAGCTCAAGATCAACGACGTCAACGGCCCCGCGACCCTCCTGGGAAACCTTGAGAGTGTCTCGGCGCCAGACGCCACGACCGTGGTCTTCACGCTCAAGGCTGGCAACGACCAGACGTTCCCGCAGGTGCTGACCAGCCCCGCCGGTCCCATCGTTGACGACACCGTTTTCAGCGCCGACGCCGTCACCACTGACGAAGACATCATCAAGGGCAAGGCCTTCGCCGGCCAGTTCACGATTGATTCGTACAAGAAGAACGAGCTCATCTCCTTCAAGAAGAACGCCGACTACAAGGGCCTGCTGGGCGCCGCCAAGTCCGACTCTGTCACCATGAAGTACTACGCCGATTCCAACAACCTCAAGCTGGATGTTCAGAAGGGCAATATTGATGTTGCCTGGCGCAGCCTGACGGCCACGGATATCGACAGCCTCAAGAGCGACAAGAACGTCAAGGTCGACATTGGCCCCGGTGGCGAAATTCGCTACATCGTCTTCAACTTCGACACCATGCCGTTCGGCGCCAAGACGGCAACCCCGGACGCTGCCAAGGCTCTTGCTATCCGTCAGGCCATGGCGGATACCGTTGACCGCGCGGCCCTGGCCGAGCAGGTCTACAAGGGCACCTACCTGCCCCTGTACTCCCCGGTTCCCGCCGGTTTCACGGGCGCCATCGAGCCGCTGAAGTCTGAATACGGCGACGGTAGCGGAGCCCCGGATGTTGACAAGGCCAAGAAGACCCTGGCCGATGCCGGTGTTGAAACGCCCGTCTCGCTCGACCTGCAGTACAACCCGGACCACTACGGTTCGTCCTCAGGCGATGAGTACGCCGCCATCAAGGCGCAGTTGGAAAAGACCGGCCTGTTCAAGGTCAACCTGCAGTCCACTGAGTGGGTTTCTTACTCCAAGCAGCGCACCGCCGACGCGTACCCCATGTACCAGCTGGGCTGGTTCCCGGACTACTCCGATGCTGATAACTACCTGACACCGTTCTTCAGCAAGGACAACTTCCTGAAGAACCACTACAGCAATGACGCCGTGCAGTCGATGATCTCGGAGCAGCTGACCACGAATGATGCGGCCAAGCGCACCCAGCTGATCGAGGATATCCAGACGGCCGAGGCCAAGGATCTTTCCACACTGCCGCTGTTGCAGGGTGCTCAGGTTGCAGTCTCGAACGTCAATGTCAGCGGCACCAAGGACACCTTGGACGCTTCGTTCAAGTTCCGCTTGGGCGTCCTCTCCAAGTAGTGCCGTGCAGGCATTCACCAGGAGCTAGTTGAAAGCACGGCAAAGAAGCGGGGCGCACTAAACGCCCCGCTTCTTGCCGTTCGGCATGAGAAGAATATAGGCGCACATGACCGCAATGATTGACCTGCCGGTGGAAGAACCTTCCGCGCGGGCCCCCAAGAGCAAGAAAAAGTCCGGCGGAAGCCTCGGTAAATACCTTGCCATCCGCTTCATCTTGATTTTCCCCACGATTTTCATCCTCGTCACCATGGTGTTTTTCCTCATGCGACTCACCGGTGACCCGATTACCGCCGCATTGGGCGGACGCTTGCCACCGGACCAGCTGGCCATCCGAATTCACGAGGCCGGCTACGACCGGCCGTTGTTTGTTCAGTACTTTGAGTACCTGGGCCAGATCGCGACCGGCAACTTTGGCCGCACCATTTCCGACAATCTGTTGATCTCAGACATGCTCGCCACCTACGGCACAGCCACCCTGGAATTGGTCATCAACTCCCTCGTCGTGGCCCTGCTCATCGGCATCCCCTGTGGCATGCTGGCCGCCTACAAGCGCGATAAGTGGCAAGACGCCATCTCCCGCGTGCTGGCCATTTGCTTCTACGCAACACCGGTGTTCTTTGCCGGCTTGTTGTTGAAGTTGGTCTTCGCCGTGTGGCTGGGCTGGTTGCCCGTCGCCGGACGAGCCTTCATCACCACCGATATTGCGATGACTGCGCTGGAAGCGCCCACCGGCATCTACTGGCTCGATGCCCTCCGCAGCGGCAATATGGACGCCTTCTGGGACGTCGTCCAGCACTCGATTCTGCCCGCCGTAACGCTCGGCCTGCTCACGGCCGGTATCTTCCTGCGCCTCGTGCGCACCAACGTCATCGGCACCTTGAGCAAGGACTACGTCGAGGCCGGGCGTTCCCGTGGCGTGAGCGAATACCGGCTGCTGTCCAAGCACGCCTTCAAGCCCGCGCTGATCCCCATCATCACCGTCATGGGACTGCAGATTGCGCTCATGCTCGGTGGCGCCGTCTTGACGGAAACCACCTTTGAATGGAAGGGACTTGGCTTCCAGCTGGCTCATTACCTGACGGCGCGTGACTTCGTGGCCGTTCAAGGCATCGTGGCCCTGCTCGCCGTCATCGTGGCCTTTACCAACTTCATCGTGGACGCCATCGCCGCGCTGATCGACCCGAGGGTGAGGTACTAGATCATGGAGACGAAAAAATCACTCCTGAGCCGTTTGCCCGTCATCTCCCAACTCAAAAAGAGTGTGGGACTCCAACGCGGCATGCTGGTCGCCGGCATTGTGCTGACCCTGATGTTCCTCCTGACGGCGGCCCTCGCCCCGTTGATCGCCCCGTACGGCGCAACTCAGCGCTTCGATGAGACCCAGGCCGCGCCGTCGTCCGTTCATCTTTGGGGCACGACGGCGGGAGGTTACGACGTCTTTTCCCGCACCATTGGGGGGGCCCAGACCGCGTTCATGGTGATCGTCGTGGCGGTAGCGCTGTCCATTTTCCTTGGTGTGATCCTGGGGCTGCTCTCGGGCTACCTCGGCGGTTGGCTTGACCGCATCCTCGTGGTCGTGGCCGACGCTATCTACGCCTTCCCGACACTCTTGCTGGCCATGGTCATGTCGATCGCGCTCAGCCAGGGCCGCTCCGATGTGTGGTCCGGCATTTTCTCCGCGGCCATCTCCATCACCGTGGTGTTCATCCCGCAGTACTTCCGCGTGATTCGAGCCGAGACCATCCGCCTGAAGGCCGAGCCGTTCGTGGAGTCGGCCATCGTGGTGGGCGCCTCCAGCGTGCGCATCATGGCCCGACACATCTACAAGAACGCCACCCGCACCCTGCCGCTGATCTTCACGCTCAACGCCTCCGAGGCGATCCTGACCTTGGCCGGCTTGGGCTTCCTAGGCTTCGGTATTGAACCCTCGACGGCGGCCGAGTGGGGTTACGACCTCAACCATGCCCAGTCCGATGCCACCGCCGGTATCTGGTGGACAGGCGTATTCCCGGGTGTCGCGATTGTATTGACGGTACTCGGTCTGACCTTGCTGGGTGAGTCCATGAATGATCTCAATGACCCGCGCTTGCGTGGACGTAAGCGGGCCGCCAAGAAGGCCCGCAAGAATGCAAAGGAGTTGGTGGACGCATGAGCCACTCCACAGAAAATGTTGGCGCAGCGCCTCGGGGCGAGGCCGTGCCGCGGCCCGTGCTGGACATTGCCGATCTGAAGATCACCTTCGCGACAGATCAAGGCGATGTGCAGGCCGTGAAGGATGTTTCCTTCACGGTGGCCCCGGGCGAGATCGTGGCCATTGTGGGCGAATCTGGCTCCGGCAAGACCGTCACGGCCAAGGCCATTTTGGGACTCCTGCCGGAGACGGCCATCAGCAGCGGTGCCGTGGTGATCAGCGGCAATGATGTCATTACCGTCAGCACGCATCAGCTGCGTCAGATCCGCGGCCGCGATGTGGCCATGGTGTTCCAGGAACCCTCAACGGCGCTCAACCCGGTCTACACTGTGGGCTGGCAGATTGCCGAGGGCCTGCGGGCTCACCGCCCTGAGGGTAAGCGCGTGGGCAAGCGAGAAGCCCGCAAGCTGGCCATCGAGGCGTTGGGCAAGGTGGGTATCCCGGAACCTGAAAAGCGTGTTGACTACTATCCCCACCAGTTCTCCGGTGGGCAGAAGCAGCGTGTTGTCATCGCCGCGGCCTTGGCCTTGAACCCGGGGTTGATTGTGGCCGATGAGCCCACGACGGCCCTTGACGTCACGGTGCAGGCCGAGATCTTGGAGCTGTTGCGGGATCTGCGCGATCGCTACGGCACCTCGATTGTGCTGATCACGCACAATATGGGTGTTGTGGCCGATCTGGCCGATCGCGTTGTGGTCATGTTCCAGGGCGACGTCGTGGAGGAAGCCACCTCGGAGGCACTCTTCGCCGCACCCCAGCGGGCGTATACGAAAAAGCTGCTGGCCGCCGTCCCGCACCTTGGCCGTAACTCCGCATCGGCGGGATTCACCGAACGGGCCTTCCAAGACAAGGACGTTCTGGTCCGTGCCACCGAGCTGGAGATTGAATATCCCGGCCGCTTGGGTAGCCCGGCGTTCAAGGCCGTCGACAAGGTCTCCTTCACCATCAGTGCCGGAGAGGTCTTTGGCCTGGTCGGAGAGTCGGGCTCGGGCAAGACCACGATTGGTCGCGCCATCGCGGGCTTGAACCGGACCACGGGTGGTTCCTTGAACGTGCTTGGCTACGAGATGCTCAACTATAAGGAACGCACCTTCCGCCCCTTGCGCAAGGACATCGGCTTTGTCTTCCAGGACCCTGCCGCCTCCTTCAACCCGCATCTTTCGATCGGGGAATGTGTGGCCGAGCCGCTCATCATCCACACGGATCTCTCGGGGCCTGCCGTGACGCGGAAGGTCGAGGAACTGTTGGAATCGGTGCAGCTGCCGGCCGCGTACGCCAAGCGATTCCCGCACGAGCTCTCTGGCGGGCAGCGCCAGCGGGCGTCGCTGGCCCGAGGCTTGGCCCTGAAGCCCAAGCTGCTCATCGCCGATGAACCCACCTCGGCCCTGGACGTGTCCGTGCAGGCCAAGGTGTTGGAGCTCTTCCGGGAGATTCAGGCCGAGCTAGGTTTTGCGGCCTTGTTCATCAGCCACGATCTGGCCGTCGTGGACATCCTGGCCGAGTGGGTCGGGGTGCTGTACAAGGGCAAGATGGTCGAGCAGGGCATCGGTAATCAGGTCATGGGTAACCCGCAGGACGCGTACACCAAGCGTCTGATTGCCTCCTTGCCCGTGCCCAATCCGGCGGAGCAGGCGCAGCGGCGGGCGGCCCATCAGGCCCTGCTCGCGGCTCGCTAGCGGGCAACGCCTCATTCATCGTTACGGCGATAACAGCAACGGCGGTGTCTGGGGTGGACAAGAGTTTTGTCCGCCCCGGACACCGCCTAAACTGTCCCTATGACCGAACCGAGCCACACACCGCACTTGTCCGTCGATGACTTTGACCCGGCCGCCAGTTCCCTCTCGGGAGCCGTGGATCCGGCCATCATGGCGGAGCTGTTGTCCATCCGTTCTAGCATCGACAACTTCGACGCGACCCTCGTGTATTTGCTCGCCGAGCGGTTCAAGGCCACGCAGAGGGTGGGCATTCTCAAGGCCACGCACCAGCTGCCGGCCGCGGATCCCAATCGTGAAAAGGCTCAGATTCAGCGCCTGCGCGCCCTGGCGGAATCGGCTAACCTCGATCCGGCCTTTGCCGAAAAGTTCCTGAACTTCATCATCAGCGAGGTCATCCACCACCACCAAGCCATTTCCGAGAGCCACTCCGCCGTGGCCGCCACCGGGGTGGTTCCCGTGGTGAGCCGTGACGGCCAAGGTTTCGTGGCCCAGACTGACGACGGCGGCACGCAGCCTCAGTGAGTCCCTCAGCTAACGCTTTTCCCGAGCAAGTCACCGTCACGGCCCTGGGTACCTGGCCCGGAATCGATCCAGAGGAAGCCGCCAAGGTTTCCCTCGGGCTTCTGAGCAGTCCGCATCTGCCGGCCCTGGCGCAGCTTCCGGCCCGTGGGGTGGGCTCGGACGCCGTAGGCCGCACGGCCTCGCTCCTGCAAGAACTGCCCGTGGACGTCCAACCCTATGGTTGGCGTTTCGTTGACCGCCCAGGTCACGACCACCGCCGCGCCGTCTCAGCCCTGTCCACGGATGTGAATGTGTTGGCCGATGTTGCCGGAGCCGGCGACATCATTCCGCCAGCACTCAAGGTTCAGGTCATGGGGCCGATCTCGCTCGCCGCGGCCATCCATCTGCACTACGGCGAACGTGCCGTGCGCGATTATGGGGCCCGGCGCGACATCGCCCAGTCACTCGCTGCGGGCCTGGTGCCCCATACCGAGAAGCTGAGGGAGGCCGTCCCGGGTGCGCAACTTGTCCTGCAGATCGATGAGCCGGAGATTGCCCCGGCCCTCGCTGGAACCATTCCCACGGCGTCTGGTTACCGCACGCTGCGCGCCATTCCGGCCTCGGAACTGCGCCAGACGTGGAGCACGTTGGCGACGGCTGCCCGTGAGGCCGGATTTGCGCAGGTCGCCATCAACCTGACCCCGACGGACACCGCCGCGGAGCACACGGCGCCCGGTGCCGAGGAGGCCAAGGCGGCCGAAACAACTGCCTGGCGCAAGGCGCTGGAGATCGCACTGGAGTCTGGTCTCGACGCGGTGGCCCTGCCGCTTCACCTGCTCGATACCGGCCACTGGGAACAACTGGCCGGGGCCCTGGAATCGGGTCTAGGCGTGTGGGCTGGGACGGTTCCTACCCTCGCGGGGCGGGTCCCGCCGTCGTACTCGGTTTTGGAGGAAAAAATCATGCGACCGTGGCGGGGGCTGGGACTGGATTTGCCCCTCCTCAAGCAGCTGCGCATCACGCCCGACGCCGGGCTTGCCCACCTTTCGCCGCAGGAGGCGCGCACCGTGCTGAACCGCGCGCTGGAGCTGGCCGAACGCTTGAATGAGGTTCGTTACGCGTAGTTTGCTCGCCCGTCAGCTCGGTGGTTTATGATTGCCTTCCGGCGCCACTAAAGGGGGACATATGGGGCGAGGTAGGGTCTTTCAAGTTTGCCTGGCCAGCGGGGTGGTCGCCGCGGCGGTGCTTGCCCTCGGGCCGAGTACCGGGGTCTCGGATGCCGGAGCCGAAATCGTGGCCCAGGCCAGCACCGCGGCGGCAACCCCGGCGCCGCCGCCGACCTTCCCGGACCGGAACGTGGTGCCCGACGGCGGGCGAGCCTACCAGAGGCTGGATGAGGTGTTGACGCCGTGGGATCTGCCCAATGGTTCCTTGGTATGGAATCCGGTCTCGGCCCGTGAAGAGATCATCGACGTGGACATTGCCCGTCAGGTGGTCCTCTTTGGCGATTCGCAATCCAGTGGCATGGGGGGAGTCAAGAGCGCAGATACCTGGGTTGAAAAGGCGCTCAGCAGCCGCGGTTATCACGTGCGCTTTGTCGGCGCACCAGGCACCGGTTTTGTTGCCAAGACTACGCAATCGACTAATTATCCCGACGCGATTTCCACGGGCAGGGTCGTTCTGCCGTATGGTTCCCCGGCGTTGCTCGTGCTCCAAGGCGGAGGGAACGATGCGGCGCAAGGGGCCACCGACGCGCAAATTACGGCGAATGTGGAACGCCTCCTCCGTGAGCTGCGGGCCAGCTACCCCAGTTGCACCATCCTCATGATCGGGACCCTGGGCCGAGGCCTGCCCGCCAAAAGCGACCGCCGTGTGCAGGTGGATGCGGTGCTGGCCAAGATCGCGATGAGCAATGGGGTCTCGTTTATCAGCCCCCGGGACTGGATTACGAAGTACAAGGTGGGCAATAAGATGCTCGACGGCGTCCACCTCTCGACCAGTGGACATCAGGTGCTCTCCACGGTCTTGGCCGGCGAACTCACGAAGCTAGGACTGCAGGCGCCTGTGCGTTGAGCTTGGGGATTAGAGGCGTCCGGCGGCCTTGAGTTTGATGTACATATCGGCCAGGTGCGGCGGGAGATCTAGCGGCGTCGCATCGACGACCTCGACGCCTGCCTGCTTCACGACGGCCGTGATGGCGGCCCGGCGATTGAGCGCATGCTCGGCGGCGGCCGCCCGGTAGGTGGCGGTCGTGGAGCTCCGGTCATGCCGGGCCTGGTCGACGGCGGGATCACGGACGGCGGCCACGACAACAACGTGCTTCTGGCTCAGGCTCGTGACGAGCGGGATGAGGCCCTCTTCGGCCGCCCCGGCATCCAGAGACGTTATGAGGACCACGAGGGCGCGATGGGCGGTGACCTGACGGACGGCTCCGGCAATGGCCGGGGTATTGAGTTCAATCAGCTCAGGCGCCAAGGGTGCCAGTGCCTGCACCATGCCGTTGAGCATATTGCCCTTACCAGCCGAGGACACCTTGGCCCGGATCCGTCGGTCATAGGCGATGAGGCTGACGCGATCTCCGCCTCGCTCGGCCAGAACGGCCAACAACAGGGCTGCCTCGATGCCTGTATCGAGGGCCGTCTCATCATCGACCCGAGCGGCGGAGGTTCGTGAGGTGTCCAGCACGATGACGACGCGGCGGTCACGTTCGGGCCGCCAGGTGCGCACGACGACGTCCCGGCGACGGGCCGTGGCACGCCAATCGATGGAGCGCACATCATCGCCCCGAACGTAGTCTCGCAGGGAATCAAACTCGGTTCCGGCGCCGCGGATCTGGACGGCGGCCTTGCCATCGAGCTCCCGTAGCTTCCGCAATTTAGAGGGTAGGTGTCGTTTGGCGTGAAAAGGCGGAAGGACCCGTAAGAGGCCGGGAGCCTGAATGGTTCCCTGCCGCGCCACCATGCCCAGCGGGCCAAAGGATCTGATGGAGATGTGTTGGCTGCGCAGATCTCCTCGCCGAACGGGACGCAGCGCAACGCTTAACGCGGCTCGTTCCCCGCCCCGGATGAGAACGTTTTGTAAGGGATTGAGCGCGCCGGCGGAGGGCTGCCACCCGTCCTTGACCTGGGCTCGCAGGGTCCGCGGCGACTCATTGGCCAGATGCACGGTGGCCGAGGTTGCTTCGCCCAGCCGCACCCCATTGGGCAGCGTCCTGCGCAGCGAGATCTTCCGCGGCGAGGCCGCCAGCAGTAGATCAACGAGCACCACAAGAGCCAGCACGGTCAGCGACAGCAGCCAGCTCAGGGCTCCGGGGAGGGCAATGATGGGCACCAGCGCCGCTAGTGCCAGATAAAAGAACCTGCCCGAAATGGCCATAATGAGTGTTGTCCGTCGTTGAGAAAGCGGTGAGCTAGCGGGGAACCGGCACGGTGGCCAGAATGGAGTGCAGGATGCCGTCAACGGCCACGCCATCCATCTCGGCCTCGGGGCGCAGGGCCACCCGGTGCCGCAGTGTTGGCAGGGCCAGCGCCTTGATGTCGTCGGGGGTGACGAAGGTGCGTCCCGACAGCCAGGCAAAAGCGCGGGCGGCCTTCAGAATGGCCGTGGCGCCTCGCGGGGAGACGCCCAGCTGGAACGAGGGTGCCGTGCGGGTGGCTCGGACCAGATCCACCACGTAGGCGAGAATCTCGGGATCAACGGCGACCCGGGCAACTTCCTGACGGGCCGCCACCAGCTCGGCCACACCGGCCACGGGGCGCACACCGGCAGCCGCCAGATCCTGCGGGTCAAATCCGAGGCTGTGCCGACGGATGATCTCGATTTCTTCATCCCGCCCCGGCAGTTCCAGCGTGAGCTTCAAGAGGAAACGGTCGAGCTGAGCCTCGGGCAGCGGGTAGGTGCCCTCGTACTCGATGGGGTTTTGGGTTGCCGCGACCATGAACGGCGCCGGCAGTTTGCGGGATACCCCGTCAACGGAAACCTGATGTTCCTCCATGGCCTCCAGCAGTGAGGCCTGCGTCTTGGGAGGGGTGCGGTTGATTTCATCGGCTAAAAGAATATTGGTAAAGACCGGGCCCTCACGGAAGGTGAAGGCCGAGGTGCTGGCATCGTAGATCAAGGAACCCGTGACATCGCCGGGCATCAGATCTGGGGTGAACTGCACCCTTTTGCTATCGAGACTTAAGGCGGTGGACAGCGCCCGCACCAGCAAGGTCTTGGCCACGCCGGGGACACCCTCGAGCAAGACATGTCCTCCCGCGAGGAGGGCGATCAGCAGGCCCGTGACGGTGGCATCTTGGCCCACGACGGCCTTGGCGACCTCGCTGCGCACCGCCAACAAGGCCTGTGCGGAGGAGCTCGGTGCGTGCTGCTGCCGAATGGTCTGGGCAGCGGGAGCCTGCTCGGGTGCGTTCGGGGATTCGGGGTGGGGCAGGCTCATCGCTGTGCCACTTCTTCCTCTAGGGCCGTGAGTTCAACGGCCATGGTCAACATCTCTTGTTCGGTTTTAGGTAGCGCGCCCAGTAACAGCGCATGGACCTGCGGCACGGGACGGCCCGTGGCCGCCGCCGTTGCAAGCACGACGGCGTCCGGCTCGGCGGTGATCCCCAACCTCAGGGCGCGTGCCAAACGCGTCAGGCTCGCGTGCCGCAAGGTCCGTGACGCCGTGCCGACGGCCCGACCATCTTGATACAACCTCGCCCGGCCCGCGAGGGTCTCCGAGGCTTTGACGATCACGGGCAACGGTTCGGGCACCAGCGGTCCGCTCCGGCGGCCCTTCCACAGCATGCCGATGACGGCCACGAGCAGCAGCCAGGAGGACGCCGGGAAAATCCAGGAGGGCGTCAATTCAGCCAGAGAAGGTGCCTGCTCGGCCACGGGAAGATCCTTGATGGAGACCGTGTACCAGAGCAGATTCGGGGCATGGCCCAAAAGCCGCACGGCCAGGGCGGCATTGCCCCGGTTGGCCAGGTTCTGGTTGATGAGGATGCCCGGATTGCCCAGGGCCATCACGTCACCGGCGGCATTGAAGGCCAGCTGGCCTGCCGTTTCGCCCTGCGGCGTGAAACAGTTCTGCGTGCCCTGATACAGGTGGAGGGGCAGGCTGACGGGAGCCAAAACACCCAAGTCCGAGGATCCGCCGTCGATCATTCCCGCGGCGACGGCATCGGGCTGGGAGCAGCCCGCAGCAATCGACGCGGTACCCCGTGCGGTTCCGGCGCTGAGTAGATCGGGGCTGAAGCGGGCCACGGTCAGTGGCGCGGGGGAGAGCGCCACCAGGCGTGCCCCCGCCTCGCGAACCTCGTCCGCGAGGGTTGCGGCCTGGTCCGGGGAGAGGAAATTGTAGGGATCGTAGAAGACCACGGTGCTGTTGCCGGCACCGTTGGCAGAGAGTGCTGCCAGGGTGTCGGCCAGCGAATCCGTGGCGCTCACGTCAACGCCGTGGCTGCGCAGGACTTCGGCCGCTCCTTGCGCCCCGGCCGGTGCCGGGTTGGTGATCGAGAGCGTGCCTGATGACTGCTCCCCGCCCTTGGCCAAGATGAAAGCCAGGAGCGAGAGCGCCACGAAGATCGCGGCACAGATGATCCAAAACTTCCCGGTGCGCCAGAGGCGGCCTGCCCGTTGTGCCGTGCTGGCCGGATCGGCCCGGAAGGTCTCTGGCTCCGAGGAGGTGCGGTGTGACGCGACGGAACTCATGAGGACACCGCCACTGGAGCGGCAGGCTCGTCGGTATACAGCGGCTTGCTGGCCGCAACCGCCCGATCCGTGAGCACGAGCTCCTCGAACATGGCGGCGGTGGCCGTGAGATGCCCGTAGCGGACGGCATTGAAAATTTCGGCGCTGGTGAGCAGGGCCTGGCCCTGGGCCGGGAAAGCGCGTTGCAGTTCGACGGAGATTTCCAGAGCCGTTCTGCCCAGTGCCGGAAGGCTCACATCGCGCTCCTCAGTGGCGCGGACGATGGCCCGAAATTGCTCACTGATGGCGGTATAAAAGTCTTGGGATGCGGCGGCGGAGCGTGCCAGAGCCCGGTGTTGTTCGGCTGAGAGTTGCCGCTTTCCGGCAAAGACGTCCTGATCCGCGGCGACAGTGCGATTGAGCCGTGGTCGGATAATGAAGACAACCGCCACGATCGCCAGCAGGAGCACGCCAATGGCAATGGCCAGGGCAAAGCTGCCGCTGGGGGAGCCGACATTGTTGAGAAACTCATCGAAGGCGCTCCTCACGAGCGCGGCAATCTGCTCCGCCAACCCCGGCTTGGCATCCTGATAGACCTTGTGTGCGAGTTCCTCTTGAGCCCAGCGGCGGGCTTCATCGGCGTCGGGAACCAGCGGAACATCCCCGGGCAGCCGTCCGGCTAAGGACGTCAAAAGAGTCAGTGAGAACGCCATCGAAATCCGGCCTACGCTCCGTACTGTCCGGAAGCTTTGAGGGGAGAGCCGGGGATCCCGCCGTCGTCCTGGCCGTTCTCGGTTTCCTTGAGCAGCTCAATGTCGAAGCCGTCGCGGCGCATCCGCAAATCAACGTAGATCAGGGCCATGACACCGGTCTGGAACGCCAATGTCACGGCGCCGACCAGGGCGCCGATCAGGCCGGCAATGCCTTGCGCGATGAGGATGGCGTTGGCTGTCTGCTCCGGGTTGGGCTCGGTGCCAAACATCAAGGGCACGAGGAAGCTGGCCAACATGGAGACCGGAGTGGTGATGACCGAGGAGATGACACCAGCGATGACGGCCGCCAACAGCGAGATGCCAAAGGTGCGCCACCAACTACTGCGGGTCAAGAGCCAGGAGCGCTTGATGGCGACGAACGGCCCCACCTGCTCCACGACAATCGCCGCAGGGGCCAGCAAAATCTTCGTGCCAATCCAGACCGAGATCACAAGGAAGGGCAGGCCGATCAGGAGGGCCAGGCCGATCGTGGCGAGGGCGGATCCGCCGCTGGAAGACGCGTCCAGACCCACAGCGATGGCCACCACAATCGCGATGTAGACGGCCAGGACCACGGCCACGGCGACCGCATAGAGCAGGGCGAGGGCTATGAGGCTGCCGATGCGTGGCCTGACCAGCCGCCACATCTGCCCGAAGGAGGTCTTGCGGTTCAACACGGCGCGAATGACGGGGATGACCAGGGCGCCCTGCAGAATCATTTGAATCGCTACGGCCAAGAGGCTCGTCAGGAGCAAGGACACCGAGGAGGCCACCAGGCTGCCGCCGAGGGCGTCCAAGGTCTCAGATTCCGCAGCGACGGTGGGGTCCATGGTCATGAGCTCGCCGAAGGCCTGGCCAAAGGCGAGGTACATGACGACCAGGGTGATGGCGGTCGTGACGAACTGGAAGATCAACGCCGAACCAAACATGGCCTTGCCGTTGCGTCGGGCGGCCTGGAACGCGCCGTCGAGAATCTCGCCCAAACCGAGCGGGCGCAGGGGAATGACGCCGGGCTTGGGCGGGGCGACGTACTGGTTAAAGCCGGGCTGTCCGTACGGCTGCCCGGGGTACTGCTGGGCAGGCTGGCCGAATGCGGGATGACCGGGCTGCGCGTACTGGCCCCACTGCGGCGCCTGCGGCTGGGCGTACGGGGGCGCCGGCTGAGGCTGAGCATCCTCGCCCTGTGGTTCCAGCGGTGGTTGCTGCGGTCCCTGCGTCATGCGTGCTCCCTGTGAAATAGTCCCCGGGCGCGTTCACACCGTGAACGTCCCAGCGCCCCGGAGAGCGCAGTGTGTAGCCGCCGTCCCGGAGCAGTGACAAAGCTTGTCGTGCTTCTCTTCAAACCCTATCGGGAAGATCCCCAATTACTCCGTGAAGGCCCGGGCATTGCGGAAAAAAGAGCACAATCTGCGCCCAAAATTGGCAAAATCCACACATGCCGGCATTCCTAGGGAGCGTCGATGGGGACATTACGGGGTTGATAGGCAAATATAGAACTATGAAGGCACGTATTTTAGTTGTTGACGATGACGAGGCACTGGCCGAGATGATCGGTATTGTGCTCCGCAATGATGGTTTTGATCCCGTATTTTGTGGAGATGGAGCCAAAGCATTCGAGGTTTTCCAGGCCAACAAGCCTGATCTCGTACTGCTTGACCTCATGCTGCCCGGAATGGACGGCATTGAGATCTGCCGTCTCATCCGTGCCGAGTCGGACGTTCCCATCGTGATGCTCACGGCCAAGTCGGACACCTCTGATGTGGTCCGCGGTCTGGAGTCCGGTGCCGACGATTACGTTGCCAAGCCCTTCAAACCCGCCGAGCTCGTGGCCCGCGTGCGCGCCCGTTTGCGCCCGGGTGACGTCAAGCCGCCGGAAACCTTGATCATTGGCGAGATCACGATCGATGTGGCTGGCCACTCGATTCGTCGCGCGGGGGAGAAGATTGCCCTGACGCCCCTGGAATTTGACCTTCTCGTGGCCCTAGCCCGGAAGCCCTGGCAGGTGTTCTCCCGCGAGCTGCTACTGGAACAGGTCTGGGGTTACCGGCACGCGGCCGACACCCGCCTCGTCAACGTGCACGTGCAGCGTCTGCGCTCCAAAATTGAACGCGATCCCGAGGCGCCCGAGGTTGTCCTGACGGTGCGCGGCGTCGGCTATAAGGCCGGGTCCTAGCCTGGGCCTGTGGCCGGCTGCGGTGATGATGTCATGACGGCGAACACGCACCCCACGGACGACGGCGGGAGCTCCCCTCTCGAGGGACCGCAGGCTTCCGCCTCGGTCACCGAGCAGGAGGAGGCCGAGGTTCTCGAGCCCGTTTCCGCCCGCAGCATTGCCGAAATAGCTCTTTCAAAGACCCAACAGGTCCTGCGTCTGACCGGCCGTGCCGTGATGTCCGGCGCCGGAAAGTTTCGCAGAGGCTGGTCCACGCGCTGGCGCACCTCCCTGCAATTTCGCACGGTCGTCACGACGCTCTTGATCGCCGCCGTGGCCGTCGTGGGGGTTGGCGGCTATTTGGCCGGGCAAATCTCCAACGGTCTATTCAAGGAACGCCTGACCCAGGCGCAACACGAATCCGCCCGTGGGGCAACGCAGGTGCAGGAAAGTTTTTCCAACGCCGGCGCCAGTGATCAGCCGCGAGTGTCGACCTATGTGGCCGACACCCTGAAATTGCTCGAGGTGGGCGGGGCGGATGACAACCGCAAATACCTGATGCTCATCATTCCCGGCCAAAATAGCCGACTCGCCGTGAGCTCCTCGGACTCTGGCGGGGTGACCTCCGCGATCATTCCGGAGGAATTACGGAAGGCCGTGCAGGGCGACGCCGAAGGGCAGTTCTGGCAGTCGATCGCCTTGCCCACGGGCAGTGCCGGCGTTCATCCTGCCGTAGTTGTCGGCAGCCAGGTGCAGCTGCTGAACACCGACTACGAGCTGTACATGATCTACGACCTCAACGGCGCCCAAATGACGCTGAACTATATACAGTCGGTGCTGTGGCTCGTCGGTGGCATCTTACTCGTGCTGATCGGCGTCATCATCTGGTACGTGACCCGGACCGTAGTGAACCCCGTCAGCCAGGCCGCAGCCGTGTCTGAAAAGCTGGCGGCGGGCGAGCTTGAGGAACGCATGGTGGTCATCGGCGAGGATGAAATGGCCAGGCTGGCCACCTCGTTCAATAAGATGGCCACCTCATTGCAAGACCAAATTACCGCGCTGGCCACCCTCTCGGAGATGCAGCAGCGCTTTGTCTCGGACGTCTCCCACGAATTGCGCACCCCGTTGACCACGGTGCGGATGGCCGCCGAGGTGTTGTTCGACGCGCGCGAAGACTTTGACCCCATCAATAAGCGTTCCTCGGAGCTGTTGTTCCATCAGGTGGAACGCTTTGAGTTGCTGCTGGCTGATCTTTTGGAGATCTCCCGCTTTGACGCCGGTGTGGCCGATCTGGACGCGGAATCGTTGGATATTTTCTCCGTCATTTACTCCGTGATCGATGGCGCCCTGCCCGTGGCCGAGGCGAACTCCTCGGAGCTCTCGGTCGTGACCCGGCTGCGCAACCACAAGTGTGTTGTGGAGATGGACTCGCGCCGGGTGGATCGCATCCTGCGCAACCTCGTCTTGAACGCCCTCGAGCACAGTGAGGGGCGGCCCGTGAAGATCTTTGTCTCGGCCGATGACACCGCCGTGGCCGTGGCCGTGCGCGACTACGGGGTTGGCATGTCGCCGTCCTCCTTGGAACATGTCTTCTTCCGTTTCTGGCGAGCCGACACGGCCCGCGCCCGCACCACCGGCGGTAGTGGTCTGGGCCTGTCGATCGCCATGGAAGACGCCAAGCTGCACGATGGCTGGCTTGAGGCATGGGGCAGCCCCGGCGAGGGCTCGTGCTTCCGCCTGACTTTGCCGCGCCGTCGCGGCATCATCTTGGACCATTCTCCCGTTCCGTTGCCTCCCGACGGCGGTCACGTCGGCAGCTTCTCCTCGCTGTCCACGGGCCCGGTGCTGACAAATACCGGTGCCATCGGCGTCGTGGGGGCCCTGGGAAAGCTAAAGGGATCTACGGTGGGTGAGCCCAATGCCGCGACGGTCAAGAAGACTACGGATAGCTCGTCGGATGAGACAAGCACGGAAAAGGTGGAACGGTGAGCGGCTCCTTGATGACTGGCTGGCGTCCTCGCATCACGGGAGCACAGCGCAACTGGCGGATGGTCGCGGTGGCGGTGGCCGCCGTCGTGCTTCTCCTGCTGTCCGCCTGCGCCGTCATACCAACTCACGGCTCCGTCGGTAAGAGCGATCCGCTGACGCCCCGCAACAACGAGGTCAACGTGGGGCTGCAGCAATTTGCGCCCGTTGAGGGGGCCTCGCCCGAGAGCATTATTCGCGGCTTCGTCGATTCGGGCACCGGGCTCAGCGACGATTTTCAGTATGCCCGCCAGTATCTGACACCGGGCCTGGCGCAATCGTGGGCCCCCGACAAGCGCACCCTGGTCTACAAGGACACCTTCTCGGTGATGCCGGGCTCGGAAAAGGACAGCTTCGAGCTCAAATTCAATGTGGTCTCAAGCGTGGATGCCACGGGTGTGCTGACCCCGGTCCAAGGATCGAAGACGGAAAATCTCACGATCAAGCTGGTGCAGGTCGATGATGAGTGGCGAATTTCTGAAGCGCCCGACGGCGTGATGCTCACCGAGGCGACCTTCCAGACGTTGTTCAGCCCGATTTCCCTCTACTTCTATGACCCAACGTTTAGCAATGGGGTTCCGGATGTGCGGTGGCTGGCCGGTCGCTCCTCGCGCACGGCCACCTCGATTGTGAAGGCGATGCTGGCCGGGCCGGCGCCGTACCTCCAAGGTGCCGTGGTGAGCGCCTTCCCCAACGGCATCGCCCTGGAACGCGACTCTGTCCCCGTCAGTGATTCTGGCGTGGCCAAGGTGGGCCTGACGGCGCAGCTGTTGCTTGAAACGAGCGTAAAGCGGCGTCAGCAAATGCAGACGCAGCTCATGGTGACCTTGCAAAAGAGCCTCAACACGGTGACCGAGGTACAGCTGCTGGCCGACGATCGGGAGGTCGACATGGGCGGCACCGTCGATGCCGGCGTCCCAGTCACGATTGATAACCCCGTGCCGTCCGCGCAGGTCGCCCTGGCGAAAAATGAGTTGGTGACCTTTGACGGGACGAAGGTCTCGCCCATCCCCGGGATGCCCTCCGTGGCAAGTTTGTTGCCCTCGGTGCCGGCCATGTCGTACTCCGGCGCGAACTTCGCCTTCCGCTCCGGGGCCGGAAACCAGATTTACGCCGTGGGTCCGGACCTTGCGCCGACCCTGGCCATCTCCGGAGTGTCCCTGACGGCGCCTTCCTTCGCGCCCAACGGCTGGCTGTGGGCCGCCGCGGGAGATGGCTCCGGCACCATTATCGCCCTCAACCCGAAAGACAGCGCCACCTTGGAGAAGCCTGTTGTCCTGACGGTTCCGTGGCTGGTGGGGCAGGATGTCACCTCCCTGAGGATCTCTCGCGATGGGGCCCGGGTGCTCATCGTCTCGCACTCCGATGGGGTGAGCCTGGTCAGCGTTGCCGGGATCATTAAGGCCGGAGATATCCCGAAGGATCTCACCACGCCGCTCAACCTCAGCCACACCGGGGCCCCGACGCTGGGTGTTTGGACGGGAGAGAGCAGTGTGGCCGTGACGGCCACCTCGACCACGGAGGCGGTCAACATCGAGATCCTCGACCTTGCGCTGGCGCCGGTTGCCCTGGAAGAACTCACCGGCATTGAATGGATCAGCGCCAGCTCCGGCGTGCGCAACGTCCACGCCCAAACGGCAACGCAGTACTACTCCAACGCGGCCAATTCCTGGGAAGTCATCTCGAAAGAGATTCGCTATGCCTCCTTTGCTGGCTAAGTCCTCCACACCCTAGCCTTCCCGGCGCCGTATCCACAGTGCGGACCCTGACACTGGTGGACGGCCTTGGAGGTGCCCATGCTGGAGCCATGGAGCTTGAGCAGAGCACCCCCGGTGCGCATCGGGGCATCGCCCACGGCAAATGGTTGCGGAGCTGGCTATGGTGCGAGAGCGCCTGGCGCGAGTTTCTTTATCTCGCCTTCCCAGCCGAGTGTGTTGTCTGTGGGGCAGAGGACCACGCCATCTGCCCACCGTGCTCGGTGCTGCTGCGCCGGCAAACTCGGCAGCCCTTCCGGGCGGAAGGCGCGGCAGACGCCCTCGTTGGTGTCGAGGGCGAGAGCCACCTGCCCGTTGTGGCCGCTGGCGAGTATCGCGACGCGCTGGCCGCCACGATCCTGGCATACAAGAATCATGGGCGCACCGAACTTCGAACCAGCCTGGCCCGCGTCCTCGCCCTGGCACTGACCGTGGCACTGGAGCTGACTCCCGAGCACGAGCCGGTAATTTTGGTGCCCATCCCGAGCACCGGAAGCGGCTGGCGGCGCCGCGGCTACGATCCCGTGGCGCTGCTGTTGCGGTCCCTGCAAACTGAGGGCCGAGTTCCGCCCCAACTGTTCATCGCGCCGCTGCTGGGGATTAAGGCGAGGCCGCCCTGGCAACGCCAGCATCAGAAAGGTCTGGGCCGTCAGGCACGACGCAGAAATGTTCGTAACACAATGTGCATCAGGCGAAATAAGCTCGTGCACATTCGGCCGTCAGCGAACCATAGCGGGCCTGCGCTCATGCTCGTCGATGACGTGCTCACCACCGGATCTACTCTGCGTGAAGCCACAAAAACACTGGAAAAATGGGGCTTTCGGGTGTGCTCGGCCACGGTTCTGGCGGCCACGCGGGCGCCCGAGGGAGCTCACGAAAAAGCGGCCTTTGGAGGACGCGCCAAAAATTAATTCACACAAAAGATGAATAAAGGCATGAGGTGAACTAACGTGAGTGAACGGGTACCTCTAGCAAGAGGAAACCACCCGTCGGCGGTCAGATTTACTGCACCTTTGCTAGCCGACCGCCGTGTCACCGAAGATATTTGGAGGGCACCATGGAGTTCATGATCACGGGTCGTAACTTGACTGTTTCGGACCGATTCCGCGAATACGCTGGCGAAAAGCTCACGAAGATCGAACAGCTGGCCACAAAGGTTCAGCGCGTCGATGTGAAGGTTTCCAAGGAGAGCAAGGCTCGCACAGCAGACACTCCGCTCACGGTTGAGCTGACAGTGGTGGGCCGAGGTCCGGTGATCCGTGCGGAAGCAGCTGCATCGGACAAGTTCGCAGCGTTTGATCTCGCCTACGGAAAGCTGCTCGAGCGGCTCCGTCGGGCCAAGGACAAGAAGAAGGTCCACCACGGTCGCCACGCCCCTGTCGCCGTCAACGCCGCCACCGGTTCGCTGCCGACGGTGAGCAGCTCCGAGCCGATCTACGCTCAGAGCGTTCCGGACGTTGTCGAGGAAAAGTCCCCGTACGACATCGAGAACGACATCCCCGCCGGCGATTCACCCGTGTTGATCCGTCGCAAGGTTTTCCCCGCCACCGCCCTGTCCCTGGACGATGCCGTGGACAACATGGAAATGGTCGGACACGACTTCTACCTGTTCATCGATTCCTCAACCGGCATCCCGTCGGTGGTCTACCGCCGCAAGGGCTGGACCTACGGCGTCATTTCCCTCGATGAAAACGCAGATGTCACCGAGGAAATCTCCGCCTACCGTTCCAGCGATGAGCCGGCACGCGTCTAACCAGCGGCAAAAAACTAAGGGAAGGACACAATGACTGCACGGCTGAGCCTGCATCAGGCCCGCCGGATGGCATTGAATTCCCAAGGACTGGCAAAAGTCCGGCCCACGGAACCCGTCACAGCACGGGCCGTGGGCCGGACTTTTGCGCAGCTGCAATTAGTGCAGATCGACTCGGTCAACATCATTTCCCGCAGTCATTTCCTCCCGTTTTTCTCCCGCCTGGGATCCTACGACCGCAACGTCCTCGCCACCATGGCAGGAACCGCCCCACGCAAGATGATGGAGTACTGGGCTCACGAGGCCAGCTTCATTCAACCGCGTCATTTCCACGACCTTCGTGTGTGGCAAAGCCGCAGCTGGGTTAAATCCGATCGGCTCGAACCTGCCCTGCGTGATCGACTTGAGGTGCAGATCCTCGATCTGCTCGCGAACAGCAAACCCATGACGGCCCGCGAGGTCAAGGCCCACATTGGGCATGAGGAAGATAAAAACACCGACCAGTGGGGCTGGAACTGGAGCGCCGTCAAACGCACCCTCGAGGGGCTCTTTGAAAACGGTGCGGTTGCTGCCGCTTCCCGCAACGAGCAATTTGAACGCAAATACTCGGTGCTCGAGAAGGTCTTGCCACGCGGGCTGGCCGCCGATGTGGATGAAAACCCCGACAAGGGCGAGGCCATGGAGCGGCTCATCGAGGCCGCGGCACTTGCCCACGGCATCGGCACCGTGCGCTGCCTCGCCGACTACTTCCGTCTACCCCTGCGAGAGAGCGCGGTGGCCATCCAAGCCCTGGTGCGCCGAGGTGTTCTGCAACCCGTTACCGTGACCGGCTGGACCGAGGAAGCGTTCGCCCACGTCAAGGCCCGTAGTCCGAGGCAGGCTCAAACGCGTGCCCTGCTCAGCCCCTTCGACTCGCTCGTGTTTGAACGGCAGCGCCTCGAGAAACTCTTTGATTTCCACTACCGCCTCGAAATTTACACGCCAGCACAGAAGCGGAAATATGGATATTACGTGCTTCCCTTTCTGCTGGGCGAGAACATCGTGGCCCGCGTGGACCTCAAAGCCGATCGGCGGGCTGGCAAGCTCATGGTTTTTGGGGCGTTCGCCGAAGCCGGCGCTCCATCGCACACCGCCGTTGAACTAGCCGGGGAACTCGCCACGATGGCGCTCTGGCTGGGACTGGGGGACGTCGTCGTACATCCACATGGAGATTTAGCTCCAGCACTGGCAGCAGCACTGGGATAGAAAGGCGAGCCGCATTCCCCAGAGATTCAAAGGAAACACGCAGCTACTGGCGGGAAGCTCCGTGTCTTCTCCCGTAGACTGAACACGCCACTTTTAGGCAGCAATAGATTGGGAGCAATTTCGTGCCATCACTTCTTGAGCGAGTCCTTCGGACAGGCGATCGTAAGACGCTTAAACGACTCAACGTCCTTGCCGACGCTATCGATTCCTTGGAGGACTCTTTTCAGACCTTCACCGATGCAGAACTGCGTGAAGAAACGGACAAGCTCAAGGCCCGCCACAAAGACGGCGAGACCTTGGACGAACTCCTCCCGGAGGCCTTTGCTGCCGTTCGTGAAGCCTCTTCCCGTACCCTGGGTCTGCGCCACTTCCGTGTCCAGCTCATGGGCGGCGCCGCCTTGCACCTGGGCAACATTGCGGAAATGAAAACCGGTGAGGGTAAGACCCTGGTGGCTACCGCCCCGGCTTACCTGAACTCGCTCAGCGGCAAGGGTGTTCACGTTGTCACGGTGAACGACTACCTCGCCCAGTACCAGTCCGACCTCATGGGACGCGTCTTCCGCTTCCTGGGCCAGAGCAGCGGTTGCATCGTCTCCAACCAGGACCCGTCGGTTCGTCGCGCCCAGTACGCCGCCGACATCACCTACGGAACCAACAACGAATTTGGCTTTGACTACCTGCGCGACAACATGGCATGGAGCAAGGACGAGCTCGTTCAGCGTGGCCACAACTTCGCCATCGTCGATGAAGTTGACTCGATCCTCATCGATGAGGCCCGTACGCCGCTGATCATTTCCGGTCCGGCCTCGGGCGACGCCAACCGCTGGTATGGCGAGTTCGCCAAGGTGGTCTTGCGCCTGAACAACGAAGAAGACTACGAGGTTGACGAGAAGAAGCGCACGGTTGGTGTTCTGGAAGAGGGCATTGAAAAGGTTGAGGATTACCTCGGCATTAGCAACCTGTACGAGTCCGCCAACACCCCGCTGATCGGCTTCCTTAACAACGCCATCAAGGCCAAGGAACTCTTCAAGCGCGACAAGGACTACGTCATCATGGACGGCGAAGTCCTCATCGTTGACGAGCACACGGGCCGTATCCTGGCCGGACGTCGCTACAACGAAGGCATGCACCAGGCCATTGAGGCGAAGGAAGGCGTGGAGATCAAGGCTGAGAACCAGACCTTGGCCACCGTGACCTTGCAGAACTACTTCCGCCTCTACGGCAAGCTGGCCGGCATGACCGGTACGGCCGAGACCGAAGCCAGCGAATTCATGAGCACCTACTCGCTCGGCGTCGTCCCGATCCCCACGAACAAGCCGATGCAGCGCGTGGACCAGCCCGACCTGGTCTACAAGAACGAGGTTGTAAAGTTCGACGCCGTCGTGGCAGATATTGCCGAGCGTCACGAAACCGGTCAGCCGGTTCTGGTGGGTACCACCAGCGTGGAGAAGAGCGAGTACCTGTCCAAGAAGCTGTCGCAGGCAGGCGTCAAGCACGAGGTTTTGAACGCTAAGAACCACGCCCGTGAAGCCGCCATCGTGGCTCAGGCAGGGCGTCGCGGCGCCGTCACCGTGGCCACCAACATGGCCGGCCGTGGAACCGATATTATGCTCGGCGGCAACGCCGAGTTCAACGCCGTTGCCGCCTTGGCTGCCCGTGGGCTCGACCCGGAAGAAACACCGGAAGAGTACGAGGCCGCCTGGCATGAGGCCTTCGAGGAAGCCAAGCTCGCCGTCAAGGACGAGCATGAGGCAGTCCTGGAAGCCGGTGGCTTGTACGTTTTGGGTACCGAGCGCCACGAATCCCGCCGCATCGACAACCAGCTGCGTGGACGTTCCGGCCGTCAGGGTGACCCGGGCGAATCCCGCTTCTACCTATCGCTGACGGATGATCTGATGCGCTTGTTCAACTCCGGAGCAGCCGAGCGTCTCATGTCCCGCTCGTCCATGCCCGATGACGTGGCCTTGGAATCCAAGCTCGTCTCCAAGGCCATCGCCTCCGCGCAGGGACAGGTTGAGGGACGTAACGCCGAACAGCGTAAGAACGTACTCAAGTACGACGACGTCCTCAACCGTCAGCGCGAAGCCATCTATGGCGATCGCCGCCACATCCTTGAGGGCGATGACCTCCACGAGAAGGTGCAGCACTTCCTCGAGGACACCGTCAACGAAATCATCGAGGCCGCTGTCAGCTCCGGTAACACGGGGGAGTGGGACTTCCCCACGCTCTGGAATAACCTGCGCACCATCTACCCCGTCCAGGTCACGGTCGATGAGATCGCGGAAGAAGTTGGTGGCGAGGGGCGCATCACCGCGGACCTGCTCAAGACCGAACTGCTATCCGACGCCAAGGTTGCTTACCAGGAACGTGAAGCTGCTCTAGGCTCGGCCACCATGCGTGAACTCGAACGCCGCGTTGTACTCTCCGTCGTGGGACGCAAGTGGCAGGAACACCTCTATGAGATGGACTACCTCAAGGAAGGTATCGGCCTGCGCGCCATGGCTCAGCGCGATCCTCTCGTGGAATACCAGCGTGAAGGCTACGAGATGTTCCAGGCCATGATGGCCGGCATCCGTGAGGAAAGCGTTGGTTTCCTGTTCAACCTCGAAGTTCAGGTAGAGAACGCTCCGGAAACCGCTGTTGGAGTTGTCGCCGATGCTCCCTCGGCGCTCATGGACCGGGTCTCCGGCTCCGACGATGACCACGCTGGCCACGATCATGCCCCGCGGATCACCGCTCCCGGATTGGAAGCTCCGGAAAAGCCGGCCCAGCTGCAGTTCACGGCTCCTGATGCTCAGGGACAGGCAGAAACTCACGTCGAACGCCGTAGCAGCGATGGCGTACCGCCGTCGGCCAAGCGTCCGGCCAGCAAGGGTGCCAAGAAAAAGAAGAAGCGCTAAGCATGAATGGTTCTGGCTGATACTGCCAGAACCGGCAAAAGCCGTCGTTGGAAAAGGACCACTAAGCTGTGGCCCCATCCAACGGCGGCTTTTTGCGTGCTCTCATGGCGGTGGAAGCTAGCCGATCTGTAGCGCGGTGACCTTCCACAGACCCTTGCTGCGTTCGAACCGCATGGCGACCGCCCGGAAACGGTTTGCATCAGAAATCACGACCGAGCTTTCAAAGATCCCCGGTGCCACAGGGCTGCAGTGGACCGAATGCACGATTGGCTGGTGATGCAAGGTAGCGACATTGCCGTAGCTCGGATCATGACTCTGCCGCCGAAGCTGGGCCCGGCAGGCCTCCGCATGCAGACGCGCCCGGGTGGTGAGGGCGCTGAGACACATCGTGTCGAGCCAGCGCGAGAGCTGCTGGACAGAACGGACACCGCTGAGAACTTCCAGGACCGCCTGGGCGATCTTGGATGACATGACTGCCACGACTTCGCGATCTGCTGCCTCAGGGTTGAGGGATCGCACGGCTGCCGCGGATCCTTCAGTGGCCCGACGTTTGGTGCGTTCACCCTGGCTGGGGAGCCGCACCACGGTGCCTCCGCTTTGCTCGGTGTCCTCCTGGCCTGAAGCGTCTGGCTGCGCGGCGCGAACCACGACAAGGCGGGGTTGGCTAGATTCTTCAAAGCTGGCTGCTGTACTCACGATGTTCTCCTGGTGCATTGAAGATGAAGCTTGCGGTCGGGGCGTCACTCCCGGTGCGAATGGCCTTCCGGTTCATGGCGCGGTGGGTGCGTGCAAGATTTGGCCGGGGAAGATGATGTTTGGGTCGGGGCCAATGGCTTCGCGATTGGCGCTGTACCAGCGCGGCCAGGCGAGCGCCACGTCGACGTCGTTGGAAAAGGGGCCCAGCGCTGCGGCCACGATGCTCCAGAGGCTGTCGCCCTGCTGCACGACAACATCCGTTTCGGTGGCGGGGTTCTGGGATTGTTCTTGGGGTGCGTCAGAGGGCAGTCGTTCGGCCCGTGCCGGTGGGCGGGCCAGCAAGGCGGGATCCGTCGCAGCGGTGCGCGGCACCCAGGCCGGCTCGACAGGAACGACGTCCACGGAAGGAAGTGTGTTGGTCGCCGCCGGGCTGGACGGCGCTGGCGTCGTTGCAACGGTCCCCGGCTGCCACCTCGGATCGCTTCCGTCCGACGGCGCTGCCGTGGCGAGGGGAGCGGCTAGCAGATTTATGCCCACCACGGCGATCACGATCCTACGCATGAACGCTGGAGAGTAAGCGTTCGTGAAGGCTGCGAGCCTCGGGATGCCCAGATGCTGTGCCAGCGGGGAGATCAAGGCGCAGATGAGAGCCGTCAGCCACCAACACAACAGTGCCAGTCCCGCTCCCGCACTGCCCACACCCATCAGCTCCGGTAAATCCAGGAGGCGCCCGGATTCGATGCTGCTCCAGCGCATCCTCAGGAGCGAAAAACCGCTGAAGACCAGCGAGCCGGCCAGGAGCAGGAGCGCCCCCGTCATGGCGAGGTCTGCGTATAGTTGCCGTTTCACCGAGATCTCCTTTGAACTCGTTTGATACGTTTAGAGCTATTTTGAATACCTAAGACTTATTTTGAACCCTAAAGTGCGTCCGTGTCCATAGCTTCGGCAAGATTGTGGTGCTCGGGATGCCGGATCGCTGTCGATCTGTTGACGGAAGGCGCGGCACGGGCTTAGCGTGACGCCATGCGATGGGAGCTGCTCTTTGGGGATCTAGAAGCGCAATTTCATGCCGAAACGCAGCAGGAGCTCGAGCAGCACATCAATGAACTGGCCCGCATCGAGGCATCTCAGCTGAGCTTTTCCGAGGTGCTACGAGGTGCCCTGGGACGACAAATTTCGGCGACCATGAGGAGCGGAACGGTTTTTCATGGCGAGGTTCAGCGCGTGGAACAACAGTGGTTGTTACTGGGCCAGGAGCGTCGTTCGGTGCTCTTGCCCCTGGCCATGGTGCTCCGTGTTCAGGGTGTGGGGACGCACCGGGTGCGGGCCACATCGCGAGTTCCTTACACCTTGCCGGCAGCCTTGCGGGTGCTGGCTCGAAATCGTTCCACGGTGGTGCTCGAGCTGGCGGGGACACGGCCAGCCAGCCTGCGCGGAGTGCTGGACCAGGTGGGCGCGGATTATGTTCAGCTCATGCAAATGGCCGACGGCGTGGGCCGGGACCGGGGGAATGCGCAGGGGAGTGTGGTGGTCCCCTTGGCGGCGCTCGTCGCTATTGCCTCCGCCTCAGATAATGAATTTTAAGGCGGCGGATACTGGGCAGCGACCGCGCAGGCTCAACTGGCTGAGGCTGAGTTTTCTGCCGCCAACATGGCGCGGGCAGCGGCGTGGCGGTCGTCGATGAACTGCTCAAACTTCGCAGCATCCACGCGCCACTGACCGCGTCCGCCAATCTGGAAGGCCGGCAGTTCACCGCTATGAACTAAGGCGTAGCAGGCAGCAGCCGAGATCTGCAGCTGTTCGGCAACATCGGCCAAAGTGAGGAATCGAGGCATAAGACCATTATCCCCTCCTTTGTCCATGTTTGGCGAGGTTCGCCGTTGATATCCACAGATTGGGCCCAATTTTCGTCAAGGTCTTTCACGGTGGCCTGATCAGCGGTAGAAATGGTAGACGGCAGCGGTGTTGCTGGCGGTAGGTTCCCGTGATGGGGAGGAACTATGGCAGGGGAAGAATCTGACGCGGCCGCCCGGCTGCGTAAACCCTCGTGGAAGGATCCTCGATTACTCATCGGCATCCTGATGGTGCTGGCATCCGTGGCCGGAGTCGTGGCGCTCGTGGGTAGCGCGGCAAAAACCGTACCCATGTATGTGGCCAAGGACGCGCTCGTGGTGGGCCAAAAAGTCACGGCCGATTCCTTTTCCATTGCACAGGTCCAATTGGGTGAGGTCGACGGAAAATACCTCGACCCGCACGATGTCTTCGATGAGCATTCCGTGGCTGTGCGGATGGTGCCCAAGGGGGAATTGGTCTCCCGCTCCAGCATCGGGCAGATGGATGCACTGGATCGAAAACCCGTCTCCGTCACGGTCGATGAGCCACTGCCCAAGGAAGTCATCGTGGGCAGCTACGTCGACGTCTGGATTGCCCTGCCCGATGAACGCAACGGTTTCCAAGACCCCGTGTTGATGCTTCCCGGTGCCGAGGTGGCCGCGCTCAATGTGGCCGCAACGTCGCTGGGTTCGGGCAAGAATACCCAGCTCATGGTCCTCGTGACCGACTCCCAAATGCCCAAGTTCCTCGGCGCCGTCGCCAACAAGGCCAAGGTCGCCGTCGTCTGGAACCCCGGCGCCGCCCCATGACCACGATCAGCGTGGTTTCGGTCGGCGACACCGCAACACAGGTGATCGAGGAGCTTGCCCGTTCGCGCGGGACGGTGCAGGTGGTGCGGCGCTGCCCGGAGCTATCGGAGCTTCTGGCCGCCTGTCAGAGCGGACTGGCCCAGGTGGCCGTTGTGGCGGAGTTTACCGAGGAGCTCACGGCCACGTTGATCGATCGGCTCACGGCCGTGGGTGTCCTAGTTGTCGCCGTGGCCGCCACGGCGGAACAGTCCGGGCGCCTGCAGAGCGCCGGCGCCACCACGGTTCCCGAGACCATCACGGCGACGGTCCTCACCGACACGATTCGCCTGGCCGTGGAGGGCCTGCGACATCCCAGCTCGGGCGGATTTTCGGTTCCCACGGCGCCCCTGCCTGCCAGCTCTGCCGCCCAGTCGGTGTTGCATCAGCATGAGCCAGAGACGGACGACGCCGGACCCCCGGCCCGCGCCGCCAGCGCACCTTCTCCTGACCCCACCGCGGGCGAGAGCCTGCCGAGAAAGCGTAGCTGGCACCTGCGTGCCAAGAACTCCCGAGGTCATGATCAAGCACAACCACTCAGGGTCAATAGTGTCGGGCCAGGGCAGCGCCCCGGCGATAGCGGCAGCATCGTTGCTGTGTGGGGACCCACCGGGTCTCCGGGACGCACCACCGTGGCCATCAACCTTGCCGCCGAGCAAGCCGTCAAGGGTCATAAGGTCCTCTTGATCGATGCAGATAGTTACGGTGCCAGCGTGGCCGCCACGTTGGGACTCTTAGATGAGGCGGCCTCCTTTGCCCAAGCCTGCCGAGTGGCCGATCAAGGCGGGATGAGCACGGCGGAGCTAGCCAAAACCGTGACGCAGGTCGTGTTCGAGGGCGGGAGCTTTTCGTTGCTGACGGGACTGACGCGGGCCGACCGCTGGCCCGAATTGCGGGCGGCCGCCGTCGAACGAGTCCTTGATGCGGCGCGAAAGATTGCCGAGGTGGTCATTGTGGACTGTGGCTTCGCCTTGGAAAACGACGAGGAACTCAGCTACGACACGGTGGCGCCGCGGCGTAACGCAGCCACCTTGGCCGTTCTCGGTCGCGCCGACCTGGTGTACGCGGTGGGCAATAGCGACCCCATCGGGATCCCGCGGCTGATCAGGGGCCTAGACGAGTTGGGGCAGGCCTGTCCGGGAAGCAGCATCAAGGTGGTGGTGAACAAGGTGCGGCGCAAGGCCGTCGGTGGCACGCCGGAGAGGTCGCTTATTCACGCCTGGGAGCGTTTTGGGCCCGACTATGACATTGCGCATTTCCTGCCGTGGGACCCCGATCTGACGGATAGAGCGCTGCTCGAGGGCCGGCTCCTGAGGGAGCTCTCCCCGGACGCACCGCTGAGCATAGCCATCCGCGGTATGAGTTGTGCAGCTGACCAGTGAATGCGGGAAACCCTGTAGTAACAGCCACAGCAAGGGTTGATATTCGGGACTAGGCTCAGGTGTACTGATCGCAATGAGGCGGTCTATTTTCTCTTGACGGAGGCGTTATTTTCATGTCATCGCACTCACCCAGCCACGAGACGGCCTTGGACCAAGCCAAGTTTGGCGGCGCGGGGTTCCTTGCGGACTACTTTGTGCAACTCTCCGAGGAAGATGGGTCGCTGTACGACCCCGAGACCTTGCAGGCGCGAGCGTATTCACACCAAAAGCTGGCGAGTAAGCGTATCCCCGGGCAGGCCAACATTGAGATCCTTGATGAATCCGATGCCAGTGTTGTCTACATCATCACCGATGACATGCCGTTCCTCGTGGACTCCGTCAGCGCCGAGCTCGTGCGCCAGAACCAAGCCATCCATCTAGTCACCCACCCTGTCTTCGTCGTGTCCCGAGATAAGTCCAGCAACGAGCTGACCCAGGTGACGAAGGTTCCCTCGCATGCCGGCGTGGCCAGCGGAGACACCCAAGCGATGCCCAACATCGCCCACCTGCTCGGCGATGACCACACGGCCTCGTTCCTTGAGTCGTGGATCGCTGTCGAAATCCCCAAGATTGGCGACGAGGCGAAAGCCGCATTGCTGACCGGCTTAGACCGCATTCTGGGCAATGTCCGTGCCGCCGTGGAGGACTGGCCGGCCATGCGCGAAAAGGCCCTGAGCCGCGCTGAAATCCTCGCGACGGTGCTCTCCGGCGAGTCCCTCGTGGACCTGCGCGAGGCCGAGGACCTCCTGCACTGGATGGAGGCCGACAACTTCACCTTCCTGGGCTACCGGGAATATGATCTGCACCGGCGCGACGGCGAAGAGGTCCTCGTCAACCGCGAAGGCAGCGGACTAGGTTTGCTCCGGGACGGCTCCAGCCACCCCACGGTTCAGCACCTGACCGTCACGGGCCAGCGCAAGGCCCGCGAAAAGCGCGTCCTGGTCATCACGAAGGCGAACTCACGCTCCACGGTGCACCGCAGCGCCTACCTGGACTACATCGGCGTCAAGTCCTTTGATTCACAGGGCAACGTCAACGGCGAACAGCGCTTCATCGGCCTGTTCTCCTCAGCCGTCTACACCGGTTCGGTACGCAACATTCCCGTCGTACGGGAAAAGGTGGATGCGGTGCTGCGGCACTTTGGCTTCCCGCCCAACTCACACTCCGGCAAGGACCTTTTTGCCGTCCTGGAAACCTACCCCCGTGACGAGCTGTTCCAGATCGAGGTGTCGGATCTGATCGAGATCGCCTCCGGCATCCTCCGCTTGGCCGAGCGCCGTCGCACACGCTTGTTCTTGCGCCCAGACATCTACGGACGCTTCATGTCCGCACTGGTCTACATTCCGCGTGATCGCTACACCACGGCCGTCCGGCATCGCATCGAGGAAGAACTCATGCGCACCTTCGATGGTGTCTCGATCGATTTTGAGGCGCGAATGAGCGAGTCCGCCCTGGCGCGACTCTTCTTCCGTATTCGCCTGCCCAAGAACTACCAGCTGTCGCCCGATTTGCAGACCTCGGATCTGGAGGAGCGACTCGTCCGTGCGGCCCGCTCCTGGCCCGAAGGTATCTCGCAGGTACTGCGCGATTCGCAGGACCACGACCGTGCCGATCACCTCGTCTCCAAGTGGGCTGAGGCATTCCCAGCCAGCTACCGCGTGGACTTCGAGGTAGAGGACGCCCTGGCCGACATTGCCCGCTTCGAGAACTTTGACGCGAAGTACAAGGTCTCGATCGAGGCTGGCAAGACCCCAGAACAGTGCGCACCGGGGCTGCATGTTTATCTGCCCAGCGGCCACGGCGTGGAGCTCGAGGAGGACGCTCGCGTCAAGCTGTACATGGCGCATCCGCAAAGCCTGACCCGAATTCTGCCGTTCTTCCACAACCTGGGACTTGAGGTGATCGACGAGCGACCCTTCGAGATTGAAACCGAAGACAAGCGCGACTTCTTCCTCTACGATCTGGGCCTAAAGTACCCCGAGGGCGTGGATCCGCTCGCCACTGCAGCCCTCTTGGACGAGGCGTTTGGCGCCGCGATCACAGGTGCCAGCGAGTCAGATAACTTTGACCGCTTGGTGTTGACCGAGGGCATGGCTTGGCGCCAGATTGTCATCTTGCGCGCCTACGCCAAGTACCTGCGCCAAATGGGAAACACGAACTCCTTCGGCTTCATCGCCACGACCCTGCTGCAGAACGTAGCCGTGACGCGCGGACTTATCGAGCTGTTTGCCGCACGTTTTAACCCGGAGTTTGCCCAGGATGCCCGCCCCGGGTTGCTCACGGAGGTCCGGGCCCGGCTCGATGCCGCACTGGAAAATGTACCGACCCTGGACGCTGATAAGATCCTGCGAACCTTCGCAAACCTCATCGAATCCACGTTGCGCACCAACTACTACCGTGGCCGCGACTTCCTGAGCCTCAAGCTCAACCCCGCCGAAATTATTGGCCTGCCGGCGCCGGTTCCCATGTTTGAAATTTGGGTTTACTCCCCGCGAGTCGAGGGCACACACCTGCGCTTTGGCAAGGTCGCCCGAGGCGGGCTGCGCTGGTCCGATCGTCGCGAAGACTTCCGGACCGAGGTGCTGGGCCTGGTGAAGGCGCAGACGGTCAAGAATGCCGTGATCGTTCCCACCGGCGCCAAGGGCGGCTTCTTCGCCAAGGCGCTGCCGAATCCGGCCGTGGACCGCGGCGCCTGGATGGCCGAGGGCCAGGCGAGCTACAAAACCTTCATCCGCGGACTGCTGGATGTCACCGATAATTTGCTGGCAACGGCCGACGGCGAGGTTGTTGTGCCTCCCGAGAACGTCGTCTGCCACGACGCCGCCGACACCTACCTCGTGGTCGCTGCGGATAAGGGCACGGCGTCCTTCTCCGACACGGCCAACGCCATCTCGTCCGAGTACGGTTTCTGGCTCGGCGATGCCTTCGCGTCCGGCGGATCCGTCGGCTATGACCACAAGGCCATGGGCATCACAGCCCGTGGGGCCTGGGAGTCGGTCAAGCGTCACTTTAGCGAGTTCGACGTCGACACCCAGACTCAGGAGTTCACGGCGGTTGGCGTCGGGGACATGTCAGGTGACGTCTTTGGTAACGGCCTGCTGCGCACCCGCCACGTGCGGCTCATCGCCGCCTTTGACCACCGCGACATCTTCCTTGACCCCAACCCCGTGGCAGGACCGGCCTTTGACGAGCGCCAGCGCCTGTACGATCTGCCGCGTTCCTCCTGGCAGGACTACAACCCGGAACTCATCAGTGACGGTGGTGGCGTCTTCTCAAGGTCGTTGAAGTCCATCCCGATCTCCCCGCAAGTGGCCGTGGCACTGGGACTGCCCGAAGGTGTTGTGAAGCTGAGCCCACCGGAGCTCCTCAAGGCGATCCTGCTGGCCCCGAGCGATCTGTTGTACAACGGTGGCATCGGCACCTACATCAAGGCACGCTCCGAGAGTCATGTCTCGGTCGGCGACAAGACCAATGATGCGATCCGCGTTGACGGAGCCGATCTGCGGGTCAAGGTCATTGGTGAGGGCGGAAACCTGGGCATGACCCAGCTGGGCCGCGTCGAGGCAGCCCTGAACGGGGTCATCCTCAACACCGACGCCATCGATAACTCAGCCGGCGTTGACTGCTCCGACCATGAGGTCAACATCAAGATCTTCGTTGACCGAATGGTGGCCGCAGGCAAGCTCGACGCCGGCGAACGCACCGAGTTCCTCATGTCGATGACGGATGAGATCGGGCATCTGGTGCTGGAAGACAACATTGAGCAAAACATCCTCCTGCTCAACGACCGCCAGCGCGTTGTGGAGTGGACACCCAGTTATGAACGCTTCATGGACTGGTTGGAGACGCATGCGGATCTCAACCGTGAACTCGAGGCGCTGCCGAGCAATGCTGATCTTGAGGCACGTGTGGCCTCGGGACAGGGCCTGACCTCACCGGAACTTTCCGTGCTCTTGGCTTACGCCAAGATGGAATTGGCCAAGGTCCTCAGTGCGAGTGACCTGGCCAGTGATCCCTGGTTCAAGCAGACCCTGCGCAGCTACTTCCCGGCCGCCGTGTCCGAGCGTTTTGACGCCGAGATCGACACTCACCCGCTGCGCAAGGAGATCATTGCAACGGCCGTGGCCAACGACATGGTCAACCTTGGAGGCATCACCTTTGCCTTCCGAGCCATGGAGGAGTCCTCCGCCAGCGAGGTGACCATCGCTAAGGCCTTCGTCGCCTTGCAGGAGATCTTTGAGTTCGGCTCCATCCGGGCTGCGCTTCGGGAACTGCCACCGTCGTTCCCCACCGAGCAGTGGTGCGCCGTGCACCTGGACATGCGACGCCTCCTGGACCGTGCCGTGCGTTGGCTCGTCAACGAGGGCATCGGCACCCAGAGCATCGACGAGGTCGTGAGCCGTTTCGCGCCGGTCGTCAGCTCGCTCAGCAGCCGTATCGGTGGCTTCTTCCAAGGCGTCGATACCGACCGCGTTGCCAAGGGGTACACCCGTGCAGCCGAGTGCCAGATGCCCGAGGCTTTGGGACGTCGCTGGGCCGAAATGTATGAGAGCTACCCGCTGCTGGACATCGCGATGGTCAGCGAGACCCTGCACGAGGACCAAGAAGCTGTCGCTGGCGTGTACTACGCGTTGTACAACCGCTACGACGTGGACTCGCTTCTGGAACGCATCACCGCCCTGCCGCGCAACGACAGGTGGCAGGCGCTGGCCCGTGCCGCGCTCCGCGATGACCTCTACGCGACCACGGCGGATATGACACGCAATGTCATGGACAGCACCGAGGCAGGTAGCGACGCGTTGGAACGCATTGCGGCCTGGGAACTGCAAAACCAGGAGCAGCTCTCTCGGGCCATCAAGATGTTTGCCGAGGTGAATGAGCTAGAGCGCGACGACATGGCGTCATTGTCGGTAGCATTAAGGCTCTTGCGTTCAATCGTGCGACGTTAAAGCGTTAACGTAATTAGGTGGTTGCGGCATGAACGCTGCGACTATTTAGGTGGTGCCTGCGCAACCTTGGCAGGCACCACTATCTATATCTTTTAAGGAGCCCCATGGCAATCTTTGGCGACATGATTCGGGAACGGTCAGGATTAGGCCCGGGCGACGCCGAATGGCTTCACTTGCTGGTGGGCGATTGGCAGATGATCGCGGATCTTTCCTTCGCCGACATGGTGCTCTGGTTTCCCACGCCGGAAGACGACGGCTTCGTAGCCATTGCGCACGTGCGCCCGTCCACCTCACACACCATGTTCCATGCGGACTTTGTGGGGGAGCAGATTCAGCCTGAGCTGGAGCCGCTCGTGGAGCTGGCGTGGAAGAGCCAGAATATTGAGCGTTCGCAGGAAACCAAGATCTGGAACGCGGATATGGCGATGCGGGTCGAGGCCATTCCGATGGTGCGCAATGGGGTCACCCTTGCCGTCATTACGACCCACATGGATCTCTCTAGTTCACGGATGCCCTCGCGGCTTGAACTGACGTACCGCCAGTGTGCCTTCGACATCTTGAAGATGGGCACGCTCGGGCTATGGCCTGACTTTGCCTCACCGACCGGCTCGCGCCGTGGTGCCCCTCGTGTGGGCGATGGTCTCCTGCGCCTGGATGTCGACGGCATTGTCCAGTACGCGAGCCCGAATGGCGTCTCCGCCTTCCGTCGCCTTGGTGACGGCGAGTCCTTGGAGGGTCGCTCCCTGGCCGAGCTCACTACCCGGCTGCTGAAGGATCGTCGCATGGTGGATGAGTCCTTGCCCCTGGTTGTCACCGGCCGGATGCCGTGGCGCACGGAGATTGAGTCTCGAGGCGTAAGTTTGTCCCTGCGCGCCATTCCCTTGCGCGATAGCACGGAGCGCTTCGGCGCCTTGGTGTTGTGCCGCGATGTGTCTGAGCTGCGTCGCAGGGAGCAGGAACTCGTGACGAAAGATGCCACGATTCGCGAGATCCATCACCGGGTCAAGAACAACCTTCAGACGGTGGCGGCCTTGCTGCGCATGCAGTCCCGCCGCATGCACAGCGAGGAAGGCAAGCTGGGGCTTGAGCAGGCAATGCGCCGCGTGGCGACGATTGCGCTGGTTCATGAGACGTTGTCTCAGGGTCTTGCCCAGAACGTTGACTTTGATGAGTTGATCGACAGGCAGTTCCGGCTCTCCGCTGAGGTGGCCTCACCTTCGCAGCGGGTACGCACCGAACGTGAGGGCGCCTTTGGGGAATTGCCCAGCGACTTCGCAACCCCGCTGGCACTGGTCATCAACGAATTGGTGACGAACGCCGTCGAACATGGTTTGCAGGATCGCGAGGGAACTGTCTGGCTCATGGCCAATCGTTTCAAGACGGCCGCTGGCGATGATGGGTTGACCGTGAAGATCGCCGATGACGGCGTGGGCTTACCTGAGGGGACGATCGCCGAGGGTCTAGGCCTTCAGATTGTCCGGACACTCGTCACGAGCGAACTGGGTGGCACGATCGACTGGTCCCCGCGTGAAGGCGGCGGAACAGTGGTGGAAATGCAGATGACGTTGATCAGCAGGAATTAAACAACAAAGGCCTCGACAGGCTCAGTACATGAGCTTGTCGAGACCTTGCAGGCTCGGTGGTGAAGAACTAGCTGGCGCGACGGGCGCGAGCTGCGCGGCGCTTCATGGCGCGACGTTCGTCTTCGCTCAATCCGCCCCAAACTCCTGCATCCTGGCCGGATTCGATAGCCCATTTTAAACAGGTGTCGATCACGGGGCAGCGACGGCAAACGCTCTTCGCTTCCTCAATTTGCAGAAGGGCCGGGCCGGTGTTTCCCACAGGGAAAAACAGTTCCGGGTCCTTGTCAAGGCAGGCTGCGCGACTACGCCAGTCCATGCTGATCACTCACTCCTTATTAAAAACAAAAGGCTTCTTGTGAAAATTTTCACTTTATGCCACATAGAGAAAGGGGCCTATTTGGGCCCCTTTAGGTCATTGAGTTAAGCCTGTCATGTTAACTCTGTGTAAACAAGGGGTAATGATGGAATTATTAGCGTATAACCATGAGCGATACATCACAATGCATGAGCACCAAATGACTGCTACGTAGGAATGTCCGATAGGGTGCTGATGTGCATAAGGAAGCAAAGAAATCCACTGATATGACCGAGTCTCAGAAGCCTGAAATGACAGAAAAAACAGCGGCGTCGCTGCCCACGCACCGGCCGCTAGGAGTCTATGTCGTGGCCGGCGTGGTTGCCCTAGAGGCCCTCGCTCTGGCTGCTGCAACGGTCTGGGCCATCGTCTCGGCTCTTTCGACGACGCAGGTCTCGGTGGCCAGTGGAATCTTCCTGATTGTCTTGTTAGCTGCCATGGCCGCAGGTATGAGTGCCGTGGCCGTTAACGTGTTCAAGGGAATGCGCTGGACCCGATCGGCGGCTTTTGTCTGGCAGCTGTTGATGGTGGCACTGGCTGTTCCCGCGCTGCTGGAGGGCTACATCGGCTTGGGACTGGTCATGTTGCTGCCCGCCGTGGCCGCGGCCTATTATTTGTTCACCCCTACGGTGGTCGCCTTTACACAGCGCACAGCTGCTGATGCTGACGGAGCAGGCACGGCCGTTCTTTAGCGGCATCACCCAGGTCCCTCGACATAGGGGAATTGAAACCAGCTGCGCCTACCGCGGTCGAGAAGAACCGCCCGGCCTGCTGGTTCTGCGCCCATGGTGTCCAGCCGCACGCCAAAGAGTTCGGCATCGCTCGGGCGCTGAGGGAACACCACAATGCCCTGTTGCGGCGCCCGTAGACCCCATTCGAGCGGGAGCGCGGCGAGACCTAGACCCGGGTACGAAAAAGCAATCACCAGGATCTCGCCCTGAGCCACACATTCCGTGGCCTCTCGAAGGCGGTCCGGTGGAAGCGTGTTCGCATCGTCAAGATAGCTGATGTGCCTGGGTGCCTCTTGATGGTTTAGCTGGTCGAGAAGCCGCAGCAGACTGGACTTGCCGCACCCCGGCGATCCGATGACGGGCAGCACGGAGCCTGGCTCCACGACGACTTGCACGAGCTCATGTCCGTCCCCGCCGAGGCCCAGAAGCAGTGATCTCCTCGCCGCCGTGCGGGGCTCGGCTGTGGTTCTAGACGTGGGCCACGGTGTCTGTGTCAGGGCCTGTCGCAGTTGGCTCAGGGTGAGCGTGCACGGCAGAGCAGTGAGCTGCAAAATATCTTGGGCTCGGTGTCCGGCACGGGTGGTGTAGCTCGACTCCGAGAAGACACTGCTCTGGCTGGGCGCGCCCAGTTGGACAATGAGTAAATCATCGGTGGTCGTCGTACCGGGGGTGGCGCTGCGGGCAATGGGCCCGGTGATGGCGGCACGGCCTGCCGCGGGGCCGAAATCGGGGAGGCGGGGCCACAACGCCGTTGACTCGGAGCTGCTGCCCTGCGTGAGATATATGCGGTTGGGGATGGTCGCAAGGAAGGGTGCGCTGACGAGTTCGCGAGCGCCGCCGATGACCACGACCAGGTTGCTCTGACCGAAACGAATCAGCTCGCTCATGGCGTCCTCGGCCTCGTGCCAGGGACTGGACCTGAAGACTGCTAGCCAGCGACCCCAATCGGAACAACACAAGATGAGGCAGTGCTCAGGATGTTGCTGTGCCGCCTCCACGAGCCGTTGGAGGAGCCGGGCAGCGGCCCGGAGATCTGCCGGAGTGAGGTAGGCGCCCACACAGTCATTGAGTGAGTGGTTCTTCAAGGATCCGTCGCCGTCGAGTAGATACACGACAAAAGGCTCCCGGCTGCTGGGCTCCAGAATGGCCGATACTAGCTGTTGCACAAGCATGGTGATGGCGTTGGAACTCTCCGTTGCAGTGCCAAAGAAGGCCAGATGGGAGTGGAGCTCAGGATTCCAGCGGAGCTCTTCTAAGCATTGCTGGCTGGGGACATCAATGATCCCCAGCAGCACGCCTGGCTCTACGCCTGTGCCGTCTTGCCGGTGGTCCATGCTGCGGGATTGAAAAGCCGCGGTTAGTTCTTCAGCCGTCGGTAACTCTGCGGCGACAACGTGGGGCGCACACTGCTGCTGGGTACGGTTCGCATAGTGCTCCCACGCCGCCGACAGCAATGCGGCCATCGTGGCAATATCGCTGTCCTGGAAGCCTAGCTGGGCGTCCAGATGCGGCATCCGTGACAAGCGTTCGCTTGCCAGCTCAAGAGTCGGCGTCGTGTCGGAATCAGTGCTGTGCAACCGCAGGGTGGCGCTTTGAAACTCCTCAGGAGTGGCGCCGGCACGACTGATAAAAGCCCGCCCGGGAGTGTCCACGGCAATGGTCGCCGCGACGGGCGTACCAATCAGGTCCGTTGAGTCAAATGGGGATTGCACCCGCAGACAGATGGAACTCGTGACGTTAGCTCGGATATCGGCGCTCACGGCGCCCTGCGGCCGCTGGGTTGCCAGCAGCAGATGGATGCCCAAGGATCTTCCCACGGCGGCGATCCGCATGAGTTCGTTCATAGCGTCGGGGAACTGGTCCACGAGCATCCTGAACTCGTCGACGACGATGAATAGATGTGTCATGGCTGGGGTGCCCGGTGGCATGCTAGCTTCACGTCTGCGCGTTCGATAGCTTTGGCTGTCGGTCACTTCGACCCTCGCGAGGGCTACTTCACGGTGACGCAGCTCTGCTCTCAGGGATGCGAGCGTGCGGTTCATGCCGTGGCCGCTGAGGTCGGTAATGAGCGAGCAGCTGTGGGGGAGCTTGGTTAATGTCCCGAGTCCGGCGCCACCTTTGAAGTCGATGAACACGAATTGCAGATCGGAAGGGGAATGCGACGCGGCGAGACTGCCAATGATGGTGCGTAAGAGTTCCGACTTACCGGATCCGGTGGTCCCTGCAACTAGCAGGTGCGGACCGTCTCGTACGAAATCAAAGCGTGCTGGGCCAGTGGCTGACAATCCCACCCGAACGGGGGCTAAGGATCCGCCGGCCGTTCGCTCCCACTCTTGCATAATCGCGGAGACCGAGCAGAGCTCTGGCGGTGGAAGGGTGTTGGGCCGTAACCCCACATCGTCGAGCCCCTTCGTCTCGGCGCACTGCAACGCTCGAGACCGGGCGTAGTCATCAAGAACCACAGCCGGAACCCCGTCGGGAACAAAGTCCTGGCCGCCGAAGGTGCCACGAAGTCGATCGCCCACTGTCTGGAGTTCCACGAGGGGAGAGCCGGCGGAGGGAATCGTAAAGCACAGGGCGGATAGGCCTGGCATCGCGGCTAGCAGATCACTCACCGGCTCATTAAGGGAGAGCAGGACGGCGCCCGGGTTCCCCTGAGTATCCGTTCGGTAGGCAGCCAACGCTGTGGCGGCCGCAGCCAGAGAACCCACCAGTGTGGTGCGAGGCAGGAACCGCGCTGCCAAAGGGAGGTCCTCGGCGTGACCGCACAACACCACGGGCACATGGGCGGCGTCCAATTGCATCAGCACAAAGTTAAGTAACTTGCCTACAGGGGCCGACGGGCCGCCGATCGTGACAGCGCTTGATCCCAATGGCACGGTGAAGGGAAGCCCGGCAACGATTGGCGGAGTGAAGGTCGTATCCGCGGGGGAGACGGCCACAGCCGCGCGTTGATCCGCAATGCCCAGACGCACGGCTAGCTCCGTCAACGGGGCCGCACGTGGCTGGCCGCGGGGCTGTGCCTTCTCAGGAGAGTCGGCCTCGAACATGAGCGACGCGGCATCCGGGAACGCCAGGGCTTGGCGCGCTGCGTCAGCACCTGCGGCGCGGGTCACCGCCGCACGAAAAGCCTTTCGCCGCTTTGAACCGCCCAACAGGGGAACCAGAACGGCAATGGCTCCCATGGCGGAGAAGGCCAGGAACATCCAAGATCCCATCAGCAAGGCCAAGCCAACGCCCAAAAGTAAAGGGAGCGTTCCTGCGAGGATCATGGCCACTCGATTTCGGACAGGATTCGTGTCCTGATGGATAACCAGTGACTCCAGAGCAGCAGTATTCAAGAGGCGAGCACCGCCAACCGCGACGGCTTCCGTGACCTGAGCTGACACGGGCAATCGCAGTTCAACTATGGAAGAGCCACACTGCACCCGCTGACCGACGGTCAAGAGGTGCGTTCCCTTGAGGGGCTTCGCGCTCGCAGTGGGAGAGCTGCCGCCTCGACGAAGCAGGAATCCGCTGGATCCTGGGGTTGAGTTCAGCGTGATCTCGCTGGCAGTCACACACAAGGTTCCATGGTGCCGAGATAAGGCGGGGTCGGCAATCGTGAGGCGGCAGTGGCCTCGGCCGAGCGTGTACCGGCCACGCTGCAGGGCGAACACCTTGCCGGCTTCGGGGCCCGCGCACACACATAAGAATGCGGCAATGCCCTCATAGGATCCCGAGGAAGATCCTCCCGGGCGCAAGGTGGCAGATGGTTGCGCCACGACCACAGCCCCATCGAGCAGCGGGGCCGTTCCACACCGCAGGGCATCCAGGGACTCGCCGCTAAGAGAAAAGGAACAGCCAGGCCAGCGCTTCTCCAGAGCCTTTCGCAGTGAAACACCGGAGCAGCTGCTTCCTGCGTCCGAACCTGGCCAGACAGCGGTGAACTCGGTAGGAGAAAAAGCGTCGATACCCGGCCCTGCCACAACCGTGAGCTCTAATTCCATGGTCACTCCCGCCTGCTCAATGCTGCTGTTCCACGAGCTTAGGCGCGGCAACAGCGGTGGTGGGGTCCGCCGTCGTGCTTTGTGAAGAGCAAGGCAGCTGGCCGTCCCTGTGGAGGAATGATCCTAGTAAATCCCTGTGAGCGCGGCCACGTAGGAACAAGCAAACGGTAACGTTCGGGTAACCTAAGGAGGTAGACCACGGCACGATTGTGCCTATTATTTGCTACCTAGCTACACAGGAGAGTTTGTGAACGCTGACCTAGTCGTCGTCGGTTCGGGTTTCTTTGGCCTGACCATTGCAGAACGTGCCGCCACCGAGTTGGGATTGAAGGTAGCCGTCATTGATCGCCGTCACCACATCGGCGGTAATGCCTACAGCGAGAACGAGGCGCAGACGGGCATCGAGGTGCACCGTTATGGGGCGCACCTGTTCCACACTTCCAACGAGCGCGTGTGGGAGTACGTGAACCGCTTTACCGCGTTCACCAACTACCAGCACAAGGTGTACACCTCCCACAAGGGTGAGGTCTACCAGATGCCGATTAACCTGGGCACCATCAACCAATTCTTCCGTTCCTCCATGGGCCCGGGTGAGGCGCGTGCGTTGATCCAGGAGCAGGCCGGCGAACTCGCGGGCACCGATCCGGCGAACCTCAACGACAAGGGCATCCAGCTTATCGGCCGCCCCCTCTACGAGGCATTCATCAAGCACTACACGGGCAAGCAGTGGCAGACCGATCCCAAGGACCTGCCGGCCGAGATCATTTCCCGTCTGCCTGTCCGCTACAACTATGACAACCGCTACTTCAACGACACCCACGAGGGTCTGCCGGTTGACGGCTACACCGCGTGGATTGAGCGCATGGCGGATCACCCGAACATTGAAGTTGTGCTGAACACCGACTTCTTCGACGACGGCGAGTACTCTCGCAAGGCTGTCACCGGCCAGGTTCCGGTCATCTACACCGGCGCCGTTGACCGCTACTTTGACTACGCCGAGGGCGATCTGTCCTGGCGCACCATCGACCTTGAACAGGAAGTCCTGCCCATCGAAGACTTCCAGGGTTGCGCCGTCATGAACTACCCGGATGAGGCGCAGAAGTACACGCGCATCCACGAGTTCCGCCACTTCCACCCGGAGCGCGACTACACCAAGGACGCCACCGTCATCATGCGCGAGTTCTCCCGCTTCGCCGAAAAGGGCGACGAGCCGTACTACCCGGTCAACACCAGCGATGATCGCAGTAAGCTGCTGGCCTACCGCGATCTGGCTCGCGGCGAGAAGGACGTACTGTTCGGTGGCCGCCTGGGCACCTACAAGTACTTGGACATGCACATGGCCATTGGCTCTGCGCTGAACATGTATGACAACAAGATCAAGCCGCATTTCACTGGCGGAGCGAAGCTGCAAAGCGGAGGAGTTGACGCGTGAGCGTAACCGAGTCATTGGAAAGCACGACGGCGGCACCCGAGTCCCAGCAGTGGCGCACCCTCCAGCGGGTCATCTTGCCCAAGCAAAGCCAGATGGACACGGCTCCTTTGTACATGGACACCGGCGGAGCCGTGGGTGTTCAGCTACCCACTCTTGGTGCCGCCAATACTATGCGCGATGCCAAGCTGACGCAGACAGTGAGCGCACCCAGTAAGGAAGTCCACGTTGAGGACTTCCTCTCGCGCTATTCCACGGCGGTACGTTCCGGTGAACGTGTTTCCTTCGGGACGTATTTCAACGCCTTCCCGGCTAGCTACTGGCGCCGTTGGACCACAGTTCAGGACATTCGTCTATCGGTTTCAACGAGCGGTACAGGGACCGTCATTGTGTACAAGTCCAACGCTCGCGGTGCCCTGCAACGCGTTGACTCGGTGCGGGTTGATGGCGAAGCTGTCAGCAATTTCGATCTGTCCCTGAAACCATTCGGCGACGGTGGTTGGTACTGGTTCGATCTGTTGGCCGGTTCGACCCCTCTGGTCCTGAATGAGGCAGAGTGGCAGTCCGAGGGGGAAACCAAGACGCCTGGGGCCATCACGCTGGAAATCACCACCCTAAACAAGACCGATTTCTGCATCAACAACCTGCGCCTGCTCGCGGAAAACCCGCAGGCATTGGAGCACGTGAAGGAACTAATCCTCGTTGATCAGGGTAGCCAGAAGGTCGCCGACGCAGAAGGTTTTGCCGAGGTAGCCGAAGCCCTCGCCGGCAAGCTGCGCATCATCAATCAGGACAACCTCGGTGGTTCCGGTGGTTTTGCTCGCGGTATGTACGAAGCCGTTGAGAATGGCAGTGACTACGCTCTTCTCATGGACGACGACGTCGTCGTGGAGCCCGAGAGCATCATCCGTCTGTTGACCTTCGCAGATTTGTGCAAGACCCCGACGATTGTTGGCGGGCACATGTTTGACCTCTACAACCGCACGGTGCTGCACACCTTCGGTGAAATCGTGAACCCGTACTCCTTCCAACCAGATCTGCCCAGTGGCGACATGACCCTCGGTCATGACTTTGTTGGCTCGAACCTGCGCCACACCGGCTGGATGCACCGCCGCGTTGACGTGGACTACAACGGTTGGTGGATGTGCATGATCCCCACCAAAGTCATTCGCGAAGTCGGCCTGTCCCTGCCTGTCTTCATCAAGTGGGACGATGCCGAGTACGGTCTGCGCGCCAAGGCTGCCGGATTCCCCACGGTTTCCATGCCGGGTTCGGCTGTGTGGCACGTGTCCTGGATCGACAAGGACGACCTTGTCGGCTGGCAGGCTTACTTCCACGCTCGCAACCGCTTCATCGCGGCTCTGATCCACAGCCCTTACGAATTTGGTGGCAAGGTTGTCCGCCAGTCGTACGCCTACGACGTCAAGCACCTCGTGTCGATGCAGTACGCAACGGCTCAGGGACGCATCATGGCGTTGCGCGACTTGCTCGCCGGCCCGGATCAGCTCCACGATCTCTTGCCAGGCAAGCTGCCGGAGATTCGCACCATGATGAATGGCTACTCCGACTCGCAGTTCTCCTCGGATCCGGATTCCTACCCGGCACCGAAGATGGACAAGCCCCCGAAACATGGCCAGGGTGTTACGCCTCCCTCCTATGTGGGACTTCTTCCTTGGGCTGCCAAGACAGTTGTTCGCCAGCTCTCAGCTCCTGTTTCCGAGACTGCCAAGGAACGCCCGCAGGCCAACGTTCCGCACCAGGACAACCGCTGGTGGCGCATGTCCCAGTACGATTCGGCCGTTGTTTCCAACGCCGAAGGTACCGGAGCATCTTGGTACAAGAGGGATCCCAAGCAGCTGCGCCGGATGATGGCCGAGAGCGCTAAGCTCCACGCCGCACTTCTGAAGGATTGGCAGCGCCTGAGTACCCAGTACAAGAATGCGTTGGCTGAGATTACCTCCATTGCTGCGTGGGAAAAGACATTCGCAGCACACAGCGAAAAGAACGAGAACTAAACGCTCATGTCCCAAATGAATGACGAGCTAGTCCGCCCGGGAGTCAGTGGCGGACTAGCAGATGTGGTGCGGGCACGGTTCCTGCTCAAGCTCTTGGTACGCAAGGAACTCAAGGTTCGTTACCGCGGATCGGTGTTGGGCCTGTTGTGGTCTTACGTCAAGCCCGGCGTTCAATTTGTGGTCTTTTATGTCGCGTTGGGTGTTTTCCTTGGGTTGGAACAAAGCCCCACGAACAAGTCGGGTTTGCCGAACTACGCAATTTACTTGTTCTCCGGCATTGTCCTCATTAACTTCTTTACGGAAGCCCTAGGAAACGCCTCCCGTTCCATTGTTGGAAATGGCGGATTGATCAAGAAGATTTATCTACCACGCCAGCTTTTCCCCATCGCGTCGGTGTGGGTTTCGGCGGTTCATTTCTTCCCGCAGCTGGTCATTTTGCTGGCCGCATGCCTGTTCACCGGCTGGCATCCCTCACTGCTCCAGCTGGCGGCCGCCGTCATCGGTTTCATCATTGTGGCGCTGCTGGCCGCGGGCCTTGGCTTGTTGTTCGGTGCAGCCAATGTGTACTTCCGTGATTCGGAAAACTTCGTCGACATGCTTCTGATGATCGCGACCTGGGCGTCGCCGGTCATGTACGCCTGGACCATGGTGCAGAACAAGCTGGGCGAGGTCTGGTTCACCATCTATCAACTCAACCCCATCACGGTCGCCGTGGAGACCTTCCACTACGCCTTCTGGCTGCCTACTACCGACGGCAATACCAGCATTCCGCCGCATCTGCTCTCCTTGTGGGTTCCCGTGGCACTTATTATCTCGGCAGGAATCCTGCTGTGGGGTCAGCTGACCTTCCGCAGGCTCGAAGGCCGATTCGCGCAGGAGCTCTAAGATGACCACGGCAATCGAAGTAAAAGGCATTAACAAGCAGTTTGTCCTGCGCCATTCCCGTTCCATCAAGGAAGCCTTCGTGTGGCTCATCAAGGGACGCAAGGGTGATCTGTCCGAGAAGTTCCATGCGCTCAAGGGAGTGGATCTGGACGTTAAGCAGGGCGAGACAGTGGCCCTGCTTGGTTTCAACGGCTCCGGCAAGTCGACCCTGCTCAAGCACATCTCCGGCGTCATGATTCCCGACACCGGCACCGTGCGCACCCGTGGCAGGGTCGCGGGACTCATCGAGGTGGGTGCCGGCTTCCACCACGACCTCTCCGGCCGCGACAACGTCTACCTCAACGGTGCCATCCTGGGCATGACCGAGGACCAGATCAACGAACGGTTCCAGTCGATCGTGGACTTCGCCGAGATCGGCGACTTCATCGACACCGAGGTGAAGTTCTACTCCTCCGGCATGTACCTGCGCCTGGCCTTCTCCGTGGCCGTGCACACGGACCCCGAGGTCTTCCTCGTGGATGAGATTCTGGCGGTCGGCGATGAGCCGTTCCAGAAGAAATGTATTGCCAAGATTCAAGAACTTGCCGGACAGGGCAAGACCCTTGTCGTGGTCAGCCACGACCTTGACCTGGTTTCGCGAATCTGCGGCCGCGGCGTGTTGCTGGACCACGGTGAGATCATTTTCGACGGCCCCATTCACGACGCCGTCGCCAAGATGCGTGGGCAGTGACGCAGGATTCGACGATCGGCACCCGTGCCAAACGCCTTGACCTTCAGGGGCTTCGAATCCTGGCCGTTGGGCTCGTCATCATTTATCACCTCTATCCCGGAAGTTTGCCTGGGGGCTTTGTCGGCGTCGACATTTTCTTCGTCATCTCCGGATACCTGATCGTCGGATCGTTGGTGCGGGAACTGGCCAAAACCGGGAGCATCGGACTAGGCACGTTTTACGCTCGACGGATCAGGCGGCTCCTTCCTGCCAGCACCCTGGTTCTCCTCGGCGTCATGGTTGCCTCCGTCGTGGTTCTGCCACAGAGCCGCTGGCAGGAGGTGGCGCGGGACGTCGTGGCGTCGGCACTGCAAGTTCAAAACTGGAACCAGGCGTTCGGATCCACCAGCTATGAGGCCGCCGGGGAGCTGGTTTCCCCTGTACAGCACTTCTGGTCGCTCGCCGTCGAGGAGCAGTTCTACCTACTCATTCCCTTGCTGCTGCTCGTGGCCGCGGCCTGTGCGCGCCTCATCAAACGAGGCGCCGAGAGCGCCGCCCTCTGGTTATTGCTCATCTTGGCCGCGGCGTCGCTCATCCACTCGATCGTGTTCTCGAGGCAAAGCCACGACTTCGCCTACCTTGCCACCACCACGCGAATGTGGGAGCTGGCGCTGGGCGGAATCACGGCCCTTGTCTTCTCACGCCTGCGGCTCAACTCGCTCACCCAGCTAGCTGCCGGGTGGATCGGCTTGGCCATGGTGCTCGTGAGCGCCGTGACTGTTACGACGACGATGGCATTCCCCGGCTACATCGCGCTCGTGCCGGTCCTAGGGACGGTGCTCATCATCGTCGCCGGGGCGCCAGGCAAGGGCGTTGCGGAGTTCGATCGGTTCGGGTTCTCCCGGTTTTTGAGCCTGCGTCCGCTGACCTACCTCGGCGATATTTCCTACTCGCTGTATCTGTGGCACTGGCCCGTCATCGTCTTTTACATCCTGCTTGCCGGGCAGCAGCCGGGGATTGTGGCCGGCGTCGGCATTCTGCTTCTCAGCCTCGTGCTCGCATCCCTGAGCTACCACCTCGTGGAGCAGCGCTTCCGTCACGGGAAGCCCGCAACGCCCACCGGCGAAGGGAATCAGCCGCCGCGAGTACAGAATCGATCGGCGTTCGCATTGGCGGCGGGCTTGATCTTACTGAGTTGCCTCAGCGCGGCCGGGCCCTGGTCCGTGGTGCAAGCGAAATCGATGCAGACCGTGTCGGATCTCGCCACGCCGGACTATCCAGGCGCCTTGGCCTTGGACACGGACCGGAATGTGAAAGTTCGCGAGGGGGTCGAAATTATCCCCGATCCGGCGATTGCCATGAAGGATAAGACACGGCTCTATCGGGACGGTTGTGCCGCGTACGACCCGGCAAAAATCGACGATTCCATGTGTCGATACGGAGATCCCACGGGAACCAAGTCGCTGGTCTTGATTGGTGACTCACACGCGGGACAGTATTTGGAACCGCTCGAAGCCATGGCCAAGACACACGGCTGGCGGGTGCGGGCCATGGTTCGTAATGGTTGCCCCTTCAATGCGGCCCCCGCCGCAAGCGCCACCGTCACCTACACGAACTGCTCGAGCCAGAACGCTGTCTCCCTCGACAAGATCCTCGGCGAAAAACCCGATCGAGTCGTCATCTCCGCCATGACGCCCCACGGCTACAATGAATCACTGAACTGGAGGTGGGAGAGCGATGACGTCGTCGTCGATGGCTATGAACAGATGATTCGTCCGCTCCTAACAGCCGGGATCAAGGTCAGCGTCATTGCCGATAACCCCTACCCGGAGCGATCCATCCCGGATTGTGTTGCGAGAAACGGTGCGCAATCCCCGGAGTGTGTCACCGTGAGGCAGCAAACTAAGGATCCACTGCTGACAGCCGCCGAGAAGCTTAGTGATGTCCAGGTCATCGACCCGACCTCGTTCTTTTGTGTGGGGAACTCCTGCCCACCGGTGATCGGCAATGTTTTGGTCTATCGAGACAACCACTTGACCACGACCTTCGCGGAGACGCTGGAGACCCTGCTGACCAAGAAATTGGCGCTTCCATAGCCGCTGGCCGTCGACAAGTGTGTGATCTCCGTCCCTAGTAGATGCAATCCTCGCCACGGAGGTTCTCGGCGAAGAACGCTGATCCCGGGATCCAGCGAGAGTCACGCAGCTACCACAAATATAGCCGTGATAAGTTGGCCACGACTTTGTTGAAACTGCGTTGGGTCGCGCCAGCACTGAGATTCAGCCACAAGCCGGTATTCTTCTATATGGGAATAGGCAGAATTATCCAGCCCTCCCAGCCATCAATGCACGAAAGAAAAGGCTACAACACGTGAAGATTGCAGTTATCGCACTCGGTAAGATCGGTCTGCCTCTGGCAGTTCAGTTTGCGTCCAAGGGTCACGAAGTGGTTGGCGTTGACGTCAATCAAGCTGTTGTGGACCTCGTGAATGCTGGCAAGGAGCCGTTCCCGGGCGAGGCTCATCTGCAGGAAAAGCTTGCCGAGCTGGTTCCGGCTGGAAAGCTGCGTGCGACAACGGACTATGCACAGGCTGTTCCCCAGGCCGATGCTGTGGTTTTGGTAGTTCCCTTGTTTGTTGACAAGGATGCCAACCCCGACTTTGGTTGGATGGATGTTGCCACGGCCGAGTTGGCCCGCCACCTGACCCCGAACACCTTGGTTGCCTACGAAACCACGCTTCCCGTGGGAACCACCCGTACGCGGTGGAAGCCTGCTCTCGAGGCCGGCTCGGGTCTGAGTGAGGGCACCGATTTCCATCTCGTCTTCTCTCCCGAGCGTGTATTGACCGGCCGCGTCTTCGAGGATCTGCGCAAGTACCCCAAGCTGGTGGGTGGCCTGTCCGATGAGGGGGCTGCTAAGGCCGTGGAGTTCTACGAATCCGTTCTCGACTTCGACGAGCGCCCCGACCTCAAGCGTGCCAATGGTGTGTGGGACCTGGGCTCCGCCGAGGCATCCGAGCTGGCTAAGCTGGCCGAAACCACCTACCGCGACGTCAACATTGGTTTGGCTAACCAGTTCGCGCGCTTCGCGGCTAAGACCGGGATTGACATCTATCAGGTCATCGACGCGTCCAACTCGCAGCCGTTCAGCCACATACACCAGCCCGGCATCGCCGTTGGTGGACACTGCATCCCCGTCTACCCGCGCTTGTACCTGTGGAACGATCCGGAAGCTACCGTAGTTCGTGCAGCACGCGCGGCCAACGCCGATATGCCTGACTACACCATTGGTCTTCTGGAAGGTGCCTTCGGGGATCTGACCGGGGCACGTGTCGTCGTTCTTGGTGCGGCCTACCGAGGCGGGGTCAAGGAAACCGCATTCTCCGGCGTCTTCGACGCTGTTGAGGCTATCAATCGACGTGGCGGAACAGCCCTAGTGCATGACCCCATGTACACGGATGAGGAACTGGGTAAGCTCGGCTTTGTACCGTATCACTTGGGCGAGCCCGTTGATGCTGCCGTTGTCCAAGCGGATCATGCTGAATACCGCGAACTAACCCCCACGCAACTGCCGGGTGTGAAGGTCTTCATCGACGGCCGTCGCGTCAGCTTAGCTGAGAAGTGGACCGGCGTAACGTACCGTGTCATTGGCAAGGCGTAAGGGAAACACCTAGTCGTATCCGATCCCGTTCAGGAGTATCAGTTTGAGTTATATAGCCCCCAGCGCCGATGTTGCGGACCAAGCGGTCCTTGGCGAAGGCACGAAGGTTTGGCACCTTGCCCAAGTACGTGAGGATGCGGTTCTCGGTGAGAACTGCATCGTAGGCCGAGGCGCCTATGTTGGCACGGGCGTGAAGATTGGCGACAACACCAAGATTCAGAATTACGCGCTTGTCTACGAACCTGCCGTCCTCGGCAAGGGAGTGTTCATTGGCCCGGCCGTTGTGTTGACCAATGACACTTACCCGCGTGCGGTTAGTCCGGACGGTTCACTCAAGAGTGCCCACGATTGGATCCCCGTCGGCGTCACGATCGAAGACGGCGCATCGATCGGCGCCCGGGCCGTATGCATCGCACCCTTGACCATTGGACGGTGGGCCACCATTGCGGCTGGCTCCGTCGTCACGAAAGACGTTCCTGCGTTTGCCTTGATGGCAGGCGTCCCCGCCCGTCGCTTGGGATGGGTCGGCAAAGCCGGCTTCCCGCTCAAACAGGACGAAGGTTTCTGGGTGTGCCCGGAAACAGGATCAAAATATATTGAAGATTCAAACTCCCTTAAAGAGGCAGAGGACAACGTATGAGCCAGGAATTCATCCCCGCAGCAAAACCGATTATTGGCGACGAAGAGCGTGCGGCAGTTGATGCTGTCATGGCGACCGGAATGTTGGCGCAGGGCAAGCAGGTTGCAGAATTTGAAACTGAATTCTCGCAGGTACTCCTTGACGGCCGCGCCAGCGTTGCCGTGAACTCCGGCACCTCGGGCCTGCATTTGGGCTTGTTGGCGTCGGGTGTTGGTCCGGGCGATGAGGTCATCGTTCCGTCCTTCACCTTTGCTGCCACCGGCAATTCGGTTGCTTTGACCGGTGCCACGCCTGTCTTCGCCGACATCGAGCTGGATTACTACACCCTCGATGTAGCTCACGTGGAATCCCTCATTACCGACAAGACCAAGGGCATCATGCCCGTGCACCTTTATGGTCACCCGTTCGCTGCGGAGGCCTTTGCCGCGTTGGCGCAGAAGCACGGTATCGACCTGTACGAGGACGCTGCGCAGGCTCACGGTGCGGCACTGAACGGTAAGAAGGTCGGAACCTTCGGCAAGTTCGGCATGTTCAGCCTGTACCCCACCAAGAACATGACCTCCGGCGAAGGTGGCATGGTCTCCACCTCGGATGCCACTGTTGAACGCAATCTGCGTCTGCTGCGCAACCAGGGCATGGAAACCCAGTACCAGAACGAACTGGTCGGCTTCAACAACCGCATGACGGACCTGCACGCTTCCATCGGACGGGTGCAGCTAACTAAGGTCATGGGCTGGACCAAGCAACGCCAAGACAACGCAGCATTCCTGACCGCCAACCTTGAAGGCGTCGGAACGCCTAAGGTTGCTGAAGGGGCAGAGCACGTCTACCACCAGTACACGATCCGTGTGCCTGAAGGACGTGACGAGCTGCATGAGCGTTTGCGCTCGGAGTTCAACATCGGTTCCGGCGTTTACTACCCGGTCCCGAACCACCGCTTGCCCTCGTTCAACCGCACCGATGAACTGCCCAACACGGAGATCGCTGCCAAGGAAGTTCTGTCCCTGCCGGTTCACCCGTCACTGTCGCAGAACGATCTGGAACGTATCGTCACCGCCGTGAACACCATCGTGAAGGCCGGTGCCTAAACCATGGCTAATTTGCGCGTAGGTCTTATCGGTCTGGGCATGATGGGCCGCCATCACGCCCGCGTCATTCGTGAAGTTGAGGGCGTTGACCTAGTCGCCGTGGCCGACGCTTTCGGCGATCCGCACGGTGTTGCCAAGGAACTCCCCGTTCTGCATAGCGTTGAGGAACTCATCGCGGCCGGCATCGACATGGCAGTTGCCGCTGTTCCCACCGGCATGCACGAGGAAGTTGGCTTGGCTCTGGCCGAAGCCGGCGTTCACACCCTCGTGGAGAAGCCCATTGCCGCTAGCGCACCTGCTGGCCAGCGCCTCGTTGAGGCCTTTGCCGCTAGGGGACTGGTAGGCGCCGTCGGACATATAGAGCGGTTCAACCCCGCGCTGCAGTCCCTGCGTCAGCGTATTGCAGACGGCGAGCTGGGCGAGGTTTACCAGATCGCTACCCGTCGCCAAGGACCGTTCCCGTCCCGCATCGCCGATGTTGGAGTCGTCAAGGACTTGGGTACCCACGACATAGATCTGACAGCATGGCTTGCACAGAGCCGTTTCGAGTCGATCTTCGCGCAGACCACCACGCGCAGCGGCCGTCCCCACGAGGACATGGTTGCTGCCACTGGTAAGCTTGAAAACGGTGTCATCACAAACCACTTAGTGAACTGGCTTTCCCCTATGAAGGAACGCTTGACCATCGTCACCGGCGAAAAGGGTGCCTTCGTGGCCGACACCGTCACAGCCGATCTGACATTCTACGAAAACGGTACGGTTGCCACTCAGTGGGATTCCATGGCGGCTTTCCGTGGAGTATCCGAAGGCAACGTCACCCGCCTGGCTATCGCTAAACCGGAACCGTTGCGCACAGAACACGAAGCGTTCCGCGACGCTGTTTTGGGTCTGCGCAATGATGTTGTCACCATGGCCGAAGGTCAGGACACGCTCGTTGTGGCAGAGGCAGTGCTGGAGTCTTCCCGCACCGGGCAGCCCGTAAGGATTCTGTCTTAGTGGCAACAAAGAATCCGTTGAAAGTCGTCGTCACCACCCGGTTATTTGCACCGGAGGTGGGGGCGGCGGCTTTCCGCTTAAAGGCCCTCGTTGATGGTCTTGTGGGGGAGGGTGCTGACGTTCATGTCATCACGACCACTCCGCCCAAGGGGTCAGGCCTGTTTAAGCCGTCCTATAGGCTTGGTCGTTGGCCTGTGCTGCGGGACGCTGGCGGAAACGTCCGTGGCTATGTCCAATACCTGAGCTTTGACATCCCTGCGTTCTTCCGCCTCTTGGCTGTAGACGCTGATGTCGTGGTGTCAGAGCCGCCGCCAACAACAGGGCTCGTCGTTGCGCTCTCATCGAAGCTGCGCCGTCGTCCCTACGTGTACTACGCGGCAGACGTCTGGACCGAGGCGCTGTCGGCCATGGATGTTCCCAAAGTCGTCAAGAAGGTGATGGGCACTCTGGAGGGATTTGTCTTGAGGGGTGCGACTAAGGTCATTGCCGTCTCTGATCCCGTGGCGGAACAGGTTGCCAAATTCGGTGTTTCAGCAGATCTGATTGATGTTGTTGGCAACGGTGTGGATACCGCCATCTTCACGCCGCAGGGCGCTGTTCCTGCCGCCGAGAAGCCGTACTTTGTTTACACGGGCACTATGAGCGAGTGGCAGGGAGCCGGAATCTTCATCGAGGCACTTCCCCTAGTGCGGGCTCAGTACCCCGATGCCGAGATCCGATTCTTCGGCCAAGGTACCGACGAGGACAACCTCAAGGCGCTTGCTACTACGGCAGCTCCGGACGCCGTGCATTTTGGTGGTGTGATTCCTCCGGCCGAGGCAGCCGAGTGGATTCGAGGCGCCGCGGCTGCTCTCGTGAGCATTAAACCGGATCAGGGCTATGACTTTGCCAAGCCCACGAAGATTTATGCTGCGGCCGGATGCGGCACGCCGGTGATCTTTGCCGGTCAAGGCGATGGAGCCGCCATCATCGAGTCCGGGCGGCTCGGAATGGGTGCCAGCTACGATGCACGGGCTGTTGCCGACGCAATGATCGCCATGTTGGCTGATTCCACGCTGGGCGGCTCTCAGAGCGCCGAGGATCGTGTCCAGTGGGTGGCGGATAACGCCTCACTGCAGGCCGCGGGCCGAGTTGCTGCTACGGCGGTCCTCGCAGCCGTAGCCTAAAACGCCGAGGTAGCCGGTTACCATCGATAATACGGTGGTCAATAGGATGCTCGACGGAACATTCGTGCCGCTCGGGGCATCCTGTGCCCCGAAGAGACGATAAGACACCGAAGGCGCCGAGTTCCATCGAACTCGGCGCCTTCGGTGTAGAAGTTACTTGCTAAAGGCTTCCAAGAGAGCATCGACCGTGCGGCGGGCCGCGTGGCCATCGCCATACGGGGTGGCATCCGTCGGTGCGGGGGCCTGGCGCTCAACGGCACCGGCCAAAAGCGAGAGATCCTCGTTCACGAGCACGTTCCAGCCCAGCTGTACCGTCTCCACCCATTCGGTTTCGGGGCGGATCGTGGTGCACGGGACGCGCATGAGGAAGGCTTCCTTTTGCAATCCGCCCGAGTCGGTCACAACGCCGGCGCTATTGGCCACGGCGTTGACCAGCTGCGGGTAAGCCAGCGGATCGTTGAGCACGATCGAGCCGGCAGCAAGGTCAATGCCGTGAGTCTCGGCAAGGGCCTTGAGGCGCGGGTGAGCGAGCAGCAGCACCGGCTTGCTCAGGGCCGAGAGGGATTCAATGATGGCCTTCAACCGCGCGGGCTCGTCGGTGTTGTCCGGGCGGTGAATCGTGCAGACATAGTAGCCGCCAGCCTCAAGCTCGGCCGGAAGCGGCTGTCCCTGAGCGGCGAGCTGCTCGCGCACCTGGTAGAGGACATCGGTCATGACATCGCCCACCATGACGGACTTTTCGGCGAGGCCTTCGTTGCTCAGGTGTTCCATGCCCACCTGTGTGGGGGAGAGCAGCAGATCCGAGGCGTGGTCGGTCAAGACCCGGTTGTGTTCTTCGGGCATACGGCGGTTGAACGAGCGCAGCCCCGCCTCGAGGTGAGCCACGGGGATGTGGATCTTCACGGCGGCGAGGGCCGCGGCCAGGGTGGAGTTCGTGTCACCGTACACCAGCACAACATCGGGTTTGGCTTCCTCGAAGACCTTCTCTAGACCTGCCAACATGGCGCCAGTCTGTTCCCCGTGCTTGCCCGATCCCACACCGAGGTTGTAGTCCGGGGCAGGAATGCCGAGATCCTGGAAGAAAACATCGGACATGAGCTCGTCATAGTGCTGTCCGGTGTGGACAATAACGTGCTCGGCCCGGCCTTCCATGGCTTTCGCGATGGGGGCAAGCTTGACAAACTGGGGGCGCGCGCCCACCACACTCAAAATTCGCATGCTTCCAGCTTAAGGGGTCTTGGCCCGTCTCATGGCACCGGGGCCTAGACCTCAGGTGTGGCGTACACCCCGGTTTTTGAGCGCAGCTGCTCATTGAGGTAGTGCCGGAGCACCGATTCCCGCGACAGCACACCACACGGCTGATCCGTCAGCAGCTCTTGCTGGCGGCCAGATTTTTGATGAAGTACGACGGCGGCCCGCAGCTCTCGCTGGTCCTGCGCCTTAGTCGCGGCCAGACACAGCGCAGCATCCTTTCGGGAGAGAGCGGGAAGCCCGCCTCCGGCAAAGGTCTTCAGATTCGCCAAGAGAACACTCCAACGGCGGGACTCACCGCTGTTCCATGGTTCCTGCCCGGCGGCGGGTTCAAAGGCGGCTCGGCGCAGGAGCGCACCAACCCCATGAACTCGCAAGATCTTCAAGGCCACGGCCCGGCGTTCCACTTCGGGCGCGCTCAACAGCCAGGGTTCCGTCAGGAGCCCGTCGAGCCAGGCAAATTCTTCCGCCAGCGGCAATATAGAACTGGTGACTCGGTTCGGCCCGGAATCGTCAGTCTGGTGATAGGCGGGCGCATCGTAGGGGTAGCAAATGGTGCCGGCCCGGAACCAGAGTTTGAGTGTTGTGGTGATATCTTCACCCGTCGCTATGCCTTCTGCATAGCGGAAGCCAATAGCCAGCAGCGAGGATCTGCGCAATAAGCCATAAGGAACGCTGCGGTAAGCCAGACCGTCCTTGACCGCGTTGAGGACGGCAGGCTTGCTTGGGCGAATTCTGGGGGAGCGGAGGATATTTCCCTCGGGGGTGCGCAGCGGAGCAATCACGGCGGCTGCGGTCCGGGCCTCGGCGAGCTGCCACCAGGCAGCCAGCGATCCTGCCTCCAGGAAGTCATCCGAGTCCAGAAAACACAAGAACGTGGCGGAGCTGGCATCGAGGGCGACGTTGCGCGGCCCTGCCGGTGATTTGATCCCATCAGCATGGTGTAACCAGACGACGGAAGCGTGAGATGCAAGGTCGGCGGGGATACTGCTTTTGATGTCCTCGGGCGCAATGTTGTGGCACACCACGGTGGCACGGAGCTCGACGCCGAGGGCCGCAAGACCCTCTTGCTGGCGCAGAATTGAACGCAAACCACGTTCTAATGGCCGTGCAGGATCATGCACGGGTATGACGACTTCAATGCTCTGGCTCATGGCCGGGTTCTCCTGTGCAGGCTTCGTTCCAAGGTTCCGCGATAACCTTACTGGGTGGACAACGATATTCAGGACTCAGTGCTCGTCGACGTGGTTATTGCCGTACATACACCGGACCGCCCCATTGAGCGTACCGTGGCATCGCTCATGGAGTCGGGGCTGCCCACGGAAAGCACCGCCAGCAACCGCTTACGAGTCACCGTGGTCTGCCACAATACGGAGCTCGCGGCGATTCGGGCACGCGTTGCGCCAAGGGACCGGGACCGGGTCCGCTTTGTGGAGTATTCGGATGGGATCAAGAGCCCCGCAGGCCCTTTCAACCATGGTATTTCCCTGGCCTCGGGCACCTGGGTTTCCATCATGGGAAGCGATGACTCACTGGAACCTGGCGCCCTCGCCAGCTGGGTGGCGGCCGCCGGACAAGATGATGCCGACGTTCTCATAGCGCCCATGGCTCACGCCGGAGCCGGAACTATCCGAACCCCCGTCGTGCGACGCCGGCACCGCACCGCACTCAACCCCGTCGCGGATCGTCTGAGCTACCGCACCGCACCCTTGGGGATCATGAAGCTTTCACTCGTACGGTCCTTGGCCTTGGAATTTCCCACCAACTACGCAACGGGAGAGGACCAATCCTTCTCGGCTCAGCTGTGGTTCTCCGGTGCCAAGATCAGTTACGGTCGGGGCTTGCCACGGTATCTCGTGCACGATGACGCGGTCCTGCGTGTCACAGCCACCCCGCGAAGTGTCAGTGAAGATCTCGCCTTCGCCACGGACTTAGTCACCTCTGAGTGGTTTGCCACGTTGGCCGAGATGCAAAAGTCCGCCCTTGTCACCAAGATGCTGCGGGTACACGTTTTTGGGCATGTGTTCCTGCGCGCCGATAGCGGAAGCTGGAATGCCCACGACGCGGCCGAAATGGCGGAGGTGGCGCGAACGCTCTTGTTTGCCGCACCTGGCGCCGCCCGTCCCCTATCCTTGGCGGATCGTGATCTTCTGGACGCCGTGGTCCGACAGGAAAGTGACCCGAGCACCATGAAGTCGTTGGCGACGCTTCGTCGCACGTTCACAAACCCCCGCACCTGGCTGCCGCGCGACTTCTCCCAGCTGCTGCATCCGGAGGCGCCACTTCGCTTTATGAGCGCCTCCGCACTCGTTTCATAGTTTTCTCCCAAACATTCTTTCCCTCTCGCACCCCACTCAAGGAACCCATGAAGATCCTGGTCATTGCCACCTGGTACCCCCACGAGGAAAACCCTGCTGAGGCACCTTTTAACGCCGAACATGTTGAGGCTATTCGGGGTCAGGGGCACGAGGTGCGCGTGGTGCACGTCAGGCTGGGCACTACCTTGGCCATGCCTGCTGCCCTGCTCGATGAATGGGAGGGTACCCCCGTCCGACGCGTTTTGGCGGATCCGAAGCGCCCGCTGACGGTTGTGGCTGCGGAGCGTTTGCTGCACAAGGAGATGGCCTGGGCCGACATGGTTCACACGATGGCTTTCTCCTCGATCTTGGCGGCACTGCCAGCATGGGGCGCACGCACGGTAGTTGGGCGTGGACGGCCGTGGGTTCACACGGAGCACTGGAATGGTGTGGTTAATCCGGCGAGCGTTTCCCCTCGTTGGGAGAAACTTTCCTGGATCCGGAAGGTACTTTGCTTCCCGCATATTGTCACGGGTGTGACGGGGCAGCTGGCCACAGAGATGCAGAAATTCGCCCGTCCCAACGCAGCCCGTGTGGTTCCCTGTGTCGTCAAGGGCAGGGGAGCGGTTGCTCCAACGTCCTTTGCCACGCCCCTGCGGCTCGTGGCGGTTGGCGGGCTCATCGAACGCAAACGTCCCCTGACAACCATTAAAACCGTGGCTTGGCTGCGTGAACAAGGCCTGGAGGTGTACCTGACCTGGGTTGGCGAGGGCCCACAGCGGGCCGAGTGTGAGGCCTTGATTTCCGAGCTGAAGCTCAACGACCAGATAACCCTGGCCGGTTCCGTGCGCCCGGCAGAAGTTGCCAAGCATCTATCGGCGGCAGATTTGTTTTTCCTCCCTACCGCACAGGAGAACTTCTTTACCTCCGCCGCTGAGGCCCTCGCGGCTGGCCGGGCCGTTGTCGCTACCAGGGTCGGCGGTTTCAGTGACTATGCCGACGATTCCAATAGCAGGCTCGTGGACGAGGCCACTCCCGAGGTGTTGGGAGAAGCCGTCATGTCCGCGGTTGCAGCTTTTGAACATGTCAGTGCAGAGGACCTTGCCGCACCCATCCGGGCACGCTTCTCGCCTGAGGCCATTGGACGACTCTTCGATGAGGCGTACACCGCCGCTTTGGCTCGAGCCTGAGCCAACCCACAAACCCAGGTAGCCAAACCATTGCCGATTGCAGGAGCCCCCAAGATGCCCAGCGAAGCTAAAGTACTTCAGTTCAACGACTGTGCCTTCGTGGCCCGATCCCTCGTGAGCGCGGCCGCTCGAGCCGGAATCGATTGGGGCTACCTGCCACCGGAGAAGGTGCGGCCCATGACGGCTGCCCCCAAGAACCCCCTCTTGGCCAAGGCCCGTTTTGTGCCCTATGTTTTACGACGGCGTGCCGCTCTGCACGCAGCTGATGTGGTTCACGTGCACTACGGAACAAGTGTGCGTTTAATCAAGGAGCGGGCCATGCCGGAACGCCCGTATGTTCTGACGTTGCACGGTACGGACATTCGGCAGCAGTGGAAGGCCGCCGCCTTCCACGATGAGATCCAACGGGCCATCGACGGGGCTGCCCATGTTTTCTATGCCAACACCGACAACCAAGATGACGCCACGACGGCGAGATCAGACGCTGAATTCTTTCCCTCGGTTGTTGACTTGCCGAGGCTTCCGCAATGGAAGCCCGAGGCGCGCCCGCAGGTGATGTTTATTTCCCGGTGGGACGATGACAAGGGTGTCGGCAAGCAGCTGGAACTCGCCAAGGAACTATCTCGGGCCTTGGCGGGCAAAGCAGATCTAGTCGGTCTGAATTGGGGTCCGGGCGCGGCCCAAGCAGAGGCCAATGGTGTTCGTCTGTTGGAAAAGATGCCGCAGCAGCAGTACTACGAGCAGCTCAGCCGCTCTGCCGTAGGGATTGGCCAGGCGTCGAATTACTTCTCCACGAGTGAATTTGAAGCCATGTGCATGGGACTTCCGGTTGCGGCACTGGGAAGCCGCCTGCCCCGGCCCGACGACGGAAGCGTGCCCCCTGTCATGGAAGGCGAGCTGTCCGACGTCGTTGCCCAGGTTGTTGAGGCCGTGGCCGAGCCGCAGAGCAGTTCGGCTCGCCTGGGCGGAGCCGACTGGGCCGTGCCTCGTTATGATGCTGCCGCCTATGTGCCGCGACTGCAGGAGTTGTACCAGCGCATCAGCGGCTAGGAGCGGCCTGCTCCGTCGCCACTGTTATTCGGCGGCTACGGAACGGGACACTTCTCAGGGCGCGGTGTAGAGTCCGGCGAGCGAGGCTTGCTGGGCAAATTCCGCGTTGTTATGGACTACCTCATCGAAGGAGCCCTGCGTGACGATACTGCCGTCCTTCATGTAGCAAACCATGTCGTTGTCGCGGATCGTTGAAAGCCGGTGAGCTACCGAGATCACGGTCATATCGCCATGTAGCTCAGCAATGGCCTTGGCCACGGCGGCTTCCGTCGCAGTGTCAAGGGCGCTGGTGGCCTCGTCAAGCACCAGAACCAGGGGATCCATATAGAGGGCCCGGGCAATGCCCAGGCGCTGGCGCTGGCCGCCGGAGAGGGAGCCGCCGCGTTCGCCAACCCGGCCATGGATGCCGTTGGGCCGGGCATCGATGGTGGAGAGTAGCTGGGCACGTTCCAGAGCCGTCCGAACCCGCGTCTCATCAACGTCGCCACCCCACGAGAGGGCAACGTTTTGAGCTACCGTGCCGTCAAAGATCGCAACTTCCTGCGGCACATAACCAACGCGCTTGCGCCAGTCGGCCAGGACATCCTCAAGGGGTGTGCCATCCAAGGTCATGGAGCCACTCGAGGGGACGAGCAGGCCAAGGAAAATATCGATCAGCGTTGACTTACCGGCACCTGATTGGCCAACAACACCAACGGAAGAGCCCATGGGGAGCACGAGGTTAATGTTGGTGACGGCCGGAGCATCGGCGCCCGGGTACGTGAACTCAACATTGCGCAGATCCAGAAGCTGAGGCTCGCCCGCGATCGGGGTCTTCCCCAGCTTCTCGGCATTCTTGCGGAAGTCCTCGGCCTCGCGGATGTCCGCCATGACCAGCTCCGTATAGGGAAGCGTGGACTGCACCAACGTCACCTGCGACTGGATCGTGGTGAGAGCCGGAACCATCTTGAAGCCGGCCAGCGCAAAGATGGCCACCGAGGACATTGCCGTACCGATGCCACCGCTGAAGTACCCGACAGTGCCGATGAGCAGGAAGCCGCCGATGAGCGCCATGTCAATGACGAACTTGGGAACTGCGGCGAGGAAACGAATATTGGAGCGTGAACGAGCAGCCTTTTCACGGCTGATGTAAACAACATCGGCGACCTCGTTGGCCTTGTCGCGCAGTGTGATTTCTTTCAAGGCCGCCAGCATTTCAGAGACCAAGGTGGACATGCGCATGGCAGAGTCCCGGTTGACCTTGCCTGCTTCATAGGACTTCTTGGAAAGGTACAGGTAGAGGAACGCTGCGATCAGGCCTAGATAGATCACGGTGATAATGGCCGTCTGCCAGGAAGCCGCCACCAAAATCACCAGAACTGAGGCGAATGTCAGCGCCTGCGCCGGCAGCAACACTGCCGGATTTAAGACGCCGGCAATGGTGTTGGCAATTCCGACATCGATCATGCGCACCAACTCGGTGGTTGACCTGTTTTGGCGTGATGTCCAGGGTGCTCGGATGTAGCTCTGGAAGAGGATAGTGCCGATTTCAAGTTCGTAGTCGGCAAACTTTCTTGTTGACACCCACTGCAGCCAAATGTTCAGGAAGGACTTCAAAATCATGAGGCTCGCCGCAGAGACCAACACGATGAGTCCGGCTTCTTGTGAAATAGTCCCAAGAATGGGCAGCTCGATTGTCTCGGCGCCTTTCTCCATGCCCATGATGGCGTTCAGCACGAGAGCAAAGACGCCTAGGGCAGCCGCATCGACAAGTACCAACACGGACGAGAGCGACGCGAACAGGAGAAGAAATTTTCTCGCGCTAGAGGGGAGAAGCGGCAATAGCTGGCCAAGCGTGCGGCGCAGATTTTTCAAGTTTAACTCCAGAACGGCAAGTGGAACAGTTCTGTCCATACTACGGCGCTCAGAAGTGCTCGGGTGTGCTGTGTGTTTGAAGTCGCTTGCTCGCTAGGGGGGGCACACTCGGGAGGAGCTTGTCTGCTCGGTGAGAATGGGACAATGGAACCATGAACAAGGAAATCCGGGTAACGCAACTTTTCGATTGCGCTGATGTCGGCTCGAACATAGTGCATGAGGGGCGACTGCAAGGTAAACCTTGGAAGCTCATTCAGGGCCCGTGGACCAGGGGTGGCACCAAAGCTGCGTACTATCGTTTTCTCTTAGAACAAGCCACGGCCTACCCGCGTACCCAGCTGTGGCATGTCAATATGGGTGGCCGGGCCAAGTGGGCTCGAGGAAAATTCGCTCGCCCCTATGCGCTCACCCTGCACGGCACCGACATTCGTGAAAACTACTGGCAAGAACAGCACCATGCAAGCATTAAGGCAGACATCGATGGTGCTGGCCATGTTTGGTACACGACACCTGATCTCCGCGAAAAAGCTGAACGAGCCCGTTCAGATGCGCAATACCTGCCTGTTCCGATCGATCTGGAGAGCCTGCCGAAGTGGGCCCCGGCGCAGAAACCTCGCGTGTTCTTTACCTCGCGATGGGACGCCTCAAAAGGTGGGGATGCCTGGGTTCAAACTGCCGCGGACGTTGTAGCTGCCCTGGCCGGCCAAGACGTTGACGTGGTTGCCCTTGATTGGGGCGATCGAGCCGCAGAGGTTGCCGCTTTGGGTGTGACGCTCCTGCCGAAAATGTCCAAGCCGCAATTCCTGCAAGAGATTTCGCGTGCGCACGTAGCCGTGGGGCAGGTGGCTGGCATCTTGGCAGCCAGCGAGCTTGAAGCCATCGGAATGGGTGTGCCTACCGTGTTTGCCGATCAAGATCCCGGCTATCCCGACGGCGTTGCAACGGTGTCTGTTAATCGTGCCGATGTTGGGCATGCCGTGCGGGAGACCTTGAATGATCCATTGACCGTGTCCAAGAAACTTGCCGGGGCAGAATACGTGTTAGCGAATCATTCCGCGAAGTCACTCATGCCGACGCTTATGGCCGGCTATAGCAAAGTGTTGGAGAAATAACGTTATGACCCGTCCGCATCTTTTGTACGTTGCTTTTTCCTTCCCACCGAGTACCGCCTCCTCTGTTTACCGGTGCACGGCGGTGGCTAATGATTTTGCTCGTGATGGTTGGGACGTTACGGTCATTACCGTTGACCCCACCGTGTGGTCCCAAATCTCAGGAACCGATGAGGGCCTAGTCAAGTCGATCGATCCGCGGATCCGTATAGTCAACGTCGACGACGGCGGGGCTGAAGAGCCGGCGCGTCGTGATTTGCGGCGGTACTCTCGCCTGCGAGTTGAGGCACCATACCTTTGGAAAGAACTCTTCCGACGCCGGACGAGGAAAGGGTTCCCGGAAGATTTTCACGCTGCATGGCTTGAACCAGCCTCTGCGGCGGCCCGAAAAGTTCATGCCGAGCATCCTGTGGATCTTGTCATGGCATCGGCGAGTCCCTATGTTTCCTTCGGTGTGGCACAGGCCCTTCCCGGCGTTCCTTTTGTCCTTGACTACCGGGATGCATGGGCTTTCAACACCATCACGGGAGCCCAAGATTTCGCCGCGGATTCCGAGATGGGAAAGATTGAAAGTGCCTATCTGCGCGATGCTGCACAAGTGTGGTTCGTGAATGAACAGATCCGCATCGAGTACGCTCAGCGATACCCATTTGCCACGGAAAAGTTGCGAGTTGTCGCTAACGGCTTCGACCCGCAGCCAGGCCATGCACAACCGGTGATCCGGCCAACTGAACGTCCTCGTTTTGGCTACCTGGGTACATTGCAGTACGTCAACATGCCATTGCAGCCCTTCTTTGCTGCGTGGGAGAAAGCTTTTGGCACCGAGTCCAATGACAAAGCAGATGGCATCTTCCGAGGCAAGCTCAGCGCCTCGGGCGCTGCCCCAGCTGAGGTCTTGTCTGCCTTTGATTCCTCGCGAGGAGACGGATTAAGTTACGAGGGAGCCATCTCTAAACGCGAGGTGGCTAATTTCTACAGCAGCCTCGATGTCTTGATTCTGCTGCTCTCTACCGGGAAATATGTCACGGGTGGAAAAACCGCGGAATACCTCGCCACCGGACTTCCCATCGTCTCCGTCCATGACTTAGGAAACGCTGCAACGGATCTCCTCCGAGACTATCCCTTATGGTTCCCGGCCAAAGACTTGTCCGAGGAAAGCATTGCCGCTGCCCTGCGTGAGGCTGCACAGGCTTTGAAGAGTCCGGACGATGAGCGCTGGACTGCTGCTTGGGAATACGGTCAGCAGTTCGACCGAACAACGATTCTGGAACCAGTCATCTCTGAACTGCGCGCGATCGTGGGTAAAAAAGCTGGTGGACACGCGGAAAAGTCTGTCGTTAAGGATGAGTCATAATGGCGCCAAAAATACTCAATATCAGCATCGTTGCCGGTCAGACGCAGCATCCGGAAGCGGTCTTCAACGATCTTTGCAGCCGCGCCCGCGGGGTCATCGATAGCTCTGCCTGGACCCTCGCCCTCACAATCGTCCATGTCAGTGATGGTTCGGAGCACATTCAGGTAGATGAATCTGATACTACTTTGGCATCTCTGAGTGCAGCGCAACAAGGAAAAGCGGCGTCCGTCTGCGCCCTTCTTGCTGGGAAGCCTGGCCCCGTCGGAATTCTTGGCCGGTTGTTGCAGGACAACCTTGAATCACGCCGCGTCGCGAGAAGTCTCATCAATAACAAGTCCCTCATGGCGCAACTTCGAAGCTCGGCCGTGGTGGTTTCGGCCGACCCCAGCGCCATTCGATCCGTCTGGGGCCTGCGCAAGCAAACAGGAGCTCATCTGGTCCACGGGCCCATTGCCATGGTGCACGCCATAAAAGTATTGACGAGTGCCTGAGCATGGCTGATTCTCTGGCCTGTCGCCGCTGTGGGATACTTGTGCGGTGAGTCGAACCTGGATAGTCATCCCTATGTATAACGAGGCGTCAGTTGTTGGCACCGTCATCACTGGGCTGCGAGAGGTATTTCCTTACGTTGTCTGTGTTGACGACGGCAGCACAGATGGTTCCCAAGAAGTAGCACGTGCGGCAGGAGCCGTGGTTGTGCAGCATCCTGTCAACCTTGGCCAAGGTGCCTCGCTGCAGACCGGAATTGAGTATGCACTTGGTGATCCTGAGCTAGATTGCATCATTACTTTTGACGCTGACGGACAACACCGCGTCATCGATGCGCAGCTGATGGCCGAGCGTATCAAGTCCGGTGAAGCCGAAATTGTTCTGGGCTCGCGCTTCCTCGACAAACGCACGAAGATATCACCGGCCAAGCGGCTGGTGCTCCGCACCGCTGCCGTGCAGTCGCGCCTGGCCACCGGGATGGCCCTCACCGATGCCCATAACGGTCTCAGGGCGTTCAGCCCCAAGGTGGCCCGTGGCATTCATCTGACACAGAACCGTATGGCACATGCCTCGGAGCTCGTTCATCAGATCGCTGAAATGAAACCAAAATGGGTGGAGCAGCCCGTGGAAATTATCTACACCGATTATTCCAAGGCCAAGGGGCAGTCCTTGCTGAATTCGGTCAACATCCTCGCTGACCTTTTGTTTAGGTGACATTGTGCAAATAGTTGTTCAGATTGTTCTTGTTCTTGCCGTCATCATCGTGTCGTTGGCGCTCATGCGCGGCGGATCGAATGCGCGGCATTTGGCCATTCGACGCATCATGTTGGTGCTGTTTGCCTGTGTTGCAGCATTGTCGATCTTCTTCCCGGGCTTGTTGTCGCAGCTGGCGCGTTTCTTTGGTATCGGTCGTGGCACTGACCTGGTCTTGTACGGGCTGATCGTCAGTTTCCTGGTATTCATGGCGACGACGTACCAGCGCTTCCGTCACATGGAAACCACCGCGACCAAGCTGTCACGCCGGATTGCCCTAGATGAGGTCAACCGGACGGACTCTCCCCAGGCCTTCGCCCTGGCGATTGAATCCGGAAATGGTGTCCAGATCCCAGAACAGGGTAAAGCTACCAAGGAATGAACAAGACCTTCCGCGACTACGGTCTCGATATGCTGCGGATAATTAGCATCTGCGGTGTTGTGGCCATTCACGTTTTTGGTCTCCGTGTTGGATCCGAGGCTAAAGAAGGCCGCGGTTGGTGGGCTGCCGTTGCCATCGATATTGGTTTTATTTGGGTCGTCCCGGTTTTCGTTATGATCTCAGGCGCCCTTCTTCTCGGATCACGGCAAGCCATTTCCGCACCCATGAATTTCTATGGCAAGAGGGCCTCTCGTCTGGTGCCGGCCCTCATTATATGGAACGCCGTGTACTTGATTGGTGTACGGATCTGGATGCGGCATGAGGAACTCTCCGGGGCTCGAGTATTGCAGCTGATCTATGACGGTTCCGTTTTCACACAGCTCTATTTCCTGTGGCTGATCGTGGGGCTCTATGCCATTACGCCAATCCTGGCGACCTTCTTTGCTGAGGCTTCACAACGACGCGTCCTGGTCACTGCTGGCGTGTTTCTTGCTGCAACCGTGCTGGCCTACATGGCGCCGGGAATCCTTGGCTACTTTGAGGTCTCCCGGCCGATCTCGACGAATATTTTCACCTATTGGATTCCCTTTGTCGGGTATTTCGTTGCCGGATATGCCCTGCGCAGTGTTCGGCTGAGGGGAATAGCTCTCATCGCGGTGTCCATCGTGACGGCCGCTCTTATAGTCTTTACTATTTGGCACTTTGGGCATCGGGGTGTTTTCCCCTGGGCCGATAGATTGTTCTCGATTTCTTATTTGGGGGCGGGAGTCGCGGCGATGGCGATAGGAGTCTTCGTCGTCGGGCTTTCAGTCTCTAAGTTCATCAAAGTCCCGGACCGGGCGGGGACTGTTCTGGTCTCCTTATCAAATGCATCATTTGGCGTATTTTTAGTGCATCTGGTGATCTTCGAGACCATCAGACTCAATGTGCCCGCGGTCCTCGCCGCTGACTCGTTCCCAGCCATTGCCGTGGCCTACATCGTGACGTTGCTGGGCAGCTTCCTCGTGTCCTTGATTGCTCTGAAGGTGCCACTTCTACGTCGTGTTTTTTAGGCGGTAGGGCGGGTTCACTTGTCAATGAGCGCCAGCTGATCGGCGATAATGGAAGCATGACTGAACTTCCCTCTTTGCTTATCCTTACTTTTTCGCCCATTCGGTCCGATCCGCGTGTGCTCAAGCAGGTTGAATTGTTCAAGGATAAATACCGAATTGCCACCTGCGCCTATGGTGCCGCACCTGATGGCGTCGACGAGCACTATGCTTTGCCAGACGACTCTCGGGGTTGGCCATCGGACAAGGTCGGGCTGATCAGTCGTCAATACCAAAAAGTTTATGACGGCCTGCCTGCCGTGCAGTCGGCGAGGGCCATCCTGCCCAAGGGCAAATTCGACATCATTTTGGCCAACGATCTGAACACCTTGCCGCTGGCGCTTGAACTCAATGCGAAATCGGGTGTGCACTCTGATCTGCACGAGTTTGCCCCGAGGGAAAAAGAAGACAACCTGAAGTGGCGTTTGTTCATTGCGCCCTTCATGAGGTGGCTGTGCAAGCGTTACCTAGCCTCCGCCGCTTCCGTGACATCAGTGTCGCAGGGGATTGCCGATGAGTATTTCAAAGACTACGGAACGCCCACAGGCGTGGTGACCAACGCGGCACCCTACGCTGAAGGCACGGTCAAGCCCGTCGGTGATACAGTACGACTGATCCACAGCGCCGCCGGACAGCGGTACCGCAAGCTGGAGAACTTCATTGAAGCCATGAAGGATGTCCCGGAGTGGTTGACCCTGGACATGATCGTCATGCCGAATGAACCTGACTATGTCGCCGAGCTGAAAGCACAAGCGGCCTCGGTTCCCTCGATCAAGTTCCGGGATCCGGTGCCGTACAAGGAGCTGGTCGCTACCTTGAGTGAATACGACGTCTCGGTGGTGTTCCTGCCACCCACGAACTTTAACTTGAAGAATGCCTTGCCGAATAAGTTCTTCGAAGCGGTGCAGGCCCGTATTGCCCTGATCGTAGGTCCTTCCCCGGCCATGGTGGGACTTGTTAAGGAACACGGCCTAGGCGCAATCACGGAAGACTTCTCGGCTGAGTCCTTGCGAAAGACACTTGTGTCGCTAACACCGGAAATCATTTCAGGATGGAAGGAAGCTGCCGACCGCGCGGCTAGGCCACTTTCTGCCGAATCTCAGGTCGTGGTCTGGCAAGAAGCCATCGCACGGATCGCTAACCGCGCCAACTAAGGCACATACTGCGCGAGTTGAGATTGCACGGTGCTGCTGAGTGCTCCAGTGCCGCCGAGGATGATGATTTTCTTGGGTTTGAGGCGTGCGAGTTCGGTGCGTGTGGCGGCTGGTAGTCCAGCTGTCGTGGCGAGTAGGACTGGTGCGCCAAGTTTTCCTGCTGCTGCGGCTCCGGAGAGTGCGTCGGGGTAGTCGATGCCGCTGGCTATGTAGACGGTGCTGATGCCGGTGGCGTAGCTGGCTTTCGATATCGCTGCCGAGGTGGCGTACCTGTCGTCGCCCGCGATGCGGGTGACGGTGCCGGTGTACTGCGCGAGTTGAGATTGCACGGTGCTGCTGAGTGCTCCGGTGCCGCCGAGGATGATGATTTTCTTGGGTTTGAGGCGTGCGAGTTCGGTGCGTGTGGCGGCTGGTAGTCCAGCTGTCGTGGCGAGTAGGACTGGTGCGCCAAGTTTTCCTGCTGCTGCGGCTCCGGAGAGTGCGTCGGGGTAGTCGATGCCGCTGGCTATGTAGACGGTGCTGATGCCGGTGGCGTAGCTGGCTTTCGATATCGCTGCCGAGGTGGCGTACCTGTCGTCGCCCGCGATGCGGGTGACGGTGCCGGTGTACTGCGCGAGTTGAGATTGCACGGTGCTGCTGAGTGCTCCGGTGCCGCCGAGGATGATGATTTTCTTGGGTTTGAGGCGTGCGAGTTCGGTGCGTGTGGCGGCTGGTAGTCCAGCTGTCGTGGCGAGTAGGACTGGTGCGCCAAGTTTTCCTGCTGCTGCGGCTCCGGAGAGTGCGTCGGGGTAGTCGATGCCGCTGGCTATGTAGACGGTGCTGATGCCGGTGGCATAGGTAGCTTTGGAAATCGCTGCCGAGGTGGCATACCGATCAGCCCCTGCGATGCGCGAGACAGGCACGAACGGAACAACCGCCGAGCTTGTGGCAGATGCCGGTGACACCCCAGCCGTATTCTTAGCGACCGCCTTAAAAGAATATGAGATTCCGTTGCTGAGCCCCGTCACGGTACAGCTGCCGGCAGCTGATGTGACTATGCAGCTGGCGCTTCCGGGCGATGACGTGAGGGTAACGCTGGTGGCTGCAGAGCCTTGGGCGTTCTTGGTGACTGTGATAGTTGCCTTGCTGTTGCCAGGAACAGCCTTGGGTGCTGGGGGAGCCAGCGGAGGCTGAATCAGGTTGATGTCTTCGCCACCAGCGATGAGGAATGATCCCCACCCAGATCCAATCGACGTTGCAGAAGCAAAGGCAGAGTTTCCTGGGACGGAAACGTAATTGATGGCACCGGAGACGTTTCTGCGGATGAGTCCTAGCGAACCTGAATAGTTGAAATCGCTGTAGACGGAGATGCTGGTGAAGGCATTCCATCCGGAGCCAATGACTTTGCGGCCCTCATTGATGAAAGCCCCATATCCATTTGAACGAGCCAGTCTCAATGTACCGTCCGGATACTGCGCGAGAAGGTCCTGATTCCCATCTCCGTCAAAGTCCACCATGGTGAGATTGATATTGTTCCAGCCTTGAGTAAGCCGGGTGGAGGTGCCTAAAGAATTTCCCGAGGGGTTACCCCACATAACAATGTCCCCGTTGCTGCCACGCGTGAGGATCTGGGGGTACTTACTGGAATTAATCCAGTATCCAACGACCATGTGATAGCTGGCCCAGCCCGATTCTGCGAGCTGTTGTCCAGCTGCGAATCCTCCTCCTGCTAGTCCCTTGTAGTAGGCAAGTGAACCTGAGGTTCGTTGCGCTAGTAAGTCAAGGACGCCGTCGGAATTCCAATCGATGACGGTGATGGAACGCATGCCCGTCCAGCCTTTGCCGATCTGTTTGCGTGTTCCAAATCCACCCGACCCGGTGCCTGGATACTGCCATAGAACTCCAGTAGAGTCGGCTGCTACAAGATCGGCTGCCGAGGTGATCGAGGGTTGACTTACGGGTGCGGGGGCCGGAGGTGTCACCGTGGGAGCCTCGGCCTTCGCCGCGAATGCTTCGAGACTTGACTGAGTGCCATTCCATGTATTGGAATCGCCCGCAAAAGGGCCTGAATCGCTGTACTGCCATACGCTGTAATTCTTCCAACCACCCGGTGTCCAAGGACTATTGGTTCCATAGGCAGCAATATGCAGAGGCTGGTTAGCGAAAGCCGTGGAATTTCCTGTGCAATCCTGCCACCAGTAATAGTTTGTGTAGATCATGGGGAGCCGGCCCGTCAGTGCCTGAACACGCTTGGAAAAACTACTGATCCAGGAAACCATGGCCGACGCGCTGAGACCGTAGCAATTGGCTCCATATGGATTATTCTCGATGTCTAGCAGTGGCGGCAGAGTCTTTGTGTTCGCACTCCAGCCACCGCCATTCGTGACGAAGTAATTTGCTTGAGTGACGGCGTCGGATTGGTTAGGCAAGGCGAAATGGTAGCCACCACGCAGCATGCCGACCTTGGCGGCGCCCGTTGTATGAGATGAGAAGGACGCGTCCTTGAATGAGGTTCCTTCCGAGACTTTGGCGTAAACGAATCGCGCTCCCAGACGCCATTGTTCGGTCCAATTCACTTGGCTGACTGAGTGTGTAGCACTGTCGGCCTGCCAACCGCTGACATCCATCCCAAGGATGCCGGGCGGGGTCGCGCTAGCCAAGGGATTGGCCGCCGAGGCAGACAGCGGAGACGCAGCCTGCGTACCCCGTAGAAGCTGTTCCTCGCTGGGAATCTCTTTGGCCAGGCCAATGCCCATATAGGCCCCAAAGGTAGCAACGTCGGCCGGACTTTCGACACTGACGGCTGGCTCGGGAGCTGCTGAACTTTGTTCGACGTCGGCTGGCAAAGTGGTGTCAGCAGTCTCAGGGGAGTCTTCGAGGCCCGGGCTCTGGGTGGCTGTCTCCGGCGAGGTGGTCTCGACTGACATGGCAAGTTCCGTGAATTGCACGGTTGCTTTCGGAGTCTCGGGAGACGTAGGTGCGGCGATGGCCGAGCTGATACCCAGCACGGCTGTCAGGGACAAGGCAAGCAGTCCTGTTCCGGCGACAGCCAGGGCAGTTTGTAGCCGCGCTCTGGTATTGGCATAGGGGGAGAGTGGCCGGACAGTAACCATTGTGAAGAGCTCCGGAGCTTTTGCGTAGGCGGTGGTGCGCATCGGGACAGAGACACGATGGCCAGTGAAAGGGTATTTCACATGCTTCCATTGACAGCTTACAACGGGGTTACAGGAGTGGCCACTGGGGCTAGAGTGCGGCTTTGCACCCAATAGCGGGCCTCAGACGTCATGGCATATATGCTGGGTTGTATGAAGGTTTTGGTTACCGGCGGTGCCGGATACATTGGTTCACATATGGTTCTTTGTCTATTGGAAGCCGGACACGACGTCGTCGTTTTGGATAACTTGGCGAACTCCTCCGCTGAATCACTTCGCAGAGTTGAAGAACTAACAGGCAAGCATCCTGACTTTGTTGAGTTGGATCTCTTGGATGCGACAGGGGTCGATCGGCTCTTTGAAACGAATGGCTTTGACTCCGTGATCCACTTTGCTGGTCTCAAGGCCGTGGGAGAGTCTGTTGCTCAGCCATTGCGCTACTACCAGAACAACATTGTTGGCACGCTGAATCTGCTGGCTTCTATGGACAAGCATGGGGTTCGTACGCTCGTCTTTAGCTCCTCGGCCACCGTGTACGGCGCTAGCGAGGAAGTCCCGCTCATTGAGAAGATGCCGCTGGATGCAACCAACCCCTACGGGCGAACCAAGGAACAGATCGAAGATATTCTGACTGATCTGGGCGCGGCTGATTCCAGTTGGCACATAGCCCTCTTGCGTTACTTCAATCCTGTCGGCGCCCACGAGTCCGGGCGTATCGGTGAAGACCCTACTGGCGTGCCGAACAACCTTCTGCCTTTCGTGGCCCAGGTGGCCGTTGGCCGCCGTGAAAAGGTCATGGTCTTTGGCAATGACTACCCCACGCCGGATGGAACAGGTGTCCGCGACTACATCCACGTCATGGACCTAGCCGCCGGCCATTTGGCTGCCCTGGATTATCTGCCCAGCCACCCGGGCGTCTTCCGCTGGAACTTGGGCTCGGGGGAAGGCTCCTCCGTGTTGGAAGTTATCCAGGCTTTCGGAGATGCCGCAGGTAAGCCTGTGCCCTTCGCATTTGCGCCGCGACGTCCCGGTGATGCTGCCGTGAGTTATGCAGATCCTTCTTCGGCCTTGGCTGATCTGGGCTGGTCGACGCACCGCAACCTCGCTCAGATGTGTGAAGACCACTGGCGCTGGCAGCGCGAAAACCCCAATGGTTACAACGCCTAAAGAGGCTTGTTAGCGTAGTTTCTGCGTGGTAATAATGTAGTCCCGGACACCTGAAATGTCCGGGACTACATTATTTATTTGCGGCTAGTTACTGCTGATGTCAGCAGCCGTCGATCCGGTAAAGCCGTGCCGGACCTTCTTCATCGACAAGTGTCAGACCGGGGTTAGCTTCTAGCTGCTCCGAAGTGGGGAACGGCCTAGTCATCTCATTGATCTGGAGGCTACCAAAGTCCAGTACATAGAAGGCGTTGAGAGTCTTAGCTGCCGAGCAAACCTCGGGGTTCCCGCTCAAGTCGAACAGATTGAAGATCAGCGTGGATTCCAGAGGGGTGGGCTGTGAGCTCGCTGCCGGCAACAGGATATGCCGATCTGCCAAGGCGTATACCAACGAGCCGCCTGCGGCGGGGTTAGCAATCACCGTCGCATCAGCCGGAACGTTTGCATCAACTCGTGAGAGAAGTGAGGCCTCATCAGATGAGAGAAGGGGTGCTTCTTCATTGATGGTGTAGGACTCTTGTGCTGTGGTGACCGCTATCTCCATCGACTTGTTTTGTGCCCAAATCCCGATTCCTATGACCGCCACAATACCGATGGCACAGCAGGTCTGCCAGCGGCGCGGGGCGTCAAGGGGCGTCGCTTTGGCTGCGGCGGCAAGGTGGTCAAAGAGCCAGACGGCTCCAAATACTGATACGAGGATTCCCGCCATTGGCAAGAGCGCGGCCAAGCGGAAGCTGTCGTTGTAAAATACGCCGGTGACGAAGGAACGCCCGTCTCCAACCTCAAAGGCCGAGACGACGACGAAGAAGTACACTCCGGTAGCCAATACGCCGAGAACCCAAAGGTGCGTTCGACTGCGAACCACGGCGTAGATGCCAAGCATCGTCATGCAGATGATGGTCCAAGACTCCGGACGGCCCAAGGGGGCATTAGCAACTGCCTCACCGAGTGCTTGAGCGATGGACTGCGTGGGCGGCCAGAACGAAGCAAGCTCAGTCGGGCGAATAGCTTCCCAAACGTTCAGCAGGACGGTGGTGTATACGGCTGCTCCGACCACCGAGACGATGAACCAAACAAGGGACAGCTTCTTGGCAAGGAGGGCACGCAGCTGTGCAAACAGCCAGAACGCAATGAGTGGAAGCGCAAAGGCGCCCAGCAGCATAACGGCATTGGGATGGCTCAGGGCTAAGCCTGGAGTCATGAGTACGAGAAGGATGAGTGCACGCATTGTCCCTGGATGATCCTTGTGAGAAAAACGAAGGACATCGGTTACGAGTCCCACGGCCACAGGCAACAAGACTAAAGCTAGGAAGTTTGGATAGAGGACACCGAAATCAAGCAACAAGTACGGGAAGGAAGCGAACGCGCCAGCGAGGACACCGGTGAGGATATAGACAGCTGGACGGCTGCCTAACGCACGAGTGACGAGATACATGGCCGAGATGGTCCAGACCAAGGCGCCAAGAATGATGTTGGTGGCGTTAACGCTGACGGGAATGGAGGATCCGCTCACCTGGGAGACGAGAGCTACCAGATCATGCCATGCACCAGGATAAAAGGCGCTGCGTCCCGAACCTGTGAGGTCTCCAAGGTAGAGAGAGGAACCATTGCCCGAGTCTAAAATGTATCGGACGGCATTTAGATGGAAGACGTTGTCATAGGTTTGGGAAATATTCTCAGGGGCAATGAACATCGAGGCTAGACGCAACCCGATTGTCACTGCCGCAACGATGAGCCCAACGATCAAGCCAAAGATTGTGGACTTGGGGGAAATAACCCACAAAGGTTGCCGCTTTTCGCCGCGACGAATTTCTACGACATAGCGAACACCCCACAACACCACGGAGATTCCCAAGGTCAGAGCGACCACGACGATGGGAGACCACCGTACATGAGCCAAGTTCGCCACGATGGCACCGGCGCCAATGAGTGTCAGGCTAAGCGGTGCTGAAACTGCCAGCCATGCAATGCCCCGTGCACCCAAGGTTCTAGCTAAGACCGCTCCTGGTATGAAAATCAGTGCCGTGGCAGCCAGAAGGGTCGGAACAGTGTCAAGCCAATTCATGAATAATGGATGCTCTCCTACGGGGCACAAGCCCATTGATGCCGCGCGATAGAATGCAGGCTCCTGTGATTCTAGCAACTCAGGCATGTCAGTCTGGCGAGCGTGTTACTTAGCTCACTATGAAGCAGCTTAGGCCTGGTAAGTGGAAGGTTGCTGTGAATCACTATCAGCTTGGCGTCGTAAAATCACGATGGCTATTTCTGTCCCCGTTATTGGGCACAAACTATCTTGAGGTGTGAAATTCGAATGACCCTTGTCGCTGAGGAAAAACCGAGTGTCTGGTACCGACTCTCTGGCAGGTCAAGCTTCCAAACGTCGTTGCCAAGAAGGAAGGAACAGCGCAAGTTTCTCCCAGAGGTGCAGGGTCTGAGAGCCATAGCGGTACTCATGGTTGTTTCATACCATGTATGGTTCGGTCGAATTTCAGGTGGCGTGGATGTCTTCCTGCTGATCTCCGCCTTCCTTCTTACCGGTCAGTTTGTTCGCAAATTGGAGAATGGAAGGGCCCTAGAACTTCTCAAATACTGGGGCCACCTCTTCAAGAGGTTACTGCCAATGATTGCCGTAACCCTTCTAGGAGTTTTACTGGCTAGCTATCTCTTCATGCCGGAGACTAACTGGACAGGAATACTTCGTGAGACTTGGTCTTCTCTGCTCTACTACCAGAACTGGTTTTTGGCCTCCGAAGCCGTCGACTACTACGCCACTGATCACAGTGTCGCGAGCCCTCTGCAGCATTTCTGGTCTCTCTCCATTCAGGGACAAATATTCATCTTGTGGCCTGTAGTATTTGCTGTTGCAGGCGGAGTTGCACGAAAATTCCGCTTGAGAATTCGGCCGTTGCTGATCTACATCTTTGGTGCGATTTTCGTTGTATCGTTGGCCTTTTCCATCGTGACGACTAATTCCCAGCAGGCGTTTGCATATTTTGACACCAGAACGAGGCTCTGGGAATTTGCCTTGGGATCACTTCTAGCTCTGGTGCTGCCCTACTTGGACGTCAAGCGATCAATACGAATGGCCATGGGATGGGTCGGTATTGTCGCGATGCTTTCTTGCGGGCTCATCCTGCAGGTTGGACAAAAGTTCCCTGGCCATATGGCTCTCTGGCCGACTCTGGCTGCGGCTCTGATTATCATTGCGGGGTTTACGAACAGCAGCATGGGTGTTGATCGTTTCTTGAGCTGGAAACCGCTGGTCAAATTGGGGGATAGTTCATACGCGTTGTACCTTATGCATTGGCCCGTTTTAGTGTTCTTCCTTATCGTTTCGGGGCGCGAAAATGCAGGACTTATCGGTGGAACGGCAATCATCCTTGTGTCGTTGGCGGCAGCAATTCTCGCCACTCGCTTCATTGACACACCGCTGCGTCGAAACCAATGGATTGAAAAGAAGAGTCGGCGTTCTCTTCTGACGATAGCGATTTGCATCGCGTTAGTTGCGACTCCATTGGGTGTCTGGCAGCTGCATATTCATCGTCAAGAGGCGGCCGTGCAAGCCAAGGAGCAGGCAAATCAGGCCGAAGTGCTAAGGAACTACCCCGGAGCACTTTCCCTGCATGAGGGTTTCGTTGATGAGGCAGATCCAGATCTACCTCTGAAACCCGCATTGACCGCACTCAATAAACAATGGGTGAGTCTAGGAACGGCCTGCGAGGGAGCGTTCTTACCTGATTCGTCGGTGCTGCAGAAAGCCTGCGGTCAGACGAAAGCTTCGTCAAATGCCAGCAAGACGATTGTCATCTTGGGAGATTCCCATGCTGAGCAATTCTCAGGTGCATTGATACCTGTCGCCAAAAACAACGATTGGCAGCTAGTTTCGCTTCTCTTGGGAGGGTGTGATTTTGGTAGTGAGGAAAGTAACTCGGGGCGGGGCGCTGACTGTCAAGAGTTCAATAAGGCTGCGATGAGCTATGTACTACAGCTCAAACCTGATGCAGTGTTCACGGTCGCCACAGATGCAATCGCTAATTCTTCGGAAGAGCGCTTGGTTCCCGGATACGAAGACACCGTGAAGTCTTTGGTGCAGGCAGGTATCGAGGTCATCGGGCTGAGAGACAACCCGCGGTTTACTGAAAACAAAGCTAGTTGTGTGGCGAGGCTAGGAGCCGTGGGCTGTGAATTCCAACAATCAGACAACCTTGCATCAAGTAATCCGGCAGAACCCTTGAACCAAATCAAGGGAGCTCACATGATCGATCTCACCGATCAATACTGTCTAGAAGGAACATGCAAGGCCGTCGCTGGAAATATCCTCGTCTACTTGGATGATAATCACCTCACGTGGGACTACACCCGGACGATGTCGTCAGCCCTCGGAGAAAGAATTGCGACAGCCACAACATGGAAAATGAAATAACGCGGAGCCGCGAGGCTAAGCCGGCCCAGTCTCGCTGCGGTCATTAGCTTTACTTGAATCGAATTGTGCGGAGGGGCGTTGATGGCCGCGCGGGTTGCTGCTCCTGCGGAACACATTGCACTGGTCATGGCGCCTTGCATCGTTGCGTTGATGATGCCGTTCATCTGAGCAGCGAGGGTCGATCCCTGCTGTTCGGCAAGCTGTGCGCTGGTAGTGTCGCGAAGGAACTGCTCGTGTTGGTTGGTTAAGGTGCCTATTGGTGGCGTCCTGCATCATCGACGCGAGGTGGTCATGAATGATCTGCCAACAGGCTCTGACATCTTCAGAGTTGCGGAACTTCTGAGGGAACCAGCCAGCGTATTCAATTTGGAATTCTTGGCGAGTCTGGCTCAGCTGATAGTCCAACAGGGCGATTCCTGACGCTACGAGTGCTCCAATTTTGGTAGCGTCATCCTGGTTGTACATCTTGCATTGACTATTCATGGCGGGAACCCGAGAGTTCCGCACGACCACGATGATCCCGGCCGCGATCAATGCGACAGGAAACAGCAACAGAAACAGAGTCGTATCTTCAACGGGAGCTTCTCCCGTGCAGTTGTTGCTCCACGCGGCCATGACCGACGTCGTGACGACCCCAGCAACGGTGGTCAATGACACGGTTGAGACAAGCACTCACAGCCAATACATTCCGGTACGCCATTTGGATTTATACGCCGCGTAGAGATGTGCATGCTGCCGGTAGATGTTATCTTTCTGCTATTGGATGTCATCAAATCTGCGGAACAACTGGTAGAGGCGATTTAAATGATGTTCGAGTTCGGCTCTCGCGGCTGTGCTCATCAGGTGTTTCCTTCGTCATCTGCGGGCAGTTCGCAACTATCGACCGCTTATTAAGGCCGCCCGATAAGCACCTTAAATTGAGCCCAGTCCCACGATTACGAGGAAACTTTGCGCAACAGGTTACTTTAAGGCCTTTCCTCAGCCAGAGAATATGACGTCGTCAAAGTGGGTTGAGCGGGGACTAAGTATTATCCACAGCAGACATTTGCCACTAGCGAGACCGCAATCTCAGGACTAGGCTCCTGTTCACAGGGTTGAAGACACCGCAAAGGGGCGGACGTGGTCTGAGTGGATGCGCTGGCATTAGTTGAGGATGAAGTTCGGGAACTTATCCGCCGCAAGGGTCTTGACCCGCTGCGGCAGGGGTCGGACGTTCGCGCCTTAATTGATGCAGCCGTCAACGACTACGGAGAACGCTCGCTACTCGGAGCGGTCCCAGCGTTCGCTCAGGGCGACGACGTCAAACGGGCCGTGTATAACGCCGTCGCAGGTTTTGGTGCCTTGCAACCACTCCTCGACGATCCAGACATCGAAGAGATTTGGCTCAACGCCCCAGATCAGGTCTTTGTCGCCCGGCACGGCGAGTCGGAGCTGACCGGGATTATTTTCAGTCAACAGCAAGTGCGTGACCTTGTCGAAAGAATGCTCAAGAGCTCCGGTCGGCGGTTGGACCTGAGCAGTCCTTTTGTTGATGCGGCGCTCCCCGATGGCAGCCGTCTCCACGTGGTGATCCCGGACATCACCAAGAGTCACTGGGCCGTGAATGTCAGAAAGTTTACGGCTCGCGCCAGCAGGCTCGACCATCTCGTAGAGCTTGGCTCACTCACACCTCAAGCCGCTCGATTTCTTGGTGCTGCCGTCAGCAGCGGTCTGAACATTCTGGTATCCGGAGCCACCCAAGCCGGCAAAACCACAATGCTCAATTGTCTTGCAGCAGGGATTGGATCACGCGAGCGGGTGGTGACCGTGGAGGAGATCTTCGAACTCAAACTGCCGCTCCGCGACGTGGTAGGCCTGCAATGTCGCCAGCCCAACCTCGAAGGCATGGGCGAGATTCCGCTCAGACGCCTCGTCAAGGAAGCCCTCCGCATGCGCCCGGACCGACTCATCGTCGGAGAAGTACGTGAAGCGGAGAGCCTGGACATGCTCATCGCCCTAAATAGCGGGATGCCCGGAATGGCTTCCGTGCACGCGAATTCGGCACATGACGCCGTCGTAAAAATCTGCACATTGCCACTTCTCGCGGGCGAAAATATCACCGCTACGGGATATGTCAACTCACAGCATGCTGGTAGAATTATGAAATGTCCCCCTCCGCAGTTACCGCAGCCATCTATTGCCGAATCTCAAAGGACCGCGCTGGTGGTGGTCTCGGCGTCGCTAGGCAGGAACAAGACTGCCGTGAAATTGCTGCATCGCTGGGCTGGGACATCTCCCGCGTGTATGTGGACAATGACATCAGCGCCTACTCTGGCAAACCTCGCCCGAGCTACCGGGAACTACTCGAGGCAATGCGGGCCGGTCACGTTCAGGCTGTCATTGCGTGGCACACCGACAGGCTTCACAGGTCGCCGCTAGAACTTGAGGAATATATTGATATTTCCGAAAAGGGCGGCATCACAACTCAGACAGTCAAGGCCGGAGAGTTGGATCTCAGCACGCCGTCAGGCCGCGCCGTGGCTCGCACTCTAGGAGCGTGGGCCCGCTATGAGTCCGAACATAAATCAGAGCGTGGCAAGCGCAAGCAACTACAACTCGCCACCGCTGGAAAGTTCACGGGTGGCCCCATTCCCTACGGCTGGGAAATGGTTGGTAAGGTGCCCGTCATTGTGGAGGGTGACGCCGTAGAGATCCGCAAAGCAGTGAACAGCATCATTGCGGGCGCAAGTATTGGATCCATTGTGCGGGATCTCAACGCCCGAGGCGTCCTCACCCGACGCGGCCAAGTCTGGACCTCTACGTCTGTGCGCAACCTGGTCATGCGGCCAACAAATGCCGGCCTCTCCAGCTATCACGGGGAAATTCTAGGCGCATCCGTGTTTCCTCCTATCGTGTCAGAGGATCAATGGCGCACCGCCTCAGCCATCGTGAAAGATCCTTCCCGCCGATCGGCGTTCGATTCCAAAGTGAAACACCTACTCGCCGGAATGCTGCGCTGCGGTACGTGTGGCGGCGCCATGAAGACATCGTCACGCATGCAGGGCACGAGCAGCCGCACTACAAGCCACTACTACAAGTGCATTACGCGTGGCGATGGCCACTCATTCCAGACAGCGGCGCCCGTTGAAGATCTTGTCTCAAAGGTCACCGTCGCTCACCTTGAAAATCAACAGAGTCAAGGGAAGATGAGCTTTCCCGACGATGAGGCCAAGCTTGCCAAGTTGCGAACCGAAGCCCTCACTCTCCGCGGGCGCCTGGACGAATCAGCGAACAGTTTCGCGGACGGAATTATCACCGCGAAGCAACTTGAAACCATCACTACGCGAGTACGTGAACAGCTGGATAAGACCACCGCCAGCATGTCAGCTCTAGGGCACGGGAGTCCCCTTCCGCCGCCGAACGTAGCCAACATTAGAGACTGGTGGGCAGCGGTCGGGATAGAGCGCCAGAGGGCAATTATCGACTCCATCATGGCTATCTATGTTGACCCGATACGCAAGAGTGCACCCCGCACCTTTGACCCCGAACGAATCAGAATTGAATGGAAAACGGCATGAAGACGAATGACTCTAGTTTCTTCCATTGGGCCCAGTCAGTGCATGGGCGGCGTGACGAGATGGACCAGCTGCTGACTAACCCCGTAGTTTGTGCGATTATTGCGAATTCCTCGACTGCAAAAGGACGGCTGCGGACTCCTGCACTCCGACTAATGTGCGGTAAGCATTGGTCCGGTGTCACTGTTTCATTGAGGATTGAAAGCGGAAGAGTTGCTTTCGACTACGCGGTAAAGGCCGGCGCTATTGGCAAGGATCACTTACAGAAACGCTCCATCAAAGGCTACGAGTCTGTTCCCATGATCCGCGTTATGTGCATGGAATGCGGCCGTGAGCAATCAAGGCAGCCGGAGTGGATGGTGAAGGAGTCTGTGCAGAAACTGGCAGACCTGCAGTCCGCAAAATCGACGCGTCCCGAACTGGTATTCTATACTTAGACAACATGTGTTAGTGTCTTAGTTACAGGCAGCGGAATCCTTTAGTACCGCACATGCAGGGCCATCAAATAATCGGTGGAATCAGCGTAATAGCTCCCGGTGAAGACACAGCTTTATGCTGTTCACACCGAGGAGCTTTTTTATGTCTACGGACATTTTCAAAGCAAGATCCCAAGTAGCAGTAGCCTCCCGGCGAAAGGACACCGCCGGCCTAGCAATAGCCCGCCGTAACCTTGCCGCGGCCAAACTTGAAGCCTACGTCTCACGGGTAGTTGCCGAAGCCCCACCACTCACACCCGAACAGCTCGACCGTGTATCTGTTCTGCTCCGCCCTGGCGGTGGTGCATCTTGAGAGCCGCAACCGCCGCCCGCCCTTTGAGCGAATGCTCAGCCAAGGGAACCCGCACCGAGGTAAACAACGCAGTAGAAATGCGTGACCTCAGCGAATACTTCCGCCGCGAACACGGGATGTCTCGCCGTCGCTCAGGATTCATGTCCCGCGAAATCTACCGGGACGAATCACTATCCCGCGAATGGTTGCCCACCGGATGGCATGAATCCATATACCCGCCAGCCATCGCCTTCACTCGCCGCGGTGGACACCTCGGGGAGCCCTTTACCCCCAAGCAGCACGCCGCATGGCTCAAGGCCGGCGGTGACCGCGCCTAATGTCTCAGACACAAGAAAAGGCCCCCGGCGACGAATCCAAGGGCCACGTAAAACTTGATAACACAATCGTATCAAAAGCCGCAGACATTTACCCGGATCACAAGGGCCTAGTGGCCGGTTGCTACGTTGCCGTTGTGCAGGTGCGCGGAACCGATGCCGCTCCGAAGTACCGCCGCCGCGTTCTGTTCAATCTGCCGAGCGCCCAGCGTGCCGTAGACCGCGCCACCGCCGCAGGACTCGACGCCTCAGTGATCCTCTGCCAACTCATCCCAGCCGGTGGTGACAAGTGAGCCGCACCGATGAGGAACTGGCAACACTGGTTTGCCGTGACGATGACGCATTCCGCATCTATCAGATGGGATACTCACGCGGGCACCAGGACGGACAAAAGTTCATGGTGCTTACCAACGATCAAGTTGTGGAGCTCGCCGCCCGCCGTGAGCGCGTCCTCGCCTATCTTGATGACGAGATCCGCAGGGAAATGAAATCCACACGCGAGTTTATAGACGTCAAGATTGCAAGGGAGCGTGATGAGAAGTGACCGAGGTCCCCGATTACTTCCGGGCCGACGCTTTCGAGCCCGAGGCCCCCGCTAACTGGGATGACCGTGGGCTAAGGTCCCACCAGCGCATTGCAGCACGATTCACGGCCTACGCCGCTAACAAGGCACTCTATGTAAACGGTATGGGCTGGCACTACTGGGACGGCTCACGATGGGCACCAGATGACCGAGACGCCCGAACTAATCAAGTCCTTACCGACCTACTCAAGATCAGCTGGCAAGAAGCAATTTCCGACCAGGCGCTAGCGGCTGACGTGAAAGCCAGCATGACCGCCACCGGCTCGGCCGGCGTCCTCACCCTTGCATCCCGCAAACTGTTCGCCGCCAACGTGGACACGGATCCTTGGATGCTCAATTGCTCCAACGGGACACTGGATCTTCACACACTCCAATTGCGCCCGCATAACCCGGCCGACAGGATCACCAAAGTAACCACGGCCGCATATGTGCCGCATGCCGACAGTGAGACGTTCAAAACATTCCTTGAGTCCAGCCTCCCAGACGAATCGGTCCGCACCTTCCTACAGCGATACGCAGGCCTATCCCTCATCGGCAGAGTGTTGGAACACGTCCTAGTTATCGCCACAGGTAGCGGCCGAAACGGTAAAGGCGTCCTAGCGCGGGCCATCTCAACAGCAATGGGAGACTATGCCATCACCGCATCAAACAGCATGCTCATAGCAAGCCGCTACGGGCAAAAGTCTGCCGGTGAACAAGCCTCTCAAATGCGTCTCCGCGGGGCGCGCTGGGCTGTCATGTCAGAACTAGAGAAGGGCGACAAGTTGGCCGAAGCAATGACGAAATCCCTCACAGGTGGCGACAATATCGAAGCTAAGTTCATGGGTCAGAACCCGGTCGAATTTCCACCGTCTCACAGCTTCTTCATGCTCACCAATGACCTGCCATCGGTAGACGCCGACGCTACGGCCGTTTGGGCTCGCTTACGGGTAGTACCGTTCGATGTTTCCTTTGAAGGCCGAGAAGATGTGACCCTCGAGGAACGCCTCGAAGCTGACATAGACGCGGTGCTCTCCTGGGCAATTGCAGGACTGCGTGCCTACCAATCCGAAGGTCTCGCCGCTCCTGCCGCTGTCATGGCGAAGACGGGCGCTTACAGAGAAGAAAACGACCCGCTTGCACTCTTCATGGGGGATGAATGCGTTAGGCATCCACATGCCAGCGTAGGCACTACCGAGTTTGCCCACGGTTACGCCAAATGGGCGCTAGAGAACGCGGAAGCCCCCATGAGTCCCCGAGCTATCGGCATGCATATGAAGCAGCTGCAAGGCATCACACAAACCAATTCTGGCGGCCGCAAATGGGTCGGAATCGGATTCAAGGCAGAGGACTAACCCGTGAAGGAGCTGACGAAACAACGCATACAACAGAACTTCCCAGTCATTTCCACGGGAATGAAATATAAGAAACGACCGGGAAGAAGTGTTGTTTGTGTTGTAGCCCCGGAATCACGCCGAAATGGAGACGAGAACTTGACCGAATACACGTTTGATAGCTGGCTTCGGGCCCAGGCTAACCGGCGCGACCCCATCGGATCTCTCGCACAGGACTACCGCGCAGACTGCAACGCCCACGGCCTGACGTCGATGACCGCCGCCGAACTGAGAGCAAGCATGCTTACCCAGTGCGCATGCAGTGGAGCAATGCAAGCCCTTACCATCGCCCAACGCGAATGGAACCAGCAACTCCGCCGTGAACGCCAAGAAGCTCAGCACCGGGCAAGCCTCGCCCGTGCCGCGCAAAGTCGACCACGAGCCCACAGCCTGCCACTAACGAACGCGGCCGGCCACACCGAGGCACCCCTCGAAACCACACCAGCAGAAAGCGAATGACCATGGCTTACGGAACAGTGCGATGGTTCAACCCCGACGGCGAGAGTTTCCTTTGGGACGTTGACGCCCTACCGACCACGGCAGAGCACCCCAACGTCGTCATGCCAAACGTGTATTGGGACAAAGACACCGGGCTACTCATGCACGTTGCTGCGGCCAGCGTCCTGCACATGGCCACTGACGGCAAGCTGTACCGCTCCACCAGTGGCGGATCTCCAAATGACAACGCTCGCGGCGTCATGTGCATTGGGCCCTATCCCTGCACTAAACCCCACCCGCACCCCCGACCAGGACAGGAATAACCATGAGCCTCAAGCGCCCATACCTCACTCCACGCAAATACATATGGAGGGACGCAGACGGCAAAGAGACCCCCGGCGTCGCTCTAACACGCGGCGACGAAATCAAAGCCCACCTAACACCCACCGAGGCCCGCACCATGGCCGACAAACTCCACGACTACGCCGACAAAGCAGAAATAGGAACCACACCATGAACCGCATCAACACCCACGCTAGCCAAGCGACCGATGCCCAGCCTGCCAACGTCCGCCCCGAAGACTCGATGGACGTTGCTGAGCTTCGGCTCGAAGTCGCCAAGTGGCGCGTCATAGCATTCTGGGGCCTCCCCGACGATACCCACGACATTGTTACCGGCAACACCGCCCAAGAAATCGAAGACAAAGCCCACTCCCTAGCCGCCATGCTCCACCTCATCCCCACCAAGTAAGGACACTTCATCATGAAGACCATCGACGAAAAGTACCAACTCGCAGGAAACAACTTCGAAGAAAACCCGATCCCGGCCCTCGCCGTCAAGATCCGCTCTTTGAACACCACACTCGACCCCAACCTAACCCGAATCAAGATCCCTCCCGTCAACGAGCTCCTGCACAATGTCCTGCATTTCTCAGATCACCTGGCCGACGCCGCCAACAAAGTCCTTGACGGTGAAGACCCAAGCGAGTCCATGGCCAAATACATGACCATGACCCACATTCAGGCCCTCGCCGACGAAGTTCGCAACCAAGACAAGCTGCGCCAGATCGACGCCATCAACTCCGCCGCAGCCAACATTTTCAAGACCATCCGGGCCGAAGTATTTGAGCCAGCCATCGAGGCGTTGCGCGAACTCATCGAAGAGCACGAAGGAGGGTGGAACATCGAAACCGCCATCAGCGCCAAGGACTACAAATCGGCAGCGATCATCGAAGGGGCAACCCGGCTTGTCGCCCGGCTGAACGCCGCGGACGAAGCCCGACGTCTACTTCACCCGGGAGCATTCACCGGACCCGCAGCCTACGGACTGACGCCGGAAGTTGACCTTTCAAACCAAGGCACCTTGTCATGGTGGATGCAGACCTTGAACGACGGTCACGAGCCGGTATTCTCCACCCTGGCGGAGTGGTACCGACTCCACCATTCCGAAGCCCACAGTGAATACCGTGCCTCGGCAGCAGCAGCGGCCGAAGCAGACCAGCCCGAGGTCATCAGCCTTGGATGGAACATCAAGAATTAGACCAACCACTGTTGCGGCCGAAGCATTGGCCTCGGCCGCAACAGCATTTCCCTTTTGGGGCGCATTTCGGGTGGGGGGATACCCCTCCCCTGGGCCCCGTTTTTCGCACCTCTTAGACTAGCGAAAATATCCCCCCGGCCGAGCCGCTCCGGATGCTCAGGGGCGTGTCAAGTCCTTTGTGCCCCCTTCTGACAGCCCTAAGAAGGGTCTCAGGGCATATTTGATGTGGCACTATTTCTCTTGTCTGCCAGTTTCTACAATTTTCTGTATTCCTTGTGTTTACAGGGATTATGTGTGACATATGGTGTCATGCAGATAATGCACCTGTTCCACGTTTTGACGGAGGTATAGGCCCAACCCACTATCGGGTTTCCTGCTGACGGTTCTGTTAAAATTGTGGGAGCGTGAACGTCGCGGGTACCTCACCAAGCGGTGTGGCCGAACGATGGTTTGGAGCGGTTGCGTCCGCATTGATAGGCCAGCGCTTTGACGGGCAAGATCTGGCGTGTTCTTTGAAAGGAACTCCCCTAACCAACGGGCGACCGGAAGCCGTCAGTTTTCCAAGATCCCCGGTTGGCTTTCGAGCTGGCCGGGGTTTCTTGTGTCCGGTAACTAGCAGTGACGCGAGGCCGGCACATGATGACCGGAATCAGATTCCTATCGCCTGCCGTCAGCCTGGCTGACACCATGACCTCAGTAGCACTTAGGTCATCGGCGTTTGAAACGCGGAAGGGGGTACATACTATGGACACCCTCGGTGGATCGCAGGTCAAGGGGTGCTCACTAGTGAACACCCCTGGCGGACATGTGCCCGCGCACGCGTGGGGATGACCGAAGTCTGATTTCGGCCGTGACCTGACGTAAGCCGAATGGACACCAGCCCGCATTTCAAATGCGACCTGACCTATGGCTGACTTACCCTAGAATCAGCTCATGTCACCTTGGATCCCCATAACCGTTGCCATAGCTGGTGCGATAGTCAGCATTGCTGCTGCAGTCTTATCAAGCCTTGGAGCAACCAAATCCCGCAAGTCGGCCGAGGCACTCAACTCAAGGGCGCATAGAATCGCTCGACTCGACAGCGAGTCAGAGGAAATGCGCGAGGCGTATAAAGCATATGTTTTGGAATTTGGAAGGTTTGAAACTACCCAGTTAGCTGCACCAACTATGGCAGCTCTTGAGGCGCTCATGGCTTGCCAAGGTGCTACTCCCAAGCTGGAGGAAGTGTCCCTAAGACATAGCTCGGCAGTCGCCCTTGCCGCAGTACAGGGAATATTTAGAGGGATTGATCCGACTCGGGTTCGCGTTGAGTACAGAGCGGCCCAGAAGATCCTTGCCGATAAACGCGAGGCCGAGGCGACGGACTAAGACGCCGCCGAGGGTGTCGCTATTACCGACACCCTCTACTGGGATCGCAGGTAAGGGTGGGAGCTAGTCCCGACCCTTGGGATGCCCTCCGTCTGGCGGAGGGCGCAGAAAAGCCCCGGTGACATATCTAGTACATACGTCACCGGGGCTTATTGCCGACACCGGCAAAATGGTTAGACGGCAATAAGCTCGGATGGTTTGATCTCTAAGACCCTGGCGAACGCGAAAACATCAGTGATCATAAGCCGAGTCTCGCCCCGCAGCTTCCGGCGCATCCTGTCAGGAGTGAGGCCGACGGCTGCAGCAACATCCTTGCGGCTGAGTGGGGATGTCTCAACAAGCCCGTGGATACGCTTAGCTAGGAGCTGGCACCACTCGTCGGGGTCGATATTTGGTGTGGATGATGCTGCCATTAGACTGTCTCCATTTGCTCTGTTGTTAGGTCGAAAAGGTTGGTTAGTTCCAAGTCTTGGAACATTGCTGCCTCAGCTTGGGCAAGGTAATCGTCATCCACATAGCGGCACAATTGGACGCGACGGCGATCGGGCTCGCATGGGTGGATGGGCCAGTCCTCGCGGGCAAGCTTGGCAGTGGCGTATAGACAAAGGATCTCATCGCGGGTTGCCCCGGCGTTTATCGTGATATGCCGATGCCCCGTGGCCGGCCAATAGACAATGTTCCCGAATCGGCGAACCATGCGCCCGGCCTTTTCGGTGGTGTTATAGACGGCGTTGGGTGAGCGGTAGACGGTGACGCCCGGCGCTACTTCCTTGGATGATCGCGGCAAAGTGTGGTTGTGACCACTCAAGCAGACCTTAGTACCGATCATGTAGAAGCCGTTATTTGAAGAGTTACCCATGGTTGTTCTCCTTTGTTGTTGGTGACGCTATAGGTAGGGTCTGACATTGTTCTCAGGTTGGGCAGTTATGGGGCTGAACCCTATATCTGCGGGCTTGAGGTCAGCGGTTGATCCATGTTCATGAGGGACATCGTTGGTTGGCTCTAAAGAAGGAATCGGACCTAAAGGGCTGGCCTTGCAAGTCCCCACCGCCGACGATTCCCAAAGCCCCCGCCAACTCTCAGCGATATTTGAACGCCTATAGCCCGCTCGGAAGATCCGGGCAGGCTGGCGTCACCCGGTACCCCGGCCGTGGGTATCGGTAGCCTGGCGGTTCAGGCTTGAAGGTTGGTATGAACACCGCGCCCCATTGAGTACGTCGAGGGGCTGGAACACGAAGGCGGAAGCCTAGAACCGTTCAGCTCGGATTTGAAATCCGACCTGCCCAGATCCCGACCGCCGCCAAGGGATCGCATTTCAAATGCGACCGTTGACGACGGGAAGGTTAGGCCACGAGATCCGACATGCGGCAGCCCAGCACGCGGGACAACTTGCCAATGTCGCTGACCATCAGCATCGTTTCGCCGTTGAGTTTCCGGCGCAGCTTGCCAGCAGACCATCCCATGCGGGCGGCAATGGCTTTGCGCGTGATCCCGGAGTCTTTGATTCTGGCCTTGATAAGGGCAAGAGTGGCGTCGTAGTAGGAGACCATGACGGCGGGAGGATCTAGCTCGACGTATTCAAGACGGAGCGTTGAGGGCAGTTCTCCGGCCTCGGAATCATCCCAAGTAACGTGAACATAGGTGCCGTGGTTGGTGGGCTCTAGGGCGGTAATGGTGCCCATCTCGCCCGTGCTGCGGTGCATGGCGCGGAGCGGGATCACGAGGTTATCGGTGCTTACGACGTTGCTCATGCTGACAGCTCCCCACCAACGAGAAGGCTTGCCAAAGCGGGTGCAAGAAGAATTGCCGCCGCAAAGAACGTGTAAGTAATGGCGCGGGCTGTGCCTCGCAGAAAGAGGTATGTATGCTTATTCATGTTGCCGGTCCTAATCACTGGTAACCACGTCCCGGACTGTTAGCGCAGTGCCGGGACTTCTATATTGTGCTGTGATTAGACAGTAATGACCGCAGCCTTCGTCGTTCCCACCGTGGCCGCGTGCATCGACCTCGTGGTGCACTGCGTGCGAGCCCCCAACGGTCAACGCAGCGTCGGCCAGATCTTAGCTCTTGGGCGCCGAGTGGAAAACGGCATCATCGAATCAGGGTTGATCTTCGATACAGTCAATGGCAAGCTCACTGCCTCCGAAACCGCCATGCCAGCGCCCGATAAATTTGTGGCGGCTGGCTACAACGTGGCGACACTCATGGGCGAACCCTGATGTCGGCCATCGTGGGGATACTCGGCGGGATGGGCTTGTTCCTCATCTGGAATGCCTTCTGGAACGAACCCTCGCGAGCGCCTCATGGCGGTCGACGCAGCGCTCTGGAACGGCTTCTCCAACGCGCCGGTGTCCCGCAGGTCTCGCCCATATCGTTGGTCATGAGCTCGGCAGGGCTGGCGCTTTTGATTGCGCTCATCGGGCTGGTCCTGACCGGCGCCCCGGCCATAGCGCTGTGTTTTGCCTTGTTTAGCGGCTATCTTCCCTTTGCCTTACTCAACATGAGAGCACGACGTCGGACGGCGGCCATGCGCGAGATCTGGCCTGACGTCGTGGACCACTTACGCTCGGCTATTCGGGCTGGATTATCACTCCCGGAGGCTCTGGCGCAGCTAGGCAGCAAAGGTCCAGTGCAGCTTCGGGGAGACTTTCAGGTCTTTGCCTTGGACTATCGGGCATCGGGACACTTTGAGGAGGCCCTACAAAAGCTCAAGGCGACCCTTGCTGACCCCGTGGCGGATCGAATCATCGAGGCCCTACGCCTGACCCGGGATGTTGGTGGCTCGGATCTGGGCAGACTGCTGGGCACGCTCTCGGAATTCCTGCGGGATCACGCCCGGACCCGAAGCGAGCTGGAGGCGCGGCAGTCCTGGACCGTCAACGCAGCCAGGCTGGCGGTTGCGGCCCCGTGGATTGTCTTGATGCTCATGTCGACGAGACCGGAAGCGGTGGGAGCGTATAACTCTCCAGCGGGGTGGGCGGTCCTTGGGGGAGGACTATTGATCTCCTTGATCTGCTACCGGGTCATGCTGCGCATCGGAGCCTTACCCGAAGAACGACGAGTCCTGCAATGAATATGTATGCAGCACTGGTTCTAGGGCTCGGGCTCCTCATGGGCTCGGGCCTGTGGCTGAGTTTTGTCAGGCTCCCTGCCCTGCGCAAGACCAGCTTTACTCAGCGAATAGAACCGCAGCTGCGTTCCACGGTCAGGAGATCCAAGCTCCTGGAGGCCGAGGATTCCGGGACGCTCTTTGGCCCGCTGGAGAAGATTTTTCGATTGGTGCTCTCCGACGCTGTCCACCGGCTGGGCCGTTTTAACGTCAGCGTGCATGGCCTCAGTGGAAGGCTAGAACAGGCGGGGAAGAGTGCCACGGCGCTGGAGTTTCGGGCTACACAGTTCTTGTGCGCAGGCTTCGGACTCATGATTGGCGCCCTGGGGTCGCTCTTCCTGTTGTGGAGGGGCAATATCAATATCATGGGTGCCGTGCCCTTGACGCTTGGCCCTATGGTGTTGGGGTATATCGTTTGCGACTATCAGCTGGGTGTGCGTATCAAGAAGCGGCAGGCACAGATGCTGAGCGAATTCCCAGCGCTCGCAGAACTCATGGCACTTGCCGTAGGTGCGGGGGAGAGTGCTGCCAGTGCCTTAGACCGCGTGGCTCGATCATCCAACGGTGTGCTATCAGCCGAGTTTGGCAAAGTGCTCGCGCAGACCCGAACCGGCATGCCACTGGTCGAAGCGCTCAATGAGTTTTCCCTTCGGGTCAATGTCGCGGCCCTGTCTCGATTTGTTGATGGCATCAGCGTTGCCGTGAACCGTGGAACGCCGCTCGCCGAGGTCTTGAGAGCTCAGGCTCAAGACGTGCGTGACGTCGCCAAACGTGAGCTCATGGAATCCGCAGGGCGTAAGGAAATCGCCATGATGATTCCGCTGATCTTTGGCGTCTTACCGCTCACCGTTGTTTTCGCCGTCTTTCCCGGCCTGGCCATGCTGCAGATGGGGTTTTAGATGGACCCGGCGAAGCAATCACTCCTTGGATCATCACCAAAAGTCGCACCGCACCACACGGAGGTTATAAGCCATGCATTTTTCAGACAAGCTAGTGGGGATAGGACTAGCACTAGTAATCAACGGCAAACTGATGCTCAGAACGGCCAAGAACGCCCTCAGGAAGAAGTTCCCCGCGCTGTTCCCCACCACAGAAAACGAGGCAGGAGATGTCCCCGGCTGGGTTTTGATCACCCTCATGAGCGCCATCTTGGTGGCAGGGCTTCTGGCCCTTGCCGGTCCGGCGCTGGAGCGGCTCTTCAACCAAGCCATGAGCCAGGTCAACCCCTAACGCGTAGTAGTCGCAGCGCCAACGTCTCTGCTTTCCGGGAGGTGGGTTCTGCCGTGGTGGACTTTGTCTTAGTTGGAGCCCTCGTCGCGCTCATCTTCGTGGCGCTGATTCAACTGGCGCTCGCGTTGCACGTGCGAAACACCGTGGCAGACGCCGCATCGTCCGCTGCTCGCTACGGTGCACTGGGGGATCGCACCGCTGGCGACGCGAGGGAACGGGCCACCTCCTTGGTGAGCTCGGCCCTGGGGGCCGATTTCATCCAAGATGTTTCCGTCACGGTAGAGACCCGAGACGGATTACAGGTCCTGAGCGTCTCCATCACCACGCCCCTGCCGGTCTTGGGGCTATTTGGTCCCGCGCGCTCTCTGGAGATGACAGGTCATGCTGCCATCCCCCACTAGTGAGACACAAGATGCCCAAACACCAGAGGCACAAGGTGGCAGCGCGATCGTCGAATTCATCTTTCTCGCGGTGCTGATTATGGTCCCTGTCATCTACCTCATCCTGACGGTGGGTCGAGTGCAAGGAGGAGCCTACGCCGTGGTCGGGGCGTCGGACCAAGCCGCCAAGGTCTTTGTCATGTACCATGATCCACTGCAGGCCCAGCAAGCCGCCGAGCAAGCAGTGAGCATGGCCGTTGAGGATATGGGATTCGACCCAGACAACGCCGCCTTGAGCATCAACTGCGTTGGTGGGTGCTTCACGGCAGGTAGCACGGTGCGTGTCTCTGTAATGCTCCGGGTTGAGCTACCTGCTGTAGGAGCTATCCCGGGAGTCAACGCCACCGTCGTCACGGTTGACTCCAGCTCCTCGCAAAAAGTAGGCCGATACAAATGATCCGGCGGCAGCCAAGGCACCTGAGGGAGGAAACCGACGAGCAGGGCCAGATCATGGTGCTGCTCATTGGCTTTGTCCTCATCGTGCTCTTGATCGTCACGGTTATCGCCGCTGCGGGCAGCGTATATCTTGGCCATAAGAAGCTACTCTCCATGGCTGACAGTGCCGCGCTCGCAGCCGCCGACACCTTTGAACTCAGCGGAGGCAGCGCCAGTACCGATCCCGGGACCCTGCTCACCACACCGGGAGTTGTTGCGGCAGCGCAGAACTCTTTGGCGAGTGCGGATATCCCTGCCGGGCTCAGCGGCATTGTCGTCGATGCGGGAACCGGGGCCGCCGACTCGCATACCGCTAAGGTGAGCTTGTCCGCCGTCGTGCATCCCTTGTTCATTAACTTTCTGGTGCCACAAGGCATCAACATCACGGTGACCAGCACGGCGCGGGCCAATCTGCTTCTGTGACGCAGGCTGCGAGTGCGAGCCTGCAGGAGCCTCGCACATGCCGTAGGCTTGAATATCATGGCAGAGACAGACTTTCCCGCAGAAATCCGGGCGCTACGCGCAACTTACCTCTCGATCGAGCAAGTCTCCGAGGTGGACAAGCTCATCGAGAGCATCGAGGATTTGTCCGATCAGGCGGGCTCACCCAATTTGTGGGATGACCCTGCCGCTGCCCAGAAAGTCACCTCCAAGCTCAGCCACGCCCAGTCAAAGCTGGAAAAGCTGCGCACCCTGGAGTCCCGGATCGACGATCTGGAGGTTTTGGTGGAGCTGGCTCAGGAAGAGGGCGACGCCGATTCCCTCGCCGAGGCTGCCAAGGACCTTCCGGCCTTGCAGAAGTCGTTGCAGGACCTGGAAATCGTGACGTTGCTGGCCGGTGAATACGACGAGCGCGAGGCCGTCATCACGATCCGCTCCGGCGCGGGTGGCGTGGATGCCGCCGACTTTGCCCAGATGCTGCTGCGCATGTACCTGCGTTGGGCCGAACGCCACGGCTACCCGACCGCTGTCCTGGACACCTCCTACGCGGAAGAGGCCGGGCTGAAGTCCGCCACCTTCGAGGTCAAGGTACCGTACGCATTCGGAACGCTCAGCGTTGAAGCCGGCACGCACCGTTTGGTCCGCATCAGCCCCTTCGACAACCAGGGCCGCCGCCAGACGTCCTTTGCCGCCGTCGAGGTCATCCCGCTCATTGAGTCCACCGATAGCATTGAGATCCCGGATAACGATATTCGCGTGGACGTCTTCCGCTCCTCCGGTCCTGGTGGACAGTCCGTGAACACCACGGACTCCGCCGTGCGCCTGACCCACCTTCCCACCGGCACCGTCGTGTCGATGCAGAATGAAAAGTCGCAGATTCAAAACCGTGCCGCCGCCATGCGCGTGCTGCAGTCGCGCCTGTTGCTGCTCAAGCAGGCCGAGGAAAACGCGCAGAAGAAGGCCATGGCCGGAGACGTCAAGGCGTCCTGGGGAGATCAGATGCGTTCCTACGTTCTGAACCCGTACCAAATGGTCAAGGATCTGCGTACCGAGCACGAAGTCGGGAACGCCGGCGCCGTGCTAGATGGCGACATTGACGACTTCATCGATGCCGGAATTCGTTGGCGCGCAGATAACCGTAACGCGGAAAAGACACCATAACTTTTTACGCGGCCGTCATAAACCACGGAGATTATCGCGGCGAGGCAACGGGTTGTAATGTGGCTCACAGCAATCAGTTGCGCTGCCCCGACCACCATCGAGCCACCCACCGACGAACACCTTCGAGGTGAGCTACGTGCGGCAGACGCAATCGGCGTGAAGTATCACGTGAAGGAAAAGGAATCGTATTTCGAAAAGGTGGGCGACGAGGTTTATCGCCGCAATAAGGTATTCCGCAGTGTCCGGGACAAACGCACCGGAAATGAGATTGCCAACGAGCTCATTGTCGAGAATAACGCCAAGGTCTTATACGACCACTCCCTCATCAACGCACCCATTCGTCAGGACGTCGGGGGGAGTGCTCGCATACACGCACACACCCTAGACATTTCGCAACGACTGCTCATTCACAGTAATCATCCAGCATCGACACGCCCCCACGGAATCAGCATTCACCGGACTCGGCGCCTATAGTCGTTATGCTGGCGGTTTCTTCCCCCGAGCCTCTGCCCGGCCGCCAGCATGCCAGCGCTTTGTGCTGGCCGGGCAATGAAAAAGTCATGATTCGTTTTGAAAATGTGAGCATTGCATACGACCGCAAGTCCAGTCCTGCGCTCGATGATGTCTCCTTGGACGTGCAACGCGGCGAGTTTGTTTTCTTGGTGGGCTCTTCCGGCTCCGGAAAATCGACCCTGCTCAGTTTGATCCTGCGCGAAAAGCGGACTCCCCACGGGCAGATCTATGTGGCCGGGCAGAACGTGGCGACCGTGCCTAGCTGGCGTGTGCCGAAATTCCGCCGCGGCATCGGTGTGGTCTTCCAGGACTTCCGGCTCATCCAAACCAAGACGGTTTCTGCCAACGTCGCCTACGCCATGCAGGTCCTGGGTAAGTCCCGCGCCGCCATCCGTGCCGAGGTCCCTCGTGTGCTGGAATTGGTGGGCCTCGAGGGCAAGGGACACCGCAAGCCCCACGAACTTTCCGGTGGTGAGCAGCAGCGTGTGGCCATTGCCCGCGCCATCGTGAACCAGCCGGGCATTCTTCTGGCCGATGAGCCCACGGGTAACCTTGATCCCACCACGAGTGCCGGCATCATGGAAATTCTGGACAAAATTAATCAAAATGGCACCACGGTGGTCATGGCCACGCACGATGACGACATCGTGAACTCCATGCGTAAGCGCGTCATAGAGCTCCGCGGCGGCAAGGTGGTCAGAGATGAAGCTAAGGCGCTCTACACCTCCATGATCCCTGTGGTGCAGGCAGGCGAGGGGTCCGCCGTCGGATCTTCTATTAAGCACGACGCCGAGCCCCAGACCCGCCGCCAGCGCGCGGTCAGTGCCGCGGCAGCAAGTGACGCGGCAGCGGCGGCGGAGACGATGCCGCCCCGCCTGGAACGTAAACGCGGGGTCGGGCCCGCAGATGCGGTGCCTGGCGCCGAGACGATTGACGGCTTGAAGAACACGAATGAGGACCAAAAGTGAGACTTGCTTTCATTATGAGCGAGTTGGGCAGCGGCTTACGCCGTAACCTGACGATGGTCATTTCGGTGATCCTGGTGACCTTTGTGTCACTGACCTTTGTTGGAACGGCGGGGCTGCTGCAGATGCAGATCGGCCAGCTCAAGGGCTTCTGGTACGACAAGGTCCAGGTGACCATCTACCTGTGCAACGACGTGCCGGCCAACAGCAACTGCATTTCTGGTCCCGTGACGGATGATCAGAAGAAGAGTATTGAGGGCATGCTGGAATCGGCGGCAGTCAAGCCTTACATTGAAAACTGGGCCTTTGAATCTCAGGCCGAGGCGCTGGGACACTTCCAGGAACAGTTTGCGAATTCTCCCATGGTGGATTCCGTGGAGGCTGCCAACCTGCCGTCATCGTTCCGCATCAAGCTGACCGACCCGGAAAAGTACCAGATCATCAACGAGACCTTCTCGGCGACCCCGGGCGTTGACTCGGTGGTTGATCAGCGCAAGGTGCTCGAGAAACTGTTCTCGTGGATGAACATCGCTACCTACGTCGCCATTGCCGTTGCCGCCTTGATGACGATTTGTGCGGCACTGCTGATTGCCACAACTATCAAGCTGTCGGCACAGTCGCGTACGCGTGAGATTGAAATCATGCGCCTGGTGGGCGCCTCGCGGACAGTGATCCAGTTGCCCTTCGTGCTGGAGGGTGTTATCGCCGCGACGATTGGGGCGCTGCTGGCCTCGGGTGCGGTGTGGTCAATTGTGCAGTTCTTCATGGGCGGGTACCTGGCCTCGGCCAACTCGGGAACGCCCTTTATCTCCACGATGGACGCGTTCAAGATCTACCCAGTTCTGGTCTTGCTCGGCATTGTGTTGGCCGGAGTTTCATCGGCCGTATCCTTGCGCAAAAACCTTAAAGTGTAAGATCAAGGTTGGGGCTGTTACAGCTGGGTCTCAAATATCTAGTCTTACCAGTGCTTGCACGTGACTTTTGACGGCAATTTTGAAGGAGCTATTAGGCATGAATTCGAAATCAAGTGGGGGAATTGGAACTGTGAAATCTCCCCGACTTGGGCGTAGCCTGCCCGTTTCTGAAGTCTCGGCCACGAAGCGCGGCCGGGGCACCCGGCCGGCGGTCCGCCGTTTGACGGTATCCGTCACCGCACTGTTGGCTTTTGCCCTCCTGGGGCTGGTCCCTTCGGCGCACGCCGATGATCTCAACGATCAGGCTGCTGCCTTGGCGCGGCAAGCTCAGGACGTTCAGACCTCTCTTGAATTTGTCGACGCTGGAATCGCCCAGTCGGCCGCAGACCTTGTCATGTATCAGGGGCAGCTGCCGGGCGCCCAGGCCGCTTTGGCTGATGCACAGAATCGTGTGGGTGTTGCCACCGGTGTTGTGACCTCGTTGGCTTCGCGGATCGATTTGGCGCAGCAGAACAAGGATAAAATCACGGCGCAGATTGCCGCCGACGCCGAGAAGGCCACGGAGACTAAGACCATGATCGGACAGATCGCGGCCCAGTCGTACAAGGCTGGCGGGCTGCCCGTGAACCTGACCTTGATTCTTGGTGCTGGTTCCACGAGCGATTTGGCCAACTCGATTGACCTGGCCGAGCAGGCGCTGCGGAGTCAAACCGCTGCCCTCGAAGCCTTGACGGCTCAGAAGGCAACTAACCAAAACGCTCAGGCCCGGCTCGTGGCCGTTGAAGCGGAAATCAAGGACCTGAAGCTCCAAGCAGATGCTGCCCTTGCCGCCGAGCAGGTGGCCCGTGACGAGGCTGCGACAAAGAAGGCCGCTGTCGATAAGCTCGTCAGCGATTCGGCAGCCTTGAATGCCAAACTTGAGGCTGAAAAGCCGCGGATTCAAGCGCAGTTGAAGCAGGTTCAGGTGCAGCAAGACGCGGTTGGGGCTCAGATCGCTGAGATCCAGCGTAAGGAGCGTGAAGCTGCCGAAGCCGCTGCGAGGGCAGAAGCCGAGCGCGTTGCTCGCGAACAAGCTGCTGCAGAGGCCGCTGCGAACGCAAACAACAATGGAGGCGGCCAAGCCCCCTACGTTCCCCCGGTCTATATCCCGCCGGCTGTTGGCAATGTTTCAGCTTTTGGTCTGCAGCACCCCTTCGCCGCGAATATCCCGATCACTTCCCCGTTCGTTCGTAACCGACCGGTTCCGGCTGGCACGGCTGACTTCAATGGCACCGGCTACTACGACCACACCGGCATCGACTTTGGCGCACAATGTGGCACACCGGTCTACGCGCCGGCCGATGGAACGGTTCGCTTGGCCGGCCAGACCACGGTGGTGTGGGGTGGCGGTAACGTCTTGTGGATTAGCCACGGCGTCGTCGCGGGCAACGCCCTGATGACCGTTTTCTACCACAACTCCTCTGTTTTGGTCAGCGCCGGTCAGACCGTCAAGCGCGGCCAGCTCGTGGCGTACTCGGGTAACACCGGTAACTCCACCGGTTGCCATGCGCACTTCGAGACCTGGCTCAACGGAACACCTGTTGATCCGATGTCTGTGCTCTAATCACTTGCTAAACTAAGGGCTTGCATCGCGGATTCTTGGGCGATGCAAGCCCGTAGTCATTTTTACAACCGACTTCACCACCGGTGTTGCGGTCATTCTTAACACGAGGGAGTCAGCTGTGCCTAAGGAAAGTGGCCTGAAGGTAGTGGCCACCAATCGCAAGGCCCGGCATGATTATCACATCATGGATACCTTCGAGGCCGGTCTGGTCTTGATGGGTACCGAGGTGAAGTCCCTGCGTGAGGGCCGGGCGTCCCTGGTGGATGGTTTTGCCACGTTTTACAATAACGAGCTGTGGCTCGAAGCGGTCTACATTCCGGAGTACCTGAACGGAAGCTGGACCAACCACACCGCCCGCCGCCGTCGAAAACTGCTCTTGCATCGCGAAGAGCTGGAGAAGATCGACCGCAAGACCCGCGAATCGGGTTTCACCATCGTGCCGCTCCAGCTGTACTTCAAGGACAGCCGAGCCAAGGTGGAGATCGCCATTGCTCGCGGTAAGAAGGATTACGACAAACGCCATGCCCTGCGCGAACAGCAGGACAACCGCGAGGCGTTGCGTGAGATGCGAGCCAAGAACCGCGGCGAGTAGATGCCTGCAGTCGGCGTTTTTTGGAGCACCTGGAGCCTAGACCCTTGGGCACTCGCTCTGATTCTTGCCGCCGCAGGCCTGTATGTCTGGGGACTGTACCGGGCTGCCGCGGTAGGTGTTCGCTGGCCTGTCTGGCGCGTCGCCGCGTTTTTCACGCTGGGACTTGGCCTCTACGCCGTCGTTAGTTTTGGCTTTCTCGGAACCTGGTCAGCAGAGCTGAGATGGGCCTTTTCCCTGCGGATTGCCATCTGCTTGTTTGTGGTTCCGGCGGGGCTGGCCCTGGGCTTGCCAGTTGCTCTGGCCCGCATTGCGGTACGCCAGGGCCGGCTGCGCACCGTGTTGGCGGCTGTGGGCAGATGGCCCATGCGGTGCTTTTCCAACAGTGCCATCGCGCCCGTGATCGGCTTGTTGGTGCTCTCCATGATGCTGACCCCGTTGGCAGGGATCACGCGTATCAATCCTGTTTTTGAGGGCCTGCTCAGTGTCGCGATACCGCTTTTGGGGCTGCTCATGGTGGTCCCACTGGTCGAAGAAAAGACCCAACTGAGCACGGGTCTGATCATGGTTCAGTTTGTTTTTGCCTTCATCGAGTTATTGGCCGATGCCATGCCAGGGCTCATTATGCGGCTGAGCCCGGGGATTTTGGACGGGGCTACGCTGTTCTCCGGTAGCCATCCGGCCTGGTTCCCCACGGCTTTGGCTGACCAGCAACTTGGCGGTGATTTTCTGTGGTTCATCGCCGAGATCATGGACCTGCCCGTGCTCATCCTGCTCTTCCTGCGCTTCGCCACCTCTGACAAGGGCGAGCGGAAGGTGCTTGACGCATTGAGCGATGAGCACATGGCCGAACTCAACGACGCACATCTAAAACTGAGGAGATAATTCCCATGGCATCGATCCAACGGCGCTGGTGGATGATCGGTGCCGGGGTAATTGTTGCGGCACTGGTAGCCGTTCTCGCGGTTGTTTTCACGAATAATTCGGCACCTCGGCCCGTGGCGACGTCGGCTCCCGTTCCGTCGCCTTCCTCAAGCACGACGGCGGTGCCGCCTTCCAGCGCGAGTCCGGCTCCGTCGTCGTCCGCTTCTGTGGCAACGACCGCGGCCACCGCGACAGCAGGTGGGGGAGTGGCGGCGGCGAAGCTTGCCGAGCTGACCGTCGAGCAAAAGGTGGGACAGGTCCTCATGGTCGCCTCGCCCGTGACGGGGCCGAGCGCCGATTCCTTATATGCAGTGGACACCTTGTTGGTGGGCAATGTTTTTATGAAGGGCCGCAGCACGGCGGGGCAATCGGGGATCGCCGATGAGGTGACGGGCATGTTGAAACATGTCTCTGGCTCACGAACCGCTGGAATCCTGCCATTTGTCGCCACCGATCAAGAAGGCGGCCTGGTGCAAATCATGCGCGGGCGAGGTTTTAGCGAGATGCCGCAAGCCATTGAACAAGGGGAGCTTCCTGTCGCGACCCTGCTGGCCGACGCCACTACCTGGGGTGAACAGTTGGCTGCCGTGGGTGTCAACGTGAATCTGGCACCCGTCATGGACACCGTGCCGAGCGCAGAATTCGCGCCGAAAAATGCGCCGATCGGAGCCTTCGGGCGGGAATACGGTTATACGCCGGAGGCTGTTTCAAGTCACGGAATCGCTTTTGCCCAGGGGATGCGTGCGGCCGGCGTTGACGCGACTGTCAAACACTTCCCGGGGCTGGGCCGGGCCACCGCCAATACAGACGTTGATGCCGATGTCATTGATACAGTCACCGTCCGCAATGACGCCTATGTGGAACCATTCCGTGACGCGGTCAAGGCGGGAGTGCCGTGGCTCATGATGTCGAACGCGTCGTACCCCAAGATTGACGCCGCGAATCTGGCGCCATTTTCCCGGACGATTGTTCACGACATGGTGCGCGGTGACCTGGGGTTCAAGGGCATCATCGTCAGCGACGACATTTGCGATGCGGTTCAGGTGCGGGCCGTGCCCGTCTCTCAGCGAGGGGTCCTTTTCCTCAAAGCCGGCGGAACCATGGCCTTGTGCACTAATGAGGCATTGTTGCCCGAGATGTACAGCGGGTTAGTCGAAGCAGCCAAAACTGATCCAGCTTTTGCAAAGCAGCTCGATGCCGCGGCGCTGGTGGTTTTGGAGATGAAACAGGACCGCGGCTTGCTTAGTTAGTCGGCCTGCTTGGAATAAATGAGGGGCCACATGCGCTAGCATGGATACACCACAGATGGTCTTGGCCGGACGTGGTTTGAAAAAACAATAGGGGATGATCGGTTTCGACGGTGTTAGTCGAGACAGGTGAAGCGGGTCGAGGATACAGGGTTAACTCGTAAACGATCTCTGTAAAACACAAGTGCTGAATCAAATCGCACTGACTTCGCTCTTGCTGCCTAAGCAGTAAGACAGTCCGTCAGCCCGGGAATGCTCTCGTCCCGGATACTGGCGTCATCTAGAGGGCCACTGCTCTAAGTGCTTGTTGTAGGCGCTTAGGGGACTCTTATACAACTGGGCCTGGCAGCTACTTGTTTGCGAGATAGCTGGGGCCGAGAAAAACCGCTGCAAACTGCACCCGGAGAAGCCCTGACAACACAACATCGGACGGGAGTTCAATTCTCCCCATCTCCACATCCCTATTGGGACCTGTTCCCCGCCTTGCGGCGGGGGACGGGTCCTTTTTCTTTGCTCTGAATCAGCCAGTGTGACGAAGAATGCAGGGTTAAACAGAGGGTCAAATTGGGGGCTTTGAGGGGATCCCGGATATTCGACTTGCCAAAATGTAATGGGACAACTTTGCGCTTCGCCTGAACCAACTGGTCTATTTTTGGGGCTTGGCACAGTGACTTGTCACGCTTCATCAATGAGTCGATAAAGAGGAAAAAATGCACAGAAGACTACCAGAGGCGGTGCTGTATTCTCCGGGGGAGAATGGCACCAATCGGCTAACTAGGGGGTGGCTGGCAGTTCTGGCAGGCGTCGTCGCTGTTGCATTGACCTTTGCAGCCCTTATTGGACTTGGGAACAGTGCGGCCAACGCCGCAACGCCCGGGAGTATCACCACCACCGTCATTACGGGGGGGTGAAAAGTACGACGGAATTCCTGTGGTCAAGGAAGGCGAAACTCTCACGATGAGGGTGACCTATAAGGATTCAGTCGGAGCTGGCAGCTCGGTTTCCATTAACTTGGGCGCCAACGTCACCTTGGGTGATGTGCCGGCCGGAAACGAAGCGGTTGAATCCATCACGAAGGATCCGCAGAATCCCAACGCCGTCATTGTGAAGTTCAAGGACCCCTGGCCTGCAGGTGTTGACCAGGGCCTGCTTGACTTGACCTTCACCGTCAATGCTGTCGATGGTAGCTCCAAGGAGACCATCGATTGGACCGTAGACGGGGATCCTCAGAGCCTCGAGGTCATCGTCAAAAACGACGGCGACGACTTTGCCAATGTTAATGACTACCAAAGCAAGGGCATTAACAACAACGGCAACCTCGGGCGCTTTGTTAGCTATGACAAGGTCACCGGTAAGGTCACGGTCGCTGCCGGCATCGTTGGTGCGCCGATTACCTACACACTTGCCGTTGACTCTAAGGATGCCAAATCTGGGTATGTCATTGCTGACGTACTCCCGCAGGGCATGGCTTACAACGCCGGATCCTTCACGGCCAAGCAGACGACATGGGATGCACTAGGCCTTAACAAGGTGGAGAACGCTGTGGGCTTTGTTCCTCAGATCAGCGACAATACCTTCTCCGGTTCAATGGATCTTCCTGCTTCATCGAAGACACTGATCACCTACACGGCGAGTGTGACCGATGAGGCCGCTCGAGCGGCTCTTGAAGCACAGCTGCAGACCGCAGCAGACAAGGTTAACCTCGTCAATGGCGGAAACTACAACGTCAGTATCAAAAACACGGCTACCTTTGGTGGTTCAGTCACCAAGGACGCTACGTTTTCCTTCGGCGGATCAATCGCTGGTGTTTCAGGTCCTGGCCTAAGCGGGGCCCTGTCTAAGAATGCTGACTGGTCAACTCAGGAAATCTCTCCTAAGGACGACGGATCACTGGATCCGCCCTTGGATATCACGTACACGATTAAAACGGACCTCACTCCATTCGACGGCACTAATGTGCTGAAGACCTTGGTCGCCAACGTTGTTCTTTCTGACAACCTTCCGGTGCAGGCAAGCTGGAAGACCACGGATGCTTCGTTCCTTACCTCTACGGGCATCGTGCTGGAAAAGGTTGCGCCCGTAAACCTGACCGCGTTTGCCGGTGATGAGTACGTGGGAAAGTACTTTGTGGATGGACAGAAACTGTACGTCAACGTGGGTATGGACAACGCACTCAAGTCCACAATTGCCGTCAAGGCTTCGATCAACACCGTCAAGGGACTGAATAACGAGTGGACCAGCATTCCCGGCGAAACGAAGAAGAAGCTTACCAATAGGGCCGAATGGACCTACACAACTGAGAATGGTAAGAAAACCACCGGCTACAACAATCCTGTAGAGCTTCTTTCTCACGAGACGAATGAAAACGGCTTCAACGCTCCGGACTACTTCAAGAAGGAGTCCACTGCTAAGCAGGTAACCGTGAAGCCCGGGGAATCCACCACAGTTGGCTACAAGTTCACGGTTGGTGCCGGCAAGGGCATCGATGTTACAAAGAGCTCAATCGTCGACTATGTTGATTCGAATGTTTTTGATACCTCGGATCTTGAGGCTATCAAGGGCGGCCTGACGGCCACCTATGACTATTGGCGAACCTTGGACGGCTCATCGTTCGATGTTTCGCTTAACGGTGCAGGTGACCTGGTCATCAAGCTCAATGATGCTGGTATTGCCTTGGTCAATGGTTGGGGCGCAAACAAGCAGTTTGAACTGAATATTGTGCTCACTACAAAGCCGGTTATTGGTAAGCAGACTCTGCAGATCACGAACAAGGCGACGCTCTTTGGTACCGACGGCAAGGCTTTGTACTGGTCGGAAGCCTCGTCGACGGCAACGTCTTATGGTGACGAGGCTGAAATTCGCAAGGAAGTTCGCGATACACCGAATTCCGCGTGGACGCAGAACCTTCGTGCTGAATTCAGTCCTGATGGGAAGCTCATCCAAGATGAGTTTGTCTACAACGTAGCTCTGATTGCTCATGGTAAGTACACGGGTGTGGAGATCTTTGACGTCGTCGACGTTTTGCCTGCCGGTATTGAATTCCTCGGTTTTGTGGATGATGCCAATATCGATGATGGTGCCAACCCTAAGGCTGGACCGATAGATCTGAAGGGCAATGTTCAGGCGCGTTTCGACGCACCTACAGTCGATGCCCCTCAGGGCAAGGTTGTACTCTTCCAAAAGGCTGGTACGGTTCTTGACGCGTCACAGGGTGTTGCGTCGGCGAACCTTTTGGTCAAGATCACTGACTTCACCTCGGATGCTGCCATCGTGAACTCCATCGGTAGCAAGAAGGCGTCCATCACTCCTTCCAGTGGTTACCCCTTGAGTATTGCGAAGCTCAACTCGGTGGACGACACCGTTGCTATCTCTGACACCAAGGCAAAGTTCCAGATCCTCGACGATATGGGCGGAATTGTTGTCGACAACGTCTTCGTTCAGGACAACGCTCTACGCGTCGAGGACAAGGGCGTAACTAAGAACGTTACGGTTCCAAAGCCTGGCACGTACACGGTGAAGGAAATTACTCCTCCGGCTGGTTACGCTAAGTCGGACGTGACAGTTGAAGTTGTAGTCAACACTGATGGCAGTTCAAACTCCGTCTCGTTCTACAACACACCGATCAAGACCTACGCCGTTGGCGACGTGGTTTGGGTTGATACAGACAAGAATGGCCTTCAGGGTGAAGAAGAATTCCTTGAAGGTGTCGAAGTAACCCTTCTGGATGGTGCAGGTACTCCTATTGCCACGACCAAAACTGACTCCAGTGGTTGGTATATGTTCGACAGCTTGCCTGCTGGTGACTACCAGATCAAGTTCGAGCTTACGGCCGAGCAAAATGCGAAGTACGACTTCACTGCGCCCAATCAGGGTACTGACGACGCGGTCGACTCCGACGCCGATCCTGCCACAGGCCTCACAGCCAAGTTCACGCTTGACGAGAGCAATAAGGCAGTCACCAAGGAATACCGTCATGATTTTGCAGCCACCGAGGGTATTGACCCGACATGGGATGCCGGTGTAATTCTGAAGCCGAAGGTTTCTGTTGGTGATTATGTGTGGGTTGATTCCAACCGTGATGGTGTTCAGGATGAGGGTGAGAAGGGCATCAAGGATGTCGTTCTGACAATCACTGGTCCTGACGGCAAGCCTGTTACTGATGTATTTGGTAACCCGGTTGCTCCTGTTACGACGGATGAGAACGGTAAGTACACTTTCGAGAACTTGCCGGTCCTGACGGATGGTCAGTCTTACACGGTTTCGATTGATCAGGATGCTTCTAAGGGACCGTTGGCTCCTTATGTTCCGACGATTGATACTGGTGCTGATCGTGCGACGAACTCCTCGACGTGGACCGCTACCTCTGAGGGTTTGACGAAGGATGGCGATCGCGATGCGACCCTGGACTTCGGTTTTGTAACACCTGAAGTGAAGCCGACGCCTACTCCGACGAAGGATCCGACGACGCCTGCTCCGACTGAGGATCCGACGACGCCTGCTCCGACTGAGGATCCGACGACGCCTGCTCCGACTGAGGATCCGACGACGCCTGCTCCGACTGAGGATCCGACGACGCCTGCTCCGACTGAGGATCCGACGACGCCTGCTCCGACTGAGGATCCGACGACGCCTGCTCCGACTGAGGATCCGACGACGCCTGCTCCG
>NZ_QJVC01000002.1:0-292091 GCF_003219795.1 Arthrobacter psychrolactophilus | reverse complement strand
CCGACGACGCCTGCTCCGACTGAGGATCCGACGACGCCTGCTCCGACTGAGGATCCGACGACGCCTGCTCCGACTGACGAGCCGACGACGCCTGCTCCGACTGACGAGCCGAAGGTATCCGTTGGTGACTTTGTCTGGGTTGATAACAACCGCAACGGTACACAGGACCCGGACGAGAAGGGCATCAAGGATGTCGTTCTGACAATCACTGATCCTGACGGCAAGCCTGTTACTGATGTATTTGGTAACCCGGTTGCTCCTGTTACGACGGATGAGAACGGTAAGTACTCCTTCGAAAACCTGCCGGTCCTCAAGGACGGTGAGTCCTACACGGTCACGATTGACCAGGAGGCTTCGAAGAAGGCGCTTGCTCCCTACCTTCCGACCAAGGAAACCGAAGGCAACCGTGAAGGCGACTCCTCGACTTGGGCCGCCACCTCGGGGAACCTGACCAACGATGGCGATCGCGATGCGACGCTGGACTTCGGTTTTATTACCGCTGACGGTACTGTCATTCCGACCGAGGACCAGACGGTGGAACCGGTCGTTGACCCGACTGTCGCCCCCTCGGAACAGACCGCGGCACAGACCTCGGCTCCGGCCAAGGGCGCATTGGCCACTACGGGCTTCAGCGGTCTATCGCTGACGCTCTTCGGCTTGCTCCTGGCCCTGCTGGGTGGTGGCGTGGCATTCGCTGCTCGCCGCCGAGCCTCCTCGGCCCGTCACTAGGCTGAGCGGTAAGTAAAAAGCTGGGGCCCTGATCCGAAAGGATCAGGGCCCCAGCTTTTTACTTTCGTACAACAAAAAGTTCGACGGCGGATAGCTCACGCAGCTGCCGCATCTTCAGTTTTAGAGCAGGTGCTCCCGGTGAGCAACTATGAGGGCATCTTCTCGTGTCCCAACATCGAGCTTCTTATACAAGCTGCGCAGCTGGCTCTTGATGGTATCGAGGCTGACAACATGCAGACGTGCCATCTCGGCCCTGTCGGAAACAGCCGCCAACGTCTTCAGGATGGACGCCTCACGGGGAGGCAACGTGATGCGTGAGAGTGCGTCAGGAATCGGTGCTTCGGACGGGAGCTGAGTCTCTGGCTCAGGTATCCCCAACTCACGCCACGCGGACCTGAGAAGCTCTAACTCGGTTTTAGGGAGTAGAGCTAGTGGCCACTGGTTTTTGAGCGACACAATGGCGCCCGAGATCTTTTCAAGATCCGCACGAAGTGATTCGGCATCTTGTAGGTGAAGGCGAGCAACAGTCCTAAGAACCAAGATGTGCAGCCCTTCCAGCGATGTTTCGGGGCGCGTCACTGCGCTGAGGATTTCAACAACCTCAGCTGACTGGTTAAGAGACAGGCTCAACCTTGCTCGAGCGATCCTATGAGGCGTCTTCTTTGATGAGGCCTTGCCCAAAATGGCTGCAGCACCCGTAGCGTTGCCTCGTGCCAAGAGCAAGGCAGAGCGGACCATGGTCAAACCCGCAACATCTATGGGGTTTAGTGTCGGTAGCTCTTCAGTTTTGGCCATGACCAGATCTAACCGGGCCGTCGCAATTCCGGAGTAGCCACGCAGCAAGTCAATCTGGGCTTCAATGACCCTTATGCGGCCCCAGAATTCACTAGTAGCGGTCTCGGAGATGACCTGGCGGAGGTGCTCGGAAGCCTTATCTGCCTGCAAATTCCCCATTTCGATCATGGCCAGCGTCATTTGCAACGGCGTTTGCTGGTACGGTGCGGTACCGGGGGAGTTCACGTAGTCGCGCTGCGCCGAATCAGCGAACTCGGCGGCCGTAGCTAGGTCACCGTCAATCGCATAGCGATAAGCCAACAATGAGGTAGCAAAGAAGACCGACTGACGAGCACCGGCTGCCTGTCCCGTTGAAACGGATTGATGTAGAGCAGTCGTGGCTGTGATGAAATCACCCACGTGGATGAGGGAGATCGCCCACTGCGCCAAGACTGCCGATTCAAAGGCCGCGAGCTGATCTCGATTCTCCAGCAGCAATTCGCTGCGATCCTTGAGGCTGTTGCGCGCTGTGGCTGCGGAGAGTTTGAACTGGCCGGTCAGCCGGAGCGCAACTATCTGGGCCGTGTTCAAGGCCATTCGTTCATGTGCGGGGACGTTATGACCCAGACCCTTTGAGGCGGCCAGTGCTAGGGTGAAGTACTCGGCGCCCTTGAATCGCGTGCTCTTATTCCCGTTGTACAGCAGGCCAAGAGATAGCGACAGGAGCGGGTATTTGATGATTTGAGTGTATGGAATGGTCTCCAGTGCAGCGGTGAACCAATCGGGCTCTTCGGCAGGTAGGTCCAGTCCTGAGTTCAGGATGATGTTGGAGGCTAAGCGGTAATCTCCTTTGCTCACCGAGTAGGTGAAGGCCGGCAGATAGTCTCCTCGCTCAATTTCCATGCTCGCCGCCACTGTCAAGGTATGTTCCCGACAAGCGGCAATTTCCGCAGATAACGCAGCGGTGAGAATCTCGCTCACGATGCCGGGATAGCTGTTACGAACGGATCCATTACGGGGAGAAGACCGTAATGCCCCGTCCTCGACTAGTTGGCGGATCATTGCTTCCGGATTCGGGCAGTCTGGGACCACGGCCTGAGCCAATTCCACATCGAAATACTTCAACTCGACAGTTGCAGCCATGAAACCTCGAAGAGCACTGTCACGGGGATGGATCAATTGAGCGTTGACTTGTTCATGCAGTGAAGCGGTAATTATTAGGACAATATCCTCGACCAGATCAACCGTGTTCCTCGGAGCCTCTGTGGCAGCGAGTCTAGCTGCCTTATGAAGGACTGGCGAGTGGTGCAGTCGCTCATTGAGCCTGTCACTGACGGGTTCCAATGCGGTTCCGGCATGAAATAGGGCCGATTCCGCATCGGTGAACTGGAGACTCTTATGGCCGATGACATGGACATCTGTGGCATAGGTGGAATAGTTCGACTCAATCTCCAGGGGGGATCGAGCGGCAATAATGATATTGAGATCGGGGGCCAATTCTAAGAGTTCAATGAGGCCTCGCTGCACATCTGATTCATGGGCCCAGTGAAAATCTTCGATCACAAGGGTGAACGGAGCCGAGCCGTTGAGCCGAGCAGCTAGCAAGCGGGCATGATCCAATGAATCAAACTGTGACTCGGAGTTCCTACTCGACTCTCCTGGAAAGACGGTGCTTTTCGACTCCAGCGCCATGTGGAGTTGTCTCCAAAAGAGCTCAGCATGTGCAGATTCTTTAGTCAGATGAAGCCAAACAAGCTCACGCTCTGTTTGTTGCGCCCACTGGCTAAGGGCAATTGATTTGCCTTGATTGCGGGGTCCCCGGAGAATACACAGGGCTGACGCTGATCCAGTGTTGATGAGCTCTATAAGGCGCGGACGAGCAATGGTGGAGTGGCCATTAGGCACCCGAGCCGGGCGGTTTATGAGTGCGGCTACCTCACCAAAATCAAAAGCGCTCATCGGTATGGCTGGTACTTTCTTCGGACCTTGCGAAAAATAACACAATTGACAGGCTACTTCAGTTGAGAGGTGTATCTCGACAAGGTAGGACACAGGATCCACGTGAAGAAGGGCTTAAACAATTGAGTGGTGGGCCGGTCGAAACCAGGCCACCACTCACCCCCAAAGTTCTGTGTGTCACGAAAGGCAAACTTTGTTCACACATTCATTATTATGCCAGAGAGTAATGGAAAAGTGCATATTTAGAGCGTTTGAGGCTTGAATCATGAAGGTTAGCGACGTTTATGTCCATTTTCTGGACGTTTTATGAAAGAAAGCCAGACCACCGCTAGTCCCAACGCAACGCAGAGGACGGCGCTATAGGAGAAGAGCTTCATCAGAAGGGAATCATGAAGCGGTGAAAATTGCACCGGGATGGTGAGGCACACCAAGCCGAAACCGAGGCACATGAATGCGGCCGCGATGCGGTCAAGGGCTGGCCGTTTCGACAGGGCAGCTTTGGCTGTGGGTGCAATGAGGCAGGCAGCGACATACGCCATGTAGATGAACCCAAAGCGCATATAAAAGACGACAGACGGCTGATCAAAGAAGTCCCCCAGTCCCGTACTAGACCCCCGCAAATCAGATAAGAAGTAGGTCACCCAAATTCCCGCCGAACAGGTGACTAGAACAGTGATGCCTAAGGTACCTTGGACGAGCTTGAGTGCTAGTTCTGACTTGTAAGCCGCGGCAATCTTGGAGGAGATTAGGAAGAAGACAGAGAAGAGACTGAGCCGGAGAATGACATTGGCAAAGTTATTTCCCCCGAGAAATGCATCCACCGGAAGATAAATGGCGGGGATGCTCAAGGCGACAGACAGTGAAGCGGTCACAAAGGCCCAGAATAAACTGCGGTTGCGTCCCTTGAGCATGGCGGGGAACCTCCAGGCGGAGCACGCAATGCAGACGCCCAAGGCTGTCCACTGCAAGATATCGCTCATCCTAAGTTCTCCCAAACACTCTGTGCATCCTGTGAATCGTCCTCGACTCGCCGCAGGATGCGGCTCATAGCCTCTAATCGTTGGGCCGCCAATGATGCCAAGACGCTGTGGGGTGTGGCCCGCAAGGCGGCCGCCCGTGCCTCAGGGTCCCAGCCGGCTTCAAGTGGAGTAAGGAAGCCGGTTGCTACCAGCCCGTTGGTCAATCCGACCTGGCCAATACGCGCACTCTCGATGGCGAGTTCGGGGTTGAGCCTGTTGGCCGAGATCTGGGCCGAAAGGTTCTGGGGGGCTATGGCTGCCTGGCGTGCAAGTTTTTGGCGCAGATCTGTGGCGTCGATGGCGTCGATCCAGGATCGCACGGAGGAACGGTGCGGTGCCGGGGTCAGTGTGACGGGGTCAGGTGAACGGCCTTGTTCCGACGCGAGATTTCGGTTCAGAATCTCCGTCAGCAGGTCGACATCAGAAATCTGACTCAACAACTCGGCCTGGCCAGGAGCCTTGATGCCTTGAGGTAGATCTGCAAAGGCAGGAAAGGTCGCCAGTGATTGCACAACGGGTAAATCTAGGGAACGGCTCACCGCGGCCACCGTGCCTAAGGACACCCTGCCACGAACAAGCTGTTGGGCCAGGGTTGAGCGTTTGATACCGGCGGCCCGGCACACGGCGGCATGACTCGTGCCACCGGCGACGGCTGTGAGCCATTGTTGAAATAATTTTGCCGGAACAGTCACGGCTAAAGTCCTACTCGTCGTCTGGGGCTAGGGGTCCAGGGTGTCAACGATTCCTCGGAAACGTCCGCCTACGCCGTCGTACTCGCTGCGACGCCAGCCGGCAGGAGTGGAGGGGAGCTCGTCATTGACGTGGAAGTCGCAGATGACGTAGGTGAAGTTGGGCCACCACTTCTTGGGCCGGGCGACCTCGAGGAAGTCGCATAGGTAGCAGCGCAGCTCAACCCAGACCGGGCGCTTGCCCGTGGAGTTAGCGCGAGACTGAGCCAGCCAGGCCGGGGGATTGGCGTCGAGCGCGGCGACCTCGGAGGCCTTCATACGTGTAGGAATGCCGTTGCGGACAGCCATTTCGGGCGGAATGTTCAGTGCCTGAGCTACTTGCCGACGGTTGAGCGAAGCGCTGGAGGAAGAGTTGTTTGCCATGTTCTCTTAAGGATAAGGTGCCGGGCGCGCGGTGGCGATTCCCGGCGTCGTGCTGGGGGCGTTAAGGGGCGCTCACGGCCCAAGAATCGTGGCATGTGGGCAGTGAGAATGGACACCTTTGGATGCCGTGGTAAAGAAATTTTGCAGAAAATTTACCGAGAATACAACAAATCTGTGTGTCATCCCCTATGCTGTGGGAAAACAACGGGGTACTAAGGGTACAAATCCTACTTTCAAGGGCTATGATAAGGCGCTGAAAGACCCAGCCACTACCACCAGCACTTCAGGAGTATGAAAACCGCATGGCAACGGATTACGACGCACCCCGCAACAAGGACGAAGACCACGAGACAGAGTCGCTTCAGGCGCTTCAGGTTCAGCGTGGCGGCACTCAGACTGCCCACATCGACGTAGAAGATTCAGACACGGCCGAAGGAACCGACCTGCCGGGTGCTGATCTCTCCAACGAAGAGCTCATCATCCAGGTCATCCCGGCCCAGGACGACGAGTTCACCTGCTCCTCCTGCTTCTTGGTTCGCCACCGCAGCCAGGTAGCGCGCGAGAAGAACGGCATGTTCTTCTGCAAGGACTGCGAAGGCTAAACTGCTTTTGATGCCGCCGGCGACGGTGGCACCCTAAGAGTTTTAGTGCTGCAAGTTCCAACGCGAGGGAGCGGACCATGACGGTAAGTGTGCAGGAGCTTTTGGAGATCTTCGCTGTGCCGGGAGCTAATGCTGCCGAGCTTTTATGCGATCGGCACCCGGCCGGAGATATTGCGTTTACCGTGATCTCCGCGGACCTGAGCTCTGTCGACGTCAGTTATGGCGAGCTGCGAGAGAAATCGTCGCAGTTCGCCGCTTCCTTAGCCTCGCTTGGTGTCAAGCAAGGCGATCACGTGGCCACGCTCATGGCTAAATCTGCCGAGCTGGTCATCGCTCTGATGGGCATCTGGCGTTTGGGCGCCGTGGATGTGCCCCTCTTTACCGCCTTCGCGCACGACGCCATTGAGTTTCGGCTGCAGGCCAGCGGTGCGCGGTTGGTGATTTGCGACGCCGATCAGCGCCGCAAGCTCTTGCCGCCCGGAGAGGTCCCCACGGATGCCTCCCGCCCCGTGATTGTGGCCCGCGGCGAGGCCTTTGGTTATGACCTTTCCTTGGCCGAGATGGTGGCCGGGATCGGTGCCTTCACAGACATTCCCCCGCACGACGGCGGACCCGTCACGGTAGGTGGCGAGGGCACCCTCGTGCAACTCTTCACCTCCGGCACCACTGGCACGCCTAAGGGCGTGCCCATCACCTTGGGCGCCGTGGCCTCCTTTGTGGGATACCAAAGCTTTGCTCTCGATGTTCGCAAGGACGATGTCTTCTGGAATATGGCCGATCCGGGCTGGGCCTACGGTCTGTACTTCGCCCTGCTGGCGCCTATGGCCGTTGGTAACCGTTCCCTCTTATTAACGGCGCCGTTTAGCGCCGAACTGATCTGGGCTGTCCTGGAGAAATTCCAGGTCAGCAGCTTTGCCGCAGCACCCACCGTGTACCGGTCCCTGCGCGCAGGATCCACCCCCGAGGACCGCCATGTGCTGCGCCGTGCCTCAAGCGCCGGTGAGCCGTTGACTCCCGATGTTATTCTCTGGAGTCGAGACGCTTTGGGCGTCGAGGTACGCGATCAGTACGGGCAGACCGAGCTGGGCATGGTGGCCGGCAATGCCTGGGCCGATGGCCTGCAGGCGCCCTTACGTCCGGGCTCCATGGGTGTCTCGCTGCCTGGCTGGAACGTCGATGTTCTGGCCGACGGTGCCGATGTACCCGCCCCGGACGGCGAACCGGGCCGCGTGGCCATCAACGTTCCGGCCAGCCCCTTTATGTGGTTCACAGGCTACATCGACGCCCCCGAAAAAACCGCCGAACGTTACAGCCCCGATGGCCAGTGGTACATCACCGGCGACACCGGCCGACGTGACCCGGACGGTTTCATTTACTTCTCATCCCGGGACGACGACGTCATCATCATGGCGGGATACCGGATTGGGCCCTTCGATGTGGAATCGGTTCTCGTGACCCACCCCAGCGTCGTCGAGGCGGCCGTGATTGGCACGCCCGACGAGATCCGTGGCGAGGTGCTCGAGGCCTTCATCGTGCTGCGCGAGGGCACTCCGGCAACGGAAGAGCTTGCGGTTGAGCTGCGGCAGCTCGTCAAGACCGGCTTTGCCGCCCACGCCTACCCGCGCCGGATTCACTTTGTTCCCGAGCTGCCAAAGACGCCCAGCGGTAAAGTTCAGCGCTACATTTTGCGTCAGGAACGCGCAGCCTTGGAGAGTAATGACTGAGACGACAACGGCCAAGCCCATCGCGGTCGGCATCAATGCAGCCCTTGGCTTCGCCCTGGAGGTGGCCATGGTGTCGGCGTTCCTCTTCTGGGGTTTCAAGCAGGACAGCCCTTGGCATCTGATCCTCGGCATTGGCCTGCCGGCCGTCGTTGTGGTGTTCTGGGGAGCCTTCATGGCGCCTCGGAGTGATCGACGCCTGCCCATGACGTTGGTGCGATATCTGGCTTTGGGGCTCTTCATCGCCGCCGCACTTGCCTTGATCAGCGTTGGCTCCACTGTGCTGGGAAGCATCATGGCCATGCTGGCCCTGGCTCATTTCGTGGCCGCACTGGCGTTGCAGCAGTAACCACCGCAGCGAGGGGTGTGCTACTGAGCGTCGCTATACGGGGTCATGAGGGAGCCGCCCGTCAGCTCTTGCACGGAGCAATCCGGGTGCGCACCCTCGGAAGCCAACCACAGCGAGGCCGCCACCTCATCGCTTAACGTCAAGGGTCCGACGTCGTTCGTGGCGTCAGGGAAGGCGATCTGCAGGCCCGCGCCGAAACGCGGCTGACCCAAGACCGTCAGGCGCGTGTCGACGCCGATGCCGATGGCCTCGAGATGGCGCAGGAGGGCGGGGTCGTGATCGCTGATGCGGCTGATGCGACCGGTGTGCCCTGGGTCGAGCTCATCGAGGCGGTGCGAGGGCACCATGGTGATGCGCCCCTGGGCGTCGGGGATGGGGTCGCCGTGGGGGTCGCGGGAGGGGTGGCCGAGCTTGGCGCTCATGCGCTCGATGAAATGATCCGAGACGGCGTGCTCTAGTTGCTCCGCCTCATCGTGCACCTCATCCCAGCTGTAGCCCAGCTCGCGCACCAGATACGTTTCCAAGAGTCGATGCCGACGCACCATGGCCAGGGCGAGCGTGAGCCCCTCCGCGGTCAGGTGAATGGGGCTATAGGGTTCGTGGTCCACGAGGCCCTGGTCCTTGAGCTTGCGGACCATCTCGGAGACGGACGAGTTGGCGACGCCCAGACGAGTAGCCAGCGCGCTGGAGGTGATGGGCTTGTCCTGCCACTCCGTGTAGGCATAAATGACCTTGACGTAGTCTTCGATGCTGGAGGAGTTGGGAGAATGTTTCACGCCCTCAAGCCTACCCGTTAGCCCTGCCCTCTGAAGGTTAGCCACAACAGGAGCGCGTTCAGGGCTACGATGAGCACCACGCTCACGAGGGCTGCCAGACGTAGGGGCCAGCCGTCGCGATGTTCGCCCATGATCTCCTTGTTGGCCGTCAGGCGCAGCAGCGGAATCAAGGCAAAGGGGATACCGAAGCTCAGCACGATCTGGCTCACGATCAAGGCCCATGTGGGGTCAACGCCGACCGAGAGTAAGATGATGGCCGGCATCAGGCTGACCAGACGCCGCAACTGGAGTGGGATCCGGATCTTCAGTAGCCCGTGCATAATAGTGGCGCCCGCGTACGCGCCCACCGAGGTGGAGGCGAGCCCCGATGCCAGCAAGCCGACGGCAAACACGACGCCGATGACAGGGCCCAGGCTATTGACGATGGCGGCGTGCGCACCCTCGATGGAGTCGGTGCCGGCGATGCCACGCAAGGTGGAGGCGGCTAGCAGAAGCATCCCGATATTGACGGCACCGGCCAGCAGTAGGGCTAGGACGACGTCGGCCCGGGTCGCCTTGATGACTCTCAGCAGGCCCGCCGGAGATTTACGAGCGTTCGGATGCCGATCCTTCGCGAGTTGCGAGTGGAGGTAGATGGCGTGCGGCATGACGGTGGCCCCGAGCATTCCGGCCGCCAGCATGATGCTTTCCGCGCCTTGGAAGCGGGGGATGAGGCCGTTGGCGATGCCGGCCGGATCTGGCGGGCTGAGGACGAGCCCGGCGAGGAATCCGATCGTGATGATAATCAGCAAGAAGATGATGGCCGATTCGAAGCGTCGCTGGCCGTGACGATTCTGGACCGTCAAGAGGGCCATGGAGCACAGACCCACGATGAGCCCGCCAATGGGAAGCGGCACCTGGAACAAGAGATTCAGGGCGATGGCGCCGCCCACAACCTCGGCGAGGTCCGTGGCCATGGCGACGAGCTCGGCCTGGAGCCAGTACAGCCTGCGCGGGCCGGTCTTGAAGCGGCGGCCCAGATGTTCGGGCAGCGACAGCCCCGTCACCACGCCAAGCTTGGCTGATTGGTACTGCACCAGCATCGCCATGAAATTAGCCGCGACCAAAACCCAGACCAACAGGTAGCCGTAGCTGGCACCGGAGGTCAGATTGGCGGCGACGTTTCCGGGATCCACATAGGCGATCGCCGCCACGAAGGCAGGGCCTAGGAGCAGGATCAGCCCGCCACCTCGGCGTGGGGTCTTAGCCTTGACAGTCTCGAGCACAGTTCCAACCTTCGATAAACCTAAATTCAAAGTTTAGGTACACCGAAATAATAGACTCAGCGGTGCCGGAATGTCGAGAGATGACGGAAAGTTTGTGGCTCTAGCGTTTGGTGGCGAGCCAGGTCTGAGTCAGGTAGGGGAGCTGCACTTCTTGTCCAACCGCATAACCCAAATGCTCCAAGAGGTACCAGTTCAGATTCCCCATGACCTTTTCACGAACGTTGTCGGAGGCTTTGAGGTAGTAGCTGCGAGACTTTGCCAGCTCCATGATCTCGGCGGGAGTCATAGCTTGGCTCCACACGGTGTCGAGCGGCTCGACCAAGGCAAACTCCGGGCCGATCGCCGGACGGAAATCGGGTTTGTGAACATCGCCAGCATGCATGATGCGAGCCAGGCGATGAACCCAAGGGATGCTGACGTCGAGCTGGTTCCAGATCAGCCCCAAGGTTCCTCCGGGGCGCAGCACGCGGGCGATCTCGGTGCTGGCCGCCAGTGGATCGCACCAGTGCCACGCCTGGGCCACCACCGCCAGATCCATGCTGACATCGGCGAGTTCTAGCTGTTCGGCGGAGCCTACTACGGTGCTCACCGCCGGGAGATCGGTGGAGAGTTGGGTGAGCATATCGGCCGAAGGGTCCACGGCCGTGATGGTCCAGTCGTGCTGGGCCAGGAGTTGGGTGTATTTACCCGTTCCGGCGCCGACGTCGAGGGCGTCATGGATGCTTAATGCCGAGGAGTCCACGAGCCATGCGAGGGACTCTTCCGGGTAGCTGGGTCGGACCTTATGGTAGTGATCGCCGCCCTCGAGGAAGGCTGCCGCCATGTGCTTGCGCCGTTCCGCGTCAAAGACCGGTCCGCCGATGCCTGCCATGTGCGCTCCTGAAAAAGTTGTGCGGTTTGTGCCGTTCAACTTTACCCCGGCCCTCCAGTGCCACGGACCTGGCATGCGAACGAATGTTGCGATGTGTTGACTTAGTGCTGCCGCGGTGACAAGGATGGAGGAATACGCTTTCCCGGGCTTGTTACGCATGATCTGAGCCTCGATCAAACCACCCTCAACGCTGAAGGACTAGTTTATGTCTGAGACCCCGCTGGTAATTAATGACAATGGAGCCTGGTGCTGGTTTCAAGACGATCGTGCCCTGGTCGATCCCGTGGCCCAGGTACTTCTCGTGGGATCGGTAGCTTCTCCTCAGGGGCCGGGCGGTGATCACCGTGGCGGCAATATTGAAGTGGCCACCTACAACCTGGTCACGGGCGAGAAGGCGACTCATGTGCTCCACGAAAACCTAGAATCTGATGACCACAACGCACCTGCACTGCTGATCCGCCCGGATGGTCGATACCTGGCCATGTATGCAAAGCACAAAACCGATAACTATTCACGCTTTCGGATCAGCGTCCGCCCTCATGACGCCTCCGCATGGCAAGCCGAAGAAGTCTTTGACTGGACAGAGCTTGCCGACGGTCGCGGGGCCACCTACTCCAATGTCTATCGCTTGTCGGGTGAAGGGCGCAGCTACAACTTTGTCCGAGCCGTCAATGACGATCAATCCATCATGCTCTCCACCGACGATGGTTCCTCATGGGCCTACGGCGGAAAACTCTTCACGCGACCCAAAATTGGCTATGTCAACGGCTACACCCGTTACTACAGCGACGGTCAAGACCGCATTGACTTGATTACAACAGATCACCACCCGCGTGACTTCAACAACAATATCTACCACGGCTACCTTCAAGGCAACGCGCTGCATGCCTCGGACGGAACTATTGTCAACGGCGCGATTCTTGGCTCAAAAGGCGTCAATCAAGATCAGCTGAGCGTCATCTTTTCGGCCAACCTTGTCCACGACGGAGACGAGCTAACCCATGGCTGGACCTCGGATGTGAAGCGTCAAGGAGAGCAGATTGCGGCCGTCATTTCCTGCCGGGCCAATGACGTCAACGGTGTCTTGTATCAAGAGCAGCGGCTAGATCATGATGACCATCGCCTGCTATATGCAAAATTTGACGGAACCTCATGGGAGCTGCATCCGCTGGCCAAGGCCGGCGCGGCGCTTTTGCCTCATGAGCAGGACTACACCGGCTTGGGTGCCATCGACCCCTATGACCTCAATCGTGTTTATGTTTCTACGCCCATCGATCCTGCGAGCGGACTCGCCACCGAGCACTATGAGATTTACTCAGGGACGACTCACGACGACGGGCAAAGCTGGACATGGGAAGCCATCACCTCAGATTCGGAGGTAGATAACCTTCGTCCCATGGTGGTGGCAGGGGATCCACTCCGTCACATTGTCTGCTGGTTCCGTGGTCAGATGTCCTCTTCTCAGGACTATACGACCGAGATGGTGGCTATGATCCAGCCATATAGCTGAACCGTTCTCGCCTTGCCCCGGAGATAATTTGATTCATCACAGGGCAAGGCCAGAACGTCGCTAGAGGTATTTAGTCGGTAAAGCAGGGAGCAGCGCCGGCCGTCCCCGGTGTGTTGGGTGCCCATTCGGGGTAACTGCGCTGATCATTCGCCGGCACCCAGCGCCCTGAGTCCACCACGTAATCCCAGCCGAGCCCATCACGCAGCAACGCGGCAACGCCGTCGATGAGGCGCTGTGCATCCTCACGACGCGAGCCCACGCCGAAGCTGGCTCGCAGCGAACCAGCCGGCAGACCGAGGCGATTGAGCAGGGGGTGGGCGCAGAATTTTCCATCGCGCACACCCACTCCGTGCTCGGCCGAAAGATACGCGGCGACGAGTCCGGCGTCGTATCCTGTGACGGAAAAGTTCACCACGCCGATGCTGCCGCACTCCGCATAGCTGGCCGAGTCACTGAACAAGGAGTGCACGGTGACGCCGTCGAGATTTTGGAAACCGGCCACCAGGTGCTCCCGGAGCTGTTGCTCGTGGCTGTGCCAGTCCGAGGCGTCCAGTTCGGCCAGAATCGTGGCGGCCTTGGCCAGAGTTGCCGCACCCAAGACGTTGGGGGAGCCACCCTCATGGCGTGCCGGACCATCCGTCCAGCGGGTCGATTCGAGGCGGACCTCCTTCACGGCGCCGCCGCCGGCCAGGTGAGGTGCTCCGGCGTCGAGCCAGTCCGACCGGCCCACCAAAACACCGGCACCAAAGGGCGCGTACAACTTGTGACCCGAGAAGGCCACATAGTCAATGCCCGACGCCGCAAGGTCAATGCGTCGGTGCGGGGCCAACTGGGCAGCATCGACCACAATTCGGGCGCCGTACTGATGAGCCAGGGCGGCCAGCTGGGCGATGGGCAGCACCTCGCCCGTGACATTGGAGGCTCCCGTGACGGCCAAGAGCAGGACGTTGCCGGCGCGCAGCTGAGTCTCAACGCGAGCCAGCGTGGACTCGATGGATGATGCGGCCACCACGGAACGGTGCGGCAACTTCTGCCACGGCAAGAGATTTGCGTGGTGCTCGATGTCCAAATACAGCAGCTCGCCGTGGACATTGGAACGGCCCTCGGCGTACCCGCGGGCCTGCAAGATGCTCTCGACGCAGCCGGCCAGAAGGTTCAAGGAATCGGTGGTGTTGCGCGTGAAGATGACGGTGTCATCCGGGCGGGCGCCAACAAAATCGGCCACGATCGTGCGGGCATTTTCATACACCGAGGTGCTGACCTGCGAGGCAAAACCAGCCCCGCGGTGCACGCTGGCGTAGAACGGCAACACCTCGTTCAGGTGTGCGGCGACGTCCTCCACGGCAGGGGCGGACGCCGCGTAATCAAGATTTGCGTACCGCACGTGGCCGCCCTGGATCAAGGGTGCGGCAAGGTCCTGGCCAACGACCGGCAACAGGGGTGAATCGGCGAGGGAGGTCTTTTCCAAGAGGGCATGGCTCATGAGTAAATCCTTTGACACAAGGACTTTTGGAAGGTGCCAAGAAGTCCGCGCTTGCCATGACCGCTCCGGCCTGGCCAGGTCGTCACCCGGGGCACCCCGCCGCGAAAGGAGGGTTGCCGGCCAGCAAACCGGGGTTTAGCGCTGGCACTCGTGACCTATGCCCAAAAGATTAGCCCAAGAAATCCGCGCCCGCATTTGTTACGTCATGTAGGTCGTGCCCGGGTGAGTCCGGCCGAAGGTGAGAAAAAGAACGACGGCGGGAGGCCGCCGTCGTTCTTAACTCGCTTGTGTTACAAAAATGGACTAGCCCAAAAGGTCGTCCCAATTCGGGTTCAGGCGCCGCAAAACCTCGTTGTGCAGGATGGAATTGGTGGCCAGGGCGTTGCCGCCGAAGGGGCCGTCGGCGCCCTCAAGAGAGGTGAAGCGGCCACCGGCCTCGGTCACGATGGGGACCAGGGCCGCCATGTCGTACAGGTTCAGTTCGGGCTCGCAGGCGATGTCCACGGCACCCTCGGCGACCATACAGTAGGACCAGAAATCGCCATAGGCACGGGTACGCCACACCTCGTCGGTGAGGGAGATGAACTCGTCACGATTGCCACGCTCCTTCCAGCCGGTCAGGGAGGAGTAGGACATCGAGGCGTCCTTGAGCTCGGTGACGTTGGAAACGCGAATGCGGCTCGCGGCGGCCAACGACTTGCCCATGTAGGCGCCCGTGCCCTGCGCCGCCCACCAACGCTTACCCAAAGCGGGGGCGCTGACCAGGCCAACGACGGGAACGCCATCGTCAACGAGTGCGATCAAGGTGGCCCAGACCGGAACCCCGCGCACAAAATTCTTGGTGCCATCGATCGGGTCAATAATCCACCGACGCGAACCATGACCACTGCTGCCGAACTCCTCGCCCAGGACGGCATCGCGGGGACGCACCCGGGCCAGCTGGCTGCGGATGGACTCCTCGGCGGCCTTGTCTGCATCCGTCACGGGTGTCAGGTCAGGCTTGGTCTCAATGCTCAGATCCAGGGCCTTGAAGCGTGACATGGTGAGGGCATCGACGCTGTCGGCCAGCACGTGGGCCAGGCGGAGATCATCGTTGTACGTCTGGGGTTCGGTCGTCATATACATCACGTTATCGTGATTTTGCGAGGACTTCGGGCACGACGCCAGCCGCGGCGACGACTTCTCGCCTGCGTTTGTTCTGTTCTGCGCAAAGTTCGGCTCGAACTTGCCGCACAACACTGTTCTGCGGCAAGTTCACGCCGAACTTTGCGCAGAACGAAACATTCGCGCCCGGAGCTGCCCGGAGTACGGCCGAAACTAGTCGATGATGCCCAGTTCCTTCTCCGCCGCACGGCCTTCGGTCCGGTCACTGGTGCCAAAGAGACGGCGCAGCGATGCGAGGCGGGCCGGCCCCGATGGACCTGCGTGACCATCGGCCACATAGGGGTCCAGACCGCAGTTAACTGCGGCGGTGTCATGCTTGCAGCCGCGTTCGCAATCGTCGGTGCCGGGCTGCAGATCGGGGAAGGCCTGCAAGATCCGGTCGGGATTCACGTGAGCCAAGCCGAAGGAGCGGATGCCCGGCGTATCGATGATCCAGGAACCGGGAGCGGCATCCTGCAGGCGCAGGGCCAGCGCCGAGGAGGAGGTGTGGCGGCCGCGGCCCGTGACGGCGTTGACGCCGCCGGTGGCTCGCTGCGAACCGGTCAAGGCATTGACCATGGTGGACTTGCCCACGCCGGAGTGGCCCACGAGGACGCTGACCTTGCCGTCAAGGTAGCCGTGGAGCTGCTCAACAGCGCCTCCGGCCAACAGTGCGGAGTCGCCGTCGTCGCTGCGGGCATCAATTCCCGAGGCGCCGTCGGCGGCCGTGCGGCTGATGATGACCGTCATGTCGAGGTGCTCGTAGTTGGCCAGCAGCTCGGCGGGATCCTTGATATCGGTCTTGGTAATCAGCAGCAGGGGAGCGATGCCGGAATCGTAGGCCGCCACCAGCGCGCGGTCGATGAAGCCGGTGCGCGGTTCGGGATTAGCCGCGGCGACCACGATGACAAGCTGATCGGCGTTGGCCACGACGGCGCGTTCGACCGGATCCGTGTCATCGGCACTGCGGCGCAGCAGGGTGCGGCGCTCCTCGATGCGGACCAGCCGGGCGAGCGTGTCCGGCTTGCCCGTAACATCGCCAACCAGAGCTACGAAGTCGCCAGCCACCACGGGGTTGCGTCGTAACTCCCTGGCCCGTGCGGCAATCACGGTGCGTTCGGTGGCGAGATCCTCATCCACGATGGCCGTGTACCGGCCACGGTCCACCGTGATGATGCGGCCGATGACGGCCTCCTCGTAGGCGGGCCGGTCCTTGGTGCGCGGCCGGCTGCCCTTCTTATTGGCCCTGACGCGAACATCGGATTCGTCCCAGTTGCTGTAATCCCGTGCCATAGAACTAGGCCCCTGCCGTCTGGGACACCATGGTCGCCCACATGGCTGGGAAGTTTGGCATGGTTTTGGAGGTCGTGGCGATATTTTCAACCTCGACGCCGGACACGGCCAGTCCGATGATGGCGCCCGCCGTTGCCATGCGGTGATCGTGGTAGCTGTGGAAGACTCCGGCGTGCAGGGGAGCGGGGTTAATGATCAGGCCGTCCTCGGTTTCCTCTGCGTCACCGCCCAAAGCGTTGATCTCGGCCACGAGGGCGGCCAGTCGGTCGGTTTCATGCCCGCGCAGGTGCGCGATGCCGCTCAAGCGCGACGGCGTCGACGCCAAGGCACACAGCGCGGCCACCGAGGGGGCCAGCTCCGAGGTATCGGCTAAGTCAACGCCGCGAATCTCCTCGCCACCTGTCACTATCAGGGTGCCAGCTTCCAAGGAGACACTCGCGCCGAACTGGGGCAGGATCTCGCGCCACTTATCGCCCACCTGAGTGGTGTTGGTGGGCCAATTGGGGATGCGCACCGTGCCTCGCGTGGCCAAGGCGGCAGCTAGGAAGGGGCCGGCATTGGAGAGATCTTGCTCGAGCACCACGTCAAAGGCGGCCACGGTGCCAGGTGCAACGATCCAGTGCTTGGGTGTGGAGTCATCCACCACCACGCCCACGGAGCGCAGGATTTCCACCGTCATGGAGATGTGGTCAAGGCTGGGCACAGAATCACCCGTGTGCTCCAGATGCAGGCCATCACTGAAGCGTGCCGCGACGAGCAAGAGCGCCGAGATGAACTGCGAGGAGCTTCCGGCATCGATCTTGACATGGCCACCGGCCACCTGGCCGCTGCCCTGAACCGTGAACGGCAGGAAACCATTCTCGCCGCCTACAACCGGGACGCCGAGGCCCTGCAAGCCAGCCACAATGGGAGCCATGGGGCGCACCAAAGCCCCGGGGTCGCCGTCGAACGTCACAGACCCGTTGACCAGGGACGCCAGCGGGGGGACAAAACGCATGACCGTCCCGGCCAGGCCACAATCCACCGCAAGACCACCCTCGGGGGCGGTGAAACCGGCCGGGATGGGGGTGACCACCAGGTCCGGAACTTCTCCGCTGCCGGGAACCTCGGTGATGGACGCACCCATGACCCGCAACGCGCCAATCATGAGATCAGAGTCGCGGGACTGCAACGGCGCACGCAGGCGAGATTCGCCGTCGGCAATCGCCGCGAGTACCAGATACCTGTTGGTCAGCGATTTGGAGGCCGGAATGGTGACGGTGGCATCCAGGGGTGTTGCCAAGAAAGGTGCGGGCCAAAGGGCGGTGGTCATGGGTGATTAGTGTCCTGTCACGTCGTGGGCAAGGGCGCGGACCGACTTGTCCGCATTCTTTAGCTGGGCGGAGGCGGTCTTCTTGCCGCTCTCGATGAGCTTTTCGGTGCGCCAGGCCAGGCCCGGGCGTCCGGCGGTGTCAACGCTGGCCAGCAGCGCACCACCAATGAGGCCGATGTTCTTGGTCAATTGCGTGCGGCGCTGGGCACGATGTTCCTTCGTCGTGGTGTCGGCGCTGCGATATTCCACCACGGTGGACAGTCCCGCCGTGATGGCGAGGACGACGGCGGCGGGCCGGGCAAATTTTCCGGCTGCCAGTAAGACGCCTGCTCCTACCTGGGTGCCGGCGATGACGCGGGCCAGGGTTTTTTCGCTGGCATTGACCGGCAGGGCGGCGCTGAGTGGACGCAAAACCGGCGACAATTGCGCAACGGTGGCATCGGCGTGGCGCAGGCGGTCAAGGCCGGCGAGGATGAACGAGGACGCCAACATGGGGCGGGCGAGTACGCGAACAATGGACAAGGAAGCCTCCTTAGTGGTGCGGTCGGCCTCCCAGAACACGGCCGGGGCCGCCTCACGGGAGGCTCATGCTGTGTATAAGTCTCCCACGTTCGCGGCACACACGAGGAGTCCGCGGAATATCCTCGGGCACTTCGGAGTTGAAAAAGAGGTAGCGGCACCTTTCATCGGGGCCACGTAACGGCGGTACCCGGATCATGATCACTCTTGGAAAGGCGGCAATGCAGACACTAAGCCCAACAGCACCCCTGAAGCTGAGTCTGAGCATAGACTCGACTGTGATGAACATTTCCGAGCCTGAGCAAACTGCCACCTCAGCAGACACCGAGCCTGACGTTACAACTGTCACCGACGTGGCAGATGTTGATGTTGCCAACGAGTCCGCCGAGGAGCGACGCGTCCGTTTTGAACGCGACGCCATGGTGTACGTAGACCAGTTGTATTCGGCGGCCATGCGTATGGCCCGCAATCCCAGTGATGCCGAAGATCTGGTTCAGGAGGCCTATACCAAGGCCTTTTCCGCCTTCCATCAGTACAAGCCGGGGACTAACCTCAAGGCGTGGCTGTACCGGATCCTGACGAACACGTACATCAATCTGTACCGCAAGCGGCAGCGTGAGCCCCTGCAGTCCAACGCCGATTCGGTGGAGGATTGGCAGTTGGCGAGGGCTGAATCGCACACCTCGAGCGGCTTGCGTTCGGCCGAGGCGGATGCCTTGGACCACCTGCCCGACTCTGATGTGAAAAGTGCCTTGCAAGCCATCCCGGAGGAATTCCGGCTCGCCGTGTATTTTGCCGACGTCGAGGGTTTTGCCTACAAAGAAATCTCAGAAATTATGAACACCCCCATCGGAACCGTAATGTCACGGTTGCACCGGGGCCGAAAACTATTGCGTGACATGTTGGCTGACTACGCCGTGGATCGCGGATATATCAAAGAAGCCGACCACATGACTGAAACGGAGAAATGACCATGGGCGACTGCCAGAGCCTAGGCGATTGCGATGATCAACGCATCGGGCGAATTTACGAATACCTGGATGGTGCCCTGTCCCGCGAGGACTTAGGCGAGATCAAGGCGCACCTTGACGGCTGCACAGATTGCGCCAGCGAGTACGACCTCGAATGCGTCATCCGCTCCGTCGTGAAGCGTTCCTGCAAGGAAGCGGCCCCTGATACGCTCAAGGCCGCCATTCTCTCCCGTCTCCACGAGGGTCGCTCGGCCGCGGTCTAGCGCTCCTCGGCGCGTGCCCCCGGGCGCAGCGAGATGCGCTCGTACGCACTCGCTGATTTGCCTGTGACGCGGCGCAGCATCGAGCCGCCGATCTGATGCGCCTGGACCTTGGCGAGCTCCGCCTTTTCCCCACGGAAGAGGCCGTCGACCGTCAAGGTCCAGAGCTGTAACCACCGGTTGAAATGCTCCAGCGTCAGCGGTTCCTTGGCGTGAATATCGAAGTGGACGGCCAGGGCATTGCGCTTGTAGAGCCCGGCCTTGAACAGCACCGTTTGCCAAAAATCGGCCATGATGGGCATGTGCGCCGCTAAATCCATGTCCACCACCTCGGTAAAGATGCGCCCGATCACGGGATCGCTAAATGCCTTGGTGTAAAACGTCTCCACCAGCAGCAGCACATCGTCCCGGTCCTGGAGATCGCGGCGGTGGTCCTGCTCCTGCCTTGGTGGGCCCGGCTGGTAGCTGTCAATGTCCGACGTCGTTCTTCCGGACTTGCGCTGTTGGGCCGCCTCGGGCCGCTCCTGACCGGGCATGGCTTAGGCCGCCACGGCGAGGATAATGTGGATGCCAATAATCGGCAGCGCTACAACCTTGAAGGCTTCCGAGCCGATGTAGGCCAGATGCGTCAGTGTTCCGGTCTTGCCCTTGACGGGAGCCGTTCCGGGCTGGTTCAGGGCTGTGGCGGCAAGCGCCTTGGTGCGCTTGGCCATGGCCGGACGAAGGACCGTCATCTGCAGCGTCAGGGCGGCGGTGCACAGGACCATCAGGACGGCGGCGGTGACGCCCACAAGATCATGGCGCTGGGTCCAGCTGCCGACAAACACCACCGCCAGGGCGGCTTCAACATAGTTCAAGGCTTTAAAGACGAGTCGGCCAATACCTACGCCCAAGGCATGGGTCATGCCGGGAGCCCGGAATTTCAGGGGAGTCTCGATGAAGGAAATGGCGACAATCATGCCGCACCACATCAACGGCACCATGGTGAGTACTACGAGGGCTAGCATGTTCGGCTTTCATGGTGAAGGTGGTCTTGAGTACACAAAAGCCCGCCCCGCCAGGTGGCGAAACGGGCTGATGCTTAGTGCGACAAGAATTAAGAGTTGGGACGCTTACCGTGGTTAGCGCCGCCCTTCTTACGATCCCGACGCTTGCGTGAACGCTTCGACATAGCTGCCTCCAATCATCAAAAAAAGATCTCCAAAAACGATCCTCATCTAGTTTCGCATAGGTGGCACATGCGCACCTAACTGAGAGGGGGCAATTATTGCCTTAAAGTTTGCCTAATTGCGGTGGCTGCCTGATCCAATACCGTGCGCAGCGTGGCCAGCGACACGTCGTCGAACCCCGTACGGGCCGCGTTGAGGCGCAGTTCCACCCGGAGATCATCACGGAAGCGCTGCAGGGCGAACTCGGCCTCCTTGAGTAAAGCGGCGTTTCCCGCGGCTTCATGGCTGGGTTCCTTGTGGCTGGTCCGCGCCTGGGCACGTGCCGATTCGGCGCTGGCCGCCAACTCGGCGCGCAGCCCCCGCATGTTTTCCTTGACCTCGAGGCGAATGTCGTCGGCCAAACGACGCACCGAGGCCGTGATGTTTTCTTGCACCTCGGTCAGCTCATGACGCCTGCGATCCAGTTCCTCGCGCCCGGCGACCGTGAGGCTGTACACCGTGCGGCGCCCATCGAGGATGGTCTCCAAGAGGCCCTCCTCCTGTAGCTTCGACAGCCGCGGATACACGGTGCCGGCACTGGGGGAGTAGGTGCCACCAAAACGGTCACTGAGGGCCCGGATGATCTCGTAGCCGTGTCGGGGGCCTTCCTCGAGCACTGCGAGTAGGTACAGCCGAAGGGCGCCGTGGGCAAAGACGGGAGGCATTAGAACCCCTCCTTGATCAGTGAGGGCTTGGTGGGCTGCTCGGTGGGGCCATAGACAATCGTGACGCCACCGGAGACGGTGGTGGTGTTAGCATCCAAGCGCAGTGTGTCGGGCCCGATCGAGGCCGCCGTGTTCTGGCCGAGATTGCTGAAGCGATCCTGATCTAACAAAAGTGTCCCGGAGGCACTTGTGGCGTTGGCCCGAACGCCCATGGTGCGGGGTAGACGCACCATGATGTCTCCCGAGACGGACTTGGCATTGAGCGTCGTGGGGCCGCCGTGCAGGTCCAGGCTGATGTTGCCCGAGACGGTGCTGGAGCGGACGTCGCTAAGTTCGCCCGAGGCCATGACATCGCCGGAGACGCTCTTGGTGACGAGGGTGCCGCGATGGTCGCGGGCGATGATCTCGCCGCTGACCGTGTCCACCGTCAGCAGCCCCTCCGTGGCATCGGCCAGAAGGGCTCCGGTCACGGTGCGCAGCGTGGTCCGAGCACTTCCGCTGACCATGCCATCGGCATTGACGGTGCTCGCCGTGACGAGGGCACCTGCCGGAACGGCAATGCTGATGACGGCCGTGGCGGCTTGCTGGAAGTTGATGAGGCGCTGGAGCCAATTGGAGGCGTTAAAGTGTTCCACCTTCAAGGTGCCATTGCTGAAGCTCACTTCCAGCGGCTGCCCGTCTACCTCCGAGACCTCCAGTGTTGTGGTGGTTCCTTCCGTTACGACGATGTCGAAACGGCCCTTGACGAGGGCCACCTTGACCTCGGTGATATGACTTAGTTCAAGCGTTTGTGGTTCATTGATGGACCACTGTTCCTGGCTCATAATTACTCCTTCTCAATCGCGTTATATCGTGTCTATGAAGAACACGATATAACGCGATTCACCGAGAAACAAGATATATCGCGAGTTTTCTTGGGAAAAGAGGCTCAGGCCATTCCCTCGAGCAGCTGACGGAGGTGGTAGTCCTGACACAAGTGCCGCCGTCGTCCGCCTTTAAAAGCCGCGACGCCCCCAAACCGCTGGTTGGGGGCGTCGCGGGTGAGGATCAGGAGGCTTCGGGAATCTCGAGCCACTGGTACCAGCCACGGTGCAGCACGAGCCAGGCCATGAGCCCGTACCCGGCCTGACCGGGATGGCCAGCATTGACCGCCAGATCATTGCGCCACTGCTCATGGTTCTGTAAAGGTGTGAAGGTATCCACATAGTGGTGCTTGCGGCGCGTGGTCACGTCGGCAAAGGCGGTGTTGAGCTCGGCCAGCTTGCGATTCAGCGCCGGATCCAACGACGGGGGAGGGCCCACCACGAAAACCGGAATGTTCAGCTGCGTGGCCCCGTCGAGAATGTTGGCCAGATTCAGGCGGCTGCGTGCCGTCGAGAGACCATATTCAATGTCGCGCCCCGACAGGCCGATGACGAGCCGATTCTCATGGAAGTCATCAAAACGCCGTCCGGCCTCGTGCAACCAGCGCCCGGCCAAGGCCTCAGTGCCTTCTTTCGGAGCGGCGAGCACAAAGGATTCGACGCTCACGTGCTCTGCAGGGGTACGCGCTAGTACACGGCCCAGCCAGCCGAGCGCGCGAGGATCGCCCGCGCCGGCTACCAATTCATCGCCGACAGATACTATTCGCAGTTCCCGCTTCTCCACGGAACCCCTCTTCTTTGATCACGGTGGAAGTCAAATAAAAGATGCCCGGCCTGATAGTGCAGACCGGGCATCAGTGGTGCATTAGTTACGTTCGAAAGCCTGCTTGACCAGCAAAGTCAGCTCGACTGCGTGGTTCTTTGCCGATCCCGTTGCCGTGGCAGCAGAGGCGGGGCGTGAAATACGGCCCAGCTTCTTGTCCAGCTCGGGGGCTAGGTTCAGACCCATGAACGGCCACGGACCCTGGTTAGCGGGTTCGTCCTGTGCCCACACGATCTCCGCGTTCGGGTACTTGGCCAGCTCGGCCTTGATCTCATCGAGCGGGAGCGGGTACAGCTGCTCGACGCGGATGATGGCTACCTTGGTGTCCCCGGCCTTGTCGCGAGCTGCGAGGAGGTCGTAGTACAGGCGGCCGGAAACCAACAAGACGCGATCGACGGCGTTGTTGTCCAGGGCTGCATGCTCGGCGATGACCGGGCGGAATCCACCTGAGGTGAAGTCCTCCACCGAGGAAGCTGCGGCCTTCAGGCGCAACAGCTGCTTCGGGGTGAAGATGATCAACGGCTTGCGCGGACGGCTGTAAGCCTGACGACGCAAGAGGTGGAAGTGCGAGGCCGGAGTTGTCGGGTTAGCGACAATCATGTTTTCTTCGGCACACATCTGCATGAAGCGTTCGATGCGAGCCGAAGAGTGGTCCGGGCCCTGGCCTTCGTAGCCGTGCGGCAACATGAGTACCAGCGAAGAGTGCTGGCCCCACTTCTGCTCAGCGGAGGAGACGAATTCGTCGATGACGGTCTGCGCGCCGTTGACGAAGTCACCGAACTGAGCTTCCCACACAACCAAGGCGTCCGGGCGCTCAACGGAGTAACCGTATTCGAACGCCATGGCAGCGTATTCGCTGAGCAGGGAATCGTAGATCCACAGCTTGGCCTGGCTGTCGCTGAGTTCCGTCAGCGGGCACCAGACGTCACCGTTGGTGCGGTCGTGGAAGACCGCGTGACGCTGCACAAAGGTGCCGCGGCGGGAGTCCTGACCGGCCATACGGACGGGGACGCCTTCCATCAAGAGCGAACCAAAGGCGCTGAGCTCGCCGAAGCCCCAGTCGATACCACCCTCGCGAGACATGGCCTCACGCTTTTCCAGCAGCGGCTGGAGCTTGTGGTGAACCGTGAATCCTTCGGGAACGGCCAGGTGGGCAGCACCAATGTGGGCCAGAGTTGCCGCGCTGATGGCGGTGACTCGGGGATCGTTGACGCCCGAGTCGGCCTGCTGCGCGATGGGGCGCTCCAAGCCGGACACAGCCTGGGCATCCTTCGTGATGACCGGGATGGGTGAGGTCTGAGCTGCATGCGTTTCCGCAAAGACGCGTTCCAGGCGTTCCTGGTAGTCGCGCAGCAGCTGCGTGGCTTCCTCTTCGGTGATGTCGCCACGGCCGATGAGAGCCTCGGTGTAGAGGCGACGCACGGAGCGCTTGGCCTCGATGAGGTTGTACATCAGCGGCTGGGTCATCGAGGGATCGTCACCCTCGTTGTGGCCACGACGGCGGTAGCACACCATGTCGATGACAACGTCCTTGCGGAAGCGCTGCTGGAACTGGTATGCCAACTGAGCCGTGCGGACTACAGCCTCGGGGTCGTCACCGTTCACGTGGAAGACGGGGGCCTGAATCATCTTGGCCACGTCGGTGGAGTACACCGAGGAGCGGGATGAGGAAGGAGCCGTCGTGAAGCCAACCTGGTTGTTGACCACGATGTGAATGGTTCCACCCGTGCGGTAACCGCGCAGCTGGGACAGGTTCAAGGTCTCAGCGACAACACCCTGACCGGCGAAGGCGGCGTCACCGTGCACCATGACGGGCAGAACGGGGAAGTTCTCGCCCTGGTCCAGACGATCCTGCTTGGCGCGCACGATGCCCTCGAGGACGCCGTCGACGGCTTCCAGATGTGAGGGGTTAGCGGCCAGGTAAACCTTGGTTTCGTTGCCGGCGTCAGATGTGAAGGTGCCTTCGGTGCCGAGGTGGTACTTCACGTCACCGGAGCCCTGGACGCTGCGGGTGTCCTGGGTACCTTCAAATTCGCGGAAGACCTGAGCGTAGGTCTTGCCGGCGATGTTGGTCAGGACGTTGAGGCGACCACGGTGGGCCATGCCGATAGCGACCTCGTCGAGTCCGTCGTCGGCTGCATCGGAGATGATGGAGTCAAGCAGCGGAATCAAGGATTCGCCACCTTCGAGGGAGAAGCGCTTCTGGCCCACAAACTTGGTCTGCAGGAACGTTTCGAACGCTTCTGCCGAGTTCAGCTTGGAGACGATGCGCAGCTGCTCTTCGCGGCTCGGCTTGGAGTACGGGTGCTCCAGTTCGTTCTGGAACCACTCACGCTGTTCCGGTTCCTGAATGTGCATGTATTCCACACCCGTGGTGCGGCAGTAGGCATCACGCAGTACGCCAAGGATGTCGCGCAGGAGAAGCTTGGACTTGCCGCCGAAGCCGCCGGTGGGCCATTCGCGGTCCAGATCCCACAGCGTCAGGCCGTAGGTGAGCACGTCCAGGTCGGGGTGCTTGCGCTGCACGAATTCCAACGGGTCGGTGTCGGCCATGAGGTGGCCACGAACCCGGTAGGAGTGGATGAGCTGCTGAATGCGAGCAACCTTGTTGATCTCGTCAGCCGGGTCAACCTGGAGATCCAAGCTCCAGCGAACGGGCTCGTAGGGGATGCGCAGAGATTCAAAGATCTCATCGTAGAAGTTCTCAGCACCGAGCAACAGCTGGTGGACCTTCTTCAGAAATTCACCGGAACCGGCACCCTGGATGACGCGGTGGTCATAGGTGGAGGTCAGCGTCAGAATCTTGGAGATGGCGTTCTGGGCGATGATCTTGGCGCTGGCACCCTGGTACTCGGCCGGGTAGTCCAGCGAGCCGACGCCGATGATGGCTGCCTGGCCCTTGGAGAGACGCGGAACGGAGTGCACGGTGCCGATGCCACCGGGGTTGGTCAGGGAAACCGTGGTGCCGGAGTGGTCATCGGCGGTGAGCTTACCAGCGCGGGCGCGCTTGATAAGGTCCTCGTAGGTGTGCCAGAACTCGGCGAAGTTCATGGTCTCGGCGCGCTTGATGTTCGGCACCATGAGCAGACGCGTGCCATCAGGCTTGGGCATGTCAATGGCAATGCCAAAGTTCACATGCGGCGGCTGCACGGCGACAGGCTTGCCGTCGATCTCGTCGTAGTAGACGTTCATGGACGGGAAGGCGGCCAGGGCCCTGATGACGGCGTAACCGATCAGGTGCGTGAAAGAAACCTTGCCGCCACGAGCGCGGGCCAGATTAGAGTTGATGACAACACGGTTGTCGATGAGCAGCTTGGCCGGGATGGCACGAACGCTCGTTGCGGTAGGAACTTCAAGGCTCGAGACCATGTTGGCCGCGATGGCCTTGGCCGGTCCACGCAGAACAGTCTTCACTGACTCTTCCGGGACTGACTTGTCCTTAGCGGTTTTAGGCAACTGCGCCGGGATGGGCGTCGCGCCGGTGCGAGCCGCATCCTTTGCCGGTGCCGGCGGGCGGGGGGCTGCCGGTGCCTTAGGTGCCGCGGTGGGAGCCGCCGGAACAGCGGCAGCGGGGGCCGCCGTCGTGCTGGGGGCAGCTACGGCCGGGGTCGGAGTGGCCACAACCGGGATCTGGGCGGTGACCGGAGCTGAATTATTTGCGGTATGGCGACCGTTTCCTGCTGCATCCTCTGCAGCGAAACCTTCAAAGAGTGGCCACCATTTTGCATCTACCGCATTCTTATCGCTCTGGTAGCGCTCGTACAGTTCATCGACGAGCCACTCGTTGCCGCCAAATTCTTCTGGTAGACGGTGGATGGATTGCTCTGGCACGTGTGTTACGCCTCTTCCATGAGTTCTTGTTGCCTACTAAGCCCAGTTGACATTGTCGGCAGCACCGAAACTATTTCGCGGATGCTGACGGCGCAACTTGCGTAGCCTTTTCGAAGGATGATGGGGGTCCAAGAAACCCCTTCCGTGTCAAGTCTAGTAAGCAAGTTGGCCTCTAAGCCAATCTAAGTCCCGGCGCGCCCCATGTTATGGAGAAAAAGACTGATTTTTGCGGTGAATGACAGGGCTACGTGGTTAGACTCATTCGCGTACGGGCCCACTGGGGTTTGCTACTGCCGGACCACAGCCTCGATGTTTTCCCGCCGGAATCTTCACGAGGGCGACCAAGTCCACGCTATCTAAGGGAGTGCCATGCGTTTTCTCAACCAGCCAGCCACAGACCTGACGTACTCGGATGTGTTTCTGGTGCCCTCGCATTCCACCGTGACCTCGCGCCTAGATGTCGACCTCTCCAGCGGCGATGCAACAGGCACCACCATTCCTTTGGTTGTCGCGAATATGACGGCGGTGTCCGGAAAACGGATGGCCGAGACGGTGGCCCGACGCGGCGGCATGGCCATTTTGCCCCAAGATATTCCCCTCGAGGTGCTGCGCTCCGTCAGTGAATGGGTCAAACAGCGGGACGCCCTCTACGAGACTCCGCTCTTCCTTGGGGCGTCGGACACCGTCATCGATGCTGTGCACCTCATGAGCAAGCGCCCCCATAACGCCGTCGTCGTGGTGGAGGGCAAGAAATTTTTGGGCCTAGTGCGCGGCTCTGACTGCGAAGGGGTGGACCGTTTCTCATCCTTGGCCTCCGTCATGCGCTCCAATGTCGTCAGCTTAGATGCTGCTCCCTTTGACCTGATCCGGGTGCAGGCCGATTCCGGTGCCCTCGACTTTGCTGCAGCGAAACGGCAAACGGATGAGGCGTTGCGGGCCGCGTTTGCCGCGCTAGATGTCGCGGGGACCGACTATGCCCCCGTCCTGCGCGACGGTGAGGTGGCAGGTGTTCTGACCCGGACCGGTGCATTGCGTTCCACGATTTATCAGCCAGCCTTGGACGCTGCCGGACGCCTGCGCCTCGGCGTCGCTGTTGGCATCAACGGTGACGTGGCAGCAAAGACCGCCGCCTTGCTCGAGTTTGGCGTGGACGCCCTCGTGGTGGATACCGCCCACGGGCATCAGCAAAAAATGTTGGAGGCACTCAAGGCAGTCCGCTCCCTCTCGCCCTCCGTCCCCGTGGCGGCCGGCAATGTGGTCAGCGCTGCCGGAGTGCGCGACCTCGTGGCTGCCGGCGCCGATATCATCAAGGTGGGTGTTGGTCCGGGCGCCATGTGCACCACGCGCATGATGACGGCTGTGGGTCGGCCACAGTTCTCTGCTGTGTTGGAATGTTCGACGGCGGCCGCCGAGTTGGGTGCCCATGTGTGGGCCGACGGTGGTGTCCGATACCCGCGCGATGTGGCCCTAGCACTGGCGGCCGGCGCCAGTCAGGTCATGATCGGCTCGTGGTTCGCCGGAACTTATGAAAGCCCTGGAGATCTGCTCTCCGATGCGGGCGGACGGCTGTACAAGGAAAGCTTCGGCATGGCTTCGGCCCGCGCCGTGCAGAACCGGACCTCCTCGGAGGGTGCCTTCGAGCGTGCCCGCAAGGGCTTGTTTGAGGAAGGCATCTCCACCTCCAAGATGTACCTCGACCCGGCACGTCCGGGAGTCGAGGATCTCTTGGACATGATTACCGCCGGGCTGCGCAGTTCCTTCACCTACGCCGGTGCGGCGTCGTTGGCGGAATTCCGCGAGCGGTCCATCGTGGGCGTACAGTCCGCGGCCGGATACGAGGAAGGCCGGCCACTGCCCCAAAGCTGGTGAGCGGGGAAGGCTAGTTAGCCTTAGTCTCTCGGTAATCCTGGATGGAGGCGTTAAAACGGTGCAGTAGTTCCGCGAACGTCGTCACATCTTCATCCGACCATTCCTCCATGACGTTTTCAAGGGACTTGACGGCGTGATCACGTACGTCCTTGAGTCGGGCTTCCCCGAGAGGGGTCAGTATGAACTTACGTGCGATGCTGCCCGTGGGGTCGATCGTGCGCTCCAGCAAACCGTCGTGGATAGCCACCGTGGTCTGTCGCTGCAGGGTAGAAACATCCCTGTGGAACGCTTGACTGAGCTCGGCGATCGACATGGGACCCTGTGCATGGATCCGACTTAAGAGCAGATACACGCTGCGATCGAGCTTGTCTCCATTCTTAAACTGAGCCACCGTATAACGGCCCAGTAGCATCTGCTGATGCTCAATCTCTTCAATCTTCGCGATGCGGCGTTTCGTCATTTCAACGACCCTATCAGCTACTTTCGGCCCGCCTTTGGAATGTACAATGAATATTCTGTGTACTCTACACATTCATTCTTGAAAGGACCCAGTGGCCAAAGTAACTAAGGCTGTCAACCCCCGATTAGCGGTAGGAGTGCTCGCATCCGCTGGCATCACCGCTTCTATTACACAGACCATGGTCACACCGTTGATCCCGCTGTTCCCGGGCATCTTCGAGACCTCGGCATCCAATACCGCATGGATCATCACGGCAACACTTCTTGCAGGAGCCGTGGCCGTGCCGATCTCCGGCCGCTTGGGTGACTTGTTTGGTAAGCGCCGCATGATTCTCATTCTGGCCATTCCCCTGATCCTGGGCGCTATCATCTGCGCCTTTGCGCCATCGGTGCAGCTCATGATCGTGGGTCGTGCCCTGCAGGGTCTGGGTTCGGGCATGGTGCCCTTGGGTATTGCCATGTTGCGAGACCTGGTTCCCAGGGAACGTCTTGCCGCGGCCATTGCCACGGTCAGTGCGACGCTGGGTGTCGGTGGCGCCATCGGTATGCCGATCGCCGCCGGTGTCGTGGAGTTCTCGAACTGGCGGGTCTTGTTCCTGGGAAGTGCTGTTATCACCCTCCTCGTGGCCTTGGCCATCTGGAAGTTCATTCCGGCCATGGCTGCCGGAGCCGCCGGTCAGCGTTTCGATGGCCTCGGTGCCGTCGGCCTGACGATCGGTTTGGTCTCCTTGATCCTTGCCGTCTCTCAGGGCGCCAACTGGGGCTGGTCCTCGGCCCTGACGCTGGGCCTGTTTGCCCTGGCCGCCGTTTCTCTCGTGCTGTGGGGCCTATGGGAATCACGCACCAAGGATCCGCTGGTTGATCTGCGCACCGCCGTCATCCCGCGCGTTCTCCTGACGAACATCGCCTCGATCTTTGTTGGCTTCGGCATGTACGCGTCCATGTTGGTCATGCCGCAGATTCTGCAGATGCCCACGTCCACCGGTTATGGATTGGGTCAGTCGATCCTTGCCGCTGGCATGTGGATGGCTCCGGCCGGTTTGATGATGATGTTCCTATCACCCATGGGTGGACGCCTGACCGATGCCAAGGGGCCAAAGTTCACGCTGGTTCTGGGTGTCTGCATCATCGCCGCGGGCTACGTCGTTGGCCTGCTCGGCATGGGAAGCACCTGGGGCCTGCTGGTCACCGGTCTTGTCATCAACAGCGGGCTGGCCTTTGCCTACGGCGCCATGCCGGCGCTCATCATGGGCTCCGTTCCCATGAGCGAAACGGCTGCCGCCAACGGCTTCAACGCCTTGATGCGTTCACTTGGAACGACCATCGGCGCCGCCGTGATCGGTCTGGTCCTGGCTCAGATGACCATCGACTTCCATGGAGTCGTTATACCTTCCGAAACCGGATTCCGCATGGCCCTGATCCTCGGTGGAGGCATCTCGGTGCTCGCCGCTATCCTGGCCGCGTTCATCCCGGCCGTCGCCAAGAACCAGGCGACAACAGCGGTAGTTCTGGACCAAGAAAAGGTCTCGGCAAGCTAAGGCAAGATCCGTTGTACCTCTAGGCTCTCGTGCCGGCAGTTGGCTGCTGGCACGGGGGCCTTTTTGTTACTCATCAGCTGGGGACAGCGGCAGGGCCGGTGGATCCTCGGATCGTGAGGTGAGTTGGCAGCACAGACTGCTGCCGGGGGAGTGTGCCGAGCGTGGGATTGATCTGGCTCAACAACATCGTGACGGCCACACGCCCTGCCTGTTCAACGGGGGCCGTCACGGTCGTCAGCGGCGGGCTGCAGAAGTCGGCCCCAAAAATATCGTCACATCCTACGATGCTGATATCTTGCGGAACACGGACGCCGCGGGCTTGCAGACGCTGGAGCATGCCAATAGCAATGAGGTCATTGAAGACGATTCCAGCGGTTGCCCCAGAGTGCACGAGGGCATCCGCAGCGGCAGCTCCGGCGTACGTCCGAGGAGCAAAAGGCCCCAGCTTCAAGACCTCCACGCCACGTTCCTTGGCCGCAGCATTCAAGGCCTCCCAACGGCGGATATTGGAGTTCGACGACGCTGGCCCGCCCAGGTAGGCAATCTGCGAATGGCCTAGGGAAATGAGGTGGTCAAGAGCCTGATTTGTGGCGGTGGGGGTGTCCAGAATGACTGAAGGGATGCCTGTGACCTGGCGGTTGATCGTCACCAAAGGCATCTTGGTTGCGGACAGCGTCAGCGCCTCTTCGCTGAGGCGCGAGGCCGTCAGAATCACGCCGTCGGCCGTCTGCAACATTTGCTCGATGCTATTGGCTTCCACCTCCTCGGACTCTTCCGTGTCCACGAGGAGCTGGGTGTAACCGGCAGCCTTGAGTTGCAACTGTGTGCCCCGGATGATGTCGAAATAAAACGGGTTTGTAATATCGGCAACGAGCACCGCGACAGCCTTCGTACGGCCCGAACTAAGCGCCTTGGCCTGGGCGTTGGGAATGTACTTGAGTTCAGCTGCGGCGGCCTCGATGCGTGCTCGCGTGCGGAAATTGACGCGGCCTGGCGTGGAAAGGGCGCGTGACACCGTTGAGGCGGCGACGCCGGAAAGCGCGGCGACGTCGTGAATAGTGGCAGGCTTCCCGGCGGCAGCGTTAAAACCGCTGCTGGAGGTGCTGGGGGGAGCACTCATGAGGCACGTCCTTGTGATGAGGCGAGTGGGCGCCGTTCGGCACCAACGCTAAAAATGTGATGGACAGCACTGTCCTTAGCCGCAAGAATACGGTTTTTGGCTAGAAATGGCAATCGGTTGTCAAAAAGTTGTTTCGGGACTAAACTTTTCACAATAGCCATTGTGTGAAGTGAGTCACGGTACGCGGCGTCCCTCATGGGTCCCGCTGGTCCGAAAGCATCGCGCAACGACAAACCACTTGGAGGAATTCCCATGAGCAGCGCACAAAAACCCACCTGGATCCTTTCTGGATTTGGCGATGAAATTGATCCGGATCCGAAAATTCAGGCGGCCGTCATGCTGTCCTTGGGTGCCTCGCACATTGAGGTGCGCAGCGCTTGGGGCGTCAATGTAGTGGAACTCGATGACGCTCAGGTTGCCGAGCTGAAGAGCGTCCTCGACGCGTCAGGCCTAAAGGTCTCTGCCGTCGCCAGTCCTATCGGCAAGGTAGACATCAGCCTGCCCGCCGCTCACGAGGTAGGCCGCCTGCGCCGCATCATCGAGGTCACCAAGGCACTCGACGCTCGCTACATTCGCATGTTCTCCTACTTCCGGGCAGCCGACCAGAGCCCCGAGGATATTCGCGACGCCGTCATGGAGCGCATGACACTGCTCGCCGCAGAAGCTGAAAAAGCAGGCGTCATCTTGATCCACGAAAACGAAAAAGACATCTACGGCGATACCCCCGAGCGTGTCCTGGACCTTCTGGAAACCGTCAACTCGCCGGCCCTGCGGGCAGCCTGGGACAACGCCAACTTTGTGCAGGTCGGCGTCAAGCCCTTCACCGATGCTTACGCCATGCTGCGCCCCTACCTGGACTACCTTCAGGTCAAGGACGCCATTGCCGGCAGTGGTGAAGTAGTCCCCACGGGTCAGGGCGACGGTCAGCTCGTGGAAACCCTCACGGCCCTGAGCGAGGATGGCTACACGGGCTTTGCCTCCTTGGAACCGCACCTGGCCGCGCAGCATGAACTGGGTGGATTCTCCGGCCCGGCTGCCTTCGGTGAGGCCGCCCGCGCCTTCCGCTCGGCAACCGACGCCATCGGCATCACGCTGGCCTAAGTTGTCCGCTCTGGTTCGCGCGCAGCGATGCGCGCGAACCAGAGCTCGTTAAGGTCCTTTAATGTTCTTCCCCGACAAAGGAGTCATCATGCCCAGAGTTGCCATTATTGGTTGCGGAGACGTAGCCACCGTCCATTTCGAAGCACTTGCCGCCATTGCTGGCGCAGAGCTGGTGGCCGTCTGCGACACCGATCCGGAACGCTTGGCAGCCGCCGTGGCGGCGCACAATGTTCCGGGGTACGCGGATGTAGCGACGCTGCTGGATGAGGTGAGCCTCGACGTCGTACATATTTGCACGCCGCACCATCAGCACGCAGATCCGGCCATCGCAGCGCTGGAACGTGGCGTGAATGTCATCAGCGAAAAGCCTCTGGCGAGTACCTTGGCCGACGGCGAACGGCTGGCTGCCGCCGCGGCGGCCAGCACCGCCCGGATCGGGATTTGCTTCCAAAACCGCTACAACCAGGCGGTACAGGCCATGGCTCAGCGACTCAAGGACGGCGAATTTGGCGCCATCTTGGGCGGCTCCGGAACTGTCATGTGGCACCGGGACGCCTCGTACTATGAGAATCGTCCGTGGCGGGGGAGCTGGGTTGGCGGCGGTGGTGGCTTGCTGATGAATCAAGCCATCCACACCCTCGATCTGCTGCAGTGGATGATGGGGGAGGTGCGCTCGGTCGCCGGGCATGCCGCCACCCATGCGTTGGGCGAGACGATTGAGGTGGAGGACACTGCCGAGATCGTGCTGACGCATGACAACGGGGTGCGCAGCGTTTTCTATGCCACCCTGGCGAACTCCGTCAACGCACCGATCACGGTGGACATCGTTGCCGAGAAGGCCACCTTGCAGCTGCGTGGTGACCTACTCATTACGCACGACGACGGTCGGGTGGAAGTTATCGAGGAACGTCGTGCCGCGTCGGGCGGGCGCGACTACTGGGGTGTTTCGCACCAGCTGTACATTGCCGACTTCTATGCCCAGCTTGACCAGGAGGGTCCGTTCTGGATTGACCCTGCCGAGGCACTCAAGACGCTGCGCATCATCAAGGACGTTTATGCCCAAAGCTACCCGGAGCGTCTTGTCCACGTCGCCTGAGCTCCTGTTCCACTGAGGGTCGATGGCAATTGATTGTTATCTTTCACAACAATCAATTGCCATCTCTAGGGCATTAAAAATCCCCTAGATTGCAAGCGTCTATCTCGCGTAGGTAACAAATTACGGCATTTCATGACAATCGGTTGCCAAATGATTGCAAGGGCAGTAGCGTGTTCCTTACAACATCAAATGTGGCGCGCGACACATTGATTTTTGAATGATCCTCATCCCTTATGAACCAAGGAGCCAACAATGAAGTTTGGTCCAAAATCCACAGTCATGGCCATCCTCACGGCCGCGGCGCTTGCCCTCACCGCTTGCGGTGGTGGCGGTACGAGCACTAACGGCGGCGCAGCTACCACCACGCTGACGATCGGCCTGTTGCAGGACCTCGTGTCCTTCGAACCAGCTGATGCCCACATCGGTCACACGATGCCGTACTACCAGGCCGTTTATGACACCTTGATCCTTCGCGCACCTGACGGAGAGCTCAAGCCCATGATTGCCGAATCATGGGAGTACAACGCTGAGAACACCGTCTTGACCCTCAAGCTGCGCACCGACGTCACCTTCAATGATGGCGCAAAGCTTGACGCAACAGCCGTCAAGGCAAACCTCGACCACTTCAAGAAGGCCAAGGGTCGCGACGCTTACCAGGTCGCATCGCTGGAGAGCGTGGCCGTGGTTGATCCCGCCACCGTGGCCGTCACCCTGAGCGAGCCGGACCCGGCCTTCACGTACTACCTGAGCCTGGCCGCCGGCCTGATGGGTAGCCCCGCAGCACTGGGCACCACGGGCATCAAGACGGTTCCGGCAGGATCTGGTCCTTACGAACTGGATACCACCAACACGGTGAAGGGCTCACAATACGTCTTCACCAAGCGCGCCAATTACTGGAACAAGGACCTGCAGAAGTTTGACAAGGTCACCATGAAGTTCCTCCAGGACGTGACGGCACGCACCAACGCCATTGTTTCCGGTCAGGTGGATGCCACGCTGCTCGATCCCAAGACGTCCAAGCAGGCTGTGGCCGCCGGCTTGACCCTCACAACAAGCCAGGTTGACTGGCAGGGTCTGTTGCTCATGGACCGCGACGGCAAGGTCACCCCGGAACTGGCTAACCCCAAGGTCCGCCAGGCTATGAACTACGCCTTCGATCGCAAGACGATTCTCGAGCAGCAGTACCTGGGCGAAGGTACGCCCACCAACCAGGTCTTCGGCCCCGAAAGTGGAGCCTATGTTGACGAGTTGGATGGCAGCTACCCGTACGATCCCGCCAAGGCTAAGGCGCTCCTGGCAGAAGCAGGCTACCCCAACGGATTTGAGCTGAAGATTCCGACCATGACCGGCTTCGAAGCGATCACGGCAACCGTCCAGCAGCAGCTGGGCGACATCGGCATCAAGGTGCAGCTGGAAACCATTCCTGCTGCCAACTACGTGCCGGACCTGGCAGCAGCCAAGTACTCGGCAGCCGTCTTCAACCTGTACCAGGCAGAGCCCTGGGTTGCCATCAACCAGATGATTTCCACCTCCGCCTTGTACAACCCCTTCAAGTCAACGACGCCGGAATTGGCAACCATGATCGACGCTGTGCAGAACGGTGGCGAGCAGAGTGCCGAAAAGGCCAAGGACGTCAACAAGTACGTGACTGACAACGCCTGGTTTGTGCCGTTCTTCCGCCTCAACCAGATGTACTTGACGAACAAGAAGATCACTGTCGAGCCGCAGCTGCAGCAGGCAATCCCCTCGATCTACAACTACGCCCCCGCCAAGTAGCGGACCCAGCTCGTTGGGAGACGGAGCCCAATCCTCCGTCTCCCAACGTCCCCTTATCCTTCTGACCAGCGCACTGGAGCGACTGATGGTTACGTTTATATTGCGAAAGCTTGCCGCCGGCGTTGTTGTCTTGGCCGCAATCTCCTTCCTCACCTACTTCCTTCTCTACTTTTCCTCGGCCAACATCGCCCGAAACATCCTCGGTGAATTTGCCAGCCAGGAACAGGTTGCCGCCAAGGAAATCGAACTCGGCCTGGATCAGGCCCTCCTGCCACGCTTCTTTGCCTGGGCCGGACATGCACTGACCGGTGACCTTGGCACCTCGTGGTTCACCTCGGAGCCTGTAGCTCGAGCTCTCATGACACGCCTTCCGGTCACCTTGACCGTGGTCATCGTGTCCATCATTTTTATCGCGATTATTGCCACGGCCCTCGGCATGGCAGCCGCTGTGAAGCGCGGATGGATTGACAAGGCCGTACAGTCGGCCGCCGTCATCGGTGACGCGATCCCCAGCTTCGTCATGGCCATCATCTTGGTGACGGTCTTTGCCATTCAGCTCAAGCTCTTCCCGGCAACGAGCAGCATCTCACCGGACTCGGGCTCCGCGGCCTGGATCGCCTCCCTTGCGCTTCCTGTCCTGGCCATCGTCATCAACGGTGTGACCAGCGCGGCTCAACAGATCCGTAGTGCCGTCATCAAGCAGCTGGAAAAGGACTATGTCCGCACCCTGCGCAGCCGCGGCATCAGCGAACGCGAGATCTTGTTCAAGCACGTCCTGCGCAGTGCCGCGCCGGCCGGGCTGACCGTCTTGAGCCTGCAATTCATCGGCATGTTGGGTGGTGTCGTGATCATCGAGCAGATCTTCGCACTCCCCGGTATGGGCGCATTGGCCGTCCAATCCACCACCATGGGCGATATCCCGCTCGTCATGGGTGTGGTTCTTTACACCGTCGTCATCGTCATTATTGTCAACCTTTTGGTGGATCTCATCAACGGTTGGCTGAATCCCAAGGTGCGTGTCTCATGAGTGAAATCGAAGTCCTCGCCGATCAGAGCGACGTCGGACAAAAGGGGACCGTCGTCAGGTCCCATGTGATCAAGAAGATCCTCAAGAACCCCATGGGTCTGATCGCCGTCGGAATTTTGACCCTTGTGGTGCTTCTGGCCATCCTGGCCAATGTCCTGGCCCCCTTTGACCCGAACTTTGCCAACATTGGCAAGACCCTCGCAAACCCCGATTCCACGAACCTCCTCGGCACCGACAGCGTGGGTCGTGATGTGTGGAGCCGCCTGGTCTTTGGTGCCCGCACCACGCTGCTCTCGGCACTTCTCTGCGCCGCGGTGGCTGTGGGAATCGGCCTCCCCGCCGGTCTGATCGCTGGCTACTATGCCGGAAAGTTCGACGGCGTCGCCAACTGGGTGGTCAACATCCTCATGGCGCTGCCCGGCATCATCGTACTGTTGACGGTTCGTGCCGCCTTCGGCCCCTCCGTCTGGATCTCCATGGTCGCCTTCGGTATCTTGCTGAGCCCCGGCTACTTCCGACTGACCAGGACAGCCGTCCAGTCAGTCCGCAACGAACTCTATGTCGATGCCGCCCGAGTAGCTGGCCTGAGCGATGCCTCCATCATTGCTCGCCACATCTTCTCCGTGGTGCGTGCCCCCATCATCATCCAGACGGCGATCGTTTGCGGTGTAGCCATCAGCATTCAGTCTGGTCTGGAGTTCTTGGGCTTGGGTGATCCCACGGTTGCCACCTGGGGTGTCATGCTCAGCGAAGGCTTCAAGAACGTTTACCTCAACCCCACACTGTTGCTGTGGCCGGCCCTCGCTATCGGCCTAACCATCGGCGCCCTCGTGCTGCTGGGTAATGCGGTCCGTGACGCACTCGAAGATGCTGAGAAGATTAAGCCCGCCAAGCGTGGCTCCGTAGCAGCCTTGAACAGCCGTACGGCGCCTGGTCGCACCCAGAACGAAGCTGTTGCGGCAGGAACCGAGCACCACCTCGTCAAGGTCTCCCATCTTGGTGTTGGCTACCCGCAGGCGGATGGCTCCGTCAAGAAGGTCGTTGACGATGTGTCCTTCCACGTTGATCGTGGTGAGGTGCTGGGCATTGTGGGAGAGTCCGGATCGGGCAAGTCCCAGACCGCATTCTCGATCTTAGGGCTCTTGCCCGAGGCCGCCCGCATCGTGGGCGGTAGCATCCAGTTCGATGGTAAGTACACGGTTGCCCCCACGGATGACAGCGTCAGCCAGAGTCGCTTGAGCGAATTCCGCGGCAAGAGGATTTCCTACATTCCGCAGGAACCCATGAGCAACCTGGACCCGGCCTTCACGATCGGGCACCAGCTCGTCACCCCTATGGTGCGCGTCCTGAAGATCTCAAAATCCGAAGCCAAGAAGCGGGCACTAAAACTGCTCGACGACGTCGGCATTCGGTTCCCCGAAAAGACCTTCAACGCTTATCCGCATGAGGTCTCCGGCGGTATGGCACAGCGTGTTCTCATCGCCGGCGCCATCAGCTGTGAGCCCGATCTGATCATCGCCGATGAGCCCACCACGGCACTCGATGTGACCGTTCAGGCAGATGTCTTGGACTTGATCCGCGATCTGCAAAAGAGCCTCAATGTTGGCGTCATCTTGGTGACGCACAACTTCGGCGTCGTGGCTGACCTGTGCGACCGGGTAGCGGTCATGCAGGACGGTCGCATGGTGGAAGAGGGCGATGTTCGCGAGATCCTCCGCAACCCACAGGACCCCTATACGCAAAAGCTGCTCGGCTCCATGCTTGAGGGCAAGGAACCCATGACCATGCTGGTGAGCGCCGGCGCAAGCGCCGGTGGCGCGGACAACGAGAAGGAGGCAGGACTGTGACACGCACCCAAGGTAAGCGATCCGCCGTCGAACCTCAGGGTGAGAACATCCTGACCGTTGACAATCTCGATGTGGAATACCCACTCAAGGGATTCCGCCGCAAGCCCTTCCGGGCCCTGACGGACATCAACATCCACATCAAACCAGGGGAGACCCTGGGGCTGGTGGGGGAGTCGGGCTCCGGCAAGACCACCCTGGGCCGGGCTATTCTTGGGCTCGCCCCGATCAGCAAGGGCACGGTGGTGTTTGAAGGTAACGACATCACGCAGGCGGATCGGAAGCAGCGCCGCTCCCTCGGTCGGGATCTGCAGGTAGTGTTCCAAGACCCGTACACCTCCTTGAACCCGTCGCTGGAGATTGGCGACATCCTCGCCGAGCCACTCGGTGTTCAGGGGCAATCGCCCGAAGCGGCCCGCAAGCGCGTGCGCGAATTGCTGGATCAGGTGGGCCTGCCCTCCGACGCCATCAACCGGCTGCCCCGCGAATTCAGTGGTGGACAGCGTCAGCGCATTGCTATCGCGAGGGCTCTGGCACTGTCGCCGAAGTTGATCGTGTGCGATGAGCCCGTCAGTGCCTTGGACCTCTCGACGCAGGCCGTCGTGTTGGATTTGTTCCTGCAGATCCAAAAGGACACAGGAGTTTCGTACCTGTTCGTCTCGCACGACCTGGACGTGGTGCGTCATATTAGCCACCGTGTTGCCGTCATGTACCACGGTGAAATCGTGGAGCAGGGCACAGCCGAACAAATCACTCGTGATCCGCAGCACCCCTACACCCAGCGGCTCCTGTTGGCGTCGCCGGTGCCGGATCCGGACCGTCAGGCCAAACGCCGCGACGAGCGACACGCGCTGCTGGAAGTCCAGCGGCTCGAAGAGGCGAGTACCTTGCCGGTGTCATAACCGTCGGAGAGTTTCACCCAGGAATTACAGTGTCAAAAAAGAAGGCGCCTAGGCGCCTTCCAATGAAAGGAAAATCGTGGCAAAAATCGGTGTACAGGCAATGATGCTCAAGGACAGCTTCGCTGAGGTGGGCGCCTTCGAGACGTTGCGCAAGGTGAGCGATCTGGGCTACAACGCCGTCGAGATCTCCCAGGTCCCGATGGACGAGAAGAACGTCTCCGAGCTGGAGCGCGCGCAGACCGAATTGGGCATGGTCGTGGCTTCTTTGTCGGTCATGATGGAAAAGCCCGTGGGTCGCCCGGGGGAGTCCCTCAAGGACGACTTCGATAAGATCGTCAACGACGCTAAGCGCCTTGACACTAACCTGCTGCGCATTGGCATGCTGCCGTTTGGTGCGATGACCTCGATCGACGCCGTGGTGGACTTTGCTAAGGAAACCAACGGCTACGCCGAACGTCTGGCAGAACACGGCATCAGCCTGTACTACCACAATCACCACATCGAGTTCGCGAAGTTTGATGGCAAGTACATGCTGGACATCATCAATGAGAACTCGCCGGCCATGGGCCTGGAAATTGACGTTCACTGGGTTCAGCGCGGCGGCCTCGACCCCGTACGCACGCTCGAAAAGTACGCCGGGAACACGGCCATGGTGCACCTGAAGGACTACCGGATCGGCATGATGCCGGAGTCGGCCCTCGGGTACCTGGAAAGTGGCGACTTCGTGAACTTCATGACCGAGTTCAAGAACGTGGTCCAGTTCGCGGAGGTGGGCGAGGGCAACCTCGACTTCCCCTCGATCGTCCCCGCAGCGGAAGCTGCTGGCGCCCAGTACCTGCTCGTTGAGCAGGACGAACTCTACGGCCGCACGGTGTGGGAAGTTCTGGAAACATCGCACCGCAACCTGACTGCCATGGGCTTCGGCAACCTCTTCTAATCCCCACCCGGTCCCCAGCCTCGTACCTCGGCCGAGGACCCCTCGCGGGCGTGGGCACAACCGCCCGGCCCTCAAGAACTACATCCCGATTTTTCTGCTATGAAACGGAGTACCACCAGTGAGTAACAAAGTACGTTTGGGCATTATCGGCATCGGCCAGCAGGGCGGCGCCTATGCCAAGTTCATCACGGACGGCATGGTCCCGAACATGGTGATTGGCGCCATCACGGACACCGACCCGGCCAAGCGTGAACTCGCCTCAGCAACATACCCGGGTGTCAAGGTCTACGACGACTACCTGACCATGCTGGACAGCGGCGACGTTGACGCCGTCGTCACCTGCGTGCCGCACTTCCTGCACCCGGAAATGGGTATGGAAACGCTCAAGCGCAACATCCACGCGCTCGTCGAGAAGCCAGCAGGTGTCTACACCAAGCAGGTTGCTGAACTCAACGCATTTGCGGCCAGCAAGCCCGAGCTCTCCTTCGCCATCATGTTCAACCAGCGCAACAACCCGCTGTACCAGCGCCTGAAGGAGATCGTCGACAACGGCGAGATCGGCAATATCCTGCGCACCAACTGGATCATCACCAACTGGTGGCGTCCCCAGGGTTACTACAACTCCAGTGAATGGCGTGCAACCTGGGGCGGCGAGGGCGGCGGCGTCCTGGTCAACCAGGCTCCCCACCAGTTGGATCTCTGGCAGTGGATCTGTGGCGTGCCGAAGTCCGTCTTCGCCAAGGTCTCCTACGGCTTCCGCCGCGACATTGCCGTTGAAGATGAGGTCACCGCCTTGGTTGACTACGGCAACGGGGCCACCGGCACCTTTGTCACCGCCACGCACGACATGATCGGTACCGACCGCTTCGAGATCCTGGGCGACCAGGGAAAGATCGTCGTGGAAGGCAGCAAGACCGCCACCGTGACGCGCTTGAAGAAGCCCGAACGCGAGATCAGCGAGAGCATGGGCATGGACGATGTGATGCGTCTGTTCACCGGCCAGCTGGACATGGACGACTACCGTTCCACCGAGATTGTCGAGTTCGAGTCGGTCTGGGGCGCCCAGCACGCCGGTGTTCTGGAGAACTTTGCCGCGAACATCCTGGACGGCACCCCGCTACTGGCACCGGGTTCCGATGGCATCAAGGGCGTCCGCTTGGCCAACGCCATTCATTTGTCCAGTTGGAAGGGCGAGGAAGTTAGCCTCGACTTCGACGAGGACGAGTTCCTAGGCCTGCTCAACGATCGCATCCGCGAAGAAGGCAAGTACTCCGAACGCGCCTAAGGGTGCCGTGAGGCCTTGACGCTCATCCGGCCCGGGCCGTCTTTCGACGGCGCGGGCCGGATGTGCGTTAAGCTTGCCAATGGCAACCAATTGCGAAGGATTACCTTGACTGACACGACCCAGCCCGGCGACACATCGGCCGACACTGCCCGAACGCCCCGAACGGGCAAATCGGCACCCACCATCTACGACATTGCCGAGTTGGCTGGGGTTAACCCCTCCACCGTGTCCAGAGCCCTGAGTAAGCCCGGCCGGGTGAGCGCTAAAACCGCGCAAAAGATCATGGATGCCGCCGAAACGCTCAACTACCAGGTCAACGTCTTTGCCCGAGCACTGCCCACCGGGCGCACCCAGACGATTGGCTTGATCGTCTCCGATATCACCAACCCGGCTTACTTCGATGTGATCCGCGGCGCCGAATCGGCCGCCGCGGCCCGAGACTACACGCTCATGCTGGCCGAATCCAAGGAATCCGCAGAGCTAGAGTTGACCACAGCTCGGCGCATGCTCGCCACGGTCGACGGCCTCATCCTAGCTAGCCCGCGCCTATCCGATGAAGAGATTGGCTCCCTGTCGGAAAAGAAACCCGTCGTGGTCATCAACCGCAACGTGGCCGGGGTGCCCTCGCTGATTGCCGACACCGAGTTTGGCGTGACTGAGGCGGTGCGGCATTTGGCCGATATGGGCCACACCGAGATTTCATATGTGGCAGGTCCCGAACGCTCCTGGATGTCGCAGCGCCGCTGGGAGACCATCAAGGCTCGCTGCGATTGGCACGGCCTGAGTGCCTCCGTGGTGGCCTCAAGCGAGCCAACGGTCGACGGCGGACGGCACACCGCCGCTGCCGTGCGCGCAGGCACGGCCACGGCCGTCTTTTGCTACAACGACCTTATGGCCATCGGCCTCATGCGTGAACTGCAGGCTGCCGGCGTGGAGATCCCCAGCGAGTTGAGCATCCTGGGCTTCGATAATATCTTTGGCTCAGATTTCACCACCCCGCCGTTGTCCACGATCAAGTCGCCCCTGACCGAGTTGGGTGCCGCGGCCCTCGAGCACGTGCTGGCCGCCGTGGATCAGCTGGCGACCACTCCGCCGCTGCCCGCCTTGCCTACACAGCTGGTCTTGCGCGGTTCGACGGGACGTGTCAACGCTTCCTGACACTTTTTGGAAACTCGCATGGCAATGGTTGGCAACCGGTTGACAAAATGGGTGAATAACATGGACGATTGATCTATGTCACATTCATCTTCTTCTGCCAATCCTTCCCAGATGCCTGCCGCGACGTCGTTGTCTCCGGCCGCCGATCCGGACCGCCTGCTGCCTGCCGATCCCGGCACGCGCGCCATTGCTCGGGAGCTGTTGGCTCAGGTGGAAAACCTGCCCATCATCTCCCCGCACGGTCACGTTGATGCGGCCATGCTGGAACTGGACACTCCCTTCCCTGATCCGGCAACGTTGCTGGTCAGCCCGGATCACTACGTGACCCGTTTGATCCACGCCAGCGGTGTTCCGCTGGAAAAGCTGCGCGTCGGTGGCACCTCGGCCGTTAAGCCCCGCGAGACGTGGCGCCAGTTTGCCAAGGCCTGGCCGCTCTTTGATGGCACGGCATCGGGCTACTGGATGCGCGACTCCTTCCAGCACGTCTTTGGCCTCACGCGAGAGGTCAACGAGGAAAATGCCGATGCGCTCTTCGACGAACTCGATGCCAAAATCAAGAGCCCCGCGTTCCGTCCTCGCCAGCTGTTCAAGGACTTCAACATTGAGGTTCTCGCCACCACGGATGACCCGCTGGATGATCTGGCACCCCACGCGGCCATCGCGAAGGATCCCACCTTCACCGGTCGCGTGCTCCCCACCTTCCGTCCGGATGCTTACATCAAGTTCGCCGCCGCCGGCTGGGCAGAGCGCGTCGAGACGCTGATCAGCGTCGCAGGCGACGGCTTGAGCGGCTATGCCGGCTACATCCGCGCCCTGGAAAACCGCCGCCAGTACTTCGTCGAGCACGGCGCCGTCTCCGCAGATCATGGCGTTCGCACGGCGCAGACCCTGCGCCTGGATGACAGCACCGCGGAGGCCTTGTTTGAGAAGGCCCGCAAGGGCGAGGCCAACGCCGTCGACGCCGACGTATTCGAAGCCCACATGACCTACCAAATGGCCCGCATGTCGGTGGCCGATGGCCTCGTCATGACCATCCACCCCGGCGTATTCCGCAACCACCACACGGAATCGTTCAACAAGTTCGGCGCCGACACCGGCCATGACATCCCGTTTGGCGTCAGCTACACCGAGGCCCTGCGCCCCATGCTTGAGGACTTCGGCACGGCCCCCGGCTTCCACTTCATCCCGTTCACGATCGACGAGACCGCCTTCTCCCGCGAAATTGCGCCTCTGGCCGGCTTCTACCCCTCAGTCTTCATCGGCGCCCCGTGGTGGTTCCTTGACGCCCCCGATGCCATGCTGCGCTTCCGCGGTGCCGTCACCGAAACGGCCGGCTTCTCACGCTCCTCTGGCTTCATCGACGACACGCGCGCCTTCTGCTCCATCCCGGCCCGCCACAACACCTCACGCCGCATCGAAGCCGCCTTCCTGGCCCGTCTCGTCGCCGAAAGTCGCGTCAGCGAGGCCCGCGCCCACGAAATCATTGTCGACATCGTAGACGCAGCTCCTCGCCGCGCCTTCAAGCTCTAAGGCCGGCCATGACTACCTTTGAAACGGATACTGCACCCGCTATGAGCCCCACACAGACCCTGCACCGCACCACGCCGGCCGCCCCGATCCGCATCGTTCACCTCGGCCTGGGCGCCTTCCATCGCGCCCATCAGGCGTGGTACACCCAGCACGCCAGCGATGGTGCGCAGTGGGGGATCGCGGCCTTCACGGGTCGCCGTCCCGATGCTGCCCTTGCCTTGTCCGCTCAGGATGGCCTGTTCACGCTGATTGAGCGTGGCGGCAGCGGCGATAAGTTCGAGCTCATGACGAGCATTGTCGAGGCTCACGACGGCGCGGATGTTGCCACACTGTCCCGCCTCGTCGCCGCCCCGAGCACGGCCATGGTCACCCTGACCATCACGGAGGCCGCCTACAATTTGGCCGCCGACGGCAGTCTCGACCTCAGTAACCCCGCGGTCCAGGCCGATGTTGACGCCTTGCGCGCCTTGACGGCCCACACCACGGACGACGCCGGACACCTCGCCGACGCTGTCACGGCGGCGGGCCGTCTGGTCCAGGCCCTGACGGCCCGCCGTGCGGCTGGGACCGGGCCCCTCGCCGTCGTATCTTGCGATAACCTGGCCAACAACGCGACTGCCGCGCGCGCCGCGATTGGTGGTCTGGCCGACGTCGTCGATCCTGATCTGGGTGCCTGGATTGAGGCTAATGTCAGCTTTGTGGGCACCTCGATTGACCGGATCACCCCGCGCACCACCGCGGCGGAGATCGCCCTCGTGGCGGCCGAATGTGGCTACGCGGATTCCTCACCTGTTGTGACGGAACCCTTCAGCGACTGGGTCCTCAGCGGCGACTTCCCGGCAGGTCGACCCGACTGGGCCAGCGCCGGTGCGGTGTTTGTTGACGAGATCGAGCACTTTGAGAACCGCAAGCTGTGGCTGCTCAACGGCGCGCACTCGCTCATGGCCTATGCGGGCCAGTTGCGGGGTCATGCGACCGTGGCCGAGGCTCTCGCCGATCCCAGCTGTGCCGCCTGGATCACCGAGTTCTGGGATGAGGCGGAGGCGAATCTGCCGTCCGAGGGTTTGGCCATTCCGGCCTACCGCGCCGCGCTCCTCGAGCGCTTTAGTAACGCCCGGATTGCCCATCACCTGGCGCAGATTGCCATGGATGGCTCCAGCAAGCTGCGCATGCGTGCCGTTCCGGTGCTCAAGGCCGAACTGGCCGCAGGGCGCTCCGGCGCCGGAGCGGCCCGCATGATCGCCGCCTGGGTGACGTTCCTGCGGGGCGCGCACACGGCAGGGGCTGTCATTGCCGACTCTGCAGTCTCGGAGCTCGAGGTGGCTCTCGCCCTGGAGCCCGGCGCGGATCTGAAGGCACTCGTGGCCGTTTTGGACGGTCCGCTGGCCGCCGACGAGGCCGCTATGGCTGCTATCGCGACACGCATCGAGGAGCTCACAGCCTAAAGCTGCGGTGATTTTTCGCGATTCTGCGCACCCCTGAACGGGCGGTCGCTGCCGGTGTTTCTTCCACGCACCGGCAACGACCGCCCGTTCTGCCGTACCGAGATCGGTCGTCGGCTGGGGGAGGCGGGGAAAGAAATGTGAAAGAACTTAAAGAAAATAATGGCAAGCGGTTGCCATTTGTTGTATTAACTGGTTAACTAGTAGGTAATACAGCTCACACGCCAGCTGACCAGCTGCGGACGGCCACTCCTTGAGGGAATGGCCACGTGGTGGTCCACCGTAGGGCCACGTACCAGGACGTAGTGGGTATTGTCCGGAGCAGCGCAACTGCGAAGGATTTGGGTAAAGGAGCCCACATTGACCATGACTTCACAAAAGCAAGCAGACGGGTCCACTCAGGTGGCGTCGAAAGGCTCAGGACCGCTGCCTAAGATCAGCATCCTTGGCTATGGTGCCGGCGATGCCGCAAACAACCTGGCCTTCACCACGGCCACCATGTTTCTCCTGCTCTACTACACAGACGTTGTCGGCATCAGTGCCGCAGCCGCAGGAACTCTGCTGCTCGTTGTTCGCATCTTTGATGCCTTCGCCGACGTTTTTGCCGGCCGCATGGTCGATAAGACCTACCACAAGAAGCTCGGCAAGTTCCGTCCCTTCATCATGTTTGGCTCCATCCCGCTGCTGCTGCTGAGCGTTGCGACGTTCTCCATCCCGCAGATCGGCCAAACTGGGATGCTCATCTGGGCCTACGCGAGCTACACGCTCCTAGGCCTGGCCTACAGCTTCGTGAACATCCCCTTCGGCTCCCTCGCTGGCGCCATGACGCAGGTTTCGGCCGAACGCGCCAAGCTCGCCAGCGCCCGCACCATTGGTGCCGTCGCCGTTGGATCCTTCCTTGGTATCTTCATCGCTCCCTTGATGAAGAACGGTGAAAACCTCCAACCGCTCTTCACCACCTTGACCATCGTCTTCGCCGTGGTGGGAACTGGCCTGTACATGTTCACCGTGTTCACCGCCAAGGAACGTGTGGTTCGCGAGGTTCCCAAGGTTTCACTCAAGCAAAGCGTGTCAACGCTCAAGGGCAACAAGCCGCTCCTGCTCCTGTGCATCAGCTCCTTCTTGTTCCTGACCGGCCAGTTGGCCATCAGCTCCATTCAGATCTACTACTTCCGCGATGTGCTGGACTCCCTGCCGCTCTACGCGGTCATGTCGATCGTCAACATCTTCCTGACCTTCGGCCTCGCGGCTGCCTTGCCCCGCGTAGTTGCCCTGGTCGGCAAGAAGCGTCTCTACCTCGTGGCCGGATTGCTCATGGCCGCCGGTGGTCTGATCGTCTTCTTCGCACCCGCCACCATGGTGTGGCTGGCCTTCACCGGTGTTCTCATCAGCCAGATGGGCATCATGCTCGTCAGCATGCTCGTCTGGGCCATGGAAGCCGACACCGTGGAATACGGCGAATGGCGCACCGGGGTTCGCTCAGAAGGTATTACCTACGCACTGTTCTCCTTCACCCGTAAGACCGGCCAAGCGGTGGGTGGCGCTCTCGCCGCCTACGCCCTGGCTTGGGGTGGTTACGCTTCCGGTGGCGGCGAGCAAAGCGCACAAGCCATCCTCGGTATCCGCGCCGGCTCCGGTCTACTCCCCATGGTGTTCGCACTCCTGGCCATCGCTGTCATGATCGCCTACCCGCTGACAGATGCCAAGCACAAGGAAATCGTCGCCGAGATCAACGCCCGCCGGGCAAATCGCCTCGAAAACGCTCTCGAAGCGCGGGACGCGGACGAGAAGGCCTAGGCCACATAACTCTTTACCGAACCACAGCTTCACCAGCACCACCTGTCTGACCCGATTGCTCCGAGTTTCTGTCTTGAGTTACTCGGAGCGCACACACCATTTCCTGGAAGGAATCCCTCGTGAAAATTGTTTCCGCAGAAGTTTTTGTCACCAGTCCCAGCCGTAACTTTGTGACGTTGAAGGTCACGACCGATGAGGGCGTGGTGGGTATCGGTGATGCGACCCTGAACGGGCGTGAGCTCGCGGTGGCCGCGTACTTGAAGGAGCATGTTGCCCAGCTGCTCATTGGCAAGGATCCGCACCGTATCGAGGACACCTGGCAGTTCCTGTACCGCAGCTCTTACTGGCGCCGCGGCCCGGTCACGATGGCCGCGATTGCCGCCGTTGACATGGCGTTGTGGGACATCAAGGGCAAGATCGCCGGGATGCCCGTCTACCAGCTCCTCGGCGGCGCATCACGTAACGGCCTGCGGGCCTATGGCCACGCTTCCGGAGCTGACATTCCCCAGCTCTTCGACTCCGTGCGTGAGCACCTGGAACTGGGCTACAAGTCCGTCCGCATTCAGACAGCTATCCCCGGCATCAAGGCCGTCTACGGTGTTGCTGCTCAGGCCCAGGCCTCCGGTGAACGCTACGACTACGAGCCTGCTGGCCGCGGTGCATTCCCGCAGGAAGAAGACTGGGACACCCGCGCCTACCTACGCCACCTGCCCACAGTCTTCGAGGCAGTTCGCAACGAGTTTGGTCCCGAGCTTCCCCTGCTCCACGACGGTCACCACCGCATGACCCCGATCCAGGCCGCAAAGCTGGGCAAGTCGCTGGAACCGTATGACTTGTTCTGGTTGGAAGACTGCACCCCGGCCGAGAACCAGGAAGCGCTGCGCTGGGTCCGTCACCACACCACCACGCCGCTGGCTATCGGTGAAATCTTCAACACAGTCTACGACTACCAGACCATCATCAAGGAACAGCTCATTGACTACGTCCGTGCAGCTTCCACCCACTTCGGCGGTATTTCCCCGCTGAAGAAGGTCATGGACTTCGCAGCCCAGTACCAGATCAAGTCCGGTTTCCACGGCCCCACCGATATCTCCCCGATCGGTTTCGCCGCTCAGTTGCATGTTGGCCTGGCCATCCACAACTACGGCATCCAGGAATACATGCAGCACTCGGACAAGACCAACGAGGTCTTCCAGCAGTCCATGACGTTCAAGGACGGCTACCTGCACCCCGGCGACACCCCCGGCATCGGTGTGGAATTCAACGAGGAAGCCGCTAAGGCCTTCCCGTACCAGCAGGCCTACCTGCCCTACAACCGCCTCGTTGACGGAACGGTCCACGACTGGTGATCGACGCCTCACACGCTGCCAAAACGCAGCACATTGTGGTCATGGGAGTCTCCGGCTGCGGCAAGACGACGATCGGCGCCCTCGTGGCGCACGAGCTCGGCCTGCCGTTCACGGACGGGGACTCCCTGCACCCCGTGTCCAATATTGCCAAGATGGCGGCCGGCACACCCCTGAACGACGACGACCGGGAACCCTGGCTCCAAATCGTCGGCCAGGAACTGGCGGCCTCAGCCAACGGACTCGTCGTGGCCTGTTCCGCACTTAAGCGCAGCTACCGCGACGCCATCAGGGCCAAGGCGCCCGATGTGGTGTTCCTGCATCTGGACGGCAGCAGGGAAGTGTTGGGGGCGCGGCTCGAGGGCCGCTCCGGACACTTCATGCCCACTGGGTTGCTCGATTCCCAACTGGCAACGCTGGAACCCATCGCCGATGACGAACGCGCCGTGGTGATTGACATTTCGGCGCCGGTCCCCGCACTGGTGAGTGACGCCGTCGTACGTCTTGCGCAAACTGTCTAAAGACCACAGGAAACATCAGGAGAAGTAATGAGTTACGCAGTGGATTTGCGCGCCGCACCGTTCAATCTGGACGATGCGGGCGTGGCCTGGGTGGAATCGACGATTGGGTCGATGACGCTGGAAGAGAAGATCGGCCAGCTGTTCATCAACCACAACAACAGCTACGCCCCCGAATACCTCGATGAGGTGCTCGAGAAGTTCCACGTGGGCGGCATGCGGTACCGGCCGGGCCCCTCGGGAGCCGTGCAGGAACACATTCGCCACGCGCAGGCCACCACGAAGATCCCGCTGCTCATCGCCTCCAACCCGGAAATGGGCGGGGCCGGCAGCTGCGACGACGGCACCTTTGTCTCGACGCATCTGCAGGCCGGCTCGCACCCGGATAAGTCGATCGCGCGCCAGATGGGTCAGGTGGCCGGCGTGGAAACCGCTGCGCTGGGCTGCAACTGGGCCTTCGCGCCGATCGTGGACATTCATTACAACTGGCGCAACACCGTCATCTCCACGCGTTCCTTCGGCAACACGCCCGAGGTAGTGGTGGAGCGGGCCAAGGAATACTTCGACGGTATTAGCGAGTCGCCGACCGCCTGCGCCATGAAGCACTTCCCGGGCGATGGCATCGACGAGCGCGATCAGCACGTGGTCACCTCGTACAACACCCTCGGTTATGAGGAGTGGAATAAGACGTACGGCCATGTGTACCGCGAGATGATCGGGCACGGCGTGCAGTCGATCATGATCGGGCACATTGGTGCGCCGGAGCTTTCCCGCCGCTTCCGCCCGGGACTGAGCGACGCCGAGGTGCTCCCCGCAACTTTGGCGCCGGAGCTGCTCGGTGAACTGCTGCGTGGCGAGTTGGGCTTCAATGGTTTGATCCTGACCGATGCCTCGCAGATGATCGGCATGACCCAGGCCATGAAGCGCCGCGACCTGGTGCCCGCCGCCATCGCCGCCGGCTGCGATATGTTCTTGTTCTTCCGCAACCCGGAAGAGGACTTTGGCTACATGCTGGACGGCTACCGCAACGGCGTCATTACAGAGGAGCGTTTGCAGGATGCCCTGCGCCGCATCCTCGCGTTGAAGGCGTCGCTGGGCCTGCACATCAAAGCTCGCGAATCGCTGGTTCCCCCGGCTGATCAGCTGGCCGTGATTGGTTCGGCTGAGCACCGCGCCATTGCCGCTGAGATCGCCGACAAGACGGTCACCTTGGTCAAGGACACGCAGGGCAACCTGCCGCTGACCCCGGCCACACACAAGAAGATCCGTTTGTACGGTATCTCCGGCGGCTCGGACTTCACCATGGCGGACCCGCTGGGTTACCTGGACACAGTGGCCGACGAGCTTGAGCGTGTGGGTTTTGAGGTGCACATCTTCAAGACCGCAGCTCAGCGCAAGGCCGCGGGGGAGGAAGGCGTGAACTTCATGTCCGTCATCTCCGAGGAGGCCACGGACGATTACTCCGAGAAGTACGACGCCGCGTTGGTGTTCGCCAATGTGAAGGGCTTCGCCCAGGAGGCGGCCATCCGCGTCAAGTGGTCCACCCCGATGGCTGCGGAGATCCCGTGGTACGTCACCGAGGTCCCCACCGTCTTTGTCTCGCTGAACCAGCCCAACCACCTCATCGATGTGCCGATGGTCAAGACCGCCATCCACACCCACGCCGACTCCCGCGAAGCCATCCGGGCCACGGTGGAAAAGATCCAGGGACTCTCCGAATTCCAGGGCACGTTCAACGAGAACGTCTTCTGCAATTCCTTCGACACCCGGCTCTAGGACTCACATAAAGGCCGCTTGCCACTTCCGGAAAATCGGACGTGGCAAGCGGCCTTTTTGATAGGGCAATTTACCAGTCGTGGATGGTTCCATCGAGCAGGCGGTTCACCGGCAGGTATGCGGATGTGTAGGCGTAGCTGTCTGCAAGCTCGTCGTTGTAATCGACGCCCTGCGCAATGAACTCACCACCGTGATGGCGGAGGCGCGGCGCTACCGCGAGGTCAATAATCTGGTCGGTGATGAACAGCAGCAGCAGCACCGAAGAATAGCCGCCGCCATCCGGGCCGGGGATGCCGAAGCCGCTGAAGACGCCATGTGTGAACATATGAAAACTTCCGAAGGTTACGTCCGCATGATTGAAGAGTCCCTCCTTGAAGTGGGTGAGGGCTCTCTGCGTGAGGTGTTGACCAGACACGCCCGCACCGTTCAGTCACGACCCACAGCCAACCACTAGAAAGGTGCCACTCATGAACCACGAAAACCTTGTCATCCCACCTGCCCGGCCCGCGCCGTCGGACATTCTGCTCGCAAGCCGAGTCATTGCCGTACTACGCGCAGGGCATGCCTGGGAATACGCCCCGGTTATCCGGGCCCTGGTAGATGGCGGCGTGGTGAGTATTGAATTGACGCTCAGCACTGAGGGGGTCATCGCCGAGCTTCCGGCGCTGCGGGCCACTTTTGGTGCCGGCGTTGAAATTGGCGTGGGCACTGTGACAACCGTGGAACAGGCGGAGGCGGCAATGTCTGCCGGGGCGGACTATCTGGTGACACCGATTACGCACCCTGACGTCATTAAGGCGGCGGTGCAACGCGGTGTTCCCATATTTCCCGGCGGCTTGACGCCTACCGAACTGCACACCGGATGGAGTCTGGGCAGCACAGCCGTCAAGCTGTTCCCGGCGTCAACGGTTGGCCCGGAGTACATCTCCCAGTTGCGCAGCCCATTCCCTGACCTGGCCGTGGTGCCATCGGGTGGGATCAGCATTGACGATGCTCCATTCTGGATTCGGGCCGGCGCCCTTGCGGTGAGCATGGGCGGGCCGTTGCTAGGCGATGCATTCAAGGGTGGATCGCTGCCGGGACTCACGCAGCGGGCGGAACGGGTTCGCCGTCTGGTAGATGAAGCTGGGGCGGGGCAATGAGCACAGCAGCTGGCACGCCCTACGTCCTCACATTTGGTGAGACCATGGCCCTGATCAAGGCAGATACTCCCGGTCCGCTGGCCCACGCAACCTCCATGAGCCCGGGAATGGGTGGCTCAGAATCCAACGTGGCCATTGGATTGCAGCGTTTGGGCACCTCCGCGCAGTGGTGTGGGCGGGTAGGCAATGATGCCTTGGGTGAGTTGGTGCTACGGGAAATTCGGGCCGAAGGCGTTCAAGTTCATGCCACGCTCGATCACGGCGCCCCTACAGGCTTGATGATCAAGGAGCGCCGCACCGCCGCACTTCAAAACGTGATTTATTACCGGAAGGGCAGTGCAGGTTCGCGGCTTTCGTCCACCGATGTTCCGGAACAGCTGATTACTGGCGCCGCACTGGTGCATATTAGTGGGATTACTCCGGCACTTTCGGATCAGGCTGCTGCCACGGTTCACTACGCCATTGCTGCAGCCAGGGCTGCCGGAGTGCCCATTTCCCTAGATTTGAACTACCGCCGCGCGCTCTGGAACGCGGAGGATGCCGCCGCTGCCTACCAAAAGCTGATTCCCTTGGTGGATATTGTTTTTGCGGGCGACGACGAGGCCACCATTGCGGTGGGTGAGGCTCCTGGCCCTGCCGCACTGGCTCAGCGAATCGCTGCGTTGGGGCCTTCGCAAGTCATTATCAAACTTGGTTCTGAGGGTGCCGTTGCGATAATCAACGGCGGCCACTACAGCCAGCGGCCCATCGCCATTGACGCGCTGGATACCGTGGGGGCTGGAGATGCCTTTGTGGCAGGGTATTTGGCAGAGCTGGTAGCAGGCAAGACTCCGGAAGAGCGGCTGCTGACGGCGGCTCAAACGGGGGCTTTTGCCTGCCTGGTGTCTGGAGACTGGGAGGGTGCACCCCGCCGCAGCGAGTTGGGGCTATTGGGTGGCAAAGAGCCTGTTAGCCGCTGAATTCTAGTGCCTTGAAGATGAACTAATGCGCCACCTTGGGCGGTAGTGAAGCAGTTCATTACTGTGATCTCTGACAACCTTTGATATAACAGGAAGCTATGACGACCTCTGAAATTTCTGCCGATCCTGCCGGACTTACACCGAACGCCACCCGTGTTGTGGTCATGGGCGTCTCGGGCGCTGGCAAGAGCACGATCGGAACCCTCGTGGCTGATGCCATGGGCTTCCCCTTTGTGGATGCCGATTCCCTGCATCCCCTCGCCAACATCCGCAAGATGGCCGCGGGTACGCCCCTCAATGATGATGACCGCTGGCCCTGGCTTGAGCTCGTGGGGCATGAGTTGGCGACGACTCGCTCCGCTGGCATCGTGGTTGCCTGCTCTGCACTCAAGCGACGCTACCGCGACGCTATCCGGGCCAAGGCTCCCGACACCATCTTCTTGCACCTCAATGGTTCCCTCGAGGTCCTCAGTTCCCGTCTCGAAGGCCGCTCCGGTCACTTCATGCCGCCGAACCTGCTGGCCTCACAACTCGATGCCCTGGAACCCATGGAAGCGGACGAGGCCGCCGTGATCGTCGATATTGCTGGCAGCATGAATGAAATTCTCGACGAGGCCGTTGCCGGGATCCGCAAGATCTCCGATCACTAAGGTGGTGCTTCCACCTGACACCTCCGACGGCGTTCCCGCCCAACGCTCTCAGGAACTGTTGAGCGTGGGTCAGGTTGCGCAGCGCGGAGGCGTGAGTGTCTCGGCGTTGCACTTTTATGAACGCCAGGGCCTGATCTTCAGCAGCCGCACCTCGGGAAACCAGCGGCGATATCCACGCTCGGTCCTCCGGAGGGTGGCCGTTATCAGGGCCGCCCAAAGAGCCGGAATTCCCCTGGCCTTGGTAGCCACCGTCTTTGAAGAGTTACCGGACCACGGCGTGCCAACGCAAGCCGATTGGCAGCGGCTCTCCGAACATTGGCAGGCCGAGCTGACGGCGCGCATCGAGGCACTGGAACGGCTCCGCGGCAGCCTCGGCGGCTGTATTGGCTGCGGCTGCCTGTCCCTAGCCGAGTGCGGCTTTGTGAATCCCGAGGATCAAGTGGCGCAAGCCGGCCCCGGCGCCCGGGTCTTCGACGGGGCACATCTGCCCGACGCTTCCGGGATGGGCACAGCCTCCTCGATTTGACCTCAACTATGGTTGAGGTTCTAGAGTCACTTGAAGACTCAGCCGCAAGGGCTGCGGTTCGAGAGGATTGATTAGCCCATGACTGTGCAGCTTCAGACACCTCCCTTGACGGATGCCTTCAAAACAGCTTTCGGCGGGCACCCGGCGGGCGTGGCTGTCATTACGGCAGACTCCGGCAGCGGCCCTGTGGGCATTACGGCATCGTCGGTAGCCTCCGTCTCGGCCGAGCCGCCCCTACTGGCCTTCTCCCTCGCCGCCAATAGCGGATCTGCTGCCGCGATTGCCATCGCCGATTCCGTGGTGGTCCATCTGCTCAGTGCCACAAATCTTAACCTGGCCAGGATCTTCGCCGACGCACGCTCGGAACGCTTTACCGACTCCATGGCGTGGAGCCGCATGGACAGCGGGGAGCCCCTCCTAGTCCACGACGGATACAGCCTACGGTGCACGATTCTCAGCCGAACTCCCGCCGGCGGCTCACTACTTCTGGCGGCCGAGGTTGTAGAGATTATTGCGCCCCTGACCGTGGGTTCTCCCATGGTTTATCACCGCCGCGCGTTCCATTCTTTGGGGGAGCACAGCGTGCTGGCTGGCTAACTCGTGGGTACGCTGATGTAGACTGAAAATCCTATGGAAAGTAAATCTAGGGGCCGGCGCAACGGTTTGCAGAGTTCACAAACGAACTCCCGCAAACGTGTTGACAATGCCGGCAAACCCCGCACTCGTGCCCACCATTGCCCTTCTACTTCCTCTGCGGCCGGCCTCAGCGCTGACCACCCTCCGCCGGCGGCCAACCCCCGCTGCAGCGCAGTTTCTCTGCGCGAAATAGCTCAGGGGGTGCAGTAATCATGGAATGGATCCTTCTTGCAGCAGGTTTGCTGCTTATCCTCGGAACCGGCTTCTTTGTCGCCGTGGAGTTTGCCCTCGTAGCCCTCGATCAGGCCTACGTTCAAAGAGCCGTGAACGACGGCGACAAGGGTGCGGTGCCGTTGTTGCGCTGTTTGAAATCACTCTCAACCCAGCTCTCTAGTTGCCAGCTGGGCATTACCTTGACAACCCTCCTGACCGGTTTCTTAATGGAACCCTCACTCGGTGCGTTGTTGCTGGGCCCCTTGGGTGGTCTGGGGCTTCCCGAGGCTGCCGTGTCCAGCATTGCCCTCATTGTGGCGATGGTGATCGCAACCCTGCTCTCTATGCTGATCGGCGAGCTGGTGCCCAAGAACATGGCCATCGCCAAGTCCTTTGAGATTGGCAAGGCGCTTGCCCGCCCGCAGCTGGTCTTCACCGCTATCTTCAAGCCGTTCATTATTATCTTGAACGGTTTCTCCAACAAGGTGCTGAATCTCTTTGGCATGGAAGCCAAGGAAGAAATTTCCGGAGCACGCTCTCCCGCCGAACTGGCCTCCCTGGTGCGCCGTTCGGCAGAAATGGGAACCCTCGACGAGGGTACTGCCACGTTTGTGGCTCGCACCCTGCGCTTTTCCGAGCGTACGGCCGCCGACGTCATGACCCCGCGTATGCGTGTTGAAACCATTGAAAGCACCCAGTCCGTCGCGGAAATAATTGATCTGGCCCGCCGTACGGGTTACTCCCGCTTCCCGGTCATCGGGGAATCGTCGGACGACGTGTTGGGTGTTGTGCACTTAAAGAGTGCCGTCTCGATTCCGTTCCGCAAGCGTGATCAGCTCGAGGTAGGCGTCATCATGACAGACGTTTTGCGCGTCCCCGAGACGGTTCACCTCGACGCCTTGATACTTGAACTGCGCGAAGGAAATCTCCAAATGGCCGTGGTGCAGGACGAATACGGTGGAACCGCCGGTGTGACAACTCTGGAAGACCTCGTCGAGGAAATCGTCGGGGAAGTCTCCGATGAACACGACCGCATCAAGCCCGGCATTTTGCTCTCCGCCGATGGCGCCTGGTTCTTCCCGGGGCTCATGCGTCCCGACGAGGTCTCCGAGCGCATCGGGCCGCTGTCCGTCCCGGATGAGGCGAGCTACGAAACCGTCGGTGGCTTCATGATGGCCGAACTTGGCCGCATCGCGCTAGTTGGTGACACTGTCGCCGTCGAAGGTGGATCGTTGGTGGTGGACCGGGTAGAACGACGGCGGATCGACCGGATTAAGTTCATCCCGGCACCTTCTCCTTCCCTCTCGGATGCAACGGACGAAGCAGGTGATGCACTGTGAGTCCCTGGGCTGGAATTGCCTGGCTTGTCATCTTGCTTCTCGGCAACGCCTTTTTTGTCGCGGCAGAATTTGCCGTCATGACCGCCCGGCGCAGCCAGATTGAACCCCTGGCCGACGCCGGATCCAAGCGCGCCAAGGTCACCCTGGGCGCCATGGAAAATGTCTCCTTGATGCTGGCGTGTTCGCAACTGGGTATCACGGTGTGTTCGCTGCTGATCCTGAACGTTGCCGAACCCGCCATCCATCACCTCTTGGCCGAACCGCTGCACGTCATTGGGCTGGATGACAACATTGCCGGACCCGTGGCGTTTGTCTTTACCCTGGCGCTCGTGACGTTCCTGCACGTGACCTTTGGCGAAATGGTGCCCAAGAACATGTCTGTCTCGGCCGCGGACAAGGCTGCGTTGCTGTTGGCTCCGCCGCTCGTGCTCATCAGCAAGGTGGTACGTCCGCTCATCGTGGCACTGAACTGGTTGGCAAATCACATTGTGCGCTTGTTCGGGATCGTGCCGCAGGACGAGGTCACCTCTGCCTTCACCTTGAAAGAGGTGCAGTCGATCGTTGAGGAATCTACCCGCAGCGGGCTCGTGGATGACCAGACAGGGTTGATCACCGGCGCCCTCGAGTTCTCCTCGCAAACAGCTGGCGGGATCATGGTTCCCCTGGACTCGGTGGTCACCATGGCACCCGAAGCTACCCCGGTGGACTTTGAGCGCATGGTGGGTAAGACCGGATTCTCCCGCTTTGTGTTTGCCGACGATGCTGGAAACCTCCTGGGTTATCTACACCTCAAGGACGTACTGCGTATTCCTCTGGAACGCTACGAGATGGCGATCGGCGAGGGGCGCGTGCGCTCCATGGTTAACATCGCAGCAAGCGAGGAAATCGAAGACGTGCTCGCTGTCATGCAGCGTTCCGGATCGCACATGGCGCGCGTCATGGACCCTTCCGAGCAGGCCGTGGGTGTGTTGTTCCTGGAGGATGTGATTGAGCAGTTGGTGGGCGAGATTCGCGACGCCACGCAGACGCAGATTCAGGACCGACGCCGCTCTTGATGCGAACGGTTCCCAATATGAGCTATGCTGGTTCTTATTGGTAACTGTTCTCATTAGCACGTCGATAAGGAAAAACTATGTTTCAGCCCCGCCGCTCCGTCCTACTTCTCGGTGCAACTCTGTTTGCATCCGTAGCGTTGACGGCTTGCGGCGGGGGTGAAACTGCCCCTGCCGCCGCGGGCACGGTCTCCGTTGTAGCCAGCACCAACGTCTACGCCGATATCGCCAAGGCCGTGGGCGGCAGCTACGTCGATGTGCACTCCATCATCTCGGACCCCGCGGCGGACCCGCACGGCTACGAGGCCAACGCCCAAGACAAGCTGGCGGTCTCCAAAGCTCAGGTTGGTCTGGAAAACGGTGGCGGCTACGACGACTTCTTCACGCAGCTCGCCAAGGGCCAGCTTGATGCAGACAAGATTGTCAACGTCAGCGAGCTGTCCGGCCTAGATACCGGGACCGACTTCAATGAGCACGTCTGGTACTCACTTCCCACCATGGAGAAGCTGGCTGACGAGCTCGCAACACGCTTTAGCGCGGCCCTTCCCGCCCAATCGGCAGCCTTTGATTCGCAGGCCGCCGCGTTCAAGGAAAAACTCACCGGGCTCGAGGCTCGCCTGGCTACCTTGAAGGCGAGCCGCGGTGGCGAGGGTGCGGCCGTGACCGAGCCCGTGCCGCTGTACCTGCTCAGCGAGGCCGGTCTGGTCAACAAGACCCCCGAGAAATTCACCTCTGCCGTTGAAAATGGGGCCGATGTTCCGGCCGCCACCATGGTGGAAACGCAGGCCCTGGTGACCGCCAAGCAGGTAGCCCTGCTGGCCTACAATACGCAGACTGAAAGTGCCCAGACGCAGGAGCTGAAGGCCGCCGCTGAAGCCGCGGGAGTCGCCGTCGTCGATTTCTCCGAGACGCTGCCGGCCAACACGAGCTACCTCGACTGGATGCTTGGTAATGTTGATGACTTGGAACAAGGACTAAATTCAGCGGCCGGCAAATGACCCAAGCGGCACCATCTGTCATCACACTCAAGCGCGCCACCTTGGCCTATGGCGCGCGCACACTGTGGCAAGATCTCAACCTTGACGTCCGGGCCGGTGAATTCCTCGCCGTCCTGGGCGCCAATGGCAGCGGCAAGACCAGCTTCCTGAAGATTTTGTTGGGCATGTCCACCTTGAGTTCCGGGCAGATTATGCTCGACGGCGTCCCCGTCAAACGCGGTAGTCGCGCCATTGGCTATGTGCCCCAGCAAAAACACTTTGCACCCGATACCGCCATGCGCGCCCGCGACCTCGTGGGGCTGGGCGTTGACGGCGACAAGTGGGGCTTTCGGCTCCATGGGCGCGCGTATCGCCAACGCGTCGACGAGCTCCTCGAGATGGTGGGCGCCTCCAGCTACGGGAAGATCCCTGTCGGAATGCTCTCCGGCGGCGAGCAGCAGCGCCTGCGCATTGCCCAGGCGCTGGCGTCCAATCCTAAGGTGCTGCTGTGCGATGAACCGCTGCTGTCCTTGGATATGCATCATCAAAAGGCCGTCAGTGCGCTCGTGGCCCAACAAGCTCAGGCGAACGGGACCGCCGTCGTTTTTGTCACGCATGAAATCAACCCGATTCTGGAGCATGTGGACCGGGTGCTGTACCTGGCTGGTGGCCGCTTTACTCTTGGTACACCGGAAGAGGTCATGCGCACGGAGGTACTCTCCGCGCTGTACGGCACACATGTTCAGGTGCTCAATGTTGAGGGGCGTCTGGTGGTTGTGGGGCGTCCGGACACCGTGATTGACGGGCACCTCAGCGAGGAACTGCTCGGCGAAACAGTGCACCAGCACGGTGCACACGAATTAGGAAATTCATGAACTGGGCGGACTTCAGCAGCGCTGTCTTTAACTTCTCCAACTACGGTGAGTTACTTCCGCTCTTCCGGGACACGCTCCTAGCCGGTGCGATTCTGGGCCTCGTCGGTGGCCTCGTGGGCACCTTTGTCATGATGCGCGATCTTGCCTTTGCCGTGCATGGCATCGCCGAGCTGTCCTTTGCCGGTGCGGCCTTCGCGCTGCTCATTGGCGCCGACGTCATGTTTGGCTCGCTCGCTGGCTCCATCACCGCCGCCTTACTCCTCGGAGCCATGGGCGTCCGGGCGCGCGAGAAAAACTCGGTCATTGGCGTCATCATGCCCTTTGGGCTCGGGCTCGGCATCTTATTTCTCTCGCTCTACCAAGGGCGTTCGGCCAATAAATTTGGGCTGCTGACGGGGCAGATTGTCTCGGTGGATTCCACGCAGCTTTCGGTGCTGGCTGGCACCGCGCTCATTGTGATTGTGGGCCTGGCGCTCATCTGGCGCCCGCTGACCTTCGCCAGTGTTGACGCCGACATCGCCGCCGCGCGTGGCGTTCCCGTGCGGACGCTCTCGCTGGCCTTCATGTTCCTGCTGGGAATCGCCGTCGCGTTGTCCATTCAGGTGGTGGGCTCGCTTCTGGTCTTGGCCCTGCTCATCACGCCTGCGGCCGCAGCCTTGCAGGTTACGGCGGCACCGCGCATGGTGGTCTTGCTCAGCGTGGCCTTCGCCATGATCTCCACCGTGGGAGGCATCATGCTGGCCCTGGGTGGCAGCATCCCCATCAGCCCCTACGTCACGACGTTGTCCTTCGCGATCTACGTGGTCTGCCGTGTGGCCGGAGCCTGGCGGAAGCGCCGCGGCTGGTCCTCGCGACCGTCCATGGCTGCCTAGTACCCTTTTTCGCACACGGGCCGCCCATACCGGGGCTATGTGGCGCCCTCGGGGCCCTGAATGTTTTGTCCTGCGCAAAGTTCGGCTCGAACGTGCCGCACAACAGTGTTCTGCGGCACGTTCACCGTGAACTTTGCGCAGAACAGAACATACGCAGCAGCAATCGCGGCCTGAGAGCTACTCCGCCGCGTTATAGCGGGCCAATGCGGCCGCGAAGCTCGTGATTTCCGCATCAGTCCACCCTGTTAGGCGTTCCTGCACCACGTTTTGATGCGCCGCCGTGGATGACGCCAATTGGGAGTGCCCACGCTCCGTCAAGGCCAGAATTTTGCCCCGCCCTGAGGGTCCATGCGTGGGGGACTCGGCGGAGTTTTCTGAATCCTGATACTGGACTAATTCCAATCTGATCAGCGTGTTGATCTGCCTCGACACCGTGGAGCGATTGAGCGAGAACGCCGTGGCAATATCCGTGGCCCGGGCGCCCTCCGTCGTGGCGATGAAACGCAGCAGCGAATGCTCCACAAAGGTCAGCGGGTGGTCGATGATGCGCGAGCGAGCGTTGGAGCGGCGCGAAATCTCGCGGAGTTGGCTGAAGACGGCTTCAATGCCGCCATCACGCGGGGTGTTGTTCATGCTCCTAGCCTAGTTGCAGAAGGCAACACTCAATGTTGCATAATGCAACATTAGGCGTAGGGTGGAAGAATAATGACGAATCACAGCACGCACCTAGCCACCATCGATCCCGAGCCCATCATGGATTTCCCGCAGCCTGCACCCGCCCCGAGCCGTCCGGAGCGAGTGCCGGCTGTGGCGTGGCGCAAGCTTGGACTGACCATGCTCATTCCGTTCTTCCTGGTCGCCGTCATGGGTCTGGCGTATTTGGGGGCCTTCCATCAGCCGCAGCCGCACAATGTGCAAGTTGCCATCGTCGGCGATACAGCCGCCACCAAGGTATTTGCCCAGACGCTCAAGGACACCGCGGGGGAGTCTTTGGATGTTCGGACGGTTCCGGATGCGGCGAGTGCCCGCGCGCTGATCGGCCAGCGCGAGCTTGCTGCCGCTTACGCGCCCGGAGCCGAGAATGCCACCTTGTTCCTCTCGAGCGCAGCCTCGGAAACCACGGCCAGCATCACGCAGAAGATCTTTCTGCCCGTGGCGTTTGAACAGCATCTGCCGTTCCAAGTGGCGGACGTAGTTCCCGTGGGTACCCACGACAGCACGGGTCAGGGCTTGTTCTTCATGCTCGTGGCCTTGAGTATTGGCGGATACGCCAGCTCCGTGCCGCTATCGGGCTTCATGGCACGGGTGCGGTTGCGGAGCCGCTTTGCTCTGGCAGTTCTGGCCGGCGCTATTGTCTCCACGATCGCCGTTGTCATCGCCGGGCCCCTCTACGGTGTGCTGCAGGGGAATCTGTGGGGGATCTGGTCGCTGTCGTGGCTGTACGTTTCGGCCATTGTGATGATGGGCATGGGCCTGCATCCGATGCTGCGGCACTGGACCACACCTACCTTGACGCTGTTGTTCGTCGCCCTGAACTTCACGAGTTCCGGCGGTATTTTTGCTCCGTCCATGCAGCCGGGACTCTTCGGTGGGCTGAACGCCTTCTGGAACGGGGCCGCCTGGCATCACGCGGCGCAGACCCTGCTGTATTTCCCCGGACAGAGTATGGGCCTGGATGTCCTGAAGCTGGCGTTGTGGCTGATCCCGGGCGCCGTGCTCATGGTGCTCACGCACCTGTGGAGTCTCTGGAAGACTCGTCTGGCCAATGAGAACGCCCGTATTCGCGCCGTTGAGGAAGCGATCGCGGCCTAGGGAACTAGGCGGCCGAGCACTCCGGGCACAGGCCGTAGATTTCCACCGTGTGCTGGACCTGGGTGAAGCCATTGTCCGCGGCAATGCGGGCCGCCCAGCTTTCTACGGCGGGGGCCTCGATCTCGACGGTCTTGCCACAGTTGCGGCACAGTAGGTGGTGATGGTGGCTCGTGGCGTTGCAACGACGGTACACGGCCTCACCCTCACCGTTGCGCAGGCTGTCGAGCAGCCCCTCCTCGGCCATCGAGGCCAAGATGCGGTAGGTTGTGGCGAGCGAGACGGGCGTGCCTTGTTCGTGCAGCAGCCGGTGGAGCTCCTGCGTGCTGACGAAGTCGTCGAGCGTGTCCATGGCAGCACTGATCGCCACACGCTGCTTCGTGACGCGCTGCTCCTTCATGGGGAGATCAGACATGGTGCCGGCTCACTTTCTCATTGCTGGATCAGTCATCCAGCCTATCGCACCAAGCCGCTAAGAGCCGTTGCGTCCATGATGGCCAAGGTGCCGGAGCAGGCATAAGCTGGCACCATGTTGCTGACAAAATTCACCCACGCCTGCGTCCGACTCGAGCAGGACGGCCGCGTGCTCGTCATTGACCCGGGTATCTTTTCCGAATCCCAGACGGCGCTGGATGGTGCCGACGCCGTGCTGATCACTCACGAGCACGCCGACCATTACGACGCAGAGGCCCTCACCGAGGCGCTCGCCCACTCGTCCGGGTTGCGCATCCATGCCCCCGCAGGTGTGGCGCACGACCTCCGTGACAAGGCCCCCGCGCAGGCTGCCCGGATTTTCGACGCCGCCGCAGGAGAAAGTTTCACGGCCGCCGGTTTCGCGGTCCAAGGCTTTGGTGGCCAGCACGCGCTGATCCACCCCACCATGCCCATTGTGGCCAATGTTGGCTACTTGATTGACGACGACGTCTATCACCCAGGTGACTCCCTGATCGTTCCCGACGGGGTGAGCGTGGGCACGCTCCTGATCCCCGTGCATGCGCCGTGGTCGAAGGTCTCGGAGGTGGTGGACTTCGTGGTCTCGGTCCGCGCGCCACAGGCCTTCCAGATCCACGACGGCCTGCTCAACGAGCAAGGCCTGGCCTTTACGGAATCCCATATAGCCCGCATCGGCGCGGCACACGGGGTGAAGTTCCGGCACCTGAATTCGGGACAGTCGGTGGAACTCTAGCCAGGCCAGACGCCGGTGGCGAAGAACTCATCCAGGGTGGCCAAAGGCGGGGCCGGGTCCAGCCCCTTCTCAGCCAGCCACGCTGGGTTGTTGTAGCTGCCCGCATACCGTTCGCCGCCGTCGCACATTAATGTCACGATGCTGCCCTTTTCACCGGCGGCAACCATCTGCCCAACCAGCTGCCACACGCCCCACAGATTGGTGCCCGTGGACGGCCCCGCGTGCAGCCCCGAGAGCTGGGCGAAGTGCATCATGGCGGCCACGGAGGCGGCATCGGGGACCTCGATCATGGCATCGATGACACCCGGCACAAAGCTCGGCTCAACGCGGGGCCGGCCGATGCCCTCGATTCGGGAGGAATTGCCTGTGATGAGCGCCGGATCCCCGCTCTGCCACGCGGGGTAAAACGCCGAGCCCTCCGGGTCCACGACAAGCAGCCCGGTGTCGTGCCCGTGGTAGCGCAAATACCGACCCATCGTGGCCGAGGTGCCGCCGGTGCCCGCGCCCACCACGAGCCAGGTCGGTACAGGAAAGGGCTCGTGCGCCAGCTGCTGGAAAATGGACTCGGCAATATTGTTGTTGCCGCGCCAATCCGTGGCCCGCTCGGCATAGGTGAACTGGTCCATATAATGGCCGTTGCTTGCGGCGGCGATGTCCGCGGCCGCCTGATACACCTCATCGGCGTGATCGACGAAGTGGCAGCGGCCGCCAAATTGCTCGATGAGCGCGATCTTTTCCGGGCTCGTGCTGCGGGTCATAACGGCGACGAAATCCAATCCCAACAGCTGCGCAAAGTACGCCTCCGAGACGGCGGTGCTGCCCGAGCTGGCCTCGACAATCGTGGTGCCTTGCCGGATCCATCCGTTGACCAGGCCAAAGAGGAACAGCGAGCGGGCCAGCCGGTGCTTGAGGCTTCCCGTGCGGTGGCAGGACTCATCCTTGACATACAGATCCACGCCCCAGTGCTCGGGTAGCTCGATCTTGTACAGGTGGGTGTCGGCCGAACGGTTGTTCTCAGCCTGCAAGGTGGCAATGGCGCGATGGGTCCAAGCGCGGGCGGCGGTTGCGGAAGTCATAAGCTCCAGCGTAGCCGGGGTTGCCGCGCTCCTTGTCCCCGCTGGGAAGTACATTGGAAGCTTACGCACAGATCGTCCGTTAAGGAGCTGCCATGACCGTCTTGATGAGTGTTGCCCAATTGCACGAACGCCTAGCGTCCGCCCAGCGCACCGTGCTGCTGGACGTGCGCTGGAAGCTCGGCGATCCCCACGGCCACGAGCACTATGTGGCGGCGCATATCCCGGGTGCTGTCTACGCCGACATGAACACGCAACTCGCCTCCCACGGCCGCCCCGAGGACGGCCGCCATCCGCTGCCCGCCGAGGCTGATTTTGCCGCCACGGTGCGCACCTGGGGCATCAATGCCGGCGACACCGTGGTCATCTACGACGACGCCGGATCCGCCGCGGCTGCCAGGGCCTGGTGGCTTCTGGGGTATGCCGGCCTGGCGAATATTTACCTGCTCGACGGCGGACTAGCAGCCTGGCGCGCCGCCCACCTGCCGCTTGGCGAAGGTGAGGAAGAGAATGAGCCAGGTGACGCCGTCGTACATTTTGGGGCCAAGGCAACCATTGACAGTGACGGGGCTGCCTCGTGGGACGGGATTTTGCTGGACGCGCGGGCAGGGGAGCGGTTCCGGGGCGAGAGCGAGCCGATCGATCCGCGGGCCGGGCACATTCCCGGGGCTAGGAGTGCGCCGACGAGCGAGAACCTGGCCGCGGATGCGCACTTTTTGCCGGCGGAGGAGTTGCGGGCGCGATTTGCGGCGCTGGGCGTTGGACAGGGGGCCGAGGTGGCCGTGTATTGCGGCTCGGGCGTGACGGCGGCGCATCAAATTGCCGCGCTGGAGATTGCCGGGTTCACCGCAGCGCTGTACCCGGGGTCGTGGTCCGCGTGGTCGAATCAGGCGGGGCGGCCGGTCGCGACGGGGCCCGACGGGGATAGGGTTGAAGCATGACGAACGTTAAAGCATATGCAGCAGTATCGGCCACCTCCGGACTTGGTCCGAGCACCGTGGAACGCCGAGAACCCGGCGCCCACGATGTGGCCATCGACATTGAATTTTGCGGGCTGTGCCACTCCGACGTGCACACGATCCGCTCGGAATGGGGCCAGGCCAAATACCCGCTGGTCCCGGGGCACGAAATCGTGGGCGTCGTCAGCCGCGTGGGCGATTCCGTGGAGGGCTTCACCGTTGGCCAGCGCGTTGGCGTGGGCTGCATGGTGGATTCGTGCCGGGAGTGCGAGTCCTGCCTGGAGGGTCTGGAACAGTACTGCGAAGCCGGAAATGTTGGCACCTACGGCGCGGTAGACCGCCGCAACGGGGGCGTTATCACGCAGGGCGGCTACTCACAGTCCATCGTGGTGGATGAAAACTATGTGGTGCACATCCCCGAAGGCATGGACCCGGCCGCTGCCGCGCCATTGCTGTGCGCCGGCATCACCACGTACTCGCCGCTGCGCTACCTGGACGTTCAGGAAGGCGACAAGGTGGGCGTGATTGGCCTGGGCGGATTGGGCCACATGGCCGTCAAGATCGCCAAGGCACTCGGCGCGACCGTCACGGTGTTCACCACCTCGCCGAGCAAGTCCGCCGACGCCGTGGCACTTGGCGCCGATCACGTGGTGATCTCTTCTGATCCCGAGGCGATGGCCGCCGCCAAGGGTAGCTTGAATGCCATCATCGACACGGTCGCCGCCGTGCACGATATTAACGCGTACCTACGCACCCTCGAGCGCGATGGCGCCCTCATCCAGCTGGGTCTGCCCTCCGAGAAGATGCCTCCCGTGGAGCCGGGCCTGCTGATCCGCAAGCGTTTGGCCTACGGCGGATCCGTCATTGGCGGCATCGCCGAGACGCAGGAAATGCTTGATTTCTGCTCCGAGCACGGCTTGCTGTCCGATATTGAAATTGTCTCGGCCACCGAGCTGGATGCCGCCTATGAGCGCATGATCGCGGGCGATGTGAAGTACCGCTTCGTGCTCGACGTGTCCACCCTCTGAGTTTTCTTTTCCCTGTAAGGAGTAATTTCTTGAGCACCCTCTTTAGCAAGATCATCGCCGGCGAGATCCCGGGTCGCTTTGTCTGGAAGGACGAGGACTGCGTTTCTTTCCTGACCATCGGGCCCATCACCGACGGCCACGTCTTGGTGGTTCCGCGCCAGGAAGTAGACAAGTGGACCGACGCAACACCGGAACTCATGGCCAAGCTGACCGCCGTATCCCAGACCATCGGACAGGCTCAGCTGGCCGCCTTTGGTGCGCCCCGCGCTGGCGTGATCGTGGCGGGCTTCGAGGTAGAGCACCTGCACATCCACGTTTTCCCTGCCTACGGCCTGGAAAACTTCAGCTTTGCCGCCGTGGATAACAACCCCGATCCGGCGATTATGGATGCCAACGCCGAGAAACTGCGGGTTGCCCTGCGCGACGCCGGCCATGGAGAATTTGTCCCCGGGAGCTAGCCGTTCGATTTCCGCGCCCGTTGGGCATTCTCGCTATAGTCCGAACTATGGCGAGAATGCCCAACGGGCGCAGTTTTAGTTGGTGGGTGCAAAAGCGGCCCGGAAGATGGCCCGCGCCCTCGCCGCCGCACCCGCACGTTCGGCCTCCGGCGCCTTGGAGAGCATGAGCGCCATCATGGAAATCGAGAGCATGACGTCGGCCGTTTCCACGTGATGGCCAAAGCGTCCGCTGGCTTGATCACGCGCCAGCAGCTCCGCGGCGACCGCCCGCATTCGGGTATCTAAGTGTTCGGCCCGCTCATCGCGCTCGGAAATGATCAGGTCGATGAGTGCCGTGGAGTCGATGACCTGCTCGGCCACGCTGTCGAAAAGATTGGCCAGGGTGGTGTCGCTCCGCGCGGCTAACTCCTCCAGTGCCGTGATGTTCTCATCGAACACGGCAACGGCTAAGGCAATTCTGTCGGGGAAATGGCGGTAGAGGCTGCCCTGTCCCACACCTGCCCGGCGCGCCACCGAGCTCAGCGGCGCCCCTAATCCGGACCCGGCAAAGACCTCCCGGGCGGCCTTGATGAGGGCGGCGCGATTGGCGGGTCCGGCACTTGGTCCAAGGTTTACTTTTGCTTTCGTTGACACAGGGCTAGTCTATAACCGGACAGTGTTGTCCGGTATGGCTGGGGCCTGAGAATGATCCGGTCCCACCGCTGACACACAGGCCAGCTTCCCTACCTCGAAACGGAGACCGTTCTTCCATGAGTAACAACCCCAATAACATCAGCGGCGAATCAAGCATCAACGCATGGTTGGTAGATCCGGCCGCTGGCCCCGTACTGCGTGCCGTCTTGGCGCAGGGCGGCCAGACGGCAGCCGATTTGAACCCCGTCGCCAAGATGTCGCTCAACCGCTTGGTTGAGGTCAGCCAGGGTGCCTTCACCACGGACATGGTGGACGCCATGATCGCTCAGATTGAATCCGGTGACATTCCGGCCGAGGTGGCGCCCGCCGGCGTCGAGCCCGCCGAACCGTCCATAGAGCTGCCGGTGTGGGTTGAGAAGGTCACCACGGGCCGTTTCTCCGGCAAGACCATCATCATCACCGGAGCAGGTTCCGGAATTGGCCGCGCCACGGCGTCCCGTGTGGCTCGCGAGGGTGGTCACGTCATCGCCGTCGATATCTCTGAGGAACGCCTAGCCGACTTTGCCGCGTCGCTGCCTGAGGGCAACATCGTCACCGTTTCCGGCGATATCACCGACGACGCCGCCGTGGCAGCGATTGTTGAGGCCGCGGGGGAGCGTATTGACGGCCTGGCCAACATCGCCGGCATCATGGACAACATGACGCCCATCCACGAGGTTTCCGACGATGTGTGGAACCGCGTCTTCAACATCAACGTCAACGGCACCATGAAGCTCATGCGTGCCGTTGTTCCCACCATGCTCGCGCAGGCACAGGGGTCCATCGTCAACGTCGCCTCCGAGGCTGCCCTGCGTGGCTCGGCTGCCGGTGCGGCCTACACGGCGTCCAAGCACGCCGTCGCGGGTCTGACCAAGAGCAGCGCCTTCATGTACGGCCCCAGCGGTATCCGCGTGAACGCCGTGGCACCGGGTCCGGTCATCACCAACATCGAAGCCCGTTTTGATTCCGAGCTCGGTGCCGGCCGCGTGCGCCGCGCCATGGCAATCCTGCCGGATCCGGTTGAGGGTGACGCTCTTGCCGCTTCCATCACTTTCCTGCTCAGCGACGACGGCGTCAACGTCAACGGCGTCATCCTCCCCTCGGACGGTGGCTGGTCCGCAGCTTAAAGCTGTGCCCGCAATCTGAGTGGCAGTTGTTACCAAAAAATGGCCATTTTTAGCCGTTTTATGGCAACAACTGCCACACAGAATGAGGGGAGTGGGGGCGGCGTTGCGGGAGGGGCTAGGCCATGGCTTTTGCCAGGGCCACCCGGATGCGCTTCTCCGAGACCGAGTAGGCCGTCCCCAGTTCGACGGCGAACAAGCTCACCCGCAGCTCCTCGATCATCCACCGCACATGCTCGATCCCCGCCGTGGAGCGCTGTCCGGGCAGCAGCGCCGCCATGGAATCGTCGTATTCATCTTCCAGACGCTGTACGGCGGCCATCGAGAGCCCATCGCGGTTCACATTCGTCGGCAACTTCTCGAGCCGGCGTTCGATGGCCGTGAGGTAGCGCGGCAGCTGGCTGAGCTGGGCGAAACCGGTCTTGGCCACGAATCCCGGGTAGACGAGCAGCTCGAGCTGTTGCTTGATGTCGTTGAGCGCACTGATCAACGGCAGGCTCGTGGTGCCGCGCAGGGTCTTTTGGATGCGCATATTCGCCGCGAGAATCTTCTCCACCACGGCGGTCACCGAGAACACGGTGTCGATCAGCTCGGCCCGCACCATTTCATACAGCGCGTCGAAGTCCTTCTGGGACCACGGCAGCGCGGCGGGCGTGAGCTTGTCGATCGTGGCCAGGGTGCAATCGGCGATCAACTCGGTGACAGATCCGTGCGGGTTCTGGCTAAAGGTGAGTTTCTCGGTATTGCTCAGGTGATCGAGCACGTAGCGGTCCGGCGACGGCACGCGCAGCGCGAGCAGGCGAATGACGCCGCCGCGCATGGCGGTGTCGGCCGCGTCCTGGCGTTGGAACACGCGAATGCCAGCCGTGGCTCCCTCGTCCACGAGCGCCGGATAGCCGGTCACGGTGTGCCCGCCCACCAACCGCTTGACCTCGCGCGGCAGTGTGCCGAGGTCCCATTCGCGCAGTCCGGAGCGCTCCTGGATGCCACCGCCGGTATCAATGCTCGACGTCGGACCCTTCCCTTGGATGCCGGTGTTCGCCTTCCCGGCGGCGCCACCCTTGGAGTTCTTTCCAGCAGGGGCGGCTAGTGCTGGGCGTCCGGCCTGCGTGGTTTTGGGTGTTGCGCCCAATGACTCCGCGATGGCCCGACGCGTCGCCCCGGCCAGTTGCGCCTGCAGTGCGGCCAGATCCTGGCCTTCCTCGAGCACCTTGCCGTTTTTGTCGACAACGGAGAACGCCATCCGCAGATGCGAGGGCACTGCATCCCAATTCCAGGTACCGGGCGGGATGACGTGGCCCTTAATGCGGCGCAGCGCCAACTCGAGCGAGGCTTCCAAATCATCCACACCGGGATCGAAGTCGGTCGCCAGCGCGGCCGCGGCCTGCTTGGCCACGTCCGGAGCCGGGATGAAGTTCTTACGAATCGCCTTGGGCAGCGACTTGATCAGGGCCGTCACCAGCTCGGCACGCAAGCCCGGAATCTGCCAGCGGAACGGTGCCTGGGACAACTGGTTGAGGAACAACAGCGGAACCTGAGCCGTCACGCCGTCGGACGGGTTAGGCGCAGAACCTGGAGCCGTGGGATGGAACTCATAGGACAGGGGCAGCCGGAACTCGCCCTGGGCCCATTCCTTGGGGAACGCGGCCTCATCGAGCTCCGGCTCCTCGGCCATGACCACCTGGGTGTCAAAGTCGAGCAGGGCGGCGTCCTTGTGGCGGGCGTCCTTCCACCACTTGTCGAAGTGCCTTTCGGAGACCACCTCGGCGCCCACACGCTCGTCGTAAAACTCAAAGAGTGTCTCGTCGTCCACGCGCAGATCGCGCCGGCGCATACGGGTTTCCAGTTCCTCGACCTCGGCCAACAACGCCTGGTTGCGGTGGAAGAACTTATGGTTCGTGTGCCAATCACCCTCCACGAGGGCATGGCGGATGAACAGCTCACGGCTGAGATCTGGATCGATCCGGCCGTAATGGATGCGCCGGTCCGGCACGATCGGCACACCGTACAGCGTGACCTTCTCGTGCGCCATGACGGAGCCCATTTTCTTGGACCAGTGCGGCTCGCTGTACGTGCGCTTGACCAGCTCCGGCGCCACCTGCTCCACCCACAGCGGGTCAAACTTGGCGGCGACGCGGGCCCACAGTCGCGAGGTCTCCACGAGCTCCGCGGACATGACCCAATCGGGCGACTTCTTAAACAGCGCCGAGCCCGGGAACACCATGAACTTGGTGCCACGCGCGCCGGCGTACTCGCGTTTGCGCTGATCGTAGAGCCCAATGTGGCTCAGCAGACCCGTCAGCAGGCTCATGTGGATGGCGTCGTGATTGCCCACGGGGTCAATGTCATTCCCGGAGACCTTGATATCCAGTGACTTCGCCATTTGCTTGAGCTGCGTGAACAGATCCTGCCATTCCCGCACGCGCAGATAGTTGATGAATTCGGCCTTGCACAGGCGCCGGAACGCGCTCGAGGACAGCTCACTTTGCTTGTCCTTGATGTAGCGCCACAGATTCAGGAAGCCGGTGAAGTCCGAGTTCTCGTCCTGGAAACGCTTGTGCTTTTCCGTGGCGAGCTGCTGCTTGTCGGTAGGGCGTTCGCGCGGATCCTGGATGGTGAGCGCGGCGGCGAGCACCATGACCTCCGAGGCCACGCCGCGTTTGGCCGCCTCCACGATCATGCGGCCCAGTCGCGGGTCCACGGGCAGTTGGGAGAGTTGACGTCCGACGCCGGTAATCCCACCTTGGGCGGTCACGGCGCCCAACTCGCGCAGCAGGGTCACACCGTCGGTGATGGCACGCGAATCCGGGGCCTGGACGAACGGGAACTTCGCCACATCTTTGGGCCCCTTGGCCACACCCATGGCCGTCATCTGGAGGATCACGGCGGCCAGGTTGGTGCGCAGGATTTCCGGATCCGTGAATTCGCTGCGAGCGTTGAAGTCCTCCTCCGAGTAGAGGCGGATGCAGATACCGTCGGACACGCGGCCACAACGGCCCGAGCGCTGATTCGCCGAGGCCTGCGAGACCCGCTCAATGGGCAGACGCTGGACCTTGGTGCGGTGCGAATAGCGCGAGATACGCGCGGTGCCGGTGTCAATGACGTACTTGATGCCGGGCACCGTCAGTGAGGTCTCGGCGACGTTCGTGGCCAGCACAATACGCTTGTTGCTGCCCGGGGTGAACACGGCGTGCTGCTCCGCCAACGACAAGCGGGCAAAGAGCGGCAGGATCTGCACACCACGCAGGCGCGGGTTTGTTTTAACCCGGCCGGCCAGGGCATCGGCGGCGTCCCGGATCTCTCGCTCACCGGAGAAGAAGATCAAGATATCCCCGGGAGCCTCCTTGGAGAGTTCATCCACGGCGTCGCACACGGCGTCCAGGGGGTCGCGGTCCTCCTCACTGTTGCCCCCGTCAAGGTGACGGTCCGTGCGGGCGTCGAGTTCGTCGTCGTCCGCGTCCTCACCAGTGGCGGGACCGCTCAGGGGCCGGTACCGGATGTCCACGGGGAAGGTACGCCCGGAGACCTCGATGATGGGCGCCGGGTTCTCGGGGGTGCCGAAGTGCGTGGCAAAACGCTCGGGGTCGATCGTGGCCGAGGTGATGACGATCTTTAGATCCGGGCGCTTGGGCAGAATTTGGCGCAGGTAGCCGAGGATGAAGTCGATGTTGAGGGAGCGCTCGTGGGCCTCGTCGATGATGATGACAGAGTATTTGCGCAGGAGCCGGTCGCGCTGGATTTCCGCGAGCAAGATGCCGTCGGTCATGAGTTTGATCTTGGTTTGCGGGCCCACATGACCGGTGAAACGGACCTGGAAGCCCACCTCTTCGCCGATCTCAACGCCCATTTCGCTGGCGATGCGCTCGGCGACGGTGCGTGCGGCGAGGCGGCGTGGCTGCGTGTGGCCGATCAGGCCCTTCTCGGCGAGCCCCAATTCCACGCACATCTTCGGGATCTGGGTGGTCTTACCCGAGCCCGTTTCGCCGGCGATGATGGTGACCTGGTTGGCGGCGATGGCAGCCATGATGTCCTCGCGGCGCTCCGAGACGGGCAGCGCGGCGGGGTAGGAGATAGTGAAAGTCATGGTGCCATCCAGTTTATGCGGTTATTGGAGCGGACTTGCTTGCGGCGCGAATGGTCAGCGCACCCTTGGCCGCGAGAGCCAACAGTACGACGCCGGCCAGGCCCAGCAGGATACCCACCGTCAAGGCGGCGAGGCCCCAGGTGGGAGACGAACCCAGCAGGCTCTGGCCTGTGAAGGCCGCCGTCGCGCCAAGGTAGGTCAAGAGGGCGCCGCTCGTGAAGGTCACGAGGTGGGCGGCGGAGAGTTCCCGCCAGCGTCGGTCGATGCTTGTCATGCGCGGATCGGGCAGGGACGCCGTTGTGCTGAGGCGACGCAGGGCGAGCAAGGCGGTACCCGTGAGCATCACGACGGCGAGCGCTAGGGGAGCGACGCCCGCCCAGTCGCCGGTTGCCGTGCCGGTGGGCGCCAGCGTGCTGACCACAAGGAATGCCAGGTACGCCAGCAAGATCGCACCCGGCAGGAGGAACTGGCGTTTCTTCACAAGGGGCGGGTCGACGGGGAGCTTTGCCGCGGGCAGTGCCGAGAATAGGAGGAGGCCTCCGCTCCCCGCGAGACCGGCCATGAGTGCCAGGGGGAGCGCAGCCTGGCCCGCGAGCCCAATCGAGACCCGGAGCAGGGCTATAAAGATCACGAGGCTAAAGACCACCCCGGCAATCGTGTGGAGCTGCGCTCGCAGCATGGCCCTGTTGAGATCACTGTCGGTCAGCGGCGCCGGGCCTTTCGATGCCTGCGAGCGCCCCACGGGCAGGGCCAGTGTCGACTTCTTGTTCTCGATCCACGATGCCGTCGCCGTAACCGCCCACGCGAGGGCGGCAAGAATGGCAAGAACGGCAATCAATTTGGTCATAGAAGGAAGTCTGCCACGAATCTCCATGGGTCACGGAGCGTCGCAATGGGTAGGCTCGTGATGGTGGCTTTCACCTTGGCCGCATCGTTTTGAAGGAGAACCCATGACTTTGGCAACGTTCGCGCTCGCAGACCAGCGCTTCCACCTGCGCAAGGCGGGTGAGTCCGACGTCGAACCCATCATTGAGCTGATTGCTCGCGACCAGCTCCGGGCCGCCGTTGAGTCCTCCGCGCCCGAACGACGAGCGCCGTACCTGGCGGCTTTTCACGCTATCGACGCCGATCCAGCCCATCTGCTCAGTGTCGTGGAGAATTCCGAGGGTGCCGTCGTGGCCACGATGCAGCTGACGTTCCTGCCTGGCATGGCGCGAGGTGGGGCCACTCGGTTGCAGATTGAGGCTGTCCGGGTGGCGCAGGAGTTGCGCGGCTTGGGGCTTGGCGGTGCCATGATCACCTGGGCCGTTGATGAAGCTCGACGGCGCGGGGCAGCTTTGGTGCAGCTGACCAGTGACGCTTCTCGTCTGGACGCTCACAGATTCTACGAACGGCTGGGATTCACCCAGTCTCATGCGGGGTTCAAGCTGCAGCTTCCCTGAGTCGGGGTGGGTTCACCTCTGGTGACGCGGCCTGCCGTCCCTGCGCGTTGGTTGATTCCTCCACAGCTAGATCATTCCCCTGAACTGTCCACAGATTTGCCCAGGCGGCTACTTTCCTCTTCTCACGACACAGTTCGAGGTATAGAATTGATGTAGCAGGGAATTATAGAGCATTCGGATGAATATACTAATTATGACGAAGTGCTCCTGGTTCCGCAGGATAGCTTTAGCTCCAAGCGCTAAAGCTGGATATGCAGGCAGGTGATGGGCATGGCGGCACCCGAGTGGTACGGCAGCACTCCTGACACTGCGGCTGCGTCCCGTCTCGCACGGCACAACGACATCGCTGACTCCAGGTTCAGTGGGTTTAGCCATTCCGCCGTTCCGGAGGAGCTATTGCAGCTGAGCTCGGAGATTCTGAGCCTCTGTGGCTCGTACTTTAATCCGATCGTCTTGGCGCATCTTGATGCCGCTCTGGCTCACGAACTCGCGCAACAAGCCCAACAGCAGGTGCAGAAGGCCGACGTGCTTGCCACGGAGGCCATCCAAGAGGGACGTCCAACAGAAGCACTGGAGCATTTGGCTCATCGTCTCGCCACGGCGAAATCGTTTGCCGCGAAGGCAACGTCGCAGGCAGCTCAAGCCAGCGCCGTGATTGAAGCGCTCGGCGGGGCCATCGGCGGCGGTGGCGCGCCGAGCCATGGCTTCGACCCTGCAGTGTTGGACCAAGTGCATGGAGCCGAGTTGATCGACACCATCGCAGCTCTTGAAGAATCAAAGAACGCCATCTGCGCGGTTCAGGCCCAGGCGCAAGCCTTGTTCGTCGCGCAACAGCGGCTAGAGCAAGCACGGGCTGGCGTTGAGAAGGAGAAAATCGGGAAGGGCATTGCCCAACAACTTGCCCTCGCCAGACACGAGTCTCCCTACCGTGGTCGGCAGCTGTGCCAGCTCTCCGAGGTCATAGTGCGGGAAATGCCATGCACTATGAAGGCTTTTACCTTGGGGCAGATCAATGAGTATCGAGCCAGTCAGCTCGTCTCGGAAACTGCCTTCTTGTCATATGAAGATCGTGCAACGGTGGACCAACGCATCTGTGGTGACCCATCCGCCGCCGCACTTCTGGGAACACGCGAGATGTGCGCCAAAGCCAAGAAATTAGCTTATGAGCTGGATCCACAAGCCTTTGTGAAGCGCCACAGCAAAGCCCTGAGTGACCGCTATGTCTCCTTGCGACCAGCGGCCGATGGCATGACGTTCCTGACGGCACTGATTCCACTGAAACAAGGCGTTCGTATCCTTGCGACACTCACCAGAGTGGCCGAGAGTGCCAAGGCAGCCGGCGATGAGCGTGGCAAGGGTCAGATCATGGCCGATTCGCTCATGCATCGGCTCATCAAACACGCACCCTGTGACGAAGGTGCTGGCGAGGTGGGGGACCATCGCGGGCCAGGAACCACCCCAACGCCCGGCTCGGAGTCATCATGGGGCCAGCATCCGCCAGAAGGGAAGCTGTGCACCTCGGTTGATCAGCCGGAGGTTGCCGTGGAGTTGGTCATGACAGATCGAGCACTCTTTGGAGGCGCTCAAGATCCAGCCATCCTCGTAGGCTATGAACCCATCACGGCACCGACAGCACGCTCCATGATTCTCGGCGACCCAGACTCTGGTGATTTCTCGCCCAGGGTATGGCTCAAACGACTTTTCACTCATCCAGAGAACAAGTCTCTGCTATCGATGGACTCCCGGGCACGATTGTTCCCAGATGGCATAAAAGAGTTCCTTCGATTGCAAGACCAACGTTGCCAGACACCATATTGCGATGCACCCATTCGCGAGTATGACCACATCAAGGCCTACGCGGCCGGTGGCGAAACCACGATCGAGAACGGGCAGGGGCTGTGCTCCGATTGCAATAAGGCCAAGGAAGCCCAAGGCTGGATGTCCCAGCGGGTAGATCCAGATACGTTCGGTCCTCCCAGCGTCGTCGTTCGAACACCAACAGGACACAGATACATTTCTACGGCCCCTCCGCTACCCGGGTGAGTTATCGGCTCTTGGCTGATTGAATCAGTCGTTGATACCAGTAGAAGGATTCCTTGGGAGTTCGCTTCTGGCTTGCATAGTCGATGTGGACCAAGCCAAAGCGCTGAGAATATCCAGCAGCCCACTCAAAGTTGTCCATGAGGGACCAGTGGAAGTAGCCGCGGACATCGACACCCGCAGCCATCGCAGCAGCTAAGGCCCGCAGATGAGAATCGGTGTAGGTGACCCGATCAGTATCCGGAACGTGTCCGGCGTCGTTGGGGCCCGTGTTGTAAGCCGCACCGTTCTCAGTGATGACGATAGGCGGCAGCTGATCGCCATAACGGGACTTGATGTTCAGCAGCAACTCGGTCAAGGCCTCCGGAACCACCGGCCAATCAAAGTCGGTCCGAGGATAGCCCTCGATTTCCCGCAACGAGAAAGGCAACGACGCATCTAAGGCATGACCATCCACCAACGCAGCGCCTTCATTCAAGGGAGCGCCCACCAAAGTGGGGTTGTAAGAGTTGATGCCGTACCAGTCGATGGGGGAGGCGATGGTAGCCAGATCAGCGTCGGGCAGAGGCAGCAAGAAGGGAGCCAACGCCTCCGGGTACGCGCCGGTGAGGATGGGGTCGGCGAAGAGCCAGTTCGTCAGATTGTCATAGATCCCGGCAGCTTGCTCATCGTCGGGGGCATCGCTAACAGGCCAGATGACCGAGTGATTATTAGCGATCCCGATGTTGCCCGCACCCGAGGCCCGCAAAGCCTGCACCCCCAGCCCATGCCCGAGCAACAGATGATGTGCCGCCGGCAAAGCCTCAAAACCCAGGGCTAAACCGGGCGCATGAATGCCGGCTCCATAGCCCATGAGGGTGAGCGCGGACGGTTCATTGATCGTGATCCAGCGGGGGATGCGATCGGCAAAATGCTCGCCCAGAAGTGCCGCATAATCGGCAAAGCGTTCGGCCGTATCTCGATTGAGCCAGCCACCGGACTGCTCAAGCTCCAGCGGAGTGTCCCAGTGGAACAGTGTGGGGCTCGGTGCGATGCCAGCCTCGAGGAGCCCGTCCACAAGTTTGTCGTAAAAACCAAGCCCGACGGCGTTCACGGCACCTTGCCCACTGGGCTGCACCCGTGACCAGGAGAAGCTAAAACGATAGGCGTCGACGCCCAGCTCCTTCATGAGCGCGATGTCTTCGTGGTAGCGGTGGAAGTGGTCGCAGGCTACCTCGCCCGTATCCCCATTGCTGATCCGTCCGGGCTCCACCACAAAGGCGTCCCAGCTGGAGGGGCCTCTGCCACCCTCGTTCACGGCACCCTCAATTTGATACGAGGCAGTGGCGACTCCCCACACGAAATCGGCGGGAAAATGCGGGAAATCTGGCGTGTCCATGGCGCCCTTTCGGCCGGTGAGCTGCAGCGAGCTACTTGGCCCTGAGCCTCACGGATGCAGGAAAGGATGTCAAGGGTTCGAGAGCTCAAAGGTGGCCGGAAACAAAAATGGTGTCCGGCTCCGCGAAATAAATCGCAAAGCCGGACACCATCAAAATGTGCCCTCGGAGGGATTCGAACCCCCGACCTACGGTACCGGAAACCGACGCTCTATCCCCTGAGCTACGAAGGCGTGGCAACCGTGGCTGCCATAGTGAACGAGAAAGAGCTTAGCAGGAACTTGGCGCAGGATGTAAAACCGTGACCTTATCTAGGACAGGAACGGTCATTTTCCTTGGCATCCATGTCGCGGTGACGTTTTGCCCTCGGAACGGCAGGTAGCGTTGGGACAATGGTGAATTCATGGGGATAAAAATGCGGCACATGACATGGCTTTTCGCGGCGGCGATCATCCTAACAGCCCTGACGCTTCGTACTGCCGTGACGGTGGTCCCGCCCCTGATCTCCACCATCAACGACGACCTCCCGCTCAGCGCCACCACCATCGGTGTCTTGGGTATGCTCCCCACCGCCTCCTTTGCCCTTTTCGGCTTCCTGACCCCCTATGTCATCCGCTGGGCGTCACTGGAACGGCTCATCGTGCTCTCGATTGTGGTCGGCGTCGTGGGGCAAATCGCCCGCGTCATGGCACCCACTACGCCGCTGTTTCTCATCTTCTCCGTCGTGGCCTTCGGCGGTCTCGGCGCCGGAAATGTACTGCTGCCGCCGCTGGTCAAGAAGCATTTCCCCAGCAAAATCGGTCTCATGACGGCGCTTTACGTCACGGCGATTTCGGTTGGCACCGCCCTGCCCGCCCAGTTTGCGGTCCCCGTCGCCGACGCCACGAGTTGGCAATTCTCCCTCGCCTCTTGGGCCGGCATCAGCACCATCGCCCTGCTTCCCTGGCTTGTTGCGCTCTTTTCGCAACGCACGACGTCGGACCCCGCCTCAGCGCCAACCCCGCCCGACACTGTGGCTGGGAAGGTGGCTCCCGCTGCTCCCAAGATGAATCTCTGGCGGTCGCCCACTGCATGGGGTTTGACCTTCATGTTCGGATGCACCTCGCTCAACACCTATTCACTCTTTGCCTGGTTGCCAGAAATCCTCACTCAAGCCGGGCTTGATCGCGCCCACGCCGGTTCCATGCTGGCCCTCTTCGGTGCTCTTGGGCTGCCGCTGAGCCTGGGAATTCCGATCATCGCCTCCAAGATGCGCAACCCTTTCCCTGCCGTTGTGGTGATGCTGGGATGTTTTGTCGTGGGCTATCTGGGACTGCTTTTGTCGCCCGCTCAGGGAACGTGGATCTGGGTTGCCTTTGCGGGCCTCGGACCGGGCACCTTCCCCCTCGCGCTGTTGTTGATCAACCACCGCACCCGAACGCAACAGGGAGCCGGGGCGTTGTCGGGCTTTGGGCAGGGCATGGGCTACACAATTGCCTGCCTCGGGCCCCTGCTCTTTGGTCTTCTGCATCAGTGGACGGGCTCGTGGACGGCTCCGTTCATCTTCCTCTTCATCTCCTTGCTGCTTCTGGGCGCGGGGGCTTGGATCATTTGCCGGCCCAAGATGCTAGAAGACGACTTCGCCCCGGCCCCGTAATTCCCTTCTGCGCACGGATCAGCGTCCCGCACGGATCTGTGTGGCAGTTGTTACCGCCGATAACGCTTTCTCGGGTGGAATTCGCGCAATAACTGCCACACAGATTTTCAGGATGGGACATATTGAGCTTGCGGTGGCTCCGGATTGGGGGAGGGAACGGCTAGAACCGTACACTTAGAAGCGTGACTCCTGAAGAACTTTCTGCCGCCATTACCACCTGCCTAAAAGATGCCGTCGACGCCGGTGAACTTTCTGTTCCCGCCGAGGCCCTGCCCACGGAAGTCAAGGTGGACCGGCCAAAGAGCCGCGAGCACGGCGACTGGGCAACCAACATTGCCCTCCAGCTGGCCAAACCAGCTGGTGTTCCGCCGCGCAAGATCGCCGAGATCTTGCAGACTCGTTTGAGTGAAATTCCCGGTGTTTCCAAGGTCGACATTGCCGGCCCTGGCTTCCTGAACATCACCGTTGACGCTGCCGCCGCGGGTGAATTGGCCAAGGTGATCGTCGAATCAGGCGAGGCCTTCGGTACCAACACCGCCATGGCCGGCACCAAGATCAACCTGGAATTCGTCTCCGCCAACCCCACCGGCCCCATCCACCTCGGTGGCACGCGTTGGGCCGCCGTGGGTGACTCGCTGGCCCGTATTTTCCAGTCCCAGGGCGCCGACGTCACGCGTGAGTACTACTTCAACGACCACGGCAACCAGATCGATAAGTTTGCCCGCTCCCTTCTGGCCAGCGCCAAGGGCGAGCCCGCTCCGGAAGATGGCTACGGTGGAGCGTACATCGAGGACATCGCCAATGAAGTGATGGCGAACAACCCCGGCATCCTCGAATCAGAGGACCCGCAGGAAGAATTCCGCGCCCAGGGCGTGGAGCTCATGTTCGCCGCTATTCGCGCCTCCCTGCACGAGTTCGGCGTCGACTTCGATGTGTACTTCCACGAGAACTCGCTCTTCGAAGACGGTGCCGTCGAGAAGCTCCTTGACCAGCTCAAGGGCTCCGGCAATATGTATCTCAAGGACGGCGCCTGGTGGTTGAACTCCACCGATTACGGCGACGACAAGGACCGCGTAGTCATCAAGAGTGACGGTAACGCGGCCTACATCGCTGGCGATATCGCTTACTTCAAGAACAAGCGCGACCGCGGCTTCGACCTGTGCATTTACATGCTCGGTGCCGATCACCACGGCTACGTGGCTCGCCTCAAGGCAGCCGCGGCTGCCATGGGCGACGACGCGAATCGCGTTGAGGTGCTCATCGGCCAGATGGTGAATCTGGTCAAGGATGGGACGCCGGTTCGCATGTCGAAGCGTGCAGGCACGGTCGTCACCATGGAAGACCTCGTCGAGGTTGTGGGCACGGACGCCGCCCGCTACTCGCTGGCCCGGTTCTCCAGCGACTCCAACATCGACGTCGACCTAGACGTTCTGACGAAGAAGTCCAACGAGAACCCCGTGTTCTACGTTCAGTACGCTCACGCCCGCACCCGCGCAGTGGGCCGCAACGCCGAGGCAGCTGGTGTCGAGCGCACCACCTTCGACGCCGCAGCCCTGAGCCACGCCACCGAATCCGAGCTGCTGGCCGTTTTGGGCCAGTACCCGGGCGTGCTCAGCCAGGCCGCCGGCTTCCGTGAACCGCACCGCGTGGCCCGCCACCTGGAAGTTATCGCTGGCGCCTACCACCGCTGGTACGACGCCTGCCGCGTGACCCCCATGGGCGAGGAAGCCATCACCGATGTCAACCGCACGCGACTGTGGCTCAATGACGCTGTGGGCCAGGTCTTGGCAAACGGCTTGTCCCTGTTGGGTGTCTCCGCTCCGGATCGGATGTAATCAATGAACCACGTACACGTTGCCGGCGCCGAGCTGGCCCCCGAGTGGTTGCCTGCCGCGGGAGACGTCAATGAGGTGGTGCCCGCCATGTGGGCGCACGACGTCGAACGCGGACACAGCGGTGAACTCACCATCAGCGGGGTGAGCGTGAGCGAGCTGAAGGCTCAGTTTGGCACGCCGCTGTTCGTCATGAGTGAAGACGACTTCCGGCTCCGGGCCCGCACCTTTAAGGATGCATTTGATGCAGCCTTTGCGGATATTTGCGGCGGCGTGGACGTGTACTACGCAGGCAAGGCGTTTTTGTCGACCGAGGTGGCCCGTTGGGTTGACTCGGAAGGTTTGCGCCTCGATACCTGCTCCGGCGGCGAATTGGCCGTGGCTAAGCGGGCCGGATTGAAGGGTGAAAACCTGGGTCTGCACGGCAATAACAAGTCGGCCGCGGAGATCAACCAGGCCATTGACATGGGTCTGGGCCGCATTGTGGTGGACAGCCTGCACGAACTCCGACGCGTCGGAGACCTTGCGGCAGCACGAGGGGAGCAGGCCAATGTCATGTTGCGCCTGACCCCCGGCGTGCACGCCCACACGCATGAATCAATCGCCACGGCCCACGAGGACCAGAAGTTTGGCCTGTCCTTCATTGCCGAGGATCCTGAGGCGCCCGGCATGAGCGCGGCCGAAGCTGCCGCGAAGCTGGCTGTGGAAACGGCGAGCATTAACTTCCTGGGCTTCCACGCGCATATTGGCTCGCAGATCTTTGAAGCCGAGGGCTTTGAGATCGCGGCCCGCAAACTGTTGGCCTTCACCCACAAGATCCAGGAAAGCTACGGCATCACCTTGCCGGAACTGGACCTGGGTGGTGGCTACGGAATTGCCTACACGTCTGTCGACGCGCCGCGCCCAGCTGCCGAGGTCGCGGCGGCGATGGCCGCCGTCGTGCGCGAAACGTGCGCAGAATTAGGCATGAGCGCCCCGCGCATCTCGATCGAGCCGGGACGGGCGATCGTTGGCAGCACCACGTTCACGCTGTACGAGACCGGCACCTTGAAAACCGTGCAGGTTGAGGTCGACGGTCAGGAGGGTGTGACGGCTCCGCGTCGTTATGTGTCGGTCGATGGCGGCATGAGCGATAACGCCCGCCCTGTGCTATATGAGGCTGATTATTCGGCAATTGTGGCCAATCGCAGCTCCGCAGAGGCTCCCGCTTTGTCCCGAGTAGTGGGCAAACATTGCGAGAGTGGGGACATTGTTGTTAGAGATGTATATCTGCCCAATGACGTGGCGGCCGGGGATTTGCTTGCAGTTCCCGGAACAGGCGCGTACTGCTGGGCACTTGCCAGCAACTACAACTACGTGCCTCGTCCGCCCGTCGTCGCCGTATCAAACGGCACCGCACGCTTGATTGTGCGGGGCGAAACAGAAGACGATTTGCTGGCACGCGATTTAGGGGCCTAGAGACCTTTGACAGAGCGCAACACCGTGGACACTGATGTGTCCGCCAATATCAAGACCCTGAAAGTAGCGCTCCTTGGCGCCGGAAATGTGGGCTCGCAAGTTGCCCGGATTCTGCTTGAAGACAGCGATGTCCTGGCGGCCCGCACAGGTGCCCGCCTGGAGCTCGTGGGCATTGCGGTCCGCAACGTCGACGCGCCCCGCGAGTATGCAGCGCCGCAGGCCCTGTACACCACGGACGCCTCGGCGTTGGTGCGCGGAGCCGACATTGTCATCGAGCTCATGGGTGGTCTGGAGCCGGCGCGCACGCTGATTCTGGAAGCCATTGAGCACGGGGCAACCGTTGTCACCGGTAACAAGGCGCTGCTGGCCGTTGACGGTCCCGCCTTGTACGAGAAGGCTGATGCCGCGGGTGTGCAGCTCTCCTACGAGGCTGCTGTCGCCGGAGCCATCCCGATCCTGCGTCCCATCACCGACTCCCTGGCCGGGGACAAGATCACCCGCGTCATGGGCATCGTCAATGGCACCACGAACTTCATCCTCGACGCCATGGATTCCACGGGCGCCGAGTTCTCCGACGCCCTGGCCGAGGCCACGCGCCTGGGCTATGCCGAAGCGGATCCCACGGCCGACATCGAAGGTCATGACGCCGCTGCCAAGGGCGCCATCTTGGCCTCGCTCGCCTTTCACACCCGCTACGCGCTGGAGGATGTGCACTGCGAGGGCATCACGGGCGTCACGGCCACGGATATTGCCGCGGCCAAGGATGCCGGCTATGTCATCAAGCTTTTGGCTATTGCCGAGAAGCTCGACGGCGGCGTCAGCGTCCGCGTGCACCCCACCTTATTGCCTCGTGAGCACCCCTTGGGCGCCGTGCGCGGCGCCTTCAATGCTGTGTTTGTTGAGGCCGAGTCCGCCGGAGAGCTCATGTTCTACGGTCGTGGCGCGGGTGGCTCGCCCACAGCGTCGGCCGTCATGGGCGATGTGGTCTCCGCTGCTCGTCGTTTGGTTCTGGGCGGCCCCGGCCGCACGGATTCCACGATTGAGGTCCTGCCGGTGCTGCCCATCGATGCGGTGTCCACGCAGTACTACATCCACCTGGATGCGGCGGATCAGCCCGGCGTTCTTTCAAAGATTTCAGCCCTTTTCGCGGAGAACGGCGTCTCGATCGAATCGATGCGTCAGACCGTGCACCGTGAGCACACCGAAAATGAGGGGCCCGGTTCCGCCGAGCTGCGCATTGTCACCCACCGTGCCGGTGAGGCTGCCTTGGCAGCAACCGTCGAGGCCATCAAGGGCCTGGACGTCATAAATTCAGTAACGAGTGTCTTGAGGGTGGAGGGAGTCTAATGGCTCATCAGTGGCGCGGGGTAGTCCGCGAATATGCAGAACGTTTGCCCGTAACGGCAGAAACCAAGATCATCACCTTGGGTGAGGGTGGCACACCGTTGGTGTACGCCCAGCAGCTCTCCGCGTTGACCGGATCCAAGGTTTACTTGAAGGTCGAGGGCATGAACCCTACCGGCTCCTTCAAGGACCGTGGCATGACCATGGCTATGACGGCCGCTGTTGCCGCCGGTGCTAAGGCTGTTGTCTGCGCCTCGACCGGTAACACCTCGGCGTCGGCTGCTGCCTACGCTAAGGCTGCCGGCCTGACGTGTGCTGTTCTGGTGCCCGAGGGCAAAATCTCCATGGGCAAGCTCAGCCAGGCCGTGGCGCATGGCGCCACGATCTTGCAGGTTGACGGTAACTTCGACAACTGCTTGGACGTAGCCCGTAAGCTCGCCGATTCCTACCCGGTGTTCCTTGTGAACTCGGTCAACCCGGCCCGTATTGAGGGTCAGAAGACCGGCGCCTTCGAGGTTGTCGACGCTTTGGGCGATGCCCCTGATTACCACGTGCTGCCCGTTGGCAACGCAGGTAACATCAGCGCTTACTGGCGTGGCTACCGCGAATACGCGGCTCCGTACGAGTCGGCAACGGCTGGCACCTTGCCGGCAGTTTCCACCCACACCCCCATCATGTGGGGCTTCCAGGCTGCCGGCGCGGCTCCCTTCGTGGCCGGTCACCCCATCACCGAACCCGACACGATCGCTACGGCCATCCGCATCGGTAACCCGGCATCGTGGGATATGGCCATTGCGGCACGCGACGAGTCGGGTGGCCTCATCGAGGCCGTTACGGATGAAGAAATTCTTGCCGCACACCGCTGGCTCTCCGCCAAGGAAGGCGTCTTCGTCGAGCCCGGCTCGGCAGCAGGCGTTGCCGGTTTGATCAAGAAGCACGCAGCAGGTCAGGTGCCCTCGGGCAAGACCTTCGTCATCACCGTCACGGGCCACGGCCTGAAGGACCCGGATTGGGCCCTGAAGAACGCCGATGGCAGCGCCGCGGAACCCAAGTCGGTTCCTTACGACGTCGTTACCGTTGCCGACGCTCTTGGTCTGACGGACTAGCAGCACCTCATCATGACAGGGTCCACCATGACTTCCCCGCTTTTGAAAACTCCCGTCTCCGGGGCCACCGCCACGGTGCGTGTTCCCGGAACCAGCGCCAACTTGGGCCCCGGCTTTGATTCGCTGGGTCTGGCGGTTTCGCTGTACGACACCTTGAGCATCACGGTTTTAGATGCTCCCGGTTTGGAGTTTGAACTGAGCGGGGAAGGCGTGGCGGATCTACCCCGCGACGCCAGCCACCTCGTGGTTAAGACCATGGACACCGCCTGGGCCCGTCTGGGCTACACCCGCGTGGGCCTGCGCGTCACGGCGGAAAATGTCTTGCCGCACGGCCGCGGACTGGGTTCCTCGGCCTCGGCGATCGTGGCAGCCATCATGGCAGCCAACGCCCTGGTTGCCGTAGCGGACCGGCAGGACAAAGCCTGGGTCCTCCAGCTCGCCTCTGAGCTCGAGGGCCACCCCGATAACGTTGCCCCGGCCATCTTTGGTGCCGTGGCCGTCTCCTGGGATGAGAGCGAAACGGGCGACGGCGCGAGGTACGCAAGTGCCAAGGTCACGCCGTCGAGCCTGGTTGTTCCGGTAGTGGCCATTCCCGATGTGGAACTTAAAACCGAACGGGCCCGTGGCATGCTGCCCGCCACCGTGCCGCACGCCGATGCAGCGGCCAACTCCGGACGTTCGGCGTTGCTCATGCACGCTCTGATCAACGACCCCTCACTGTTGCTCGCGGGAACCCGCGACTACCTGCACCAGGATTACCGCGCCGAGGCCATGCCCGGCAGCGCAGGACTCGTCTCTGCGCTACGCGCGGAGGGCTTTGCCGCCTTCATTTCCGGTGCCGGCCCCACCGTCATGGTGCTCGCCAACGGTGACGCGCAAGCCGATGAGATCCTCTCGCGCATCCCGGAACTGGGAGAAACCGCCGAACACGGCGTGTCTTGGCGGGTTTTGCGGCTTCAGGTTGACCTTGAAGGTGCTAAAGTGGAAATGCAAACTGGTTCATAAACACTTTCCCGCGTTGCTGGCTGATCTTAACCGGCTAGGGATATGAACAATGTTTATTTGAGCCTCGACGCCGCTCTTAACGGCCCGCACTATCGTGTGCGGTGACCGCTGGATCAATGTCTGGCAGCCGCCAAATTGATCCTAGGATCACGCCCATTTGAGACCTGATTTCAAGAGCGAACCACACCATCTCCTGCACCCGCCAATTCTGTGGCAAGGGAAATGGAACCTCAGAATCCTCCATGCCCAGCCAGTGCGGCAGCACATGGAACTCTGACACTAATTCATCGCGGCCCCAAGAATTGGGCCCGCCATCGAGGGGGAAGGATCCTTCGTGACCGAAACCGTAACTTCAGCTGCCCCCCAGGCCGCTGATTTGAACACTGCCGCAACGAGCGCACCCGCAAAATCTGCAGGACTGGCCGGCTTGAAGTTGGCTCAGCTGCAGATTCTGGCTGGTCAGCTGGGAATCACCGGTGGCTCACGGATGCGCAAGGGTGATCTTGTTGATGCAATTTCCGCCCACCAGCGTGGTTCCTCAGTCGCCGATCGTCCCGCCCGCGGCGCCAAGGCGTCCGAGGACAAGGCGGTAGATACCAAGGCTGCAGAGACCAAGGCTCCCGCCAAGCGTGGCGCCGTGGCCAAGAAGGACGCCGAGCCGGCTGTTGCCGCTGACAGCGAAACTCCTGCCGCTACCGAACGCCCGGCACGTGGCCGTGGCCGTAGCCGACGCGCCGCCAGCAGCGATGGCATCATCACCACCGGTGCTCCCGCCGTGGCCCAGGAAGCGCCCGCGCAGGCCGCCGAGCCGGCCGCCGTCGAGCCTTCCGCTGCTGATAACGCAACGCAGAACTCCTCCGAGAACGACGGCGAAAACCGCCGCTCGCGCACTCGTAACAACCGTCGCGCTCAGGGTGGTGGACGCCAGCAGGAAGCTGCCGCCGACTCTGCAGCAGCCGTCGAGTCGGCCCCGGCCGAGAACGCTGACGCGAGCCAGGCTCCGCAGGGCGAAAATGCCGCTGAGGGCGAGAACGCTGAACGCGGAAACCGCAGCCAGCGCAACAACCGCAACCAGCGCAACTCCGGTGAGCGCAATGCTGGTGAACGCAATGCCAATGAACGCAATGACCGCGGGCAGAATAACGGCAACGCCAACGCTGGCAACAACGACGACGAAGACGGCTCGCGCAACAACCGCAACCGCCGCAACCGTCGTGACCGCAACGGCAACGAATCATCCGAGCGCAACGACCGCAATGATCGCAGCGGCAACAACAACCGCAACGATCGTAACGACCGTTTCCGTGACCGCAACGAGCGTCGCCGCGGCCGCACCCAGGGCCCGGACTTCGACGACACCGAGGTCACCGAGGACGACGTCCTGCTGCCCGTAGCCGGTATCTTGGACATCCTGGAGAACTACGCCTTCGTGCGCACCTCCGGTTACCTCCCCGGCTCGAACGACGTTTACGTCTCCCTTTCCCAGGTCAAGAAGTACAACCTGCGTAAGGGTGACGCCGTCGTCGGTGCCATCCGTGCACCGCGCGAAGGCGAAGACCGCAGCAACGCCCAGAGCGCCCGCCAGAAGTTCAACGCCCTGGTGCGCGTCACGAGCGTCAACGGCAAGAACCCGGATGAACTCAAGGACCGTGTTGAGTTCTCCAAGCTGGTTCCGCTGTACCCCTCCGAGCGTCTGCGCCTGGAAACCGACCCCAAGAAGGTCGGACCCCGTGTTATCGACCTCGTGGCCCCGATCGGTAAGGGCCAGCGTGGCCTGATCGTGTCCCCGCCCAAGGCCGGTAAGACCCTGATCCTGCAGTCCATCGCCAACGCCATCACGATCAACAACCCTGAGGTTCACCTCATGATGGTCCTGGTTGACGAACGCCCCGAAGAAGTCACCGACATGCAGCGCACCGTCAAGGGTGAGGTTATTGCCTCCACCTTCGACCGCCCCGCCGATGACCACACTCAGGTTGCCGAGCTCTCGATCGAACGCGCCAAGCGCCTCGTAGAGATGGGCATGGACGTGGTGGTCCTCTTGGACTCCATGACCCGTCTGGGCCGTGCCTACAACAACTCCGCACCGTCCTCGGGACGTATCCTCTCCGGTGGTGTTGACTCGGCAGCGCTCTACCCGCCGAAGCGCTTCTTCGGTGCCGCTCGCAACATTGAAAACGGCGGCTCGCTGACCATCTTGGCCACGGCTCTGGTGGAAACCGGTTCCAAGGCTGACGAGGTCATCTTCGAGGAGTTCAAGGGTACCGGTAACATGGAGCTGCGTCTCTCACGCCAGTTGGCTGACAAGCGCATCTTCCCGGCCGTTGACGTCAACGCCTCGGGTACCCGTCGTGAAGAAAACTTGCTTTCACCGGAGGAAGTAAAGATCATGTGGCGCCTGCGCCGCGTGCTCTCGGGCCTGGAAATGCAGCAGTCGCTGGAACTGCTGACCTCCAAGATCCGTGAAACAGGATCCAACGTCGAGTTCCTCATGCAGATCCAGAAGACCACCCTGGGTTCCAAGGCCGAACAAGACAAGTAGCTACCCTCACGAAACCGCCTCTGTTGTGTTGGGGCCCGCCCGCTTGGCGGACGCCTTCACAACGACGGCGGTTTTGTGCGTTAACTACCATCGTGTTCCCGCGCTTGTTGAAGTAATTAGACTTGACGTACGTCGAGAGAGGTTTTTGAAATGTTTGAATCCATCCACGGGCTCCTTGATGAGCATGCTGAGCTGCAGATGCGTCTCAGCGAGCCCGAAGTGCATGCGGATCAGTCGTTGGCACGCAAGCTTGGGCGCCGTTATGCGGAACTCAGCAACGTCGTCGAGGGCTACCACCAGGTTGAGAGCATCGGCGATGACCTCGAAGCTGCCCGCGAAATGGCCGCCGAAGATGCTGAATTTGCTGCCGAAGTTCCCGTCTTGGAGGAGCAGCTTGCTGCCGCCCAGGAGAAGCTGCGCCGCCTGTTGATCCCGCGCGATCCTGACGATGCCCGTGATGTCATCTTGGAGGTCAAGGCCGGTGAAGGTGGAGACGAGGCTGCCTTGTTCGCCGCCGACCTGGTGCGCATGTACACCCGTTACGCGGATAACCGCGGCTGGAAGACGGAAATCATCTCCGCCACGGAATCTGATCTGGGTGGCTACAAGGATATTTCCATCGCCGTCAAGGGTCGCTCTAACGATCCCGCCGAGGGTGTCTTTGCGCGCCTGAAGTTTGAAGGTGGCGTGCACCGCGTGCAGCGCGTACCGGCGACGGAATCTCAGGGACGTATCCACACCTCTGCCGCCGGTGTTCTGGTGCTGCCGGAAGTTGATGAGCCGGAAGAAGTGGACATCAACCAGAACGATCTGAAGATCGATGTTTACCGTTCCTCGGGCCCCGGTGGCCAGTCGGTGAACACCACTGACTCCGCTGTCCGTATTACCCACCTTCCGACAGGAATCGTGGTGGCCATGCAGAATGAGAAGTCGCAGCTGCAGAACCGTGAAGCCGGTATGCGTGTTCTGCGTGCCCGCATCCTGGCTCACCAGCAGGCCATCGTGGACGCCGAAAACTCGGCCGTGCGTAAATCCCAGATTCGTACCATGGACCGCTCCGAGCGCATCCGTACGTACAACTACCCGGAAAACCGGATCGCCGATCACCGCACGGGCTACAAGGCCTACAACCTTGACACCGTCATGAACGGTGAACTCGAGCCGGTCGTGCAGTCGGCCATCCAGATGGATGAGCAGGCCCGCTTGGACGCTTTGGGTGACTGAGATTCTGCTGGCTGATGCGGTTAAAAGTGCGACGGCGGCCCTCGCGGCCGCCGGCGTACCCTCACCGGCGGTGGATGCTCAGCTTTTGGCCGCGCACCTCCTCGGCGTGAGCAGGGGAGAAGTGGCCGCCATGTTATTTGGCACAGCTGTAGCACCTGCCGGGTACGACGCCTTGATTGCGCGTCGTGCCGCCCGGGAACCGCTCCAGCACATCACCGGCGTGGCCCACTTCAGATATCTGGAACTGGCCGTCGGCAAGGGCGTTTTTGTGCCGCGACCGGAAACGGAATCCGTGGTGCAGCTAGGCATAGACGTATTAGCACGGTTGCGCCAGGAACGCGGTGATGATGCTGACCTCATTGCCGTTGACCTGGGAACCGGCTCCGGTGCGATTGCCGCCTCCATGGCCACCGAGGTTCCCGGTAGCAAGGTCTTTGCCGTGGAGTTGAGTGACGACGCGTTCCCCTGGGCACAGCGCAATCTCGCGCCGACGGGCGCAACACTCATCCATGGGGATATGCGTGATGCCTTGATGGAACTCAACGGCACCGTTGATGTTGTGGTCTCCAACCCGCCGTATATTCCGGCCGCCGCCATCCCGCGCGATCTCGAGGTCAGGCTGCACGATCCGCAGATGGCGCTGTATGGCGGGGGAGCCGATGGCATGGAGATGCCCACGGCTGCCGCGGCAACGGCGGCACGGCTCCTACGCCAAGGTGGCTTCTTTGTCATGGAGCATGCCGAGGTACAGGCCGAACAAATGGCGGCGCTGCTCTCTGACAGCGGAAACTGGGACAACGTTCGCACCCACGTTGATCTGACGGGGCGCGATCGGGCCACGAGCGGCCTCCGACGCTAGTAACATTTTGGTTTTGACGGTCGCGTTCAACGCTTTGAGCGCCGTGATGAAAGAATGTCTTTGTGAGTACCACTTCTTATAACTGCACGAATGACGCCCAGCGTGCGGAGGGCCTTGCCCACGCGCAGAAGGCCATTGCCGCCAAACAGGTTATCGTCATGCCCACCGACACCGTCTACGGCATCGCCGCGGATGCCTTCTCAGCCCAGGCTGTGGCAACGCTGTTGGCAGCCAAGGGCCGGGGACGCAATATGCCCCCGCCCGTGTTGATCCCTCGGATTGGCACCATGGAGGGTCTCGCCGTCGACATTTCCGATGACGCGCGCAAACTGGCCGAAAAGTACTGGCCCGGCCCGCTGACCTTGATCTTCCATGCCCAGCCCACCTTGACGTGGGATCTGGGGGAGACTCACGGCACGGTGGCGCTGCGTGTTCCGGACGATCAGTTGGCCTTGGATCTGTTGACCATCACCGGCCCTCTGGCCGTCTCTAGCGCTAATCGCAGCGGTCAGCCGGCGGCGCAGTCGGCGTCTGAGGCCCGCAGCCAGCTGGCTGAATCTGTTGAGGTGTATCTGGAAGGCGGGATGCGTCCGATTGAGGGCAGCGAACCCGTGCCATCCACGATCGTTGATGCCACGGGCTTGCGCCTGCGGGTGGTCCGCGAGGGTGCGATCTCACTGGAGGAGATCAAGAAGATGATTCCCAGCGTCCTGGGTGCGGATGTTGAGCCTGAAGTTTGGGAACCGGTCAACCTGACAAAGTCCGATGAACCGGCTGAGTCTGCAGAATCGGTAGAAGATGCGGCACCGGCACTTAGGCTCGAGAAGAGTGACGAGGCTGAGGAAGCCTCGGAGGAAGTCGTTGAAGCAGCCGACGCTAGCGAAACGGCGTCCGAAGAAGTTCCCGAACCCACGGAAGACTCCTCCGCAAAGTAATTCGTGGAGCGGCGGCCGGCATCATGCTGGCCGCCGCTCACGCTTTTAAAGCGCGCTGTGGCGCGTGAGGTTTAGTGCGACAGTCGCGCGTTCTCGAGCAGCTTGGCCGCCGCGGACGGGGGAACGAGCCCGGCAGATTCTGCCCAGCCCGGGGTCTGCTCCTGCCCAAACCACATGAGCTCCACGCGGCGGATGGGGCCGTGGAATCGTTCGCCCAACAGCTTTGAGGTGACATATCCCGTAGCCAAGACGAATCGGCAAAGCCACTGGGGAAGTCTGCGGGGTGCGTGACCGCCGGCAGCCGTCAAGACGTCGCTGACGGACAAGCCTTCCCACGGTTGCAGCACCAGTCCCGGAACCTCACCGGCAAACTGTCCGGTCTCCACAACAAACCATGCCAGGGCATCGATGGAGCTCACCGGGGTCGGCGCCGTGCCGGGGGCGGCAACAGAGGCAATGGGGGATCCCGCCACCTTGACCAGTGAGCGAGTCGTGGGCCGGCTGCTGCCTTGCACGGAGGTGGCACGGATGGTCACAAGCGATGTCGGAGAAGTCTCGGCACGCACCAAGGACAGGGCCTGCTCGCCCAAGGCCTTTGAACGCGAATAGGCCGAGAAGGGAGCGCAGTTGCTACTTTCATCGATCACGCGGCGATGGCCTTGGACCGAGGCACTGCTGAGGTGCACAAAGCGGTGCACACCGGCAGAGTGAGCGGCGAGAGCTAGGAACGCCGGCAGGAGCGCATTAGCACCCGTCAGGGCCGGAGATTCTCCATCGCCTGGCGTGGCCAGACCCGCGGCATTAATGACAATGTCCGCCTGCTCAAGAGCGGGGCGCAGGTCCTCGCTGAGGGCTCGAGCCTCGGCAGCAAGCGCCGCTGCCGTCGTGGCAGAGCTGCTGAGCCGTGGGGCCGCGAGAGTTGTCACCAGGGCGCCGCGCTGACGCAGCTCGGCGACGATGGCACTGCCAACAAAACCCGAGGCGCCCAGTACCAGCCAGCGATGCTTCTTGGAATCCTGCGTCATCTTAGTTTGTGCTTTCCAGGGGAGGCATGGGCTTAAAGTCGGTGGCAGCCAGGATGGTCCGGGACTCCCGCCAGCCAGCCCAGAGACGGCTGCTGCCGCGCAGGGTCTTCTCAACGCCGACGAGACGCAGAAGCTCCTTGGCCGCCGTCAAGGCCGTTCCCAGGGCGAAGCCCACGCGATTGAAGCGACCGTGGGCGCGCAGGTACTGAGCCACGAGGCCGCGGTTGCGCATGACATAGAAGCGGCTCAGATCGGAGGAGTCGTTGAGGTGCCTGATGCCCAGATCGATGCTGCGTTGCGAGCGGGCCTTGTGCAGCACAAACTCGTTGACGTAGACCACGGGCCGCTGGAGGGAGAGCTGCCAGCCATAGATCGTGTCGTCCCAGTTGAGGAAGAATCGCGGATCCGGCAGGCCCACGGCGCGGGCCGCGTCGGCGTGCAGCAGCATGCCCTCGAAACAGCCAACATTGGTGGCAAATTCGTTTGAGGTGGCAAAAACATCACCGCGGACGGGCATCGGGAAGCCGAGGAAGGTATTGAAATTGTTCTGCCAGAAGAACGGTTCACCTTCTGCGTCATAACGACGGCCAACAATGGCGTCGTATTTTTCCATCCACGGGCCCAAGGCGCCGATGGCGTCGGGGACTGCCGTGACGTCGTCGTCCATGAGCCACATCCACTGCGCACCCTCGTCCAAGGCGCGCTGCACGCCAGCCGAGAAGCCGCCGGAGCCGCCGGAATTCTCGGCCAACTCATGGTGGATCACCGGGATGGGGGTTGACAGTGCCGCAAGCTGGGTGCGGGCGGCGTCAATGACGGAAACCGTGGTGTCGGTGCTGGCGTTGTTGACAACAATGACCCCGTCCGGAGCGGGATTCAAGGCCGCGACGGAGTCCAAGAGATCGGCAAGATACGCCGCCCTATTGAAGGTCGTGATGACGACGAAGAACCGTTCGCGGCGGCCCAAACTCAAAATTTCTGGTCCTTCATGGGGCCAAACTTGGCGCCCCGCAGTCCCGCAGAATAGGTGCTGAGCCACTTGGCCAGGCCCTTGACGTCGCCCCTTTTCAGGAAGAACAAGGGGTATCCGACGGCGTCGGCGACGAAGGAGCGCACGCGGCGGTGCTTGCGGGTCAGGAAGCCACGGTTGCGGTAGTAGTAGAAACGCTTGAAGGGGCTTTCCGGAACGAGCACGTGGAGACGATCGCCCAGGACCTCCTGCACTTCGCCCCAACCGGCCGGATGGGTCAGGGCTACGGAGGTGACGGTGCCAAATTTCACCTTGGCTTGGCGCAGTCGCAGCATGAAGTCGGTTTCGTCGCCACGGATGAACAAGCGCAGATCCGGCAGGCCAACCTTGAAGAACACGTCGGTGCGGATCAAGGCGCCATTGAAGAACTGGCCTACGTTGTCAATGAAGCCGAGCGGCTCAACGACGGAACGCTCGTGCGTGAGGTGGCCGTCAATGCGGAAGGGGAAGGAGAGTTTGGTGGGCTCGCCGGGTGCCACGATGAGGGGCACGACGACGTCCAGGTTGCGGGACTTAGCAGCCGCCAAGAGCGTTGCCAGGCACGCTGGGTCTTCCGGGTGGGCGTCGTCGTCCATGATCCACACCCACTGCGCACCCGAGGCAATCGCCGTCAGGATGGCGAGGGAGAAACCACCGGCACCGCCGAGATTGGCCAGGGACCGCACATACGTGACATCGGCGGGGGCGGCCGCGGCGATCTCGGCCACATCCTGGGTACCGGAATCGATCAGCGCAATGGCGTGCGGCGTGTGAGTTTGCTGTGCCAGGGCACCCAGCAGGGTTCGCACGTCCTCGGGCCGGTCAAAGGTGACGGCAGCGACGGCTACGGTATCTGTCAAGGGGAATCCTCTCGGGTGGAGCACGCGGCGTTGCGCGGCATCCGGCACGGCTAAACAGTGAGTAATCATCGGAAGGGATTACTATTCTTGTGTACCTTCCACTTTAGTACAGCCAGCTACCCGCAACTTGTTACACCGTGGAGACCAGTGCCCCGCCGCAGACAACTTGGCAGAAAACGGAAATACGAATCACGTTGAATACCCCCAATATAACTGTAGACGGACGCCCCACAGCTGCGCGCAGGGACCACGATCGAAAGCCACTTCTATGGCTCTGGTCACAGGCGATCTTGGATTCCTTGGCCTGGATTGTGGCCTTGTTCCTGGCGGTGTTGCTGCGGTACGAACTCGACATTGGGCTCATAAACTTTGCCGGCCTGGGTGTTTTAATCGCTATCGCCGTGGCAACCCAGCTGATTGCCGGCTGGTACATGGCGCTGTATCGCGGCCGGTATACCTTTGGCAGCATTCACGAGGCCCGTGTTCTGATCGCGGTGACGTTGATTGTGTGTGTTGTCACCAGCATTGTGCTCTCGATCTTCATCGGTGAACTGCATGTGGCCAGGTCTGTGGCCGTCATTGCCTTCCCCTTTGCCGCGTTGACCATGGCCGCCGTGCGGTATGCCAAGCGACTGTACGTTGAAGGTAAGCCGACCTTTGGTGATGAAGCCCAGCGCACCTTGATCTATGGTGCCGGATTCCTGGGTAACTCCCTGGTCCACCGCATGGTGCAAGACCCGGAATCCCCGTACGTTCCCATGGGACTCATCGATGACGATCCCACCAAGAAGCATTTACGCCTGAGTTCGGTGGGTGTTTTGGGCGGCGGATCTAACCTGCCCGAGATCATCAAGCGCACCAAGTCGACTGTGATTGTTTTGGCCATGGCGCATCTAAGCACGAAGCGGATCCGGGAAATCTCCGAGAGTGTCTCCGGCCTGGGCGTGAAGGTGCTGCTGCTGCCGCCGTTGCAGGACATGCTCAGCCCCGACGTCAACGACAGCAAGGGTGGGCTGAAAGACTTCCGCGAGATGGATGTTGCCGACCTCATTGGTCGCGCACCCGTGGAAACCGAAGTGGATGAGATTGCCGGCTACGTCAGGGGCAAGCGCGTCCTCGTGACGGGTGCCGGTGGCTCTATCGGCTCCGAACTGTGCCGACAACTGCATGGCTTTGGCCCCTCCGCACTCATCATGCTGGACCGTGACGAATCCGGTCTGCAGCAAACACAGCTCTCCATCATTGGCAACGGCCTGCTGGAGGACCATAACGTGGTGTTGGCAGACATCCGCGACGCCGAATCCCTCAACACCATCTTTGCCGAGCGCCGCCCGGAGGTTGTCTTCCACGCTGCCGCGCTCAAGCACGCACCCTTATTGCAGATGTACCCGCAAGAAGGCTGGAAGACCAACGTTCTAGGCTCCCTCAATGTTTTGCAGGCGGCCCGCAGCGTGGGCGTGGAAACGTATGTCAACGTCTCTACCGATAAAGCCGCAAGCCCCACGACCGCCCTCGGCCACTCCAAGCGTGCCGCCGAGAAGCTGACCTCCTGGATGGCGGGGGAGACCGGCAACCGATATGTCTCCGTCCGTTTCGGCAACGTTCTGGGCAGCCGCGGTTCCATGCTCCCGTTGTTCACGGAGCAGATCAACCGCGGTGGCCCCGTCACGGTGACGCACCCGGATATCACCCGCTTCTTCATGACGATCCCTGAGGCCTGCCAGCTGGTGATCCAGGCCGGAGCTATTGGCCACGGAGGCGACGTGCTGATCCTTGACATGGGCGAGCCGGTGCGCATTATGGACGTTGCCAAGCGCATGATCGAGATGTCGGGCCGCAAGATTGAAATTCAGATCTCCGGTCTGCGCCCCTCCGAGAAGCTCCACGAGCAATTGACAGGCGACGACGAGGTTCAGGCCTCGGATAGCCACCCCAAGATCTCTCACACCCACGCGGAGCCCCTGAACCCTCGCGATCTTGACCTGGCGCTCTGGCTCCAGCGCTGTAAGGATGAGGCCGGTCCTGAGGCGCCCAGCATTGATGAGTCCGACGGCGACGTTGCGGCAGGTGCCTGATGGAACTCTGGGCCTACATCACCGTTGGCGCCATCGCCCTTGTGCTCGCGCTCGTCCTGCCGGCGTTCGTGCGCCCGCTTCTGGCACGCGCGGGCGTTCTTGACGTCCCCAACGCCCGCTCCTCCCACACCCAGCCCACGATTCGCGGCATGGGAATTACGACGGCGGTGGCCTTGCCTGCCGCTATTGCCGTCGCCATCTTTTTGCCCCAGACGGGGGACGCTCATCAGGCGAGCTGGACGCTGACGGTGATTCTCGGCGTCGTGCTTGCCGCCTCGGCCATTGGCTGGATTGAAGACATCAAGGGCCTGCCGATCAAGATGCGGGCCGGAGCGCAGCTGCTGGTCGGCGGCGTGGCAACTGCCATCGTGGCGATTCTCGATCCGGGACAGCAGCAATTGTGGCTCATTCCGGTCGGTGCCATCGCGGTGGCCGCCTACATCAACGTGGCCAACTTCATGGATGGGATCAATGGGATCTCAGGCTCACATGGCTTAGTGGTGGGTGGCTTCTATGCTTACGCCGGCTACATCAGCGGACACAGCTGGATGCTGTACGTGGGCATCGCCATCGCCCTAGCGTTTGCCGGCTTCCTCCCCTGGAATCTGAGCCGAAACAAGGTCTTCCTCGGGGACGTAGGCAGTTACCTGCTGGGCGCCTCGATTGCGGTGACGGCCATGTGCGCCTTCCTGGCCGGAGTGCCGGTGGAATACATCTTCTCGCCCGTCCTGATCTATCTGACGGACACCTTTGTGACGTTTCTGCGCCGCCTGCTCGCCGGAGAGCGCTGGTACGTGGCGCATCGCCAACATGTCTACCAGCGCCTGGTGATTGTAGGCCTGAGTCATGTCCAGGCCACCGTTGTGGTGAGCGTGGCAACCATTGTGGTGAGCGTTTTGGGCATTGTTGCGGCCGAGGGCGGCAATGTGACGCGGGTGATCGCGACCGCGGCAGGATTCGCCGTGGTGCTGGGTTACTTGCGCACGCCGACGCTCTTCCAACGCTACCTGCGATCGCGTGCGGGGCGAGGGGTCACCTTGGGGGAGTAGCTTGCGCGTCACATTGTAAGTTCTATCTCGTGTAGAATTGTCGGTGGTGACAATCACTGCCCTCTTTTCATGTCTTCTTTCATGTAGCCGCTGTGCGGAGCCTCGAAGGGTGGACATGAGGCGAGGACCCTCCCCGATGATGGAGTTCCCCATGAAGGACAAAGGCGCCAGCAATAGCGCTGTGCGAGGCTCGTTAACGGTCTCCGGTCCCACGGTGAGCCCCAGCCTGAGCATCCTGAAAAAATGTCTCTTCTTCGGCGGGATTGGCATCCTTGCCATGGTTGTCCTGGCCTTCATTTTTACTGATGTTGCAGGCGTCCTGAGTGTTTTGTTCGGCTCCTTGCTGGTGGTGACCTTCTTCGGGCTTAGCCTCGTGGTGGTTCATCTGGTTGGCAGGAAAATGCCGTCGGCAGTCATGGGCGTCTTTGTCTTGACCTTCTTAGTCAAAGCCGTTGGCTTTGCGGCAATTCTCTTCGCCTTAGGTAGCCCCGACTGGCTCAACAAGCCCTGGTTTGCCGGGGCTGCTGTTGTGTCTGTCTTGTTGTGGCAGGCCGGCGAAATTGCCGGTTTCCTCAAGCAGCGCTTCTTGTTCTTTGACGAGGACGCTTCCAACGGTTCGGCAGATCACACATCCACCAGTGCGCCTTCGCCCGGCGAAAGCACCACGAAGGAGTCATCTCATGACGTCTAAGAAGCCTGATGGCAATGAACCCGAACATGTGGTGGTTCCGCCGAAGTCTCAGGGCGACAAGCTGGACTACACCTACATTATTGGCGGAATCCTGCTCTGGGGTTTGATAGGGTGGGGACTGGACAATTTGTTGGATACTGGCTGGATTTTGTTCGCTGCCTTACCTGTTGGTGCGGTGTGTGGATACTTTCTGGCCCGGCATCATCAAAGGCATGGCCGCCTAGATGGAGGCAAACAACAATGATTGCCACCATCAGAACTTCTCAGAGTGCTGACCATCTTGTGATGGATCACCACACTTGCCCTATGACCGAAACTGCAGAGAGGACAGCGCGTTGACCGCGTTTGCGCTTCCGATGGCCTCGAATGACGGTGGCTTCGTTCCACCGACGATTAGCGACACCCACCTCCCCGACGTCCTTCCCTGGATGACCGAATATGGCACCGGGCTTGGCAAGCAGATGATCATGGTCATCTTGTCGGTGGTTTTGATCGCTTGGTTCTTTAAGGCTGCGATCCGAAACCCGAAACTGGTTCCGGGCCGGGTCCAGTTCTTTGCTGAAGGCTTCTACAGCTTCGCCCGCAACACTGTTGGCCGCGACATCATGGGTGAGAAGAATTTCCGCCCCTGGGTTCCGCTGCTTTTCTCAGTGTTCCTATTTGTGCTGCTGAATAACATTTTTGGCGCGATTCCGTTCTTGCAGATGCCTTCGTTCTCACACGCAGGTAGCGCTTATGCAATTGCCCTCATCATCTACTTCACGTGGATCGGTGTTGGTGTGCAGAAGCACGGTATCCGCTACTTCAAGCTGGCAGTCGTTCCCACCGGTGTTCCCGGTTGGATCTTGCCGCTGCTTGTGCCGTTGGAAATCATTTCCAACTTCATCGTTCGCCCGCTGACGCACTCCTTGCGTTTGATGGCAACAATGCTGGCAGGTCACATGATTGTGGTCCTGGCAGGAAGCGGCGCGCAGTACTTGATCATGGAACAGGACAGCATCTTGCTCAACGCCACCGGCGTTGGCGTAATCGCTGGCTCAGTCGCCATGTACTTCCTGGAATTGCTGATCATGGTCCTGCAGGCGTTTGTCTTTACGCTGCTGACCGCGATCTACATCCAGGGCAGCCTTGAAGCTGACGCACACTAAACGTTTTCCCCCGCATTACCACTAGCTTCCCCCTCAAAGAAACACCTCACAACCTGCCGGCACTAAGACCGGTATCTTGAAAGGAACCAAATGGAACTCCACGGCTCGCTCAACATGATTGGCTACGGCCTGGCCGCAATTGGCTCGGCAATCGGTGTTGGTATGATCTTCGCTGCTTACATCAACGGTGTAGCTCGCCAGCCTGAAGCTCAGCGCATCCTGCAGCCCATCGCTTTGCTTGGCTTCGCCCTTGCAGAAGCACTGGCTATCCTTGGCCTCGTCTTCGCCTTCGTCGTTGGCGTCTAGTCCAAAGACTTCTTGTCCCCGTTTTTGCGGGGCTGAATTGTTCATGGACGAATATCAGATTAAGGATAAGTGAGAAATGGTTACCGCAGCAGTAATTCTCGCTAGCGAGGGTGCAAACCCGCTCCTGCCTAACTGGTGGGAAGTTCTAGTCACCGCTGTAGCTTTCGCTGTCCTGCTCTTTGTGGTGAAGAAATTCATCGCACCAACCTTCGAGAAGACCTACACGGATCGTGTAGAGGCTATCGAAGGCGGGATTGAGAAGGCAGAAGAGGCGCAGGCTGAAGCCAATGCTCTCTTGGAGCAGTACAAGGCTCAGCTGATGGACGCGCGCACGGAAGCTAACAGCATCCGCGAAACCGCTCGTTCAGAAGGCGCCCAGATCCTTGCCGACCTGAAGGCGAAGGCTGCAGAGGAATCTGCTCGCATCACCGCTCAGGCTCAGGTACAGATCGAAGCCGAGCGTGTTGCCGCAGTGAACTCCCTCCGTAGCGAGGTTGGCACTTTGGCAACATCACTGGCAAGCAAGATCGTCGGCGAAGCCCTCAACGATGATGCGCGTTCAAACCGCGTCGTCGAGCGCTTCCTGGCTGACCTGGAAAACCAGTCGAACGCGGGTGTATCGAAGTAATGGCAGGTGTATCGAGCAAGTCATTGGCAGCGGCTTTGGAGTCGTTGGAACCTAAGCTTGGCACTGCGTCGATCGCACTGGCTCAGGATCTCTTTGCAATTCTGGAGCTTCTGGACAGCAACGCTGGCCTGCGCCGTGCACTGACAGATCCCACCCGTGAGGGTGCGGAAAAGGCAGCCCTGGCAAACAACCTGTTGACAGGCAAGGTCAGTGCTCCGGCACAGACCGTGTTCTTGGAACTGGTTGCTTCACGCTGGAGCTCTGCCCGTGACCTGGGCGATGCACTGGAAGTCTTGGCAGCAACATCGGCGATCGCGATTGCTGAAGGTCAAGGTGACGGCTCTGCCAACCTGGACAAGCTTGAAGAAGAACTCTTCACGTTCATCCGAGTTGTTGGGTCCAGTCATGAACTGCAGCGCGCATTGGACGATACCCAGGCCTCGGTCGCAGCTAAGAGCGCTCTTGCGCTCAAGGTTGTTCCTGCGGTCGGCGACGTCGCTGCGCTGTTGATCCGCCAGGCCGTAGCAGCCCCTCGTGGGCTCAAGCCCACGGCTCTGGTGCAACGTTTCGTGGAATTGGTTGCCAAGCGCCAGCAGCGTTGGATCGCTTACGTCAGTGTCACTCGTGACCTGAGCGTTGAGCAGATCAAGCGCCTGCAGGCCGGCTTGAACAATCTCTATGGTCGCGATTTGAAGATCAATGTCAACATCGACCCGACATTAGTCGGCGGGATCAAGGTCGTCGTAGGGGATGAGGTTGTTGACGCAACCGCAGCCACGCGACTGTCAGATCTTCGTCGCCGGTTGGCAGTGTAGGGAACATTTAGTTTCCTCGACAGCCAGTCCACAACAGACTGAATCAAACACTTAGGCTGCCACCACCCAAAAATATTTTTGGTGGCAGCCACAACTTAGGAGAGCAGGGACTGCAGATGGCCGACTTGACCATCAATGCCGACGACGTCCGGAATGCCTTGAATGAGTTCGCAGCGTCCTATGAACCGGGCAACGCAGAGCGCGTCGAGGTTGGCCGCGTCACCACGGCTAGTGACGGCATTGCCAAGGTAGAGGGACTTCCCTCTGTCATGGCCAACGAGCTTCTTCGTTTCGAAGACGGCACACTGGGCCTGGCCCAGAACTTGGACACACGCGAGATCGGCGTGGTCGTCCTTGGCGACTTCACCGGCATCGCCGAAGGCCAGCAAGTCCACCGCACCGGAGAGATCCTCTCCGTGCCGGTTGGCGATAACTTCCTTGGCCGCGTCGTTGACCCCTTGGGTCAGCCGATTGACGACCTGGGCGAGATCGTAGCCGATACCCGCCGTGCCCTGGAACTTCAGGCTCCGGGCGTTACCGAGCGCAAGTCGGTTCACGAACCGCTGCAGACCGGTATGAAGGCAATTGACGCCATGATCCCGATCGGCCGTGGCCAGCGTCAGCTGATCATTGGTGACCGCCAGACAGGTAAGACGGCTCTTGCCGTTGACGCCATCATCAACCAGAAGGCCAACTGGGCTTCGGGAGATGTCAAGAAGCAGGTTCGCTGCGTTTACGTAGCAATCGGCCAGAAGGCTTCGACGATCGCTGCTGTTCGTCAGACCTTGGCTGATCACGGTGCACTGGAATACACCACTATCGTGGCTTCCCCCGCATCTGACCCGGCCGGTTTCAAGTACTTGGCTCCTTACGCCGGTTCGGCCATTGGCCAGCACTGGATGTACGGTGGCAAGCACGTTCTGATCGTGTTTGATGACCTGTCCAAGCAGGCTGAAGCTTACCGTGCAGTGTCACTGTTGCTCCGCCGCCCGCCGGGACGCGAAGCATACCCCGGTGACGTGTTCTACTTGCACTCCCGTTTGCTGGAACGTTGTGCCAAGCTCTCTGACGAGCTCGGCGCAGGTTCAATGACCGGCTTGCCGATCATTGAAACCAAGGCTAACGATGTCTCGGCTTACATTCCGACCAACGTTATCTCCATCACCGATGGTCAGATCTTCCTCCAGTCGGACCTCTTCAACGCCAACCAGCGTCCCGCTGTTGACGTGGGTGTCTCTGTCTCCCGCGTTGGTGGTGCAGCACAGGTCAAGGCCATGAAGAAGGTTGCCGGTACTTTGAAGCTGGACTTGGCTCAGTACCGCGACATGCAGGCATTCGCCATGTTCGCCTCGGACCTGGATGCTGCTACCAAGCAGCAGCTGACCCGTGGTGCGCGTCTGATGGAACTGCTCAAGCAGGGTCAGTACGCACCGTTCCCGGTTGAAAACCAGGTTGTTTCCATCTGGGCCGGTACTAACGGTTACCTGGACGATGTTCCGGTCGAGGATGTTCTCCGCTTTGAGAGCGAATTCCTCGAGCACTTGCGCCACAAGACCTCGGTCCTGACCACGTTGGCTGAAACCAACCTGCTGGAACCTTCGACTGTTGACGCGCTCAAGTCCAATATCGCCTCCTTCAAGAAGGGCTTCTTCGCAGCAGGTGACGATCAGTTGGTCGGCGCCGGCCACGAGGAGTTCGATGCGCTTGCCGCTGAAGCAGTCGACCAGGAAAAGATCGTCAAGCAGAAACGCTGACACCATTTCTTACTTAGCTTGTCGGCCCGTGAAGGGCCGACAAGCTAAGTAAAGGATAAGGAAAGGACAAACATGGGAGCCCAGATACGGGTTTACCGCCAGAAGATCGCTTCGACCACGTCGATGCAAAAGATCTTCAAGGCGATGGAACTTATCGCAGCGTCCCGCATTGGTAAGGCACGTGTACGTGTCACGGCTTCATTGCCGTATGCCAATGCGATCACCCGTGCCGTTTCTGCCGTTGCGTCCCAGTCCGAGGTTGATCATCCGCTGACCACCGAGCCCGCGCAGATCCGCCGGGCTGCGGTATTGGTAATGACCTCAGACCGTGGTCTTGCCGGTTCCTACTCCGCCAGCGTTTTGAAGCAGGCAGAGCACCTTATTGAATTGCTGCACGAAGAAGGCAAGGACGTCTCGACCTATTTGGTCGGCCGCAAGGCTCAGGCGTACTTCGACTTCCGAGACCGCGATTACGTCAAGGTGTGGACCGGTGGAACCGACGCCCCGGAATTTGAAACTGCACGTGAACTGCGCGAGGTCCTGTTGCAGGACTTCGCTACCGACTTCGAAGAGGGTGGCGTGGATGAAATCCATGTCGTTTACACCCAGTTCAAGTCAATGGTTGTTCAGGAGCCGACTGTAATTCGTCTGTTGCCGCTGGAAGTTGTTGAGGAAGAAGTTGAGTCCTCGGCCGATCTGTTGCCGCTGTACGAGTTCGAACCGCAGGCTGAAGACGTCCTTGACGCCTTGTTGCCGCGGTACATCGAGTCTCGCATCTTCTCAGCATTGTTGCAGGCCGCAGCTTCCGAGCTCGCGGCACGTCAGCGGGCTATGAAGTCTGCCGGCGATAACGCCAGCGATCTGATCAAGAAGTACACGCGTCTTCGTAACAACGCCCGCCAGGCTGAGATTACGCAGGAGCTCTCCGAGATTGTTGCGGGCGCAGATGCGCTCAACGCGTCTTAGCAGCCCAATTCATACTTATTCAATGCCATCTACACAAGTGAAGTGAGAGAGATGACTGCCCAACTTAACGAGCAGGGAACCGCTGCGAAGGCCGGTGCCACAGGCCGCATTGCGCGCGTCATCGGCCCGGTTGTCGACGTCGAATTCCCGGCCGACGGCATTCCCGCCATTTACAACGCACTCGCCGCAGAGATCACTCTCAACGGTGAGACCAAAACTATTACGTTCGAGACCAGCCAGCACCTTGGCGACGGCCTCATTCGCGCCATCTCCTTGCAGGCTACCGACGGACTCGTCCGCGGTGCCAGCGTGCGGGACTCCGGCGCCCCGATCTCCGTGCCTGTTGGCGACGGCGTCAAGGGTCACATCTTCAACGTCTTGGGCGAACCCCTCGATGTGAAGGAATCGGAGCTGAACATCTCCGAGCGCTGGCCCATCCACCGCAAGCCTCCGGCATTTGCTAGCCTTGAGGGCTCCACGGAGATGCTCGAGACCGGTATCAAGTCCATTGACTTGCTCACCCCGTACATCAAGGGTGGAAAGATTGGTTTGTTCGGTGGTGCCGGTGTCGGTAAGACCGTTCTGATCCAGGAAATGATCACCCGTGTTGCTCGTAACTTCGGTGGTACCTCGGTATTCGCCGGTGTTGGTGAGCGTACCCGAGAAGGTAACGACCTTTGGGTTGAAATGGAAGAAGCCGGTGTTCTTAAGGACACCGCGCTGGTCTTCGGTCAGATGGATGAGCCGCCGGGAACGCGTCTTCGCGTTGCTCTGTCGGCTCTGACCATGGCCGAGTACTTCCGCGACGTGCAGAACCAGGACGTGTTGCTCTTCATTGACAACATCTTCCGTTTCACGCAGGCCGGTTCGGAAGTTTCCACCCTGTTGGGCCGTATGCCTTCAGCTGTGGGTTACCAGCCTAACCTCGCCGATGAGATGGGTCTCCTCCAGGAGCGCATCACCTCGACCAAGGGTCACTCCATCACGTCCATGCAGGCCGTTTACGTGCCTGCTGATGACTACACGGACCCGGCCCCGGCCGCGACCTTCGCCCACTTGGATGCGACTACGGAACTTTCCCGTGAAATCGCTTCTCGTGGTCTGTACCCGGCCATCGATCCGTTGACGTCCACGTCACGAATCCTTGACCCGCAGTACGTTGGCCAGGCTCACTACGACACGGCTGTCCGTGTTAAGCAGATCCTGCAGAAGAACAAGGAACTTCAGGACATCATCGCGATCCTCGGTATCGACGAACTCGGTGAAGAGGACAAGATCGTTGTATCGCGTGCTCGCCGTATCCAGCAGTTCCTGTCACAGAACACCTACACGGCTAAGCAGTTCACGGGTGAAGAAGGCTCGACGGTTTCCATCGCGGACACCATCGAAGGCTTCAACGCTATCTGCAACGGCGACGTCGACCACATTGCCGAGCAGGCGTTCTTCAACATCGGTGGTATGGATGATGTTGAGCGTCAGTGGGCTAAAATCCAGGAATCGACCAAGTAATCATGGCTAACCTCGAAGTTGAAATCGTCGCGGCGGACCACGCTGTGTGGTCCGGTGCAGCGACCCTCGTCAAGGGTTTCACCAGCGAAGGCGAGATCGGTATTTTGGCCGGTCACGCTCCATTGCTCGCCGTTTTGGCGCCGGGCTTGCTGGAGATTGCACCTGTCGACGGAGCCCGCTTCTTTGTTGAAGTGGACGGTGGCTTCTTCTCGGTTGATGAAAACCGAGTCGTGATCGTTGCAGACAACGCGCAGTTGAAAGACGGCGCAACGTCTGGCTCAGGGATTCGCTAGCAATCAATTGATGAACGAAGCCGTATTCGCGTTCATCGCACTGGCGGGAATTTTCCTGCTAGTTGTTATTACACTGTGCCTGTTCGGGGTGCGCCGCATGATGTTGCGGCGCGCCCTGGGCACGGTGGACGCCTCCATTTGCTCAGCGAATCATCGTTGGGCAATGGGGGTTTGTCGTTATCGGGAGTCGGGCCTTGAGTGGCTTCGGCTCTTTTCGTTAAGCCCGTTGCCGTCCAAAACCATGGCACGGAGCAAAATCTCCTTGCTTGGCCGCCGCGAACCCACCGAACAAGAGCTCACCCGTGTCCCTCCGGGAACAGTTATTGTGGCCTTGTCATACAACGGTGAAGAGGTTCTCCTGGCGATGAAATTTGATGCTTACGCTGGCTTGTCGTCCTGGCTTGAGGCCGGACCGCACACAGGCGTTGGCACCTGGCGCTAAGCGCCCAATCCGTGTGACCCACGTCGTATGCCGCAACCGGCGCGCACTCAGCTAGCTCTCGGTTAACACCCAGCCCTGAGGACTAATCTCACAATGCTTCCACATCACTGCGTGGAACACCTTGAGAGAATATGGTGGTCCCGTGGACTGGTTGAATGAGCTGAGCCTGATCAGCGGAGCGGTCCCGATAGTCTCGGCCATGCTGGGCGCCCTCGCGGTGCTTTTCCTGCTGCTGCGCCGATCGCTGCGCTGGTGGATCTTCGCCGTGATCACGGCAATGGCCGCCCTGGCCCTGAGCGCCCTGAGCTGCTGGGCCGTCATCCATGTCTTCTTCTGGTGGGCCGAAGACCTGCCCTTCTCCATGGTGTTGTATCTGGCCCTCCTGATGTGGGTTCTCACCTTGGGAAGTACGACGGCGTTAGGCGGTTTGCGTCGTCGGCGCAGCGCACGTGGGCGCACCTCCGCCGTGCGGCGCTCCTTAGCGTGTGTGGCGACCGTGGTGCTCATCCTGTTCGTGGGTATCCAGGTCAATGCCTCCTTTGGCCAATACCCCACGGTGGGGTCGTTGCTCAATCCGCCGATCGCGATAGCCGAGGCGGCGCCACCGCGCATGCAGCTGGCCGTTGGCTCCCACTTCATGGCCACGCCCGTCTCCGCGCGCTGGCATGGCGCCGCGGATCTGCCAACTGCTGGCACCGTGTTTGCCACGAAGATCCCGGGTCTGGTCTCGGGATTCCAGGCTCGAGACGCCATGGTGTACCTGCCTCCGGCCTACGCCGCCAGTCAGCGCCCCGTCTTGCCTGTTCTGGTGCTCGTGAGTGGTCAACCAGGCGCCCCGGAGGCGTGGCTGCACTCCTCGGACCTGGTCAAGACCCTTGATAGCTATGCCAGCAGGCATGAGGGAGTGGCGCCCATTGTGGTGATTCCCGATCCCAATGGCAGTTCCTCGGCCAACACCATGTGCTTGAATTCTTCGCTGGCGCAGGCGGATAGTTACATGGCACAGGACGTGCCGAACTGGATCAAGACCCATCTTGATGCCGATACCAACCACGCCCACTGGGCCATCGGTGGCTTCTCTTATGGGGGCACCTGCGCGGTGCAGCAGGTCACGCGGCATCCTGACGTCTATTCCTCGTTCCTGGCGGTTTCCCCGGAAAAGGAGCCAGCCCTGACGGTTGACCGGAAGCTCACGATCGATCGGGCCTTCAAGGGAGATGCCGCAGCCTTCGACGCTCAGGTGCCACTGACCTTGTTAGCTAAGAATAGATATCCGCTGGTGCGGGGCTGGTTTGCGGCGGGAGCCCAGGATGCACAGTATTCTGCCAATGTGAAGATACTTGAAAAGGCAGCGCGGCAGGCCGGGATGACCATCGAGTCGGCCAGTTACCCCGGCGGGCATTCCTGGTCCGTGGTCAACGCTGCGCTCCCCAAGGGCCTGGCCTTTACCTTTGTCGGGATCGGTCTCCTGTGAGGGATGCGGGCGCTGCCGTGTGGGGGACCGTGGTGCGCTCGATTGCTCAGGCGCCGTTGACGGCGACACTGATCGTCGCCGTCGTCGTGGTGCATGTGGTCTCGGGAAGTTTCCTGGGCCGCCTGGCGGATCTGCCCACTCGAGTGTGGGGTTTTCAGAGTATCGATCTGCTCGAGGGGCGCTGGTGGAATGTTCTCACCACGGTGCTCTTGAGCTCTAGCACCGCGTCCATGGTGCTGGGCGTGGCCGTGGTGGGCCTGGTGCTGGGACTTGCCGAGGTGATGGTGGGGACCTGGCGCGCGACTGTCTTGTTCATCGCAAGCCAGGTGACCGCCGTCGTGCTTTATGGTGCCTTGGTGGCGGTCAGTAGCAGGGTGGGGCTGGATATGCCTGACGGTTTTGAGCGGGCGACACTCCTGGGCCCGTTCGCGGCCTCGGCCGGCGCCTTGATGGCCGCCAGTCAGGGGATTGCCTTGCTGTGGCGCCGGCGTGTGCGCGTGCTCATGCTCGCCATCGCCGTGATGCTCAGCGTCTATGTTGGCCATGCACAGCACGTGTTGATCTTGCTGGCTGTGGTGGTGGGGCTCGTGATCGGCAAGCTCGCCCTTCCGGCACTCGGAACAGGCAGCATCGCCCGGTCGACCTCGCGGGAAGTCCGCACGAATCTGGCCTTGATTGTCTCCGTCTTTGCCGTGGGGCCGCTTGTGGCGGCCATGGCGCATGTGCCGCAGGGGCCCCTGGCCGTGCTGCGGACGTGGATCACGACTCAGGATCCGGTCAGCGGTGGTTGTTTGCCCGGTGGATGCCATGTGGCAGGTGAGCATCTGGGGCTGCTGGGATCAAGCGGTCATCTCCTGGCGCTCATGCCCATGGTGTTGCTGCTGGCCTGCGCGGAGGGGCTGCGTCGTGGAAACCGTTTGGCGCTGTGGATTGCCGTGTATGCGCACCTGCTGATCGGCGTCATCTCGGCGTTTTACTTCCAAGTCTTTGCCGGACTCGGAATGCCGATTCGGCACGGGCACCGCACCATCGACATCAACGAGTCGGTGTGGGAGCTCTTGCCCGTGGTGCTGGTTCCTGTGGTCATCGCGGGGCTGCTGGTGGCAGGGCGACACCATTTCCGGGTGGATCCCGATCCCGCGTGCCGTCGCCGCATCGCGGTGTTCCTTCCCCTAGTGGTCCTGGTGCTCGTGGGGCTGTATGCGCTCGTGTGGCTGCTCGAGGACAACGACCACGGCCGTCTCGGGATGAAGGGCTTGTTCGCCAGCATTCCCCGGTTGATCTTGCCGTATCCCTTCCCGTTCAGCTATGCGGAAAGTGTTTATCCGCGGGGCTTCTTTTCCGAACTGATCTTTAGCTATGGTGGCGTGCTGCTGTGGCTCGTGAGCGGTGTGAGCATCTTGACCGTCTTCCTGAGCAGGGCTCGGCGCAGCGAGGAGGGCCAGCATGAGAAGGCCCAGGCGCTCGTGCGCCGAGGCGGCGGATCGTTGTCGTGGATGACGCTCTGGAGCGGCAATCAGTACTGGTTTAACGCCACGGAGTCAGTTGCGGTTGCCTATCAGGAACACAACGGTGTTGCCGTCACGGTGGGCGGACCCATCGGGGAGGCCTCGGAGATGTCGGCGGCCCTGGATGAGTTCATCCACTATTGCGCGCAAGAGTCCTTGACCCCGGCCTCTTATTCTGTGGCGCAGGAGACGGTTGAGGCTCTGTGTGAGCGGGGCTTTAAAAAGGTCCCGGTGGCCGCCGAGACCATCTTGGATGTGCGCACCATGGAGTTCAAAGGCAAGGACTGGCAGAACATTCGCACGGCCGTCAACAAGGCCGGCAAGTTGGGCGTGAGTGCGCAGTGGAGCAGCTACGGCCAGCTCAGCAGCGGGCAACGCACCCAGGTTCATGAGATTTCCGAGGACTGGGTCTCGGGCCAGGCCCTGCCCGAATTGGGCTTCACCTTAGGCGGCCTGGAGGAACTCAAGGATGAGAACGTCCAGCTCTGCCTGGCCATCGATGACACGGGACGAATCCACGCCGTGACAAGCTGGCTCCCCGTGTATTCACACGGCCAGGTGGTGAGCTGGACGCTGGACTTCATGCGGCGCAATTCAGGAGCCTACAACGGCGTCATGGAGTTCTTGATTGCCGAGGCCGTGAATCACTTCAAGGAAAGCGTGGAATATATTTCCCTCTCGGGATCCCCGCTAGCCAATAGTCAGGAGCAAGACAACAGCCTGGGCCGGGTCCTTGGCCTGTTGGCCCGAACCCTGGAACCCGTCTATGGCTTTGCCTCCCTGGCGAACTTCAAGCAGCGCTTCAAGCCCCGGCACGAGTCCTGGTATTTGATGTACCAGGACCCGTTGTCGCTGCCGGCCATGGGTGGTGCCGTGGCGCAGGCTTATATGCCGACGCTTTCGGTGCGCTCCGTGGCCAAGATGCTGCGCTCAAAGCCCTGAACTAGCTAAGCCAATGTCCGGCACGCATGACGCGCTGGAGGGTTAGTTCTTCGTCAACAATGATGACGTCGGCGCGCAGGCCGCGGCGCAGCGAGCCCAGCTCGTCCGTGAGCCCCAGAATGGCGGCCGGAACGCTCGTGGCGGAGGTGAGAGCGTCGGTGAACTCCACACCGGCGGCCGTGGTGCGACGCACCACATCGAGCAGGGTAGCCGTGCCGCCGGCGATCGAGCCGGTGGCATCCAAGGTGGCCACGCCGTCCGTCACGGTCACGGGGGAGGGGCCCAGCATGTACTGGCCGTCAGCCAAGCCGGCCGCGGCCATGGAATCGGTCACGAGGACCACGTTTGCCGCCCCCACGAGCGCAAAGACCGTCTTGACGGTCTCGGGATCTAGATGCGTATTGTCGGCGACAAGTTCGACGGCGGCGTTCCCGGCTCCAGCAGCACGCAGACACGCGGCGACGGGGCCCGGCGCACGGTGATGCATGGGCGGCATGCCGTTGAAAAGGTGAGTGACGGTGGGACGTCCGGAGACGCCGTCGAACCCGGCAGAGTCCATGCCCTCGCGAGCCAATTCCAAGGACTCGGCGGCCGTGACGGTGTCGCAATTCGTGTGGCCGAGTGAGGGGGTGATGCCGTGGCTCGTGAGGAGCTCAACGAGATCATCGGCGCCGGGCAACTCGGGGGCGTAGGTCATGGTGATGATGGCGCCGCGTCCGGCCTCGATGAGCCGCGCGGTCAGCTCCAGATCGGGATCCAGCAGGAAGGCCGGATTCTGAGCGCCGCAGCGGGCGTGGGAGAGGAACGGGCCCTCGAGGTGGATACCTGCCAACAGGCCTTCCTCCGTGAGCTTGGCGTAGACGCCGATGCCCTTGAGGAGATCCTCGGGGGAGGCGGTGACCATGCTGGCCAGGAGGGTTGTGGTGCCGGCCCGGTGCAGGAAGTCCACGGCCACGCGGGCCGAGGCCTCGTCGCCGCTGGGGAAGTCGCCGCCGTTGCCGCCGTGGTTGTGAATATCGACCAGGCCCGGCAGCATGCGCTGTCCCGCAGGAAGGGCGATGACATTGGCCGCGGGAACATCGCTGCTAGCAAAGCCGGGCTCGTCAAAGTGGTCGGCACGTCCGGCATACACGATCCGGTCCCCGTCAATCACGAGGAGACCGGCCTTGACAATTCCTCGATCGGTGACGAGATCGCCGTGGATGAGGAATTTTTCGGATGCGGGCGCGGAAGTCAGATCAGTCATGCCTCAAGTCTAGTCAAGGCACACGCCAACGGCGTTAGAAAAGGCGTGAGGCGCTGTCATCTACGCCGCGCATGGCGTCGTAATCCAGCGTCTTGCACTCAATCCCACGATCATTGGCCAGGGTCTTGGCTTGTGGCTTGATCTGCTGTGCGGCAAAGATGCCCCGCACAGGAGCGAGCAACGGGTCGCGGTTGAGCAGTTCCAGATAACGCGTCAGCTGTTCCACGCCGTCAATATCGCCGCGGCGCTTGAGTTCGATGGCGACCGTAGCGCCGGCCGAATCCCTGGCGAGAATATCCACGGGGCCAATGGCGGTGAAGTATTCGCGGCGGATCAAGGTGAAACCGACTCCCAGGAGCTCGATCTGTTCGGCCAAAAGCCGCTGCAGATCGGCCTCGACACCGTCCTTGATCAAGCCGGGGTCCACCCCAAGGTCATGGCTGGACTCGTGCAGCTCTTCATAGATGTTAATGATGAGCTGTTCATCGGCCTTGGTGGACTTCACGATCCACTGGGAGATGACTCCGTCCTCAAGCTCGACGTCGTCCGGGCTCACGATGCGCAGGGTGGCTGGGGGGCTCATCCAGTTCAGCGGCTTATAGGAACCGCCGTCGGAATGCACCAAAACGGAGCCGTCGGCCTTGACCAACAGCAATCGAACAGCGAGGGGAAGATGGGCTTTGAGGCGTCCGACGTAATCGACGGAGCACTTGGCAATCACTAAACGCACGTCCTCCACTCTAGCGGCTCGGCTTCGCGACTGAGGCACCCGTGCGGCACAATGGAGGAATGCCCCGCTCCAACCAGCCCCGCCGCCGTCGAACATCTTCGAGACGGCCGGCAGACGCAAACGACGCGGGCGAACTGAACCTCAACCGGGCCAGAATGGGCATTCCCGCGAGCGAATCGGCGCCCGACGGCGTCTGGGCCGTGCGTGCCATCAGCGCCGGCAACGCCCAAAAGGTCTACAGCTGCCCCGGATGCCACCACCAGATCAACCCGGGGGTCTCACACCTGGTGGTCTGGCAAGAAGACGCCATGTTCGGCGATGAGGCCGGGCTGCGGGACCGTCGGCACTGGCACAGCAACTGCTGGCGTGGGCGTAGCTACCGCTACAGGTAGTCTTGAGGGCATGGTATTTGACCCCGCCTCCCTCAATTTCTCAGAATCCAGCGGCCCCATTCGGGCCTCAAGTATCCTGCCGGCCGTGCGTGAAAACATCGAGCTCACGACAGCCGATGGGCTGACCCTGGTGGGCGAGCTGGCACTGCCCGCTGACGGCGTTGTCAACGCCACCTTGATCATGCTGCATCCGCTGCCCACACACGGCGGCTTCATGGACTCCCATGTATATAAGAAGGCCTCCTACCGTCTGCCCGCCTTGGCCGGCATTGCGGTTCTGCGCTTCAATACCCGCGGCACGAGTTCACCCCGAGGCACGAGCGATGGCAGCTTCGACGAGGGCATCGGGGAGCGTTTGGACGCTGCCGCGGCCGTGGAGTTTGCCGTGGCCCGGGGCTTGCCGAACCGCTGGCTCGTGGGTTGGTCCTTTGGCACCGAACTGGTGCTGAAATACGGTGCCGCGGCGCCGATCGCCGACTCCATCGAGGGAGCCGTGTTGCTCTCGCCTCCGCTGCACCGCGCGCAGGACGCCGACCTGCAACAGTGGGCCGGATTTGGAAAGCCGTTGACGGTGCTGGTGCCGGAATTTGATGACTATCTGCGCCCCGACGAGGCAGCGCAGCGATTCGCGCTGGTCCCGCAGGCCATCTTGGTGCCCGTAGATGGCGCCAAGCATCTGTGGGTGGGCGAGAAGTACGCGGCCCGGGCCTTGAATGAGCTGGTCTCGACCGTGCTGGGTCAGGACGTCACGCTGCCACTGGACTGGGAAGGCCCCGTAGCCGCCCTGCCAGCGATCTAGCCTGACTCCCTGCTAGACCTTGTCCTGGCGGGCAATGAAGACTTCCTTGACGAGCAACATGACCGCGGCGGCGGTGGGAATGGCGATCAAGGCGCCCAGAACACCGAGCAAACTGCCGCCGGCAATGACAGAGATCACGGCCACGGCACCGGGGACCGCAACGGCCTTTTGCATGATGCGAGGTGAGATGAAGTACGCCTCAAATTGCAGGTAGGCCAGATAGCAAATGGCGTAGATGAGCGCCGTCTGCCAGCCCACTGTCAGGCTCACAGCAATGACCACAACGGCCGCAATGGTGCCACCCACAAGGGGGATGAACGCCAGAAGGGCCACGAGGAACGCCAGCAACACCGTGAAGGGCACGTTCAGGATCGTCATGACAATGAACGCGAACGCGGCATTGAGGACGGCGACACACACCTGACCAATCACGTAGTTGCCGACTCCGCGCGTGATTTCCTCGCTGAGCTCCTCAACCCGCTGCCGGCGAGAGCGCGGGGCCAAACGATAGCCCCACCGTTTAATAGCCGGCAAGGACGCCAGGAAGTACAGGCTCAGCACCAGCACAATCAAGGTGCCGAAGAGGCCATTGGCGATCGTGGTGCCCACGCCCACGACGCCGCCAAAGATGCCACCGACGGCTTGGGCATCCTGGAAGAACTTGGCCACCTGCTCATTGACGGTGTCGAGCACGTGGTACTGGACATCGAGCTGCTTGAAGAACTCCGAGTTTAAGAAGTCCCCAATCCAGATCGGTGCCTTATTGACCAGCTGGGTTGTTTGTTCCGTGATGGTGGGGATGAGCGTGGCAAAGAAAATCGCCACGACGCTCAGCAGGGCCACCAAGACCACGACAATGCCGAGGCCGCGCGGAACCTTACGCCGTTCCAACCAGCGGACCACCGGATCCAGGCCCAGAGCAATAAAGAGGGCCGTGACAATCCACAACAACAGGGATTCGGTGTTCGCCAAAATGTAGTTCAGGAACAAGGCGATCCCCACGCCCACCGTGCCCATGAAGCCAAAGTAAATCGGGTGCCGCAGCATGCTGGAGCTTTGGATCGGCTCCTCGGCGGGAACCTCGTGCTGGCCCCCGGGTTCCACAGGCAGATCAAAACGCACGCGGGGTTGCGCCCCAGGAATCGGCTGGCTCACGGTTTTGAGAACCCAGGCGCGCCAGCCCTTGGGGGCATCTTGACGCTTGTCTCGCCGGACCGCGGTGTTGGCCGAGACCGGGGCCGCCACGCGCTCGTCGTCTGAGTCAGGCGTGGCAGGGAACTCGCCGCTGGCGGCGCGAACGGGGGTGCCGCCGTCGTCCGTGGTGGGGGAGGCCTTGCCCAGGGCGGGAATGTCCTCGGGAGCGTTTGAACTGGGTGGAGTGGACGAGGTCACGGGATTGCCTTTGGATCGGGAGGGGGGCGTTGCGGTTGCGATTCTCATTCGTGCCTCGAGAGTACCAGCGCGGACCGGCCCGACCGGAGAGCCACGAGGGATAAAACGTGAGAATAGTCAAAGAGACATGACCACGAGATAACGGTTCGGTTACCCTTGAACTAACGATCACAGCAGTGTTCCGCCGATGTTAGGTAAGTTCTTGCGTTCAAAAATAGCAATCGTCCTGGCCATTTTAGGCCTCTTGATTTTGGGTTCTGGCATTGGCCAGCGCACCATCTGGCTTCCGCCTGCCACGCTGACGGCCAGCGTTCCGGCGGTTTCCAGCCCCGCGCCGCTGACTGTCATTGGCTCCGAGCTGCTTGATACCAGCGACGGCAAGTTCACCATGACCATTAAAAATGATGGCCCCATCCAGCTCGCCGTCGCCCGTGTTGACGACATCATGGGCTGGATCGGCGATGCCGCCTACACCAAGGTTGGTGCCGCCAACGCTGATTTCACGGCCCTGACCACGCAGAGCACGGCCGGTGCCGCCACCGTGCCTAACCCCACCGGCTCCGATATGTGGGTCAGCGAGGAAAAGGGTACCGGCGAGATGAGCTACACCTGGCAGGCTCCCGGTCACGGCGAGTGGGCGCTGCTGTTGTCCTCGGATGGCACGGCTGCTGCCCCCACCGACATCTCCGTCACGGTCGACAATCAGGCAGGAACCCCGTGGGCCATTCCGCTCATGGTCATTGGTTCGGCGCTGCTGGCCCTGGCCGCACTGTTCTTCCTGATTGCCCCGCGCAAGAGCAAGCCGGCTGAGGCCGGACGACGTTCCGCCGTTCGCCCCGCCGATCCGGCCACGGGCGCCCTTGAGGTAGCGAAGATCCTGGCCGCTCGCGAGGGCGCCAAGTCCGAGCCTTCCGCCCCGGCCCACGAGACGATCGCCGATATCCGTCGGGCCGCGTCGAAGGACACGGTCGACGGCGCTGCTGCCGCGACTGCCGCTGTTCCCACGGCGCCCGTCAACGATGCCACCTCGGCGCTGCCGATTGCCTTGCCGGGTGAGATCATCGTGCCTGGGAAAAAGGACTCCGAAACGCCCGCCGAGGCTCAGGATGCAGCACCTACGAAGGATAAGGACAAGGACTCCGATCACGACGCCAATTCCGGCTCCGGCTCAGGAAAGGGCAAGGGTGGCACGTCAGGCAAGCCGTCCCGCTGGAGTGCGGCAGCACGCAAGAAGGCCGCCGCCGACAAGGAAGCAGGCAGCAAGAATGACAGCAGCGAATTCCGCGCCACTGCCGTTGCGCGTCCGGTGCACACCATGAAGAGCAAGGCTCGCTGGGGTGCGGCCCTAGCCGCCGTGCTCTTGGCTGGAAGCGTCAGCCCGGCCATGGCCGATGACGTCGTCACGCCGTCGGCCAGCCCTGACGCCTCGGCCACGCCTGCTGCCTCCGCTACGGCGTCCGCGGCGAGTGAAACCGCCGGCTTCCCGAACCTGCTCGACAGCCAGGTGCAGCGCATCGCCGACTCCGTGGCCCAGGCCGTGGCCAGCGGTGACAACTCGAAGAACGCCAAGGAACTGGAATCACGCGTTTCCGGCACGGCCTTGGAGGTTCGCACCGCTAACTACAAGATCCGCTCCGCCGTTGACACTCAGCCGGCCGTAGAACCTGTCAACGCCACGCCGCTGTTGGCCAAGATTGTCACCACGACGCAGACCTGGCCACGCTCGGCCATGTTCGTGACCAAGGGTGAGAACAACGAGCTCCCGCAGCTGCTGACGCTCACGCAGGCCAGTGCCCGCGAGAACTACAAGCTCACCAAGGCAACGCCCTTGCTGCCGGGCCAGACGCTTCCCGCCGTCGATAAGGAGGGGACACAGGAGGTCGCCAAGGACGATGCAACAGACCTCTTGATGAGCCCCAATGCCGCCGTCTCCGCGCTCAGCGACCGCCTGACGAAGGAAGATAGCTCCTTCAAGGACTCCTTCAAGGACAGCATCTACATCACGAGTGTCTTTGACCTGCAGAAGAAGGTCGTTGCCGACGCCAAGGACGCCAGCTACGTGTTCAGCCACACGGCCAGCACCGAATCGATCGTGTCCCTGCGCACCTCCGATGGTGGTGCCATGGTGGTAGTTCGCTACACCTTTGGCATCGACGCCACGAGCAAGGCCGAGGCTAAGTTGACCGTTGGACCCGACGCCGCCGTCTTCACCGGTGGCACCGAGACCACCACGGGCTTCACGCTGAACTATGCCGAGCCCGTGGTCATGTACATCCCGCCGGCCGGCGCTGACACGGCGATCACGCTCTTGTCCGCACAGCGTGACCTGGTTGGTGGCACATTCAAGTAGGCCCATGGCCTGGTGCGCCTCGCGCACTGACGCAAGCCACAGTCCTGAAGTTTCACCCGCGGCGAGAACTTTTTCTCGCCGCGGCTCGGCACAGTTAGAGTGAATCCATGAGTCAAAACACCCCCATGCCTCCCAACGCGACGCCCGGACTTAACCTGCGTGGCGCCGTCGACCTTTCAGCCTTGAAGAACCGGGCCACGGCACCGACCGCCCCGTCCACGGCTTCCCCCTACGCGGTGGACGTGAACGAGGCGAGCTTCCAGGAATTCGTCCAACTCTCCCAGAAGGTTCCCGTGGTGGTGGCCCTGGGCTCGGGGCGCTCGCACCAGTCGGCGCAGCTCACCGTGGTGCTGGAAAAGCTGATGAACGATTACAACGGCAAGATCGCCTTGGGTCGTGTGGATGTCGACACCAGCCCACAGATTGCTCAGGCCTTCGGCATCACCGCCGTGCCCACCGTGGTGGCCCTGCTCAACGGCCAGCCGGTCCCCATGTTTGAAGGGGAACTGCCGGAGCCGCAGATCAAGGAATTCTTCGACGAGCTCCTCAAGGTCGCCGCGAGCAATGGTGTGACCGGAAACCTCGGAGGCGCACCGGATCCGGAGACGGCGCCCGAGCCGCCGCTGCCGCCCCTGCACCAGGCCGCTCGTGATGCTATCGACGCCGGCGATTTGCCCGGCGCCGTGGCGAGCTACGAGAAGGCCCTGGCGGAAAAGCCGAACGACGCCGTCGCCAAGGTGGGTCTGGCCCAGGTGCACCTCATGATGCGCGCGGCCGAGCTCAACGTGGTTCAGGCCGAGGCCTTGCGAACGCGGGCAGCCGGGGACCCGGACGATCTCGAGGCCACCTTGGCCGTGGCGGATCTAGATGTCACGGGCGGTCACGTCGAAGACGCCTTTGCCCGTCTGGTGAAGTTCATCGGCACCCATTTTGGTCCCGAGCGCGACACCGTGCGCGTGCGGCTGTTGGAGCTGTTCGATGTGGTGGGCGTCAGCGATCCTCGCGTCTCGGCAGCACGTCAGGCTCTGGCCCGGGCCTTGTTCTAAAGAATTTAGCTACTACCGTAGTGTCCTGTGGCGGGCGATGTTTCTTCACACATCGCCCGCCACAGGCGTATGCGCAGTGATTTTCTGCGGGCCCGCGCAATGTCATCCTTTCGGATAGCTCACGGCGCAGCGGATGGTTGTTAGGGTACAAAGTATGACTACCTCGATTGCGCCATCAGCCGACGGAGCCCGGCCACCAGCCCTGTCAATCCGCGGATTAGTTAAACGGTTTGGCGAGAAAATCGCCGTCGATAACATCCACCTCGATGTTCCGGCCGGCTCGTTTTATGGCCTGGTAGGGCCCAACGGGGCAGGCAAGACCACCTCGCTCTCCATGGCGACGGGTCTCTTGCGCCCGGACCATGGGCAGGTCACGGTCCACGGGGTGGATGTATGGCAGCATCCCCTCGAAGCCAAAAAACTCATGGGACTACTGCCCGACGGCGTGCGCCTCTTCGACCGGCTCAGCGGCGAACAACTCGTCAGTTACGCCGGATTGCTGCGCGGCATGGACAAGGACACCGTGGCCGAGCGCGTCAAGGATCTACTGGCTGCCCTGGACCTGACCAAGGACGCCGGAACGCTCGTGGTGGACTACTCGGCCGGTATGACAAAGAAGATCGCGCTGGCTGCGGCCCTGATCCATGCGCCGCGACTGCTGGTCCTCGATGAGCCTTTTGAATCGGTGGACCCGGTGTCTGCTGCAAATATCCGCGACATCCTCCAGGACTATGTGAAGTCCGGTGGCACCGTGATTGTCTCCAGCCATGTCATGGACCTCGTGCAGCGCATGTGCGACCACGTGGCCGTCATCGCGGCCGGGCGGGTCCTGGCGGCCGGCACGGTGGATGAGGTGCGTGGTGAGATGAGTTTGGAAGATAAGTTCGTTGAACTTGTCGGTGGCCGGAACCAGACTGCGGGGTTGCAATGGTTGCGCACCTCCTAAGGCTCAAGGTCACGCTGCTGCGCAACTCCCTCAAGCGCACACCCTGGCAGCTGGTGGGGCTCATCATAGGTGGCCTCTACGGAATCGGCATGTTGGTCACGGCTCTCGTGGGGTTGGCCGCCCTGGGCGCCGCCGAGACGGAGCTCGTAGGAACAGTTCTGGTTCTGGGAGGTGCCGCCGTGTTCCTTGGCTGGCTGGTCATCCCCGTAGTTGCCTCGGGACTGGACATGACGCTGGACCCCGCACGCTTCACCACCTATGCCGTCCCCATGAAGTCGATGTTGGTGGGCCTGGCCTTGTCCGGGTTTATCGGAATTCCTGGTGCCATCACCTTGCTCGCCTCTGTGGGCACGGCAATTGCATGGTGGCGCCATCCCGTGGCAGCCGTGGCCGCGCTGCTGTGCGGAGCCGTCGCGGCGTTGACGTGCGTCATTGCCTCACGCGCCATCACGGCGGCCAGCACGAGCCTGGCCTCTTCGCGCCGTTTCAAGGACGCGAGCGGCGTCGTCGTGTTGGTTCCGCTCATGTTCATGGGGCCCATCATTGCTGGCATCAGTAGCGGGCTCTCGAATTTCGCCGAGTACCTGCCGCAGCTGGCCGCCAACGTCTCTTGGACACCGCTGGGCGCCATCTGGGCGGTCCCGGCCGCCGTCGCGGCGGGAGCGTGGGGCGCCGCGGCCCTGAAATTCTTGATTGCCCTAGCAACCTTGGCCGCCCTGACGTGGCTCTGGAAGGTGTGCCTCGCCAGGTCCCTGGTCACCCCTGCCTTTTCCGGTGGTGGACGCCGGAGCCCGGGGAAACAGGGATTCTTTGCCATGTTCCCGCAAACACCCACGGGAGCGGTCGCTGCGCGTTGTTTGACGTATTGGTTCCGGGATCCGCGCTACAGCGCCGGGATCATCGTCGCGCCGCTGATTCCCTTGGTCATGGTGTTTGGTGGTTCGCAGGCCGGTGGGTTGGATTCCGTGGGTCCGATCCTGAGCTACGCGGGTGCTTTTGCGGCCTTCATGATCACGTGGAGTATTTGCGCCGACATCTCCTACGACAACACCGCCTTTGCCTTGCACCTGGCCACCGGGGTCTCGGGTAAGGCAGATCGGACCGGGCGCGTCATGGCAGCCGCCGTGCTCGCGCTGCCGCTGGGACTCCTCTTTGCTATTGTCGGCGCCATCGTTGCGGGCAACTGGCTGAACTTCCTGTCAGCCACCGGGCTCCTCATGGCAGCATCTGGTGCAGGTCTGGGACTCTCGAGTGTGTTCTCCTCCCGCTTCACGATGAACGTGCCGCTGCCGGGGGAGAGCCCCATGAAGTCCAAGCCAGGCAATAACTTCACGACCGTGCTGATCCAACTCGCAGGCTTTGCCGGTGCCTTTGTCTTGATCATTCCGGTGGGCGTCTTAATCCTCGTGGGGTTCAACACCGGAGGGTCGCTGTTCGCCTGGCTGGCGTTTGTTCTTGGCGTGGTGCTGGGCGCTGTCTATGTTGTTATCGGCATCCGCATGGGCGCAGCCCAGTACGATCAGCGGGGACCGGAATTGTTGCAGGCCGTGTCCATCGATCGATGACGTCCGGCAGAGGCTATCAGTTAGTCGAAGATGGCTGCACTGGCTTAAAGTAAGAGACAGCTAATTAGCGATCTGTAAAGAATTGCACAGGCACCTACGTGCCGTGAAAGGAAGCGTGTTTCATGGAGGTCATCATCCTCCCCAGCACCAAGGAAATTGGTACCTTGGCTGCCGATGCCATCGAGGCCCTAGTACGCAACAAGTCCAACGCTGTCATTGGCCTGGCCACGGGTTCCTCCCCGTTGCCGATCTACGATGAGCTGGCTCGCCGCCACGACGAAGACGGCCTGAGCTTCACGGGCGTCAGTGGCTTTGCCTTGGATGAATACGTTGGCCTGCCGGTAGGTCATTACGAGTCCTACCGCGAGGTGATTCGTCGCGAATTCACCAACCGGGTGGATGTTGCTCCGGAAAACGTCCACGGCCCGGACGGTGCCAGCGAGGACATCGCTGCTGCCTGCCAGCAGTATGAAGACGCCATTGTCGCCGCCGGCGGCATCGACCTGCAGATCCTCGGTGTGGGCACCAATGGTCACATTGGCTTCAACGAGCCCGGTTCCTCCTTGGCCTCACGCACCCGCATCAAGACCTTGGCCGAGCAGACTCGCCAGGACAATGCGCGCTTCTTTGACAACATCGATCAGGTGCCGCATCACGTGGTGACCCAGGGCCTGGGCACCATCATGGATGCCCGCCACCTGGTTCTCGTTGCCACAGGAGCCGGCAAGGCCGACGCCGTCCGCGACTTCGTTGAGGGCCCCGTGTCCGCAGCGTGCCCGGCCTCGATCCTGCAGTTCCACCCGCGTGCCACCGTCATCATCGACGAGGCCGCAGCCTCCAAGCTGGCCGGCGCGGCCACATACCGCCACGCCTACGAGAACAAGCCGAGCTGGCAGGGTCTCTAACACCGCAAGCGGTAGGCGAGTAGCGCAGAGCGCACAGCGGGAGGTGAGTCGCGAGAGCGTACTCGCCTCCCGCCGTCGTACCTCCTGAAGAAATAAGAGTGAGATAAACAGCGTCGAGAAGATCACTTTTTCGGTGAGTCGCGGACGCGAAGAGGATAGACTGGTTCCATGAGTTTGCCTCCAGACCCCTTCGAAAACCATCCCATGGGAAATCCCGAGCGCAGCGGCGGTTCAACGGCCGTGATCGAGCGCGAAGAGCTGCGCCAGCAGGTTGAACCCGGCGACAGCGAACGTTTCTCGCACTATGTCCGCAAGGAAAAGATCATGGAATCGGCCATGACCGGCGAGCCCGTGGTGGCTCTGTGCGGCAAGGTCTGGACTCCGGGACGGGATCCGGAAAAGTTCCCCGTCTGCCCCGAGTGCAAGGAAGTCTATGACGGACTGCGCCCCGAGGGTGGCGGCAAGGGCAAGGGCCCGAAGAAGCCCAAGGACTAGCGTTAGCCAGTAAGTATTTAGCGGTGAATACCGCTGTTTGGCCGTGCCCGGATTCGGGTGCGGAAGCGTGGAAGATGTGACAAGGATGGCGGGATTTTTTTGACGGAGACTTTGTTTGGCGGACCGTCCCTGCCACCGGCCTACCCGGAACGCGCTGCCTGGGGAACCGCCCAGAAGCTGCGTGCCTGGCAGTCCGAAGCCATGGAAAAGTACTTCCAGGAAAATCCCAAGGACTTCCTGGCCGTGGCTACCCCCGGCGCTGGTAAGACCACCTTTGCGCTGCACATCGTGACGCAGTTGATCGCCCGCGGGATCATCAACCGGGTCACGGTTGTGACGCCCACGGACCACCTCAAGCGCCAGTGGGCCGATGCCGCCGCCAAGGTGGGTATTGCGATTGACCCGAACTTCAAGAACGCCGATGGCCGCCACGGTAAGGGTTTCGTGGGGGTCGCCGTGACGTACGCACAGGTGGCTAGCAAGCCCATGCTGCACCGTGCCAAAACCGAGGCCGCCCGAACTCTGGTCATCATGGACGAGATTCATCACGGTGGCGACGCGCTCTCGTGGGGTGACGGTATCCGTGAGGCCTTTGACCCCGCAGCACGCCGCCTGGCCCTGACCGGAACCCCGTTCCGCTCCGACACGGCCGCGATTCCCTTTGTGGAGTACGCCGAGGACAAGGACGGGATCCGCCGTTCAAAGGCCGACTACACCTACGGCTACGGCGAGGCGCTCAAGGACCATGTGGTTCGCCCCGTCATGTTCATGGCGTACTCGGGCCAAATGCGGTGGCGCACCAGCGCCGGTGAGGAAATGGCGGCGAACCTGGGCGAGGCCACCACCAAGGACATCACCTCGCAGGCCTGGCGCACCGCACTGAACCCGGAGGGGGAGTGGATCCCGGCCGTGCTGGCCGCCGCCGACAAGCGACTGACCGAGGTGCGCCGGGCCGTGCCCGACGCCGGCGGGCTGGTTATTGCGACCGACCACGAAGATGCGCGTGCCTACGCCGCTCAGCTGAAGAAGATCACGGGCGAATCGCCCACGGTCATTTTGTCGGACGATGCGAAAGCCTCCGATAAGATCGACGCCTTCTCCTCGGGTGACAAGCGGTGGATGGTGGCCGTGCGCATGGTGTCCGAAGGTGTTGACGTGCCGCGCCTGGCCGTTGGCGTCTATGCCACCTCCACGGCGACGCCCCTGTTCTTTGCCCAGGCCGTGGGGCGCTTTGTGCGTGCCCGCAAGAGGGGCGAGACGGCGTCGATCTTCCTGCCCTCGGTGCCCAACCTCATGGAACTGGCCAACCAGCTCGAGCTCGAACGTGACCACGCCCTGGACCGCCCGGACAAGGATCCGGACGGCTTTATGGAGGAAGACGCCGAGATGGAGGAGGCCAACCGCGAGGAAAAGGCCTCCGACACGCTGGAGAAGTTCAAGTTTGAGGCGCTGGAATCGCAGGCGTCCTTTGACCGCGTGTTGTTCGACGGCGGCGAGTTCGGCACCGGCGGGGCCATCGGCAGTGACGATGAAATGGACTTTCTGGGCATCCCCGGGTTGCTCGACGCCGATCAGATGAGTGTCCTGCTGCGTCAGCGTCAGGCCGATCAGCAAACCCGACGGCGGAAGAAGGCTCCGGCTGCTGCGGAACCCGAGGCGCCGCCGCTGGTGGATCACCGCATGCTCATGGATCTGCGTGGCGAATTGGCCAAGAATGTCTCGGCGTGGAGTGCCCGCTCCGGCATGCCCCACGGCATGGTGCACAGCGAATTGCGACGCATCTGTGGCGGGCCCGCCGTGGCTCAGGCCAACGAGGCGCAGCTGCAGACCCGCATGAAGAAGCTGCAGGACTGGTTCATCGGGCGCAAATAGCTGCGCTCCTGGGCGCTTTTCCGCGGGCCCAACGGTTTTCGCCACAGCCCCCCATTAATGCAACAGGTCTACCTGTGGCATTAATGGGGGGCTGTGGCATTTTTCACAGTTCAAGCACGACGGCGGGCCGCACCGTCGCCGATCGGCCCTAGGCGGGCGCTATTTGAGCTCTACTCCGGCGTCTTCGAGCTCCTCGAGCGCTTCCTCGGCGGCGTCCTCGTCAATGCCGGCAATATAATCGCGCAGCACCGTCGTGTTGTACCCGGCGTTGATGGCATCCAGCGCCGTGGCGCGCACGCAGTGCTCCGTGGCGATACCCACGACCACCACGTCCTCGACGTCGTTCTCGCGCAGCCAATCATCGAGGGTCAGGGGGGTTTCCCCGTCCTCCTCGGCAGATTCGTGCGCCTCACGCTCACCCACGGCAACCTCGTCCTCGGGCGCGAGCAGGCCGTCAAAACCGGAGTAGGCGGCGTCAAACTTGCCCTTGCGGAAGTACGCGTCGATGTCCTCGGTGTCGAGATTCCGGTGCAGGGCGGCACCCTTGGAACCAGCTACACAGTGCACTGGCCAGCTCTTGACGAAGTCCGGGGTGTCGGAGAAATGGCTCCCGGGATCGACGTGCCAGTCTTGCGTGGCAACCACGAAGTCGAAGTCCGTAGCGTTCTCCAACAATTCGCTGATCTCGCTGGCCAGATCGGCTCCGCCGGCTACGGCCAGTGAGCCGCCCTCACAGAAATCGTTCTGCACGTCAACAATGATTAGGGCCTTGGCCATGGGATGCTCCTCGTTATTTCGCTGCTGGTATTGCTTGTTCGTATTCGGTGGGGATGACTGGCTCCCCACGCTGCAGGCGCCGGGCCGCTCCCGGCATTTCTGCCATGGAGGCCGCGTGGCGTGCGGTGGCGCGCACCACGCCGTCGGATCCGGTCCAGCCCGGCGTCAAGACGCCGTCGACCATGAATTCTTCCAGCAATACGCGGTCGTTGTCATCGGCCGCCGGTGCGTGGCCAATGCCCACGAGCTCGCTCGTGGCGATGCCGGCGCTGTTGAGGCGGCGCGTGGCGTACTTGCGGCCACCCACGCTGGCCTTGTTCTTGGCGGCCTTAGCGACGGAGACAAACTCTCCATTGTCACCCTCGCGGGAGACGAGCTTGTAGACCATGGACGCCGTGGGCGCCCCGGAGCCGGTCACGAGCGAGGTGCCCACGCCGTAGGAGTCCACGGGCGCGGCGGCGAGGGCCGCAATGGCAAACTCGTCCAGATCGCTCGTGACAGTAATCCGAGTGTTGGTGTTGCCGAGGGAATCTAGCAAGGCCCGGACATCGCGCGCCTGGGCGAGGAGGTCCCCGGAATCCAGCCGCACGCCGCCCAAGGCGGGGCCCGCGATGGCGACGGCCTTGCGGACCGCTGCTTCGACGTCGTACGTGTCCACGAGCAACGTGGTGCCCGAGCCCATGGACCCGAGCTGGGCGCGGAAGGCGGCCTCCTCGGAATCGTGCAGGAGCGTGAAGGAGTGGGCGGCCGTGCCGAGGGTCAGCACGCCGTAGCGCAGGCCGGCCTCAAGGTTTGAGGTGCCGTGGAAACCAGCGATGACGGCGGCACGCGAGGCAGCCACGGCGGACTCCTCATGCGTGCGGCGCGAGCCCATCTCGATGCAGGGACGCGAGCCGGCGGCACCGATCATGCGCGAGGCCGCGGAGGCGATCGCGGAGTCGTGATTGAGGATGGACAGGACGTACGTTTCCAAGATGCAGGCCTCGGCGAAGGTGGATTCGATCGTGAGGATGGGTGAATTGGGGAAATAAAGTTCGCCCTCTGCATAACCAAAGATGTTGCCGGAGAACTTGAAATCGGCCAGCCAGGACAGCGTCTCATCGTTGACAACGTTGTTCTGGGCCAGGAAATTCAGTTCCTCCGGACCGAAGCGGAAATGCTCCAATCCCTCCAAGATCCGCCCCGTTCCGCCCACCACGCCGTAGCGTCGACCGTCAGGCAGGCGGCGGGCAAACGCTTCAAAAACACTCCGGCGGTGTGCCGCGCCGGAGTGCAGAGCGGCTTGAAGCATTGTCAGCTCGTAGTGATCTGTAAACAATGATGTGCGGGGGTGGCCCCAATTTGATGGCGTAGTCACGGAATTTACTTTAGTGCGGCAACACTAGAATGGACACATGAGTGTCAGCACAGCCCCGGAAACAGACCGGGAAGCATCAACGCGCGAACTTATCTCCCCAGATATCCCTTGGGAGTTGATCGTGTGGAATGACCCGGTCAACTTGATGAGCTACGTCAGTTATGTCTTCCAAAGTTATTTTGGTTATTCAGAGGCCAAGGCGGCGAAATTAATGCTTGAGGTGCACACCGAAGGCAAGTCCGCCGTGGCCCATGGCTCAAAGGAAAAAATGGAAGCACACGTCGTGGCCATGCACGGCTTTGGCCTGTGGGCAACGGTTCAGAAGGGTGGCCCTCGTGGCTAAGGCCTTCTCCGCCGGCCGCCGCGGCATCACCGGATTCCTTGAACCGGCCGAGCGCGATCTCTTGCGCAAACTTTTCGCCGACATCATCACGATGCTCGAGCCCGAACGCCCCGCCCACGAGGACCCGCTCGCGGCCCTGATCGGCCTGGACATGGAGGTGCAGGTCCCCTCAGATCCAGCCCTCCTGCGCTTGTTGCCGCACGCGGTGAAGAACGACGACGACTCCGCACTGGAGTTTCGTCAGCTCACCGAACGCTCCCTGAGGGAAACCAAGATTGGTGCCCTGCGGGCCGCCTCCCTGAGCCTGGAGAGCGAGAAGCTGGTGCTGGATCCCGAAAGCGCCAAGCTATGGGCCATGGCGTTGAACGACGTCCGCTTGGTGCTGGCCGAACGGCTGGAAATCCGGGACGAGGAAGACGCCGAGCGGGTGCACGAGGTGCAGGACTGGGACGAAGCGGACGACGTGGAAAGCTACCTCAGCCTGGTCTACAACTTCGTCACCTGGCTGCAGGAAAGCCTGCTGCAGGCCATGCTCTCAGAGCTGACTCGCGGTAAATAAGGTGATGGCGGCAGATGTGTTGTTGCGCGCACTTGCCGCCCCACAGCCAACAAAAGAACTATTGTTGAATCGATCATGAGCACACATTCCATCAGCCCCACGCCAACGCCAGAGACGAGCTCACGAGCAAGTCTCGTGTCAGAGCGACCCATCGGAATTTTTGATTCCGGGGTGGGCGGGCTGACCGTGGCCCGTGCCGTGATCGACCAGCTGCCCAACGAATCGATCCTGTACGTGGGCGACACCGCTCGCGGCCCGTACGGCCCACTGCCCATCGCCGAGGTACGCGCCAATGCCCTCGGGGTGATGGATGAACTGGTGGATTCCGGCGTCAAGCTCCTGGTGATCGCCTGCAACTCCGCCTCCGCAGCGGTGCTGCGCGATGCCCGGGAGCGATACACCGCCCGCTACGGCATTCCCGTCATCGAGGTCATCCAGCCCGCCGTGCGCCGGGCCGTGGCCGCGACGCGCACCGGCAAGGTCGGCGTCATCGGCACGGTGGCCACCGTGGGATCGCGCGCCTACAACGACACCTTTGCCGCCGCTCCCGATCTTGCGATCACTTCCGTGGCCTGCCCCGACTTTGTGCGCTTCGTGGAATCCGGCATCACGGCCGGTCCCGAGCTGCTCAGCACGGCCAAGGAGTACTTGGCACCCCTGAAAGCCGCCGACGTGGACACGCTGGTGCTGGGCTGCACGCACTACCCGCTGCTGACCGGCGTGATTTCCTACGTCATGGGCGACTCTGTGACGCTAGTATCCAGCGCTGAGGAAACCGCGAAAGACGTCTACAAGGCCCTGGTCAGTCACGACCTCGAGCGGGTCTCCGGTGGGGCACCCACACACCAATTCCTCTCCACAGGTGACGCCGCCAGCTTTGGCGTGCTGGCCCGGCGCTTCCTGGGACCTGAGGTTCTCGCCGTCGAACAGGTCAGCCACGTGGCAGCCCACTATCCCACGGGATCTTTGAGCATCATCACCGACGACATGGTGGCCGCTGCCCGGAGCAAATCCGCGGGATCTCGCACCAGTGGCGTCTCTAATTTTGTTTTAGCCGATTCGGTGGGCAGACTGGCAGTTCCGGGAACAGACGTGGGGGAGCGAACATGAAGTTGACGATTGTTGGATGCAGCGGGTCGTTCCCTGGGCCGTCGTCGCCCGCTTCGTGTTATTTGCTGACCGCGCACGACGGCGTTCGGCCGTGGCGTGTGCTCATGGACTTGGGCAGCGGGGCCTTAGGTTCCGTGCAAAAGTACATGGATCTCGAAGACATCGACGCGATCTTCCTCAGCCACCTGCACCCCGATCACTGCATGGACCTCTGCGGCTTGCACGTGGCCGTGCGCTGGAGCCCTAACGGCTGGCACCGCGGCCGCATCCCCGTGTGGGGCCCGGCCGAAACCGCCGATCGTTTGGCCACGGCGTACGGACTCGATCTGGATCCGGGCATGCGCGAGGAGTTTGACTTCATCAACTGGCAGGAACGCGAGCCCGTCACGGTGGGCCCGTTCAAGGTCACCCCGTACGCCGTCAACCACCCCGTGCCGGAAGCCTATGCGCTGCGGGTCGAGGTCACGGAGTACGACGGAACCGGCGTGGATCGCACGGCCGTCCTCACCTACTCGGGCGACACCGATAGCTGTCAGGGGCTCGAAGATGCTGCGCAAAATGCGGATATGTTCTTGTGCGAGGCGGCCTTCGAGGAAGTCCGCGACGATCACATCAAGGACGTTCACCTCACCGGCAAGCGGGCTGGTGAAGCAGCGGAACGCGCCAATGTGAAGCGCATGTTGCTGACGCACATCCCCGTATGGACGGACTCCAACGTTGTTGTCAGCGAAGCCCGGGGCAGCTACTCCGGTGACGTGGCCGCGGCCGTTGCAGGTGTGCACTACACGATTTAACTGTCCTTTTGGCCAGTGTTTGGAGTTAATTGCCAATATCCTCCGAAAGGACTAGTTCCTCAGAAGGAGGGGGCGGATAGGTTCGGTGACAGAAGAAGGGCGGCAGCCGCCGTCGACCGTCACAGATAAAGGATGCCCGCTATGAGCGAAATGCCCCGCTACAACCCCGCACCCAACGACCTTCCCCTGGGACAGGCGCCGGTCGCGCCGCCCATCATGAACACCGTGTTCTTCATGCTTATCGGCGCCGCCGTGCTGCATGTCATTGCCTCGATCTTTGGCATTATGTACGCCAACTCCGCGCAGTTCCGTGAAGACGCCATGAAGACGTTCCAGGACGCCAAGATGACCGTTATTGACGAGAGCATGGTCGACACGACCGTCATGGTGACGGTGGGCACCCTGATCGTCATGACCGTGATCGCCGTGATCCTGTACGTGCTGATCGGCCTGTTCCTGAAGAAGGGCATGGGCTGGGCTCGCATTGTGGGTGCCATCCTGGCCGTGGTCTCGCTGTACCAGCTCGTGGGACTGACCATGCCCGGCGGCATTGCCACGATCCTGCAGGTCTTGCTCGGCATTGGCGCGATGATCCTGTGCTTCACGGGTGCCGGAGCCAAGTACTTTGCCGAGAAGAAGAGCTTCAAGCTGGCGAACAAGATGCGCTAACTCGTCACATATATCCAGCGTCATTCGATGGCGGCTCCCAGCGGCGGGGCCGCCATTGCTGTGCCCAGGCACTACCCTTGATGCTATGACTTCCTCTGAAACACTCCGCGCCGACGGGCGCTCCAATGACCAGCTCCGCGACATCACCATCACCCGCGGCTGGTCCAAGCAGGCCGAAGGTTCGGCCCTGATCGAATTCGGCAACACCCGCGTGCTGTGCACCGCCTCCCTGACCCCCGGCGTGCCGCGCTGGCTCAAGGGCGAAGGCACCGGCTGGGTCACGGCCGAATACGCCATGCTGCCGCGCGCCACGAACACCCGTAACTCCCGCGAATCCGTCAAGGGCAAGATCGGCGGCCGCACGCACGAGATCTCCCGCCTGATCGGCCGCTCACTGCGCTCCATCATCGACACCAAGGCGCTCGGCGAGAACACGATCGTCCTGGACTGCGACGTTTTGCAGGCCGACGGCGGCACCCGCACCGCGGCGATCACCGGCGCCTACGTAGCCCTGGCCGACGCCATTGCGTACGCCAAGGAAAACAAGCTCATCGCCAAGAACGCCCAGCCGCTCATCGACACGGTCTCGGCCATCTCGGTGGGCATCATCGACGGCGTTCCCATGCTGGATCTGCCCTACGTTGAGGATGTGCGCGCCGAGACCGACATGAACGTCGTCGTCACCGGCTCCGGCAAGTTCGTGGAAGTTCAGGGCACCGCGGAAGGCGCCCCGTTCGACCGTGACGAGCTCAACCAGCTGCTCGATCTCGCTCTGATCGGCACCACGGAATTGAGCCGCATCCAGCGCGAGACCCTGGGCGCCTAATGCCGGCACCGAAGGTTGTTCTCGCCACCCACAACCAGGGCAAGCTGCGGGAGTTGCGCGAGCTGTTGCGCGGCCAGATCCCGGGTCTGGATGTGGACACCGACGTGGTCGACGCCGGAGCTATCGAGGCCCCCGACGTCGCCGAAACAGGGGTCACCTTTGCGGCGAACGCGCGTTTGAAGGCTCATGCCGTGGCGCAGTTCAGCGGAGCCCTGGCTATTGCCGACGATTCCGGTCTGGCCGTGGATGTTTTGGGCGGTGCGCCGGGGATCTTCTCGGCGCGCTGGGCCGGGCGCCACGGCGACGATGCGGCAAATCTTGCGCTGCTGCTCGCCCAGCTCTCCGACATCGCCCAAGAGCACCGCGGGGCACGTTTTGTGTGCGCCGCGGCGCTGGCCAGACCGGATGGCACGCTGGATGTCGTGGAGGAGGGCACCCTCGAGGGGACGCTGCTGCACACCCCGCGCGGCGAGGGCGGCTTTGGCTACGACCCCATCCTGCAGCCGTTGGGCATGGACAAGTCCTGCGCGGAGCTGACAAGTGCGGAAAAGAACGCCATCAGCCACAGAGGCAATGCGTTCCGGGCCCTGCTGCCACACATCATCAAGGCTCTCGCCTAAGATCTGTGTCGCAGTAGATGCGAAAAACACCCGTTTTTTCGGAGGTTTTCGGTATCTACTGCCACACAGATTGACGGAGGAGGGAAAACGACGGCGGCTGCCGGGCACATGGCCCGGCAGCCGCCGTCGTTCGTGGAACTAAAAAGTCTTATGCCTGTGAGGAATTCTTCTTGCGGCGGTGGCTCAAGGCCTTGAGCAACTCGATGCCAACGGGAATGATGGAGACGGCCACGATGGCGATGAAGATGATGTCGAGGTTGTCACGCACCCACGGCACCTTGTTGCCCAGAACGTAGCCCAGGTACGTCACGCCGCCGGCCCACAGCACGGCACCGAGGGCGTTGAAGAAGACGAACTTGCGCATCTCCATCTTGGCCACGCCCACGATGACGGGTACAAAGGTACGCACGATGGGGACGAAGCGAGCCAGGATCAGGGCCTTGCCGCCGTGCTTTTCAAAGAAGGCATGGGCGCTGTCGACGTGCTGCTTCTTGAAGAGCTTGGAGTCGGGTTTGTTGAAGATGGCGGGGCCGGCCTTGTAGCCGATGAAATAGCCCAGCTGGTTGCCGACGAACCCGGAGACGATCAGCAAGAGCATCAAAACCCAGATGTTCACGGGCATGGAGCCGGTGCTGACCAGCAGGCCCGCCGTGAAGAGCAGGGAATCGCCCGGGAGGAAGAAGCCTACGAGCAGGCCCGTCTCGGCGAAGATGATGCCACAGGCAATCACCACGACCCAAGCACCCATAGCGGGGTGGTCGAGGATCTTCATGGGGTCGAGCCAGTCGGGCAGGAGGCCTAGGGACGGAACGGCTCCATGTCCTACGAGAGCCGGCAGGGCGGAATCACTCAAAGCGGAAAGTATCACCCCCCAAGATTACGGTACTTAGCTGAATGTACCCTCCACCCAAAGGATGAGCTTGTAAAGGGTTGACTTCTAGTCGCACGGTTATATGGTTAGTTACATGAGTAATGAACCGATGAGGCGAGTTGAGGCTCCTGAGCATGGTGTCACGGGGGTGTTCGCATGATCGATGACAGCCGGCCCATCTTTCTTCAGATTGCCGAGATGATCGAGAACGACATTGTCGACGGCGTCTTGGCCGAGGAAGCCCAGGTGCCCTCCACGAATGAGTTTGCAGCCTTCCATCGGATCAACCCGGCCACGGCCGCGAAGGGCGTCAACCGCTTAGTTGACGACGGAATCCTGTACAAGAAACGGGGCATCGGGATGTTTGTTGCCGCGGGAGCCCGGTCGGTCCTGATAGGCCGGCGCCGGGAAGATTTTTACGAGCAATTCCTCCGCCCGATGGCACGCGAAGCATGCAAGTTGGGCATAGACAATCAGCAATTACTGACCATGTTGGGGCGTGTGGCGGCTACCGAGTCGGATGCCCCCGCGGCCATGGAGAAAGAAGGTGTGCAATGAGTACGGCCATCGTTGAAGTCAGCAACCTTTCCCGGGTGTATCGAGACGTCACGGCGCTCGACGGCGTCAGCCTCACCCTGGAGCGAGACAAGATTTACGGACTCCTGGGGCGTAACGGCGCCGGCAAGACCACCCTGATGTCGATTCTGACGGCGCAGGGCTTTGCCAGTTCCGGCGAGGTCCGCGTCTTTGGGGAACACCCCTATGAGAATGAGCAGGTTCTGAGCCGGTTGTGTTTCATTCGGGAATCGCAAAAGTATCCCGATGACTTCAAGCCGATCCACGCCTTCAAGGCGGCCGCCTTGTTCTATCAGAACTGGGATCACGCCTTGGCCGCACAGTTGGCGCAGGATTTTGCGCTGCCCATGAAGCGCCGCATCAAGAAGCTCTCGCGCGGTCAGCTTTCCGCCGTGGGGGTGATTATCGGTTTGGCCTCTCGTGCCGAGCTGACCTTCTTCGATGAGCCGTATCTGGGTTTGGACGCCGTGGCCCGGCAACTGTTCTACGACCGCTTGTTGGCGGACTATGCGGAATTTCCCCGCACGATCGTGCTCTCCTCGCATCTGATTGATGAGGTGGCGAACCTGTTGGAGCACGTCATCATCATCGATCAGGGCCGCATCCTGGTGGACGACGACGCGGACAACATTCGCGGATCGGCCGTCTCGATCGCCGGTCCCGCCCACCTCGTCGAGTCCTTCGCCGCGGGCCGGGCGGTGCTCCATCGGGAAAGCATCGGAGCCTTGCTGGCTCTCACCCTTGACGGCGCCCTAACTGCCGCCGAGCGCCGCGAGGCGCAGGAGTTGGGTCTGGAGTTGGCTCCGGTCTCGCTGCAACAGATTGTGATTCGAAAAACGCTCGACGCCGGAGCCTCCTTGGGTAGCGACGGATCGTTCGAGGACCCCACGGATATAGAGCGCAAGGAAACTCAGATGGGAGCATCGCGATGAACCGGGCACTGGGAGTTGCCAAAATGCAGCTCATTAATAAATGGACGTTTTTGGGTATACCCGCCATCATTCTCGGCTCGGCCTTTGCCCTGACGCTGGCCATCTGGGCCATGCTGCCCGCATCCGCGGTAACGGGCATTAAATATTCCGGGGCCGGACAGGCTGTCATGTGGTACTTCTTTGCCTTGGGTATCCAATCCTTGACCCTCACCTTTCCTTTTGCGCAGGGGCTCAGCGTCAGCCGGCGTAACTTTTTCCTGGGCACGGTGGGACTGTTTACCGTGGTGGCGGCCGGGGTCGCCGCGCTCTATGTGGTGCTGGGTCAGCTAGAACTGCGCTCCAACGGGTGGGGCATGAATGGGCGGATCTTTGCCCTGCAATGGGTGGCCGATCAGCCGTGGTTCGTACAGTTGTTCTTTTACTTTGTGCTCATGATGTTCTTATTCCTGCTCGGCTTCTGGGGAGCCACCCTGTACAAGCGCTGGCAGGCGACGGGATTGCTCGTGAGCGGCCTCAGCCTGGCCCTGATCCTGGTCGCCGCCTTCGGGCTCATCACCTGGCAGGGCTCCTGGGCGCAGGTGGGTAGCTGGATTGTCTCGCTGACGCCGCTGAGCCTGGGAGTGGTGGCGCTGGGACTCTCGGCGGCCTTGGGCGTGGGCGCTTTCCTGACCTTGCGCCGCGCCACACCCTAGGTGTGAGATCCGGCTCGCGATGCGTCCGGTGTCGGGGGAGCGGGGTAGCCTTGAAAAGTGGCTTTGGACTTTACAGCAATCGATTTTGAGACCGCCAACGGATTTCGGGGTTCCCCCTGCTCCGTCGGTTTGACGAAGGTTCGTAACGGGGTGATCGTCGATGAAGGCTACTGGCTCATGCGCCCGCCAGAGGGTCACGACCACTTCGATTCGCGCAACATCACGATCCACAACATCACCCCGGATGATGTGGCCAGCTCACCGCGGTTTGCTCAGGTGTTCCCCGAGGTGCAGGCCTTCATCGGCGACGACGCCCTGGTAGCCCACAATGCGGCCTTTGATATTGGCGTGATTCGCTCCGCCTCCGAGGTGTCGGGCATGTCGGCCCCAGCTTACGACTACGCCTGCACCGTGGTGCTCTCGCGCAAGAACTACTCTCTGCCCTCCTACTCCTTGCCGTTCGTGGCCGAGGCGGCCGGCGTGCCGCTGCGTAACCACCACGACGCCACCGAGGATGCTCGGGCCTGCGCTGGCATCATGGTGGACATCGCCGCCAAGCACGGCGTGGATTCCGTGCGTGGAGTGTTCGAGGCCATGAAGCTGCCCATGCCACATATCGACGCGTATAACCCCAGGACGGATGCCATGTCGAAGGCGACGCGCTCCGCATTGGAAAAGATGGCGGAGATGAAGGCCGGGCTTGCCAGTGGCACGCCTCGTGGTGGCCGCACGAGCTGGTCCACCGAGGGCCCCAACCCGGTGCCGAACGCGCAGGCCGACGTGTCTCACCCCTTATACGGGCAGACGATTGTGTTCACCGGTGATCTGAGCGTTGGGCGTCCCGAGGCTAAGGTGCGCGCCGCCGGCCATGGTGCCCAGTGCGCCAGCAGCGTCACCTTGAAAACCACCGTCTTGGTGGTGGGCAGCGGCTTTACCGCCACGGATCTGCGTCATGGCCGGCTGACGTCCAAGGCAGCTCGCGTGCTGGAACTTCAACGGCGCGGTCAGGGCATCGAGGTGCTCTCCGAGGGCGAATTCATGCAGATGGTGGGCTAGCCCGGCGCACGTCACGCGACGCAACATGGCTTTCGACGGTGCCGCCGCAGGTCTTACCCTGAATCATGAGCCACTTCACGAGCAGTCGAGCCGTCGCGAACGACTTCATTCCGGCGCCGCCAAAGAGTCTGCTGCACCGGGTTTTTGCCTTCCCTAACCCGGTTAATGAGTACGCTGCGCGGATCACCGCTGGCATCGTCGTGGTGATGGCCTTGATCGCCGTCGTGGGGCAGTTGCCCTGGCTCGTGGGCATCATCGCGGCAGGCTTTGTGCTGCGCCTGGCCTTTGGCCCCCGAATCTCCCCGACGGCACTGCTCTCCGTCAAGGTCCTGGCCCCGCTCGTGGGCGAACCCAAACTCACTCCCGGCCCGCCCAAGCGCTTCGCTCAAGGGATCGGCGCGGCACTGTCCGTCACGGCTTTTATCCTGCTCCTGACCGGCGGATCGCTGCCCGGCTGGACCCTCATGGTGTTGCTCGTGGTCGCCGCCTCGCTGGAAGCCTTCATTGGCCTGTGCCTGGGCTGCATCATCTTTGCGTTTCTCATGCGCCGCGGGATTATCCCCGCCAGCATTTGCGAGGAATGCGCCAGCATCGGCGTCCGTAACTCCTAGCCCGCAGGCCGCGGCTACTCGCCCGTGGTCAGCTTGATGAACTCGGCTCCCAGATGACGGATCAGGATGGGTGCCTCGGCCATCGTCAACCACGACGGCGGCAGGGCTGCTTCTCCGTAAAAGGCACCGAGGATGTTCCCGGCAATGGACGCCGTGGAATCGCTATCGCCGCTGTGGTTCGTGGCGAGGCGAATCGCGGCCAGGAAATGGTCCACGGGTGAGACGGCCGCGGCCTCCGTGACCAAAACAGAATAGAGGGCAACTGCGAGAGCCTCTTCCGCTATCCAACCCAAGCCCAGCGCGTCGGTGAGGGAATCGCCGTGGAGCTGTCCGCCGTCGTGCGCGGAAAGGGTGAGGGCGGACTCTAGCCGGGCCAGAAGGTCGGCGTCAGCGTTGGGCTCGGCCACGGCGCGATCGCGGGCGGAGGTGGCAGCCTCGCGCAGGTTCAGCCCGCCCATGACCAGAGCGTGGATGAGCCAGCTAAAGGCCGCCGAACTCTGCCGGGCGGCGGGGTGGCCATGCGTGAGCGAGGCACCCTCGGAGCTGATCTTGTAGATGCTTTCGGCGTCGATATTGGGCAGCAGGCCATAGGGAGCCGAGCGCATGACGGTGCCGCAACCCTTGGAATCGAGGTTCACGGGGCGGAAAACGGTGCCCATATCGCCCGTGGCCAGGCCGGAGACACAGGCGTTGCCGGGGTGGCGCTGGTGGTGCAGCACGCTCTGGGCGTCAATCCAGCGGGCGGACTGGGCGGGGGCGTGCTCAGCGGCTTCGATGCCCTGGGTCTTGAGCCAGCGCAGGTACGCGAGCCACTGGCAGGCGTTGATGTCGGCGCTGACTCCGTTGTTGGCCCACTCCAAGACGTCCAGCAGGCCGTCGAGGGTGTATAGGGTCATCTGGGTGTCGTCGGAGAAATGCGCCGTGCCGTGGGCCTGCGAGAGATCCAGCAGCAGCGCGGGGCCGTACTTCGCGGCGATCTCGGCGAGCGCATCAAATTCCACGAGGTATCCAAAGGCGTCGCCCAGCGCCCCGCCCATCAACGTGCCCTGAACGCGGGTGGCAAAGTCGGCCGGGGGAGCGTTGAGGGGCGCTGCTGTTGTAGTCATAGCCTCCAATTTACCGCCATCGGGAGCGCTCGTGGTGCCCAGTAGAATCAAAGCTGCACCTGCCACCTAAAAAGTATTGAGGAGAGCCATGCGGGAACCAGCCTGGCGTCGGACCGGAAAAGCCCCCGACTACCGTTTTTCGTTGGCCAATGAGCGCACCTTCCTGGCGTGGGTCCGCACGGCGCTGGCGTTGCTGGCAGGGGCCGTGGCGATCGATCAGCTGGCACCCGAGATCGCCCCTCCCATGATTCGCATGGTGTTGTGCATGATCCTGGCCGTTATCGGGGCCGTCCTGGCCGTGGTCAGTTACCGGCGCTGGGCGCATCAGGAACAAGCCATGCGCAACGACGCCGAGCTGCCGCACTCCTGGCTCATGCTGGGGATGACAGTGATTGTCTCGATCGCGGCGATGGTCTTTGCCGTGCTGATCCTTGTCCGGAGCTAGGACGGGCGAGGCGGCGGAGGTTCCGGGAGGCCCCGAACGGGACCCCGGCCTGCAGCCCGAACGCACAGCCCTGGCCTGGCGCCGCACCGTCATTAGCGCCGTCATCGCCGATGTGCTGATCTGGCGCGCCTGGATCCACGCGCTCACCTCCCACGACGGCGCAGATCATTCCGCGCAGCTCATGGGCTTGGGGATCTGCGCCGCCATGGCGTGCCTGACCACGATCGTGCTGGTGATCTGCGCCGTGGGGCGAATTCGCGCCCTGCATGCCGGGGTTGCCGCACTGGATCACGACGCCGAGATCGCCCCTCAGGCTCTAATGTTACGTACAGCATCGGCCGCTATAGTTGCTCTGGCTGTGACCACGGTGTGTGCCCTCGGGCTGGGATTCTCGTAACCGCCACGGCCCCCTAATTTTATTTCATTTGCAAACGAAGGAATCATTGACCATGACTTCACCCGGAACGGCTACGGCCCCGGCACAGGCATATCCGCTGAGCACCCGAGTCGCCATCGAGGGTCTTGGCAGCTTCTTCATCGTGTTTGCCGGCCTCGGCACCGCGCTGTTCAACTCCACCGGTTCGGCCGCCACCATCGGCTTCGCCTACGGCCTGGCCTTGGTGGCGGCGATCATTTCCTTCGGTCACGTCTCCAACGGCTACTTCAACCCGGCCTTCTCCCTGGGCATGGCGGTCGCCGGCCGACTGAAGTTCTCCGCCATGGCCCTCTACATCGTTTCCCAGACGATCGGCGCCGTCCTGGCCTCCGCCGTCTGGCTCGCCATGATGAAGGTCATGCCCGCCGGTGCCACGCCCGAGACTCCGGCCCTCTTCGGCGCCCTCGCCAACGGTTTTGACGCGCATTCTCCCTCGCAGGTCCCCATGGTGGGCGTGCTCATCGTGGAGGTTGTGGCCGTCGCCATCCTGACATCCCTGGTCCTAGGCATCACCTCGAGCCGCAACAAGACCACCCTGGGCCCCATCGCGATCGGTGTGGCTTTCGCCGTCGCCGTGGCCATCACGATGCCGCTGAGCAACGGATCCCTCAACCCGGCCCGCGCCACCTCGGTCGTCTTCCTGGCCGACTCCTGGGCCATCGGTCAGCTGTGGTTGTTCTGGCTGGCCCCGCTGGTCGGTGCCGCCCTGGCCGCCGCAATTTACCGCTCCTTCGCCGCCCCCGTCACGGTAGTGGACGACGCCGAGACCTCCTCGAGCGACTCCGTCACCTCAGTCTCTGCCGCCACTGCTCAGACGAGCGCCGTCGAGCGCGAGACGGCTGCCTCCGAGGCACCTGCCGCACCGGTTCCGGCGTCGAGCGTCAATGGTGAGCCGGCCCCGAAGAAGGCCAGCGCGGTCAACGATGCGCAGGCGTTCTTTGACGGCGGCAAAAAGTAAGCTTCCTCACCCTTCACGGCCCTCCGTGCTTTGTCTTCGGGCAGAGCGGGAGGGCCGTTGTGCGTTAAGACTGTTTCTGCCGAATCCTAGAATGTCGGCGCCCTGCACTAGCGTGGAAGCATGAAGCTACTTCACACCTCCGATTGGCATCTGGGCAGGTCCTTCCACGGCGTCGGAACCCTAGGGGCGCAGCGGCGATTTGCCGATCAGCTCCTGGCGACCGTGACGGCCGAAAACGTCGACGTGGTCCTGATTGCGGGCGACGTGTATGACCGGGCGCTGCCCAGCGTGGACGTGGTGAACCTCTTTGACGAGATTCTGGCCAGGCTCAATGCGGCCGGCGTGCAGGTGGTCATCACGAGCGGAAACCACGATTCGGCGACGCGCCTTGGCTTTGGTGGGCGCTTGCTGGAACGTGCCGGCATTCATCTGCGCACGCGCCTGGCCGATCTGGCCACTCCCGTGCTGCTGCCGCTGGGGCCCGATACTGCGGCTCAGGTAGCCATCTACGGTATTCCCTTCCTTGAGCCTCGGCTTGTCGCGGCCGATCTCGGCGTGGAGGTGGGAACACATTTCAGTGTGACCGAGGCGGCCGTGAAGTTGATCCAGGAAGATCTCGCGAGCCGGGCGCCCGGCACCGCCTCCGTGGTGCTGGCCCACACCTTTGCCAGCGGCGGCATCTCCTCGACGAGCGAACGCGAGCTCTCGGTGGGCGGCGTGGGTGCCGTGCCGCTGGACCTCTTCGAGCCCTTTAGCTATACGGCGTTGGGGCATCTGCACGGTCCACAACGGCTCAGCGAGACCGTGCGGTATTCGGGTTCCCCGTTGCACTACTCCTTCTCCGAGGCCAAGCACCAGAAGGGAGCTTGGCTGCTGGAGATCACCGCGGCCGGGCTGACGGGCGTCTCCAAGGTCGACTGGGAGCCGGAGCGGGCCCTGAGCATATTGTCGGGGAAACTCGAGGAGCTGTTGTCGGGGGAGGAATGGGCCTTCGCGGAGGATCACTATTGCCAGATCACGCTGACCGACAACGAGCGTCCGGCGCTCGCCATGGAGCGGCTGCGGGTGCGCTTCCCCCACACCCTCGTGCTCATGTTTGAACCTCAGATCGCGCGGGATGCCGGCAAACAAAGCTACGGTGACCGCATAGCCAAGGCCGCCGACGCGCTCGAACTGTGCTGCGGATTCCTGGACCATGTGCGCGAACGCGGTGCCAATGACAACGAACAAGATGTCCTGCGCGAGGTCTTGGCCAGCGTCCGGGAACAGGAGGCAGCGCTATGAGGATCCACCGCTTAGAAATTCAGGCCTTTGGTCCCTTCGCCGGGCGCGAGGTCATCGACTTTGATGAACTCGGCGCCCAGGGGCTCTTCCTACTCAATGGCTCGACGGGGGCCGGCAAGACCAGCGTCTTGGACGCGATTGCCTACGCCCTTTATGGCCGGGTGCCTGGTTCCCGCCAGGGCTCCCATGCGCAGTTCCGCAGCCATCATGCCGCGGACGGCGTGGGCCCGGAGGTGCTGTGTGAATTCAGTGCGGGTGGTCGGCGGCTAGAGGTGCGCCGCAGCCCGGAGTGGATGCGCCCCCTCAAGCGCGGCACCGGCACCACCCGGGAACAGGCCAGCACCCAGCTGCGGGAAAAGACGGCCAGCGGCTGGGAGGTCAAGTCCACCCGTAACGATGAGGCGGCCTCCGAGATTCAAGAACTCCTGGGCATGAACATGGCCCAATTCACCCAGGTCGTCCTGCTGGCCCAGGGTGACTTTGCCGCTTTCCTGCGAGCTAGCGCCGAGGAACGCCAAACCCTGTTGCAGAAGCTCTTCGGCACGGAGCTGTATAAGAATGTCGAGGCCAAGCTGGCCAATGACGCCAGGCTGGCCCAGACAGAGGTAGCGGAGGGGCTGGCCCAGCTGCTGGCCACCCAACAGGTGGCACTGAGCCATGCAGCCGAGACCCTCGCCGACGATGCCGAGCCACTCTCGGAACTCAGCGGCGTGGAGCTTTTCGCCGCGCTGACCGACAAGCTCAATAAGGCCGTGCAGCGAGCCACCGCACGGGCCCAGGGCACTCAGCAAGAGGCCGATGCGCTGACGGATGAAGTGCAGTCCGCCAAGGACCGGCGCAGCAGGCATGCAGCCCTGGAGCTGGTACTGGCCGAACAGCAACGACTCGCCGCTCTCGCCAGTGACGCACAGCGTTGGCGTGCGGATCAGGAGCAACATCACGCGGCCCAGATCCTCGAGCCCTTGATGTCGGCAGCGACGAAGACGGCCGCCGCGAGCGAGCAGGCCAATCTCGCAGCAGCCGCCGCCGCAGCCGCGCTCGACGCTCATGAGATCGCCTCGTCGATGCTGGATCAGCCTGCCGCCGAGGCCAGCGAAGCCGAGCTCGAGGCACTCGATCGGGAACTCACCACACGACTTGCCTCCGTGGCCGCAGCTCTCCCGGATGAAGCCCGGCTCTCTCAGAAGACGGCTGATCTGGCGCTCGGCGAGAAGGAGCTCAAACAGGCTCTGACGGCCCAGGAAGAACAAACGCAAGCCTCCGAAAGCGCTGTGGAACGGCTCACGGCAGTCGTAGCCGAGCAGGAGCAACTCCACAGTGCCGGGCACAATGTGGCACGGGCGCAGCAAGACGCCCAGCAGGCAGCCGAACTCGTCACGGCGATTACCGACTACCAAGAGCAACTGGTCACCGTCACGGATCTGACGGACGCCGAAGTCACGGCTCGCAGCGGTGCCTTGGATGCCAAGGAGCATTGGCTCGAGGCCTTCAACCAGCGGCTGACTCAGGCCGCCGGTGAACTTGCCGCAGAGCTGATCGACGGCGAACCGTGCCAGGTCTGTGGCAGTACGGTCCACCCGGCACCCTCGCCGCTCGCTGGGGCCGGTGCGGATCTCGTGAACAAGGAGAAGGCTGCCAAACGGGCCTTCGATGCGGCCGAAAAGCTGGCCCGCGAGGCTCGTACCGAGCTCGCTGAAGCCACGAGCGCGCTCGCGGTCTTGGCCGAACGCGGGGGTGAGGGCTCCATGGAGGCGGCGAGGGCCGCCGTCGTGCTTCAGGAAGCGGCGCTCAAGGAAGCCACGAAGGCCGAAGCTAGGCTCGTGACTCTTGCGGCCGAGCAGCTGGAACTGCAAGCGCGGCTGAGTAAGGCGCAGACGGCCATGCTGGAGGCGACCGCGCAGGCGGCGTCTCTGCGGACGGGAAACGCCGCGCTGGGCCAGGAGTTGAAGGCGCTCGATGAGCATCTGCGGATTGCACGCGACGGTTTTGACTCCCTCGCTCAGCGGCACACGGCATTGACGCAGGCGCAGCGCCCGGGGGCGACATTACTGGCAGCCATGCGGCTGCTGGCCACTGCGAAGGCTGCGAAGGAGGACGCTGGCGCGGAGCTGGAGCAGGCACTGGAGGCATCCGTGTTTGCCGATCAGGCCGCCGTGCAGGCCGCGCTCTTGACAGCCGCGCAGGCCACGGAGCTTGCGGAACGGCTCAAGAGTTACGCCAAAGACGTGGCCGTGAACGTGGATAAGTTGGCTGCCGAGGAAGTAGTGACCGCTCACGCCGAGGTGGAGGCCGGGATCGTGCCGCTGTCCATGGGCGAGGTGGCGGAGCTGGGCGAGCAGGCCGCTGCGGCCAAGGCTGCGGCCAAGGCGGGGGAGCTGGCCCTGGGACTGGCGCGCTCTGCCCACAGTCAAGTGGCCGCGACGGAGCAGAAGTTCCGGACCCTCGAGGACGCCGTGGCACCTCTGCGCGAGCGCTCCAAGCTGTTGGACGGCTTGGCCAATGCCGTGCGCGGATTGGGCGATAACAAGTTGAAGATGACGCTCACCAGCTATGTGCTGGCGGCACGTCTGGAACAGGTCGCCGAGGCCGCCTCCCTGCGTCTGGCCACCATGAGCGACACCCGCTACACCCTGCGGCACAGCGACGCGAAGTCCGGCAACAAGAAGTCGGGTCTGGGGCTCGAGGTCGTGGACGAGTGGACGGGCATCAGCCGCGACACGGCCACGCTGTCGGGCGGTGAATCCTTCATGGCCTCGCTGTCGTTGGCGCTGGGCCTTTCGGATGTGGTGCAGCAGGAATCTGGCGGGCTCGATATCGAGACACTCTTTGTCGATGAAGGATTTGGCAGTCTGGATGAGCAATCGCTCGAGCAGGTCATGGACGCGCTGGAGGGTTTGCGGGACGGCGGCCGGATGGTGGGGCTGGTCAGCCACGTCGCCGAAATGAAGCAGCGAATTCCCATGCATCTGCATGTTCACAAGGGTCGCAACGGCTCCACCTTGGAGGTCGTGAGCGCCGCATCATCGGCGGCCTGAGCGGGTAGACTGCAAGGGTCTGTGGTTCGCCGTCGGGATCCTTCCGTGCGGTGACACAGGCCCGGTCTGGACAGAGGCCGCCCTCGTCAACCCGCCGCATTCGAGCCGTAGCCTTGGGCTCCGTGCGCACGCAGTGAAAGTAGCTGAGCTCCTCGCCGTCTCTAGAATCACCCCTGTCCAACGCCCCCGCTGCGAAGGGTGGGCGCTATGCGGCGCTGCCTCGACTGGCCGGGACGAGTTATATTCCGCTGGGCTTATTTGCCCGCGTACCCCTGGCCATGTTGACGATCGGTGTCCTGACACTCATCACAACGGCCAGCCATTCCTACGCCATCGGCGGTTTCGCCGCCGGAGCCGTGGGCATCGGTGCCGCGATCGGTGCACCCGTGACCGGCTACTTTGCCGATCGCCTCGGCCAAAAACGGATCCTTTTAGTCGCCGCGGTCATCAATGCGCTGCTGGTTTCGGCTGTTGTGGTCCTGGCCTACACGCTCCTGCCCGAGCAGGGAGCCAGCGTCAGCGACCCGGCGACCTTGACGGTTTTGGCGACCGCCCTGCTCTCCGGTGCGAGTTCGCCCCAGGTGGGTCCGCTGTCGCGGGTGCGCTGGATGGCGATGAGTAAGAAGCTTCCCGCGAAGGAGCAGGGGCCGCTCGTCGACACGGCGCTGTCGCTGGAAGGAACGGCGGACGAAATCACCTTCGTTCTGGGCCCGGCGCTGGTTGGCTTGCTTGCCTCACTCGTTGCCCCGTGGCTGCCCCTCGTGCTGGCCGCGGCAATGACGTTGACCCTCGTGACCATGTTCGCCCTGCATCCCACCGAACGCGTCGTGGGAGCACGCCCGGCCAGTACCACCGTGGGCAACACGGGTTACGTCAGCGCGGAACGCCCCAATTGGTTCCTCGTTGCCGTGCCCGTTGCGGCCATGGTCTGCATGGGAGCCTTCTTTGGCTCATCGCAAACAGCCCTCTCGGCCTTTACCGGTGTCTACGGCTCCGTGGACCAGGCCGGTCTCATGTACGCCATCATGGGGGCTAGCTCCGCCGTGACGGCACTCTCGGTGGCGTATTGGCCCACGAAATTCAGCTACCCGTGGCGTTGGGTCCTGGCCTCGGGCCTCATGGCCGCGGGCGCCGCCATGTTCCTGGTCCCCGCCTCGCTGGGACAGATGGCCTGGGTCTTGCTGCTCGTGGGCCTCTTTGTTGGCCCCACCATGGTGACCATCTTCAGCGTGGGCAGCGTTGTGGCGCCGCCGCAGTGGATGGGCACCGTCATGACGGCGCTGGCCAGCGGCATCGTGGCCGGCACGGCGCTGGGCAGCTCCATCGCCGGAGCACTGGCGCAGGACCAGGGCTATCACACAGCCTTTATCGTGCCGATTGTGGCCGCCTCGACGCTGTTGGTCTTGGGTCTCGTGGCTGCTGTGAGCCTGCGTGGGCGCCTGAAGCGGGATCGCTAGGGATTTCCTGCCGTCCCGGGCGTTGAGTCGTCACATCACGCCCTTCTGAGCGCTCAGAAGGGCGTGATGTGACGACTCAACGGGTGATGGGTGGGTTTTAGGCCAGAAACGCGATCGCGGCGTCTTTAAATCCGCGAGCCGTCACGGTGTTGTTGTGATTGCGCCCCGGGATGATGACTTTTTGCGGGTCGTGGACCAGCGCCGCTAGCCGGTCCATGCTCTGCGCCCGGTCATCGAGTTCCCCGGCCACAAAGAGCACAGGCATCCGGGGTGCGGCGTCCGTGGGATCGAAGGGCTCCATCTTGACGGCCTGGATCAGCGCCAACAACGCAAAGATGTCGTTGGACGGGATGAGCTGGGCCATATTGAGCAGCCAGGCGGTGGATTCGTCGGTGATGGGAGTGCCGTCATTGAGAAAGTCCTGGGCGGCGCGGAGATCAAAGTCGGCCAAGGGATCGTTGGGGCTGGGCCCGCCCAGCACCACGCGACGTACCAATTCGGGCTGCGTTGCGCTGAACTCCCAGGCCAGGCGTGAGCCCATCGAGTAGCCAATGAGGTCCACGCCGCTGGTGGGATCGGCCGGGTTGAGCGGGCGTACGCCCTCGTCAATGAGGATCTGCAAAAGATCGGCACGGATCTTACCCGGGGTATAGGAATCCAGATCCACGGGAGACTGGCTGTGGCCGTGCCCGGGAAGGTCAACGCTGATGACGTGACGGCCAGCCGTCGTGAGGGCCTTGACCCATCCGCTCTTGACCCAGTTCAACTCGATGGAGGACGCGAAGCCATGGATGAGGAAGACCGGGGGTAACGCGGCAGGGGAGTCGGGTTCGAAGACTGCCGAATGCAGGCCCGCGGAGGAACCTTCGGTCGAGTGCTGGGCTCGGGGAGCCGTGTGTTTGCCGGCGGAATTCATGGCCAACCTTTCCCGCGGAGGTCAGTGCCGCCGTCGTACGTCAACCATAGCGAAAACTGTGCGCTAGCGGAGTGCGGCGGCGCGTGTCTTCTGTCGGCGCTGGAAGATCGCATTGAGGACGGCGATGACGGCCACGAGCGTAAAGGTGCTCAGCAACTGATCCCGGCTGATCGGATCGCTGAAGCCCACCACGAAGATGGCCAGCAAGAGCACGATTCCGGCGATCGAAAGATACGGGAAACCACGCATCCGCAGCGGCAATTCGGTGCCTGCACGGTCGGCGCGGCGGCGCAGGATGAACTGCGAGAGCAAGGCCATTCCCCAGACCAGGAGGCAGGTGGAGCCCACCAAATTCAGCAAGGCATTGAGGATGACCTCGGGGTAGAAGAAGTCCAGGACCACCGTGAGGAAACCGAAGGCCACGGAAACCATGACGGCGGCAACCGGCACCGAGCGCTTGTTGGTCGCGGCCAGTCGCTGCGGGGCTTCGTGACGTTCGGACAGCGAGTAAATCATGCGCGAGGCGCCGTAGAGGTTGGCGTTCAAGGCCGAGAGTAGTGCTGCGACGGCGATCAAGGTGATGGCGGTGCCGGCCCACGGGAGCCCGGCAACATTGAGGACACCGGCGAAGGGCGAGGCCAGAGCGTCGGAGGTCCAGGGAAGCACAGCGGCGATGACAAAGATGGAACCCACGTAGAACACCAGGATGCGCCACACCACGGTGCGCACGGCTACGGCGACGCTGCGGGCCGGGGTTGCGGTTTCCGCTGCGGCCACCGCCACTATTTCGGTGCCACCAAAGGCAAAGATCACGACGAACAGGGCCGTGGTAATCCCGGCCATGCCAGTGGGAGCGAAGCCGCCATGATCGGTGAAGTTACTTAGGCCCGGTGAGGCTGCCCCGGGAATCCAGCCCAAGAGCAGCGCGGCGCCAAAGGCGAGGAAGAGCACGATCGCTGCGACCTTGAGCAGGGCAAACCAGAACTCAAATTCTCCGTAGTTCTTCACGGAGGAGAGGTTGATGGCGGTGAAGGCCACCATGAAGATCAGCGTCAGCAACCATGACGGCAAAACCGGCCACACGGTGACCAGGAGCTGGGCCGCGCCGAGAGCTTCCGCGGCAATCACGACCACGAGTTGGAGCCACCACAACCAGCCCACCGTGGCTCCGGCAACCTTGCCCATGGCCTTTTCCGCGTACACCGAGAAGGCGCCCGAGTTGGGATTGGCGGCCGCCATCTCGCCCAGGGCCCACATGACCAAAATGATCAAGGTGCCGGCGACCAAGTAAGAAATCAGAACGGCGGGCCCGGCCGTCATGATGCCCTTGCCCGAACCTAGGAAGAGCCCGGCACCAATGGCGCTGCCCAATCCCATCATGGTCAGCTGCCGTTGTTTGAGTGAGGCACTCAACCCGGTCGAGGCGGGTGCGGGCGCTGGCGTTTGCGGGAACATGGGGTGGCTGGGCCTTCTTGTTTAGCGACGTGACCGGGCAGGCCACGTGGAACAGTGGTTGAGCCCTTGCCCTCAATTATCCCACGGAGGACCCGGCCCACGTGCCGGTACCTGCCCGGCGAGTGCCCAGCCACCAGCCAGTCGCCGTCTCGGATGCTGGCTGCGTGTGTCGATTAATTTGTGAAGCGGGGATATTCGGTCGTAGAATCAGTTCAAGTCATAATGACTTTAACTAGGAACAAGGTAACGACATGGATCGAATGGCAGTGGCAGGCGCAACGAGTTTTAGCGCCGCGAACATCAGCGAACGGGCGGCCCTGCCTCCCGCGCTGGCTCTTTCCACGGTCATCTTTGCCCTGCGTCCTAGCGAGAATAGTGGCCGCCCCACCCTGTGGCTGCCGCTCGTGCGGCGGATCCGGGAACCGTTCAAGGACCTCTGGGCCCTGCCCGGCGGCCCGCTGACCCAAGCCGACTCCCTCCAGGATGCCGCGGCCCGGAATCTACAGGAAACCACAGGACTGGCCCCGAATTACCTCGAGCAGCTGTACGCCTTTGGCGGTCTGCACCGTTCGCCCAGCCAGCGTGTGGTCTCGATTGTGTACTGGGCCTTGGTGCAATCCACACAGGCCGATTTGGCGCAGGAAACCGAGAACGTCAAGTGGTTCCGGGCCGACGGGCTGCAGGAGCTGGCCTTCGATCACAACGAGATCGTGGACTACGCCCTGTGGCGGCTGCGCAACAAGATGGCGTACGGCTCCATCGCCTACCACTTGCTCGGCGAGACGTTCACCCTGGCACAGGTGCGTGAGGTGTACGAGGCCGTGCTCAATCGCAGCATCGACCCGGCCAACTTCCGCCGCCAGCTCAAACAGGCGGCGCACATCGAGGCCACCGACGAATTTCTCCAGGGCGGCAAGCATCGCCCGCCGCGCCTGTACCGTTACACCGGCGAGCGCCAGGGCGAACAACCCGGCTCGCTGTTTTCCGCCCACTAAACCACTTACCCTCATACCTTGGAGCACGCTATGTCATCTGTGAATACCACTATTCAGCTCATCACTCGCGAGCAGGCGTTGCCGCTGGGTGTGCCCGGGCGCGCGCAGGAAAGTTGCGACGACGATCTGGCGAAAGGGCCCTGGGAGTTTGACCTCGCCGAGGCGCTGGCGGGGACTCCGGGGTATGGACCGGGCGCCTCGGACGCGGATGTGGCCCCGGCAGCGACGCCTGTCCAGGGCCAGTTGCCTCAGGAGTACAAGGACGCGTCCGACGACGAACTTAAGTACCGCATTCTCACCGCCAAGGCGGAACTTGGGGAACGCGTCGTCGTTCTGGGGCATTTCTACCAGCGCGATGAGGTCATTGAGTTTGCCGACTTCGTGGGGGACTCCTTCCAGCTCGCCAATGCGGCACAGACTAGGGACAAGGCCGAGGCGATCGTGTTTTGCGGCGTGCACTTCATGGCGGAGACGGCCGATATGCTCTCCGGCAGCCACCAGAGCGTGATCCTGCCGAATCTGGCCGCAGGCTGCTCCATGGCGGATATGGCGGATCTGCCCTCGGTCGAGGCGTGCTGGGCCGAGTTGGAGGCGCTGTACGGCACCGAGCCCGACGCCGAGGGCCGAGTTCCGGTCATCCCCGTCACTTATATGAATTCTTCCGCCGCGCTCAAGGCCTTCTGTGGCCAGCATGGCGGGATCGTGTGCACGTCCTCGAACGCGGCCACGGTGCTTGAGTGGGCGTTTGAGCGGGGGCAGCGCGTGCTGTTCTTCCCCGATCAGCACCTGGGGCGCAACACGGCCAAGGCCATGGGCGTCCCGCTGGAAGAGATGCCTTTGTGGAATCCGCGCCTCCCCTTGGGCGGCAACGAGCAGGCCGTCATGGAGCAGGCCAAGGTGGTGTTGTGGCAGGGCTTCTGCTCGGTGCACAAGCGATTCACCGTCAATCAGATCGAGCAGGCCCGTGTGGACTTCCCGGGCGTGCGCGTGATCGTGCATCCGGAATGCCCCATGGAGGTCGTCGATGCCGCGGATGAGGCCGGCTCCACCGATTACATCCTCAAGGCGATCCAGGCCGCCCCGGAGGGCACCACCTTCGCGATCGGCACCGAGATCAATATGGTGAACCGGCTCGCGGCACAGTACCCGCAGCACACCATCTTCTGCCTCGACCCGGTCATCTGCCCCTGCTCCACGATGTACCGCATCCACCCCGGCTACCTCGCCTGGGTCTTGGAGGGACTCGTGGCCGGAGAAGTGCGCAACCAGATCACGGTCCCGGAGGATACCGCCGTCAACGCCCGCATCGCCCTCGAGCGCATGCTCGCCGCCAAGCCCAAGATCGTCACCCATGCGTAGCGAAAACTCGCATCTGTTAGTGGTGGGCAGCGGCATTGCCGGGCTCTACGGGGCATTGTTGGCCGCGGAGTCGGGCATGCGCGTGACGCTCCTGACGAAGGGCGCGCTGGCGCAGAGCAACACCCATCACGCGCAGGGCGGCATCTGCGCCGTGCTGGGTCCCGACGACGCCGCCCCCGGTGACACGGTCCAGGCACATATCGCCGACACCCTCGTCGCCGGTGCGGGGCAGTGCGATCCCGAGGCGGTGCGCATCCTGTGCTCCGAGGCCGCCGCTGATATCGCCGCCCTCGAGCGCTTCGGCGTGGTGTTTGATCGCAACCTCGCCACAGGCAAGCGTGCCCTGGGCCTCGAGGGAGCGCATTCGGCCGCCCGGATCTTGCACGCCGGCGGTGACGCCACGGGCGCCGTGATTGCCGACGGCCTCATCGCCGCCGTCCGTGACGCCGCCGGACTGGGCCTCATCACGGTCCTAGAGCACTGTTTTGTGACCGAGCTGCTGGGGACGGACGCTGCTCTGGACGGGATGCACGACGCCGGGACCTCGCACCGCGCGGCCATCGCCGGCCTGGCGTACCTGAACGCAGCAGACGAGCGGCACACCCTGTGTGCCGACGCTGTTCTGCTCGCCTCGGGAGGGGCCGGGCAGCTTTTTGAATTCACCACCAATCCTGCCGTGGCCACGGGCGACGGTGTGGCTCTCGCCTGGCGCGCCGGGGCGACCGTGGGAGATTTGGAATACTTCCAATTCCATCCCACGGCGCTCGCGGTGGGCAGCAACTTCCTCATCTCAGAAGCCGTGCGTGGCGCCGGAGCCGTGCTCCGCGATGGCGCCGGTGAGCGCTTCATGCCGCGCTATCACCCCGAGGGCGATCTCGCCCCGCGCGACGTGGTCTCCCGCAGCATCGCGGCCCATCTGGCAGCAACAGGCCAGGACACTGTGTATCTGGACGCCACGGGTGTCGAGGAGGCACAGGGGCCGGGCTATCTGGCACGGCGTTTCCCCACGATCGACGCCGCCACCGCGGCACTGGGCTTTGACTGGAGCCGTCAATGGCTTCCCGTGGCCCCGGCCGCTCACTACTGGATGGGAGGGATTGCCACCGACCTTGACGGACGATCCTCACTCCCGGGCCTCTACGCCGCGGGGGAAGCTGCCTGCACGGGTGTCCATGGAGCCAATCGGCTGGCCTCGAACTCGCTGCTCGAGGGCCTGGTCTTTGGCCGCCGGGCCGTCGCCGATTTCGTCGCCGCGGCAGCCGCAGGCACATCCCACTGGCCCACGCTCCCCATCGTGCCGCGGACGTTGCCCGGTGGGGAGCTGTCCGGGGGCACTGTGCCGGAGAGTGCGGTGACCCGCGCTGAACTCTCTCGCTCGGAACTGCGCCATCTCCTGAGCAGCCAGGCCGGCGTGGTGCGAGACGCCGCGGGGCTGCGTCAGGCAGCAACGGCGTTGGCCGGAGCGCTCCCCGAAGCCCAAGGCACAAGACGCAAGGAGGCAGAAGACAATAACCTCCGACTCGTCGCACACCTCTTGGTCCAGGCCGCTCTGGTGCGGGAAAACTCCGTGGGAGCCCACTACCGCAGCGACTTCCCCCAGCCACCTGTCCCCGTGCCGAGCGGACCTGCGCGAGATTCCCATTTCTGGTTCAACCCCGCACCGACCCTGACCCCAGCCCAACCCCAGCGTGAAAGCGAAACCGTATGAACGCCGTCGTACCTGTCCTGACGATTCCGAGCCTGCCGGAACAGCCGCTCGCCGAGATCCTGCAGCGCGCCTTTGCCGAGGACGCGCCCTACGGGGACGTGACCTCGCAGCTGCTCCTGCCGGCCACGGCACAGGCCACGGCCTGGCTCGTTGCCCGGGAGCCCGGAACCTTCTCCGGCGGCGCCGTGTTCACCGCCGCCATGCGGATGCAGGACCCGGCCGCCGAGGTGGAGCAGTTCGTGGCCGACGGCACCACCTTCGAGGCAGGCGAGAAGCTCATGTCCGTCACGGGGCTGGCCCGGGCGGTATTGACGGCCGAACGCATCGCCCTGAACCTCACGCAACGCATGAGCGCCATCGCAAGCCAGACGGCGCTCTACGCCGAACTCATCGCCGGCACGCGCGCCCGGGTGACCGATACCCGCAAGACCACGCCCGGGCTGCGCATCCTGGAGCGCTACGCCGTGCGCTGCGGGGGCGGGCACAACCACCGCTTCTCGCTCTCCGACGCCGTGCTGGCCAAGGACAATCACCTCGCGGTGCTCACCGGGGGAGACCCCGCCAAGCTCACGGCGGCGCTCGCAGGTGTTCGCGCCCAGCTGCCCCACACCGTGCACTTTGAGGTGGAGGTGGATGCCATCGAGCAGATCGAGCCCGTGCTGGCCGCCGGCGTGGACACCATCATGTTGGACAACTTCACGAACGAGGAGCTCGTGGCGGGCGTGGCGCTCATCAACGGCCGGGCGCTGGTCGAGGCGAGCGGCAACGTCAACCTGTCCACCATCGCGGGCATCGCGGCCACGGGCGTGGACATCATCTCCGTGGGCGCACTGACGCACAGCGTGCGGGCCCTTGACCTGGGGCTCGACATTGAGCTGAGCCGGCTCTGATGATCTTCCTCGACGCGGCGGCCACCACCCCGGTGCGGCGGGAGGTCATCGAGGCCATGTTCCCGTTCCTCACCAACCAGTTCGGCAACCCCTCCAGTCACCACGAGCTCGGCGAGCTGGCCGCGACCGCGCTGGAGCAGGCCCGGGCCCAGTGTGCCGCCGTGCTGGGGGCCCACGCCGAGGAACTCGTCTTCACCGCCGGCGGCACGGAGTCGGACAACCTCGCACTGAAGGGCATTGCCCTGGCGCGCCGGGCCGCCGACCCCACCCTGAACCGCATCCTCATCAGCGCCGTGGAACATCCCGCCATCGTGGAGTCGGCGAGCTACCTGCGCCGCGTGCACGGCTTCGTCGTGGACGTGGTGCCGGTGGATGCCAGCGGCCTCGTGGATCAGGGCGCCTTTGCCGCGTTACTGGAGAGTTCACGGCCAGAAAGTTCGACGGCGGACGAGAGTCAGGCGTCCAGCGGCGGCGTCGCGGTGGCCTCCATCATGTACGCCAACAATGAGGTGGGCACGGTCCAGGACCTTCCGGCCTTGGCCCGTCTGGCACGGGCTGCCGGGGTACCGTTGCACAGCGATGCCGTGCAGGCCGCGGGGTGGCTGTCCCTGGATGTGCGCGAACTCGGCGTAGACGCGCTGAGTATTTCCGGTCATAAGCTCGGCGCCCCCAAGGGTGTTGGGCTGTTGTATGTCCGCTCGGGGATTCACTACGAGCCGCTCATCCACGGTGGCGGACAGGAACGCGGTGCCCGCTCGGGCACGGAAAACGTCGCTTTTTCCGTGGCCCTGGCCACCGCCCTGGGCTTGCAGGAAGCAGGCCGGGGTGCCGCCGTCGGCCGCGTCACGAGACTGCGTGAGGACTTTATTGAGCGGATCTTGCGCGAGATCCCAACGGCGTTATTGACGGGGCATCGGAGCCGGCGCCTGCCCAATGTGGCCTCGTTTTGTTTCCCGGGGACGAGCGGGGAGTCGGTGTTGCTCGAGCTGGAGCGCCGGGACATTGTGTGTTCCTCGGGATCGGCGTGTGCGGCCGGATCGGACGAGCCGTCGGCCGTGCTCAGCGCGCTGGGCATGGAACGTGCCGTGGCGCAGACGGCGCTGCGCTTTAGCTTTGCCCACGATGTGACGGGGGAGCAGCTCCGGGCGGCCGGGGATGAGCTCATCGCCGCCGTGGACCGCATGCAGCGGTTGGGCGGGAAATAGCGCCCAAAAATTTGTACTAATTAGTGGGCGAATTCTGGCGTACGCTGAAGGAAATCGGGCCGTCCGGGCCGGATGTAGCAGCCAAGGAGAGCGCCATGACCGTCACCGTCCCAGTCACCGAATGTGCCGTTGCCAATTGCTCATTTAACGACCACACGCATTGCGGTGCCGCCGGCATTACGATCGGCGGACACTCCGATCACGCCCAGTGCGCCACCTTTATCGATACCGGCGTTCACGGAGGACTGCCAAAGGTTCTCGCATCTGTGGGAGCCTGCCAGCGTTCGGAATGCTCGCACAATGAGAACCTCATGTGTGCAGCCACCTCGGTACGGGTAGGCCCGGGAGCCGACAACGCCGACTGCCTGACCTACGAACACCTGAGTTAAAGCAGCGCGGGGGCGTCGTCGTTCGCGACGGCGCCATCCTGTGTGCCACCACCGTGGCGTACGCGGCGAAAGACCCAGTAGCGCAGAAGCACAAAGCGGGTCACGGCCGAGGCAATATTTCCCAGCACGATGACGGCCAGTTCCACGCCCATCGAGGCGTTGGGGGAGAGCTGGTGCAGGATCCAGAGGCTGCCGGTTGTCATTGCCAGGGCCAAGAGCATGACCCCGACGCCGCGCTTTTGATCGCGCCACCACAGATGCCGGGTGTGCAGGCCAAAGCTCACACGCCGATTGAGATCGGTGTTCAGCACGGAGCACAGCACCAGCGAGATCGTGTTGGCCCATTGGGTGCCCAGGGAGGGCCGAAGCAGCGCAAAAAGGGTCATGGAAATTGCGGTGCACACCCCCGCCACGAACACGAAGCCGCGCAATTGCGCCATGAGCGCCGGCTTGTTGCGTAGCCAGTTCAGGGGAGCAGAAAAGACCCCGCGTCCGGCATCAATTGATGCGGGGGCCGCGGGGGTCAGTTCCGGGGGTGGTGCAGCAGTCATAGGAGACCAATCCTGCCAGTTATTTCTGGCAACTCCCAATGCAGAGCATGAGAGATTGCTTTCGCTTTAGACGCCGGCAACCACAGGATTACGCAATTCGCCGATGCCACCCACACGGCAGGTCACCTCATCGCCGGGGGTCAGCTGGCGGCACTCGGCCGGGAAGCCGGTCATGATGACATCGCCGGGCTGCAGGGTCATGAAGCCGCTGAGGTACACCAAGATCTCCTCAACACCCCAGCCCAAATCGTTGCTTGTGGCGGGGGTCAGTTCGGTGCCGTTGTGCACGATGCTGATGGCCACGCCGTCGTCCTTCAGACCGGCCACAATCCACGGGCCGAGGGGGGTGAAGGTGTCCGGGCTCTTAGCGCTGATCCAGAGTTCGTCGCTCTTCTGAGCGTCGCGGGCGGAGACGTCGTTGCCGATCGTGAAGCCGAGAATGGCCTCGCGGGCGTTCTCGAGCGTGAGATTGCGGGCTGCCTGGCCGACGACGATGGTCAGCTCGGCTTCGGGGTCGACGTAGCCGACCGTGGGGCTCAGGACGATGGCCTCGCCGGGCCCGACGACCGAGCTGGCGGCCTTGTGGAAGGCCTGTGGGGGGAGGGCGCGGCCGGGGGCGCCGGTGTTGTGGGCCATGCCGAAGACGTTGACCGGGGCGCAGGGGGCCAGGAAGGTGAACTGTTCTTCGGTGACGGTGCCGCCTAGGACCCAGCCCTCGCGCGGGGCGCTATTCTGGTTGGCCGGCGAGCTCGGGAACGGGGTTTCAACGATGGTCCAGACGCGGCCCTCGGCGCTGGCGAAGTTTGCGGCGTCGTTGCGCACGAAGAACTGCTCGGGCAGGGGAGCGGCCACGGCATCGAGCGGGCGGACACGGGCAAGGCGATACGTCTCATTAGTCATGAGGACATCCTACCTCTTGTTTTTGGGTGCTATTCATCAAGATTTCTGCTGATGACTTCCAGTGCCAGGGCCTTGGCCGCGGCTGCCGGGGTCAAGAGCTCGGCCGTGATGTGTTGCCCACTGGAAGCATGGGGCGCGGTGGCGCGGCTCACTTTCTGGCATAGAATCCCTCTCATGTGGAAAAAATCAACCAGCTCGCTCAGCCGCGCCGTGACAGCGGCCATTACGGTCGGGGCAGCAGGAACCGCCGCCATCATGGGAGCCCGCGCCTACCAAGCTGCGGCGACGGGGAACACGAATGGCGTGGCCGAGGCTAGGAAGGTGAGCCGTCCGGCGTCGAGCATTGGTGGCGAATATGCCCCAGGCGCGGCCGATCGGCTCAGCGAACTCATCACCTTCCGGACGGTCTTCTCCAGCTCCCGCGATCAGATCGAGCTCGAGGAATTCACCGGGTTCATCAAGGCTCTGGAGCGGTTGTACCCTGCGGTGCACGCGACGCTGACGCGCGAATATGTCAACGGGCAGGCGCTGTTGTTCACCTGGGCGGGGACTGCGGAGGATGCGGCGGCTCGTGCCGTGGTGCTCATGGCGCATTACGATGTGGTTCCCGTTGACACGCGGGACAACTGGACGCACCCGGGATTCTCGGGCCGGCAAGAGGGCGACTACGTGTGGGGCAGGGGTGCGTTGGATGACAAGGGCGCGGTGGTGGTGTTGCTGGATGCCGTGGAATCGCTCGTGAAGGAGGGCTTCGCGCCGCGGCACGATGTGTATCTGTCGCTGGGGAACAACGAGGAGACGGCCGGCGACAGTGCCGCCGCGGCCGCCACGCTGTTGGCCGATCGCGGTGTGGAGCCGTGGCTCGTGCTGGATGAGGGTGGTGCCGTCGCCGTGGACGCCTTCCCGGGCTTGAATGTGCCGGCGGCCGTCATTGGGGTGGCCGAGAAGGGTATTTTGGATCTGGAATTGCTCACCCGGGGTGCGGGAGGGCATGCCTCCACGCCGCCTCGCATGGGGGCCACGGCTCGGCTGGCTCAGGCTGTCGTGGCGCTTGAGGAGTCCCCGTTTCCGGCCTCGATGCCGGCGCCCATTGTGGAAATGATGCGCCGGATCGGTGTCAATAGCGGCTTTGGGCTGCGGCTCGTCACGGAAAATATGTGGGCGTTCAAGGCGCTGCTCACACAGGCCTTCGGCATCATGGGCGATGAAACCAGGGCACTGACACGCACCACCGTGGCCGTGACCATGTTGGAGGGCAGTAAGGCCGGAAATGTGTTGGCCTCGACGGCTCGGGCGCACGTCAACATTCGCATTGCTGTGGGGGAGAGCATTGAATCGGTAGTGGAGCATATTCGCTCCATCATCGATGATCCCGAGGTTGAGCTCAACGTTATCTCGGGGCGGAACCCCTCGCCCATCTCGTCCTTTGAGAATGAGCAATTCGCGCTGCTGACCAGTGCCGTGGCGGCGTCGTATCCGGAGGCGGTGGTGACCCCATACATTCAGACCGGCGCCACCGACTCGCGGAATTTCACCGCCATCAGTTCGGCCGTGTATCGCTTTTCGCCACTGCTGATGGACGCGAGTGACCGAGGCAGCCTGCACTCCGTGAATGAACGCGTCCGGATCAGCTCCCTGGGCACCGGCGTGGTGTTTTACCGCGAACTGCTGCAGAGCCTCGGGCGGTAACTCGCGAACTCTTCAGACATGACGAGGGCCCCACAGTTGTGTGTGGGGCCCTCGTCATGATGCTGTGGAAGGTACTGGCGGAGCTAGTTGCCGCGGACCGAGCGCTGGAGCTTCTCGGTCAGGACCAGCAAGGTGCGCATCTCCTCGTCGGACAAGGCAGTTTCCATGATGTCCTGGATGTGCTCCACATGAGCCCGGCCCACCTTTTTCTGTACTGCCACGCCGGCCTCGGTCAGGCCGATGAGTACTCCGCGCTTGTCTTCTTCAACCGTCTTGCGCTGCACGAGGCCACGGGACTCCAGACGATCCACCATGCGGGAGATGCTGGGCTGCGTCAACAAAACATGATCGTTGAGTTCGTTCAAACGCAACCATCCCGAGGAGCAGCGGGAGAGGCTGAAGAGGACGTCGTATTCACGGCTCCCAAGCTCTTTCAGGAGGGGTTCCTTGTTGAACTCCCGCATGACGGTCACTTGGGCACGCAGCAGGGACTCCCATGAATCAGTAGTTAGCCGGCGATGCGCTGCGGTGGACACGCTTATTTCACCTCTTGGGTCAGGGCTGCCGCCTGAGCAGCGGCGCGACGGGCTTCGAAGGTGGGGCCTTCGGGAACGGATGCCGGACGGTTCTTGGCAAACTCCTCACGAAGGGTTGGCAGAACATCCGAGCCGAACAAGTCTAGCTGTTCCAGAACCGTCTTCAGGGGCAGGCCAGCGTGATCGACGAGGAAGAGCTGGCGCTGGTAGTCACCGAAGTAGTCGCGGAATGCCAGCGTCTTTTCAATCATTTCGGCGGGGCTGCCCACGGTCAGCGGTGTCTGCGAGGTGAAATCTTCCATGGACGGGCCATGACCGTAGACGGGTGCGTTGTCGAAGTACGGACGGAATTCGTTGACGGCATCCTGGGAGTTCTTGCGGATGAAGAACTGGCCACCCAAACCAACGATGGCCTGTTCCGGGGTGCCGTGGCCGTAGTGGGCGTAGCGTTCCCGGTAGAGGTTGATGAGCTGGACGTAGTGTTCCTTGGGCCAGAAGATGTTGTTAGCGAAGAAGCCGTCCCCGTAGTAGGCGGCAATTTCGGCCACCTGAGGCGTGCGGATGGCTCCGTGCCAGACGAAGGGGGCTACGCCGTCGAGCGGGCGAGGCGTAGAGGTGAAGCCGCGCAAGGGAGTGCGGAACTTACCTTCCCAGTTGACGACTTCCTCGTCCCAGAGGCGGCGCAACAGGGCGTAGTTTTCAACCGTCAACTCCACGGAATCCTGGTTGTTCTTACCGAACCAGGGGTACACGGCGCCCATGTTTCCGCGGCCCAGGACGATGTCGGAGCGGCCGTCGGCCAGGTGCTGGAGTGTGGCGAAGTCTTCGGCGATCTTGACCGGGTCGTTGGTGGTGATCAGCGTGGTGCTCGTGGAGAGGATGATCTTCTCGGTCTGAGCGGCGATGTAGGCCAGGATCGTCGAGGGGGAGCTGGGGTAGAACGGCGGGTTGTGGTGCTCACCCGTCGCGAAAACATCCATGCCGATGTCTTCGGCGTGCTTGGCGATCGTGGTGATGGCCTTGATGCGTTCGTGCTCGGTGGGGGTGCGGCCTGTGGTCGGGTCCATCGTGATGTCGCCAACGCTGAAAATTCCGAACTGCATGATTACTCCTTAAGCCCCCACGCGAGTCACGTGAGATATATGCGTTTGTATCTATTATTAGGCTCAACCCGGGTAAGTGCCAAATTGTTCCCGGGAGGGTGAAAGTGTTGAAAAATCGTGAACGGCAGCCGAATTTCTTGGTGAGTACTAGGATTCTCCAAGACAGTGTGTAATGTGCGCCACAGTAAATGCGAAGGAATTTCATGGCTTCAGTGCAACGCGGCATGAGCGGAACCAGCCTCCGCCTAGCCCCCACGGCCACGGCAGTGGTTGGTTTCTTGGTGTTGGTGGAGCTCACGAGTGGCATTTTGCAGGGCTACTACACGCCGCTCTTGACGGACATCGCCCGACACCTCGGCATCCATGACGCCGACGTCAACTGGTTTGAAGCCGCACAGCTCATGGTCAGCGCCCTCGTGGTGCCGGTGCTGGCAAAAATGGGTGACATGATCGGCCACAAAAAGGTCCTGCTGCTCTCCACGGCACTCACGGCCGCGGCCTCCTGGGGTGTGGCCTTTGCCCCGAACTTTTGGATGTTCCTTATTGCCTGGGCGCTTCAAGGCTTCTATGTGGTGTGGCTGCCGCTGGAAATCGCGCTGATCTTCAGCCGCTCGCACTCCCGTCCCGATGGCGCCGCACTGACCCGCAAGGCCGCCGGAATCCTCGTCGCGGGGCTGGAATTTGGCGTCATCGTCGGCGCCCTGGCGGGTGGCTTTATCGGTGCGGCGCTCCCCGGCCAGCTGTGGCTGACACTCATGATCCCCGCCGTCGCCGTGACGTTGTGCTTCTTCGTGGTGCTCTTGGGCGTGCCGGAATCCGAGAGTCGGACCGGTGGGCGTCTGGATCTCATGGGGTTGACGCTGCTGTCCACGGGACTCTTACTCATCACCGCTGGGCTGACGTTCATGCGGATCAACGGCCCCGGCACCTGGTGGGCATGGGCCGCCGTCGTGCTTGGCATTACCGCGCTCCTGCCGTTCACACGTCACGAACTGGGCCACAAGGACCCGTTGATCGACATCCGGCTCCTGCGCCAACCCAGCATGTGGCCCATCCAGCTCACGGCCTTCCTCTTCGGGGTCTCGGTGCTTGGCGCGCAGGCACCGCTGTCGACGTTTGCACGGACCGATCCGGCCGAGGTGGGGTACGGGCTGGGCGCCACCTCGGGGACGGTGTCCATTTTGATTGGCGTGTACGTCCTGGGCCTGCTGGTGGGTGCGCTGCTGTATCCGGTCGCGACGCGCTGGCTGACGCCGCGCATTACCTTGCTGGGCGCGGCGATCTTCGTGGGCCTGGGCTATTTGATGTTCCTGCCGTTCCACGACACCACGGCTCAGGTCCTGCTCAATATGGCCATCGCGGGAATCGGCAGCGGCGCCTTGGTCGCGGCGTTGCCCTCCGCGGCCGCCGCTGCTGCGCCGCTTACACAGACCGGCATGGCGACGGGACTCACCAATGCCACCAAGACCGTGGGTGGCGCCTTTGCCTCCTGCGTCTTTGGCATCGCGTTGGCCGGGCAGGCGCTGGGATCTTTGACGGGTGGCGGCCACAGCACGGCGGCGCCGCTGGAGGGGTACATCCTCGTGTGGACTATTTGCGGAGTCACGGCGCTTTGCGCTGGCGTGGCGTTGTTCTTTGTGCCCAAGAACGCGTTCGGCGCCGTCCGCCGGGAGGGCTAGACGGCCCGGTTATGAGTCGCCGTTAGCCAGCGGAGCGGCGGCCACGGACCTTCGGGATGGCGCCTGTGGTCCAGTCTTGGGTGTCGCCGGAGTCAAGGTGCCCGGCTACCGGGACGTGGACCTGCTGGAGTGCTTTGAGGAGATCACGACGTTCCTTGCGGCCCTCGACGAGGCGATACAGCACCGGCACAAGGATCAAGGTCAACGCCGTGGAGGAGATAAGCCCGCCCACCACCACAATGGCCAGCGGCTGGGAGATGAAACCACCGCCACCGGTGAGCCCCAACGCCATGGGTGTGAGGGCAAAGATGGTGGCCAGCGCCGTCATGAGGATGGGGCGCAGACGTTGCCGGGCACCGTGCTCGATGGCGTCGGCCACGTTCATGGCGGGCCTGTCGCCGGAGGGTTGGCGGTACTGGTTGATCAGGTCAATGAGCACGATGGCGTTGGTGACCACGATGCCCACCAGCATCAACATGCCGATGAGCGAGGGCAGCCCCAGCGGCACCCGGGTGATGAGCAGCAGCCCAACGGCTCCCGTGGCGGCGAAGGGGATCGAGACTAGCAAGATCAGCGGCTGGATCAAGGACTTGAAGGTGGCCACCATGATCACATACACAATGGCGATGGCCGCCAACATGGCCAGCCCCAGCTGCTGGAAGGATTCCGTCTGCTGTGTTGCCGCGCCACCGATCGAGGCGATCACGCCCGCCGGGAGCTCGGTGGCGTCGAGGCGCTTTTGGACCTCGGAGCTGAGGGAGCCCAGGGAGTCGCCCTCGGGCGTGACCGATACGGTGGCCGTGCGCTGCCCATTGGAGGAGGTCACCGTCAGCGGCGTCTGCACTTCCGCCACGGTGGCCACCTGGGACAGCGGAATGGCTCCGCCCGGAGTGGGCAGCTGTGCCGCGGCGAGGGCCGCCACGGAATCGAACTTGGTGCCGAGGCCGATCTGGACCTTGTAATCTGTGGTGTCGATGCGCACCGTGCCGCCCGGGATGGGGCTGACGGTCGCCGCGAGCAGACCCGTGATTTGCTGTTCATCGAGCCCGGCAGCAACGGCCTTGGCCCGGTCAACACTGACCTGGACCACGGGTTGGGTGCCGCTCAAGTTGCTGCTGACCGATTGGGCGCCGGGAACTCCGGCCATGGCCTTGACGAGTGCGTCGCTGGCCTGCTGCAATTCCTCACCGGTGGTGGCCTTGACCGTGATATCGACGGTGCTCGACGTGCCAAAGCCGCCGCCTTGCGAGCCAAGGCTAATGGTGCCCGCGTCCTTGATACCCTCCACGGCCGTGAGGACCTTGTCCTTCAGCGCCACCTGATCGGCGCCCGGGTCGGTGATGACCTGGAACGCGGCGCTGGAGGCGCCGGAGGACAGCAGCGCGGAGAATCCGCCGGAGCCGTTGCCCACCGTCACCTGAACATCCGTGATGCCCTCGATACCTATCAGTACGGTCTCAACCTTGGCGGCCGCCTGATTGGTGAGCTCCAGACTCGTCCCGGCCGGCATGTCCTGCTGAATGCTCAGGCTGTTCTGGCCGGTATCGCCCAGAAGGTTGGTGGGCAGCAGCGGCGTCATGGCCAGCGTCGCGGCCAGCACAATGCCGCCGGCCAGCAATGTCACGACGGGGTGTTTTTGGGTCTTGGACAAGATGGGCAGGTAGCCGCGCTGCAACCATGACGTCCGTTCCTTCTCTTCCACAGCGGCTAGGAGCGCCTTGCCACCCAAGGGGGCGGCGCCGTCGTTCTTCAGGGACGTGGAGGACTCGGCCGGGGACTTCAGGAACCAGTACGCCAGCACGGGAACGATCGTGAGCGAGACCAACAGCGAGGCGATGAGGGCAAAGGTGACGGTCAGCGCGAAGGGCCGGAAGAGTTCCCCGGCTAGGCTGCCCACGAAGGCGATGGGCAGGAACACGGCCACCGTGGTCAGGGTCGAGGCCGTGATGGCGGCGGCCACCTCGCGAATCGCGGCCAGGATGGCAGTCTTCTTGTCCTCGCCGTAGCTCAGGTGCCGCTTGATGTTCTCAATGACCACAATGGAGTCGTCCACCACGCGGCCGATCGCGATGGTGAGCGCGCCCAGGGTCAGGATGTTCAGCGAGTAGCCCGTGGCCCACAGCCCGATAAACGTCACGAGCAGCGAGAGCGGGATGGAGATGGCCGTGACGAGTGTGGAGCGCACCGACATGAGGAAGATCAGGATAATCACGACGGCGAAGCCCAGTCCCAGCAGACCCTCCACCGTGAGGTCGTGGATGGACTTCTCGATGAAGGGTGCCTGGTCCAAGACCGTTGTGAACGTGGTGTTGTTGCCCAGCGACGCCGTGATGCCGGGCAGGGCGTCGGCAACCTGCTGGGAGAGGGAGACGGTGTCGGCCGCGGGCTTCTTCGTGATGGCCAAGGCGAGCGTCGCCTTGCCATTGGTACGGGTGATGGAAGTGGTGGGATCGTCGGCGAGAGCCACGGAGGCCACGGAGGAGATGGTGGGTGCGGCGCCGTTGGCGGAGGACGCGAGCGGCAATGCCTTGATGGCGTCGAGCGAATTGACGGGGCTGCCGGCCTGAATCGACAGCGTGGTGCCATCCGTGCTCAGCGATCCGATGGGGACAAGGGTGCCGTTGTTCTTCAGCGCCGTGGCGATCGAGCCGGGATTGACTCCGGCGGCGGCCATCTTGGCGGGATCGGGGAGGATCTGGATGTGTTGGGAGTTGGCGCCACTGACGTCGGCGCCGCGGACGCCGTCGATCTTCAACAACGCCGGAACCGCGATGCGCTGGAGATCGGTATTGAGTGCGGCCAATTCCTGATCGGAAGAGACGGCTAGGAAGACGATGGGGAAGTCGGCGATGGAGCCGGCAATCGGCTGGGGCTCGACCCCGGAGGGGAGCCGTTGGCTGACCGTGGAAATAGCACGGTCAATTTGATTGCGGGCACGGTCCAGATTAGTACCGTAATTAAAAGCAAGGTTGATCGTGGAGACGCCGCTGCGCGAGGTGGAGGTGCTGGATTCCAGCCCCTCCACCGCGTTCAGCGCCGCCTCGAGTGGTTCACTGACCTGTTTGTCGATCACGGCCGGAGATGCGCCAGGCATCGCCGAGACCACCGTGATCTGCGGGAACTCAATACTGGGGATGAGTTCCTGCTTGAGCGAACCGAGCGTGATGACCCCGAAAACCACCGCGAAGATGGTGATCAAGGCAATCAGCGCCCGGTTGCCCAGGGACATTTTGGCCAGTTTAAACATCAAAGTACTCCCACGTTTTTATGCCGGTCCCCATCCAGCCGTGCGAGGGGACTTTAGGCTTTGTCCGTTGTCAACTGCAAGGAGGCTGCCGTGGAGGCCAGGCTCTTTTCAAAGAGTTCCGCATTCTCGTTTAGCTTAGTGCCGTAGGTGGGCATCATGGTGCGCAGGGAATCCTGCCACTCCAGCTTGAACTTGCGCGGGAAGCAACGCTGCAACAATTCCAGCATGATCGGCACGGCCGTCGAGGCGCCCGGAGACGCGCCGAGCAGCGCCGAAAGAGTTCCGTCCCCTGCCGTAATGACCTCGGTGCCGAACTGCAGCACGCCGCCCTTCTTGGCATCCTTCTTGATGATCTGCACGCGCTGGCCTGCCGTGATCAGTTCCCAGTCCTTGCCGTCGGCTTCGGGGAAGTACTCGTGAAGAGCATCCACCTTGCCGGCGCGGGACTTGGTGACTTCGCTGACGAGGTACTTGACCAGGTCCAGGTTGTCCTTGCCAACAGCAAGCATCGGGATGATGTTGTTGGTGCGGATGGAGCTGGGGAGGTCCATGTAGCTACCGGTCTTGAGGTACTTGGTGGAGAATCCGCCGTACGGACCGAACAGCAGTGAGCGCTTGCCGCCCACGTAGCGGGTGTCCAGGTGGGGGACAGACATGGGCGGTGCGCCCACGGACGCCTGGCCGTACACCTTGGCGCTGTGCTTCTCGGCGATCTTTTCATCCGTGCAACGGAAGAACTGACCGGAGACCGGGAAGCCGCCGAAGCCCTTGCCCTCGGGGATGCCCGACTTCTGCAACAGGTGCAGGGCGCCGCCACCGGAACCGATGAAGACAAACTTGGCCTTGACCTTGCCGCGCTCACCCGAAGCGGGGTGCTTCAAGGACACGTCCCACCCACCGTCTGTGGTGCGTGCCAGGTCGGTGACGGTCGTGCCGTAGTTGATTTCGACGTCGTTCTTGCCCATGTAGCCAATCAACTCACGGGTCAAGGAACCGAAGTCAACGTCGGTGCCCTCGGCCGAACGGGTTGCGGAGACCAGCTGCTGCGGGTCGCGTCCCTTCATGACCAAGGGAGCCCACTTGGCAATCTGCGCCGGGTCCTCGGAGTACTCCATGGACTCGAAGACGGGGTTGGTCTTGAGTGCCTCGTGACGGGTCTTGAGGAACTTGCGGTGAGCTTCGCCAATGACAAAACTCATGTGCGGAACAGTGTTGATGAATCCCTTGGGCGAGCCAATCAATGATTCGTCCACCAGGTGCGACCAGAACTGGCGCGAGAGCTGGAACTGCTCGTTGATGTGGATGGCCTTCGCCGGGTTAACCGAGCCGTCTTTGGCTGCGGGTGAGTAATTTAGCTCGCAAAGCGCGGAGTGGCCGGTACCGGCGTTATTCCACGGGCTGGAGGATTCCAATCCTGGCGTATCGAGCTGTTCAAACAGCACAATCTTCCAGTTTGGTTCGAGTTGCTTGAGCATGGTGCCCAGCGTGGCGCTCATGATGCCGCCTCCGATGAGTACGACGTCAGCGTCTTTGGTGTTCGAAATGAAGGTCACAGTCAACTCCGTTAGAGGCTCTTCCTAGCGCTAGAAGCGTATCGCGGCCGAGGCTGGATGCGTAAATCCGCGGTGGGGTGTAGCGCCGTCTTTTAGCGTCCGACGGCGGGAAGTCACCTTGGGCGGGACCCTCTTAGTTGGTGCCGGGAGACAATTTGACGTTGTTGAAGACCTCGTTCAAGACGGGGCTGAGCGGGTAGCTCAGGACCCGATCTGAGAGCGCTATTGCTGAGATGGGGAAGGCGATGGGTACCGCGGGAACCGTTTCGGCGAGCTGCTGATTGATGGCCTCATAGGCCGCCACACGCTCGGTACCATTGGGCATACTGCGGGCTCGTGTGATTTTGGAGACCAATTGCGGATCATTGATGGAAAGTTGGGCATTGGGTGTGCCAAAGAGCGCACCAACAAAATTATCCGGGTCGGCGTAGCTGCCGTTCCAGCCCAAAAGACTCAGGGCGTGATCGCCCTTCCCTGTGACGGCGGCGACGTAACCTTCGTTCCACGGGATCGGCACGGGCTTGATGTTAAAGCCGGCCGCAGTGAGTTCGGTGGCGATCTGCGCGTAGACCTTCTCGGGGGAGGGCAGATAAGTCCTAGCAGCATTCGTGGGGTAGTAGAACTTCAGTTCCTCTCCCCGGTAACTTGATGCCGCGAGCAGGGATTTCGCCTTGGTCAGGTCGAAACCGATCCCGGCGACTGCGTTGTTGAAGCCGCTGAGCTTGGGCGGAATAAATTGCGCCGTGGTGGCCGTGCCCGCGATGAAGTAATTGTTCACAATCGCGGACTTGTCGATCGCGGCCGCGATGGCCTCACGTACCTTTTGATCGGCCATCGCTGGCACGCTTTGATTCAGGCTCAGGTACATGACGGAGAACGGGTCGCGCTGCAGCACCTGCTTGCCGGCCTTGATGAGCTTGTCCAAATTGTCCGGCGTGACGGGGTCGAAGCCATCGATGGAACCGTCCTCGAGCGCGGCAAAGCGCGTCTCAGGCTGCTCATAGGTCTTGAAATTCAGGGAGGTGATCTGACCCTTTTCGCCCCAATACTTCGGGTTGGCGGTCAGTGCGACAGTGCCCGGTGTGGCCTGCGTAAAAGTGAAGGGGCCGGTGCCCACGGGGTGCAGCGCGTAGCGGGAAACCTTGCTAGCTGCATAGTCCCGGTCGAGGACATCTGCCGTGCCAGCCTTGAGTGCTGTGGGGGAGGAGATGGCAAAGGCCGGGAGGGTGAGCGCATCAAGGAATCCTGTCAGGCGCATCTTCAGGCGCAGGGTGACCTCCAGATCTCCCGTGGCCGTGCAGCTGTCATAGAGGGAGTTGGCGGCGTCGTCCTTAAATGCGCGGAACACCTGCTTGAACATGGACGTGGCGCCGTCGCCGCGAGTGCTGGCCGTCATGGCGTACCAGCGCTCAAAGTTCGTGCAGACGGCGGCGGCGTCGAACGGTGTTCCATCGTGGAAGCTAACGCCGGGCCGGAGCGTGAAGGTGAAGGCGAGTCCGTCCTCGAGCTCGGTCCAGGAAAGGGCAAGGCTGGGGGCCGGGGTGCCGGTCACGGGGTCGATCGTGAGCAGCCCCTCCATGACCTGGCGCGTCACGCGGTACGATTCCGTGTCTGAGACCAGAGCCGGATCGAAGCTCAAGGGCTCGGATCCGATGCCAAAGTTAAAGGTGGCGTAAACGGGCTTGGGGGTGGCTGCGGATGTGGTGCCGGGGGTAGGAACGGGAGCCGTGGTGCAGGCGCTGGCGCCAAAAAGGACCACGGCGGCCATGGCTGCTGCGCTGCTGAGTACCTTGCGACGTGGCACATCACGCAGTGCAGTGGTGCGTGATGAGCCGGCGGGGCGTGGCACGATGTCGTTCTCCTTGCAGCCATGGATATTCCGTCAGCCCCTCATCTTAGTGCGAGATTCTGAGGAGTTCCCTTGAGAAGGTGTCATGGTGGTCAAAAGCACTCCCGGCAGCCGGTAGTATTGTTCATGCTTCAAAGCACCGCGCGCGAGTGGTGGAATTGGTAGACACGCAGGTTTTAGGTACCTGTGCCTTCGGGCGTAGGGGTTCAAGTCCCCTCTTGCGCACAAAGTAAAGGCTCTGTTCTGGTGAACAGAGCCTTTTGTTTTGCCTCGTGCCGTTTTGTGCGGCGCACGTGGCGAAAATCGCTATAGTTGGGTGTTTTCGCCATAGCTGGGCATTCTCGCTATAGGCCGAGCTATAGCGAGAATGCCCAACTATGGCGTGGTTGCAAGGTGGCCGCCTTTTGCGCCCGCACAGCCCCCAAACACCAGCCCCCAATGCCCGCTACCGCTGCGGCGACTGCCCACGGAGCGCTTCGACCGTGACGCCGCGTGATTTCAGCACCGCGGCCAGCACACCGTCGCCGTTCACGAGTGCACCACTGTGGCTGCCGTCGTAAATCGTGCCGCAACCACACGAGGGGCTGCGATCCTGCAGAACAGCGTGCGTGATGCCCCGCTCAGCAACCAGCTCGGCCACAACGTGGGCGCCGTGCACAAAAGCAGAGGTGAGATCCACGCGGTCGGACGTCACCACGGAGGCGGTGCCGGCCAGGACGTCATGCCCATCCCCTCCAACGATCTCCACCGGAGGCCGCGGCGTGGGTAAACCGCCGAGCTGTTCGGCGCAGGCGGGAAGGGCCGTGCCATCGGCAACAGCCTGCATCACGGCGTCATCCGGCCGGGCCCGCGCGTCATAGCGGCACGGCAAGCCGGCCAAACAGGAACTCACCAAGGTCAGCTTTGGGGTCATGGCGGCATCGTAGCGCTCGGTGTCCGGCAGCATGGGCCGAGTTAGGCGACGTCGAGCTTCAGGTCCCGGCGCAACTTGGCGACGTGACCGGTGGCGCGGACGTTGTACTGGGCCACCGCCACCTTGGCGGCGCCGTCGATCACGATCGTGGAGCGGATCAGGCCCTCGTAGACCTTGCCATAGTTCTTCTTCTCGCCCCAGGCCGCGTAGGCGAGCGCCACGGCATGGTCCTCGTCGCTGAGCAGGGGGTAGCTGAGCTCGTCGCGAGCCAAGAACTTTTCCAACTTGGCGACGGGGTCGGGGGAGATGCCCACCACGGCGTAGCCCGCTGCCTGCAGGAAGGCCATGCTGTCGCGGAAGTCGCACGCCTGCTTGGTGCACCCGGGGGTCATGGCGGCCGGGTAGAAGAACACGATCAGGTTCCGCCCCGCGAAGTCCGCCAGCGAGGTGGTGCCGCCGGTGGCATTGGGCAGGCTGAAGGCGGGGGCAACATCGCCGGTGACAAGACGTTCGGTCATGGAATACTCCTCGGATCGCCCCGCCTGAGCGCACACGGCGAGGCGGGGAATATAGTTTTGGGCACTTTCTCCAGCCTAGCGCCTCGCCTGCAGCGTCATGTCCCCGAGCACGACGCCGGACCCTCACCTCGTGTAGTCGGGCGGCGGGCCCGCCGGTGGGCGACAAGAAACCCTGTCAGGTCTAAAATGAGAGGAATCCACTTGTTTTGCGTTGCGATGATATGAATCGGGTACCCGTCATGGATGACGGCAGAGAATTCAGAGTTTGGTGTGCGGCGTGCGAAACGGATGAGCACATAACTATTGAGAGCGCCCATCGACACCGGCGTGACGGGGTCATGATCTGGGACGTGGACTACAGCTGCACGAACTGTGGCCGGCCCTATGGCCACGAGATCCGGGCAGCAACTCTCACGAGTCCTTTAGCCTCGGTGATTATTGAGCTCGCGCACCACACCAACCTCGCAGGACCTGGAACTGCTGCCTGAGTGCTGCGGGACAGCTTTTGGGCAACAAAAAACCGCTTCACTACGTGCTGGTGAGCTGTAGTGAAGCGGTTACCCTTGGTGCACCCCTCCGGACTTGAACCGGAAACCCATTGATTAAGAGTCAATTGCTCTGCCAATTGAGCTAGAGGTGCGGATATTCATTTGTTTCAGTAAAAAACCGTTCCGACACCGGTTGTTACCGGTGTCGGAACGAATTTACTGGTGCACCCCTCCGGACTTGAACCGGAAACCCATTGATTAAGAGTCAATTGCTCTGCCAATTGAGCTAGAGGTGCATCTTTGCTGCTAGTGAGAAGCGCTTCGGATTGTGTCCGCAGCGTTCCTCGCAACGACATGAAACTATACGGGCTTTTTCGGCGCGTGTGAAATCGAAAAGTACCCTTTTGGCCCTTTTGAGCCACGGATCACACTTCACGTCCAAAATTTCCCCGGAATCTCGCGGTTTTTGTTCCAGGAATTCACAAAAGATTTTTGTGCCGGACGCCTGACCCCGGTCCGGCCCGGACAGAAATCCTTGAAGGGAGTGACGCGCTTCACGCTTCGTCGTAGACTGACGCACATGAGCGCCGACGACAGTGCCATCGAGAGCAATAACAGCGTCAACCGTGCCACCGCAGAACCTCCCGGTTTGGGACTGGGGCAGGCACCTGGCGGTGTGCCGGATATGAAACCGCGCAGCCGGGTCGTCACCGACGGAATTCACGCGGCGCCAGCCCGCGGCATGTTCCGGGCCCTGGGCATGGGCGACGACGATTTCCGCAAGCCCCAGATCGGCGTCGCGAGCTCATGGAATGAAATTACGCCCTGCAACTTATCGCTCAACCGCCTCGCCCAGGGCGCCAAGGAAGGCGTCTTTGCGGCCGATGGATTCCCCATGCAATTTGGCACGATCTCGGTTTCCGACGGCATCTCGATGGGCCATGAGGGCATGCACTTCTCGCTTGTCTCCCGCGAGGTCATCGCCGACTCGGTCGAAACCGTCATGATGGCCGAGCGCCTGGACGGCTCCGTGCTGCTCGCCGGCTGCGATAAATCCCTCCCGGGCATGCTCATGGCCGCGGCCCGGCTCAACCTCGCCAGCGTCTTCCTCTATGCCGGCTCCATCATGCCCGGTTTCGCCAAGCTCGAAGACGGCACGGAGAAGGAAGTCACCCTGATCGACGCCTTCGAAGCCGTGGGCGCCTGTGCCGCAGGCAAGATGAGCAGAAAAGATCTCGACAGTATTGAGCGCGCCATCTGCCCCGGCGAGGGAGCCTGTGGCGGCATGTACACGGCCAACACCATGGCCTGCGTGGGTGAGGCGCTGGGCATGTCCTTACCCGGTTCGGCCGCCCCGCCCAGTGCCGACCGCCGTCGTGACATGTTTGCCCGCAAATCAGGGGAGGCCGTGGTCAGCCTCCTGCGCCTGGGCATCCGCGCCCGCGACATCATGACCAAGGAAGCCTTCGAAAATGCCATCGCCGTGACCATGGCGTTTGGCGGCTCCACGAATGCCGTGCTTCACCTTCTCGCGATCGCGCGCGAGGCGCAGGTGGACCTGACCCTGGAAGATTTCAACCGGATTGGCGATCAGGTCCCGCATCTGGGCGATCTGAAACCCTTTGGCCGCTACGTCATGGTGGACGTCGACCGCATTGGCGGCGTGCCCGTCATCATGAAGGCCCTGCTCGACGCCGGACTCCTCCACGGCGATTGCCTCACCGTCACAGGCAAAACAGTGGCGGAAAACCTGGCCGATATCAATCCGCCCGATCCCGACGGCAAGGTCTTGCGCGCCCTGAGCAATCCCATCCACAAGACCGGCGGCATCACAGTCCTGCACGGCTCCTTGGCTCCAGAAGGTGCCGTCGTGAAGAGCGCCGGCTTCGACCTGGACGTTTTCGAGGGCACGGCGCGCGTCTTCGAGCGCGAACAAGGCGCCCTTGAGGCGCTCGATCGGGGCGAGATCAAGGCCGGAGACGTCGTCGTGATTCGCTACGAAGGCCCCAAAGGCGGCCCGGGCATGCGCGAAATGCTGGCCATCACCGGGGCAATCAAGGGTGCCGGGCTGGGCAAGGACGTCCTGCTACTGACAGATGGGCGCTTCTCCGGCGGGACCACGGGACTGTGCATCGGTCACGTTGCGCCAGAAGCGCTCGACGGCGGACCCATCGCCTTTGTGCGCGACGGCGACATGATCCGGGTGGACATCTCGGCTCGCAGTTTTGACCTTCTCGTGAGCGAGGAAGAGCTTGCGGCCCGCAGGGTGGGATGGCAGCCGCTGGCCGCTAAATTCACCTCGGGTGTGCTGGCCAAGTACGCGAAACTCGTCAATAGCGCCTCTACGGGGGCTTATTGCGGCTAATGTAAGCCTGAGAACGCAGGGAAGTTGCCCAAAAAATGGACAGCTTGACCAAAGAGTGGACTATGCGTCCATATAGTGAGACGTGGGTGTGGCCTGTTTGACACTCAGGAGCGGAAAACGACAGACTTGCAGACATGCAACGAAACCTCGTAGTCGTCATTAGCTAGCGCGTGACGCGAAGTGACCACACCCAAGGTCATAGATCCCGTGACGCTCGCATGAGAGTATGTCACACCACGTGCATACCCCCTCGCCAAGTGACTTATGGGCTGAGGGGATTTTTTGTTTCCACCACCAGCGGCAACTCGTAGTACTGCGTGCAGCATCCAAAATTGAACGCAAAGCAAAGAAGATTCACCCAAGCATGAGTTTCCCAAAGGAAGAACCGATGAGTAAAGGAACGCCCGCCAGCCCCGCGCTGATGGCAACCAAGTCCTCCGGACACGGTGCACATTCCGGCACCACTTCAGGTGCCGTCGGCACCACCACCCCAGTTTCCGATGTCCTCGGGCCCAACAATGTTGTGGCGCCCGTGCAGATGACCGGTTCCGAGGCGCTTGTCCGCTCTCTTGAAGAGCTTGGTGTTAAAGACATTTTCGGTTTGCCCGGTGGAGCAATCCTTCCTACCTACGATCCGCTCATGGCATCGTCGCTGAACCATATCTTGGTACGCCATGAACAGGGCGCCGGTCACGCGGCCCAGGGGTACGCCATGGTCACCGGCAACGTGGGTGTTTGCATCGCGACCTCCGGTCCCGGCGCCACCAACCTGGTCACCGCCATCATGGATGCGCACATGGACTCGGTTCCCTTGGTAGCCATCACGGGTCAGGTTTCCAGCGCCGTCATCGGCACGGATGCCTTCCAGGAAGCCGACATTGTGGGCATCACGATGCCGATCACGAAGCACTCCTACCTCGTGACCGACGCCAATGACATTCCCCGTGTCCTGGCAGAGGCCTTCCACCTCGCCTCCTCGGGACGTCCGGGCCCGGTCTTGGTTGACTTTGCCAAGGACGCCCAGCAGTCCCAGATGACGTTCTCCTGGCCGCCGGTCATTGACCTGCCCGGTTACCGCCCCGTGTTCCGCGGCCACTCCAAGCAGTTGCGTGAAGCAGCTCGCCTGATCGGTGAAGCCAAGAAGCCCGTGCTCTACGTGGGTGGCGGTGTTATCAAGGCCAACGCGGCCGAGGAACTCATGGTTCTGGCGGAACTGACCGGTGCGCCTGTGGTCACCACGCTCATGGCTCGCGGCGCGTTCCCGGATTCACACACCTTGCACGTGGGTATGCCCGGCATGCACGGTTCGGTTTCGGCCGTGACCGCCCTGCAGCAGTCGGACCTACTCATCACCCTAGGTGCACGTTTCGATGACCGTGTGACAGGTGTGCTCAGCAGCTTCGCACCGCACGCCAAGGTCATCCACGCGGACATCGACCCGGCGGAGATCTCCAAGAACCGCACGGCCGATGTGCCGATCGTGGGCTCCCTGAAGGAGATCATCCCGGATCTGAGCGCCGCCGTGAAGGCCGAGTTCGAGACCAGAGGAACCCCTGATTTGGGCGACTGGTGGGCCTTCCTAGGTAATCTGCGCGACACCTACCCCTTGGGCTGGACGGAGCCGGAAGACGGCCTCATGTCCCCGCAGCGCGTCATCTCACGCATCGGCGCCTTGACCGGCCCCGAGGGTGTGTACGTTGCTGGCGTGGGTCAGCACCAGATGTGGGCCTCACAGTTCATCAAGTACGAACGCCCCCGCTCCTGGCTCAACTCCGGTGGTGCCGGCACCATGGGTTACTCCGTTCCTGCTGCCATGGGCGCCAAGGTCGGTAACCCCGACCGCGTTGTCTGGGCCATCGACGGTGACGGTTGTTTCCAGATGACCAACCAGGAACTGGCAACCTGCCGGATCAACAACATCCCCATCAAGGTTGCTGTCATCAACAACTCCTCCTTGGGCATGGTGCGCCAGTGGCAGACGCTGTTCTACAACAGCCGCTACTCCAACACCGACCTGAACACCGGTCATGACACCATCCGCGTGCCGGACTTCGTCAAGCTCGCCGACGCGTATGGCTGCGCTGGTTTGCGCTGCGAACGCGTCGAAGACATCGACGCCACGATCGAGGCCGCCCTGGCGATCAACGACCGCCCCGTCATCATCGACTTCGTGGTCAGCCCGGACTCCATGGTGTGGCCGATGGTTCCCGCCGGTGTGAGCAATGACCAAATTCAAGTGGCCCGGAACATGACCCCGGTGTGGGACGAGGAGGACTAAGACATGAGCCGACATACTCTTTCCGTACTGGTTGAAGATAAGCCCGGTGTTTTGACGCGTGTGGCCAGCATGTTTGCCCGCCGCGCCTTCAACATCCATTCCCTGGCTGTTGGCCCCACCGAGATCGCGGGCATGTCCCGCATGACCGTGGTGGTCGACGCCGACGGCGACTTGATTGAACAAGTCACCAAACAGCTGAATAAACTAGTCAACGTCATCAAGATCGTTGAACTTGTTTCAGAGAATTCCGTGCAAAGGGACCACATCCTGGTCAAGGTACGTGCGGATGCCGCCACGAGACTGCAGGTAACCCAAGCCGCAGATCTCTTCAGGGCTTCAGTGGTCGATGTGTCTACAGACTCATTGACCATCGAGGCCACCGGCTACGCGGACAAGCTTGCAGCGTTGCTCAATGTTCTGGAACCCTTCGGGATCCGGGAGATCGTGCAATCAGGCACCTTGGCTATTGGGCGGGGATCCCGCTCGATGAGCGATCGGGCTTTGCGCGCTTCCTAGCGCGAGAGCCCCACAGCGCACCGGCCCCGGAAGGGGCCACCACACAATTTTTTACAGACAGCAATACACCCCATTTATTCAAGGAGTTCCACAGTGACTGACATGTTCTATGACGACGACGCAGACCTGTCCATCATCCAGGGTCGCAAGGTCGCCATCATTGGTTACGGCAGCCAGGGCCACGCCCACGCACTGAACCTGCGCGATTCCGGCGTTGACGTTCGCGTCGGCCTCAAGGCAGGCTCCAAGTCCATCGCCAAGGCAGAAGCAGAGGGCCTGCGCGTTCTCAGCGTTGCAGAGGCAACCGCCGAAGCCGATGTCATCATGATCCTGACCCCGGACCAGGTTCAGCGTTTCGTGTACGCCGAGGACATTGCCCCGAACCTGAAGGCCGGCGACGCCCTGTTCTTCGGCCACGGCTTCAACATCCGCTTCGGTTACATCACGCCTCCGGCCGATGTTGACGTAGCCCTCGTTGCCCCGAAGGCTCCGGGCCACACGGTTCGCCGCGAATTCGAAGCCGGCCGCGGTATCCCCGATTTGATCGCCGTTGAGCAGGACTTCACCGGTGGCGCCAAGGCTCTTGCCCTGGCCTACGCAAAGGGCATCGGCGGAACCCGCGCCGGCGTCATCGAGACCACCTTCACCGAAGAGACCGAAACCGATCTCTTCGGCGAGCAGGCCGTTCTCTGTGGTGGTACCTCGCAGCTGGTTCAGTACGGCTTCGAAGTTCTCACCGAAGCCGGCTACAAGCCGGAAATCGCCTACTTCGAGGTACTGCACGAGCTCAAGCTCATCGTTGACCTCATGTGGGAAGGTGGCATTGCCAAGCAGCGCTGGAGCGTTTCCGACACTGCTGAGTACGGCGACTACGTTTCCGGCCCGCGCGTCATCACCCCGGAGGTCAAGGAGAACATGAAGGCTGTTCTCGCCGACATCCAGAGCGGTGCATTCGCCACTCGCTTCATCAACGACCAGGACAACGGTGGCGTTGAATTCAAGGCCCTGCGCAAGAAGGGCGAAGAGCACCCGATCGAGGCCACCGGCCGCGAACTCCGTGGACTCTTCTCCTGGGTTAGCAACAGCGATGACTACACCGAAGGCTCCGTAGCCCGCTAAGACGGCTCCTCACGGATTGCTCTCATAAGTACGACGGCGCCTGCCGCACCCACGCGGGTCCGGCAGGCGCCGTCGTGCTTTAAAAGTAGGTGACCACCTGATGGACAAAAGTCCCAAAGGGTATGTGATTTGCGTCGCTTGCGTCGGTGATCTGAGTAATTATTACGGCCGCTCAGCCCGACTCCCATAAACTGGGGATGGCTTTTGCCGCTGAAATACCAGCGCAAGAACCATCACCAAAATCCCCACAAGAACACTATCGAAAAGCTAAAGAGGTCACCGGTGACAGCCACCAAGCCCGTAGTACTCCTCGCTGAGGAACTTTCGCCCGCCACGATCGAGGCCCTGGGCCCCGATTTTGAGATCCGTCACACCGACGGCGCAGATCGTTCCGCGCTGCTGTCCGCCATTGTTGACGTTGACGCGATCCTAGTTCGCTCCGCAACTCTCGTGGACGCCGAGGCGATCGCCGCGGCCAAGAACTTGAAGGTCATCGCTCGTGCCGGTGTGGGGCTGGACAACGTTGACATCAAGGCCGCCACGCAGGCCGGCGTCATGGTAGTGAACGCTCCGACGTCGAACATTGTTTCCGCGGCTGAGCTGACCATCGGTCATATCCTCTCCCTGGCCCGCCACATTCCGGCCGCCAGCACCGCCCTGAAGAACGGCGAGTGGAAGCGCTCCAAGTACACCGGCACCGAATTGCTGGAAAAGAAGCTCGGCATCATCGGCCTGGGCCGCATCGGCGCCCTCATCACCGAGCGGGCCAAGGCCTTCGGCATGGAGATCGTCGCGTACGACCCCTACGTCACCAGCGCCCGTGCCGCCAGCCTGGGCGTGCAGCTGCTCTCCCTCGATGAGCTGCTGGAACAGTCTGACTTCATCACGATCCACATGCCGCGCACGCCCGAAACTCTGGGCATGATCAGCACCGAAGCGTTCAAGAAGATGAAGAAGAGCGCGTACGTCATCAACGTCGCCCGCGGCGGTTTGATCGACGAAGCAGCCCTGAACATCGCCCTGCGCGAAGGCGATATCGCCGGCGCCGGCATCGACGTGTTCGTCAAGGAGCCGGCCACCGATGTTGACTTCCTGGAACTCGACAACGTCATCGCCACCCCGCACCTGGGTGCCTCCACGGATGAAGCTCAGGAAAAGGCCGGCATCTCCGTTGCCAAGTCGGTGCGTTTGGCACTGGCCGGCGAGCTCGTTCCGGATGCCGTGAACGTTGCCGGTGGCGTCATTGCCGCCGACGTCCGCCCGGGCATCCCCTTGATCGAGAAGCTGGGCCGCATCTTCACCGCGCTCTCCCATGCCTCGGTCACGCAGATCGATGTTGAGGTTGCCGGTGAAATTGCCGCCCTCGACGTCAAGGCCTTGGAGCTCTCCGCTCTCAAGGGTGTCTTCAAGGACGTTGTGTCCGAGCAGGTTTCCTACGTCAACGCTCCGGTTCTGGCCGAGCAGCGCGGCATCAAGACCAACCTGATCAAGACGCTCGAATCAGCCGATTACCGCAACATGCTGACCATCCGTGGCGCGCTGTCGGATGATTCACAGATCTCCGTCTCCGGTACCCTGACAGGCCCGAAGCAGATCCAGAAGATCGTCTCCGTCAACGGCTACGAACTTGAAATCCCCATGAGCGATCACCTCCTGGTCATCTCCTACGCAGACCGTCCGGGCGTTGTCGGCGCCTTGGGTCGCCTGCTGGGCGAGAACGATGTCAACATCGCCGGCATGCAGGTTGCTCGCCACACCGAAGGCGGCCAGGCTCTGGCCCTCATCACGGTTGACAGCGCCGTGCCGCAGGGCCTGCTCGAGGCCATCAAGACCGAGATCGGCGCCACCATGGCCCGTGAAGTTGACCTCGAAGACTAAGGCCTTCTAGTCGCCAGTCGGCGGCCGGATTCCCCCGCGGGCAGTAAGATTTCCTCGGTCGCTGAGCGACCTTGAAAATCCATCCCCGCTCCGGGGACCCGGCCGCCGTCGTGCTTTAAGGTTTCTCACGTGGTCACGAATCGGTGAAACACCGGCGGACACGGTAAATTCATAGGGTGACATCTACTGAATCGGCCAAGACGCCGTACTACCTGACCACTGCCATCACATACCCGAACGGTGTTCCGCACATCGGGCACGCCTACGAGTACATCGCCACCGACGCCATGGCACGCTTCAAGCGCCTCGACGGCTTCGACGTGATGTTCTTGACGGGCACCGATGAGCACGGCATGAAGATCGCACAGGCCGCCGAAGCCGCCGGTGTCACGCCCAAGGAACTCGTGGACCGCAATGCCGAAATCTACAAGGAAGCCCACAAGGCCCTCGGCATCAGCTACGACCGCTTCATCCGCACCACGGACACCGACCACTACGCAGCATCGCAGGCCATCTGGAAGAAGATGGAAGAAGCCGGCGATATTTACTTGGGTAAGTACGAGGGCTGGTACTCCGTTCGCGACGAGGCCTACTACGGCGAAGACGAAACCGAGCTGCGCGAAGACGGCAAGCGTTACTCCAAGGTCACCGACACCGAGCTGACCTGGACCGAAGAGGAAAGCTACTTCTTCCGCCTCTCGAACTACCAGGACAAGCTCCTGGCACTCTACGAATCCCAGCCGGAGTTTGGCGCGCCCCGCACCCGGTTCAACGAGGTCATCAGCTTCGTCAAGGGCGGCCTCGAGGACCTCTCCGTCAGCCGCACCACCTTCGACTGGGGTGTTCCGGTCCCCGGCAACGACAAGCACGTCATGTACGTGTGGGTTGATGCGCTCACCAACTACCTCACAGGTGTTGGCTACCCGGACCTCGACTCCGAATCGTTCAAGAAGTTCTGGCCGGCCGACGTTCACGTCATCGGCAAGGACATCTCGCGTTTCCACGCCGTGTACTGGCCCGCCTTCCTCATGTCCGCCGGGCTGGAACTGCCCAAGCGCGTCATGATCCACGGCTTCCTGCACAACAACGGTGTCAAGATGTCCAAGTCCTTGGGCAACGTCGTGGCTCCCGCCGACTGGGTGGCCCAGTACGGTCTGGACCAGGTGCGCTTCTTCCTGCTGCGCGAGGTGCCCTTCGGTGCCGATGGTTCCTACAACCACGACGCCGTGGTGGGCCGGATGAACTCCGATCTGGCCAACAACCTGGGCAACCTGGCCCAGCGTTCGCTGTCCATGGTTGCCAAGAACTGCTCCGGAACGGTGCCCACCCCGGGTGAATTCACCGAGGCGGATCTGACCATCATGTCGGCCGCTCGCGACTTGCTGGAGCACTCCCGCGCTGCCTACCAGATGCAGGACTTCCACGGTTCGTTGGAAAAGATCTGGCACGTCCTCGGCGATACCAATGCGTACTTTGCCGATCAGGCCCCGTGGGTTCTCCGCAAGACCGACGTTCCCCGCATGGAAACCGTGCTGTACGTGACCCTTGAGGTGCTGCGTATGGTCTCGATCCTCATCCAGCCCGTCATGCCCGATGCTGCCGCGAAGCTGTTGACGGTTCTGGGCCAGGGCACCTCGGAGGACTCCGCTTTGCGCGAGTTCGCCGCGATTGCCACCCCGCTGGTCGCCGGCACCGAGTTGCCCGCCCCGGCGCCGATCTTCCCGAGGTACGAAGCGCCCGTCGAGGCGTAATCCGCCCGACGGAGCGGTTCTCTAGAACGGCCGGTGTTTGCGGTTTTGGAGGGGGTTAGACCACCCTCCGAAACCGCAAACACCGGCCGTTCTGCGTCCGGCATCATTCTTGGCGCAGTCCGGCCTGCCGCAGAAGGTGGCTGAAACGGGTATTGTTCATCATTTCCGCCCAGGTCCAACGGACAAAACGCACACCCTGGCCCCGAATGTCATCCTCACGGGCCTTCTCCTTCAAGATTCTGTCCTGAAGCGACAAACCACCGCCCCAACTGGAACGGAGATACTTGTCCTTACCGTCGAATTCCCCGGCGAGGTTAAGCTCCTTGAACCAGAAATCCACAAAGGCGTTGCTGCCGTTGCGCAGGATGTACCGCTTTTGCAGGACGGGTGCCGGGAAGCCTAGCTGATGTATTCTTGCCCGGCTGATGGATTCGCCGGCTGACCCTGATAACTCAGATGCGAAGCGGACGACTGTTAGGGCCCTGCGGCTCGCTGCCTTGCTCGGAAGTGCTTCGGCAGCGGCCACGAGTTCTTCGCGCCGTAATGGCATCCCCTGTGGGCAGGTGGATTGCCATACGGGTTCACCGCTGGACGGTTCATCTCCGGCGGAACCGAAACGGTTGACGATGTATTTGCGCCCGGATGTTCGCAGGCTGGAATCACACACCGCTACTGCGTACGGAAAATCAAGGCTCAGTATCAATTGCATGACTGTGGTGAGCTTGTCCGTCAGAAGGAACGGCCCGCACCGCACAACGTGGTCCGTTAATGATCCGCGGTGTCGAACCACATCGTTCTCGTTGCGCCCGCCCGTGGTCACCTCGGTCATGGTGTGTAACCGCACCGGCGTTCCCACGATCCACAATCCCCACAGCAGTGCCGCCGTGGCGTGGGCGAGCACTGGTTGGCGTCGCGCCGCATGCTGCAAGGCCAGGGCTCGAAGCCCATATTGCTGCAGTGGGCGAAGCGCGGTCCATTCAGCGGACCGGGCATAGACTCCGCGGCGAACCCTGAAGAGTTCTCCCTTGTTGCACAATGCCACCAGAGTGCGGCGGTCCTGCCCAACACTCTCAAGGTCGGACGGCAAAATCAATCGTGGGGTGTCCATGCGTTTCAGGCTTCCAGCACAGTGGCGTCCTGCGGAAGACTCGTATCGATGAATGTGGACAATTCATACACCTATCCGGGTGGGGAGGAGACACCGATGGGCCCACACCCACCCCATGGCAGCATCGCATGCAAAAGGGACGGTGGTTGCGTAAAAAGCGGGTGGTAGACCACCGTCCTTTGACGCAAACACCGTCCCTTTTCAGCAGGAGAGGGAACTAGTCCATCGCGAGGCCCGCAACGGGGGAGAGCTTCGCTGCACGGTGCGCCGGAACCACGGAGGCCAGGAGTCCGGCTACCGCAGCGACGGCCACCACGGCCAGAACCTGTCCCCACGGGATCACGGCGGTGATGTCCGCAAAATTGCCCAGCGCCGATTGCGCCCCGGCCCAGCCATAGGCCACGCCAAGAACCGAGCCGATGATGGCGGCGACGCCGGCGATCAACACGGCTTCGATCGCCAGCATGCCACGCAGCTGTCCGCGCGTCAGGCCAAGAGCCCGCAGCAACGAGTTCTCGCGAGTGCGCTCCAGTACCGAGAGGGAGAGCGTGTTGGCCACACCAATCAAGGCGATGAAGACTGCCACGGCCAGCAGCCCGGTCACCACCAGCAGCAGCATGTCGATGACCTGGTTGAACGTGACCTTCTCCATGACCGAGCCGGAGATGGAGTCTTCGCTGATGCCCAGCGTTGTAGACAGCTCAGTCCTCAGGTCCATGAGTTGATCCGCCTTCAGCGCAGGATCAACGGAGATCCACAGCGGGGCAGTGGACGTCTGTCGCAGTGGGTCATTGGCCGCCAGCGGCGGGAAGGCATCCGAGGAGACCAGCGCCGTCATGCCGTTGTTCGTGGCAGGCGAGGCTGTCAGGTTGGTGGTGTGCGTGCCGGAGGCCAAGGTCGCCCCACTGGCTTTGATACCCTTGGGCAGGACGACAGAGGTGCGGGTGGGACGGTTGGCCGGGTTCTTCAGCACGGCGGCGGCATCGGCATCTGAAATTCCATAGGCTTCAAGCGTGAACTCGCCGGCAGTCACCTGACCCACCAGTTCCAGGCGAGCAATGTGCGCCACGCCGGGCAGTGCCCGAGCCGCGGCCAGCTGAGCCTCTGAAATGCCGGCCGTACCCAAGGGAGTTTGCGCCGTCATATCCACGGGGTAGGTGCCATCAAGTTCGGAATCGAAAGCGTTCCGCGCAGTGGCAGCCCCGGTCATCATCATGGTCACGAGCGTGACGCCAATGAGCAGCGCGGACGCCGTCGCGGTAGTGCGGCGTGGATTGCGCACAGCATTCGCGGCCGCCATTTTTCCCGGCACACCCGCCGGTCGGGCAATCGTGCCGGCCAGCGAGACTAGCTTGGGCACAAACAGCGTCGCGGCCATGAGGAAGCCAACGAAGGAGGCAGCGCCGGCCGGTAGCGCGATCAGCAGGTTCGCGGAAATACCCCCGTACACGAGTCCTGCGCCACCGGCGAGAAGCAGTGTCACGCCGATGATCAAGCGGAGGCGGCCACCGGCATTGTGGACCGAGGCGTCATCCGCCGGTCGCAGCGCTGCCAGTGGTGCGACGGCCGTGGCGGCCCGTGCCGGCACCAGCGAGGCGAGCACGGTCAGCAAGGTACCGACAATCATCCCGGCAATAATGGCCGACGGCGGAACCGCCAAGGTGGCAAAGGCAAAGTCGGGATTGTGGCTCAGTAGGGTTAATATCAACGCCATAGTTCCTGTCGCAGCCAAGACACCAAGAACGGAGGCGAAGAAGCCCACGATCAAGGCCTCGACAATGACGGAACTGCGGACCTGAGACCGGCTGGCGCCGATGCAGCGCAGCAGGGCCAGCTCCCGGGTACGTTGGGCCACCAGCACCGAGAAGGTATTGGAGACAACTAGAGCGGCCACGAGGAGCGCCACACCGGCAAAGGCGAGCAGTACGATGGTCAGCTGATCTTGTCCGCCTGTGAAGCTCGAGACCATTTGGGTGGTCTTCTCATCGGCAGTCAAAATCTCCGCAACGGGCTGATTGACGGCGGTGGCCAGGGCAGCCTTTGCGTCGGCGATGGTGACCCCGTCCTTGAGGATGACCGAGATGGTGTTGATCCCCTTCTCGGGGGAACTGAAGGCGTCGACGGCCGCTGCCGTGCCCACGAATTGCGCCAGGCCCGAGGTGATGGGATCAGAGGACGTGGCGGTGATGCCGGAGATCGTCACGGTTTGCTCGGCCCCCGGGGAGGTGCCGGATTCGGAGTCGATCGGCGGGCCGGTCAGGGTGGCCTCGCTGCCCACGCTCAAGGAACGCCGTTCTGCCGTGGTGGCATCGACGGTGACTTCCTGATCGTTGCTGGGCCACGCGCCGGAGTTCAGGGCAACGGCTTCCAGCGACGGGGAATCGGGCAGATTGCGGAAAGTGGCAGGAACGGTGGCGTTATCGACCGTGGCTTGCACAAACGGGGTGCGCTGCGCATAAGACTGCGCAACAACAGGCGAGTTAGCCACGGCGGCGGCGTCCGCCGTCGTCAAGGGGGAATCATAGGGGGAGGAGGCGACGAGATCGCCCTTGGAGTAGGCCTGGCCGATGCTGGCTTTGAGGGAGGCCGCCGTGGAGGCGTTGACCATGAGGGTCGCGGAGAGGAAGGCGACGGCGAGCAGCACCGCGAGGGTGATGGCGATGAAGCGTCTGGAGTGAGTCTTGAGCTGACTCAGGGCTACCTGCAACATGGTTAGGCCCCCAAAGATGCCAGCGCGGCGAGCACCGAATCGGCGGTGGGGTTTTCCAGTTGGCCGACGAGGGCGCCGTCGTTCATGAGGACCACGCGGTCGGCGTAGGAAGCGGCCACGGGATCGTGCGTGACCATGATGATGCTCTGGCCCATCTCGCGCGAGGAGCGGCGCAGCATGCCTAGGACCTCGGCGCCGGAGCGGGAGTCGAGGTTACCGGTGGGCTCATCGCCGAAGATGACATCGGGACGGGTGAGCAGGGCGCGCGCCACGGCCACGCGCTGCTGCTGACCGCCGGAGAGCTCGTGGGGCTTGTGCTGGAGGCGATCGCGCAGCCCCAGCGTGGTCGTGACGAAGGTGAACCATTCCTGATCCACGGTGCCGCCAGCGAGGGCCACGGGCAGGGTGATGTTGGCTTCCGCGGTCAGGGTCGGGACCAGGTTGAACGCCTGGAACACGAAGCCGATCCGGTCCCGGCGCAGCTGCGTCAGCGCCTTGTCGTTGAGCCCGGTCAGCTCGGTGTCGCCTAAGTGGATGGTGCCCGCGGTGACGGAGTCGAGGCCGGCGAGGCAGTGCATGAGCGTCGATTTTCCCGAGCCCGAGGGACCCATGATGGCGGTAAATTGCCCGGCCGGGAAGTCCAGGTCCACACCCTTGAGTGCGGCCACCTCGGTATCGCCCTTGCCGTAGGTCTTGCGCAATCCGCGGGCCTGAACCGCCATGGTGCGCTGAATGTTCTCTGTTGTGATGGTCATGGCTTCAAGCCTAATTTCGCCCGGCCGGCCACGGATCGGAGCATGGGTGGATATGTTGGGGAGGCACGACGACGAACCCTCCTACCTAGGGTGGAGCCCGGTCCCGCCGGGGTCATCGAGGCGGGAGGGCATCCAATCATTCCGTTCCCGGCCGCACCGGAGGACAATGAAGGAATGGGCACGTCGGAGCATGAATCGGCCGGTGGTGGGCGGGTGTTTTCGGACAGGGTCATGGCCGCTGCAACGGGGTTTGCGGACCTGGTCAGCATCGCCATGGGCGACAAGCTGGGCTGGTATCGGGCGCTGGCCGCAGCGGGCGGTGAGGGACTCACCCCTGAGGCCCTGGCCCAGCGCACCGGAACGGATCCACGGTATGCGCGGGAGTGGCTGGAACAGCAGGCCGTCTCCGGGCTCTTGAACGCATCGTGGCAGATGGAGAACGGTGGTTTTCGTTTCAGCCTGCCGCCGGGTGCCGAGGCGACGCTCGTGGATGAGGACTCGCTGGAGAATCTTGCACCCATGGTGCGCATGTTCCTGGCCGGGATCGCAAACTTTCCCGAGCTGATGCGGGCGTACAGATTCGGTGGGGGAGTGCCCTGGGCTGTCGTGGGTGATGGCGCTCGGGACTCGCAGGCGCGGGGAAACAAGGCCTGGTATGAAACACGGCTGGCCGCGGCGCTCGCCGGTGTCGGAGACGTCCATGCCACGCTGTCGAAGTCAGGTTCCAGGATTCTCGATCTCGGTGCCGGATATGGCTGGTCAACTCTGGCGTTGGCCACAGCGTACCCGCAGGCGAGCGTCGTCGGCATTGACATCGATGAGCCCTCGATTCTGCGCGCGCGGGAGCATGCCAGTGAGCGTCACTTATCCGATCGGGTGGAATTTCTGCACGCCGATGCCGCCGGTTGGCAAGAACCGGACAGCGCCGACGCCGTCTTCATCTTTGAGGCCCTGCACGACATGCCGTTCCCCGTTCGGGTTCTGGCGTCCATGCATACCATGGTCAAGCCCGACGGCGTGGTGGTGGTCATGGACGAGGCCGTCGCCGACGCCTTTGATCCCCCTGGCGACGAGGTTGAGCGGCTCATGTACGCCTATAGCCTGCTGATCTGCCTACCGGATAGCCTGGCCACCTCCGGGTCAGTGGGAACGGGAACACTCATGCGGCAGTCAACGCTTGAACGCTATGCCCTGGACGCGGGCTTCTCTCGAGTGGAGCGACTGCCTATAGAGGAGTTTTCCGTGTTCCGCTTCTATCGGCTGTTTCCCTAGTGGCGCTAGCCTTCCAGCTGCGGCGCCGGCCGGAATTTCTTGAGCCAAAACTCTGATTGCGCCACGTGCGCGGCCGTGGCCGTCGCCGCCGAGGCCGGATCCCGCCGGTGGATGGCCTCGAGAATGTCGCGGTGGCCCTTGTTGCTGACCTCGCGCACCTTGGCTCCCTCGGCGCTGTCAAAGATGTTGAAGTGGCGCCCGCGTGAACGGAAGAGCGTCATGAGCCCGGTCAGGGTGGCATTGCCGCCGGCCTCGCAGATGGCCTCGTGGAAGCGGGCGTCGAGGTCGGAGATGTCGGCCGAGTTTTCCGTGGCCTCCATCTTGGCGACGAGCTCATCGAGCTCGGCCAGTAGTTCGGGGGTGCTGCGTGCTGCGGCTGCGGCGGCGGCATGGGATTCCAGGGCGCGGCGGATCTCAAAGAGCTCCAGAACGCTGTCGAACGGGAAGATATCCACGAGCAGCGCGAAGCCCTTGAGGATCTCGGCTGGTTCCAGGGAGGACACATAGGTCCCGGAGCCGTGGCGGGCCTCCATGACGCCCAAGGCAGATAGTGCCCGGATGGCCTCACGGAGTGAGCTGCGCGAGACACCCAGCTGGGCGGCCAGTTCGCCTTCCGGTGGGCATTTCTGCCCGGGTGCCAGTTCGCCGGAGGCAATCTTGGCACGTAAGCCTTGCATAGCGGTTTCCACTGCGCTCATTGCCACTCCTTGCATGCCGTGGTGGTGTGTGTGGCTGTCCCGGCGTTGCGGTCGCAACGCACTCAACAACAAATTCATCATACGTGTTGAAGAAGTCCTCCGATCTATTCTTGCAATATTTCCGCAACAACCCGGAAACTTCCATAACTTTTCACAAGTCATCTGATGAATATTGTGTTTCAGCTATTGTCTTCGTTTTAATTGTGAGATAGCTTACTGATCAATCACCAGTGCTCGCCCACAGAAAGTACGCCGTGGCCTCCTCTCTCATCACCGCTCCCGCCGCCTTGCTGACACCGACAACTCAGCCGGCCATCTCGGACTGGACCCTCACTCCGGAGAAGATTCATCTCAACCACGGTTCCTACGGTGCCGTGCCCCGCGCCGCGCAGGCTCATCAGCTGGAACTGAAAACCGCCATGGACGCCAACCCTTGCACCTGGTTCATGGGGCAGGCTGCCGCCCTGGCCGGAACGCGTGCCGAGGTGGCGGCCTTCTTGCAGGTGGATCCCAATGACATGGCCCTAGTTAGCAACGCCAGTGCCGGCGTCAGCGTCGTGTACAACTCCCTGCCGTTCGCCCGGGGCGCCGAGATCGTCACGACGGACCATGCTTACGGTGCCGTCCTGGAAGGGGCCCGCCGTGTGGCGCGCGAATGTGGCGGCGAGGTGCGGGTCGCCGTCGTACCGCTTGAGGCAGACGCGGAACTGGCCTGCGAGCTCGTCATGGCCCAGGTCACCGAGCGCACGGCGTTGATCGTGCTGGACCAGGTCACCTCCGCCACGGCCCGGCGCTTCCCTGTGGTGGAGATTGCGCGCGCGGCGAAGGAGCTCGGTGTTCCGGTCTTGGTGGACGGCGCGCATGCTCCGGGTGCCGAGGCCGTCGCGGTGCCTGATTTTGAGGGTTTTTGGGTGGGTAATCTGCACAAGTTCGCCTGCGCTCCGCGTGGCACGGCGGCCCTCGTGGCGCGTGGTCCGCTGCGCAGCTACCTGCACCCCTTGATCGATTCCTGGGGTTTCCCGCACGAGTTCCCCGAGAGTTTTGATCACGTCGGCACGCAGGACATCACCTCGTGGATGGCCGCCAAGACCTCCTTCGACACGATCGAGAACCACTACGGCTGGGATGCGGTGCGACGTTACTCCACGGCCCTGGCCGATTATGGGCAGTCCATCATCGCCGAGGCGCTGTCCGCGGTGACGGGAGACAATGCCGCGGTCGACGTCGGAATGCCTGTCGGGCAGTTGCGTCTAGTCCGGCTTCCCGCAGGTTTGGCAACAACACACGAGGGTTCTCATGCGGTGCGGGCCTGGATTTCGGACAACCTGGACATCGAGACGGCCATTACCACCTTTGGCGGGGTCGGCTATGTGCGGCTCTCAAGCCATGTGTACAACACCGCGAAAGACTTTGAAGACTTTGCCGAACGGGCCGTTCCAGAGCTTTTCCGGCTGGCCACCACCTGAACAATGCGCCGCGGCGCTACAACTCATCGCTATTGCACACTATGAAAGGTTTCCCATGAAAAAGAAGTTAACGGCTATCACCGCCCTGGGCGTGGCCGCGGTTCTGGCACTTTCCGGTTGTGGCGGCGGCAGCAAGGACGCTGCCGACGGCAAGGTCACCTTGAAAATGGTGGAATCCCTGACCAACCCCACGCGTACCGAAACCTTGAAGACGCTTCTGGCAGGCTTTGAAAAAGAAAACCCGAACATCAAGGTTGACTTGATTTCCCCGCCCACCGATTCGGCGGATCAAAAGATCCAGCAGATGCTGCAATCGGGCAAGGGTGTGGATGTCGTGGAGGCCCGCGACATCACGATTGGTTCCTTCGGCGCCAACAACTGGCTCTATGACATGAGTGCCGATCTGAAGGACTGGAACGGTTGGGCGGACCTGACCGATAACGCCGTCAAGTACTCCAAGCAGGGGGACAAGACCTACTTCATCCCGTACGGCTTCTACGGGCTGTCCCTGTTTTACCGCACAGATCTGGTGAAGGACGCAGGGTTCTCCGGCCCGCCCGCCAGCTGGACGGATCTGCTGGAGCAGTCCGAAAAGCTCAACCAGCCAGATGCCAACAAGTTTGGTTACGCCTTCCGTGGCGGCACTAATGCCAACTCCAACGCTGTCGCCATCATCGAGGCTTACACAGCCGATCAGGTCGATGTGGAAAATGCCTTCCTGCTCAAGGACGGCAAGACCATCTTCTCGGCGCCCGAGGCCCAGACGGCCATGGATGACTACCTCGAGCTGTTCAAGAAGGGATCGCCGCCGTCGTCCGTTGCCTGGGGCTACCCGGAAATGGTGCAGGGCTTCAGCAACGGTTCCACCTCGTTCTTGTTGCAGGACCCCGAGGTTATCGCCACGATCAAGGAATCCACCTCGATTAAGGAAGATCAGTGGAGCGTTGCCCCGCTGCTCGTAGGCCCCACGGGTAAGGCTATTCAGCCGGTGGGAACCGCAGGCTGGGGCATTGCCCAGGCCAGCACGGCCAAGCCCGAGGCCATCAAGCTCGTCAAGTACCTCTCTCAGGGTGAGCCTGCCACCACGTTCACCAAGGAAAACTCCCTCGTCCCGATTCTGAAGTCGGCCGCCAAGGATCCGTTCTACAGTGAGGGCCCGTGGGCCGCCTACGTCAAGATGAACGAACAGCCGGAAACTTACATCTCCGCCGTTCAGCCCCGCACCGTCTCGTGGTGGACCGAATGGATTGCCAAGTCCGACGGCGAACTGCAGCGCGTCATCACCGGCAAGATGACCACCAAGGATCTGCTGGCCAGCTGGGATAAGTTCTGGACCGAAAAGATGGCGGGATAGTCACTCGTGGCACTCAATGCTGAGCAGGAAGTGGTGCGCGGGCGTAGTTCCGCCGGCGCACCACCGCAGACCTCCTACACCAGGAAGAAGCGGTTCAACTCCAAAACCGCCCTGACCATGCTGGCCTTCATGGCTCCGGCAGCGATCTTCGTGGGGATCTTTACGTACTATCCCATGATCTCGGGAAGCCAGATGGCGTTCCGCAACTGGAACCTCAATGACCTCTCGGACACCTCATGGGTTGGGTGGGGAAACTTCCGCACCCTGTTCGAGAACCCGGAATTTGGCACCATTGTTCGGAACACGATCGTGTGGGTCGTGGGATCGCTCGTGCCACAGGTCGTCATTGGTTTTGCCCTGGCCTTGTTCCTGAAGCGGAAGTTCAAGTTCCGCGGCGCCTACCAGGCCTTTATTTTCTTCCCCTGGGCTGTCTCTGGCTTCCTGATCGGCATGTTGTTCCGGTGGATGTTCAATGCCGAATTTGGTGTGGTCAATGACCTCCTCATGAAGGTCGGCATCATCCACAGCCCCGTCCCGTGGCTGGCCGAACCCGGCTTTGCCATGACGGCCATCATCATCGCCAACATTTGGTACGGCGTGACATTCTTTGCCATCATGATCCTGGCCGCGCTGCAATCGGTCTCGGATGAGATGTATGAGGCCGCCGCGATCGACGGTGCCGGCAAGATTCGCACCTTCTTCAGCATCACGCTCCCGGCCATCTCCGTGACCCTGGGGCTGACCATCCTGCTGCGCATTATCTGGATCTTCAACTTCCCGGACATCATCTGGGCCATGACCGGCGGTGGTCCGGCCGATCAAACCCACATCATCACCACCTACATGATCAAAATTACCCAAAAGGGCGACTATGGCCAGGCCTCGGCACTGGGTTTGATCGTGGTCTTTACCTTGATGCTGTTTGCCGCGTTCTACCTCATGGCAGTTCGTCCCCGAAAGGAGAATCGATGATCAACAAGGAATCCGTTCTCAGCCGGACCAGCAAGATCATCTTCCTGAGCATCTGCCTCATCGTGACGGTCTTCCCGCTCTACTGGATCGTCATCACCTCCCTGAAGGCGCCGGGCACCATCTACTCCCTGCCGCTGGATTACTGGCCCAAGGAAATCTCCTTCGAGAACTACATTGGCCTGTTCACCAAGAGCGACTTCGGCCAGTACATGATCAACAGCCTCCTGGTGGCAACAGTTGCCGCCACGGTAGCTACCCTGATTTCGCTGCTCTCGGCCTACGTTTTGGCGCGCTTCCAGTTCTCCGGCCGCGGCGCGGTCTTGGGTGCGTTCCTGCTCACTCAGATGATCCCCGGCTTCATCGCCCTGGGCCCGCTCTACATGATGATGACCAACTTCGATCTGGTCGACTCCAAGACCGGCCTGATCTTGATCTACATCGCCGTCTGCATCCCGTTCTGCACCATCATGCTGCGCGGCTTCTTCGAAAATGTCCCGGACGCACTGGAGGAGGCGGCCATGATCGACGGCTGCTCCCGACTGTCGGCGCTCTTTCGGGTGCTGGTCCCCGTCATGATGCCCGGCATCGCCGCCAGCTTCATCTTCAACTTCGTCAACTGTTGGAACGAGCTGTTCCTGTCGGTGACGTTGATGAACAGCGACGAGAACAAGACCATCCCCACGGCGCTCGCCGGCTTCATCTCCAGCTTCAACATCGACTGGGGCTCCATGTCCGCCGCGGCCGTCTTGACCGTTGTCCCCACGCTCGTGATCTTTGCCTTCGCCAGCAAGTTCATCGTCCAGGGGCTGACGGCAGGAGCCGTGAAGGGCTAGCCTCGCCTGGCTCGTTTCCTCATATCAAAGTACGACGGCGTGACTCACGGCCCCACCCACCTCACCGAGGTGGGTGGGGCCGTTTGGTGATGCGGCGTTGTTGAAAAACCCGCCATAAAGTGATGCCGCGTTGTTAGCGGGGAGTGACGATGCCGGTCTCGTAGGCAATAACAACCACCTGAACCCGGTCCCGGGCATTGAGTTTGGCCAGGATATGGCCCACATGCGTCTTGACGGTAGCTTCGGACACAAAGAGCTGCCGGGCAATCTCCGGGTTGGAGAGCCCATTGGCGATGAGCACAAACACCTCGTGCTCGCGTCCCGTGAGGCTGGCGACGGCCGCCGCGTTGACGTCGTTGGCGGGGCTGGGCGCCGAGAGCATGGGTGCCACATGATCCAAGAGGCGTCGTGTCGTGGAAGGTGCGATCACGGCGTCGCCGGCAAACACAGTCCTAATAGCGCCGAGCAGTTCCTCCGGCGGGGCATCCTTGAGGAGGAAGCCACTAGCCCCGGCCTGAATTGCGGCCAGCGCGTATTCGTCCAGATCAAAGGTTGTCAGCACCACGATCTTCAGGTCCGCCAACCAGGAACCTGCGGGGGCCATCTTGGTCCGCTCCATGAGCTTGCGCGTGGTCTCCAGACCGTCCATACCGGGCATGCGCACATCCATGAGGATGACATCGGCCGCGGTGGCGGACAGCCCGGCGAGGGCCTCGATGCCGTTGCCTGCCTGGAGGACAACGTTGAGATCGGGTTGGGAGTTGATCAGCATGCCCAGGCCTGAGCGGACCAGCTGCTGATCGTCCACGAGGGCGACCCGAATCGGGGAGGAAGATGTCATGGGTGTTAGTTCTCCGTGTAGGGGATGAATGCTGTGATGCTGAAGCCGCCGCCGGTCACAGGACCGAAGGATAGGGTGCCGTCATAAAGTTTGATGCGTTCACCCATTCCGCGCAGGCCGTTGCCGCCGCTTGAGGACTCGGCCGTGCCGGGGGAGGTGGTCGGTGGCGAGGCTGCGGCGCCTCGGCCGTCGTCCTGAACGGTGATGGTCAGTCCCCGGGAGTTCCAGATGAGAGCGACTGTGGCCTGTGCCTTGGGGCCGGCATGTTTCATGACATTGGTCAGGCCCTCTTGGATGGTGCGGTAGGCCGTCAGCTCGGCTCCAGCGGGTAAGGCACGCCGGGCTTCCCCGGTCGAGGTGTACTCCACAGGGAGCCCGGCCGCGCGAATACCGAGTAAGAGCTCATCGAGATCCCCAAGTCCTGGGAGCGGCCGCGTCGAGGCCTCATCGTCTCCGCGCAAGACGCCCAGGAGTCGTCGCATCTCCTGCAGGGACGTCCTGCCGGTGGCTGCGATGGTCGCCAGCGTCTCTGGAGCGATAGCCGGGTTGGCCACGGCAGCATAGCGGGCGCCGTCGGCCTGGGTAATGATGACGGACAGGGAGTGGGCCACGATGTCATGCATCTCGCGGGCAATGTGGGCACGCTCGTCACTAGCCGCCAGATCACGCTCATGCTGCGCCTCAATCTCCAGGCGGTGGGCACGGTCGGCGAGGGCCTGCTCACGCAAGCGCTTAGTGCGGGTCAGATCCCCTGCCGTCCAGCTGAACATGATCAGAACCCAGACCATCAGCACCGTGGCCGTACCCGCGGGCAAATCGGCCAGGGACATGTTGGCAAAGCCGATGAAGTAGCGGGTGACCAGCATGATGGCGCCAATGAGAGCCAGGAACAGTCCGCCGAGACTGGCCCAGCGCGGCCCAAAGGCTGCCAAGGCGTAGACAACTAAGGGAACCGCAATATTCGCGGCCATGGGTTGAACGTGCAAGGACCACTGCAAGATACAGACCGAGGCAATGATGAGGCCCGCCAACACGGTCCGCGTCCGCCGCCACGCTAGGGGAGCGATGAGGGCGGTGGCAAAGACGCCCGAATACACGTAGCTGGAGAGGCTATCGGCATAGCCGCCATCAATAATGCTCAAGGGCAGCATGGTCAGCCACAGCACCGACATCAGGACAAAGTCCACGGCAAAGCGGTGCCGGCGGAACCAGTCGTAAATGGAATGCATGATCACACCCTCAACCTTATGCGGCGCAGCGCTCGCAAGCCTCAGGCCCAGGGTGGAGATTTGTGGTGCCGGAGCAGTCCTAGACTCCGGTAACTACTTGCGACGGCTGGCAGCTGCCGTGATCCGGGTAGCCATACTTTTGAAAATAATCCCGTGAAACGGCAGAACCGCCAACCAGTACAAACGTCCCCAGAGCCCACGCGGGAAAAAGATAGCCCGTTGGCGAAACACGCTTCCCGCTTCGGTCTCCCGAGGAAGCACCTCAAATTCCAGCCAAGCCCTTCCAGGCACTATCATTTCGGCCCGAAGGCGGAGCAGCTGGCCGCGCTCTAGAGATTCCACTCGCCACCAGTCAACGGTGTCATTGAGCTGGAGCCGATTGAGGCTGCGCCGTCCCCGGGCCAATCCAGCTCCGCCAGCGAGCTTATCCATCCAGCCACGCACGCTCCAGGCGAATGGCAATGAGTAATAGCCGTTCTGGCCTCCAATTCCTTCAATGACATCCCATACCTGGCTGGCGGGAATATCAGTGGTTTTGCGGCGTTCATCCGTGAAGACGGTGAATCCGGCCCAATCCGGGTCGCTAGGCAGCGGTTCGGCCGGTGCGCTCAGCGCGTGGGCGGCTGCCCACGTGGTTTCAACCGCGTCAGCCTCGATCTTTTTCAGGGCTAGAGCCACAGCACGCCTGTAGCTCGTTAGCCCCTCGACGGGATCAGGAATGTAGGAGGCAATATCCTTTTCTCCGACCACACATGAATGTTGCAACGATTCGACCAGCGGAACTGCCAAACTTCTGGGAACGGGTGTGACCAGATTGACCCATTGGGCCGCAAGCCACGGGGTCAATACAGGCAGTGGGATGATCGTTGGGCGCCGAAATCCCGCCTCTTCGGCATAGCTGCGCATCATATCGGCATAGCGCAGAATCTCGGGGCCGCCAATATCGAAGGTTCGATTGAGCTGCGATGGAAGTGAAATGCTACCGACAAGGTAGTGCAAAGCGTCCCTAATAGCGATGGGCTGAATCTTGTTCATGACCCATTTAGGTGCGGGCATCACGGGAAGAACATCGGTGAGATGCCGGATCATTTCAAAACTGGCGGAACCGGAGCCAATCACTAGGCCCGCTTGCAGCACCACTGTGGGGGTTCCGGAAGCCATGAGAATCTCACCGACCTCAGTACGTGAGGCCAAATGGCGGCTGAGTTGACCCTCTGGATGAAGACCGGATAGATACACCAGGCGCTGAACTCCGGCATCGCGTGCAGCTTGAGCGAGGTTGCGGGCACAGAGGCGTTCAACTTTCTCGAAATCGGTCTCCGCCTGCGATCCTCCAGACATGGAATGGATCAGGTAGAACACAACCTCGGCGCCGGAGCACAGCTCATGCGCTGTCTGAGCATCCTCCATCGAACCTTCGATGATGGTGACTTGCTCGCTCCACGGAACATCTCGAAGTTTGTCGCGGTGACGACTCAAGACGGAAACCTCATGTCCCGCCTCCAGCAGCAACGGTATGAGCCGACCGCCAATGTATCCGGTGGCTCCTGCGACGGCAATCTTGGTCATGATCTCACCCTTCCGCTCGACAAATTTTATTTCTTCCTCCATTATGTAATTAGATTTTCTGATTATCAACAAATGGAGAGTTGTATGAGCGAGCGTCACCAAGCCCCCGGTAGGGGTGAGATGCACCAGGCCTCTGTTCTCGTGCGACAGATTCTGGTGCTCAACGAAGCCATGGAATTCATCATGCGCCGCGAGATGGATATCAATGAAACTGATTTTCAGGCCATGCAGCACCTGATGAAGCAACCCTCCATGTCGCCTGGTGAATTGGCGCACTTATTGCATCTGACACCTGCCGCGACCACAACCGTCATTGACCGCTTAGTGCTCAAAGGTCATGTTGAGCGTGCCCCTCATCCAACGGATAGGCGGCGTTGGCTCATCAGCCCGAGTGAGAAGTCTGTCCGTGATGCCATGGAAAAGCTCATGCCGATGATTTTGGAGGTAGATGAAAAGGTGCGCAACTATGACCACGCCGATCAGGCAGTGATTGTCGATTTCCTCGGTGCTGTGGTCGGGTCCATTAAAAACCGCATTGCCGCACTTGAGAACTCCAGTCCTGGGCCGGGAGGCTCAACGGCAACCAGCAACGGTGAAAGGTGAGATGCGATGACGTCAACCCAGCAAAGCCACAACTCTCTTCGAACGGATTCCCTGTTTGAGAACAACCGTGGGGACGGTGACCACGAGTCCGAATTTTCCGGGAATGGCACCTTGAACCGCGTGGACGTCACGGGGTGGGAGGCACTACAGGACCAGGTTCAGCTAACCCTCGATGATTATTTTCGGGGCCAAGAGCAACGCGCGCGAAACTATTCGGCGGCGTTTAGTGATCTATGGACCAAGATGGCTAAAACCACCAATGGTGGCAAGTGGATGCGGCCGCGATTGGTGTATGTCACCTACTCGGCTTTTGACGGAAGTGACACGAGGGCGTGTAGCGAGATGGCGGCTGCCTTCGAGATCCTTCACGCGGCCTTGTTGGTGCACGATGACGTCATTGACAGGGATTTCATTCGCAGGGGTGCTGCCACGATTGGTGCCGAATACCGCGATCTGGCTGCAAGCCGGGGACAAAATCTTGCCGATGCCGATCACGCCGGATTCTCCGCGGCCATCATTGCCGGCGATCTGCTGTTAACCGGGGCTCTCCGTCTGGCCACGTCGGCAGCAATGGGCCATCCCCACAGCGTCACGATACTGGAAACCATGCACGAGGCAATTTTTTCGGCGGCGGCCGGTGAACTCGATGACTTGTTGTTCTCACTCGGAGACTCAAACCTCCCGTTGTCCGAGGTCCTGACGATGGAGCGGCTAAAAACGGCGGTGTACTCCTTTGAGATGCCGCTTCGCGCTGGGGCGCTGTTGGCCGGGCAAACGTTGGGGACGGCTGATGCGCTGGCGGCCGTGGGGCGTGACATCGGCATTGCTTACCAGATCATCGATGACGTTTTGGGCACGTTCGGTGACGCAGCTGAGACTGGAAAATCCACCGATTCCGACCTGCGAGAAGGCAAACGGACCATTTTGACAACCTTTGCCGCTGAGGCCGAGGAATTCACCGCTGTCCTGGAATCCTTTCGCGACGGACGGGTGGATGCAAGCGCCATCAGGGAAGTTCTGCGCCAGCTGGGAGCCGAAAAGTTTGCCCTAGGTCTGGCCCAATCACTTGTTGCCGATGCTCTGGACAAGGCACAGGAACTGGCCCTGCCAGCAGCACTGTATGCCGAACTGTCGAACATTTGCGAGTACGTACTCACGAGGAGGAGCTGAGCATGGGAATGGACCCGCTGGGCCACTACTCTGACACTGCCACCAGAAGCGCAGGCGTCGTCATAGGGAGCTACTCAACCTCATTCGGGCTTGCCTGCTGGACTCTGGGGGCCGAAGAACGTCGGCACATCGAGAATATTTATGCCCTGGTCCGGGTCGCTGATGAGGTGGTTGATGGGGCGGCAGCTGCTGCCGGTCTCGACGCAGACGCAGTCTGCTGGCAGCTCGACAATTTGGAACAGGAGACGGAGCGCGGCCTGAAATATGGATATAGCACCAACATGGTGGTCCATGCCTTTGCCCTGACCGCCCGCGCAACCGGGATTGACACGCAGCTGACCACACCATTTTTTGAGTCGATGCGCACGGACGTGCACAAAACCTTGCATTCACCGGAAACCCTGACTCAGTACATTTATGGCTCAGCAGAGGTGGTGGGGCTGATGTGCCTGCAAGTATTCAAGGGTATGAAAGGCACCAAGGCTGGCCACGATGAGGAACTGGCCCATTCTGCGCGCAGCCTGGGCGCGGCCTTTCAAAAGGTGAACTTCCTTCGGGATCTCGGTGCCGATAGCGCCGACCTTGGACGCTTTTACTTCCCGGGGCTTGACCCTGCCGCCTTCAACGATACGCACAAACGGGAACTTCTCGATGACATTCGCCGCGACCTGTCGGCGGCTCGGGCGGGGATGGTTTTTCTGGCCCCGGCCGCTCGACGCGCGGTGCGGCTTGCCCACGATTTGTTTCTCGCACTCGTTGAAAAGATCGAACGCGTCCCTGCACAAGAACTGGTGCAGGGACGGGTGAGAGTTGCCGGCTGGCACAAGGCCTTCATCGCCTTGAGAGTCTTCACCGGAGTGCCGGCCGGTTCTAGAGGCAGCTCTCTCCCGAGTGAGGTGTCCCCATGAGTCAAAAGTTAGGCACGGGCAATACAATGTTCCAAAGATTCAAACGGAAAAAGGGCTCTGGTAAGGACTTGCCCATGCGGCAATCGTGCGTTGTCATCGGTGGGGGAATCTCTGGACTTGCCACGGCTGCGTTGCTGGCTCAAGAGGGTCACGCCGTCACCATCTTGGAGCAGCAGTCGCATGTTGGTGGCCGCGCAGGCCGGTGGGAACAAGACGGCTTCACTTTCGACACGGGACCCAGCTGGTACCTCATGCCAGAGGTGATCGACCACTGGTTCAAACTCATGGGAACCAGTGCCGCAGCAGAACTGACACTCACGCCCCTGAACCCTGCGTACACGTTGTGGGGAAATGACACAGCTCATCAGGCCACCGAGGTCCGTACCGGACGGCGTCAGGCCCTGGCCCTCTTTGAGTCGCTGGAAAAAGGGTCTGGACAGCAACTGAGCCGGTACCTAGATTCAGCGAAGTTGGCGTACGACCTCGCGAAGGGGCACTTTCTTTATGACCCCTTTGGTAGCCTGCGTGGTCTGCTCCACCCCGCTGTCCTCCGGCATGCCCCGCGATTGGCCACCCTTTTGGCCCGGAATCTGCACAGTTTCGTGGCGGCCCGTTTCAAGCATCCGCTGCAGCAAAAGATCCTGGGTTACCCGGCCGTTTTCCTCGGCACCAGTCCCTACAAGGCGCCTTCGATGTACCATCTCATGAGTCATCTGGACCTGCAGGACGGGGTCTTGTATCCGCAAGGAGGGTTCGCCGCCGTCGTCGATGCCATGGAACGCGTGGCGCTGCGAGCCGGTGTTGACATTGTCACCGGCGCCACGGCCACCCAGATCCTGACGGAATCTTCGGCCACGGGGGATCGCTGCGAGGGTGTGGCATGGTGCGACAGCAACGGCGAGCGACACACCACCGCTGCCAGCCTAGTAGTGGGTGCTGCCGATCTGCACCATGTTGAGACGGCGCTGCTCCCCGAACGGTTGCGCATGCACGGTGCCAAGACGTGGGAGAAAGCGGATCCTGGCATTAGCGCGGTCCTGGTCTGCTTGGGTATCAAGGGCGCACTGCCTGACTTGGACCACCACAATCTCTTATTCACCGAGGATTGGCAGGACAACTTCGCCCGGATTACCCATGGCCGGACGCTGGATAGCACCACGTCCTTGTATGTTTGCAAGCCCAGTGCCACGGATTCCACTGTGGCACCTCAAGGCAGTGAGAACCTCTTCATTCTGGTTCCCGCACCGGCCCTGACACAGTGGGGCAAGGGAGGGTACGACGGCGCAGGATCACCTCAGGTGGAAAAGGTCGCCGACGCGGCCATCGCCCAGGTGGCGGCCTGGACCAATACCCCAGACCTTGCCGAACGCATCACGGTGCGTCGCAGCTTTGGACCGGCCGATTTTCAGGAGAACTTTAACGCGTGGCAGGGGAGCGCTTTAGGCATGGCGCACACGCTGCCCCAGAGCGCATTCCTGCGTTCGGGTAATTCAAACTCGAAAGTGGCCGGGCTCTACTATGCCGGAAGTTCGGTCCGGCCCGGCATTGGCGTGCCCATGTGCCTGATCAGTGCCGAGATCGTGCTGAAATTGGTCCGCGGCGACACAAGCCCCGGGCCCCTGCCGGAACCTGAATCACCCAGCGGGCGCAAAGGCCCCACCAACCGCAGCTCTTCGGTGGCCGCGCCATGATCTATCTGACGATTCTGTTGCTATTGCTTGGCTGCATGGTTCTGCTCGATGCGCGGTGGAAACTTTTCCTCTTTGCCCGGCCGCTGGCGGCGGCGTCGGTGCTAGTTTTCGGTGTGGCATTCTTCTTGATCTGGGACGTCGCGGCCATCCACGCTGGCATCTTCCTGCACAGGGACTCCCCGCTCATGACCGGGGTCATGCTGGGACCACAGCTTCCCTTGGAAGAGGGCTTCTTCCTCTTGTTCTTGTGCTACCAAACCATGATTCTCTTCACGGCTGTGGATCGCTTCCTGCGACAAAACCGCAGACGTGGACGAAAGACAGCAAGGTGGCAGCCGTGAATTTCGCCGAGCTCAACGCCATTTTCCTGGCCATCGCGGCCCTGATCTTTGCCATCGCCCTGTGGCGCAGCAAAAGAAGATACCTGGTCGGGGTAGCTGTAACGATCTCGATCCTGGTTCTCGTGGTGCTGACAGTGATCTTCGATAACGTCATGATTGCTTCTGGACTTTTCGACTACGGCGGGCAGACTCTTAACGGTCTGAGAATCGGGCTTGCCCCGATCGAGGACTTTGCCTATCCCATCGGAGGAGCACTGCTGCTGAGTGGGCTTTGGATGCTATTCACCCGAAGAGAGGCCCCGTGAAAAATCTGTTCATAACGTCCCGACCAATTTCCTGGGTCAATACGGCTTTTCCCTTCGCGGCGGCATATTTCCTAGCCTCTGGAACAGTTGACTGGGTCTTTGTGGTGGGAACAATTTTCTTCCTCATCCCCTACAACCTGTTGATGTACGGCATCAACGATGTGTTCGACTACGAATCAGACCTACTCAATGCCCGCAAAGGGGGAGTAGAAGGAGCAATCCTAGATCGCAGGCATCACCGATTTGTCCTCTGGGCCTCGGGAATCTCCGTGGTCCCCTTCGCATTGGTGCTGGCGACGCAGGGTGGTGTTGTTGCGAATGCCGTTTTGGCGATGTCCTTGTTTGCGGTTGTCGCTTACAGTGCCCCAGGCCTGCGCTTCAAAGAGCGCCCTTTCCTAGATTCCCTGACCTCCAGCACCCACTTCGTATCACCGGCGGTCTACGGGCTCGCCTTGGCGCAAGCGCACTTTACTGTAGGGGTGTGGGCGGTGATACTGGCGTTCTTCATGTGGGGTATGGCCAGCCATGCCTTTGGTGCGGTCCAGGACATTGCCCCGGATCGAGAAGCAGGAATCGCGTCGATCGCCACAGTTCTTGGTGCTCGATCTACGGTCTGGATTGCGTTTAGCGCCTACCTGCTGGCCGGGATATTGATGCTCTGGACGGCAGTGCCCTTGGCGGGACTATTGGTCTTGCCATATCTGGCCAACGTGGCGCCCTTCTTGAGCATCACCGACACCACCTCAGCTCAGGCAAATGCAGGATGGAAACGGTTTTTGTGGATTAACTACCTGACCGGATTCCTCGTGACCATGACCTTGATATGGCTAGTTATGCAGGCAATTCCTTGAGTTCCATCGAACCCTGACATGACGCACGCTTCCTCGTGATTCACTCGCTCCATTGAAAGGGCATTCATGAACGCCTCCATAGTCTGGTTCCGCGACGATCTACGTGTGGCCGACAACCCAGCACTGGCAGCTGCAACGGCCGAGGGCGAAGTCATGGCTCTCTACGTACTGGATGAGGTGTCACCGGGCATCCGCCCACTGGGTGGCGCAGCTAAATGGTGGCTGCATCATGCCCTGACAGACCTACGCAATGAGTTGGACAATCTGGGCATCCCGCTGATCCTGCGTCGTGGACCCGGAGAGCACGCTGTAGCGGGACTGATCAACGAACTCGCGGCCGACACCATCTACTGGAACCGTCGTTACGGGGGACCGGAGCGGGACATTGATGCGGCCGTGAAATCCCATGCGCTCGAAAGTGGTGTCCACGCAGAAAGCTTCCAAGCAAGCCTGCTCCACGAGCCTTGGACCGTCACCACCGGGGCCGGGAATCCCTACCAAGTCTTTACACCCTTCTGGCGCACGGTCTCCGCCCACGATTTCAGGGCCCCACTGGAAGCTCCCACTGCCGGACGCGGATTCACCGGTATGGTGCCCGACAGCGACATCCTGGAGAGTTGGGCCCTCCTACCCGTTGCACCTGACTGGGCCAATGGGCTGCGCGAAAACTGGTCTCCCACGGCTGCGGCCGGGCAACAGTTACTGGAGGACTTCCTCGAGGAAGCAGTGGGGGAGTATGCCGAAGCGCGGGACCGGCCCGATCGCTCAGGCACCAGCCGGCTCTCGCCCTATCTGCGGTGGGGTCAGCTCAGCCCTTTCCAGGTGTGGGCAGCGCTCGCCGACAAGCGCCGCGGTAATGAACTCGCAGGATCGCCCGGTCCTGCCGTCTTTGCCTCGGAACTCGGGTGGCGAGAATTTTGCTGGCACCAGCTGTTCCATCACCCAGATCTGGCCACATCCAATCTGCGCCCGCAGTTCGATAACTTCCCGTGGAGAAGCTCCGGCCAGGATCCGCAGGCGAAGGAACACCTGTCCGCGTGGCAGCAGGGGGCCACTGGAATCCCGTTGGTGGATGCGGGGCAGCGTGAGCTCTGGCATACGGGCACCATGCACAACCGGGTCCGTATGGTCACGGCCAGCTTCCTGATTAAAAATCTTGGCTTCGATTGGCGGCTCGGCGAGCAGTGGTTTTGGGACACACTGGTGGATGCCGACGCGGCCTCAAATCCGGCGAACTGGCAGTGGGTGGCAGGTTCGGGCGCCGATGCCGCACCGTATTTCCGCATCTTTAACCCGCTGACTCAGGCCAAGAAATTCGATCCCTCGGGGGCGTACGTGCACCGCTGGGTGCCTGAATTTTTGCTGCCGCACTATCCCGAGCCCATCGTGGACCTGCAGGAGAGTCGGCGTGCAGCCCTAGAGAGCTACGCGTCTAGCAAGAGTTGATCTCATTATGTGGGATGCTTTGCCCATCATGTGGATGGTTTCGCTAGGCTGAATCCATGAACGCATCGAATTCCACAGCTGTTGTAGACACCGCCGTCATGGACATTGCTGTCATTGCCGGCGACGGTATTGGCCCCGAGGTTACCGCGGAGGCCGTCAAGGTCCTGAAGAAGGTGTCAGCGGCCGAAGGCCTCGAGCTGCAGCTGACAGACTACAAGCTCGGCGCCGAGCACTGGCTGGCCACCGGCGAGACCCTGCCCGACTCCACGATCGAGGCCCTGCGCGGTCACGACGCCATCCTCTTCGGCGCGGTCGGCGCGGCCCCCGGTGACACCTCCATCCCGTCCGGTTTGATCGAGCGCGAAATGCTCCTCAAGCTGCGCTTCGCCCTGGACCACTACGTCAACCTGCGTCCGTCCTTCTTGTACGACGGCGTGCCCTCGCCCTTGGCGAATCCCGGCAAGATCGACTTCGTGGTGGTCCGCGAAGGCACGGAAGGTCCGTACGTTGGTAACGGTGGCGTGCTGCGCAAGGGCACCCCGCAGGAAGTTGCCACCGAGGTTTCCGTCAACACGGCCTTCGGTGTTGAGCGCCTGGTGCGCGACGGTTTCCGCCGCGCCAACGAGCGTCCTCGCAAGAAGCTCACTTACGTCCACAAGCACAATGTATTGGTGTACGCCGGTCACCTGTGGAAGCGCACGGTCGAGGCCGTGGCCGCAGAATTCCCGGACGTCAGCGTTGACTACCTGCACGTCGATGCGGCCATGATTTTCCTGGTCACCGACCCCGCACGCTTCGATGTCATTGTCACGGATAACCTCTTTGGCGACATCGTGACCGATCTGGCAGCAGCCGTCACCGGCGGCATCGGCTTGGCAGCATCGGGCAACATCAACATGGACCGCACCGCGCCGTCCATGTTCGAACCGGTTCACGGCTCGGCACCTGACATTGCCGGCCAGCAAAAAGCAGATCCGACGGCGGCTATCCTGTCGGCGGCGCTGCTCCTGCACCACCTGGGTCACCACGGTGCTGCGGACAAGATCGAGGCGGCCGTCGCCGCCGACATCGCCACACGCGATGCCAGCTCACCTCGGCCCACCAGCGCCATTGGTGACGCAATTGCGGCGGCGCTCTAACGCCGTCGCACATCTAAAGAGCGCACTCTAGCTGCGCGGCCCGCCCTCCCTGCGAAAGAGCCGGGGGCGGCGGGAGTAGGCTTGAGTGTATTGATAATGAGTGCGCAACGGAGCCGATCAATTTCGCGGCCGTTCCGACACTCAGCAGGGCATACAAATGTGGAGGAAGCATGACCCAGATCGCCAATGAGCTGAGCTTTTCGCAGAAGCTAAATGAGAACCCGAAGTCCGTGGTCGAGCGGGATGCCATTTTGGCCAACCCGGGCTTTGGTGACTACTTCACGGATCACACAGCTGTCGTGGACTTCAAGGTCGATGCCAATGGCGAAGGTGGCTGGCAGAACGCTCGCATCGAGCCCTACGGCCCCATCCTCATGGACCCGGCCGCCGCGGTGCTGCACTATGGCCAGGAAATCTTCGAAGGCATGAAAGCTTACCGCCACGCCGACGGTTCCATCTGGACGTTCCGCGCCGATGCTAACGCCGCTCGCCTGAACGCGTCGGCACGCCGCCTGGCACTGCCCGAGCTGCCCGTGGAGACCTTCCTGGAATCGCTGCGCCAGCTCGTATCTGTCGATCAGGATTGGGTTCCCTCCAAGGACGGCGACGCCCTGTACCTGCGCCCGTTCATGATCGCCACGGAGGCATTCCTCGGTGTCCGCCCGGCCCGTGAGGTCTCCTACCGTGTCATCGCATCGCCCGCCGGAAACTACTTCGGTGGCGAACTCAAGCCCGTCTCTATCTGGCTCACCACCACCTTTGCCCGCGCCGGCGAAGGCGGAACGGGCGAGGCCAAGTGCGGTGGCAACTACGCTGCATCGCTCGCGGCTCAGATGGAAGCCGAAGCCAATGGCTGCAAGCAGGTCTTGTTCCTTGACCCGAACAATGACAATGCGGTGGAAGAGCTCGGCGGCATGAATATCTTCTTCGTCTTCAAGGACGGAACGCTGGTCACTCCCGCCCTTAACGGCCACATCCTGCACGGCATCACGCGCTCCTCGGTCATGCAGCTCGCGGCAGATCGCGGGCTGAAGGTCCAGGAACGCAAGATCACGATCGACGAATGGCGTGAAGGCGTTGCCGCTGGGGAGATCACCGAGGTCTTCGCCTGCGGTACCGCGGCTGTCATCACCCCCATCGGCGAGCTCAAGACGGCTGAGGGCACCATCGCCTCGCCCGCGAACGGCATCGGAGAGGTCACCAACGCCATCCGCGAGCAGCTCGTGGGCATCCAGACCGGTGTGGTCGAGGATCTGCACGGCTGGCTGACCCGCCTGGCCTAAGCACCACCGCGCGCCAGCTGCGCTTTTGCCACAGCCCCCCGTTAATGCCACAGGTATATCTGTGGCATTAACGGGGGGCTGTGGCAAATTTATTTAAGCCCGACGGCGGACCCCTCACCTTGTCCGGTTGGGGCGCCAGGTGCGTGTCACGTTCGGGCCAATTGTTCGGGGTCTGTTGCGCGGGTGGGAATTGCTGTAGCTTGTCCTTAGTCGTGACCTGTTTAATCACCTTCGTCACGGCATGACAACGAGATAATTGGGGGAGTGCATTGTGATGTCATGGCGGCCGTCTTGGACAAAATCGTTGGTGGGAGTTACAACAATATCGGCCGCGCCTGGTGCGCAAGCTATGGCCAAGCCTCAAGCCTCAATGGTCAGATCTGCATCCAGCATTGAGAAAGCTGTGGGGAAGAAATGATTAAATCTAAAAGCGGTATGAGGGCGATGGGCGCCTTGGCGATATCCACCTTGGTGGCTATCAGTGCAGTGGTAGTCGGCCCGGTGAGCCCGGCCAACGCTGCGGGGCTCAACGGTTCCGGGCCCATTCGCATGGCCGGTGCCGATCGATACAGCACGGCACAAGCTATTTCAAAGAGTAATTTCCCGTCACAGACTGAGGCCGTGTTCCTGGCGACAGGTACGAACTTTCCGGATGCGCTCTCCGCTGGCCCTGCTGCAGGCAAAGCTGCCTCACCGGTCCTTCTAACAGCATCGAATGGTCTTTCTGCGGCGGCAGCTCAAGAGTTGGATCGGCTTCGTCCTGCTTCCATCTATGTCATGGGTGGAACGGGAGCGATCTCGAACGCCGTCGTGAATGCGGCGAAGGCCTATAGCGGCAACGTCGTCCGGATTTCTGGCGCTGATCGATACGCCACGGCGACCGGCACAAGTAAACTCTTTTGGCCCACATCCGAGACCGTTTACGTGGCCTCTGGTGCCAGCTTTGCTGACGCACTATCCGGCGGCGCTTTGGCAGCCAAGACCGGATCCCCGATTCTCTTGACCGCAGCCGGTGGGCTGGTTGATGTTACCAAGACGGAACTGCGCCGTCTTGCTCCGTCACAGGTCGTGGTTCTTGGCGGTACCGGTGCCGTCTCGGATACAGCTTACGCGCAGATCGCGGCGGCAGTTCCCGGTGCGGCAATCTCTCGTATCCAAGGGTCGGATCGTTTAGGAACCTCTGCTGCGATAGCTAAGGCGGGATGGGGTACCTCAGCAAAGGCAATGTACGCCGTCGCGTGGAACTTCCCGGATGCCTTGGCAGGTGTCGCCGCGGCCGCAGCCAACGGGGCTCCTCTGCTCCTGACTAATCCCGGGTGCATGCCTGCATCGGTGTGGGATGAAAGTTCACGCCTGGGTGTTTCTACTAAGGGAATTCTTGGTGGCCAGGGCGTTCTCTCGATCAATGCTGTATCCGCCGGGTGTACTGAGGCTTATCCCACCCCCAACGCCAGTGCAAGCGCCAGATCCTACAGCGGCCACGGCGACGATGTCATTGAGATTTCCAAGCCCGATGGTGCCAACTCCGTCGCCATAGCCACCCTCAGCCACCGTGGCAGCTCCAACTTCATCGTGACGACGCTGGACGCTGGCATGAATGCCAACATGTACTTGGCAATAACAAACGGTGACTATGCCGGAACAGTAATTTTTGACGAGTATGACTGGCTAGAGCCCACAACGAGACTACAGATCTCGGCGGATGGTCCGTGGACCATCTCGATTGCCAGTGTCAGATCGGCACCTTCCTATGGGAAACAGCACATCGATGGCAGGGGAGACGCCGTATTCAACTACACGGGATCCGCGGGATCAGCCAAGCTCAACCACTATGGATCCAGCCACTTCATTATTGAGATGACACGTCTCGATGGCAGCTGGGACCCCAATGATTTGGTCCTCGTCAATGAAGGCAGCTATTCCGGCACCCGTGTCTGGCCTAAAGGCCCGACAGTGACTGCCGTTTTGGCGGACGGCACATGGAGCGCCTCGATTCGCTAAACACTGGCTCGTCCTAGGCAAGAGCTTCAGATGAAGGCGCAATGATTTGGCCGTTGACCAGCCGTGCGCCACAGTTCGGTATTGGTGGCGACCGGACTACCCAGCGACATATGTGTGGGTCACTGGGTGTCCGGTGCCTTCGGGCTCTATCCGATGAATAGTTGATGGTGATCCAGTCACATGGGTGGGGCTATTTGCACTGCTCACCGTCTGATTGGAATCCAGCGGCATTGAAAACATCCACCACATAGCCCCCATTAAACTGGACGCTGATGGATGCGGTGGCGAGCTGCTGTCCATCGCCTGTTGTAGCGGTAACCTCGATGGGATCGCCAGGCTTCCTGCCCTCCTCAGCACTCGGCAGCAGCTCCTTGAGGGCCTCGAGGCCGCGAAGGCCCGCCGCCACGCGAATTGGATCCTTCAATTGATCATCGAGCAATGGTGGATCTTGGGTGGTGAGTGTTTGGGGAAGAGGAACGGTGAGCATCGTGCCCAGATTTTCCAGGGCGGCCAGTCGCGTAGCACCGGCCGACGAGCCGTCATATTCCACGACGATTCCCAATGAGCATCTCTCCGAAATAGTCGTGGCTTCGGCAGATTCCAGCTGTGCTGTGGCCTGGCCTGGTTGGCGTGACTCACCACAAGAGACCAAGGTGAGGCCCAATAGCGCCCAGAAAACGGCGAGACTGAGGAACTTTCTCGTCCTAGACATTCTGCTTCCGTTCACAATGCTCTGCAACAAGCCATGCGTCATTGTAGGCCGGGCGTCGATTCTTTTTGAAGAGGTGCAAGTCAGGGAACGCGCAGCTGAAGGTTAATTACAACCTCGACGCCGGACCCCTCACCCCGTGATGCTGGCGACACCCACGGAGATTCCTTCCAATTAAATATGATGTGAGCCTCAAGTCTGGAAACTACCTGAGTGTGGGGGCCTTTTGACTGTGCGAAGTCGTCACTGAGCACCAGGAGGAATCATGTGGAAGCGACAAGCAGTAGCGGCACGTGTTTGGGCTGGCGGTACGGCGCAGGCCGCGCAGACCGCGGGGACGCAGACAGCCCCGGCACAGTACCCGCTCGGAGGAACCGGCCCCACAGCGAACTGCTGCAACGTTGGAGCCAAAGGGACGTCCGTGCCGGGTTGGGCATCGCGCCAGGGAACTGGTGTCACCCCAGAGCCCACGATCGAATCCATGGTCGCGGACCTAGTGGCTGCCGGGATTTCCGCCAACCGATCGGATCGGGCTCGTGGGTGAGCCGCCGGAGTAACTGCTTCGCCGGGGACATCCCCATCGTCGACGGAGCCCGGCGACGGGTGCGTGCTGTTCAGGAAATTGGAATTACAGTAGATTACTTTCCATCGCACCCTGCCACGTCGTGGACTTCAGCTGTGGCGAGGGAATCTTTTGGGGGATGGCTTGAATATCGCAGTCCGTAAAGTCTTACGCATATTTCTTGCAGTTGTTGTGGCAGGGCTCCTTGGTGCTTCAGGGGTGGTGCCCGCCGTGGCCGGGCCCATGCAGGCAGCTGCCCGGCCATCGTCGCTGACGGAGATCGGTCCCCGCTTGCTTATACCGGGATCGGCCCAGGAAATGGTGGTCAGCCCTGACGGCCTTCGTGGCTATATCTTGTCCTATGCCAACGATGTTGCCATCCAGGTCCTGGATCTCAAGACGCTGGCTTTAATCGTGAAAATCCCGTTGCCGTCTGGCTCCGGCGGGTACCAAAACCGTTCAGGAATTGCCATGGCCCATGATGGAGCGCTGCTCTATGTGGCAGGAGATGGCGCGAACGGGATCCTGGCCATTGACACCAAGACAAATGCAATTGCCTCAGTCTTCCCGATCCGAAATGGTGTAGGCGTTTCCCACTTGGCCGTCTCGCCCAACGGCCGTGAGCTCATCGCCGTTTTCAATGGAACCGAGATCAACCACTACTCATTACCATCCATGACACTGAGGCGGTCGGTCCTGTTGAGCGGTGACACCGGTGTTCAAGACCTCACCTTCGCGCCTGATTCAGACACGGTGCTGCTCACCACTGCCCGGCCGGATGCAGTGCAGCCACTTGATGTGGAAACGGGGACATTAGGAACAGCAATCCCAGTGTGCCAGTATGCCGACAGTATCGTGGTCACGCCCAACGGTGAGAAAGCCTATGTGGCGTGCAGCTACGGCTCGCTCGCCGTGGTGGACCTGGTCGCCGGGGTGGCCAGCAAAACCATGGGCGTGGGCTACCGGCTCACGGATGCCGCAATTTCTTCCGACGGCACGCGGCTGCTGGTGTCATCGTTGGGTTTTGGCACGTCATCAGTCACTGAAATTAACACAGAAACAGACCTTGCAGTCACATCGATCGACGTGAAGGAACTTGCACGGCACGTTGCCTTCAACCCGGCCACGGGGCAGGCCTATGCGTTGTCCAATTTGGATCGTGGAACAGAGCTGAATGTTATTGCCGTCAGCAAGGGAACACCGGCCACGGGCATTGACCGAATCTACGGCGCAGACCGCTATGCAACAGCGGTTGACGTGTCCAAAAGCCGCTTCGCCGCCATAAATACGCTCTACATTGCTACGGGAGAGCAATTCGCAGACGCGTTGTCGGCGGCACCGGCGGCGAGTCGGGAGCGGGCGCCGCTGCTCTTGACTAAGAGCACGGTTTTGCCCGAAGTTGCTAGGGAGGAGATCGAGCGCCTCCGGCCGGAAAGGATCATCGTTGTGGGCGGCGTTGGAGCCGTGTCTGCCGAGGTTTTTGCGCAACTTAAGTCCATGGTGCCCAACACGGTCAGGCGCAGCGGTATTGACCGCTATGCGACGTCCAGGGCAATCATCGAGGGTGCTTTCGGCACGGCGCCCTTTGTGTACCTCGCCACGGGGGAGGACTACCCTGATGCCCTGTCCGCCGGGGCAGTTGCAGCACAAAACGGTACACCGGTGCTTCTGGTACGAGGCAGTGCAGCCGGCGTTGATGCCAAGACCATGACCTTCCTAAAACAAATGAAGACGAGAAATGCGCCGATTATCGGCGGCACAGGCGCGGTGTCGCAAGGCATTGAAAACCAGTTGGCCGCAGCCTTGATGAACCCGGAGCGCTCCTCCGGGCCCGACAGGTTCGCCACCAACCTGGCAGTCAACCAGCGTTACACGGGCGGGGTGCGAGCCTATTATGCATTTGGATATGACTTTCCAGATGCCTTGGCCATTTCGTCGGTGGCCGCAGGAGCCAACGGGATGGTCTACTTGGTCCGGAGCAACTGCATTCCTTCGGCAACCAAGCGGCACATTGCGGGAATGAAGGATGTCACACGCTTCACGCTCATCGGCGGGCCTGCCGTTGTCAGCAATGACGTAGCCTTCGGCAAGGCGTGCTGAGGACCCGGTGCAGGCGAAGCAGTGCGCGCAGCGCCGTCACCGTTCACGGCGGAGCGGCTCTACGGATACACTAAATGCCATGCGTATAGCCCGATTTGTTGTAGATAATGACCCCATGTACGGCATTGTGGAAGGAGCTCCCGGCAGTGAATTTGTCACCGTCATTAAGGGCGACCCCTTCTTTAATGGTGTGGAACGAACCACCATCAAGCACGCGTTGGTAGATGTGCGTCTCGTCGCTCCCATCATCCCGCGCAGCAAGGTCATCGGAGTTGGCCGTAACTTCGCCGATCATGCCCGTGAATTGGGTAACGAAGTTCCCGAAAGCCCGTTGCTGTTCCTCAAGCCCAACACCTCCGTGGTTGGCCCCAACGAGCCAATCGTCTTGCCGGAGTTCTCGGAGGAAGTCTCCTACGAGGCTGAGCTGTGCGTCGTCATCGGCCGCATCTGCAAGGACGTTCCCGAGTCCCGCGTTGACGAGGTCATCTTCGGCTACACCTGCGGCAACGACCTCACGGCCCGCGACGTCCAGGCCAGCGACGGCCAGTGGGCCCGCGCCAAGGGCTTCGACACGGCCGCACCCCTCGGTCCGTGGATCGAAACCGAGCTCGACCCCGATGAGCTCTCCGTCAAGGGCTGGCTCAATGGCGAACTCCGCCAGGACGGCAACACCAACCAGATGGTTCGCAGCGTCCGCGAACTCGTCTCGCTCGTGTCCCAGGCATTCACCCTGCTCCCCGGCGATGTCATCATGACGGGCACCCCCGCCGGCGTGGACCTGCTCACCGAGGGCGATCGTTACGACGTCGAGATCGAGGGCATCGGCCGCCTCTCCAACCCGGTCGTCCGCCGCTAAGGTGACTCCCGGTTCGGCAGATAAAGGCAGCGTCGTCGTTAGCGACGGCGCTGCCTTTAATGTTCGACGGCGGGACCTCCCTTGAGGGGGCAGCGCGCCTTTGGGCGCGGCATGGCTCAGGCGATGAACCAGGCCGCCCAGCGTCGGATCAAGAATCCGCCGCCCAAGCCATACGCTGGCTGGGTCTTGGCTGCCGCGGCTGTGTTTGGTGTGGTGGCGCGGGCCATCTATATGAGTGATGGTCCGCGGCTCGTAGCTCAGATCTGCATTAGCGCAGCGGTTATCTTGGCTGTGCTGAGTCTGGTGCTGCGCATACGGGCGTGGCGAAAATCGCGAGCACATAAATAGTCGCGCCAGCCATCGGATTGCCGAGGCGGTCGAGATGACAACTTTAGTTGGATGTGCCGGCTCTATGGGGAAAATTAGGCTCGACGTATGAACATCAAAGAGACTCACTCAAGAAACCCCTGGCGCACCATGGCACTTGTCGTTGTGGTGGCCGCGGCCGATTTTCTCCTCTCGCTCATGAACCTTGGTCTGAGCCTCGAAAACGGCATCGTGCCGGCCGAGCCCACAGCCCCGGAATTCATCCGCTTCGCGGGCCTGCCCATTCTTGCCCCGCTGGGTGCTATCGCCCTCATTTGGCGCCACCGTTTCCCGAAGTCTGTGGCCGCGGTGACCGCTGTCCTAGGTGCGCTGTCCTTCAGCGGCGTGGCGTTCTTCGTAGCGCTCTACCTGCTCGCTAAGCGCCGGTTGGACTGGTGGGTCGCGGTGGTGATTGCCCTCTGCATTGGTGCGGAAGCTCTGGTGGGTGTCGAACCGCTCGGATGGGAAGGCACAGTGCTTGCCACCCTTCTACTGGCGGCGATTGCCGCGTGGGGTGCGTACCGTGGCCAGCGCGCCAGGCTACGTGAATCGCAGCTCGCGTCCTTGAAGGAACGTGCGGATCACGCTGAGGCTGAGCACGTAGCCGATGTGCAACGCGCACAGCTGGCCGAGCGCACCAGGATCGCCCGCGAAATGCACGACACTCTCGCGCATCGGATGTCGCTCGTGGCTGTTCAGGCCGCAGCCCTGCAGGTTGATGCTCCCGACTCCGAAACCGCTCAGTCCGCCCAGCTGATCCGTGAAACCGCACATGCAGCATTGAGCGAACTCCGTGATGTCCTAGGCGTCCTACATGAGAGCGGCGAAAGCACACCACAGGAGCAACGCTCGGCGCCCTCCGGCATCGTCGAGATTACAGAACTCATCACCCAATGGCACCAAACCGGCATGACCATCAGCTACCAAGAACCCGCGGAACCCTTGCCACCCATGCCAGATGCCATCAGCCGTGCCGCCTATCGCGTTGTGCAGGAGGGAATCACGAATGTGGCCCGCCATGCACCCGAAGCAGCCGCCACCGTGACGCTCGCCGCCACAGAATCCGAGGAGATGGTCAGTGAACTGTGGGTCACGGTGAGCAATGGTCCCAGTGCAAGCGGAGAGTCAAGCGCGGGCGCCGGGCTGGGCCTGATTGGCTTGACGGAACGCATTGAGCTCCTCGGTGGAACCCTCGAACATGATGCCACCAGCCAAGGCTTCCAGCTCCAGGCGCGCATCCCGTTCGCAGCGGTCCAAGAATCAGAAACCCAGGAAGCCCCCGCATCATGACCACGCCCATCACGGCACCGGCACCAGCCCCCGCCCTCATCCGCGTCATCGTGGCCGACGACGAGCAGCTCGTCCGCGCCGCCCTGGTCAAGATGGTCAACTCCCGAGAGGATATGACGGTGGTGGCCGAGGCTGGCAACGGTCCGCAGGCGGTGCGGTGCGCGCAGACACAGCGTGCCGACGTGGTCCTCATGGATGTGCGAATGCCCGGCGGTGACGGCATCGATGCCACGAGCCAGCTGCGCGCCCTGCCCACCCCGCCGCAGGTGTTGGTGCTGACCACCTTTGATCTGGACGATTACGTGTTCGCCGCGTTGGAGGCCGGGGCCTCGGGCTTCCTGCTCAAGGACACCGATCCCGAGCGGCTCTTCCACGCGATCCGGATGGTGGCCGCCGGCGAGGGCATGCTGGCTCCGACCGTGACCCGCCGGCTCATAGAGCGGACTCGTCAGCGTGCGGCCGCGTCGAAGGCGAACACGGCGGTCGCCCGGCTCGAGCTCCTGACCACGCGGGAGGCGGAGGTTCTCGATGCGCTCGCGCAGGGGATGAGTAACGAGGCCATCGCCCTCACCCTCTTCCTCAGCGAGGCGACCGTCAAGACCCATGTCTCGCGGATTCTGGCCAAGCTGGAATTGGAAAATCGGGTACAGGCGGCGCTATTGTTCCGCGATGCGCGTCACTAGAAAGTACGACGGCGGACCCCTCACCTAAGAGGTCGGGGACGCCGTAACTCCTCACTGGCCGCAGCAGGGTTCGACGACGAGGCTACGTTATGCATAGCACCCACCCTTCGCTGGGTAGTCCTGCAGGGATGCCAAGGGTGGCGTAGTAGAATCGTCAAGTCCTTTGCCATCGGCGCCCTGAAAATCACTCAGATCTCGCGATTCTGTGCGGGGACATTCACCCCAAATTAAGGATTTTGCGTGTCACAAGACGTCACCGACACCGCCACAAATACGCCCGGAGCTCAGAAAGTCTCGGCTGAGGGTTATCAGCAAACGTTGTCACACCGGCACGTGACCATGATCGCCATGGGTGGGGCCATCGGCGTTGGATTGTTCATGGGTGCCGGTGGGCGATTGGCCAGTACCGGCCCAGCCCTGATCTTTTCTTATATGCTCGCCGGAGTCATCGCGTACCTACTGATGCGTGCCTTGGGCGAGCTCATCATGTACCGCCAGACCTCGGGGTCTTTTGTGTCCTACGCGGGCGAACTCTTCGGTAAGAAGGGCGCGTTCCTCTCCGGCTGGATGTACTTCATCAACTGGGCCATGACAGGTATTGCCGAGCTCATCGCCATCGGGCTGTACTTCCAGTATTTCTTCCCTGGCGTTCCCGTGGCCGTCAGTGCGCTCTGCGCCTTGGCCCTGCTGGTGGGCGTGAATCTCCTGAGCGTGAAGGCGTTTGGCGAGTTTGAGTTCTGGGCTGCCTGCCTGAAGGTCGGGGCCATCCTGATTTTCCTCGTGGTGGGTACCATCATGGTCATCATGAACGCCCAGGTGGGCGAATCGCACGCCACCGTCGTGAACCTCTTCCACGACCAGGGTGGCATGTTCCCCAAGGGTGGGCTCGTCATGATCCTGGCCTTGAACGCCGTGATCTTTGCCTACAACGCCATTGAACTTGTGGGTATTACGGCAGGTGAGATGGAGCATCCGGAACGTGAAGTGCCCAAGGCGATTCGCGCCGTCGTACTTCGCATTGTGGTGTTCTATGTTGGCTCGGTGACGCTGCTGGCCATGATCATGCCCTCGGATCAGTACAAGTCGGGCGAGAGTCCCTTCGTGACGGTCTTTGCCACGATGGGGCTGGACTGGGTGGGCTCGGTCATGAACTTTGTGGTCATCACGGCCGCACTGTCCTCGTGCAATTCAGGACTGTATTCGATCGGGCGCATCTTCCGCACCATGGCCCATAACGGGCACGCGCCGGCCTGGCTGACCAAGATGTCCTCGAACCATGTGCCGTATGCCGCCATCTTGAGCATCGCCGGTGTTTACGTTGTTGGCGTCCTGGCGAACATTTGGCTCGGTGGCTCGCACGCCTTCGACCTCGCGCTGAACACGGCCTCGATCGGTGTCATCTTCACGTGGGCGTCCATCTTCGCCTGCCAGATCATGCTGCGCCACAAGAAGGGCAAGGTCTCGGCTCTCCCCATGCCTGGTTCGCCGTGGACCAGCTGGGTGGGTCTGGGCGCGCTGCTCGTTATTACGGTACTCATCGGATTCGACACCATGAAGGCGCCCGACGGCAGCGAGTACCTACTTGGCCTGTGGACCCTCTGCTCCATCCCCGTCCTGGCGCTGGGCCTGTGGTTCGGCTGGCAGTTCGTGAAGAAGAACGAACCCAAGAACGAACTGTTCAGCTAAGCAAAACTCCAAGGGACGGCGTTCGTGCTTTCGGACAGAGGTATACCTCTGTCCGAAAGCACGAACGCCGTCCCATTGTCATGTCTGGCTCGTGGAGCTAGTCCCTCGTGTGGAGGCTCGACGGCGGAGCATGAGTGTCAGTGCGATGGCCACCAAGAGTGCTCCGATGGTGGGGTGTTATTCGGCCAAGATGGCGTCGATCTGACCCATGGCCTCGCGCATTCCCTCTTCCATTCCCATCTCCAGCATCTTTGCCATCTGTTCCTCGTTTTCAAACGTGGTGGCGACGGTCATGAGCGTGAGGCCAGCGCGGTCTTCCAAGGTCACCGACATTCTGGCCTGCCCCATCTCGGTGACCGGGGCGCCGTTTTCGTCCGCGAAGCCGTCGTCGAGTTCCAGATTCGTCGGGGCCGAAATGGACACAAACTTCCACCAGCCGCGGGCCTTGGAGCCGTCTGGGCCGGTCATGTAGTAGGCGACCTCGCCGCCGGGCTGGAAGTCATAGTCTTCGAATGTTGCCGGCCAGGTGGGCGGGCCCCACCAGCGCTCGAGCTGGCGGGGGTCCTCCCACAGCTGCCAGGCGCGTTCAACGCTAGCGGCAAGCTCTGAGGTGATGGTCAGCTGCAGCTTCTCGGGGGACTTGGTGGAGTTAGTTACTGTCATGGCAATGCATCTCCAAGTTGTTCGGTTTCTTCTGCCAAAATATCTGCAATCCGGCTAGAACGTTCCCGCCAGATCGCCTCATACTCATCGAGCAATTGGCGCGCACGCTGTAGACCTTCATGATTGGCGCGCACCACCTGCTCCCTTCCGCGCTTTTCCTTGGTGACCAGAGATGCGCGTTCTAGTACGGCCACATGTTTCTGGACCGCGGCGAAACTCATGGCGTAGAGGGCGGCCAGTCCAGACACCGAGAAGGGTGCACTACTGACCCTGCGAACTATGTCTCGCCGGGTCGCATCCGAGAACGCCTGGAAGAGGCGGTCGGTGTCGTTTTCGCTGAGCTGATCTACAACCATTTGGTTGTAGATTACTCCCGAGGATTCGAAGTCGTCAAGGGTTGCGGGCAATGTGGGAGCCCCGTCGCAGCTCGCCAGAGTGATCGGGTCCGCCGTTTTGAGGGACTATTGCCCAGGCATAACTGGAATCAGCATGACGAAGTCTGCCGTAAGCACTCTGTCACCGATGAGGATCGTGTTGGGCGCCCAGAAAGGATACCTGCAGACTCGCACCAACATCGAAATTCCATTGTGATTGCTCGTAGAATCTGGGTATGTCATCTGCTGAGGTCGCTTCTAGTGTTCAGGACAGTCCCACACCTGAGTTTTGTCTTGCGTGGTTGATCATGAACTCTCCACAGTGGGTTCATAGGCGCGTCGAAGCGCTGCGGATGCAGGAAAATGGAAAGTCGCGCTGGCATATCTCGCATGACATCACGCTTCCTGAGTGGTCTTCCATTCCAGGAAGTAAGGATCGAATGATTGTCCCACTGGGGTCCGTGCGCAAGGGAGCCTTGAAGAACGTGGACACTTCAGGCGCCGGAGCCTCCTCGTTGTCGATTTTGGGTGCCGAGGACAATGGGAACTACGCCGTGGCGATGTTGCGGATGCTGGCGCAGTCTCTTCTTGGCGAGGAATTAGGTGGTTCAGCCCGATGTAGGGATGTGGTCACTGCAGTAGTACGCGCCACAACGGAAAGCTGTGACGCCTCGACAAACGAATTCAGTGTGTGGTTAGCGGATTGCCTAGAACTAGTGGCAGATGAGGACAAAGGGGCTGAGTTTGATCGATCTGTTGATCTATTCAGAGAATTTGTCCTTCAGTTCGCAACGACCTTTCTCCTGCTCGTGGAAGTAAACGACAACCTTGCAGGTACGAGGTGTGTCATCAAATATTCGCGGGACGACACCGCCCCCGAGCAAAGCGGCATTAGATCTCAGCAGGCTGCGTGGGAGATTCCTGACTACGGGTTCGCCCGCAGTTACCATTTGGAAGTAGAAGTTCCTCCCGGGTTGGTCTACAAGCAACTTGAAATAGTTGAGTACGGTTCGAATGGAACATCAACAAATCGTGCGGTGGACGCCCCTTCGAAACCTCAGGTTTTAGCCCATTTGGCCTGTGCTCCCAGTGAGCGTATGGCCACGGCTGTCGCCGGATTGACCTTGGCGCCGTCGCGACAGGGACAGTATAAAGTTGCCAGATTCAGTGTCTGGATTACGTTTGCTGTTGCGTTAGCCGCATGGGGGTCGTCGCTAGTACCCGGGGTAATAGTGTCCGACGCATCGGGCCCAGTATCTGCCGCAGTCTCCTTGCTTTTGACAGGGCCAGCGCTCTTGCTTTCGTGGTTTAGTCGGAGTCCTGAGCACGAAGTAGTGGCTTGGATTATGGGCCCCTACAGGAAGATGCTGTTAATGTCTGTTTTGACCTTGTTCTTGCTCGCAGCGTCGGCTGCGGTCCCGTTGGTCTCGCCAACGAAGGAGCTGGTCTGGTTTCCTGTGTTATTTGTTCAAGTTAGGGCTTTAGGCCTTTCGCTTCGCCACACTTCCAGCTGAATGTCGGCACCAGCAGCTACACTGCTCACTAAGGGAAGGAGCCAGAATGGTAAAGAAATCGACGTCCAGCACGTCAACCAGCACTAGCGCGAAGTCGCCGATGGACACTGCAGGAATTATTATTCGAACGTCGTCGGGACGGACCTTTGGTCGGGTCACGACATTCAGCGGCCAACGTGAGACTCAAAAGGTTATCGACAGTCTCCTTATGCGTGCCAAATCGCCACAGAGTAAGCTCGGCAACTAGCAGCCGTCACTCCGGTGTACGCCTTATGCTCCTCGAATATCGAGCGCGCCTTATGAAGGCCTTGTGAATTACCAGCAAGAACTGCTCCTTATGCCATTTCGTTGGTGATGAGGGATGCGCCTGCCTGTTTGTCCTTATCCTTCAAGGCTGCAGTGAAGTGCTTGGGGTAAGGCGCAGTCAAGCTCAATACCTATCTGGGTGCACTGATGAGCTGGGCTGGAATGCGAGTCACCGCGTAGGGTGAGCGAGTTCGCATCCTCTGCAAGAACACGGCCAACCCGGGCAGGGGCTAAACTGGATTCATCATGACTAACGCAGCCTTAATCCCCACTGTCACCGCTGAAACTCCTGTCCGGGTGCGGTTTTGCCCGTCACCGACAGGCACGCCCCACGTCGGGCTGATCCGCACGGCCCTCTTCAACTGGGCCTACGCACGTCACACCGGCGGAAAGATGATTTTCCGCATTGAAGATACCGATGCCAAGCGCGATAGCGAGGAAAGCTACAACCAGCTCCTCGACGCCCTGAAGTGGCTCGGTATCACCTGGGAAGAGGGTGTTGAGGTGGGCGGCCCGCATGAGCCGTACCGCCAGTCGCAGCGCGGGGAGATTTACTCGGACGTCATTGCCAAGCTCCTTGAGGGTGGCCACGCATATGAGTCCTATTCCACACCTGAAGAGGTAGAAGACCGTCATAAGGCAGCCGGTCGAGACGTTAAACTTGGATACGACAACTTTGATCGTGACCTCACCGCAGAGCAGATTGCTGCTTTCAAGGCTGAGGGTCGTCAGCCGGCGTTGCGCTTGCGCATGCCCGATGAAGACATCACGTTCAACGACTTGGTCCGGGGCGAGATCACCTTTAAGGCAGGATCAGTCCCGGACTACGCAATTGTCCGTCCCAACGGTGCTCCGTTGTACACGCTCGTGAACCCCGTCGATGACGCCCTCATGGGCATCACCCACGTGCTCCGCGGCGAGGACCTGCTGTCCTCCACCCCGCGCCAGGTTGCCCTCTACAAGGCCCTGTACGAGATCGGCGTTGCCGAGTACATGCCGCTGTTCGGCCACCTGCCCTACGTCATGGGCGCCGGCAACAAGAAGCTCTCCAAGCGTGACCCGGAGTCCAGCCTCTTCCTGCACCGCGACCGCGGCTTCATCCCCGAGGGCCTGCTGAACTACCTGTCCCTCCTGGGCTGGTCGCTCTCCGCCGATGAAGACATCTTCACGGTTGACCAGCTGGTTGAGAACTTTGATATCCACGACGTTCTGGGTAACCCGGCACGCTTCGATATCAAGAAGGCTGAAGCCATCAATGGAACCCACGTGCGCATGCTTGAGGGTACCGACTTCCGCAACCGTCTCGTCCCGTACCTACAGGCGGCTGGCCTGGTAGGGGAGACCCTGACGGATCGCGAGAACGAGATCCTCACCGAGGCTGCCCCGCTGGTTCAGGAGCGCATCACCTTGTTGGGTGAGGCACCTGAGATGATTTCCTTCCTTTTCAAGAAGGACGACGGCGTGGACGTCGCCGACGATGCCCGCAAGGGAATGCCGGAGAACCTGAGTGAGGTTCTTGAGGCTGCCGTTGCCGCCCTCGAGGCTGTCACCGACTGGACCGCAGAAGACATTCAGACGGCGCTCAAGTCCGCTCTGGTTGAAGGCCTTGGCATCAAGCCGCGCTTCGCCTTCGGTCCCGTGCGCACTGCATTGTCCGGCCGCAAGGTCTCACCGCCGCTCTTCGAGTCCATGGTGATCCTGGGCAAGGAATCCTCCTTGACGCGCCTGCGCGCCTTCAAGGGCTAAGCCTTGACGCTAGACGCAACAACAAACACCGCTGCATCCGCCCCTTTCACGGGGCGGGTCAGCGGTGTTTTGTTTGACATCGATGAGACCCTCGTTGACCTCGTGGCCGCAATGACGGACGCCATGGTGTCGGCCTCGGCCCACCTCTTGCCGGACTTTGGCCCCAATGACTGGGCGGATTTTTCGGCCCTCTACATGGCAGATCCGGAGCGCTACTATGACCGTTACGTGGACGGTGAGTTCTCCTTCGGCCAACAGCGAGGACTGCGGGCACGCGTCGTGTTCGAGCACCTTGGAGTGGCCTTTGATGCGGCGGCAGAGCAGCAGTGGATCACGGACTTCGAGCTGGCCCAGCCTCGCTCCATTCGTGCCTTCACCGATGTCGTGCCGGTTCTAGACGCCTTGGACGCCGCTGGCATCCCCTACGGGGCCGTGAGTAACAACGTGCACGACTATCAGCGCGCCAAGCTGGACCAGGCCGGTCTGAGCCGTATTGAGGTGCTGGTGGGCATTGACACGGTCAACGTGTCCAAGCCCGATCCCGCTATTTTCCTCGAGGGTTGCCGCCAGCTCGGCACTCTTCCCGAAGAGACCATCTACGTGGGGGACAACTACCTGATCGACGGCGTAGCCTCCTCGCGCGCGGGGCTGCACGGCGTGTGGCTTAACAGGGACGGAAAAGTCCCGCCGTCTGACGCAGATGGTGTCATGACCATCGAAGATCTGGCGGGACTTACCCTGCTACTGGGACTCTAACCGGCGGTAGGCGTTGCCGTCGATGTTGCAGCTGTTGTTGGGGCCGGTGATTCGAATGGCTTCTTGAGCAGTAGCTCGACGTTTTGGTCCTTGTCCCTACCTGAGGATTTCTCTACGCCGGCCCTTGGCGAGTTCAAGGCGAGTTCCAAACTGAGTACCGCCATATCGGCCGGTGAAAATCGCCCAGAATAGTCGATTTCCCGGGCCTCTGAGTGGTCGATCATGACGCCTATCAGAGACAGTGAACCGTCCATGTTGTCGATGATCTCCATTGATCTCGATTGCTGAGGGAAATCGATGTGTGATGCTGTGCTGACCTCCCAGAAACCATGCCCCATTCTTTTGCTAGGTCGGGGCCAGCATGCGTTTCTGTGGAGATGACCGCTGATCCAGAGGATCACATTCGGAAAGCGAGCAAACAGGTCTTGTATTTCCTCGGGGCTAGTAATGTCACCCTCGTTAGAGGTTGGTAAATTCTTCGGGCTGAATGTTATGGACGGGTGATGGCTGAAGACGACTATCAACTGATCGTCGGTGTCGTTGGCTTTCTCGACACCATCTTCATCAAAGTACGTGGCTGAAGCTGACATGAGTTCTTTTTTCAGCCAAGCAGCTTGATGCGTATCAAGCGATCCGTAACCGACACCATTGGTATCCGTGGTGTCAAGCATGAGTCCAATGATTCCGTCTGCGATTTGGAACCTGTAATAGGCAAAGCCTCCTCGAATGTTGTCGTCCGTAAACCCATGACCCACGGGACCGTGAGGTCCGGGGTTGATCATATGTGCGCTCATGAACTCAGTCTTCGACAAGGGGCGCCGTTGCTGTGAAGCCTCGACGGTTCTACCAGGAATAGCGGCTTGGATGTCTTTGATCTGTGGTTCAGTTGACCCATTGAGTTTCTTCATAAAAGAAGCGAAATCAGTATCGTCAAGTAGCGAGAGCGGAATCTTATCTCCCGTCGCCAAAGTCTTATAGTAGATCTCGTTTGGGGTGCCCAGATTGCCGACTCCATCATGAACTAACGAGTCGTGATTGCCGAATCCGGAGTACCAAGGAACACTAGCGCCTCGGGTGGCAACCGGTTTAGATGCATCTTCTAGGATATGAGGCACAGTAGGAAAGCCATATTGATTTTGCCAGATAGACGATCCTGTAGATTTTTTAGGTTGTACTGGTTGCCATATGAATTTGGCTAGTTCTTTGGGAAGAACCAAAGGTTCTTGTAGGCCGTTGTACTTTCCAGGGAAGGCAAACGCGGTGGCTGTATCTCCGTTCATAACGTCAATGAACGCATGAACTTCGTTGGCGCCGCGATTATCACTGGAATCGCCTGTAGATATGTAAAAGTCGAATGGTTGCCCAGTCACCGGTCCACGGTTCACTTCGTTCAGGCGCCGAATCATTGCATCCATAACCTGAACGGTCAGGGCCTCTTGCGGGCGGAAGTAATAGGTTGACCTGTCCAGGTTTTCCATCGACTTAGTATTGAAAGCTCCAAGTATGGTGTGAGCGGGCGACGTTGGATCCAATATGTGAGTGTCGGTAATGTGTCCGAAAGTCGTCAGGGTTCTACGTTTCCCGACCCGTTGAGAATCTGCCTTACAGAGTTCCTCCCGAACTACAAGCGGCTGGCCCTCACCGGCGGCTAAGCGCCTATAAGGCTTCTTGGGGTCCAGTCGCTGGCCTGCGACGAGCCGCGTCTCCAGCGTGGTCAGCGCGATTGCGGGAGCTATGGAAACGGGCGGTGGTGTAGGGGTGGGAGAAAGTGACGGTGCTGGAATCGGCTCGGGTGCACGGTCACATCCGGCCAAGGCCAGAGAGGTAAGCCCAAGTGCCGTGCCAGAAATGAGTGTCCTGCGGGAAAGATTGTGTGCTGAGTTTGGCTTCATGCAGTTTCTTTAAGTTCCTGATCTTGGCGGTCTGGTGTTCAACGCTACGGGTTTTGGGCTCGAGGGCGTGAATCGATTGGCAAGAATTCCTCCTGCGGCGTGCCTTTGCTGTCGGTTCTATCAGCGGTAGCTAGTCGACACCTGAAAATTCCCTAGATGTAGGGGAAAATGCGGCCAGAAATCGCATGTGACGCACAGCATAGTCAAAAGTGTCGTTCTCGTTTTGCTGTTCCGCAAACTCTCGGGTATAGTTTTATCCCGGCGCGAGAGCCGCTGAAGGGCCGGGGAAACCCGCGGACTTCAAGGCGAAATGCGCAGCCATTGGGATATGGTGTAATTGGCAACACATCGGTTTCTGGTACCGACATTCTAGGTTCGAGTCCTGGTATCCCAGCGTTTGTAAAAGCCACCTGTCATTTGGTGTGCGAAGCAAACATCGAGTACTATATTGATGTTCGTTTAGTAATAAATGAATGAATGTAACTAGGGCCCCATCGTATAGCGGCCTAGTACGCTGCCCTCTCACGGCGGTAACGCGGGTTCGAATCCCGCTGGGGTCACAAGTGTGATGTCGCGGGACATAGTTCATCTATGTCTCGCGACATCGTTCGTTAAGAAGAGTCTTCAGCTTTTGCTGGGGACTTTTTCTTTTTGGCTTGGTAGTTCTTTGTAGCGTCGAGGTTGTATTCACCGAGAATTTCTCCGGTGCTTGTCAGGATGACGGTGGCGGCGGTGTCGGCTACCAGGACCGTGATGTCTTCGTACATGTGTTGGCGTCCGACGCCTAGGTGCAGAAGTTTTCCTTGGTAGCGTAGGGATACTTTTCCTCCTGCGTCGATCTTGTCGGTGCGTACCCGGTGGTGTGTGCCGGCCTCTGAGTTGGTGGGGGTGGCCTTCGGGACTGCTTCGTAGGCTTGGGCGGGGGTGCGCCTGTTCAAGGCCCTGTGGGGGCGTTCGGTGTTGTAGACCTGAGCGAAACGGATCAGGTCCTTGTTGAGCTTTACGAGGGTTTTTGCCGGGTCTTGAATGGTGAGCCAGTGCTTGAGTGTCTGATGAAACCGTTCGATCTTTCCTTGTGTTTGCGGGTGGCTTGGTGAGCCATTCTTTTGCTGGATCCCTAGATCACGCAGGGTCTTTTCAAAGGCATTCAGTCCACCCTTGCCGCCAGATAGACGGGTCGTGAAAACCATGCCGTTATCGGTCAACGTCGAGGCTGGGAATCCATACCGCTCTGCGGCCTGCAGGAAGCACTCGAGCACCAGAGGGCCGGTGACCCTCTGGTGGGCAGTGCAGGAGATCAGGTATCGGGAGTGGTCGTCAAGGAAGTTCAAGATCTCCACATCGGCCCCACTTGCCAGGGTCCAGTGAGTGAAATCTGACTGCCACATCTCGTTGGGTTGTGTTGCTTCGAAGCGGTGCCATGAGGACCGTGGGCGTTTGTGGGGCTGATCGGTGACCAGCCCTGCAGAACGCAGGATGCGATGGATGGTTGAGGCAGCAGGAACAGCAAGGCCCTCAACTGACAGGTGCCAGGCACTGGTCTCCGCCCCGGCGTCAAGGCCCTTATCCGTGAGTTCAGGACGCAGCGACAAGATCCGTGAACGCACGGTTTCCGCGGTCTGTTGTGGACTGGAATGAGGGCGCCTGGACAATGGAAGTACCCCGTCCTCGCCCGAGGCCCTGTGCCTGCGCATCAATTCATACACCCAACGCCGACTCACACCGAAGTGCTCGGCGGCCTGGGCTGGAGTGAGCTTGCCTTGGATGATGGACTGAATAATGAGCTTGTTCTTTTCCATAACCCATCGTGATCCTGTATGAACGATGTCGCGAGAGATGCCAGCTGGGAATCTTCGCAACGATGTCCCGCGACAGGGACCGGCTATCAAGATAAGCATCATGTCTCGCTACACCGATGAACTGTCAGTGTGCATCATGTCCCGCGACAGCTATGAACGATGTCCCGATCTCAAACACCGCTGGGGTCACAAGCAAGACCGGAAACTTTAAGGTTTCCGGTCTTTTTGCTCTGCCATAGAGTTTTCAGCTCACAGTTTATTCAGCGCAATAGTCTGAATTGTTGCTCTGAACTGGCATGATGAAGCTGTGAACCCCTCTGACTCGAGTCCTTCAAGCGACAGTGGCCTACCTGGCGAAAAGAATGACGCGGCCTTGGCGCAAGAGGCAGCCGTTGGGCTGCTGGAAACTGTGCGCATGGAACTAGCCGCCGTAGATCTTCCTCTGGAGCTGCCCGGTGTGAAAGAAGCTCGTTCCGCGGCTGCTTCTTCCCTTGGCCAGTTGGATGATTACATCCTGCCGAGGTGGCGCAGTCTAGAAGCGCCGCTCTTGGCCGTGGTTGGCGGCTCGACGGGCGCGGGTAAGTCCACGCTTGTCAACGCCTTGGTAGGTCATCCTGTGACCCGCAGCGGTGCCATCCGTCCCACCACACGCCAACCTATTCTGTTGCATCACCCTTCTGACGCTCCATGGTTCGCCTCGAGTCGGGTCCTGCCCACACTGCATCGAGTTCAGGGTGAGCTCGTCAAGGGAAATACTCCTGCTTCACGCGCCGGGGCTGCTCCAGATGCCGGCGCCATGACATCTCTGGTCCTTGTGGCGGATCCGGCCGTGCCTTCCGGCATTGCGATTCTGGACGCCCCGGACGTTGATTCCATCTCTGACGATAATCGTCAGCTGGCCGGGCAACTGCTGGCTGCCGCTGATCTGTGGCTCTTCGTCACTACGGCTAACCGCTATGCCGATGCCGTGCCGTGGAAGCTCCTTCTCGATGCCGCATCCCGTGATATTACCGTTGCAGTCATCCTTGATCGAGTCCCACCGGGCGCCGACGAGGAAATAGCTGTGGATCTGCAGGAGATGCTTAGCCGCGAGGGTCTGTCGCAGGCGAAGCTTTTCGTTATCCCCGAGACTCCGCTCGATGAGCTTGGAATGCTACCCAAGTCCACTGTGGCCCCCATTAACAGCTGGCTCACCGACATTAGCGAAGATGCGGCTGGCCGAGCCGACATTGTTCGCCGCACACTCAATGGCACCGTCCGCTCACTGTCGGGCAAGATGGAGAATCTGGCGCAAGCTATCCAAGCTCAGCACAATGCAGGCGAACAGCTCATCGACGATGTCCACACAGCATTCGAAGACGCTGCGTCACGCATCACTCAAGCCACAAGTGATGGCACCCTATTGCGAGGTGAGGTGTTGGCTCGCTGGCAGGATTTTGTTGGTACAGGAGAGTTCTTCCGCGCCCTAGAGAACGGTATCGGCAGGGTTCGAGACAGGATTGGCGCCTTTTTCAAGGGTCAACCTGCCCCCGCTGTAAAGGTTGAAGCGGCTATTGAAACCGGATTGCAAGCAGTCATCGTTGATCAGGGTGGCCGCGCGTGTGAGGATGCCGATCAGCGCTGGCGCTCGGATCCCGCAGGACGCCAGCTCTTGGGTAATGATGATCTATCTGGTGTGAGTGAGGATTTCCCAGCGGCAGTGGCGGCCGAAATTCGTGCATGGCAAGGAGAGGTCATGGCTTTAATTCGCGCTGAGGGCGCGGCTAAACGCTCTCAGGCCAGATGGCTTTCCTTCGGGGTTAACGGTCTTGGCGTGATTCTCATGATCGTGGTCTTTTCATTCACGGGTGGGCTGACGGGAGCGGAGGTTGGCATTGCCGGTGGCACCGCCGTTGTAGGTCAAAAACTATTGGAAGCGGTCTTCGGAGAAGATGCCGTTCGACGCTTGGCTCGCGAGGCAAAAATGGCGCTGGACGCGCGCTGTGCCACGCTTCTTGAACGGCAACAACGGCGATTCTTAGATCGCTTGGGCACTGTGGATGGCGGGACACTCGTGCAGCGTTTCGATGCTCTCGCCGGCCAGTTGGCGGATCTTGGTGGGAAAGAGGCAAACGCATGAATCGGTACCGTCAGACTCGTGCTGAATCAACTCTGGAACGACAACTTGCCGCACTTGATGAAGCTCGAGAACTAGGGGCGGGACGCTTGGATGAGACTGCTCTGGAGGAGGTCTACGGTGTTCTAGAACGAGCTACCTCCCGCCGTTCGCTTAGCGCCGATCACACCGTAGTGGGATTCTTCGGAGCAACAGGCAGCGGAAAATCATCACTTTTCAATGCAATTTCTGGCACGAATACCGCTCGTGTTGCAGTGCGTCGTCCCACCACAAGTGAACCGCTCGCAATGGTCTGGGGATCCGAAGGTAGTGCCCCGCTGTTGGATTGGCTCGAGGTTGTCGATCGCCGAGATGGCACAACTGTGCCAGAAATGATTGAGGGTGACGGCCTGATTTTGTTGGATTTGCCCGACTTTGATTCCATCCAGCTGAGTAACCGTCGCACGGTGGAACGCTTGGCGGGACAGGTGGATGTTTTAGTGTGGGTGGTGGATCCACAAAAGTACGCGGATGCAGCTATTCACAATGAATTTATCAAACCCTTTTCCACGCATGCGGCTGTCACTTTAGTGGTACTAAACCAGGTGGATAAGCTGGCCTCCGCCGAAGTAAAACCTGTGCTTGAGTCGCTATCGGCACTGCTGGATCGCGACGGGCTAGGCTCAGTTGCCGTTACCGGTGTTTCGGCTGTGACAGGGCAAGGTATCCCGGAATTGCGCCGGAAGATATCTGCGGTTGTGAAAGCCAAGGCGGCGAAGTCGGCTCGCCTTGCTGCGGACGTTGGTGTGGCGGCTCAGCGCCTCGTTGAGGTCTCTGGAGGCGGCAACGCGGCTGGAGTGCATCAACAGGACCGCAAGGCGCTGGCGTCGATGTTGGCGGGTGCCGTGCATGTGGAAACAGTAGTATCTGCCGTCCGAACGTCATACAAACTTGAGGCTACGAAGCAGACGGGCTGGCCTGTGACGCGTTGGATGTCGCGTTTCCGCAAGGATCCGCTCCGACGATTGAGTCTGCGGCGCGACGGAACCGCTGAGGTGAATCGGACGTCCATGCCGCCAGCAGGGGCCGCGGAGCTTGCACAAATTGATTCTTCGGTTCGCGATTTTGCTGACGCCGCCAGCGCAGGATCCTCTGGACCATGGCGAGCGTCCATCAGGTCTGCTGCTCGCAGTAATAGGACTGAGCTACCTGACGCCCTTGACCAAGCCGTGGCCGGAACAGATCTCAAGGCCAATACTCGTGCGTGGTGGTGGCCACTCTTCGCTGTGATCCAGTGGCTCGCCTTATTGGTAGCCGTAGGCGGCCTGCTCTGGCTGGGTGTGTTGGCGGCACTGAGATACTTCCAGATGCCCGTTCCTGAGGTTCCCAAGGTTGAAGATTGGCCGGTGCCGACTCTCATGGTTATTGCCGGTGTGGTCCTTGGCATCTTTCTTGCCTTGACGAGTAAATTCCTGGCCATGGCAGGTGCCAGCGGTCGTGCGGCTCAAGCTCGCCGTCGCTTGAAGGAGAATATCTCAGTGGTTTCAGAAGACCTCGTGGTCACACCTGTAGAGGCGGAGATTATGCAGTATCGGGCGTTTCAACAGGCCCTTGAGGTCGCCTCAGCTGGCTGAAACTGTCATTGCTTGAGCCCGCCGATTCCGCTGGCTCATGATGTTGATGCCTATCTACTCGGCCAGTGCATCTCGACATTTGACGAGAGTCCGCAGGTTGCGGGTTGTCGTCGTACTTTTGTAGCGCGGCCGGGCCGAAAGTTTGCTGAACGGACTGTCTAAGGTGCCACCTGCGGGGGCTGGCCAAGCCAGGGCCTCGGGGCTGAGTCGCGAAATTTCGACGCCGTCAATTTCGCCACCATGTTGTGCCAACTCATCCAAAACTGCTGGGTCGGACGAGAGGGTGATGTAGCTGTGGGTTGTGGCGTCATCCGCAGCCCAAGGGCAGGTCCTGATTATATTTTCGAGCTGATCCTGGTCAAGAATAATGACCCATGCTTCGTAGCCAAAGGTTGCACGCAATAAGGCCTCCACCATGGATTTCAATTCCACGGGGGAGGCCTTTGCTGTGCACACTACATTGCCGGATGCCAGTAACGTTTTTACATGGCCTAGCGGGAGTGTTGCGAGTGCTGTACGAAGGTCGGCCATCTTGAGATTGATCCCACCGACGTTGATTCCACGAAGGAACACAGCGTATTTAGTCATGCGCAAAACACTAGCGGAACTCGGGGCCGCGCCGCCAGACATTGCGGGAGCTAGCCGTTCTTTCGGAGGGCTTCGGTCAGGATACGCGAGGCATTGCACACGATTTCAGCGTGCAGACGTCCGGGCTGGCGCGTCAGGCGTTCAATCGGACCGGAAATGGAAACGGCCGCAATGACCCGTCCGGACGGACCACGCACGGGCGCTGAAACAGAAGCAACACCGGGTTCACGTTCACCGAGGGACTGGCCCCAGCCTCGGCGGCGTACACCAGCCAAAACGGTGGGTGTGAAGCGGGCATTATGGAGCCCCTCGAGCAAACGTTCGTGATCCTCCCATGCAAGTAGCACCTGTGCCGCGGAGCCAGCCTTCATCGTCAGCTGAGTACCAACCGGGATCGTGTCGCGTAGACCGATCGGGCGTTCTGCAGACGCCACACAAACGCGTGAATCACCTTGGCGGCGGAAGATTTGTGCGCTTTCGCCGGTGGAGTCGCGCAGCTGCAGCAAAACTGGTCCGGCTGCGGCAATGAGCCGATCCTCACCCGCGGCAGAGGCCAGCTCAACGAGGCGGCTGCCGAGTACAAAACGACCCTGCATATCTCGGCTGACGAGCCTATGATGTACCAAGGCTAGTGCCAACCGATGCACGGTAGGTCTTGCCAAACCCGTCGCTGCGACAAGCTGCGCCAAGGTGGTGGGGCCGGCTTCCAATGCATCAAGCACAAGAGCCGCTTTATCGATGACGCCAACGCCACTAGAATTGTCCATGTAATGATATTGACGTCTCAACATGTGAGATGCAAATCGACGGGCTGGCCTAGGGGTCGCGTGGGCTGGTTCAGTAAGAGATATACAAACCACCGAGCAAGGGTGCTGGCGCTAAATTTACGCCCGGAATCCACGCTCAACACATGAAGGGAGCTGGGCGTGACTGAGGAAACCTCACCGGAAGCACACGACGGCGCACAGGTGCCGACAGTTTCAACTTCGACTCCGCGAAAGACCGCGAAGACGCTGGCCGAAAAAGTATGGCGTGACCATGTTGTCAAGCAGGGCGAGGGTGATGGCGACGCTGCCCAGCCTGACCTGCTCTACATCGACCTTCACCTGATCCATGAGGTCACCTCCCCGCAGGCATTCGAAGGTCTACGCCTAGCTGGTCGCCCGCTGCGCCGCCCGGACCTGACCATTGCTACGGAAGACCACAACACTCCGACTTTGGCTATCGATAAGCCGATTGCAGATCTGACCAGTCGCACTCAGATCCAGACGCTTCGCAACAACTGTGCCGAGTTTGGCGTCCGCCTGCATTCTCTCGGTGATGCAGAGCAGGGCATTGTTCACGTGGTTGGCCCGCAGTTGGGTTTGACCCAGCCCGGTATGACTGTTGTCTGTGGTGACTCGCACACCTCGACTCACGGTGCAGTAGGCGCTTTGGCTTTCGGTATTGGTACCTCTGAGGTTGAGCACGTCATGGCAACCCAGACCCTGCCGCTGAAGCCATTCAAGACGATGGCCATCAATGTGGAAGGCACCCTGCGCCCCGGCGTGACGTCCAAAGACATTATCTTGGCCGTCATCGCTAAGATCGGCACCGGCGGCGGTCAAGGTTACGTCCTTGAATACCGCGGCTCCGCTATTCGGGCCTTGTCCATGGATGCGCGCATGACAGTCTGCAACATGTCCATCGAAGCTGGCGCCCGCGCTGGTATGATCGGCCCCGACGAGATCACCTTTGAATACCTGAAGGGCCGCGCCCACGCACCTGAAGGTGAGGATTGGGACGCAGCTGTCGGGTACTGGAAGTCCCTGAACACGGAAGCCGATGCTGAATTCGACGCTGAAGTCTTCCTTGACGCCAATACTTTGGAACCCTTCGTTACCTGGGGCACCAACCCGGGACAGGGTGTGTCCCTGAGCGACAATGTGCCCAACCCGGAAGACTTTGGCGATGACAACGCGAAGGCTGCCGCAGAACGAGCATTGGCATACATGGACCTGAAAGCCGGTATGCCCATGAAGGATATTCGTGTTGACACGGTATTCCTGGGCTCGTGCACCAACTCTCGTATCGAAGACCTGCGCGCTGCGGCGGACATTGTTCGCGGTCGCGAAAAAGACCCCAACATTCGTATGCTGGTAGTTCCCGGATCGGCACGAGTTCGTTTGGAAGCCGAAGCAGAAGGACTCGACAAGGTCTTCCTGGACTTCGGTGCAGAATGGCGTTTCGCCGGATGCTCCATGTGCCTGGGCATGAATCCAGACCAGTTGGAGCCGGGGGAGCGTTGCGCTTCCACCTCCAACCGAAACTTTGAAGGTCGTCAGGGTAAGGGTGGCCGCACCCACCTCGTCTCTCCGGTTGTGGCAGCTGCTACCGCTATTCGCGGAACACTCAGCTCACCTTCAGACCTTTCTCCGGTGGTCGAGCCTGTCGAGACCCAATCCACAAGCACCGTAGCGTAAGGAGCTAACACCATGGAAAAGTTCTCCACTCACACCGGCATTGGTGTCCCGCTGCGTCAGAGCAATGTTGACACCGATCAGATCATCCCGGCCGTCTACCTCAAGCGGATCACTCGTACAGGATTCGAGGACGCACTGTTCTCAAGCTGGCGCAAAGATCCGGAATTCATCTTGAACCGCGAACCTTTTGTTTCGGGCTCCGTCCTTGTTGCAGGTGCTGACTTCGGTACAGGTTCCTCTCGAGAGCACGCCGTCTGGGCGCTCAAGGACTACGGATTCAAGGCTGTTCTCTCCTCACGCTTTGCCGATATTTTCCGCGGCAATTCGGGAAAGCAGGGACTTGTCGCTGCAGAGGTCGCTCAGGATGACATCGAACTGATCTGGAAGGTCCTGGAAAATGCTCCGGGCACCGAGGTCACGGTGGATCTGGTGGCCAAGATGGTTACAGCTGGCTCGGTTGTGGCTCCGTTCCAGATCGATGACTACACACGCTGGCGCCTGCTCGAAGGCCTTGATGACATTGGTCTGACATTGCGTGATGAACCTGCCATCACCGCGTTCGAAGCCAAGCGGCCGCCCATCAAGCCCACCACACTGCCAGCGAAGTTCTAACTAAACGCTGTCAATGAGCCGGCTCATCCTTTCTCTGGGATGGGTCGGCTTTTGCGTATCTGGCCCAGAGGTACCCGTTTGCCTCGCCGCATGTGCCGTCATTTCGGCTTACGTTGCGAAGAAACTATGCTTGTCTGAGGCTTCCGTGCTTTGCGGAGTCTAAGAAAGAGGTATAGGTGACGATGAGCAGAATTCTGACAGTTCGAGGTGGTGTTCCGCTCAAGGGACGAGTCCAGGTGCGTGGAGCCAAGAATTTAGTCCCCAAGGCCATGGTTGCCGCATTGTTGGGCAATTCCCCGTCGACGCTTCGCAACGTTCCTGAGATCAAGGACGTTGAAGTTGTTACCTCTTTGCTGCAAATTCACGGCATCACCGTGGATAAGGACTCTGTTACCGGAGACTTAACCATGGACCCGGCTAACGCGAAGAAGGCCTCCAGCTCTGAGATTAACACCCATGCCGGTGACTCACGCATACCCATCTTGCTTTGCGGACCATTGATCCATTCCATCGGGCACGCCTTCATTCCAGATCTTGGCGGCTGCAAGATCGGTGACCGTCCCATCGATTACCACCTCAACGTTCTCCGGCAGTTTGGTGCTGTCGTAGACAAGACCGGTGGTGGCATCCTCATCAGCGCACCCACCGGCCTCAAGGGCACTAAGATCAATCTTCCGTACCCCAGCGTCGGGGCCACGGAACAGGTTCTTCTTTCGGCCACGCGAGCCGAGGGTATCACTGAGCTCACCGGTGCCGCAACCGAGCCCGAGATCATCGACCTCATCGCCATCTTGCAAAAAATGGGTGCCATTATCTCCGTGCAGACGGACCGGACCATTCGTATTGAGGGCGTCGCCGAACTGACCGGCTATGACCACACAGCCCTTCCAGACCGCAATGAATCCGCGTCCTGGGCATCTGCTGCTCTCGTCACAGGCGGCGATATTTATGTTGAGGGCGCAAGCCAGCGGGACATGATGACCTTCGTGAATACTTTCCGCAAAATCGGCGGTGGCATGGACATTCATGATGACGGCATCCGTTTCTTCCACAAGGGCGGCGCGCTTAAGCCGCTGGTTCTGGAAACCGATGTTCACCCCGGCTTCATGACTGACTGGCAGCAGCCCCTAGTCGTGGCGCTGACACAGGCGGAGGGTGTTTCAATTGTTCACGAAACCGTCTACGAAAATCGTTTCGGATTCACAGAGGCACTGACGCGTATGGGCGCCAACATTCAGCTTCATCGCGAGTGCCTTGGTAGCATTCCGTGTCGTTTCGGGCAGCGTAACTTCACACATTCAGCGGTTATCTCCGGTTCCACCCCGCTCAAGGGCGCCAAGATTCATGTCCCCGATCTGCGTGGTGGTTTCAGCCATATGATCGCCGCCTTGGCCGCCGAAGGAACGTCGACAGTGTCGGGCATTGATGTCATCAGCCGCGGCTACGAGCACTTCACCTCCAAGCTCCAAGGTCTCGGCGCCGATTTTGATGTGCACGATTCAGTGAAGATTGCAGGATAGATCATGACCGGAGACCTTCCCCAACAGCACAAGGCATCTCATAAGCGTCCGTATCGGCCGCAGGGAATGAGCATTGTTACCCGGGCGTTCTTCACACTTACCGCAGCCGTTGCCAGATCTGCCGTGAACGTGGTCATGGGAAAGCAGTGGTACGGATTGGATCGTCTGCCCGTGGACGAGGGCTTCATTGTGGTCCCCAACCATTGCACCGAGATTGACCCCATCGTGGTGGGGCATATGCTGTACAACCAGAACCTTATGCCGCATTTCTTGGCTAAGGATGGATTGTTCAAGAATCCTGTCCTTGGCACCATTTTGCGGGGTGCTCAGCAGATACCAGTTGAGCGTAGTGGCGCTGGTGCCGGCAAGTCCTTGGTTGCAGCGCAAGAAGTCCTTGATGGTGGCGGTGCCGTTGTCGTTTACCCTGAAGGTACTTTGACTCGTGATCCTGAATTGTGGCCTATGAAAGGTCGCACGGGGGCAGCACGCCTTGCCTTGGGTACCGGCGCAAAGGTCATTCCTGTAGTGCACTGGGGTGCACAGGAAGTGTTTCCCCGCTACGGCAAGGGATTCAAAATGTTCCCACGCAAGAAAGTGAAAGTGGTTGTGGGTCACCCCGTTGATTTGAGTGCCTTTGAGGGCGCAACGGCGGACAAAGCCACATTAGAGGCCATGACCGAGGTCATCATGGATGAGATCACGGACATGCTGGAAGCGCTTCGTGGCGAGAAAGCTCCTGCCGAACGCTGGGATCCAATCGCACATAAGCAGAGTGCACATGGCCGCTTCGTAGAACGTGGTTCCAAGGATCAAAAGAACGAAGCTGGCACAACAGATAAAGAGGACCTCGCGTGAGCTACCTGGATGGCAGTGCGCCGGACAAGATCGCAGTCTTGGGAGCAGGAAGCTGGGGGACAACTTTCGCGAAGATTTTGGGCGATGCCGCTGCAGGAACAGATCGCAAAGTTGTTTTGTGGGGACGCCGGCAGGAGGTTGTTGACCAGATCAACGATCTACACCGCAACCCGCGCTACCTATCAACAACTGAGTTGCCGCAGAACATCACCGCTTCGGTCGACGTCAAAGAAGTTCTCAAAGACGCCGAACTGGTGGTTCTGGCGGTTCCCGCACAGACGTTGCGTGAGCAACTTCGCAGTCTTGCAGGGCACCTAGCCCAGGATGCCGTTGTAGTAAGCCTCATGAAGGGTCTTGAGCTGGGTACTGACCAGCGTATGTCTCAAGTCATCGAAGCCGAATTGGGTCTAAGTTCGGACCGTGTTGTCGTGATTTCCGGACCGAACCTGGCCATGGAAATTGCGCGACAAGAGCCTACTGCTTCGGTCGTGGCTTGCACGGATGAGAACACGGCAAAGTGGGTCGCAACGCTGTGTAAGCCCAAGTACTTCCGCCCCTACACGGTCGATGATGTCGTGGGCGTGGAAATCGGTGGCATCGTCAAGAACGTCATCGCCTTGTGCGTGGGTATCTGTGAGGGGCAAAAGGTTGGCGACAACACGAAAGCTTCAGTGATCACTCGTGGACTCGCCGAGACTACGCGTTTGGCGCTGGCATTGGGTGGCAAGGCCGAGACTATGGCCGGACTTGCCGGGCTCGGCGACCTTGTGGCCACCTGTTCTTCGGCATTGAGCCGGAACCACACTGCAGGCCGCATGCTAGGCGAGGGGCTGACTCTGGACGAGGTCAACAACCGCATGACGCAGACCGCAGAAGGCATCAAGTCCGGACGAGCGGTCTCAGATCTCGCCGCGAAGATCGGGGTGGATATGCCCATCACGAACGCCGTCGTAGGAGTTCTTGAAGGTAAACTGACTGTCGACGAACTGGGCCCACTACTGCTGGCCCGCCAACTGAAATCTGAAGGCGAATAACGCGTGACTATTGATTCCCCCGCCACTTCTGCGCCTATTCGCGTAGCCATCCTCTTCGGTGGCCGCTCCAGCGAGCACGCCGTTAGCTGTGTGACAGCTGCTGGAGTGTTGGGTGCCATTGACCGGACCAAGTATGAGGTCGTACCCATTGGCATCGCAAGAAACGGCCAGTGGGTATTGGCTGGCGAAGACATTACAGGCTGGTCGTTGACTGATGGGGCCTTGCCCGAGGTCTTGGCGGGAGATAAGACTGTGTCTCTGGCGCACTTGGGCGGAGGGCATCAGCTCGTGGTGTCTGAGGCAAACGAGATTCCGCAGGAACTGGGTTCCGTAGATGTCGTCTTCCCGCTGTTGCATGGGCCTTGGGGTGAAGACGGAACGCTGCAGGGTTTATTGGAGTTGAGCGATACTCGCTATGTAGGCGCCGGTGTCCTAGCTTCCGCTATCGGAATGGACAAGCACTACATGAAGGTGGTTTTTGAGGCTGCCGGTCTGTCAGTTGGCCCATACATTTCTGTGACGGATCGCGAATGGACAGTTGATCCAGCAAAGGTACGCAGCCGAGTAGAGGCCCTTGGATTCCCCGTCTTCGTGAAGCCGGCACGAGCTGGTTCATCCATGGGAATTTCCAAAGTGGATTCATTGGACGCGCTGGATGCCGCCGTCGTTGAGGCACGTGGGCATGATCTGAAGCTTGTCATCGAAGCTGGCATTGTGGGTCGCGAGATTGAGATCGCTGTTCTTGAAGGACGTGGGAGCGAAGCCCCTCGTGTTTCGTTACCGGGCGAAATTGCGATGCTGGATGATGAGCACGCATTCTATGATTTCGAAGCTAAGTATGTTCAGGGTAGCGCCGTGAATCTTAGCTGCCCGGCCGATATGCCGGAGGATGACGTCGCACGTATCCAGGAGCAGGCAGCTCTGGCGTTTGACGCCGTCGGTGCAGAAGGCTTGTCTCGTGTCGACTTCTTCTACACTGCTGCCGGTGAGCTGATCATCAACGAGATCAACACCATGCCAGGTTTCACACCGAGCTCCATGTACCCGCAAATGTGGGCGGCTACCGGATTGCCTTACCCAGAGCTGATTGATGAACTCCTGCAGCTGGCTCTGAACCGTAAGGTTGGTCTGCGCTAACCGCACCTTAGAATAGTCCGGAACGGCGGTTGCGTGACCACCTGTCCGGACTATTTTGGTTGTTCGGCCTTGATGCCAAGGAAACCTGTGGTCCGAAATAGATGGATCATACGCATCGCGGCGCCTATCAGGCACACCACGGCGCCGCCTACAAGAATCAGCAAAAGCACCAGCACAAGGGCAAGATTATCCGAGCTTCCTGGCACCAAGGGTGTACCAATAATTCCAGCCAGTCCTGCCAGCATGACGAGACCGCCAATGATCATGAGTTTCAGGCCGGGAGTGAAGCGTTTTTTGGTCATGGACCGAATATAGCCGATGAGTCTGATTGCCTCACGGGCTAAACTAGTTTCTTATTGATTCTGCGGAAACGAGGCCGCGCCGCATTCTGCAAGGAGTTCCAATACCCATGAGTACCCAGTCAACCCAGCCGGAGCCCACCTTGAGTTGGATGCAAGGGGAAATCGAGCATACGGCACGGTGGTACTCAGCGAGTGGTACCCCCGCCCCCAAAAAAGTGCAAGCAGTGGATGACTCCTTGACCGCCGATGAAGCTTACCGCCTTGCCGCGCAAGGAACGGCAATGCTGTGGCAAGGCGACTATCACAATGCCCGTCAGCTACTGTCGGCTATTGCCCGGCGTCTGCCCACATTTTCACGGAACGACGGCGAGGACGTCGCTAAGGCTTTCTATCGCTATCGCCAGGGCCGCACCCAGCGCGCGCGGATGCTGGGCCAATTGCTGGTTCCGTTGGAGACAGGCCCGGCCGTGGCGCTCCGCCGGGCACCAGATGTTTCACAGTCATGGTTGGCAGCAGCGGGCCCCGTCGAGGAGCCAACGGTTGTCACGCTGCAGGAAGTCTTGGGCGCAGTTGGTGCTTATGAGTGGCGCCGCAATGGCTTGTTTGTTCAAGATCTCGACGCGGTTATCTACCCGCATTACGGGACGTTTGCTCCCATTCGCAGCGAGTATCTTGGGCTTGTGGCTCAGGCCGAGTTACCACCAACGGCGTTGGCCTTTGATATCGGCACAGGTACCGGGGTGCTCGCGGCAATTCTGGCCCAGCGTGGCGTCAAACGCGTCATTGCGACGGACAGCGAACCTCGGGCCATTGCCTGCGCAAACGAAAACTTGGTGAATCTGGGTCTGGCGGATTCTGTGGAGGCAACGCTGACAGATATGTTCCCGGAGGGTCGTGCCCTTTTGATCGTGTGTAATCCGCCGTGGTTGCCGGGAACTGCGAACACGCTTTTGGACCATGCCGTTTACGATCCCAAAAGTCGCATGCTCAAGTCATTCCTCACGGGTCTTAAAAGCCATCTGGAACCTGAAGGCCAGGGTTGGCTGATCATTTCCGATCTTGCGGAGCACCTCGGCTTACGTTCGCGAGATGAACTACTGACTTGGATCGACAATGCGGGCCTGAAAGTTTTGGACAAACTGGATACACCTGCACGTCACCCTCGTTCGATGGACAGCAACGATCCATTCTTTGAAGCTCGCAGCAAGGAAGTCACATCTTTGTGGCAGTTAGGGCTTAAAGCATAGATTCTTACCCTGCAGAAGTACTCGGAGAGGCAATGGCTAGATCGCCCAATCCTGTGCATCCTCCCGTGGAGGGGATTTTGGAGACTGCCGCCGAGATCTCTGTCAGGACAGTGTCGGAAGGAATAGTGTTTTCTTCCAGCACTAGTTCCGTAGCCGGGTTGCGGCCGTAGCTGGTGATGGTCCACGTTGTATTCTCTTGCCGAAGTACCCAGTCCACGCCATTGACGGTGACACATTTGTCAGTCGTTGGGCCTAAGACTTTAACGCCACAACGCAGAACCACCAAGGCTGGGTCGCCCCACGCTGCCGTTGCCTGGCTTGAGGTAGTGCGTCGTTTCGAGCCGGCCAGGGAATCCGGAAGGGCTACCATCATGGGAGCACAGGCGGGATTGTTGGCGTCCTTGGCTTCATTGATGGTCACCGAGGGTGCGCAGGCGGTCAAAACGAGCAATGCGGAAGCGGCAAAAGGCGCAGTAAACCGCCAGGACCGGGAATTCAAATACATGTACTGAAGCATATCGGTCAAAGCTGGGAGCAGGCTTCGGCTGCAGTACTCACGGGCTTACTCACCTGCTCGTATCGTTGAAATGGGACAGGTGAGCAATTCAGAATTAGTCCAATCCATGTGCAATACTGCCAAAAATTGTCCGCCCGTTCATCTCCCGCTGCTAACATTGCAAGCTGAGCCAGAAGGCGTAGTGCATTCGGCGGTTAGCCGGTGCAGATGTGGCTGGAGATTCATAGCACCGCGCCGTTGCCCCTAATTGTTTGGAGTTCACTTTTGCGTCAGAAGAAGGCTTGGATCATTTCCGGAGGTGCCGCAGCTGTTGTGTTGGCTGCATCTGCGGTCGTCCTCCCTCCCATGTTCGACGGCGGTTCTGAGGTACCCGAGCCCACTGCGGTAACGCAGGTGGTAGTAACCCCAGATCCAACAAAGACCTATCCTCCTGTGAGCAGTTTTTATGATCAGGCTGGCCCGCCCGCCGGGTCGCCGCTGACGGCCGTAGACTCGCAGACCTTGACCATCAGCAAGGATGAAGTTGGAACCTCTCTTTCCACGTCTCAGATCGGCATTTCGTTGGAAGCGACAGATCTGGCCGATCCCAACCTGAGCGCGGACAACGTCTCAATGGTGGAAGTCCTGAAGGGTCTGCACCAGCCGGTCATTCGTTTTGGTGGCAACGCTGTAGATCGACGTTTTTTCTGGACATCAACAGGTGAGCCTATTCCAGCGGATTACACCGGAGACAAGGCGCACCCGGTGCGATCCGCTGGCCCAGATGATCTGAAGCGTATTAAGGGCATGCTTGATGCTGCCGATGCTTACGCCAGCCTCTCAGTGGACTTGGGACATTTTGATCCCGCTCGCGCTGCTGACATGGCCAAATTTGGTGCGGAAATCCTTGGCGACCGACTGGTAGCCATCACTATTGGCAATGAGCCCAACGGATTCGGCGACGGGGATCGCCGACAAGGGGAATATACGGCAGCGGATTTCATCAAAGAAGCCCAAGCCTACGCCGACGCCATGTATGAAGTTGCTCCGAACGTGCCTATTTCCGGGCCCGGGACTTACGCCGCGGACTGGGTTACTCCATGGGTAGAGATGCCCATGAAGCAAAAGAAGATCCTAACCTTCCATCACTATCCATTGACCGGTTGTAACACCGGTGCTGGGGCTGACCAGCCCACTATGGCTAATCTATTATCGACAAACATGCACGAACGCTCCATTGACTACAACAAGACGTTTGTAGAAAAGGGCAACGCAGCTGGAATCCCGACTTGGATTCCAGAAACTGGAATCTCGGCTTGCACCGGCAGCAATGAAACTACTAAGACCTATGCATCAGCGTTGTGGGCAGCAGACTACGCTCTGAATGCTGCCCAGACGGGAATCCAACAGACTGATTTCCACAGCTCCATGATCACGTGCAAGGGTGGCCCGCCCATGTCCGTAGTTTGTGCAGAAGGAGAATACCTTCAGCCCACAGGAGTCATGAATGTCCGAGCTAACTACTACGGACTTTCAATGGTCTCGTCCATCGGTGCCGGTAAGTTCCTCAAATCAAGCAATGAGGGTGGCGGGCTGAACTATGCTTACGCGATTCAGCAAGAAGATGGCAGCACAACGGTAGCTTTCGTCAATGAAAACAACCCGGAGACGGCGGCGCAGACCAAGGTGACGCTCAAACTACCTGACATCCCCGCCACGGCGACAATGACCCAAATGACGGGCAGCAGCTACGCAGCAGAAGACGGTGTAAACATTGACGGAGCACCCGCGGCTCCGCCAGCTCAAGCCGACCGCCCCGCACCGATGGACTTCAAACCAGGTGAGCAAACACAGACTTTCTCGCTCACCGCTGGAACCGTCACCATTATGAACTTCAAGTACTAAAAATCGCGTCTGGACTTACTGAGAACTAGGCAGGGTTCGCCAGATTGGCGGGCCCTGCTTTTCATTAGCTTGGTGGCGTTAAGGACACAATTTTACCGGAAGATTTGGCTGAAAGTGACGTCACATCCTACATGACAAAGCTAACAGTTTTGAGTGATGAGTCTGTTAAAAAGCTGTGTTCATGAGATGATCAATCTGATGGGCTAATTGTCATGCCCGTTATTATTGTGAGCAAAAGTCATACTCCGGACCTCGTGTATGGACTTATTGCATCATCAGCGGGCAAGCAAAGGGCGGTTCGAACTTGATTAGTGGGTACAGGCGTTATGCCCGGATTTCACTCGCGGTGGCCTTCTTGGTATTTGTGTGCATTGCTCTCCAACACACTTCTATAGCGAGTGCCGACGACGGCACTTCGCCTCCACCGAGTATCGGTACACCCTTGCCGGATCCTGGCCCTGCAGCACCCTCAATTCCCGTGGTCCCCACTCGGACCGAGCCGCCTCCAGCGCCAACTACGGAGCCAACTCAGGCGCCCGTTGTTCCTCCCTCTCCAGATCCGGCTCCTATTGTTGAGCCGCCTGCTCCGGAACCGATCATTGAGGAACCCGTTGTTCAAGAACCTATCTACGTAGAACCGGTTCCTGAAATCGTTGAACCTGAGCCCACCACAGTAGCTCCGACAACCGCTGCACCCACCACAGCAGCGCCAGCAACCACTCGAGCAACATTTGGTAGCCCTATCAAAAGCACCGAGACGATAGCGCCTGCTCAAGCCAACTTGTCGACCACCCTGCCGCCGGACAATCCCATCTATCTGCAGGCTCTGGTCATTGTGGTATTGCTGGGCATTGGTGTTTGGTACCTCCGCTTCATGAAGCGCGGCGGCAAGCGCTTAGGGACCGCCACAGCTAGCCCGGTGAAATAGACCAAAGATGTCGAATAATGGAAAAAGTGGCCAACGCACTCGGATCATGCTCATGGCCCATTCGTACTGGCCAGAGAACAGCCCCCCGCAACGCCGCTGGTCATCGCTTATTCGTGAATTCCGGGCTGCAGGATGGCAGGTCGATGCTGTCGTCCCGGTAGCTCATTTCCCGCAAGGAAAGCGAACCCTGTCTCGACAGCAAGCTGGTACGGCATTTCGGAGCCAAAAAGGACCGCATGGCGAGACTATTTTACGAATTCCCTATGTGCCGCACAGTGGAAATTTTCACCCTGCACGTTTGATCGATCAGTTGTTTTCTGCTGCCATGTCCGTTCCTGCTGGTATCTTTTGGCGCAAGCCCGATGTTGTCATTGTGACAGCGCCAAGCCTGCCCATCTTGCTGGCTGGGTATGTCGTTGCAAAAGTGCGACGGGTACCGCTCATCGTTGAAATGCGTGATGCCTGGCCGGACCTGGCTAGAGATGCCCGGCTCGTCAAGGGCAATGTCAAGAGTGGTATCGAGCGGGTTGTCGAAGCGGTTCAGTTCCGTGCGGATATAGTTGTTGCCGTCACACAGGGATTCGCTGAGACACTTCGTGCGCGTGGAGTCAAAAACGTTGTCACGGTTAGCAATGGACTTGATGTTGATTCAGTGCCGAGCTTTGCTGCGCCTCCAATGGACAAGGAAATCCTTGACGTCCTGTACCTCGGTAATCATGGACAGAGTCAGCGATTGGACACAGTAATTCGGGCCAGCGCATTGGTCGGGCACATCATGCATTTGCATATGGTGGGTCATGGAACTCACCGTCCGGTTCTTATGAAATTGGCCGCAGAGATCAACGCTCCAGTCTCGTTCCACGATTCTCTCCATGGCCAGGAAGTTCTAGAACGCTACAAGGCTTCGGATAGCTGCATAGTTTCTTTGCGCGATGATTGGAAATCGTTTGAAGCCACTGTGCCGTCTAAAACTTATGAGGTCCTAGCCGTGGGGCGCCATGTCACTGCTATCGTGCGTGGTGAGGCGGCTCGTATTGTTAAGGACGCTGAGGCGGGGGATGTTGTCGCGTGGAAGCCCGAAGCTATTGCGCAGCTATGGCGTGAATTGGCAGCCGATAGGAGCCGCTTAGACGCCGGTACGTCTGGGCGTGATTGGGTTCGCGCTCATGCTAACTACCCTGTCTTGGCTGCCAAGTACATGCGTGTAATCAATACTGTGACAGGCAAAGGCAGCGTTGACGCATGAGTCGCATTCAAAATTTAGTGCTAGCGGCTGGAACTGCATTGAATCACCTCAGCGATGATCCCGTGGTGTTGGCCCTCCAGATTTCCCGACGTTTGCCGACATCAATAGTGATGCCGGCTGCAAAACTGATGATCAGGACTTTCCCTCACTCCACAGCAACGCATTCCATGTTGGCCAGTTTCGTGACAGGCGATATCGATGCTCTGGAGGTAAAGTTATCTGATGCGTTGACCCGTGATATCTCCGCGAACCGGGCCCGGCTTGCTGCCGATGTAGCTTTGGCAGCTGGTCGACCTGATTGGGCCGATCAGTTCCTTCCTCTCGCCAAACCATCCAAACGTTTTCCCGCGACTGAAGCCCGCCGTGAATGGTACAGCGGCAATATGGAATCCGCCATTGCTGCTCTTGCCGGTCAACGCGGAGCCATGAAACGGCATAGGGAACGCCTCGCGGGGGAGCAGCGTACCTTTAGTGGCTGGACTCCGGAACTGCCCAGCACTCCGATGGCTCCCATAAGGGGACGTGTGTTGCACCTGTTGACCAACTCTCTGCCTCACACGAGCAGCGGCTATGCTCAACGCAGCCATTCCATAATGCTTGCCCAGCAGCAAGCTGGGCGAGAAGTTTTGGCAGTCACTCGGCTGGGCTACCCCGTGCAAGTAGGCAAGGTACTAGCTGCAGGTGAAGACATAATTGACGGGGTTTGTTACCGCAGGATGATTCCATCCAATCTAGCTAGAACTCCCGATGCACGGATGCAGCAGGAAGCTGAAGCGCTACTTAAGATTGTTGTTGAATTCCGTCCTGAAATTCTGCACACCACAACTCATTTTGCCAACGGTCTTGTCGTAAACGCTGTGGCTAAAGCCGCGAATATTCCGTGGGTCTACGAGGTGCGTGGACAATTGGCAGATACCTGGGCTTCGACGCGCGGCGAGAGTGCCAAAAATAGTGAGCGTTATCAGCTATTTCAAGCAGCTGAGGCGCGAGTCATGCAGGACGCTGATGCCGTCGTAACTCTGGGTGAGACCATGCTTGCTGGGATCGTTGCCCAAGGGATTTCATCAGAGAAAGTAATTCTGGGCCCCAACGCCGTCGGCGGGGATTTCCTTGCGGAACCAGGCACTCCGGAAGCTGCCCGAGAAAAATTGGGTTTGGACCCGTCGCTCAATTACATAGGTACCGTTAGTTCCTTGGTCGATTATGAAGGCCTCGATCACCTCGTGGATGCGTTTTCGCTCTTAGCGCCACAGTTCCCGAAACTTCGTCTGCTGATTGTCGGAGGAGGAACGGCGGGCCCGGCGTTACGAGACCAAGCCGCCAAGTTGGGGCTGTCAGATCGGGTGATCTTTACAGGAAGGGTTGCACGTGAGGTTACTTCCGAGTACCACCAATCGATGGATATATTTGTTGTGTCCAGGAAAGACCTCGATGTCACGAAGGCTGTCACGCCGCTGAAACCAGTGGAAGCGTTGGCCAGTGCTCGTCCAGTTGTCGCCAGCGATCTTCCGGCGTTGCGGGAGATCGTGACTCCGGGTGAGAACGGTATGCTGAGCCCTGCCAATAATCCAAAAGCACTTGCATCCACGTTGGCTATTCTGCTCCGTGACGAGACGCTACGTCAGCGCCTTGGCGCGAGTGGTCGCCAATCTGTGTTGAAAAACAGAACATGGGCGGCAAACGCCCAACGCTACGCGGAGAGATACGAAGAATTGATCAATCACCAGACCAGGAAGGAAGTCATAGGATGACACGAACACAACAAATCCCCATGGTGTTTGCTGCTCCGATCGACATCCCCGTCAATCTGAACAATCTCAGCCGTGTTGGTGCGCGCCCGGCGTTTCTGGACTATCTAGTTCAACTGTGGGACTTCCGCAGCTTTATCGTCTATGACGCTCGAGCTCGAGTAAAAAGCGGAACGCGTCGCGATAAGTTGGGCAGCGCGTGGCTGTTGTTGAACCCCATTTTCAATGGTCTCACTTACTTTTTGGTTTTTGGAGTATTACTTGGTACCGGAAAAGGAATTCCGAACTTTATCGGGTATCTTGTCATCGGGGTTTTCATGTTCCAGATGACTTCGGGTGCGATCACGGGTGGCGCGCGCTCGATTCAGCAAAACCGGGCACTCGTTCAAGGATTTACCTTTCCTCGGGCGGCCCTACCCCTGGGTGTGAATCTTCGCGAAGCCATGGTCAACGTGCCAATGATCTTGGCAATGATGTTGCTGGTTCTCTTAATTCCCCCCACAGAACCAATCACCTGGCGATGGCTACTTATTGTCCCCGTCCTTGTTTTGCAGTTCATGTTCAATCTCGGTATCGGAATGTTGCTGGCACGGGTCATTGCGCGTGTGAACGACGTGGCCCACTTGTTGCCCTTCCTCTTGCGGGCAGTGATGTACCTATCAGCGATTTTCTATTCGTACGAGAGATTCATCAATAAGCCGGTACTTCTTCACATCATGCAGGCGAATCCCGTCTTTATCATGATCGATATTGCTCGAGATTGCCTACTCTATGCGGAAACACCTTCGTTGCATTCGTGGGCGGTGCTCACTGCATGGTCTTTGTCCGCTTTGATCATTGGCGGCATCTACTTCTGGAAAGGGGAAGAGTCCTATGTCCGTGGCTGATATGCTCACCAATTTGACGCCCACCCCTTGCATCGTGGCTGACAGCGTTGCTATGAGATACCGGGTACCCTCCACAGAAGTAACCGAAGACAACCGTTATCCACATATGAAGTTCTTGCGGCTCCTGAATCCCTTGCCAAACACTGTGACTGTTAACGCGCTAAATGAGATCTCTCTCGTGGTTAATCGCGGTGAATCGGTAGGAGTTATTGGCCGCAATGGCTCAGGCAAGAGCACACTGATGCAACTTATCAGTGGACAAATCCGCCCTACCTCTGGTGCCATCCATGCCTCGAGCACCCCCATCATGCTGGGTGTAAATGCTGCATTGGTCCCAGAACTTTCTGGTGACCAAAATGTAGTGTTGGGTTGCCTCGCTATGGGGCTGAGCCATGAAGAGATCGCTGACCGCTTTGACGAGATTGTAGAAGTCTCCGGCTTGGAAAAGTCCATTCACTTGCCAATGAAGTCCTATTCCTCTGGAATGGGTTCCAGACTTCGCTTTGCCATCGCTGCCTGTGCCAACCCGGAAATTCTTCTCGTGGATGAAGCATTGAATACTGGTGATGCGCAGTTTGCTGCGCGGAGTAAGAAGCGTATGGATGAGCTCCGTTCCGAGGCCGGTTGTGTGCTCCTGGTTAGCCATAGCCTAGATACCATCAGACAGATGACCACCCGAACAATTTGGTTGGACAAGGGCGATTTCATCATGGATGGTCCGTCAAAAGACGTGACGAAGGCATACACCGCCTTCACCAAGCACCTTTCTAAAGGGAACAATATCTCGGCGGCCAAACTTCGAGCAGAAGCGCAGTCTTCTTTGCCCATGGTGAATTTGCTAAAGACCACTGGAAGTGCCGGCTAAGTGTATTCGTCTGTAGATTTTCGCACTGCCGTGTGGCACCTGAGAAATGGTGGAACCGCGCAGTACAAGGAGTGGCAATCGCGTCGTCGCTCAGAACTCGGCTTCATTTCCCCTAAGGATGCTAAGGGGGTGGAAGGCGGATGGGTCGGACGGGGTAAGAAACGCCGGCTTTCCTTTGCGGAAGCTACCCTTCCTGCCGATTATGTGCGCCGCCAAGACCTTAACGTCGGCGTCATCCTCGATGATTTTTCGTCAATGGCGTTTGCCTTCGAATGGAACCAGATTGCTCTTGATCCGGCATCCGGTGAGCAGCAATTACAGGGGTTGGACTTAGTCTTCATTGAGTCAGCTTGGGCTGGCAATAGCCGTCTCTGGCGAGGCAAGATTGCGGGACCCGTTGGGCCCTCACAGCAGTTTCTGGACCTCCTTTCGGCCTGTAATCGGTTGAATATTCCCACCGTATTTTGGAATAAGGAAGATCCACCACACTACGACGATTTTCTTCCTGCAGCAAAGCTGTTTGACGTTGTGTTTACCTCTGACGGGGACCGGATTCCACACTATCGGCGAGACTTAGGCCATGAGAGAATAGCTGTTCTGCCATTCGCGGCCCAGCCTGCTGTTCACAACCCTGTTCGCCCGTCAAAAGGCTGGCATCATCGTGACGTGGCCTTTGCAGGCATGTACTTCGCCCATAAGTACCCTGAACGCCGTGAGCAGATGGACATGCTACTCACCGGCGCCATGGATGTTTCAGCAAAGATGACGACCGGCCTGGAGATCTTCTCCCGGCAGCTAGGCGGAAGTCCGGAATATCAATTCCCGGTACCGATGGATGCCCGTGTTGTTGGATCTTTGACTTACCGCCAAATGCTGTCCGCTTATAAGGCGTACAGGGTATTCCTCAACGTGAACTCTGTTGTAGATTCACCGAGCATGTGTGCACGACGAATCTTTGAGATTTCGGCCGCCGGCACTCCAGTTATTTCGGCTCCCAGTGCTGCGATCCGTCACTTCTTCACGGAGCAGGAAGTGCCCGTGGCGCAGAGCCGTGAAGAAGCGGGTCACCTGAGTCGCGCGCTTGTGTCCAACTCCGAGTTTAATGACCGGACAGCCCATTTGGCACAACGGCGTATTTGGCAGGAACATACATACGCTCACCGGGTTGACTTGATTCTTGACCATGCGCTGCCCGAGAAAACCAGACAGGTACGCCACCTCAGCGTTTCTGCCTTGGTGCCGACCATCCGACCCGGGCAAGTTGAGCAAGTCTTCAGGACCTTGAGTACCCAAAACGAGGTTCGGGCGCAGTTAGTCCTCTTGACTCACGGATTTGAGTTGGCAGGCTCTGAGGTGCAGCGTCTGAAATCCGAGTACGGCCTAACCGACGTCATCGTCTTGACCGCGGACCGGGACATATCCTTGGGTGCCTGCCTAAACCTCTGCGTTGCAGTGGCATCGGGAGAAATCCTCACAAAGATGGACGATGACGATCACTACGGCCCCAACTATCTCTCAGACCAGCTATACGCGTTGAGCTATTCTAGGGCAGATATTGTAGGCAAACAGGCGCACTACATGCACCTCGTAGAGTCTAAAGCCACTGTCCTTCGCTTCGCTCGCAAAGAGCATCGTTACACGGACTTCGTTATGGGCCCAACTATTATGGGACACCGGCAGGTTTTTATCGAGAATCCGTTCCCGGAACTAGGGATTGGTGAGGACACGGGCTTCCTGCGTAACGCGAGAGATGCAGGCTTTAAGATCTATTCTTCTGACCGCTTTAACTTTTATCAGGTGAGGTCCGGAAACGGCCACACCTGGCAAGTAAATGATGCCGAGATGCTTGCATCTGGTGACATGAAATTTTATGGGAGTCCAAATGACCACATTGACATCTGAGCCTGGGGCAGTATCGGCTAAGTCTGAATTCAGTAGCGTGGCCGTTATCGGTCTCGGTTATATTGGGTTGCCTACTGCAGCCGTGTTGGCTCATAGTGGAATCGATGTCGTTGGCGTTGATATTTCTGAGAAGACGGTCGAGGCTGTAAATCGTGGTGAGGTTCCCTTCGTTGAGCCAGAGCTCGGAACTCATGTTGCAGCAGCTGTTTCTCAGGGAAAACTAAAGGCCCAACTGTCAGTATCGGCGGCCTCCGTCTACATTATTGCCGTTCCCACGCCGTTCTTGGAAGATAAGTCTGCCGACCTGAGTTTCATCATGGCTGCGGCTGAAAATATCGCCCCGGTCCTGGTGGGGGGAGAGTTGGTGATCCTCGAATCAACTTCACCTCCAGGAACAACGCAGAGGCTTGCCGACCATATTTTGGAAATTCGTCCGGACCTTAGCCTCGATGGTTCGGACAATCGACCCGTTGTGTACTTCGCACACTGCCCTGAACGAGTACTCCCGGGCAAAGTCATGACTGAAATCGTCACCAATGACAGGGTAGTCGGGGAGGTCAATCCCGGAGCAGCGGCAATGGCGAGCAGCCTCTATCGCACCTTCTGTAAAGGGAAGATGCTGGAAACCGACGCAGCTACTGCGGAACTCTCGAAGCTGGTTGAGAACACCTATCGTGATGTCAACATCGCTCTAGCTAACGAGCTCTCTATTGTCAGTAAGAACTTGGGAGTGGATGTCTGGGAACTGATTGAAATCGCAAATCACCACCCGCGGGTGAATATTTTACAGCCAGGTCCAGGCGTTGGCGGACACTGCATTGCAGTTGATCCGTGGTTCATCGTGGCAGCAGACAAAGAAAATACTCCGCTCATCCGCACAGCGCGAGAAGTCAACGATGCAAAGCCAGGGCACGTTGTGAAACAAATAATGGCCCCATTTAAGGTATCTGACAAGCCCATCATCGCCGCGCTTGGTCTGGCATTCAAGTCAAACATTGACGACATGCGGGAGTCGCCCTCAGTTTCAATAGTTCGAAAGCTTGCACTGGAAAATACGGGGATTAAAATCCTTGTTGTTGAGCCACATACGGATGAACTTCCTCAGCAACTAGACGGACTGTCAAATGTTCAATTAGTAACAGCAGCAGAAGCCATCGATCAGGCTGATGCTGTCGTCCTACTCGTAGATCACGATAAATTTAGAGAAATAGATATTGACAGGCTTTCTAAGAAACACGTTGTAGACACTAGAGGGTTCTGGTCCAAATGATCGCGCCATTGAAGAAATAGTATAGCTAATCCTTCCGGTATGTGTTTAGAGTCTTGAAAGAAGCATCAACTTTGAGTAGTTCAGAAGAAGTTCTTTTCAGCGTAGTAATTGCAGTCTATAATAATGCTGAGTATGCATCGGATCTTTACCGGTCGCTTGAATGCCAGTCTAAAGTGGAAGGCGGATGGGAAGTCATCATCGTCAATGACGGGTCTACAGACTCGTCGTTATCTATTGCTGAAAATTGGCAAAAAAAATCACGACTCAATATTAGGGTTTTGGATAAAACAAACTCAGGCGTATCGGTTGCCCGAAATCACGGTATATCAGAATGTTCAGGGAAGTGGATAACTTTTGTTGACTCTGACGACGTCCTGCACCGAGACTATATGGCTTCTCTGGAAGACTTCCTGAGACGTGACCGGCATAATATGGCATCACTTTTGGCCACAAGGTCCGTCATCTATAATGAAAAAACTGGAATTCTCGTGGATAACCATCCTTTGGCATGGAAATTCAAGCACGGTGATAGACTAGTAGACATAAATCAGCAACCTCATGTAGTACATCTCGGCGGTCACGCAACGGTTGTTAGAAGAGATTTTATCGAAGCGAATTCAATACGATTCAATGAAAATGTCAGACCTGGATTTGAAGATGCAGACTTCATAGGTAGATATCTAGGGAAGTTTGAGCGTCCGGTGATAGGGCTGGTAGCGAGTGCCCGCTATTACTACAGAAAACGCTCGAATGGCACCTCTCTAATTGATACGACATGGACCAAACCAGAGAAATTTTCACATGAGCCAAAATATGGTCACTTGGGAATGCTTCGTTCAATTACCGCAGATCGCGGATATACTCCAAAATGGGCGCAAAATACGGTGCTCTATTCACTTTACTGGTACTTCCTTGCTGACCGCAGTTGGAATTCACCTATTGCTGGAGTACAAAAGCAGCTGCTGGACGATTTTTGGGTGGTTCTACATGAAATAATGATGTACATAGACGTGGATGTTCTGCGTCAATTTAGTCTTCGAAACTATGGATGGTATCTCTCTGAGGGTATTATTCGCCAGTTCAAGAACAATTCTTGGGTCAAGTCAGAAGGCCATACGGTCTACCGATGGGGTGGCATAACCTCGAAGAAAAAGACTCAAAAATTCGTCTATTCGTATATCGGTGTAAAACCCAAAGAACAATTCTTTGTCGACGGTAAGAGAGTGACGCCGGTCCATACTAATACCGTGGTGAACAGGGCCTTTGATCATGAATTAATGACTGAACGAATCTTGAATCTTCCCTCTCATGGTAAAGTTCGGATCTGGCTTGATAATAAGGAAGCCACAATAGTTAGGATGCCGCCATTCAACAGGCTTCCGTCTTTTGCAGATGAAATGGATCCAGATTTGATTCTTTCCGGCGAATCGAAGATTGTCTCACCACATGCGGTTACATCTGAGTACAAGAAAGCTAATGGAGGCCTGACAAAGAAGGCCATAGTCGGAATCAACGCATTAGCGTCTAGAGGTAGCGAAGAAGCATGGGTTAATAATAAATATGTTATACGTTCCGTATATGACATATTATCCAGGGTCGTGAAGCGTAAATATCAAAACTGGATAATTCTTCATAATAAAAGCAAAGATGCAAAAATATTGCGTGCATCCTTGCAGCCTGAAGTATGTGTAAATTACAAGCATGCGTGGATATTTATTGACAGACCTGACCGCGGGGATGATAATGCGGAGCATCTCTATCGATATGTCCGCAAGAATCATCCCAATGTAAATATTTGGTTCTTGATTGAAGAGTCAGCTCCTGACTGGAATCGTTTAAGTGCCGATGGTTTCAATTTGCTACCGTATGGTAGTGAAAAAACAATTACTGCAGTTCTTAACGCCAAATTTATTTTATCATCACATATGGATGCTGGAATATTCGATTTGATTGATCGTAAGCGTTTTGGCGCTACATCAGCTAAGCGAGTATTTCTTCAGCATGGCATGAATATGAATGACATATCCAAATGGTTGAATACCAAAGATCTTCCACTTATGATCACGAGTGCCCGGCCAGAATTGGAGGCTCTAGTCTCAGAACGTAGTCAATATCGGATTTCCAAACGTGAGGCGAAGCTGACGGGTCTTCCTCGACATGACAAACTCGTGAAAATGTCTAAGGAAACTCCAGTCTCAGAACGTCAGAATATTTTGATCGCACCGACTTGGAGGAAATATCTGTCGGATGATATGGCAGTTCTAGATTCAGAAGTTGCGCGAAGAGATTTTATTCTGGGCACCGATTTTTATAAGTCTTGGCAGGGGCTGTTAAACTCTACGACAATTAGAGAGATGGCACAGCGAAATGGACTCAATATTGTATTTGCCCTTCATGATCATCTGACAGAGTTTGCTCGTCTTTTTGATTTCGGGGACCATGTAAGTGTTCTTCCTTATCGTGAGATGTCTGTCCAGAAGATGCTGGCAAACACTCGTCTATTAGTTACAGATTACTCCTCTCTAAGTACTGAAGCGGCTATTGCCAATAGTCCTGTTATTTACTATCAATTTGACTCGGAGTCCATCTATAGTGGAAAACATTCCTTCAAGAAGGATTGGTTTGACTATAAAATTAATGGATTTGGACCGGTATGCAATAGTCAGAGCAGTGTTGAAGGATCTCTGATTGATATAGAGTCTAACGCTTGGGAGCCATTCAACCTCTATAAGAAGAGGTTGTCAGAGACCCTTCCCTATTTGGATGGAAGTGCCTGTGCTCGTGTCGTCCACCAAATTATGAAGATTGCTTGATCTCTGACGCTTAAACCAATTGACGGTTCCGTCCTCAGATTTCAATACGAGTGCATTGCTCGTAGGATTAGTCCGAGCGGCTCTTAGTGGTTCGTGGGGATTCAGATTCCCGGGTGAGTGTCATGCCGTCGTCCTGGCGGCACTTCTCAAGAGAACAACTAATGTGTAGTTGTTTGGGTTGCGGTAGTGGAATTTTTCAAGTCAAGCGGTACCACGGTGAGTTAGACAGCCGTCAGGCGGCTCTTCGTGGTTGGTGGGGGTTTGAGTTCTTGATTTAGCTATGCAAAGGGCCCGTGGCCCTGCTGGGATGAGTGTTATCTACGCATTCAACCTGAACAGGACCACGAGCCTTGAACGAGCCTACCGTTGTGGCAGTCGATGCTGCCACCACCCTTTTCAATCTGCCTGACTACCGCGTCATATCAACGACCCTGAGCGCTGATGGTTGCCGCCAAGTCATTGTTGAAAGTGAGCAACCACCCGGGTGCCCCAGTTGTGGTGTGGTGGCCACGCGCAGGAGGGAACGCCGCTTCCAACGCATCCGCGACATTCCCGTCGCCGGCCGAATTGAGGTGTTGTGGCGAAAGTACCGCTGGTACTGCCAAGAGTTGCAGTGCCAGCGGCTGTCATTCTTTGAATCAACCACACAGGTCCCTCCTCGGGCGCGCTCCACTGGCAGGCTCCGAGATCACTTGGTAGATGCGGTGATCCGCTCAGGCCGGACCATGTCCGAGACCGCTGCCGGTTTCGCCGTGTCTTGGTGGATGGTTAGGGCTGCGGTGAATGAAGCCTGCCTGCTCACGCTCCCGAATGTTGATGCCTTGCGCCCAAGGATGCTCGGTATCGATGAGCACCGCTTCCGTTCCGTACGCTACTTCAAAGACCCAGACACCAACTCCTGGCACCGCTTCGAGCCCCCAAAGATGACAACCATCGTTGACCTCGATACCGGTCAAGTCCTGGGCGTTGTCGATGGCCGCGACCACACCGGTGTTGGTGCGTGGCTGATCCAACGCCCATTGGGTTGGCGCCTCGGAGTGCATGCCGTAGCGATTGACCCCTCCGCTGCGTTCAGGAAAGCACTACGGATGTGGCTGCCCCGCACGGCTGTGGCGGTGGATCATTTCCACTTGGTCTCCTTGGCGAACCAGGCTGTGACCGAGGTTCGCCAGCAGCTCTCTCACCAGGTTCATGGTCGGCGGGGCCGGGCCATAGGTGGTGATGGCTCGTTCGAGGACGTCCTTGGCATCGGCGCTGTTCTCGGAACGTGAGTACGCTGCTGTGCCCACATCGAAGCGCGAAGCGTCATCGAGGAGCTGGTACATGGTCACGAGCTGCCCACCGGTAAGACGGTACTCGAAAGCATCCAGTTGCCACAACGACATCACAGTGGCGCGCACGAACGGGATGTACGAAGATTTCGGGCGTTTCCTGGGGGCTGCATCGACGTGGCCGACACTGGATAGCAGGCGGGCTATCGTCGCGACCGAGGGAACCTTCCCGCCCGGGAATTTCTCTTGCTGGCTCGCTTCGTAGTAGATCGAGCGTGGGCCGCAGTCCCGGCCATCGGCTTTGAGTTGTTTGCGGATCTTCACCAACCCGTTGATAACCGAGGGGCCATATTTGCGGGCCGGAGTCTTCGGTGCACGTGACCTGGGGTGCAGGGCCCCCATGGACTCATGGAGGGCACGGTTGCGGATCTTGTAGAAAACACTGCGGGAAATCTTGACCGAACGGCAAAACTCCATGACCGAAAGTGCATGAGGCTGGGTCGGATCGCACTTGATGATAGCGGCGCGAGTTTGAGGTGAAAGAGAGTTTGTCATCCAATGACTATCGTCATCAACGCACCGATAAAAGTGTCTCTGATGTTATGAGACATGGTGTCTCCGAAGTGATGAGACAGGACACCCCACCACGCTGCTACTGGAAACACCGGAAATACCCATGCCCGCTACCAAAAGCGTCGTCTAAACACCCTAACCAATCACGAAGAAATACCAAACCGGGAACCCAGGCATCGAGCTCATCTTCAAATGCACCATCAAAAAGAATCCCTCACTCTGAGTGAATCAAATCGTGATACCAAGAGGCCCGGGTCGATTTGATTTGGCACAAACAATCAAGAGAAACCGCCAGGTGCAAACCATAAAATTGCTCGACTGAATAATTCACGATGGCAAGAAAATGAATTCTGTTGTGTCCTTGTCACACATGAATTGTTTTCATAAAAGATTCTCTCAAAATATCAACTTTAGTTACAACTAACACACCTTGTGAACTAATGTCGCGACTATTTCAATAAAACCGTGTTCTCCCACGAAACATTCTTGGCCACTATTTTCGCGGGAGACCCAGAGACTAGGCAATTATTAGGTATAGTCCTCTTAACTACTGTGTTTCTAGAAAGTAACGAATTCTTTCCAACAAAGCTACCACCTAGAACTGCTACACCATCGGCTAAAAATACATTATCATCTATATGAATATCTCGTGAGGAATTTACGCGGCTACCATCTAAAACTGAGAAAATCGGATGCGAGTCATCACTCAAGATGTAATTTGACGAACGCATAGTAACCTTGTTTCCAAGACGAACTGTGGAACCTTCAGCAGCGCTAATATTAACCATAGAGGTACTCGAAGAATCGTCACCGATTTCTACACTGGAATCTTGCCCAACTCTTATGAAAGCACTCAAGCTTAGTCCGCAATATGAATTGCCAATTTCAATCAATCCATTATCGCAATCAAACAATGCGCTAAAGAAATCAAAATGATTCCCCTGACCCACCTTCAAGGTATTATTTATACCTCGAAAATTTACTGTAATTTTCCCTTCCATCGTAGCACCCTCATACACAATTCGATTGCCACGATCATCACTGTACTCAAAAATCGACTTTAAAATCAAAATAACTCTTTCCAAAAAGCAGCACACAAGGGGCGACATGAACTTCATCGAATAAATCTTCCATGAAGAGAATTAAATCAAAAGGAAAAATTCCTTAAATTTCAGAATATTCCACTAAACGTTGCTGTCGATGGAGATTTGTCTACTTCCAGAAACGAGAGGAAGCTCGTTTCCAAATATTGACTATGAAAAGTTTAGTTCTAGAAAAAATCTTGATCTCGTCGACTTCGTAGCCTAAGAATGTACTAGCAGTTGAGTCAACTACTGTAGGTGCCCAATATGGAGACTTCTGTATTGCACTTGCATCGGGTTTATAAAAAGGTTCCTTAAGGGAAAGATGAATGCGCTCCCATGCAATATTTTTCTTTATGATTCGAGCTGGAATTCCTGCAGCTATGCAATTATTAGGCAAGACACCATCCACTAAACTCCCGAACCCGATAACAGAGCCGTCGCCGATGTTCGCTCCGCCTGAAACTGTGGAGCGCCTAGCCAGCCATACGTGATTTCCAATACGAATTGATTTCGCAGGATTAACCCGTAGTCCACTTTCAACGTCGTAAACCGGAAATTCATCTCCAGTTGAGATATACGCATCGGATGAGAGCATCACATCACTGCCGATCACGATACTGCATCCCTCCGTTGCAACAATTGTAGAAACCATAGAATTGGATACACTATTACCAATTACTATCTTAGATTCAGAACCGACTTTAAGAAAAGCCTTGAGTGGGGTTACACCAAGATTTTCACCAATCTCGATTTGACCTTCGTTTCCAAAGAATTCTATATCAAGAAAATTGAAATTCGCATTCTTATGTACAACAATTCTGTTGTTTCTACCGTGGAAAATAATATTTACGTGCTTATCAATATTTCCCTTGTACTCAATTCGATTGCCTGATTCATCTAAGAAATTTGCCAGTTTACCTATATTTGCCATCATTCTATTCTCTGAAGTCAATTTTGGAATACATTATAAAATTTGAAATAAAAAGCCCGTCAAGATTGCAATCATTGATTGAATCTGCTAATCATCTCAATAGATGCAAGCATATCCATATATTATACTACTTCCGCTTTACGGAAGCTAGACGCAATGCCTTCCTAGGGTGCAATTGGGAAAATCCACTGAAAAGATAAACTGCCCAAACTGTTTTGCAGAGGCTTGCAGTAGCAAATACGGGTCGATCGGATTGCAGTCGTGGGACTCGGTAGCGCCAAGTCCCGTAGCTGCTTTGTTGTTGCTGGTTGCATCAGCCTGCCTTCCGATGCGAGTGTGACGGTCCATGTTGGACCCGCAGTGCTGTATGTATTCGTTGGCATTGGTGACGACGAAGTCTTGGTGGATTCTGCGACGCCCTCGCTGCTCAGGAAATTGGGTCCATGAGGTGTTCCTGTCAATACAGTTTTGCAACTTAGCCATTCTGAGCCGGTGATCTACTCCAGAAGTGCTACGTCGGTTACTGTCAATGCCGGGGAGGCCATACGAATCGCCGTTCACGGTGCCCCCGGTGTTCGTGGTCATGGCAGAAACAGATGCGTCTCTGGCCGCCGAAATCCGCGGCCTACTGCCTGAACTCCGAACCGCGGTGGGTGACGATCGGCGGGTACTGGTTGGCTTTGATCGTGGCGGCTGGTCGCCAGCCTTGTCCAAACACACGTCCGCTTCTGGTTTTGATGTGCTCACTTGGCGCAAAGGCGCCACAGAAGACATCACCGAAGAACACTTCAAAGAAGCCACCTACACTGACGAGCATGGTGAACTAAAGACGTGGATGGTCGCTGACACGCTCGTTGATCTGCCCCTGGCTACGACGAAGATCACCGGGGAAACGCTCCAGATCCGCCAGATCAGCCGAATCGTGGCAGCAAGCAATGGTGGTACCCGGCAAATCCATGTCCTCACCACCGACCGGACTATGAGTGTTGGGGAGGTGGTATATCGGATGGCCTCACGCTGGAGGCAAGAAAACCAGTTCCGCTATGCCCGCATGCACTTCGCCCTGGACCCACACGATTCATATAGTTCCAGCGATGACAAAGAGAACCGGATGGTGCCAGAACCAGCGAAAGCCCATGCGTACCAAAAGGTTGTTGCCGCCCGGAAAGCGCATGCAGAAGCATCAGCAGTGGCTGACCTGAACCTGTTAGCGTTGAAAACTCCGTCAGCAGGGACTGATGAAGTCATCGTGACCAAGTGCCATGCATATCCACGTCATGGCACCAGTATGGGAAGCCGAAACAGCCTCGCTTGCTGCTGAGAAAGTACATCAGAGCATCCCGACAATGGTTCGACTCGATGATTTGAACCCGGGCCAGCAAGTCCTCGATACCAAGACGGAATTAATTCATCACAGCATCCGTATGGCCGCTTGCAACACCGCGATGACACTCGCGCGGGAGAGCAGTACCAAAACCAGCTACAAACGTGCCAATCAAGAAGCCCATGCACTCATGCGACAGATGTTCAATCAGAGCGGTGACATCGACACCACCGAGCCCGGCTACCTCACCATCACACTGGACCCGCTACCGGCCAAAGTCAAAACCGTGGCCGCCACTCAACTGTGCACGCACCTCACCGGTACCTCACCAGTACCCAAACCCGCTACCCCGGCACCAACCTCATCCTCCGTTACACCATCAAAACAAAGCCCTCACCTCTGAAGAATTAAATCGTGATGTCAGGAGTCCCGAGAACAGGAGCATCAATATTTATATAGCAGGATGAGGGCTTCGATCATGCCGTAATCGATACAATAGGAATCTCAACTTCTTCTCCCATAAATCGCCACGAAGAATACAGTCTCGACTAAATCGATAAAGGGGTGGTAGACAGTGAGTCTATTCTGATTGCTTCTGCATGCGTATCATCTATTGGCATCAAATTGGTCCAACTTGTTCAGCGGATAGATAGCGTAACTTGCAGTTTCATCGAATAGGGGAATCGCACTCGGGGTACAGGAACACGGTGAGCAGCCCTCCGGTTTCAATGACGAACCGACGTAGCCACTGTTTAGGAGAAAACTGTGGGTCAGTGGCGACCATCTGAACCTTGGACGGTGTGCACTGGTTCAGTAATCGCTCCGCGCGAGCGATGTGGTACTTCGACGTAACGACCACAATCGATTTCCAGCCGTGTTTAGTTGCCAACAAGCCGATGGCGTCAGCTTCGCCTCGGGTGTTCATTGGATCTGGAGTAAAGCAGATGACGTCTGGGTAAATCGTTTCGTTGCTGTGAGTGTCGCAGTACTCATCGGCACTGGCATTACCTTTGGTATCCGTGTTGGAAATTACCAGGTAAGGCGCCTTGATGTCAGACCGAACCATCATGGCATCGAGGAGTCGTTCCTTACTTGCTCCGCCTAGCATCACCACGGCATCAGCTTGCGTGGGTGTGGATGTATGGACGTTATAGAACAGCTGTGACGCTACAATGAGCCAAATTGTCAGTAACACCATTAGGGCCGCTGACACTTTAACTACAGTGCGGCGAAATGGGGTTTTGGTGGCAGGCATCGGACTATTCTATCCGCCTACCTTGTGGGTGGACATTCCGCCCACAAGGTAGTTGCTATGCGCCAAATTCAGCCAAGCGATCACCTTGGCCCAAGAGTTCGCTGATGGCAGCTGTTGTGCGGGCAGCAGCTTTCCCGTCACCGTAAGGGTTCGTCGCATTCGCCATCGCGTTGAAAGCGTGCTGATCCGTGAGGAGCTGATTGACCTCATTGACGATGATGGTTTCGTTGGTGCCAATGAGTTTAACCGTGCCGGCCACGACGGCCTCCGGACGTTCGGTGTTGTCACGCATGACCAATACCGGCTTGCCCAAACTCGGGGCTTCTTCCTGGACTCCACCGGAATCGGTAAGAACCACGTGAGCAAGTGACAACATCCGAGTGAATTCACCGTAGGGGAGGGGCTCTGTCACAAGGACGTTGTTCTTGCCCTCCAGTGCCGGAAGGACTGCTTCGCGAACGACAGGGTTCTTGTGTGCCGGGAGAACAATCACCATGTCGGGGTGAGAGTCAGCCAAAGTTGCCAAGGCGCGACCCACGCCTCGCATAGCATCGCCCTGGTTCTCGCGACGGTGGGTGGTCACCAAAAGGATGCGCTTACCGGAAGCTGCAAGGGTCTCCAACTCAGGATCAGTGAATGGGATTTCTTTACCAACGGTAGTCAGCAGAGCATCAATGACGGTATTTCCCGTCACTACTACGTCGGCGGGGTTGACACCTTCAGCGAGAAGATTCGCTTTGGACGTGCTGGTGGGTGCCAAATGCAGCGAGGCAATTTGCGTTGTGATCTTGCGGTTGGCTTCCTCGGGGAAAGGCGAGAAGAGATTGTGTGAGCGTAGTCCGGCCTCGGCGTGGACCACAGGGATACCCGCGTAGAAGGCTGCGATTGCCCCAGCAGTGGAAGTCGTTGTGTCGCCTTGAACGACGACGACGTCTGGGCGGACAGTCTTGAACAGCTCATCCAGCCCCGTAATGGTCCGGGTCAAGATGTCTGAAAGTGACTGACCGGCCTTGTGGATATTCAAATCGTGATCCGGGCTGATCCCGAAGAGATCATTGACTTGATCGAGCATTTCACGGTGCTGTCCGGTAACTGTCACCACGCACTCGAACGTTGGGTCAGCCTGAAGCGCTGCAACGATTGGGGCCATCTTGATGGCTTCGGGACGCGTGCCATAGATCGGCATAACAACAAACATGGTGCACCTTCGTGGTTTGCAAGGAGAGCGACGGCTCTGGAGGATCAATGTTCCAGACCCCAGAACTGCCGGGGCTCTACGGATGATTCCTTTACCCTACTAGGTCACTAGAGCACTAACCCGCCGTTGCCAATGGGAATTGGCAGCGTTCCTTCAGCTTTCACCCAGCTAACCATCCAAGGATCCCTTGCGTTCACCCGCTGTTCACAAATAGCTGGCTAACTAAATTGCAGCGCTGGTCAGAACAAGCTGGCCTTTGCCGAAGTGACGAGATTTAAGGATCCTAGATGGTAGACCCTCCGCAGGGTGAGCAAACAAACCTTGCAACGGATACCCGCAAGGACGTGGTGCCAACCGTACGAACTGCCTTGTGGCACCTCCGTAAAGGTGGACTCAGTCAAGTCCGTTCCTGGGCACAATCGAAGAACTCGTCAAGCCAAATAGCTGCCCCTGAACCTGCCGTGGGAGCCACAGGCACATGGTCAGGGTCGGGAAATGCACGGCGCCTTGAATTTGCCTCAACCGTCCTCAACCGGGATCTTGGGCCTCGGAACCCTCAAGTTAGGGCCGCCGTTATCCTTGATGATTTTTCAGGCTTGGCATTTGGCAGCGAGTGGAACTGCACTCCACTGTCCAGGAAAACCTGGCGGCACCAAGTGGAAGCCGAGGATTTCAATCTCCTCTTCGTGGAGTCGGCATGGTCAGGCTATAAGAAGGAGTGGTTCGGAAAGCTCGACGGTGAAAACCATGAAGGTTCTGAGCTTTCCGACATCGTGGCGCACTTTGCTGGCAAGGGCATTCCTACAGTTTTCTGGAACAAGGAAGACCCCGTGCACTACGGAGATTTCCTTGCTGCTGCCCGTCTCTTTGACTTCGTCTATACAACGGATGCCGACAGGATTCCGGACTATCTTCGGGACCTTGGCCATGAAAGGGTCGGGCTCTTACCTTTTGCAGCACAGCCGAGAATCCACAACCCTGCGCGTCCGGAAGCGGGATGGCATGAGCGTGACGTTGCCTTTGGTGGCATGTACTTCACAGAGAAATATGATTCACGACGTGAGCAAATGGACCTGCTTCTGGGAACTGCGGCAAGGCTTTCACCATTGATGGAGAACGGCCTGGAGATCTTCTCGCGACAACTCGGGGGCGCCGAAAAATACCAGTTCCCGAAGGAACTAAACACGTACGTTGTCGGCAGCCTTGACTATTCACAGATGCTGACGGCCTACAAGGCCTATAAGGTCATGATGAACGTCAATACCATCACGGAATCATCAACCATGTGTGCGCGCCGAGTGTTCGAAATTTTGGCTTCTGGCACCAACGTCATTTCCACACCGAGCAAGGCACTCAGCCAGCTATTTGCCTTGGGCGAGATCCATATTTGTGCAACCGAGGACGACGTCGCAGAAGCCGTCATCACCTTGACCCGCGATCCTTTTGCTGGCGAGCAGGGACTGCACCTGGCACAGCGCCGCATCTGGGCAGAACACACATATCAACACCGTTGCGAGAGCGTCCTCTCAGCTGTTGCCCCACACCTAGCTGGGGGAGCGAGTCCCAGACGAGTATCCGCCGTCGTGCTTGTTGAAGACAGCGGACAGATACCGCACGTCATGGAAACTCTGGGAGGACAACGCGGCGTGGCGCTTGAACTGGTCCTGGTGACACACGGCTTTAAGCTGAACCACGATGAGATCGAGGGACTTGGGCAGAGATTCCCATCGTTGGCAATCGCAGTTCTGGGAACTGGTTCAAGAGATTCCCGCGCTGAATGCCTCAACAAGGCGATCGAGGTAGCAGCCGGAAATATTGTGGCGCTGATGGATGCCAACGACCACTACGGGCCAAACTATCTCAAGGATCAGCTGTTTGCCTTGGCATATTCAGAGGCAGACGTCGTGGGTAAACGAGCGCACTATTCGCTCAAGATAAAGACTGGCCAAGGCAAATGGAAGTCACGCCAGAGCGAACACCACTGGACCACCGAAGTTCTCGGGTCCACCATCACGGCAGAGATTGAGCGTTTCAGGCTCCTGCCCTTTTCTAACGACGTGCAGGAGCCGGAACAGGATTTCCTTGACCGCCTACACAACAGCGGTGGCACCATCTATTCAGCCGACCGCTTCAACTACCTCCGCCTGACAGGTAAACCACACGCGGCACTGGCTGCGGACAGTGACGGATTATCTCTGGCTACCCACACATCCAAGATCTTCTTTTAGGAGCACATAACCATGAATACGATTAATCATGTTGCAGTGATCGGGCTCGGCTACATTGGCCTACCCACCGCGGCCATCCTTGCCAGCAAGGGTCTGCGCGTTAGCGGAGTGGATGTCAACGACAAGACCATCGCAGCTGTGAACGCCGGTGAAGTTCCCTTTGTTGAGCCGGGGCTGAGCGTAGTAGTCAAGAAAGCGGTAGCTGACGGTTTTCTCAGCGCCATGTCATCGACGCCGGCAGCTGATGCCTACATCGTGGCGGTTCCTACCCCATTCATGGCAGATAAGAGTGTGGACGTGAAATACATCCATGCTGCAGCTGAAGGGATTGCGCCTCAGCTGGTGGGTGGCGAATTGATCATTTTGGAGTCGACATCGCCTCCCGGAACCTCCCAACGTCTGGGTGAATTCTTGATCGAGCTGCGTCCCGACCTCGCATTGCACGCCGGCGAGGGTAAAACCGTCATTCATGTGGCGCACTGCCCGGAACGTGTACTGCCTGGAAAGATCATGGATGAGATGGTCAGCAATGACCGCATCATCGGCGGCGTTTCACCGGAAGCCGCTGAGCTGGCACGCGATCTGTATTCAGTTTTCTGTGAAGGGGAGTTGCTTATTACCGACGCTGCGACGGCTGAGTTGGCCAAGCTGGTGGAAAACTCGTTCCGCGACGTCAATATCGCCTTCGCCAATGAGCTTTCCGTGATCTCCGAGAAATTTGGTGTCAACGTTTGGGAATTGATTGAGCTAGCTAACCACCACCCTCGTGTGAACATTCTTCAGCCGGGTCCTGGCGTGGGTGGACACTGCATCGCCGTGGATCCGTGGTTCATCGTGGCTGGGGCTCCCGAGGAGTCACGACTTATCCGTACGGCGCGTGAGGTCAACGATGCGAAACCACGTTGGGTTGTCGACAAGGTTATCGCTGAGATCGAAGCGTTACCAGCAAATTCAGAGGTGGCGCTTCTCGGTCTGGCCTTCAAGGCCAATATTGATGACCTGCGTGAGTCGCCGGCCGTTGCCATTGCTTTGGAACTAGCGGAACGTCTACCGAATCGCTTGCTCAACATTGCGGAGCCGCACGTGGATGTCTTACCCAATGCCTTTGACGCATTTAGCAATGTCAATCTGCGAAGCATTGATGAGGCGATTGATCGCTCTGGTGCGGTGGCTATTTTGGTGGATCACGACGAAGTGAAGACACTTGACCAAACCGTATTTGGTGAGCGCGCGGTAGTAGATACTCGCGGCATCATGCGAGTCAATAAGGGGTCCAACCAGGCGTCATTGGTGGCGAGCTAACGTGAAGCACTTATTGGGGTTACTGCAGAAGAGTCGCCTGTTTCAAGTTGTTGCCGCACTATTGACCGTGTGTGTGGCGCTCGCCGTGGCGTATATTTTCATGTCCTCGAGACTGTTTTCCTCAGCCAGCAGCCTGGTGATCGCTATAGTGGTGGCTCTCCTGACATTGCGGGTCATCCAGCTTGAATGGAAGACCGCCACAGCGGAGAAGTCACGTAAATTTCGTCGCGCGGAGCTCGATACGCGATTTGAAACACTGAACCGATCGCTGCGCGCTGAAATGACGCGGCTATCCGAGTCGACGCGCGTGGCCATGCCGAATAATGTGGCGCCGGTGGCAATTTCCTCCGCGGTGGCCCATGAACCCTCCGCCGGCATCGTGATTGGCAGAACGGCTGCAAGCGTCCCGGAATCTACTGTGCGCCAGTCTGTCCTCTTTGAACTTTTGGGGCAAGGTGGACGGGGGAACGCACTTCCAAAGATTGCAGGTGTTCTTTCGCCCAGACTGAGGCGTGCTCTGGAGGGGCTTTATGACGTGACGGAGTTGTCTCCGAGCTTTGCCCGCGAACAAATTGCAAGGATCGGTGCCGGGATGGTTGTCATCGATCAAAAAGCATTTGAGAGTGGACCCTGGTATGGCGCCGATTCTGCGACGGGGACGCTCCTATTTGCTGAGCTCAGCAGCACCATCGAAGCGGCAACAAGCGCCGGAAATCCCGTGTGGTTTATCGCAACAGATTCAGTCCCCAGCCCCTACACTAATGAGTTTCGTAAGAGATCAACTGGAGTATTTGGATTTGAGAGCACCGATGTAACTTGGACCGAGGGGCTTTCCGTGAGGTTTGTGAATGCAGTAGACGAGTATGTGGCAGGGGAGAAGAAGTAATGCTCTTGAATCAAAAAACTGAGACAGCTATTGATCCTCTACGAGGTCATGAACGCCGGATTCTCCTCTACGGAGACGTCAACCTCAACATCATCGATGGTTCAGCTATCTGGCTGGTATCTATGGCTGAGGCATTGGCGGCGACGAATTCTCAGGTGACTCTGCTGCTGAAGGCACGTGTCACAAGAGATGGATTTTTGGGCCGAATTGAAGAACTGCCAAACGTAGAGATCATTCAGCCAGAGCACGATGGAAGTGAATCCGATGCGCCGGAATTTGCCCCCAGGGCGGCAGCTCAAAGGTTGGCGGAGATAGACCGCGCCAACCCTTACGACATTGTGATTTGCCGGGGCTCGAAGGTTTGCGCTCATGTGGCAAACTCAGTTCAGCTCAATCACAAGTCATGGATCTACATGACTGATATTCCTCACCCGATTGAAAAAATCGGGGCGGCGCGGCTTAACAAACTACGCACCGGCATTGGAGCGTGCCAACGTGTCTTCGCCCAGACACGAGATGCGCAGTCCTACATCGAGGCCGCTATCCCCGAAGCCTGCGGCAAGACGCTTGTCCTGAATCCTATGGTTCCCGATGAGTACTACGCCTTCATGCCTCGGGAATCTGATGAAGAAATAACCCGGATTGTGTACTCAGGGAAGTTCGCCAAAGAGTGGCGCACCCTGGAAATGTGTGGTTTGCCAGCCGCCCTCATCGATGCTGGGATTTCTGCCACAGTGACAATGATTGGTGACAAATTCCAGCATGATCCAGCGCATAAGCATTGGGCGGCTCACATGGAGACGGCCATACACAATGGTGGAGTCGATTGGCGTGGCGGGATGCCCCGCGATGAAGCAGCCCGGACGGTGGCTGAACATGACATCTCCCTCAGCTGGCGCAGTAGGAAAATGGACGACAGTTTCGAGATCTCTACGAAAGTGCTCGAGTCCGCGGCTATGGGGGTGCCACCACTGATTAACAGGACGGCGGCGCATGAAGCGATATTTGGAGCTGACTACCCACTTTTCCTGGATGATGACGACACAGACTTGGTACTGAAAGTCATTGAGTCTTTGGGAACTGTCAAGCAGGAACTTCGTTATCGAGTGAGAGAGGCTGTAACGTCCTTCTCAATTTCTGCCTCGGCGCAGCGACTTGAATCCTACTTCCGCGCCGCAGAAGCAGACTACTCACTTTTCCCTCGGGGAAAACGAAAAACTCGCGTGGTCCTGGCCAGTCATGACTTCAAATTCGCCGGCGAACTAGTCACAGCTCTTTCCGCCCGGGATGACATTGAGCTGAAATTTGATCGCTGGCCCACACTTCACACTCACCAAGAAGCCCAGTCTCGAGAGTTGCTTGAATGGGCTGATGTCATCATTTGCGAATGGGCTGGGCCGAACGCCGTCTGGTACTCGCAGAACAAGCGGCGGAGGCAGAAGCTGATAGTTCGCTTGCACATGTTCGAGTTGCGAGGCCCGTGGCTGCCCAACATTGATGTGGCTGAGATTGACACACTTGTGTGCGTCTCGGAGCTCTACGAAGAGCGTGTGCGGGCTACTCCAGGATGGGAAGAGGCAAATATTCGAGTCATCCCGAACGCGGTGGAGGGCATTGACTTGTTCCGTCCGAAGCTCAGTGGCAGCGAATTCCGGCTGGGAATTGTTGGAATTGTTCCCGTACGTAAGCGCCTAGATCGCGCAGTCGACTTACTGGCAGGGCTTTTGGAGAAGGATGAGCGGTACACGCTTCACGTGCGTGGACGCATGCCTTGGGAGTACTCCTACGAATGGAACAAGCCCACACAACAAATGGCCTACCGTCAGATATTTGCCGATATCGGGGCCGATGAAAGGCTCCGAAAGGCTGTTGTTTTTGAGCCGTTCGGGGCAGATATGGGCTCATGGATGAGGAAAATCGGATTCATGCTCTCCCCGAGTTCGGATGAGAGTTTTCACCTGGCGCCAGCCGAGGGCATGGCCAGTGGATCCGTGCCAGTATTTTGGCCTCGCCCAGGAGTTGAAGGAATTTTTGGATCACGGTGGAAGGTTTCAGACTCGGCCGCGGGAGTCGACTTCGTCCATGGATTGGCGAGCAACCCGGCTCTCTTTGAAGCAGAAGCCACCGCGGCACGCAGCTATAGTGCAAAGTTTGAAGCGTCGACTGTAGCTGCCAGCTGGCTCGAGGAAATCCTATAACTGACAGCTTGCACTCCGGGTTCGGATCTGGTTTTTACGGGATCCGAAAGGGTCCTGAGTTCACGGTGGAAAGAAGAACGCATGAAGAGATACATCAGATTAAAAGAGCTCCCACCATCAACAGAGAGATTTCATACACCCTCGGAAGAGCAAATTGAATGTTCGGATTCTTCGCTGGTTGTTGAACCCTACATTTGCCGTGTAGATGATCAGGGGTTTATGAAGACAGGCTTTGAAGGGGGTAGCCATCTACAACCAATCGTTATTATGGGTGATTCCTTCGTTGAATCGATGTATTCCGCGGAGGAGCTGAGGTTCGTTTCTCAGGTGGAACGGAACCTTAATGAGGACAGCGAAAAGTACCGTTTCCTCAATGCTGGGTACTCTGGATCAACCTCACTTCAGTTGCTGAATTCATTGATCAACAAGGTGTATCCAACCGTTGGCCCAGGATCAACGATCGTTTTTTTCGCTCCGCATAGCGATAGAGACAACCTGTACAAGGACGGCTCATACTGGAACGGAAGCCAACGAGGAGCCGCACTGCTTCCGGCCTCCGGGGTAGGAAATCCGCAGCTGGTTCATGAGATCGAAGCCTTTAGCTCCGTCTTGACCCTCCTTGCTGCAGCGTCAAAGGCTCTGCAGCTGAATCTCATTTTGGGTACGGCGCCATTCAGGGTGGCTGATTTTGCTTCCGACGCTCCTCTAAGGAGGCTCTACCGACGAAGTCGAGAAAACTATGAATTGGGTCTACAACGTCGGCGAGCGTTTTGTGCGGAAGTGAGGAACTTTTCACGGGAAAACAACCTGCCGCTTATTGACGGTGAGATTGCCCTTGCCGGCGATGCGAGCTACTTCTACGACGAACTGCATCTGAACAGCACCGGTCACGAAAAGTTTGCCGAGTTCGTCTCACCTGAGCTGGCCAAACATTTGTCGTAACCGAATCTGGCACGATGTAGAAACTTTCCCACGCGAACAAAAAGAGTACTAGGTATCTAATGGCCAAGAGGAATTTGAGTAGATTCAATGCCTTTGACATCCACACGTATGCGAGCATCGATGAGTTTCTTGCTGCGGATGTCCACGAGGGAATCTCCACCATCTCCTATAAGGGACTGCCACTGGATCTATTGAACGTGAACATAGGGTCCCGCAGCACGCTAATCATGTTCCATTCGGCGCTGAGCAACAATATGCAAACGTTGCCGGTTTTCTCGGGCCAACGCCTTGCGGAGCGACTTAACATGAATCTGCTATCAATTTCCGATCCATCACTGGGTATGGATGAGAGCCTCCGTCTTACATGGTTCATGGGCAATAGGAGACAGCCTCTGATGGAAGATCTTCCTCATGTTCTCTCACATGTTGTACGGTCACACCATTTTTCCCGGCCGATCTTCTTTGGCGCTTCGGGCGGGGGATTTGCGGCCCTCCTATTTAGCCGAACCGTAGAGAATGCAATCACAGTTGTGGCAAATCCCAGGATAGATCTCAGCCAATCCCCAAATCCTAACCTTGCGCCGTATCTCAAGCACTGTTTCAATGCAGTCGGAACTACTCCTGCGGTGCGAGTCATGCGTGACAACATGGTCATGCAATTGCAAGCAGATTATGCCAAGGGACACGTCAACGACATCGTCTACCTCCAGAACGTAAAGGATGCATTCTTCCTTACAAAAAACATGCGCCCCTTTATTGACGCGCGACGTGGCAGCGGTACGTTATGGCTCCTTCTTGATGACTACGGCGTAGGGCATAAACCCGTCCCCACTGAGGTCTTGGAGTCGGTGCTGCGGAATGTGAAGGTAGCAAGCAGCTGGGTGGGTTCGGGGCCAGACGAGCTGCGCCTTAGAAAGAATCCATCAGTAGTGGATGTGGACGTGTGGGTCGATGATTTGATGTCGCGCTAGATTTGCTGAAGTTTACGGAATTCTTCATTCGAGCAAGAGTCTCGGACAATTAAGGCAGAACTATCTGGATTCCCCAAATTCGGTTTTGGCACCACGAGTCAATCCAGATTCATTGTGGCTGTCCTGCTCACTTCTAGGTGCCACGTCCTGCCTGACTAATGCAGATCAGAGCAGTATTACCATCAGTCGGGCACTGCCAGGCAGTGAGTACTACCGCCCGGCACGGCCCTTGACACTTAGGTCATGCCCATGTATCAAGGGCCGAGGTGGCATTCGAAAAGTGTGGGTGCCTGGCGCCGTCGCTATTTCTGCGCGAAGGTATTTGGCCTTGGAATCGCTAAGCGCACCCAAACCGCTTTCGCTCAACAGTGGTCCCGACTACAGTGTTTTCCGCTGTGTCACCGCGATACCCGAAGCTATCGTGGCACCCACGAGCAGCGGTCGGTGCACGGCATTGTCTACCTCACCCGGGAATTTGTCGTGTTGCGCGGAGCACAGTGCACAATAGCGGAGCAGCCATGGACGACGCGCAAAGGGCGAGCCTCGCCTTCAATCCCTTGCTCCATGTGAACTATTCCGTGGTGTCTTCTTGAATTTCATCAACGGCATGGGCGCATCCGGAGAAACACGATGGCAGGTCCCTGCAAAATGAGAGCGATCGCCTATTACTGCACTGCTTCCGTCGTGTTGCAAAATCAACACCATGGACAATAGTTCACCGAAAATGAGAATCCTGGTGGAGGCCCAAAAGATCGACTTTCATGTCCCGACGGACTCGAGAGCCAGAGCCAGAAGATGAATTGGCTGTGATGGCGAACTCTTCCGGCGACGGTCCCTAAAATTGGTTCCTGGCAAAGATTCCTTTTCGGAAGATCTATTGGGACCGCAAGGCTGCATGGAAAGCGTATGAGGCGTTGCTCCAGATGACGAACAGCAGCGGCGCCGGCGCTAGGGCGACGCCGAGAATTGGTTGCAACACCGCGGCCGATACGATGATTCCCAGCAGAAGGAACATGCCAAGGCTGAGATACCACCGCTGAACTACCAGATACAGGGCGGCCTTCAGGATGCTCTTGAGGCCGGTGTCAGGAAGGTTTACAACGCCGACAATCGTCGTCACCGTCAGGCTCACCGAGACTGCGGCAACCATAACGATCAACGGGACGAGAACTGCAGCCCCCGGCATTGTCTGAACGGCTACCAAATCCAAACCGAGGAACAGCAGCACCGCGACGGCGAGCACGCCGAGCAGTGCGGTTCGCTTGAAGCAGCGCTTGTATCCCTTGAGGAACGCAGCCACTGGCTTGACCGTTCCGGCATCGTCATTCAATGCACGGAAGGAGTCGAAGATACCGGCGAGCGACGGGGCAATCGTGACCGAGAGGATTAGGAAGAACGGCCAAGCCGTTGCAGGATCCGCCACCAAGGCTAGACAGAAAACGAGCGGGGCATTGGCCAGAGCGAGCAACACGTTTCCGGCGAGGAACGTGTATACGAACGCGAACATGCTCCCAAAGGTTTCAAATCCTGGCCCGACCCACCGGCGCCGCTTTGGCCGTGTCAGGTGCTGGCTCACAGCACTCATCCTTTCATTCCGCTGGTGGCGATGCCCTGGATGAAGTAGCGCTGCCCGATCAAGAAGATGATGAGGATGGGCACTACCGAGATGACCGAGCCGGTCATGATCATGGCGTATTCGGCGTCGAACTGGCCCACGAAAGAGCGGAGCCCCAGCTGAACCGTCCAGAGGCGGTTGCTGGTGAGGTAAATGAACGGACCCATGTAATCGTTCCACGTGTTCACGAAGGTCAACAACGCAAGACTGGCCAGTGCCGGCTTGGACAGCGGCAGAATGACGCGGGCCCAAATGCCGTACTCACTCAGACCATCGATGCGTGCCGCTTCGCACAGCTCGTCAGGAATGGTCATGTAGTACTGGCGCATCAGGAACACCCCGAACGCACCGAAGGCCTGCAAAAGGATCAGTGAGGTGAAGCTGTTGGTAAGCCCCAGCTGCTGCATCATGATGTACTGCGGCACCATGTAGGCCTGCCACGGAACAGCGATCGTACCGATGTACGCCAGGAACAACACATCGCGGCCCGGGAAACGGACCTTTGAAAAGCCGTAGGCGGCCAGCGAGCCGGTGAGAACCTGCAAACAAGTGATGATGACGGCTAGGTACAGCGAGTTCTGGAGGTAGCCCATCATGGGAATCCGGGTCCAGATCTCCGTGTAGTTGCTCCACACGAACTCCTGGGGGATCCATTGGATGGGAACCGTGAGAACCTGATTGTTTTCCTTTAGGGAGGAGGAAATCATCCAGAAGAAGGGAACGAGGAGCGCAAACACCAGGACAACGAGTACACCGTATACGACGATATTGATGGTGCGTGACTTCTGTTCGCGCGTTTTGTGCCGGAGCCGTCCGGACTTTTGCGGTGAACCAGGGCCGCGGCGGCCAGTGGTCAGCTCAGTGCCCAGAAGGGGCGCTTCGGCCTTGAGCTTTTCTGCCATGTTAGTCATTAGCGTTCCCTTCGCTGTTGGATTTTGAACTGCAGGACGGTCACCGTTAAGACGATCAGGAACAGCACCAAGGAAATCGCCGACGAGTAGCCGAACTTCCCTTCACCAATACCTTCCTGATAAATCAGCTGAGACAGGACAGTGGTGGACCGGCCGGGGCCGCCATCGGTCATGACGACGATCAAGTCAAAGACCTTGAAGCTGGAAACTGTCAGCATCACCAGGACGAAGAAGGTGGTGGGTCGAAGTGAGGGGATCGTGACATTCCAGAAGCGCTGCCAGGCATTGGCGCCGTCAACTTCGGCGGCTTCATAGAGTTCGGCGGGAACTGCCTGCAGTCCGGCTAAGTACAGGATCATGTAGTAGCCCATGTCGCGCCACACGCTGGTGATAATGACTGCGGGCAGGGCCCAGTCGGAGCTTGAGGTCCAACCCGGGGGATTGGCTACGCCGACTGTTTGCAGGAACTGGTTGATGGGACCTGTCTCTGGGCTGAAGAGCATGTTCCAAACGACGGCGACGGCCACCAGTGAGGTGATGTAGGGGAAGAAAATCGCCACACGGAAAAAGCCGATGCCCTTGAGCTTGCGGTTGAGCAGCATGGCCAAGACAAGGGCCAGTCCCATGGTGAGCGGCACATGGCCGAGGGCATACAACAAGGTGTTGCGCAGGGCAATCCAGAAAGAGTCACTGCCGAGCATACGTTGGAAGTTCTCCAGGCCCACCCACTTGGGCGCGCTGAAGGAGTCCCATTCCATGAAGGAGAGGGCGAAGGCGGCCAGCACGGGAATGAGTGTGAAGGCCAGAAATCCAAGGAAGTTGGGCAGGATGAATGACCATCCGATGAGCGCGTTGCGCCTGGCCTGCTTCCTGTTGCCACGGCCGAGCAATGGTGCCGTGGCCTGAGTAGTTGTTTCAGTAGTCATGATGACCGCTCCCGGAACTGGGAGCGTTCCTCCATTTCAGAATCCGGAGTGTTCAGGTCCGGTACTGTGCCGCGCTGGGCTCAGGTGAGCCACGGCGCGGCACCGTACCGGTGGGAGTGTTACTGGTTGAGAACTTCTTTTTTGACGCGCTTGTCCATCTCGGTGATGGCGTCATCGACGGACTTTTCGCCAACCATGATCAGGTCATGCTCCTGGTTGAGGATGGTGTCCGTGGCTGCTGACTTATCGCTGACGGGCATTTCCAATGCTGTCTTATCGGGCGAGAAGGCCTTCTTCGACAGCTCGTCCGTAGCCATTCCGTCCAAGGTGAAGTAGGCCTCTGTCACCGAGGCATCCTGGAGGGCTGGCACCACACCAATAGCGGAGATTGCCTTGGCGCCTTCAGCACCGGCAGCCCATTGAATGAATTTCTTTGCTTCATCGGAGTGCTTAGCGTTCTTGTTGACCGCGAAAGCCGTCGGAGAACCGAACGTGGTGATCTCGCCGTCGGCCGTCTTCTGAGGCATGGGAGCCAGACCCCAGTTAACGTCCGTCTTGCCCGCCTTTTTCGCCTCCAAAATCCCGGCAATGTACCAGGTGCCCATAGGCATCATGGCGGCCTGTCCGGTCTCAAACATGGTGCGGTAACTGGTCTTCTGGCTCTTGGCTGTGCCGTAGGGAAGGGTGGCGCCGCTCGTCTGCAGATCGAGTGCCGTGTTGTACTGATCCTTCATGAAACCGTACTCCCCGCTGTTCTGATCAGCGTCGTTCTGGGCAGCCGAGATGGCCTGAACAACAGAACGCCAGGTGTGCTGGTAAGTTCCGTAAACCTTTTTCCCGTCCTTGGTAGTGCTCAGTTTCTTGGCGATATCCGCGTACTGATCCCATGTCAGGTCTGTGGGGTCAGCAATACCGGCAGCCTTGAACATGTCCTTGTTGTAATACAGGAGCCAGAAATCCTGACGATATGGTGCGGCAAAGTATTTGCCATCCAGGTCGAAGGCGTCGATGCCGGCGAGCTTGTCCTTGCCCACAGTGTCGACCACGTCATTGATCTCCTGCAGCTGGCCATTGTTGGCGTAGCGGGAGTAATCAATGACGTTCTTCATGGTCAGGACGTCCGTGGTGTCGCCACCGGCCAGCATGGTGGTGACCTTCTGCGGGTAGTCGTCAGCCAGGATGTCGACAGGTTCAATGTTGATGCCAGGGTTGGCGGCCTCATAGGCATCAAAGAGGGCCTTGAACTCCGGGGTGCCCTCGTAGTTCCACACAGATACGCTCAGGGTCGTTTTGCCATCTTGAGCGCCGGCGTTGTCAGCCGGTCCGGCGGCACCGGCACAGGCCGACAGTCCGAATCCGGCCGACAGTGCCAGCGCGATTGCGGTGAGAGTTCTGCGCTTCATTGCGTTTCTCCTAGGTGTTTTCGTGGTGCCGCGGCTGCGGCCTATTGGGTCTTGGTGTGAAGTTTTTCGTACGGGCGTTCGTAGCTAGCTACGCGCTGAGCCGGAGGTCATCGTGCAGTACCTGAGCCACAAGACTCTTACCTGAGAGGTATCGTTCGAGGTCATTGACGGCGGCATCGGACATTCTTCTGGTTTCAGTGCCCAGAGAGCCCGCTATATGAGGCGTAAGGATCACATTGGGCAGGTCGTAGAGGATGGAGTCCGCCGGGAGGGGTTCTGGTTCGGTGACGTCCAGCAGGGCTTGGATACGTCCCGTGGCGCACTCAACCTCGAGGGCCGCTGTGTCGACCAGGGCCCCGCGGGCGGTGTTGATCAGCGTTGCGTGGTCCTTCATCATGCGGAGCTCAGCGGTGCCGATCATGTTGCGCGTCTCGGGCAGATCCGGTGCATGGATGGTGACCACATCGGAGCTTGACAGGAGTTCGTTCAAGGGGACCAGCGTGCCGCCGGCAGCCGCCACCAGAAGGGGATCGACGTGAGGATCACTGACAAGGCACGTGACGTCCTGGAGTTGCTGGACCAGCTGGACCACACGACGCCCAATGCGTGAGAAGCCGACGACGCCGATGACGCGTCCGATATTGCCCAACTCGCCACGGCCTGAAACGTAGCCCCAGTCTTCACGGAAGCTGCGAGCATCATTGGCCAGCACTTGCGCCTTTTTTCCTGCCAAGACAATCGAAGCGAAGGTGAACTCGGCTACCGGGATGGCATTCGCGTCAGCGCCGTTCGTGACCGTGATGCCCCTGTCCCACAGATTGTCGGTGACGAAGCTTCGGACAGTTCCGGCGCAGTGGAACACCGCACGCAGTTTCGGCATGCGCTTTAGCCGTTCCGCATTGAGCTGCGGGACGCCCCAGCTGGTGACGAGGATTTCAACATCTTCCAGACGCCCGGACACTGCAGGATCTTCCAAAGAATCTGTCCACGGTTGCGCTCCCAGATCGACCAGCTGCGCCAGCCGGTCCAGTCGCTTGGAGTCGAACTGATCGGCAAAGGTTTCGCGATTCATGACCAGCAGGGCGTGAGGTTTATGCGACATTGGCGAGCCTCCCTTCGGGTCGTGGTCGGAATGTTCGACCAGTTATTTATGTGTTGCATCACATCTAATAATCAGTACATACTGATAAACAAGATTGTTCAATCAAGATAATCGAAGTTGAACTGAAACGTTCAAAGTCGAACAAATGGGAGAGATTTCTGATGGCAGGGCCCGCCGAAACTGCTTCCGTTGTCGCAGCGCACAAGGACGCCACGAGTCCACTCAACGCGGCTGGTCCGCTCAGAGCCATGTGGGGCCGCAAAGTCACCAACGACTCGCTGGAGTTGCTTTTGGTCGGTTCGCGCGATCGGCTCAGCATTCGACCAGCCGATGATGACGCTTGGCAAGGAGTGGCTCCGGCTGCGGTTGAGCTTCTCGTTGACCAGGCGACAGCTGAGCGCGGCACCCCGTGGCCGCAGCCGCTGGTATCCCACTATTCCCGGTACTTCCGTGACGGAAACCGCACCGCCTACGAGGCCCTAGTGGGAGCGCGGCAGCAGCGACTGACACGCGCGGTGGTGATGGCGGCTCTGCGCGGCGATACCACTGAATGGCTGGATGAAGTCATCGACGGCGCCTACCTGTTGTGCGAGCAGAGCTCGTGGAGCTGGGCGGCGCACGACGACGTTTTCGCCGTCTCGGGCGAGGTTGTCCCCGATCCGGACCGCCCTTTTCTGGATCTTGGCGCCGGCGAGGTCGCTGCCCAGCTTGCGTGGATCGACCAGGTCTTGGGTGAACGATTGGACCGGCGGGCACCCGGCCTGAGACGGCGCATGCGATACGAAACTCACTGCCGGGTGATCCAGCCGTTCGTGGATCGCTTCGACTGGCATTGGCTCGGATTCGATGGCGATGTTCACAACTGGAATCCCTGGATCCACTCAAACATCATCGCGGCAGCGCTGCTGCTGGTTGATGATCCGCAACTGCAGGCGCACACCATTTCCCGGTGCATCGAGGGACTGGACCGTTTTCTGGCATCGATCCCGGACGACGGCGCCATTGATGAAGGTTTTGCCTATTGGTGGAACGGGGCTGGCAGAGCGCTGGAAGGACTGGCCATACTGGACGAGGCGAGCGGCGGAGTTCTGAGCGCTGATGCGCCGGTAGTCCGTGCCATGGTTTCCTTTCCGCACCGGATGCATCTGGGTGGCCGGTGGTTCTTGAATGTGGCCGATGGCCCGGCCCGTGCAGCTGACGGACTGCCGTGGGACATGCTGTACCGGGCGGCAATCCGGGTCGGCGATGTACATGCTGCACAACACGCTGAGGCATTTGTTCGTGATCACGTGGATTCGAAAGCCGGACTGGGCAGGGTTCTGCATTCGTTGCTCCAACCCGTGCCAGGACCGCCGGCAGCGAAATCGCCTCAACCCCCACTTGCTGCCTTCAGCTACTTGCCGTCGGTGCAAATTATGGTGGCCCGGCAAAGATCTGGCAGTGCACACGGACTGACGCTGACGGCCAAGGGCGGACACAACGGTGAACACCACAACCACCGCGACGTCGGATCCGTGGTGGTTGCGCTCGATGGTGTGCCATTGCTCGTCGATGCAGGCCAACCCACTTACACGGCGCAAACATTTGGTCCGGACCGGTACCAGATTCGCGCCATGCAAAGTTCCTGGCACAACGTTCCGGCACCCTTTGGGCTGGAACAGGGGACCGGTGTGGAATACGGTGCCACCGTCATCGAGGAACCCACCGGCGCTGCACCAACACTTACCTTGGGACTCGGCACTGCGTACGGATTTGCCCAAGCGGAACAATGGATTCGCACCGCCGCCCTCAATCGTGAAGACGGTTCCATTGTGATCGGGGACCGCTGGGAGCTGCCGACGTCCGCGAACTCTCAAACACGCCAGCCGGATGTCGCTATTGCCTACCTCATCGCCGGAACGCTGCAACTAAGTGACGATGGCATCGCCACCGTCTGGTCGGAGGGCATACCCGGGGTCGCTTGCATACCCGGCCACAGCCGCGGCTTGAGGCTGCGCTGGAAGCCAGGGACCGCCGTCGTGCATGTGGATGAATGGATCCTTGACGATCCGCTATTGCAAGACATTTGGGGAAAGAAGTTGACGCGCCTGCGGTTCCGATCCCCTTCCGCAACGTCAGCCACCGGCGAATTCTCTGTGATCATGGAGGCAACAAATGAGCAATGACTCGAATCAGAAGGGCGGCGGTAAATCGCTGTTCGCACTACAGCGACGTGAACTGCTCATGGACGAACTCCGTGCCCACGGAGCCATCACGGTCCGGGACATTGCCGCCAAACTTGGCGTCAGTGAATTGACCATCCGGCGCGATGTCAACAGCCTCGCGGACGGGGGTCTGGTATCCCGTGTCCATGGCGGCGCCACGCTACGTAGTCCACTGGACCGGACAGCGGTGGCGGGGAAACCTCCGGCGTACAGTTACGCGATCGGCATGGTGGTGCCGTCGCTGGATTATTACTGGCCGCAGGTCATCAGCGGGGCGAGGGAAGAGGCGGAGGGGCAGAACCTGAGAATCATGGTGCGCGGCTCGGCCTATGACGCGAGCGACAATCGCCGCCAGGTACAGGCGCTGCTCGACACACAAAACATCGACGGGCTCATCGTGGCCCCGGACATGGCTGGCGCTCCCGGGCGCGAGCTGTTGCGCTGGCTCAATGCCCTGCCGATTCCCGTGGTTCTAGCGGAACGCAGGACGCCGTCAGACATCCCTGCCCACCGGCTGGAATGGGTAGCAACAGACCATGCGTTCGGAGCCGGAATGGCAGTGCGGCATCTGTGGCAAGAAGGCCATCGTGCGATCGGCTGTCTGACGGATACCAGCAGCCCCACGAGTCCCCACGTGGTTCGAGGCTGGCAGCAGGCAATGGCAGCTCTGAACATCCCTCCCGAGAATCAGTTCTACGGTGAATCCGCGAAACTCGACAATGGTGAGCGCGCACAACACTTTGATGATGTCCTGAAAAGGTGCCAAGAAACCGGGACGACGGCTTTGCTGGTCCACTCCGACACCCAGGCCGTGGCCTTCGTGCAGCACTGCGTGGACAAGGGCATCGAGGTGCCCGGCGACATGGCCATTGTGGGCTATGACGACGAGGTGGCCTACCTTGCCGAGCCAGCCATTTCCGCCGTCAAACCGCCCAAACGCTATGTCGGCAAGGTAGCGGTGCAGCTCATGGCCGCCCGTCTCGCTGAGGGCCGGATGAGACCGGTGCACCGGATCCAGCTCAACCCGGAACTGATTCTTCGCGAGTCCTCAGTTGGGGCTCAACGGACAACCCACGAACCCTGAGGAAGCAATGCCAACCACCACTTCACGTGCTGTTCTGACCCTGCCCCCGCTGGATCATGAGCTGTCCCCACACACCGGCCAGACACGGGAACATTGGTGTGCCTACGCGGATTACCTGCTGCGCTCTGCTCAACGGTTCGGCACGGCCGACCATGCGAACATCCACCTGCCTGGAGCCAACAGCGTTTACGGCCCTCGCAGCGATGCGTTGGAGGCGTTCGCCCGCACGTTCTTATTGGCGTCCTTCCGCATGGCCGGGGATCCTGAGGGGACTGGCTGGATTGCCCAATGGTATGCAGAAGGGTTGGATGCGGGGACGAATCCTGCCAATCCCGACCGCTGGCCCACGCCCGGCGAGCTGGGGCAGGCGAAGGTCGAGGCCGCATCCTTGGCCGTGGGCCTGGCACTGACCCGTGACGTGCTCTGGGACAAGCTGTCTCAACGGGTTCAGGAGCAGCTGATCGCCTGGTTCGAGACGGTTATTGGCGAGGAATACCCGCCCATCAACTGGGTGTGGTTTCAGATCGTGGTGGAGACCTTCCTGGCCAGCGTCGGCGGGCGATACTCGGATGCAGATATTGATGCGGGCCTGGCCATCCACGATTCCCTCTACCGTGGGCACGGCTGGTTTGCCGACGGTCCGGAGCGCGCCTACGACCACTACAACGGCTGGGCGTTCCAGGTCTACCCTCAGCTGTGGGCGCTGATGGCTCCCACGGATCCACGGGTGCTCGCCCGTTCCACGGTCGACGGCGAGCGGCTAGCGGACTATCTCGACGACGCCGCCGACCTCGTGGGCGGCAATGGTGCGCCGCTCATTCAGGGGCGCAGCCTTATTTACCGCTTCGCCGCGGCAGCACCTTTCTGGGTGGGTGAGCTGTCCGGCCACACCCGGCTCTCGCCTGGCGTAGCCCGGCGCGCGTCCTCCGGCATGCTGGACTACTTCCTCCGCCGTGGCGCCATGAACGACGATGGTCTCCTCACCCTTGGTTGGCACGGTGAGTTCCCCGGGATGCGGCAGGCCTACTCCGGTGCGGGCTCACCGTATTGGGCGGCCAAGGGATTCCTTGGTCTGGCACTGCCAGCAGACCACCGCGTCTGGACGGCAGTCGAGGAACCGCTGCCGATAGAGGTGGGCAACACCCGGCGGCTCATTGCCGCGCCCGGCTGGCAAGTCGACGGCACGGCGGCCGATGGCGTGGTCCGTGTCCGGAACCATGGAACCGACCACGCCAACCCCAGTGTTGCCGTGGCGGACTCGCCACTGTACGCGCGGCTGGGCTACTCCACGCACACGTTCCCGGACCTAGAGAGCGAATCTCTGGATAATGCCGTGGTTCTGGTCAACGAGGCCGGTGAGATGACGCATCGCACCGGATTCGAATTCCTCGGCCAGGCCAACCTGGCAGGAGTACTGGCCAGTGCATCACGGGCCACGACCAACTGGATCACTATTAATCCCGACGCCGGACCGGATCACGGCAGTGGCGTGGCGGGTACTGCTGTGTCTGGCCCCGAGGTCACCACTGTGTCGCTGACGCATGGGGCTGTGGAGTTGCGGCTGGTCCGGGTCCGTGGCTGTTCGCCGGAGTTGCCGGCCACCCTGCAGATGGGCGGCTGGCCCGTGGACGCTGAGTCAACGCTCATCAGCGAGATCCGTCCCGTGGCAGGAATTGGTTCCACGCTTGACGATTCCGGGACGTGGAGCAGGACGTCGCCCCATCCCATGGGGGAGTGCCTGAAGATTCCGTGGATTGGTACCGCCGGTGCCGCGGTCGACGGCGATTACGCCGCCGTCGTCGTCCTTGGGGGCGAAGGCTGCCGTGCGGAACTGGATGGCGCCCGCTTGGGAGGGGACGATCAGTTCTACTTTGCCGATGGCGCTGTGGTTGATCTTGCCGTTATTTGGGAGAGGTTCCAGCCCACCGGTTAGCCGACGTCGACTCTCACCCGCCACGGACACCTGCCTCCTCATCGAGGTGACATGTCATGGTGATGTTTTTGCGGAACACCACCACTACATGTCACCTCGATGAGGACTATTCGGGCGCCAGTTTTTTGCGCGCAAGGCAGCAGCTATTTTTTGCACGACAGCTGGGTGATCACCTCGTAGATCGTTGCGTGAGATCCGAATTTCGACCCAGCCCAAACGCTTCGTGGTCTCCAAACGCTCAATATCGTGCTCATACTGTCGCGAATCGTTGTGGTGGATGCCGTCGTATTGCAGACTGAGCTTGTATTCGGGGTATGCGCCGTCGGGCCAGAGCACAGCGACCCCATACTCATTCCTGACGACGACGTTGAGCTCGGGTTCGGGAAGGCCCGCTTCAACCAATGCGAGACGCATGAAGGTCTCGGGAGGAGAATCGGAGCCCACCCTAATGAGTTCCAGGGCAGCGCGGGCTTTGCGTATTCCTCGGACGCCCGGATGATGGGCAATGACCTGAGCCAGATCTTCAATGGTGCACTTCGCGGTGCGAGGGGCGGGGAATTCGGGTCCGTGACTGCACACCAGAAAGTCACCAGCAGCGATCAGATCATTGAGTGACAGGCTTGGCGCCAAATCCAGCCACGTCCGGGCGCAACTTGTTAGCCGGACGCCATTGAAGAGCCAAATTTCTCCACTTAGGAGATTCAAACGATGCCCGACGACGTTGGCCCGCCGTGGGGCTCTCTGAGCGGCGGGGTTAGCCAAATGGATCCGCCAATCTTCTTCACGGCCCCATGGCAAAGGGATGCCCCACAGGTGCGCCGCGGAGAGATGGCTCAAGACACTGCGAGGATTGACCTCCGTATATGCTGCCAACGCTGCGGATCCCTTCAGCTCCGCGTCGGTGGGCACGCGTATACCTCGGGAGACGTAGATGAGATCACTAGCCCTGGTTCGTTCGCGGGGTACGCCCGCGGCGTCGGAATTCATGACCGTGAACGACGTCTTACGTAGATGCTTTGGAAGCTCGAATCGGTGCATACTCAATTGTTTCCCGAACGTTTTCCGGGAAACCGGGAGATGTAAGGTTTATCCACAGGCCCGGAGTTCTACCCCGAATTCGAGGTGACACACAATGGTGATGTTGTCGCGCAACATCACCATTGCATGTCACCTCGATTCAGCAGGCGATTTTGGAGCCCTTCTCTGGGTGTCCTTTCCCTCGTGGCTCAGCAGCTGTGGGACGGGTACAGCAGTGTCTGGTGCTGAGTCACTGATTTGCCGTCAACGGTGGCAGTCACCTCGGCGTCGACGGTTCCCTTGGCGATATTCTGAGACTGAGCATTGAAGGGATTGAACCGGGTGGCTCCCGGGTCCAGATCGTTGAAGGTCTTGGTCCCGAACAATGTCTTCAGGACCACAGTGACGCGCAGATCGCTGTCATTGACAACGCTCACCTTCATTTTGACGTTGGGCCCCGCGCAGCTCTGTTCCGCCGCAAGCTTGACCGGTATGGACTTGACCAGAAGTGCCTGTGCCTCGGACAGCTTCCGTGCCGCTGTATCCGCCGCCTCCTGGATGGCGGCGTCGTCAGCCAGGACACCACGGGCGGATGCCAACGCAGCAGCGAAAGGTGCCCATGACGCCGTCGTATATTGGTAGCTATCAGCGCCAACCTTGATCCCGGCGTCTTCACCCCCGCAGCTGGCAATGGCCCCAGACTGGACTCCCCGCCGTCGGCTCCTATTGCCGGGGAACCGAAGCCGGATTTGGAGCGGATGCATTATGGGCGGCTCTCGCCGGATGGTGTCGGGCATGCAGACGGGGTCCTGGCTAAACTCATGCGGCTGTGGACCAGCGAGCCGAACCTCGATCCGGCCCATCTGGCCGCCGTCAGCGCACCGAAGCTCATCATGTCGGGGGACCGGGGCTCAATCCCGCCGGCGCACAGCCTGCTGATTGCGGCGTCGATTCCGGGGGCGCAGCTCGCCATCGTGCCCGGCGCCGGCCACGGGTTGATTGCTGAGCGCCCGGAACTGATCAGCACCCTGATTCGGGACTTCCTGGCCCACGCCTGACGCGGCAGGCTACCCGCGCGAGCGCCGGAGCAGCCATACGAAGTAGGGGCCGCCCATCAGGGCGATCATCAGCCCGGCTGGAATCTGGGCCGGCGAAATCAGGGTCCGGCCCAAAATATCGGCCACGGAGACCAGGAGCGCGCCCAGCAGCATCGACACCGGGATCAGCCGGCCATGCCGGGCGCCCACCAAGGCCCGGGCGGCTGTAGTTACGATCCGCGTATCGCTCAGAGGCTTCCACACATCAACAGCCAGATCCATGGTCCTTAGAAGAGCAGTGAGCGCGTTAGCTTTGGCTGTTCGTTCAAGCGTCATCTGTTCTCTAGCATCCACCAAAACACCGTAGAGCCGAACGAATCCCGTCGTCCTGTCGTGGATTGCGTAGATGAGGCTCTTCAAGTGGCAGTGCCGTCGCAGCAATAGCGGCGGCATCTAACAGGTCTGATTTTCCGGCACCACGCCGGGCTGGACCATATGTCTGGGGTCCCTCCACCACACGGTAACCAGTGCGTGAAACTGTGCCTGTGAGTAAGGCACCGTAGCTACCGACCCCTTCAATGACCCAGAGCGTATCAGCGTAGCCTTGAGTACGGCGCGCTACCCAAGAGGTCGCCCGCTTCCGTCCCGGGACGTACTGGAGAAAGTCTCGATGCCGAGTTGCTCACCGTTGGCGGCGGTCACGGCGTAGGTATGGGTTCGGGCATGGGTGTCTACACCGATAATGAATGGATATAGATGCGCGACAGTGGGCATTGATACTCATTCCTTTCTCTTTGACGGTTCGGATTGTTCCGGCCATAGTGCGGCCGGCAGCCCGCATGGGGGTCACTCACGAGGCATTCCTGTAACGAGCCACAGACATCAACTCTGGGCAATCTTCATATCAAGCCATCGAAGCGGACACAGCAGGCAGCATCACCACGGCATCGGCCGCTTTCAGCGGCGGAGTATGCACGTTGTAGAAGAGCTGGAACGCGAAAAACAGCCACACCAACAGAGTCGCCAGCACGCCAAGGGCAACCCTGGACAGGGTGCGGCGGAGCGGTGCTTTGGTGGCGGGCATCGGCCCAGTCTAACCGGGGACTATGGACGTCCCGTCCGAACAGGACCTTCCAGCCAGGTGCCGATCTGGTCATTGTGCTGGCCCAGCGTGGGGGCGGGGGAGGGCGGCACCGAGCCGGTCAGTCGCAGGGGTGAGGCCAGGGTCTTGAAGCCGTCCGACTCCGTGGCCACGGTGCCGCGATATTCCGAATGCTCGCTGGTCAGTGCCTCGTTGACCGTCTGGACCTTGGATACTGGCACATGGTGGGCGGACAGCAGCTCGATCGCCTCGTCGTCGGTGAACGGGCTCAGGGCCTCCTCCAATGCGGCGCGGAATTCGACCGGGAATTCATTCCGGCGGGTCTGCTCGCGGAAGCGTTCATCCACCAACCATTCGGGCCGGTTCAACGCCTCCGTGAGGCGGGGGAACAGCCTGTCGCCGGCAATCGCGATGGCGATGGGGCCACGCCCGGTTTGGTAGGTGCTGAACGGGGTGGACATGGCGTGGTCGTTGCCGCAGGCCACCGGCTCCTCGCCGTGCAGGGCGCGCATGCCCACGGATTCCAGCACGGAAATCAGACTGTCCAGCATGGCGACGTCAATGTGTTGGCCCATGCCCGTGTTGTGGCGTTCGTTGATGGCGGCCAGCGCCGCGATGGCCCCGTAGAGCCCCGGAATGACATCGCCAATGCTAATGCCAATGCGTGTGGCCTGCCCATCCGGCCAACCGGTAATGGACATCAGCCCGCTCATGGCCTGGGCAATGAGGTCGTAGGCGGGCGCCTTTTGCAGCGGCCCGGCTTGGCCGAAGCCGGAAATGCTGACAATGACCAGCCTGGGGTTTTCCGCCATGAGGCTCTCCGCAGACAGGCCGAGCCGGTCCATGACGCCGGGGCGGAAGTTTTCAATCACGACGTCGGACCGCCGCACCAATGCGAGCAGGCGCTCACGCTCCGCTGCATCCTTCAGGTCCATCGTGACGCCGTACTTGCTGCGGTTGAACAGGCGGTAGTAGGCGGATTCACCGTTGTACCAGGGGCCGAAGTGGCGGGAATCGTCGCCGTCGGGGCTTTCCACCTTGATGACTTCAGCGCCGAGGTCCGCCAGGATCATGGCACAAAAGGGGCCCGCCAGCACCCGGGACAGGTCCAGCACGCGCAGGCCTTCAAGGGATCCGGGACGGTTCAGCGCAGCGGGCTCTTGGGCGGCCGTGGCCGGAGGGGGAGTGGTCATGGAAGATTCAGCCTTTGAATGTGGGGGAGGGTCCGGCAATGCGGCAACTGTTAGTACCATCACAGCACTGAAAGCGCTGAGAATCCCAGTTCGGCGCGGCATCCCGTCTGTGATCACAGACGAACAGCGGTTACGATAGCTCTATGGGTACACAGAATTTGCCGCAGGTTCCAGCCGCCAAGAACGTCCTTTCGGTGCTTCGCTATGTGGCGGCGCAGGCCGGCCCGGTGGGGGCGGCCGCCATTGCCCGCGAGGTGGAGCTGCCGCGCTCCACCACCTACCACCTGCTGGCCGCGCTGGTGGATGACGGCTTTGTGGTTCACCTGCCCGAGGAGCGCAAGTATGCGCTCGGCGTCACGGCGCACGAGCTTGGCACCGGCTATTCACGCCAGGCGCCGCTGCAGCGGCTAGCCAGATTTCCCATAGCGCAGCTGGTGGAGCGCACCAAGCGCACCGCCCACCTTGCCGTCATGCACGGCCGCGAGGTCATTTACGTCATTGAGGAACGGGCCAAGCGGCAGTCCGCGCTGGTGACGAATCCAGGTGTTCGGCTGCCCGCCCACCTGACGGCAAGCGGGCGCGCCATGCTTGCTTCGATGTCGGCCGAGCAGCTTGCTGCCCTGTATCCGGGGCCTGAAGCCTTCCCCACGCGGTATGAAACGGGCGTGCACTCGGTGCCGGCGCTCAATGAGCTGCTGGTGCGGATTCGGGAGCGGGGCTTCTCGTGGGAACAAGACGAGATCACCGACGGATTTTCCAGCATCGCCGTCCCCGTCCTTGACCACAGCGGGCTGGCCGTGGCCAGCGTGACGCTCACTGTGGCCAACCGCCCGGCGTTGAGCCCGGCGGCCGCGGCACGGAATGAGGCCGAGGGAATTCTCCAGGAACGCACCGTGGACGTGGAGGACCTGGCTGCGCAATGGCTGCCCGAGGTGACCCGCTGCGCCACGGAGATTTCGCGCCGGCTGCGCCCCAGTGGGTGACGGGCCGGCCGCCGTCGAACATGGGAAAATGTCTTGGATCCGAGAATTGGCCCGCAGGAATGTGATTGGCCGCACAAGCTCGGATTCAGTGGGTATCGTTGCGGTAGCCCCCCGGTGCAGCGCCGCGCCACAGCCACGCAACACGAAGGAAACAACCAATGACAATGCTTGCACCCGACAATAAGACGGCGGTCCTGGCCGAGCTGCGGGCCGGGCTGGGAAGCAAGGTCAACACTGACGACGGTGTCCGGTCAGCCCGCGGGCACGACAGATCGCACCTGCCGTGGGAGGCGCCCATGGCCGTGGTGCATTGCACCAGCACCGGGGACGTATCCGAGGCTCTGGCCATTTGTTCACGCCACGGCGTGGCAGCGGTGCCGATCGCGGCGGGAACCGGGCTGGAAGGTGGCGCCAACAGCACGGCCGACTCCATCTGCCTGGACCTGTCCGGCATGGACAAGATCCTGCGCATCGGTTCCGCCGACCTTGACGCCACAGTCCAGGCCGGCGTCATGAAGAGCGCCCTCAATGCGGCCCTGGCCGGCCACGGGCTTACGTTCCCCGTGGGCCCGGGCGTGGATGCAAGCGTTGGCGGCATGGCCTCCACGGGCGCCAGCGGAACCACCGCGGTCCGGTACGGCACCATGAAGGAAAACGTGCTGGGCCTGACAGTGGTCCTGGCGGACGGGACCATCATCAAGACCGGCGGGCGCTCGCGCAAGTCGGCAGCCGGATATGACCTCACGCACCTGTTCGTCGGCGCCGAGGGAACCCTTGGCGTGCTGACCGAAGTGACATTGCGCGTGTACGGCATCCCTGAAGCAGCCAGCGTGGCAATCTGCTCATTCCCCACCCTGGAAAGTTGCACCGCCGTGGTCCAGTCCACACTGGAGTCCGGAGTGCCCATCTCCAGGGTGGAACTGCTCGATGACGTCACTGTCGATGCCGTCAACCGTTACAGCGGGCTGGGACTTCCCGTCATGTCAACGCTGATCTTTGAATTTGAGGGCTCGGCCACGAACATCGCCGATCAGGGGGAGGCGGTCCGCAAGCTTGCCTTGGTGAACGGCGGGACCGGCTGGGATTACGCCAGTGATCCCGATCAAATCAGCCGCATCTGGCGTGCCCGCCACGACGCCCTGCCGTCCTACACGGCCCTGGTTCCCGGCTCCAGCACCTGGTCAACCGACGTTTGCGTGCCAATTTCCAGGCTGGCCGAATGCATCACGCTGACGAAGGCCGACACCGACCGTGAGGGTGTGCTGGCCCCGATCGTTGGCCACGTGGGCGACGGCAACTTCCACCTCGCCTTTGTCCTTCCTCCCGGGGACGACGGCGTTCTGGTGAAAGCGGGTGCCATCAACGACAGGCTCGTTGAGCGTGCCCTGTCCATGGGAGGCACCTGCACGGGTGAGCACGGCATCGGACTGGGCAAGACTGCCTCCCTGGTGAAGGAGCATGCATCCGCCATCCCGGTCATGCTGGCCATCAAGAGTGCGCTGGACCCGCAGGGGATTCTCAACCCCGGCAAGGTACTGGCGGGCTAACGGGTCAGGGCACCAAAAATGTCCCGGTTGGTTCGGGAGTTGCGCGACTTTGCCGGTGAGTTCGGTGAGGTGAGGCGCTCGCTGCCGTTTCAACTGCCGGAAAACTTCTTACTGATCATCCGGGCGATGTCGCTGACCTCGGGCGCTCTGTCCAGCCCCACCACTGTCGCGTCCTATCCCCTCCTGGACAACCATGTCCTGGAAGGCGACGTTGGCGTAAAAGCTCGACGACGACGAGGTCTCCTACCTGGCGCTGCACGCGAGCCGGCTGTATGTGGAGATGGCTGGGCTTTTTGCAACTGCGTGGGGCTGCGTTAAACCCTTCCGCCGGCCAGCCAGGCGTCAACGCCGCGCAGCACCGCGGCTTCGGCATCCCGGGAGCCAACAGTGACGCGCACGCCCTCGCCGGCAAAGCTGCGAACGCTGACGCTCTGGGCCAGACATGCGGCTTCCAGGGCCGCAGAGCCTTCACCCACGGGCAGCCACAGGAAATTGCCGCCGCTGTCCGGTAGTGCAAGACCGCGGGAGGCGAGGGCTGCATGAAGCGCTATCCGGCCTTCGCGCACGGTGGAAACATTTGCGGCCAGTGCACCGGTGTCCGCGAGAGCGGCAACGGCGGCAGCCTCGGCCACCGCATTCAAGCCAAAGGGCGGCGACACCGCGCGCACCGCGGCCGCAATGCTGGGGTGGGACACCAGGTATCCTGCCCGCAGTCCGGCCAAGCCGTACGCCTTGGAAAAGGTCCGCAAAAGGACCAGATTTGGATGCGCTGCGAGTAAGGCGAGGCTTTGCCGGGAGGAGGCCTCGGCGTCGTCCGCGAATTCGATGTAGGCCTGGTCCAACACCACCACCACGTGGGCGGGAATGCCGGCCAGGAAATCCTCCACCTCGGCCGCGCCCAGGACGGTGCCTGTGGGATTGTTGGGGCTGCACAGAATCACGGCGGCGGTGTCTGCGGTGACGGCGGCGGCCATGGCGGGCAGGTCGTGCCCGTGGCCGGCAGTCAGCGGCACCGGGATGTCCTGCGCACCGGACAGGCGCACCAGGATGGGGTAGGCCTCGTAGCTGCGCCAGGCAAACACCACCTCACGGCCTGGCCCCGCGAATGCCGTCAGTAACTGCTGAAGCACCGCGAGCGAACCCCCGCCCGCAACGATCTGCGCCGCAGCGACGCCGAGGTCGCTGCTGAGGGCGGAGATGAGGGGTTCGCCCTGCAACGTGGGGTAACGCTGGCAGCGCCGCGCCGCGGCATCAATGGCGGCGAGCACTGCCGGCGACGGCGGACGGAAGGACTCGTTCGACGACGCCCGCCACCTGGGTGGGACGGTGCCGCCCGCCGTGGAATAGACGGGCAGCGTGGCCACCAGGTCCCGAGGCGCTGGCAGGGTTGCGAGCGCCTCAGGGGTCTGGATCGTGGTCATGGGTGAGTCCTTTGTGTCGGGTCAGGCTGGGCAGGTCAGTCAGGGTTGCTCAGGTAAAGCTGACTCAGTCAGGCGACAGGTGCCGTTGCAGCCGCTGCGGGGTCCGGGGAGACCTCATCATCGGCCGGGTAGACCATCTCTGCCGGCGGGTGGTTGAAGCGCTTGGCCACGGGGTAGTAAACGGCTGCCGTGACCAGCAGACCAACGATCCAGGAGATGTCGGCCCCGCCTAGCAGGGGAGTGATGGGGCCGGTGTACATGTGCTGGGCCAGGAACGGGATCTGGACAAGCACGCCGACCAGGTACGTGAGCAGCGCCGGAACGTTCCAAGTGCCGTAGCGGCCCTTGGAGTCGTAGAGTGCCGGGATGTCAACCTTTTCCTTGGAGGAGAAGTAGAAGTCCACCAGGTTGATGGAGCTCCACGGGATGAAGACCATCAGCAACAGCAGCACAAAGTTCTTGAAGTTGGAGACGAAGTCCTCCGAGGCCACGAGGGCAATGATGACGGAGACGCCGATGAAGCCGATCACGTACGCAAAGCGGACCCAGGGGGCGAAGCGCAGCTGGCGGGTGAAGGCGCTGACGGAGGTCAGGATGGTCATGTAGCCGCCGTAGGCGTTGAGCGTGTTGACTGTCAGCTTGCCCACCACAATCACCATGTACATCAGCACGGCGATGACGCCGCCGCCGGCGAGATCGCCCACGAACGAGACCTGATTGTCGATGAAGCCCTTGCCCGCAGGCATCGCGATGGCTGCAAACAACGCACCGAGAGTCATGGACCATTGGGCACCCAGGACGGAACCGGACATGCAGGCGAAGAAAGTCTTGGTGGCGTGCGTGTTAGCCGGCAGATAGCGGGAGTAGTCGGCCACGTAGGGGCCGTAGGTCAGCTGCCAGCCAGCGCTGAGGGAAATGGCGAGCAGGAACGTGGGGATGGCGAAACCATCAACGCCCAGGACTGAGCCGACGTCGTGCTTGAGGAAAAGCTGGATGGCCAGGTAGGTGAAGCCGAGGATGCCCACGATCGTGGAAATCCGGCCCAGCATGTGGATGTACTTGTACCCCAGCGTGGCCACCAGTACGGTCAGGCCACCGAAGATGAAGACCCCGACTGCCGGGTTGCCTGTGGGGATGATCAGGTCCACAGCCTGCCCGGCGAGCACTGCTCCGGTTGCGGCGAAGCCCAGATACATGACGATAACCAGGATCAGCGGGATGACGGCGCCAAACACGCCGAACTGGGCGCGACTGGAGATCATCTGCGGCATGCCCAGCTTGGGGCCCTGGGCTGCGTGGAGGGCCATGACGGCGCCGCCCAGCAGGTTGCCGATGAACAAGCCCACGATGCCCCAGAAGGCGGGGGCGCCAAAGATGACGGCCAGGGCGCCGGTGACGATGGCCGTGATCTGCATGTTCGCCCCGAACCACAGCGTGAACTGGCCAAAAGGCTTGCCATGGCGCTCGCGGTTGGGGACGAAGTCGATGGACCGGCGCTCAATGGCCGGCCCGCTCTTTCGCACGGTTTGTATTCTTGACATCTCATTCCTCCAGTGGAATTTAGTGTTGTCGCGATGAAATTCTTGAATCAATCTGAGCATGTTTACTGGCGTGGAAGTGATACGGTTCACCAAACTAGTCTGTGATCCGAGACGAGCGACCCGTTTGCGTGATCTGGGGCACGTTCTGCTCCGGGTCCGGGCTATGTTCGAATGACGCCGCACTTTAGGGGCGGCGACCCGGAGCCGGTGCCACGCACTGCCTTCCGGCAGACCCCCGGCCAACTGCCACCCTGGCTTTCCCGTCTTGTCCCGCCTTTTTGTCCCGCCTTCCCCTGGAGGAGAATCCCTTGACTGACCACGCCGTTTCCGCCGCCCTGCCGTACCCTGACGGCGACTTCTTCGCCTTTGAGACCCTGCTGCCAGCCGCTGAGCTGGCCCGGCTCAATGAAATCCGCGACTGGATGGAGGCCAATGTGCGCCCCATCTCCCGCGACTTCTGGAACCGCAGCGAGTTCCCCGTGCACCTGATCCCGGAGGTCGCCAAGCTGGACATGATCAGTCCGGTCCGCCGCCAGGGCCATTCGCACCTGCTGGCCGGCATGGTCACCGCCGCCATCCACCGCGTGGACGCCTCCTTCGGCACCTTCTTCAGCGGGCACGACGGCCTGTTCACCGGCTCCATCGAACTGCTCGCCTCCGAGGAACAGAAGGCGGCGTGGCTGCCGGACATCTATGCGCTGCGCAAAACCGGTGTCTTTGCCATTACCGAGCCACTGGCCGGATCCGACGTGGCCGGCGGCACGCAGACAACTGCGGAGCGGCGCGGTGACAACTGGGTGCTGAACGGAGAGAAGCGCTGGATCGGCAACTCCACGTTCTCCGACTACGTCATCATCTGGGCCAAGGACGTGGCCGATGATCAGGTCAAGGGATTCCTGGTGGAGACCTCGCGGGCGGGCTTCACGGCGACCCTGATTGAAAATCGCATTGCTCTGCGCGCGGTCCAGAATGCCGACATTGTCCTGCAGGACGTCGTCGTGCCGCACTTCAATAAGCTGGCGGGCGCCAACAGTTTCCGCGACACCAACAAGGTGCTCAAGACCACGCGTGCAACGGTGGGCTGGCAGGCCGTTGGTATCCAGCTGGCCGCCTTCGATGTGGCCCGGAAGTACGCCGTGGAGCGCCACCAGTTCGGCAAGCCGATCGCCAGCTTCCAGCTCATCCAGGAACAGCTCGTCACCATGCTCTCGAATGCCCAGGCGTCGATGGGCATGATGGTCCGCCTGGCCCAGATGGAAGATGACGGCACCACCCGGAACGAGCATTCCGCCATGGCCAAGGCCTTCGTGACCAAGTGCATGCGCGAAACCGTGGCGCTGGGCCGAGGCATCCTCGGCGGGAACGGTGTCTCCGTGGACTACGAGATGGCCAAGATCTTCTGCGACGCCGAGGCCATCTACACCTACGAGGGCACCTACGAAATCAACACCCTAGTGGCCGGGCGCGCGATCACCGGGATTGCAGCGTTCGTCTAGCCCCTCTGCCTGAAGTTCGACGGCGGCCGCCCCACCAAGGTGGGACGGCCGCCGTCGGGCTTCCTCAAGGGCTAGACGCCGGTGTCATCCGTGCGGTCCGTGTGGCGGACAGTGCCGTTTCCTTCAGTCGGGCGGATGACGGTCCTGGACGATGACTGGCGCCTGCGGAAGGTGAAAATGAGGCCAAGGATGAAGACCACGATTCCGGCCCCCATCAGAATGTTGCCGACCAGCGCGATGTCGATCCAGGCCACTTGGATCTCGAGGGCAAACCTCAGAATTGCGCCAATAACAAAAAGAACTACTCCGGCACCGATGCTCATGTTGATGTCCTTTCAAAATTCTCGTGATGGTTGGGTTTAGGGACCGTCATGGAGGGGCCGGCTGTCCGCTGCTGTGTGCCGGCCGGTGCCGGCATCATTTCCTTCCTCCGGGGCTCCTTCCCCTGAGGGCCGGTCCGTGCGATCCTCGGCGGGGGAGGGCTGCGCACGATTCGATGCATCGGCTCCGGGGTCGACGTCGGCGGCCTCGGCAAGTTTTTCCCTGGCTGCGGCTGTAGCGACGGCGGCATCCGAGCGTTGCTGCTCGGCTTCCATGCTTAAGCGTTCAGCGGCGACTGCGGCCTGTTCCGCATCGGATGCCTTGCGCATTGCAGCGGCGTTTTTCTCGCGGGAGTCGAGCTCGGCAACCCTGGCGTCTTCGCGCAACTTGGCCGCCCGCTCCCGATCTTCCTTTGCTTGGAGTTCTTTCGCCTCGCGGCGTCGCCGGGAGGCGAGGGAAATCAGCACTGCGATGATCACGATGATGACTATTGCGGCAATTGCGATCCATATCCACATCGTTGAATCCATGTGAATCAGTCTCCGTCCTTGTGCAGTTCCGACAGGCTTTGGAACTTCGTCTTCGTCAAGCGGTGCAAAATCACGTTACTTTTCCATCATGCCCCGGATGGGGGCCTTTGCACAGTACTGGCCCGGCGCCAGACGGCCCGCCACCTGCCTTGCGCGGGGCGGATTTGGGCGAACGGCCCTGCTGGATGCCGCCAGGACCTGCTGCAGGAACTCATCGCAGACATCTTCCCCCGCTGGACTGAGCGCGTCACCGGTGCCATGGCCGACGCCCCCACCAAGGCCGACCGGATCCTTGCCTACGCACTGGCCCACGTGGACCTCGTCGCCGAGGGCGCCCGTGCCGTGGGCTTCGCCCTTGCCACTCTGGCCCCCGGCCTTGCCTTGGACAGCAGGTGGACATGATCAACTCCGTGGTCCACGCAGGCACGCGCATGCTCGAATCCGGGCAGTCCATCCAGCAGGTCCACGCCCACCTGCATTCGTTGCTGGATCCCTTCGTTGCCGCGCACCGCTGACGGACGGACTGAAGTGCGCAGGACGTGATGCGGCGCTGCAGCGCAAGGCGGCGTCACGGCGTCGGACATTTCCAAGGCAGGACGCCCTGACACCCAACTGTCTTGTATCGCAGACGGTGTGCTCGGCCGGCCCCTAGGTTTGGGCGGCGGGCTGGGGTTTGATTGAGACATGGAACACGCCCGGAGCAAACCGGTCACCGTCTTTGAATCAACAGCTAAGGAAACCCTCATGGCAACGATGCATGACCCCTCACGCACCATTCGCGCGGCACGTGGCACCGACCTTTCCGCGAAATCCTGGCAGACCGAGGCGCCGCTGCGCATGCTCATGAACAACCTGGACCCGGAAGTTGCCGAGCGCCCCGAGGATCTGGTGGTCTACGGGGGCACCGGCCGTGCCGCCCGTTCCTGGGAAGCCTACGACGCGATCGTCGCCACGCTCAAGACGCTCGAGGACGACGAGACTCTCTTGGTGCAGTCGGGCAAGCCGGTGGGCGTGTTCCGCACCAATGTGTGGGCGCCGCGGGTATTGCTGGCCAACTCAAACCTGGTGGGGGACTGGGCCACCTGGCCCGAATTCCGCAAGCTCGAGGCCGAGGGCCTGATGATGTATGGCCAGATGACGGCCGGTTCTTGGATCTACATTGGCACGCAGGGCATCCTGCAGGGCACCTTCGAAACCTTTGCAGCTATTGCAGAGAAGCGTTTTGGTGGCACCTTGGCTGGAACACTGACCCTCACCGGGGGTTGTGGCGGTATGGGCGGAGCGCAGCCGCTGGCCGTCACCTTGAACGGTGGCGCTTGCCTGATTGTTGATGTCTCCGAAGAACGTCTCCTGCGGCGTGTGGGCAAGCGCTACCTCGATGAGTTGGCTCCATCTTTGGATGCGGCCCTTGAGCGCGTGCTGGCGGCGAAGTCCGCCAAAACGCCGCTATCCGTGGGGGTTGTGGGCAATGCGGCTGAGCTGTTCCCCGAGATTTTGCGTCGTCACCAGGCCGGCGAGTTCACGGTGGACATTGTCACGGATCAGACCAGCGCGCACGATCCGCTGTCCTACCTACCCACCGAATACTCTGTGGAGGAGTGGGCTGCCGAATCCGAAGCCGACCCGGAGGGTTTCACCAAGAAGGCGCAGAACGCGATGGCTCGCCATGTACAGGCCATGGTGGAATTCCAGGATGCTGGGGCCGAGGTCTTCGACTACGGGAACTCGATCCGCGATGAGGCTCGCAAGGGAGGGTACGGCCGCGCCTTTGAATTCCCTGGATTTGTTCCGGCCTACATCCGCCCACTGTTCTGCGAGGGTCTGGGCCCGTTCCGTTGGGTAGCCCTCTCGGGAGATCCTGAAGATATTCGTGTCACCGACGAGGCTTTGAAGGAACTCTTCCCCGACAACGCTCATCTGCACCGTTGGCTAGATGCCGCCGCCGAGCACGTTGAATTCGAAGGTTTGCCGGCCCGCATCTGCTGGCTGGGATATGGGGAACGAGCCAAGGCCGGGGTGCTGTTCAACGAGTTGGTCGCCTCGGGCAAGGTTTCGGCTCCGATCGTGATTGGCCGCGACCACCTTGACTCCGGTTCTGTGGCGTCACCATACCGCGAGACAGAATCTATGAAGGACGGCTCCGACGCCATTGCCGACTGGCCGCTGCTCAATGCCATGCTCAACACGGCGTCGGGTGCCACTTGGGTCTCCATCCACCACGGTGGCGGTGTGGGTATTGGCCGTTCCATCCATGCCGGTCAGGTCTCTGTTGCCGACGGCTCTGCCCTAGCCGCCGAGAAGTTGTCGCGTTTGCTCACGAACGACCCTGGTATGGGTGTTATTCGCCATGTCGATGCCGGGTACGAGCGGGCTATTGATGTTGCCGCAGAACGGGGCGTCCGCATACCGATGCAGGAGCAATAGAACACTAGCTGCTCTTTGCTGTCGAGGTTGAAATGCAGAAGAGGCGGTCACCCTTTGGGGGTGGCCGCCTCTTCTGTGTGGTGGTTTAGAGTGCGAGTTCTGCTTGGACGACGGTGACGAGGTCGTTGCAGATGC
>NZ_QJVC01000029.1 GCF_003219795.1 Arthrobacter psychrolactophilus | reverse complement strand
CAATTTTAAACCCAGAGTATTCGATAAACAATAGCCAGCAGAAAAGTTCTCACATATACTTCCGAACCAAAGACGAGCGATGAGTGGACAGCGAAAAGCCAGGTGCCGCCGTCGACCATTCCAAGAATCGGAAGGCAACGGGGGCACCTGGCAGGATGAGAAAACTACCAGCGATGCGCCACGTCGATGACAAAGCGGGTGCTGGTCCCTGGCCCGGCAAGGACCAGGGCTCGGAACGGCAAGCGAGCCCGGACGCCGAGACCCAGCGTCGTGATGCCCTCAAAGCTGCCAGCATAGGCTACCTGTCGAAAGGTTGCGTAGCCGGTGGTATTGATGAGCTCATTGGGGTTCGCGGGGATATAGGTGGCTGCCCCCGTGTTGACGTTATAGGTGACGGCGTCGACGTTCACCGAGAGGAAGGCGCCACCCCGCAGGGGAACGACGGCTCCGCTACCTTGGCGATGGACGGCCGAAACGTAGCCAACCGTGTAGCCGCTGGCAGGGCCATTGATGTCCACGACCAAGCGATCGAAGCAGCTGTGTTGGCCTGCCCGAACATTGGTGATGGATGCGCTAGAGGCTGTTCCGGCCGTCTTGGCCAACGAGCCCCAGGTGATGCCGCAGAAGGGTGCGGCTTGGGCGGGTGCCGGAGCAACCAGAATAAAGGCAGCTAGCAACCCCACAATCGCTAGCCAGGTCTTGAAGATTTTCACGAGTTACACCTTCTTGGGATGAGAAAATGCGTGGATGTATGGGTGATTTAACGTTAGGACGGGACACCCCGTGGCGTAACTGTCGGGAAGAAAATCGCCCCGAACCGTTACGGCGTGTCCCGTACCGCCATGAATCGTTATCCACATCTCGCCACGGACGACGGCGTGACCTCCTCGCCGTGATTCCTCACCCGCGTGCGGGGCTGGCCTGCGCTATTGCACCACGAGGACCGGGACCGGCGCCGCCTTAATGACAGCCGTACTCACCGAACCCAGGATCAATCCCAGCAGGCCACCGACTCCGCGTTGCCCCACCACGAGCATCCGGGCACCCACGGACGCCTCAGTCAGCACGGCTGCCGGACTACCCTGTAGAAGCCGCGCGGATAATGAGGCCGGAACATCGTCGCCAAAAGCCTGGGACAGTGCGTCGTTCAAAACCTGCCGAGCACCCTCTTCGAAGTTTCCGATGCCGGCCGCCTCATAGCTGGCGTGCTTGGCAGGGCGTTCCCAGACGGCGATGGCATCGACCACGCCGCCGAGTTCGCCCGCAAGCCGGGCGCCTTCCCGCAGCGCATTCACCGAGGCGGCAGAACCATCCACGCCAACAACAAGACGAACCTTGAGAGCTTCTTCAGACACCGTGTGCTCCTTCTTGACATATCGCTTCAGGACTACTCGGGACGATTCGCCCAGTCCTCTGCTGCCATTCTTGCGCACCTCCCGAGAAAGAGGTAACTCCCCGACCGAAGCCTGGCATCTACCGTTTCGCGGGAGTGGCGCCGTTGCTGTTTTGTGCCTTACCTGCCGGAGTTGGGGAGGTGGTCACCGACGGGACTGGAGCGGCGGAAGAAGGATCGACCGCCGGACTCTCACTCTGGGCGGGGGCCGCCGTCGTGCTTTGTTCCTGTGCCGGGGCGGATTCCTGTTGCGCCGGCGCCACGGGAGAGCTATCTTGCTGCGGAACCGCGACGGGCTCGTCTCCCGGCTTCGGATCGTTGACGCCCACGACCAGTGCCGCCGTGGCCTGCAACATGGAAGCCGGTGGCCGGGTGAAAGCGGTGGCCGCATAGGCGGGGTTGCTGGCCGCAGCATTCATCACGGCAGCCCACTGCCCACCGGCAAGGTCCGCGCCGTCGACGCCGACGTAGTACTTGCCGTTGATCGTGATGTCTTGGTTCTTCCACTGATCGGCATTGCCCTGGTAACTTCCGAACCAGGAGGCGGTGGCAATCTTAGTGGTGGCGCCTACCGTCCACGTGTCGATGTTACCGTCGGTGGTGCCGGTCTTGGCGAAGGCATTGCTCTTATCGTCCAGGCCGATATTCCAGCCAGAGCCTCTGACCAGAACACTTTGCAGGGCGTACGTGACACCGGCGGCGACGTCTTCGCTGATGGTGCGCTGGCAGTCTGCCCCCTGAACGGGGTAATCCTTGCCGCTCGCGTCGACAACGGAGGTGATCGCGATGGGGTTACACCGGATGCCACCACTGGCGAAGGTGGCGAACGACGTGGCCATATCGATGGGAGCGACGTTATTTGTTCCGATCAGCTTGGGGATGGCCGAGAGATCGTAGGGCTCATTCGTCAGCCCATCCTTGACACCGGCGGACGTGGCCATCTTTTGAATATTGCAGAAGTCCAGGGCCGCAGCGGTTTGGAAGGTCACGGTGTTGATGGAGTTGTAGAGGCCCTCGTAGGCACTCATGGCGTAGTAGTGGTTGGGATCGTCATTGGGCAATAAGACGGAACCGGCAAGTGCCGGATCGTACTCGCCCGTGGTGGTGCCGCACGTGTTCTGCCATGGGTAGCCAGTGGGGTAACGACGGACGGAACCGTCAATGGTGGTCATCATCGAATGGCCGCTGTTGAGCCATTCGGCAAACACAAAGGGCTTAAAGGTGGAGCCGGGCTGGAAACCTCCGGCACCGTGGAGTGTTTCACCGTTGGCGTCGTTGAGCGGCAAGGCAAAGTTGCCCATGTAGTGTCCCGGCTCGGCGGCCGGGTCGTAAATCGTATTTTGGGCCATTGTCAGGACCTTGCCGGTGCCCGGTTCAACACTGACGATGGAGGATCCGCGCTGAAGCGGGTCCGTGGCGCTCATGGTGGCGGTGGTCTGTTCCTGAGCCACTTTTTGCAGGGCCGGGTCAAGGGTGGTCTTGATCGTCAGCCCGCCCTGGTAGAGCAATTTGGTGCGTTCCTCTGCGGTAGCGCCGAAGGCTGTGTCATTGAGGATCAACTGTTGCACGTAGTCACAGAAGTAGGGCGCCGTGGTGGCCGCGGCGCAACCCTGAGCGGATTCGGTGATGTGCAGTTCCAGCGGCGCGTTGATGGCGGCGTCGTACTCGGCCTGCGTGATTTTGCTTTGCGCCAACATCTTGGCCAAAACATCGTTGCGTCGATTGACGACGTTCTCGGGCTGCGTGATGGGGTCGTAGTAGGCCGGTCGGTTGACGACGCCGGCCAGGGCTGCCGCCTGAGGCAGGGTCAAGTCCTTGGCGCTGGTGTTGAAGTAGAGCTTCGCGGCCGCTTCAATCCCGTAAGCACCATTGCCAAAGTAAATCAGGTTCAAATAGCCGGCCAGGATATCGTCCTTGCTCATCTGCTTTTCTAGCCCGATGGCCAATTGAATTTCCTTGACCTTATCGGCCATGGTCTTCTCTGCTCCGAGCTTGGCTTCCTCACTCTTGCCCGCGGACACCAATTGCTCAATCAGCACGTTATTAACGTATTGCTGGGTAATCGTGGAGGCACCCTGGCGGCTGCCGTTGAGCGTGGCCACGAGGGCGCGCAGGATTCCGGTGAGGTCCACGCCGCCATGCTCGTAAAATCGGGAATCCTCGATGCCGACCACTCCGTCGCGGATAAACGGGGACATGTTGTCTAGGGTCACAACGCGGCGATCCTGCGCGTACAGGGTAGCCAGGGTTGAGCCGTCCGACGCCAGGATGGTGGTGGCCTGCGCCGGTGCCTGAACATCGAGTCCCGACGGAACCTCGGAGAGGAACTTGTCAACGCTGCTGACGGCGCCCGTCGCAAGAACCCCAGCTGGAATGAGCAGGGCCGCAACCAGCACGCCAACAACTCCACAGATCATGAACAGCTTGCCCAGATGTGACAAGGTGGCGCTCGGACTCCCGGCACCGCCTTGATCAGATCTTCCGGTTGGTCGTACGGATCTTGTGGTCATCAAACGAACACTCCTCATTACTCATCCCTGCCAGTCGGCACAAGAACTTCCTCCCACAGTCCTCCTCCAAGATGAGAATTCTCTGGCAGCTCGAGGATAGCACCCTATGAGAGCCACGACCCAGGACGCGGCAGCAAAAGGCGTGCGCCCAACGGGCCGGGGTCGTATGCTCGGGATATGGCTAAATTTTTTGACATCCATCCCGACGACCCGCAGCCCCGCATGGTCCGCCAAATCGTCGAAACCCTGCAATCGGGTGGGCTCATCGCCTACCCCACGGATTCTTGCTACGCCCTTGGTGCTCAGCTCGGTAATCGGGAGGCCCTGGACCGGATCCGGGCCATCCGCAACCTGGATAAGCATCACCACTTCACCTTGGTGTGTAAAGATTTTGCGCAGCTGGGGCAATTCGTCATGCTCGACAACGATATTTTCCGCAGCATCAAGGCCGTCACACCCGGCCCGTACACCTTCATCTTGCCCGCAACGCCGGAGGTGCCCAAGCGGCTGGCGCACCCGAAGAAGAAGACGGTGGGCGTTCGTATCCCCGATAGCACCTTGATCCACGCCATCTTGGAAGAACTAGGTGAGCCCATGCTCTCCAGCACCCTCCTCCTGCCCGACGAGGAGGAGCCCCTGACACAAGGATGGGAAATCAAGGAAGCGCTGGATCACGTGGTCGAGGCCGTCATCGACTCCGGTGATGTGGGCGCCGAACCAACGACGGTCGTGGACTTCTCCAGCGGCTACGCCGAAGTGGTGCGTCGCGGCATGGGAGATACGAGCCGTTTCGAGTAAGAAAGCATTTGCAGAAAACTCTGGCACAACGACGGCCCACTCGCTAGCGTGAGAGCAGGGCTCGCTTGGAGTCCGGAATGAAAACTATCCGTGCAGCACTCATGAAGGAGTTTCCATGGTCGTCAAGAGAACGAGTCGAGCCGGGTTCACGGTTCCAGGTCTGAGCCTGCAGGATGGGCACAAGCTGGCCGGGCTATTGCAGACCCGGCTGCACGCCCTGAACGATCTGGCGCTAACCCTCAAACACGCTCACTGGAACGTGGTGGGCCGGGACTTCATCAGCGTCCACGAGATGCTGGATCCGCAAATCGATCTGGTCCGCGCCATGATCGATGAGACGGCCGAGCGCATCGCCACCTTGGGTATTTCCCCCAATGGGCTGCCGGGGGCACTCGTGGCGGCTCGACCCTGGGATGACTATTCCATTGGGCGTGCCCACACCTCCGCGCATCTGGCCGCCCTTGATTTGGTGTACACAGGTTTCCTCAAGAGCCATCGCAAGACGCTGGCGGAGGTGGGTGAGCTCGACGCCATCACCGAAGACATGCTCATCAACCAGTGCGCCCAGCTCGAACTCTTCCAGTGGTTTATGCGGGCACATTTAGAGGACGACGACGGCGACCTCGCCACCGCGGGCAGCAAAACCGAGCGTTCCGCTGCGGCCAAGACGAAGCCACTTCCAGCCTAAATGGCACGACTCGATTATCCTCGTACCGCGATCATCACCGGCGCGGATCAAGGCATTGGCCAAGCAACGGCCCTTGCCTTGGCCCGCGCCGGTTTTGATGTAGCCTTCACCTGGCATGACAACGCACAAGGGGCCGCCGACACGAAGTCAGCCATCGAGGCACTGGGGCAGCGAGCCGCGTTCGCGTGGCTGGATACCACCGATCTACCCACGTGCGCACCCATCATCGAGGGGCTGGCGGAGGAACTGGGATCCCTCGGCGTGTTTGTGAATAATGTGGGGGTGGGTCTCACATGCTCCGTGCTCGAGATGGAGTACCTCCAGTGGCAGCGCATTCTCGACACGAATCTCAACGGGGCATTTCTCTGTCTGCAGGCCGCGGCACGGTTGCTCGTCGCGGGTGGTGCAGGCGGGCGAATCGTGGTGGTCACCAGCATTCACGCCCACCAGCCACGGTATGGATTCGCGGCCTATTGCGCCTCCAAGTTCGGCCTCGACGGGCTCACAAAGACGCTCGCGGTGGAACTCTCAGAGCACGGCATTACCGTCAACGCCGTCGCACCGGGTGAAATCGCCACGCATCTCCCCGCCACCGAGACCCGACACCCGCACGAGATCCCCCGCCCCGGCATTCCCTTGGGCCACGCCGGAGCGGCCGAGGAAATTGCCGAGGTGATAACCTTCCTCGCCTCCCCTGCCGCCAGTTATGTGACGGGTGCCAGTTGGGAGGTCGACGGCGGAATGGCTCAGATGGGAGCCCAGGGCAGCTCACACCTGGGTAACAACGACTGGCGCCGGGCCACGCGGCGGGGTACGAGCCTAGACCACTGAGCCCGGACGCTACATCCGGCTCTTGACCTTGGCCGTGGCCGGGGCACTCCACGGGTCTTCCGGCCAGGGATGTTTAGGGTAGCGGCCACGCATTTCCGCACGCACCTGGGCATAGGGCCCGCTCCAGAATGAGGCCAGATCATCGGTGACCGCCAATGGCCGACGCGCGGGCGACAGCAGATGGAACAGCACCTTCACACGACCTCGCAGCAACCGCGGGGTATCTGCCAGCCCAAAGCATTCCTGCAACTTTACCGCCACGACGGGAGGGCCGTCGTAGGACACCTCAGGGTATTCGATCCGGATGTGGGAGCCACTAGGAACAACCAGAGTCTCCGGGAGCAACTCGGCCATCTGGGCCGCTTCGGGCCACGGCAACAGCCTGCGCAGCGGGTCACTCAGGGACAGGGCGGACAGGGAGCGGCCCGCGGCAACACTTTCGAGTTCGGGCCCCAACCAGTCGGGCAGGCAGTCCAGAAGTGCCGCATCGGACACGTCGGGCCACGGGGCGCCCAACTCGCGGTGCAGGAGCGCCAGTCGGCGGCGAAGGGCGTCGGCGGAGTCATTCCAGTGCAGCACGCCCAGTCCGTCCTTGGCGAGGGCAGCCATGACGGCCTCGCGCCCCTGAGCAGCCGTGGCCTTGACCGGCGTTGCGGACAGCACGACGGCGCCGAGCCGACGCACGCGGCGGGCACTCACCTTGCCCTGGACGAAGGTAGCCTCGACGGAATCCTCCAGCAGCGTCGCGGCCACGCGCGGCGCGAGGTCGAGGTCAAAGGGCGCGGCCGATCGAATCACGGCACCGGTTCCCGCGGCATCCCTGCCCTGGGCTCGCGCCACCTCGGCAACAGCCAACCACTCATGACCCGACAGCGAACTGCCCACAGGCAAGCCGGCGCGCGTCCCGGAGGAGAGTAGATACTGCTGCCCCGAAGAATTCTCCGTGCCGGCAACGCGTCGGGCCAGCCTGTCAGGGAAGGCAAGCCCGACGACGAAGCCCACGGCCTCGCGGTCACTCACCTCGGCCGGTACGGCAGATCTCGCAGGCTTCGCAGATCCTGTGGCCGCCGTGTCGTTTTTGCGCAGCAAACCCTCGAGCCGACGGACCTCTTGTTGCCAGCGGCGGGTGCCGGGATCGCGTCCCGAGCGCAGGGCGGAGAGCAACATCGTCAGATCGGCACCGGGCGCTCGGCCCTCGCCAGCGACGAGGGCCACGATCTCGGCCGTGGCCTTGGCGCCCACCACGGCGGCACCGTCAAGGAGGGCGCGGGCGAGCCGCGGGCCGGCGGGAATCTCGGCCAGTGTCCGGCCCAGCGCGGTTGCGTGTCCGCGGTGATCCACGGCGCCCAGTTCCGTCAGCACGGCGACGGCGGCCGCCAGCGCCTGAGCGGGCGGCGCCTCTGGCAGGCGCAGGCCCGCGCCTCCGGGCGCACCCCAGCAGGCCAGCATGAGTGCCCCGGCACTAAGATCAGCCACGGCAATTTCCGGCATGGGGTGGGCCGGCGCGGCGGCAAAAGTTTTCTGGTCGTAGCAGCGCACCACGGTGCCGGGGCCCAGACGGGCGGCACGGCCGGCGCGCTGCTCGGCCGAGGCGCGCGAGGTGGACACCGTCACGAGCCCGGTCATGCCACGGGCGCTGTCGCGTCGTGGTTCGCGGGAGAGGCCCGAGTCAATGACCAGGCGCACGCCGGGGACCGTGAGCGAGGACTCGGCCAAGGAGGTGGAGACGATGATGCGCGGCGCTCCCCCGGGTTCGCGCGCGGCGACGGCCCGGTCTTGGTCCCGGGCCGACACCTGGCCGTGAAGTTCTAAAATCTCGCGGCCCGGGATGTTCCGCAGCCGTGCGGCAATATGACTGACCTCCCAGGCGCCCGGCGCGAAGACAAGCGCGTCAACGTCCGGATTGGCGGCCAGCGCTGAGGCATGTGCCGCGGCGGCGGTGTCAGCCACATGATCGAGGAAGGCACGGGAGATGCCACGTTCATCCATGCGCGGTGCGTCCGACGGCGCCCACCTCACCTCAAGGGGGAACAGCGCAGAGGGGCAGTCGACGACGGGAGCCGGGGACGCGTCGTCGTCCGTCCCTAAAAGCTCTGCGAAGCGGGCCGCGTCCAGGGTCGCGGACATGGCGATGAGTGTCAGGTCGCCGCGCAACTCGCGAACCTCGGCCAGCATGCCCAGCAGGAGGTCGGTGTCGAGGCCGCGCTCATGCACCTCATCAAGCACGACGGCGGCCACGGACTCCAGCCCCGGGTCGCGCAAAAGGCGGCGCAGCAGGATGCCAGGGGTAAGGAATTCGACGATGGTGTCCGGGCTCGTGTGGCTCTCGCCGCGCACCGTGTAGCCGACCTTGCTGCCCAGGGGCGAGCCATCGAGGGTGGCCAGGCGGCGGGCGGCGGAGCGGACGGCCACGCGGCGAGGCTGCGTCACGAGGATCTTGTGCGCGGGCCCGCCTGAGGGGTTTAACACATTGGCCACGAGGGGCGGCACAAGCGTGGTCTTGCCGGTTCCAGGAGGCGCCTGAACCACGGCGGCAGCGCCTTGGTCGGCACCGAGCACGGCAGCAAGTTGGGGCAGGGACTGAGCAAAAATCAGTCCCTGCCCCAACGTGGCCAAGCTAAAGGGGCCGCCCGGATAAGCTACCTGGGCGGTATTAGACATGGGAATTAGCCGATCTGCAATTCGCCCATATCGTCCCAGTCGCTGCCGTCAACCTTGCGGGAGACGATCTTTGGGGTGGAGACCAGCAGGGGGCGCATGGATTCCAGGCCAGCCTTGAAGTGAGCGCTATTGACGTGGAGTCCGGCGGCTTCGTCATCGAGGAAGGCCTCAACGAGAACGAACTCGTTGGGGTCAACGACGCTGCGTGACCAATCGAACCAGAGGTTGCCGGGCTCGGCGCGGGTTGCTTCGGTGAAGGGCGTGACGCTCTCCATGAAAGTGTCGGCAGCTTCGGGCTTGACTTGATATTTAACAACAATGAAATACATGCCTCTAGTCTAGCCAATTGCTGCTTGGCCCGAGGAGCCCGCTTCACCAGCCGCGTTCACGCCATTGTGGCAGGGCCGGACGCTCGGCACCCAAGGTGGTGGCGTTGCCGTGGCCCGGGAGGACGTGAGCGGCGTCGCCATATACGCCAAAGAGCCGCTCCTGGACGTCGTCGAGCAATTGCGTAAACCGTGTGGCATCTTTTTCGGTGTTGCCGACGCCGCCGGGGAAGAGTGAATCGCCACTGAAGATGAGCGTCACACCGTCGTTGCCGTCAGAGCTAGCCGAGTTCAGCACGTAGGCGATGGAACCGGGTGTGTGACCGCGCAGGTGTACGATTTCCAGCACAATGCCGTCCACCTCGAGTGTGTCTCCATGGTTCAGGGCGTCAGTCACGAGCACGCCCGCCTCGGCGTCAATGCCTGCTACATCTGCCGCACCGGCGGCCGTGGGAGCCCCGCTTTCGGCGACGAGATCGTTCAGTGCCCGCACGTGATCCCAGTGCTGGTGGGTGGTGGCAATCATGGCCAGGTGGGTGGGCGCTGTGGCGTCGTTGGCTGCCTCGGCGAGCAGTCCATTGATCGCGGGTAGGTCGTCGGCCGCGTCGATGAGCAGCTGCGCGCCCGTCGCCTTCGCCGTGATCAGGTACACATTGTTGTACATGGCGGAGACGACCACACGGCGGACGGTGTAGCCGGGCAGGTCATGGATCAGCGAGGATTGAACAGTCATAGGAACAGCCTAGCGCTGCCTCACTTTCCCGCATCAAGGATCCCGTCATGATTACCCTCGTCGATGTCCAGCAGGCCGCCGTCCGAATCGCCGGACAAGTGCGCCGCACCCCGGTAATCCGTCTGGATGCCGCCCACTCCCCCGCCCAGGTCTGGCTCAAGTGCGAGTTTCTGCAAAAGACCGGGACTTTTAAGGCTCGTGGCGCCTTCAACCGGGTCTTGGGTGCCCTGGAGCGTGGCGAGATCGATCCGGCGGTGGGCATCGCGGTCGCCTCGGGTGGCAACGCCGGGCTGGCCAACGCCTACGCTGGGGCTCAGGTGGGCGTGCCCGCGACGGTCTTTGTGCCCCTGTCCTCTCCCGCCGTCAAGGTGGCCAAGCTCCGGGCCGCGGGCGCCACCGTGATCCAAGAGGGCGCCCAGTACGCGGATGCTTTTGAGAAGGCTATGGGGTTCGTCGCCGACACCGGAGCCGGGTATTGCCATGCCTACGACCAGGCCGAGATCGCGGCCGGGGCGGGCACGATCACCCTGGAACTGCTCGAGCAGCTCGACGCCGTGGACACCGTACTGGTGGCCGTGGGCGGTGGGGGCCTGGTCGCCGGTATTGCCGCGGCGTTGGAGGGCCGGTCGAAGGTGATCGCGGTCGAGCCCGAGAACGCGCCCAGCCTCCATGCCGCCCTCGCCGCCGGGCACCCCGTGGACGTCGCGGTCTCGGGCCTGGCCGCCGACTCTCTCGGCGCCCAACGCATTGGCGAAATCGGCTTCGACGTGGCGGTGCGGACCGGCGTGCACAGCGTGCTCGTTAGCGATGAGCAGATCGCCAGCGCCCGCACCTTCCTGTGGGAGAACTACCGCATGGCCCTGGAATACGGCGCCGCGGCGGCCTACGCGGCACTGCACGCGGGCGCTTACGTGCCCGCCCCGGAGGAGCGCGTGGCGGTCATTCTCTGCGGCGCCAACACCGACCCCAGCGGACTGTAAAACCCCTTAAAGACCAGTGCGACGGCGGGAGCCCACCTTTTGATTCAAAAGGTGGGCTCCCGCCGTCGCACTGTGAGAGAAGAGCTACTCGGCAGCTACTACCGCTTCCGGCTCTGCCTTCTCCGAAACGGTAACGACGTCCGCCGCGGGGCTTGCGCCGACAACGCCCTGCAGGAGCGCGATGATGTCCAGACCTGTCTGATCCTTGATCAGCTGGGTGGTTTCCTGCACGCCGTTGGAGACGTTCTTGCTAAGTTGGCTCGCGCCGTCATTGGAGACCACCGTCATGTTCTTGATGGCCGACATGGGCGCGGCAACCTCGCGCGCCATAGCCGGGAGGACCTCCAGAACCTTGCTCAAGATGGCCGCATCGTTGAACTTCTCGTAGGCCTCGGCCTGGGCGGCGATACCGGCAGCCTCCGCGAGACCCTTGGCCTGCGTGGACTCGGCCTCGGCCTGACCGCGCGTCTTAATGACGGCGGCATCGGCGCGACCGCGAGCCTCGATCACGGCAGCGTCAGCATTACCGCGGGCCGTATTGGCGGCAGCGTCGGCCTCGGCGGCCACCCTGTCACCCTCGGCCGTGAGCTTACGCTTGGCGAGCTCAACGGTCGCCTCGATCTCGGCGGCTTCAGAAGCACGACGGCGTTCCTCAAGCTTGGCGTCTGCCTGCTGGATCAGGCGGTACTTCTCGGCGTCGGCCGGTTTGCGAACCTCGGTGTCGAGCTCACGTTCACGCAGCTCGGCACGGCGCAAGGCCACCTGCTGATCGCGAATGATGACCTGCTCATTTTGTTCGGCAGCGGCCAAGGGGCCGGCGGCGTCGGCACGGGCCTGACGGGCGTCAGCCTCTTCCTTGAGCTCGGCGCGCTTGATGATCAGCTGCTGTTGTGCGAGGGCGACCTGCTCGTCGGCGAGGGCCTTGGCCTGCTCGGCTTCCTGCAGGAACTGCGCCTCAGCGATCTTGGCGTTTTTCTCGGCCAAGGCAGCCTCGGGGCGACCGAGGTTGATGAGGTAGCCGGAATCATCGTCCACAGACTGGATCTGGAAGGTGTCGATCTCCAGGCCCTGATTGTGCATGGAGTGTTCGGCCTCTTCCTTCACGCTCTTGGCGAAGGTGGCACGGTCCTTGATGATGGACTCCACGGTCAGCGTTCCCACGATGGAACGCAAGGAGCCCGAAAGGGTTTCCTGCGTGTAGTGGTCAATGGCGTCCTGCTGGTTCAAGAATCGCTGAGCGGCCTTGCGCACCGAGTCGGCGTCGCCGCCAACCTTCACCTGGGCCACGCCCGTGAGGTGCAACTTGATGCCGTTCTGGGAGATCGCCTCAATTTTCAGGGCCACCTGCCGCGAGGCCAGAGACAGCGGGTACGCGCGCTGCGTAAAGGGATTGATGAAGATTCGGCCAAAGACTACGCGCTGGCTGCTGGGATCGGGCTGACTCTTATTGTCCTTGGAGGAAATCACCAAGGCCTGGTCGGGACTCGCGATGTGCAGTGCCATCCGCGAAACAATGGCGCCGATGACGACAATCACCAGAAGCACGCCGGCACCAATGATCAGGGGAATCAGTGTCAGTAACATGAGACCTTTCGGATTTCACGGCGGCCTTTAAGGAACTGCAAGCCCGCCTGGTTACACCCGATCCTACGGAAACAGCGGTTATTATCCACATGGTGGAGTAACAAGTTGGCGCATTTAGACCAAACGGCTAGTCTCGCCCGTCTAAATGCGCCGCGACTTGCTTTAAGGCTCCATGCCTGCCACGACCGGGACAAACTCCACGGCATTGCGTCGGTGGATTTTCAGATCATTGCGATTGAATCCCTTGGCGTCCATGTTGTTGCCGAGCCGGAACGCGGCCAAGGCCTGATCATAGAGACCGTTCAGGCGCTGGCCCGTGTACTCCGCCACGGTCCCATCGGTGAAGACGATCGAGATGAGCGTTTTCTTAGGGAAGTGCCTGTTCATGCGAACAAAGCCCTCATCGTCTTGCTTGAGTTGAATCATGTGCGTCCCGCCTGTATGGTGCCCGCCCCGAAGGAACGGGCACGAAAGTTAGTTCCTGACAGCAGTGAGTTACTGCAGGCGCTTGCGCACCATCTCCGAGATGGCCTTGCCGTCAAAGCGGCCGGCGATCTCTGCCGTGATGGGCTTCATAGCCAGGCCCATCTGCTTCATCGACAGGGCACCACCCTGCTCGGCTTCCAGGCCTGTGATGATGCCGTCAACAATCGCGGCAGCTTCCTCAGCCGTCAGAGGCTTGGGAAGGTAGGCCTCGATGACCAACGCCTCAGCCACTTCGGCGGCGGCGCGCTCGGACTCCCCGGCCTCGGTGTAAATCGCAGCCGTGTCGCGACGCTTAGCCGCTTCTTTTTGCAAGATCGTCACGACCTGAGCGTTGTCGAATTCCACGGGAGTCTTGCCACCCTTTTCACGCGTCTCAATTTCACCCAAGACATTGCGCACCGTGGTCAGGGCAATCTTGTTCCCAGCCTTCATATGTGCGACGACGTCGCCCTTGAGCTGCTGCTTTAGCGTGGACATGTGTTCCCCTACTTCTCTTCAATGCTTCGGCCATGCGGCCATTGCCCTCAATTATCCCCCTTCTGGCTGCGAGCGCGGTCCCGAAGCGTGATGTGTGGGGTGTTTGGCAAGCCACACAGGGAAATTAGAATATATGTTCTATCTCGCCGTCTGCGAGCGCTTGTGGCCTGTCTTTTGCACCGTGATTCGTTACAGTTTGCTGGCACTATGGTCTTACTCGCTATCTAAAGGAGCGTCTCCTCATGATGTTTGGTCAGATTCCTGTGCGCCATGTTGGCGTGAATAGCTTCAATCCGCCTGACCCTGTACGTTGGCCCGCGACCTTGCCCCCTGTGCGTCAGGTCTTGCAGGAGGGTCTGGAGTTGGGGCGTGCAACGGTGCTGGTGGGTGAGAACGGCTCGGGCAAGTCGACCCTCGTGGAGGCGATTGCCTTAGCGTTTGGCGTCAATGCCGAGGGTGGCTCGAGTCATGCCATGCACCATAGCCGTCCCACGGAGTCTGATCTTCACTCCTACCTCACGCTGACCCGCAATGCGGGCGCGAGTAAATATGGTTACTTCCTGCGTGCGGAGACCATGCATGGTTTCTTTACCTACCTAGAGGAGAATCCGTCTACGGGCTTGCCTGATCACGACTTTCATTCCCTCTCCCATGGGGAGTCGTTTCTGGAATTGATTATTAGCCGCTTCAAGGGTGGGGGTTTGTGGATTCTTGATGAGCCCGAGTCGGCGTTGTCGTTCTCTGGTTGCCTTGCGCTCTTGAGTGTCCTGAAGCAGTTGATGGACGACGGCGACTCTCAGGTCATCTTGTCCACGCACTCCCCTGTGTTGGCTTCGCTCCCTGGGGCGAGGATCTATGAGGTGGGTTCCTGGGGTCTACGCCCTCAGGGCTGGGAGGAGCTGGAGCTGGTGCAAAGTTGGCGTTCCTTCTTGGACGCCCCGGAGCGTTTCCTGAAGTACATCTAGCTCAAGCGCTAGTGCTTAGCCGTCATAGGCGGCTTGTAAGGCTGCGATATCGAGCTTGCTCATGCCTAGCATCGCCGTCATGGCGCGTTGGGCCCCTGCAGGGTCAGTTCCGCCGAGGACACTGGGGAGCATGGTGGGGATCAGCTGCCAGGACAGGCCGTATTTGTCTTTGAGCCACCCGCATTGGCTCTCTTGTCCGCCGTCGGCGGTAAGTTCTGCCCACTTGCTATCCAGCTCGTCCTGAGATTCGAAGAAAAGTTCGAACGAGATGGCCTCGTTGAAGGTAAAGGCAGGTCCGCCGTTGAGGCCGCGGAAGCTTCGCCCGTCGAGTTCAAAGGAGACCGTCATGGGCGAGACCTCGAGAATGCGCGAGTTGGGGAAGAGGCTCACGTAGAAGTTCGCGGCTTCCTCCGCTTGTCCGTCAAACCAGAGACATGTACCTATGCCACTCATCGTCATCACACCTTTGGGGTTCCTGGGGCTTGGTCATCAAGCCCGCTACCGTACGAGTCACAGCCTAGGGCGCTGGGCCGCGCGGAACAATGGGTAGCGAGAGGTGGATTAGGGCTAAAGTTCTCTAGGTGACGCAATCTTCTTCAGCTCCCCGTCCCCAGCACATCCTCTATGCCGCAACAGCCGACATTGTCCTGACGCTGATCTTCTCCGTCTCAGGGCGGAGCTCTCATAGCGAGGCACTCACGGCAGGTGGCGTGTTCCTGACCGCCTGGCCGTTTCTGGCCTCCCTCGCGATCGGCTGGCTCATCTGCCGCCTCTGGCGCGCTCCGCTACGTATCTGGCCGCAGGGCGTGTGCCTATGGCTCATCACGGTGGCCGGCGGCATGATGTTGCGCATCCTCTCGGGTCGCACAGCAGAAATCCCCTTCGTCATCGTGGCCACCATCGTCTTGGGCGTCTTCCTTCTAGGTCATCGACTCATCGCCGGTCTCATCACTAAGCGTGCCGCCCGCCGCTAGCTATACCGGTGACGGACATAAACCACATAACTAGCTGGATCCTGCGAGAAAGACTCGACGGCGGCCGGAAACTCATCATCGGATATTCAGGCGCCACCAACCGTGCATACATCAGAAGCCATGCCAATAACGGGGGACGAAAGGGAGACCAGGTTTCCTCGCGGAACCACTGGATAGTCTCCTGACGCGCATGATGAATTCCATGAGCTCGTAACAACGACTTGTAGGCTGCTGAGCAGACACGTCATGGGCGCCTGGGGCAGGAAGCTGAGTTCACCCAATCTTTGGCAAGTATCTTTGAAGCGTGCTTGCTGATGACCTATAAATAGCCAGCTCATGAGTTTCCTATAGTGGATCCACTAACACAAGGTTCCAGCAGAGGAACGCTGACCGGACATTTCTGCAATCCTTGGCGATTGATCATGTGAGGCTGGATGGGAGACGGGGAATCTGGCGGGAACCACACCGGGCTAGCCGGAGATATGTCCCCAAAAGCCAACACTGCGAGCGCGGATTTCAAGTGGTAAGTGGATCGGACTGTCCCACAGGAGTCTTAGGCCGCGAGCCAATCCACCTCGGCATCAGTGGCAGTGGACCGGTTTCCGATCAAATGGTTCCGGATCGTGCAAATTGTCGATGCTGAGTTCTCCGCTATCGATGAGCGGCTGCAACGCCTTGCGCCTGGCGATGCTTTGGGTGCGTGTCCTGTAAACACGTGTCCTGTAAACATAGGCATCGGCGATGGTAAGCTCCCCGCCGGATGCAGTCCACACTAGTGTGTAGTCGCCTGAATTGATTGGCTGGTAAACATCATAGGTATGCCATTTTCCTGCCGACCTGCCGATTCCGATGATGCCGACGGCGTAGGCCTCCCCTTGACTACCACCCCACAGTGCCCGCTCCCGCACGACCGCTCGACAGCCATCCGGTCCATGAGGATCCAGGATGTAGTTACTCGCACCCCAATCGAAAAACGCCACCATCGCGCTGCCCGCCCCAACAACGCTAACCAGCATAAAGAAGGCAAGGGAACGCATCAGTCCCCAACGCCCCTCATCCCTTCTCGGGCCCGACCTCCTGCTGCCACGAACGATCCAAAGGACCCAGAGAACCAGCGAAGCCAACAAAAGGGCACTGCTTAGTATCCAGGCGCGGATGACATGCGAGCCAACTACCAGGATCTACCCGTTGAAGAACCCAACGACCACCCCGAAGCCGAGCAACAGAAAAACGATGCTGGCCAAATACACTCGTGACCTGACCGCCAGGCAGTTCTTCTCTTCTGTCCCCATCGGAGGATTCTATCTGAAGTAAAAACTGATGATGATTGGAATGGTTCTGGACAGCCAGTACCGATAGGGGAAATCACGCACGCCGTGTGCAAAGTGAGACTGCACCGGACTGTCACAAATGGAACGGCACATGGGACACTAATGTGCCCGTTGCATGACGGGAACTGTGGCAGTATCTCGTGACTGCCAACGATTGACTGTTTGATATCAAACTGTTAGAGTTCTAACTATGGATGAATTGAACGCACACCCCTCCACCAGCCTCGACCTGTTTCGATGGGTTGGATGGGCATTGATGAAGGCGGGCGAAGACTGGATCCGTGAGCGGGAGCTCAGCCATGCACAGAGCTTCGTCTTGGGCTATTTAGTGCAGAATCCGGGTGCCATCCAGCGCGATATTGCGAAAGTATCTCGGACCACGGCGGCCAGTGTTTCGAGTCTGTTGCAGGGACTTGAGACTCGAGGGCTCATAGAGCGCCGCAGTGAGGCCGGCAACGAACGCAGCAAGAACGTCTACGCCACTCCCACTGGGGCCGCGCTGATCAGCGGTTTCGAGGCCGCGATGGCTGCGGCCGAGAAAATGATCCTTGCTCCCCTAGATCAGGCAGAGCAAGCCACGCTGCACACCCTGCTTACCAAGATCACCGCAGAATTGCCGCGGCCCACCAGATAGCAGCCGGGGCGCACCAGCCTCACATATCCACACTTTTACTTAGCCGTGCCGGCGATCGTCGGCGCGCGCTCGACCCTGCCCGGAAAGAGGACAGTAATGAGCGCAACAACAATCCAAGAGCCACCCGCGGGAGACATCGGCAGGAATCGGTGGTTTCTGTCCTCGGCTCCCATTGTTAGGTCTTTGATACATCTGTGCGTGCCCATGGCCGCAGCAATGATCGTCGGAGCCATCTACAACCTCATCAACGCCGGCGTCATCGGATCGCTGCACATCACCGTATTGCTGGCGGCAGTCACGCTGGGCTCGCCCATCCTTGGCCTCGTCATGGCGGTCGGCAACGTCTTCGGCGTCGGCGGCGGGGCATTCACCTCACGACTGATGGGTGCGGCAGAGCGCGACGCAACCGCCGCCGGTCTACTGATGTTGGACCCCATTGTGTCTCTTCTGGGCGCCAGCGGCGAAGCATTTACCGCAACCCGTGCATTCGTGGGAGTACTGCTGGCATTTGTGCCAGTGCTCGCCGCAGCAGTGTGCCTTGAACAGCTGGTCCGTGCTGAGGGGGCCGCCCGCCAGGTCATGATTGGACTCATCGCCTCCACGATCATGAACCTTCTGTTCGACATCTTGTTCATCCTGGTGCTTCATTGGGGTGTGGCTGGCGCGGCCCTAGCGACCGGTCTGGCGAACCTGGTACTGGTTCTCTACTTTGCCTTTTGGCTGACCCGGAACAGTGAGTACACAAGTCTTGCCCCGCGTTGGTTCACACTCGCATCCTCCGTTGTGAAACCTGTGCTCGGCGTTGGGGTCAGTACCCTGCTTCAGTCCGCCTTTCTCATCGTCACAGCCCTGGTGCTCAACAACCTCGCGGCTGGCTACGGCGAAGGGCCCCTGGCGGCCATGGGAGTTGCCGTCCGAATCGCCCAAGTTCCGGAGTTCTTGCTGATGGGTGTAACACTCGGGGTGTTGCCGCTGCTGGCCTACTCCTATGGCAAGGGCGACCGAAATCGCCTTTCGGAGGCGCTGCGTAAGTCCGCTGTGGCGGTTGGCGGCATCGCGCTGGTCTCCTCGGCGGTGGTATTCGTGTTCCGCGACCAAGTTTTTGAATCGTTTATCTCAGACCCGTCGGTCCTGACCATCGGCGTCGTGGTCCTCACGGCCCAGCTCGTTGCGATGATTGCCAACGCCTTCACGGGACTCATCACCTCACTTTTCCAAGCCACGGGACTCGCCATGGCGGCCACGATCATGTCAGTGACACAGGGCATCCTGTTCATCCCGGTAGTGCTCCTGGGTAATCTCTGGTTCGGACTTACCGGCATCATTTGGGCCCTGACAACCACCGAAGTTGCCGTTCTCATCACGGGGCTGGTGCTTTGGATTGCATCCCGCGGCGCAATCGCACGAGGTTTGGCCGAAGGCAGCCTCGAGCGGGCAGAAACGGCATTTGAAGAGCAACCCGCCTAGCGGACTTCGGTCAGCAAGTAGGTTTGATGTCAGCTCGCTCAAGTGTGCCGTGGCCCAGATGGCACTTGATGTCCGGGGCTCAGCCGGTGTGGCCGATGTATGGCCAGATACCCGCGAAAGCCGCACACGGATGAACTGCTCCCCGGAAGTATGGAACTGAATTAATCAGCCCAACTTTCGGGGAGCAGTTCATTTCGGGGCCATTCTCACTTCCAAAATCCCTGTAAATCCGGGCCTTTTGGGCCCCTATCAGATTCGAACTGATGACCCCCGCTGTCGCCTCTATCGTCTAATTCGACTTGTCAAAAGTCGTTCCTGGCCTTTGGCGGTGCGAGGATCGCATAACAATGGATGGTGCTGAAGACGCGACAGTTGTCACCCAATTTAATGCGTTTCTCATGAGTCGGTCAGATCCCGCCGTGTGACAGCTCGCGCCTTCCCTCCGCGGGTACGACTACTAGGCCGGCCGACGAAATCAAGATGGCCTCTCGTAGGCTGGCTCAGTCGCGGTCGCCCAAACGTACGATCGGAGGCAGCACCGACATCTTGTCTGCAGTTGCCAGGATTCGCAGCACGTCGTGTGCTACTTGGCGTTTCGACTCTTCGAGCTGCATCCATCCGTGATGCGTCGGAGACTCGAGCGCAGCAAACAGTGCCTTGAACCTCTTCCTGTCAGAGCCATGACGCGCCTCGAGGATGGCGTAGGGGTCTTTGATGCATGCGCACAGCACGGCAGCGTCGTCCAAGTGCCGGCCGCGGTCCCGTGAATCCGTCATGTACGCGGCACCTTTGAGAACGAGTGCCCCGTGCAGGTTGGGGATGCTCAGCTGGGTCTTGACCCCATCGTCGCCGGTGATCACCACGTTGACCGTGCGCTGGAGAGCCTGGGTGCCGACTTCGATTTGGAACGGCTCTCTGCCGGCCATCTTCGTGATGTTCCGCGGTGCTGTGTGGTCTGCGATCATGACGTCGACCTGCTGTTTACCGCGAAGGAAGCGGTGCGCGGGTGCGTCCTTGTTCAGGGAGTGCTCGATCTCGTAGCCCAAGGCCCGGAGGGCATGTTGCATCCTAGGAGCAGTAGTTGCCTCCGTTTCAATGTGCAGCCCCATGTCCACGTCCGTGGTGGCCCGGCTAACCGGAAGACCGGCAGCCGTTGCGTGCAGCTGAACCATGAGTCCACCAACCAGCGTCCACTGGTCAGAGGGGATCGCGGCGGCCAACTCCATGCATTGCGGCCAAGGCGACGCCCAGCCTCCGGCAGGTGCCTCAATAGTCCAAGTTTCGCGTTCAACCTCCATTAGCTTCTTTCCACCGCGTGAAGATCTTTTCGAGCATGTTTTCTCCGGCGGCCCGCTCCCGGGAGTTGAGTGACTCCATAAGGTCGACGGCTATGGCAGCATTTGGTGTGCCGGGATCTTCGAATGCGTATCCGCCATCGACGATGTGCATGATGATATTCCCGCCAGGGTCCTCCACCAAAGACAATCCATTGACAATCATCGGCGCTCTGACTGTATCGAGGTAGCCTTCCAGAACATCCGTCCTTCCGGCGGCCAGCCCGAATCGATCCGCAATCACTGAATCATTCAGGGCCGTGGTCCCTGTAGGCAGAAAGTAGTCTGCAGCACGGGGAATACCTGCGGGTGCAATGCGGTAGCGCTTCACCTGGTCTTTAGTGCCCACGGCCGCCGCCAGTTCGGCTGTATCCATGATTTTGAGGCGCTGCTTGAGACGGTAACGGGAGGTCGCGTCAATCCAGCGCGGAGTTCCGCCCTCAATGATCTTGAGCGCGGCCCAGGCCGTCGCGGCATTCCAGCTGCGCCCCTTCAGGGGGCGCCGGTTCTTATAACGCTGGACTGATGCACTGTCGATGAGGATTGAACGTCCAGCACGGCCAGCGACGAGCAGACTTCCATTCTTCAGGAGTTTATGGACCATAGGCCGTGTGGCCTTTAGCTCTTCGGCAGCTTCCTCTGTGGTCACCCAAGTTTGAACCATGGACATAATGGTAACTCATCATCAACCATTACGCATAGGCATATTGGTATAGTTTGATCTACCGATATGCCCATGGTTGCTGAGTGAGGCGACAGTCAAATCAGAGACGGAACGTTGAATGCCGAATGATCCCATGCCGTAAAATTGGCGCAGTTAAGTAAAGAAGCTGTCCTCAGAGCAGTCACCTCTGAGAACAAGATGACAGAGGTCCGCATCATGACCCGCCCGCAACCGCGCGTCAGGCACCAGTCGGAATACTACTGATCTGTCTCGAAGCCTATGGGTTATGAGCCACTTCGGTTATGAGACACTTCGGAGCTATTTTGCTCCACCCGAGCGGCAACTAGGCAAAAAATGAGAGTTTGCTATTCAGAACCGTGGAAAGAAACCTCGACAGCCTGGATTACCGGCGGCAGATGCCCGCAAGGGGAACCTTCAGTGGGAACGAAAGACCGGGATAAGTCGTAAGTTAGTTTGTCGGGTCCTTGGCTCTCGTTGTCGTGTCGTCCACGTCTTGAGGGCTGGGTTCATATGACGCGTTGGGGATTCAAGTCAGGGCGGGTGGGCTGTCTCCCTATCTCCGGATCAGGGGTGCCTTGTACCGATCCCGGCTAGCAGTGACCTGTAGCCCTCGATGTAGCCAGGATAGGTGAACTGGAATCCGCTGGCTTTCAGCAGCCTGTTCGAACAGTGCTTGTCGCCGCCGCGTGTGATGGGCACCGACCCTGTTGGGGGTTCGTCATAGCTCATCTCGTGAGCAAGGAAGCGCAAGACTTCTCCCAGATCTACGGGGTGATCGTCTACTCCGAGATAGAGGTCACTGGGGTTGGAAACCGATAGCAGGTGAACAGCTGCGGCTGCGGCATCGTCTCGATGAATGCGATTTGTCAGGCGCGCGCTGCCGGGGATGACGGCCGTCTGGCTTGTGATGAGGTTGATGAGTCGAGTCCGGCCCGGACCATAGATGCCGGCCAGGCGTAAGACAATACTGTTCGTGGAAGTGTCCGCGTATCGGGCGTGAAGAATTGCCTCTGATTCCAGTGTAATCTTGCCACTGAAAGAGTCGGGTGTGGCAATTGTAGTTTCATCGACATGGCCAGTTGTGTTTCCGTAAACAGTCGTAGATGAGATTAGAAGCACCCTTTCTGGCTTAATCTGATCCCGCTCGAGGGCATCCAGAACATTTGTCAGCCCTGTTATATAGGCCAAACGATAGGCCTCTTCGGTGTAACTGTCAGCGGCGACGGCCACGACAACGGTGCTGACGCTCTGAGGGATGACTGGGGGCTTGTCAGCCAAATCTACGGATACACGTTCAAATTCTTGGGGGAGCACATCGGCCTTTCGGCGCCATGCAACAACGTCTTGCCCCGAGGCGACAAATCGAAGCCCTATTTCCGTTCCGAGGTCTCCGCATCCCACAATCAAGATAGTCATAGGACTATCGTGCCAGAACACCTCCCCGCCACAGTCATCGAAATCAACCTGATCTCCGGCCGTCTAACCGACCAGGTCTCTGCCCGGCGCAGAGGTCCATACGGACCGGTTCGTGTACGCTGCGGAGCAAGCTGGAAGGCTTAAGCGTCGTGACAGCCGCAATTCCACGCGTTGATCTCAATCAAATCCAGATCCAATTCACGACCACACCCCAAGCATCCGTATATCGAACCCTCAGCGGGACGTGTCCCCAGGAGTGACTCTGTTGCGGCAGTTGCACAGTAGGATCGTGCTTCATGGGGGAAAAGCGGGCCAGCGTCGAGCAGCCATCTTGCTTCTCCTCTTCGCACCAAGTCTTTCCGGGTGTTCCCTGTTCGATCCACAAGTGGACATCACTCTGCACGACGTCATGAACGCCGAGTACGACGCACCCGATGTCACGACGGAGGCGGAAGACATCACAGATACGGCGTGTGTATCTCCGCGTGTTTGCGTTGAGGCGTATAGCACTGCAGAAGCAGACTATTTCCGGTTTGATACCCGAAAGCGTGCTGAGGAGTATGGAGCTTCAGTGAAAGACGGGTTCGTTGTCAACTACATCGTCATGGACTTCGAGGGCAAAAATGCCTCAGTGGAGAAACAGCTGTGGGCGATGCAGGCCCTGGCTGGCATGTGGAACGACTACGAGGGGGACTTCCCGGACCGTGGCTAGCGTTCGCAGTACGGGAAAGTCTTGTGGGAAAGTTTTATGGAGGCCCTGTGATGATGAGAATTGGGCGCCATGTGGCAGGGACCTTCAGTTTAATGGCCAGAATAACAGTTGGCCTTCTATCGATCTCCGAACGGCAGCAACGCGACCCGGTCCACCGCGTTCTCCCCAGACGGGGCAGTGATCGACACTGCTGAGGGAGTATGGCGGTGGTGAATTCCAGGTGGCGAAGTCAATCTAAATTGGGATGAGACTTATAGTGGAGGATGCGACTGACCCGAAGCCCTGACCGACCACCCCTTGGGCAATGGTCGTCCGTCGTCCTGATTTGCCTTCTGTCAGCAGGGCTCTGGTTCGGTTGGTTCGGCTGGGATGCCGAGTACCAGTACGACGCAGCCACTGGCGAAATGACTGGACCGTACGAGATATGGCAGGGAGTAGCAGCGTTCCTGTGCGGCGTCGTGGTGGTAGGGCTCGCTTACCGGCTCTTACATTTTTTCGTTGCCCTGCTAGTAATTCCTGCTTCCTTCACGCTCGCATGGGTGAGCACTGCCGCGGTCATGGATTCGAGCGGCCTGTGGGTTGTCGGTGCGATACTTGTCGCCCTCGGTACTACTTTCGGTACAGCCGTCATGCTTGGCGCCGCCGCAGCAGTCGAGGCCATAGGCAACAGGCAAAGAACCTCCGTTATCCCGAGTGAGTGATACTTGGCGTGTTCAATAGCTCAGGGTAAATCACTCAAACGTAAACAGTGCCTAGGCGGAAGACCTTGGACGACTGGGCGACTGGGCGACTACGACAGGCTGCGAGAAACGCCCGCGGATTGCCACTGTGGATGAAACTGGTCGTTCTTGTCTGGACGGCGATCCCAGCTCTAGTCAATGGCTATCAGATGAAGACGAAAGCTAAAGTCGTCGCAGAATTGGCCGATCATTCCTCGTGCTCTCTCCCGGATCGAACGCTGCACGCCTATAAAGAACACTCGTAGACAGCAGCCATTCGCGCAAAAGGGACATCCTACGGGACACGCACAGCATAATTTGCCGGTCAGTCCGCAGTGATCGTTCGGACTGACCGGAAAATTACCTTCACGACTCGCTGTTAGCTATTGGAACGTCGTTGCAGCGACCGGGTTGGCGTGCTCGTCACGCAAAATGGAGTAAAAAAGGGAGTCTCGACGAGCTCCCCTAACCAGGCGGTGCGAACGAAGCCGTCCTTCTAGGGTGAATCCGCTTTTTTCTAGGACACGGATTGACCCGATATTGTCCGGGTGACAAGTAGCGCTGATGCGCTCTAGTTGGAGCGTGTTGAAGCCGAATGTTAGTAGCTGGTTCGCCGCTTCCGTGGCATAGCCGTTTCCCCAATGATCGCGGTGGAATGTGTAGCCAAGCTCGCCGTTGCCGTCATGAGGATCTGTGGTCCAAACGGCCACGGATCCAATGGTTTTGCCATCCAGAACGGCAGCGAGTGAATACGCTGTTCGATCCTCGTTTAGGTGTGCTCGTGCGGCATCTTCAACGAAGGAGGTCGTCTGGTCTAACGTGTTCGGTCCCCATGTTGACCAATGGGTGACCTCGGGATCTGAGGTATATTCGCGAACGGCTGGGATGTCCGCTGATGTGAAGTCGCGGAGGCTTATCCGGGGTCCGCACGGATAAGGCATGGGAAGACTCATCGTTCACCTATTCAATCGATTATTGAATTTCGATCCTTGAGGTGTACTAATGATGTGAGACAGTTCCTGAAAGGATTGTTCACATGTCTTCTCGACCAACCTACTCTGATGAGTTCAAGGCCGACGCCGTCGCGTTAGCTGAATCTTCTGGCCGCCCGCTAGCTCTGGTGGCTGCCGAACTCGGCATCTCATTGACCGCTCTCAAACGCTGGGTCAAACTCTCTCGCGAAGGTCAAAGCGGTGAGGACAAGAAGCCGGATCAACCGGTGGATGCTACGAAATACAAGGCCTTGGAGGCCCGGCTTCGTGAAGTAGAACGGGAGAACGAATTCCTAAAAAAAGTTTCAGCGTTCTTCGCCAAGGAGCAACGGTAGATGATACCTACCGCTTTGTTCAACAGGAGGAGAACGCTGGAGAAAAAGTTGCCTGGATGTGCCGGCAACTGGACGTGCCCAGGTCCTCCTACTACCGCTGGCGGGACGCCACCGACACGCCCACAACCATCCGCCACAGGGAGCTGACCGATCAAGTGAAGACGATGTTCGATTCTTCCGACGAGATCTTTGGCCACCGCATGGTTCACACCAAACTAACCGCCGACGGGGTGGCTGTTTCCGTGGGAACCGTGGCCACGATCATGGCTGAAAACGGGTGGCAAGCCAGACGGATGCGCGCCTTCAAACGCACCACCAACCCCGGGGATCCAGACAAGGTTTTCAAGGATCTCATCGGCCGTGACTTCACCGCAGAAACCCCGGGCACCCGCCTGGTCGGAGACATCACGTACCTGCGAACCGGCGAAGGATGGCTGTATCTGGCCACCGTCATTGACCTGTGCACCCGCATGATCGTCGGCTGGGCCATGGCCGATCACATGCGCGCATCCCTGTGTATCAGTGCCCTGGAAATGGCCAGAGACAAAGGCCATCTGCAAGCAAACGGAATTTTTCACAGCGACCATGGAGCGCAATATACGTCCCGTGAACTGGGGACTTGGTGTACCGGAAATAATATTCGCCAGTCGATGGGATTAGCCGGCGTTTGCGACAACGCCCTCGCCGAGACAGTCAATGGCTACTACAAAGCCGAACTCGTGCGGGGACCTGCGAAAAGTGGACCTTGGAAAACGATTGATGATCTCGAGCTCGCGACACTCGGCTGGGTGCATTGGCACAACACGCCGCGCCTCCACAGCTACATCGGTGACGTGCCGCCCGCAGAGTTCGAGCAAGCGTTCTATGCTGGAATTACCAGCGCCAAAGAACTGGTCGAAATCAAATGAGCTGAGTCTCCAACAAAGCCAGGGCGCTTCAGGCATCTAAATAGGATGGCCCGTGTTCGTTTCTTAGCGCTTGGGTCTTCACTGCCTGGCCGCGGTGGCAGTGCCTGCTTCGCCGTCCCAGCTCCTGCGTGCTTTGTTTGGGCCGCCATGATCGAGCAGTGCGACAGCGATAAGCACCATGACGAGCATTGCGCCGATCAGCAAAGCGAGCAGGGAATTACCGAGCAGTCCGATCGCCACGCACGCAGTGACTGCTGCCAGTCGGCTGTAGCCGAGAGTGTTTGTCGCGCGCAGTTGCAGAGCGAGTTGGGTGAAGAGGAAGACGACCGGTCCGGCGACGATCAGTACGTGTCCGTAGGTGTAGATGTCGCGTGCACGGCCTGTGCGGCTCTCTTCATTTAGTAGGGAACGTTCGCTGACTTCCCGGGTGGAACTGAAGTACAGCCACCAGAGCGCTGCCGTTCCGGCAAAGGCGCTGATGAATGCAGCTACGGCACATGTGTGCATTTCATGTTTGGCGGTGGTGGCCCGGTGAGGATGATCGTCTCACTGAGGGCGGCGATGACGAAGAGCCCGAACCTCTCGGCGAAGTGAACGCCTTCAGGTCGTGTTCCTTTCCCGGCTTGGCCTTGGCGTCCCAAAGTACGCTCACGTATCCATCGGATGTTGCTGTCATGGGAAGTCTCTTTCATTGGGTGTGAAGTGAAGCGGTAACAATGTCCTTGGCTGGCAATCACAGCACTACCGTTGCAGCTATTAGCTGTAACTAAACTGAACGAGTTGAATGTTCATGGCTTCTATCCGTTACAGTCAAGTTGCGTAAAGAAATAAAATGGCTTCAGGAAGGGAGGGGAATGTCGGATAAGAGAATTCCGGAACAGGCCCCCACGGGCGGCGGTGGGCGTCCACGCGATCCGGCCATCGAAGAGGCGATCATCAACTCAACGCGCATGCTGCTTGCGACGAAGGGCTACTCCTCGATGACCCTCGGAGACATCGTCGAGGACGCCGGCGTAACACGCCCGACCCTGTATCGGCGCTGGCCCAGCAAGTACGAGCTGGTGATTGACGCCCTGCAGCAGGGGTTGCGAAAACAACGAGAAGCGTACCCGCCACTAGACCTGGAACAGCTGGGGCCGCGGGAAGCGATGATCGAGGCAGTGCGCCGCCTCGATCCGCGGTACCACAACCCCCGCGCAATGACACTTCACGGCAACTTCATGGCCGAAGCAGAGCGCGAACCGAGTCTGCTTGCCCAGATGCGCGAACACGGAAACCAGCCGCGCTGCGGGGAACTCTCCGAAGTGCTCATCGAGCTCCAACGCGGGGGCGCAATACGTCAGGATGTGGACCTAGACATGATCGTTAGCCTCTGCTTTGGGAGCTACTTTGCCGACTTCAACCGTTACGGAGGTACTGTTCCAGCCGACTTCGCCGAGCGTGTCGTCGCAACCCTATGGCCCGCCATCGCCGGAATTTCCGCAGACGCGCACCCGGCGCCATAGGACTGCAGCATGGCAAAGAAGACATATCCGGGCACCCCGGCAACAGTTGCCCTTACTGCCGCCGGGGTGCCTTTTACCGCCCACAGCTACCACCACGACCCCGCCATCACGAACTATGGCGCGGAAGCCGCCGATAGCCTAGGTATCAACCCCGCCAAGATCTTCAAAACACTACTGGCCGAGGTGGGCGGTTCCTTGGCGGTGGCCATTGTCCCCGTCAGCGGCACCCTGGACCTCAAGGCCCTGGCGCATTCCCTAGGACACAAAAAGGCGGCCATGGCCGACCCGGGGCTAGCGCAGCGCCGCACAGGCTATGTACTCGGTGGCATTTCGCCCCTGGGGCAACGCCAGCCCTCCCCCACAGTCCTTGATGACTCCGCACTGGACCACTCCACCATCCTGGTCTCCGGTGGCAGACGCGGCTTTGACCTGGAACTGGACCCGCGGGACCTGATTAAACTGACACGGGCCATCACCTCACCCATCGGCACCCGGGCCCACACCTAAATTCCCAAGCCGGGGCCAGGCATTGATCACGGGCTCATCAAGGACAAGCGCCAGGACATGCTTGCGGTTCCAAGACATATCAGCGGCCCCTAAGACCGCGTTTTCATCCCCAAAAATCGTGCCATCTGAGCCAAGCCAATGCAGTCATTGCCGTCAGTCTAGGCATACACTTCATTGTTCCAATGTGTGACTTCGAAGGAGCGGGGGACACTGCCTCTGACTGGATGGAAGTTGTCCGGTGGCGTGGTCATCTGCATGGATTGTTGCGATGCCGGGCATCACCTGCCGGGTGGGTTTACTCCTTGTTGGATGTACTGGAGCATAAGCACCTACGCTGTGAACGCTGCCGCTGTTGCCGCGGTGTCCTCATAAAGGTGCATGCGAATGATCTTGCCCCCCGTTATGGTCAGACGCATCGCGACGTCGGTATGGAATGGGCGACCAGTGGGAGCAGCGACATGGTCGAACACGCCGAAGATCACCACATCATCGCCGTCAGCGACGATTGTCTCAAGTGTGATCACACTCTTGCCTGGTACTAGCGCCCCCCACAAGGCGCGGAAGTAGTCCGGGACCTCGCTCTTTCGCGTACGCTTGCCCACCCAATGGGCCACTGCGGGTGAGCCAGGCACGAACCAGTCGATTTCCTCGGCGAACAGTTCTCCCAGTCCCTCAGCGTCCTGCGCGTCGAGCCGCTCCAGGAATGCGTTCGTCATCTCTGTGGTGGTGGTCATTTGGTCCCTCATTTCTAGCGGCAATCTAAAATCACCGTTCTGTAGTAGTCGTTATAGAACAGTAGCACATATATAGTGACCGTTATACAATGGAAGCATGGGACGACCAAGAAGTTTCGATCGGGATGCCGCCCTGGATAAGGCCATGCGCCTGTTCTGGGAGCGCGGTTACGAGCTGACCTCCATCAACGACCTCACCCGAGAGCTCGGCATTTCAGCCCCCAGCCTCTACGCGGCGTTCGGGGATAAGCAGGCATTGTTTGATGAGGCCGTCGCACGTTATGAGGCCAGCCCGCAATCAGTGACCACGGCCGGAAAAGCTGGGACAAGCCAGCGCGAGGTGCTCCGGGCGATGTTCGACCGCGCGGTGCAGGAGTACGCGAGCACGGCGCATCCGCGGGGATGCCTGGTCAATAGCGAGCCGAAGCTGGAGGCCAACCGCACCCAAAACTGCGCGATCACCGCAGCCCGGCTGCGGGAAGTCGCTGAAAGCGCCGAGATGAACAACGACGCGGACACTCTGGCCGCCTTCGCCCAAGTGATGCTTGTGGGACTGTCGTCCTACGCCCGGGACGGCGCCAACAAAGAACAACTCCAACGTGTGGCAGAGTTGGCCCTATGCGTCATGGGGTCGCCGCAGCAAACGGAAAAAATCGTACCGTAAGGGTGAGTTGAGCCAAGTGGCCGCTGGACTACAGCTCGCCAATGGAAGCCATCCAGAGCCCGTCCGTAACGGGAACCTCCTGCGGGGCACATGATTTTCAGTCGACGGTGCGTTGTTGCGACGACCGGTTGAATACGGCGATCGGCGAAATCCTATTGGCCGCCCATGGGCACTTTCTCGTGGCCGCTAACAACGGAGAACTCACAGCTCAAAAGAGGGGTCGAGAGGTTCTAGTAACGGCTACGGGTGTTAGATTGCTTGTACCGGGACCAGCTTCAAGGTCCCGTACAGCTATTGGGGGGCAAGAATGAAAAAACACCTGAACCGTTCAATGATCTTGGTCGGTGCGTCACTGGCAGCATTAACACTGTTCCTAGCACCAGCATCAGCGGCCCCGGTGCCCTCCGACTCAAAAAGCTTTCCAGGTACGCTGGTGAATTCTCCCCAGCGTGTTGTCGATATCGAAGAAGCAACCAAAAACCTGACACCCGAAGACCGGGCAAAAGTTCTCTCGGGAGAACCGATAATCATTACCGTCAATGCTCATACCGGCATGGTGGAGTCCATCGAACCACTTCCCTAACAACGTGGGAACTAGCCAAAAAATGGTTCTTTAGCGCTAATCACTCTATTCAACCCGTCCTATCTCAAGCGTCTCACTTCTCTCAAGTGTCTCACTTCCAAGGAACTGGGACACTCCCCCACTGAGACACTGACAACTTCGTTGAGCAGTTTTCCAGTGCCCTATGAGGAATGTCGAGCCAGACATGTGGCCTAGTCGGTTTCCGTGACGATATATCATTCTGAAAACTGGCAGCTACATCTCTCTTCTAGGGCGCTGGGCCGCTTTCCTTGCGGCTTGTTGGGAATCTGTTGTTAGGATGCTTTGGCTATGGGTAGCTCGTCCCGGTGGGGCGTAAGTCGGTGAGCATGATCCCGGCGCTAGAGTTGGTTTCCCTTGTTACCGCGGTGCCCCCGGGGCTGAGATTTAGAGAATGCTTTCAGTCCTCAGTGAGAGGGATTGGCATCAAAGGCTGGTGAAAATCCCGATCAGTTTTTCTACGAATGACGTTGCAACAGTGCCACGATCTGGGGGAGGTCTGCTGTTTCAGATGCCTAGCACCGAAGAGGCGACGAGGAAATAGATGACCAAACCCGTGGCGTCCACGAACGTGGAGATAAAGGGGTTGGAAAATACCGCTGGATCCACTTTGAGGGTCTTTCCCAGCAGGGGCATAAGTCCGCCCACACTGGCCGCCATGGTGCACACTCCCAGCAGTGTCAAGCCAATAACCAATCCCAGGGGAATGGTAAAGATCGCTGCAGCAACGGCAAACCCAAGCAGACCCAGCAACAATCCCAACAAGGCGCCGACCTGAACCTCACGAGCGAACACCTTGACCACATCCCGGGGGCGAACATCACCCAGCGCCAATGCGCGCGTGATGGTGGTAGCCGCTTGATTCCCGGTATTGCCCCCGGTCCCGATCAGCAACGGAATAAACAATGAAAGCACCACCTGCTCGGCCAAAGTCGCTTCAAACGCCCCCATGACCTGCACCGTCAAGGTCGCCCCCAGGGCAAGGACAAGCAACCACACCACCCGGGCCTGGACAATGCTTCGCACCGGAGTGGACAGATAGGGCCGTCTAAGCGGCTCGCTGCCACCGGCGCGGGCAGCATCCTCGCTCTCGGCATCCTCCAGTATCCGCAGCGCGTCGTCCACGGTAAGAATGCCCACCAACCTGTTCTCGGCATCAACAATGGGCAGGGCCAACGCTTTCGCGTCCGCGCAGTAGCGGGCCGCTTCCTCCACATCCTGCATCGCCGGCACCGCCAACGGCTCCTTCGCAAAGTCCGCTACAAGTTCCGACTCCCCAACCCGCAACACATCGCGCAGTGACACCATACCCACCAGATGACGCCCACCATCGGTGACAGGTATGGTGTAAATACTCTCAGCATCATCAATTCCCGCCCGCACCCTGGCCATGGTCTGCCCCGCCGTCAAATGTGGATGGGTGGTGACGAATTCCGGGCTCATGTACCGCCCCACAGCACCTTGCGGATAGCCAAGAACAGTGCTGGTCAGCGCCCTTTCCTTATCCGTAAGACCCAAAATAAGCCTACTGGCCAGCACTGCTGGCAGCTCATCCATCAAAATCACCCTGTCATCAGGACTCAAAGCCGCGAAGATGTCCGCCACTTCGGCGTCCTGCAATCCCTCAATCAAATCCGCCTGGAGGCGCGCGTCAAGACGCTCAAAGACCTCAATGGCCCGCCCCTTAGGCAAGGTTCGGTAAGCCAGGGCCCTGTCAATGGTGGTGAGACGCTCAAGCTGTTCAAGCGTTTCGGCAACATCCAGCAATGAGAGGACCCGCACAACATCGGGAAGACTGTTCTTAGCCAAGGCCTGACCGAGAAGATCCGCAGTGGCGTCAAAGGTAAGTGTTGAGGACTTGCTCATGGGTAAATTCCCTACCGTGGGGTGCACATTCAACGGAGTAACAAAGCGCCACGTGCCATGAAAAGGGTTTGGTGTGCTCGCGTATCAACGCAACCGCAAAGGCCCTTGTCAAGGAGGGAACTGCGGCGGACCTTAAGTCATCACCGCGAAGCTTAGAAAGCGTGAAAAGAAATTCCCTGAAGACACAGGTGGAACCCGTGCGGTCCGGTAGATCGACTATCTCCGTCAGCCATACGGCAACTCACCTCCTTTTCCCCTAAATACCTTCGCCTGACAATCGAACGCCTTACACGTCCGTTGCCCGCCTATTCCATAATATCCAGCTCTCATCCAACGCTCACACCGTCAAGACCAGTGAAGAACGAATACCCGGACCAATAACTCCACCAAAACGCCCAGCCCACAATATTAACAGTCACGAGCTACACAACGGATAACACCACGCACCGACCTTGGAACCACCCAAGCAACGACCCGCTTCCAAGGAACGATTCTGCCCCGGCTTTCATTGACTCCGGAGTGTCCCATTTCCAAGGGACCGGGACACCTCCCCAGTGAGACACAGACGGACACGAAGCATTCCGGGCTCTGCGTAATACGACCATCCCAAAAGTTACTGTCAAAAGTAGCTGCCGCTGTCCGCATGCAGGTGTAACTTTCGGTATGGTGCAGAGCTGAATATCGGATACGCCCCGGTATTGATGATTTGTCCAGACAGTGTCTGGACAACTACGGACTCTCCCATTGGATCGGCGCACTAGGGTGGATTCATGACCACGCTTGAGCCGGACTTCCCGGCAGACTACGTCGCTGCCCTCACTACTTTGAAAAGTCTCGTGCGGGATGCTCAAGGGCGGGCGCAGCGCGTGGTCAATACCGCCATGATCGAGCTGTACTGGAACATCGGGCAGACCATTCTTACCCGGCAGGTTGCCGAGCCTTGGGGAAATAAGGTACTTGATCGACTTGCACGCGATCTGCGGGCAGAGTTCCCGCACATGAAAGGCTTTTCGCGAACGAATGTCTATCACATGCGTGCCTTCGCGGCAGCCTGGAATGGCCCGGAGCCAATTGTCCAGACACCGTCTGGACAATTGAGTTGGAGTCACAACGTCGTGCTCTTGAACAAGCTCGATGACCAAGCGTTGCGCCAATGGTACGCCGCAAGGGCTGTCGGGCATGGCTGGTCTGTCGCCGTCCTGGAACACCAGATCCTCACCAGCCTCCACAGCAGGACAGGTTCGGCTCCGAACAACCTTGAAGCGAGACTGCCCGGAGAAGGCACCGACCTGGCACGGGCTGTTGCCAAGGACCCTTTGATATTTGATTTCCTCGGTCTCACTGAAGAAGCCCAGGAACATGCCATGGAAGAGGCCATGACGCTGCGGATGGCGCAGACGCTGGCCGAGTTTGGTCCTGGGTTTGCCTTCGTTGGTCGTCAGTACCACCTCGACGTCGACGGAGATGACTTCTACATCGATCTACTGCTGTACCACATACCTTCTGACCGCTACGTAGTCGTGGAACTCAAAGCCGGCAAGTTCAAACCAGAACACCTAGGCCAGCTCAATTTCTACGTCGCAGCAGTCAACGACATGCTCCGACTCCCCCGGCAAGCCCCGACTGTCGGGATTCTCGTATGTGGTTCCAAAAATGAGCGCACCGTGCGCTATGCACTCGATGGTTCCTCACAGCCCCTAACCGTCACGTCCTACACCTATGACACTCTTCCTGCTGACGAGCAAGCCACCCTGCCATCCCCCGAAGCAATCACCGCAGCCCTCGAGCAAGATCACGAGGACGCCACAGGCCACCAACGATGAAATAGGCAGCACAGAACATCTTGCAGGTTCTTATAACGCATGGGATTCGAGGCACATAGGTTATGAGACAGTTTGGTAGTTCCTAGACCTCTAAATCACGAACTTTAGGTGGTCATAGTTCGCGAGCTGTCCCATTTGCAAGCTCCTTGTTCAAGCAATCGTCGCGGGCAGGCGGATTTGACCTTGCAAATGCAGTCAGTGACGATTCACTGGGAACCATTAGGTCTCCCAACGGCGGACACAGTGTTGTCCAATCGTCCTCATATTTCAGGGTTAGAGTCTGAGCATCGGGCTCTCGCTGATAGCCAATTTTTCCTTATCAGATAGCTCCCTAAACCAGCTTGGCTGATCAGTCGATACCAGCGTGATTTTACTGGTTAGTTCTCGTGTCAGAAATTTTAAGGCTCTGAAGATGGGTTTGTGTGCGACGCTCTCAGCGACTTGTACCGCATATGCCTTTTCGCGCTTCTCGTTCCGGTGTCGCTCCTCAGCCAGTGGAAGCATCTCGACAGGCGTCCAGATGGGATACGACGACGCGATATAGAACAGTCCACCGGGGGGAGGATTAAAGAATGACCTCACGTCCTCCGCTGTGCAGATGACGACTTGATGCATAGCTCGGTCTCGGACATGTCGGAGACCAAGTAGGACACTACCGTCTGTGTCATGGTTGCGTCGGCTCTTGTAGTCAGTACTGCCTTTCTCCAGCTGTTCATCTATGGCGCATAGCCAGTGCAGTGCTTCAGTGGCCGCTACGGCACAACTCAGAAGGTGTTTGCGGCGGGTAGCGTCAAGTGTCCTCCAAGCAGCACCCGTCAAACCCCGATGGGCTAATGCCATAGCCTCCGGGCGGTCCTTAACTCCCATATGAAACTTCCTATTTCTACAAAGCACATCACACATAGTGGGCTTCCTACTGGGTGTCAGGCCTCCCCTACCTCAAGCTCTCGGTAGATCCAACGTGAGTGTTTAGGAGGCCATCAGCCTCGGCTGAGTCATATCCCGCAATTACCAGTTGGCGGCGGCCGCCAACTTTTGCAAGATTGTTTTCCAAATTCACGAGGGCTGCACCCGTTCGAGGCAAGAAGGTCGCCACAAAGCACGCTACGGTAATCAGTGCGAGAAAAGACCCCGAAAACTCCGACGAACGAAGTATCAGCACAACCGCTAGGGCAGCACAGGCGAGTATTAGTGCTCGCCCGGTCCATGTGAGAACTTTCGTCAATCGACGAGCTACCTTTTTAGAATGGGCAATAATTCGAGCAATCTTGGCATGCTCATCATCCTCTTTCTGGCGCAGTTGACTTCCCAACGCGTCTATTTCCGCTTCACGTTCTGTGGCGATGTCTTCGGCTCGTTGCCGCGCATCAACCTGGTTCATCCAGTCCGCTGACGTATGAGTGGCGACAGCTTCTGATTCAGCAAGTTGGGACTTGAGCTGCCCAACTTGAGTGAGAAGTGGATCAGCAATTGTGTCATGGACGCGCTCCAGCACCGCTGCAGGAAGATCTCTCTCGACTGCAGTTTCCTCACCCAGAGACTCCAACATAAGGGCTTCCCGACCTAGGCGAGTGGAACGAAGCACCATGGCATCATCCGGCGAAAAGGTGCCAATTTTCTCGAGTCGCTCAACCTCATCGACATACTTGCTCCAAAATGTCGGAGAGGGTTGCATTCCGACATATGCGCTGGCTAGTACCATCTCCCTCGGTACATCCGGGGCCAAGGCTGGGCTCCTCACCCAAAGGATGCTCGCCACCGCCTCCGCTGTAACTGCCAATGGAAACGATGATTCGTCGTGAAAGTCTCGCGCTCCTCTGACAAGATTTGAATTTGACGTCATCAGCACTGCGACGCACTTCTCGAATGTTCGTGACCGGTCCCCTCTTCTGAGGCGATGCACCGCCGATAAGGAATGCACATCATTTACTCGAGCGGCATCCTGAAAATAATGCACGGTACTTTCAATCTTCTCTTCAAGTTTTCTTTCATCGAGCCCGTAGTCCGAGTATCCACCTGGACGATCGAGTATTCTGATCCCAGCCGCTTCAAGGTCTTCCTCAAGTCGTTGCCGATGAAGTGCCAAATCTGATGGAGAGGCACCTGTCTCTGCGAAATGTAGATAGCCTGAACTCGTCATTCGAGAGGCACTTCCTCGGCGTAATCCCCCCTCAATGGCCTCAAGAATGCCGTCCAGCTCGGACATGCAATGCCTGAATATACCCAGTACGGCGCCTTGCCTTTTTGCCATCTGGAGAACATGCTCCATTGAACGATGCTGATCGGGCCCGTGGTATCCGAGGGCATCCATTACCAGAGGTGTGTCAAGTGCAATCGTCAGTTGAGCCAAAGACTCGTGCATGCTTGACGTGTCCAGTTCGAGAACGGAAGCCAACATGGCTCCCTTTGCAGCTTCAACCACATAGGTAAAACGAGACTGGTCGTTCTTGGCTAGGTGGGTTACGAACGCGGAAACAATGTACTGAATTCCAGTTGCGCCGGATTCAATTGCCGAGCTCCGTCCAAGACTATTTCCAAGTAGCGGCACTGCTTGCTTGTCAAAGAACTCTGCGAGGTGTGCCCCTAGATCACCAGTTGTAAGGTCAGTATGCTCAGGATGGTGAGTGCCGATATATTCGGCAAGTTGTGAGACCAGTTCAGCTTGCCGCCGCTGGTACTGTGCCACCTCCGAAGCTAAATCAGGGAGTTCAGCTAGTGCTTTCGGAGTGAGTCTTACAGCGCCTGTACCTACCAGCTCCGTCAACCCACCCCTATTGGTTCGCTTAAGCAGGCGGGGAATCACCAGAGACGGGATATTCAGCCCGAACATCTCGTTGATGAGTTTTGCAACGACTTCACGCTCTACGATCGTGCTTTTCGCATTCGCAATGGCCGAGAGTACGAAAGGGGTGAAATTGTCCAAGTAAGCGGGGGCTTGAGCGTCGTAGTTGGCTCGGAGGATGGCGTAACCAACTAAAGCGCTACCGGGTGTGGGCAATGATACTCCAAGGCATTGGGTGCTGATGTGACTTCGCTAACTAAGGGTATCGCGCCAATAGACGAAGACTGCGCTTGGGTTAATTGATGGGTTAGATAGGTGGTCTGCCCAACTAAAAAGTCGTTCGCTCATTGTCTCTTAACCCTAGGGAAATGGGCCGTCTCGACGGCTCGATATCCGGGCAGCGAGAACAGCAAGATTTTCCCTGACGTGTGCGAGTTCAATCACGGTGGGCGATTCTCGTAACTATGTCTCGCAACCTTTTAGCCGAAGCTGTGCATCCACTGTTAGTTATGAGACACCTCTGTACAGCCCTGGCGACGCTGAACTGAGACGCCGTGTATACATCCACGACAGCACTCCGCGAACCGGCCCCAGGCGGGTCTCCTGACCGCCGGGGTTGTAGCGCGCTGCAGTGGCTGACGGTGGGTGGTTCCTTTGCCTGACGATGTGGCATGGTCAGCCGGGATAACGTCAATGGACGTCTCGGGAAGGGCCAAACCCGATACGGGCCGGGGATCAATTTAATGAGTTTTTAATGAGCTTTGCCAGAATGGCGCAGCTCGAGGCCACTCCCCGAAAGCAAAGCCGCAGGTCAGCGGGACCACCCCACCCTCTATGGGCAATTCAAACCGACGACCGTTATGTGGCTCTTCCGAATCCAGAGTGTAGTCAGCGCTGCCGGGTGTGAAGTCCGGGGCGGGGAGCTTGGTTCGGTGTAGGTG
>NZ_QJVC01000028.1 GCF_003219795.1 Arthrobacter psychrolactophilus | reverse complement strand
CTACCCATACCACAATTATAGTCACCACGTTCACGAAACACCAGAAGAATTCGAAAAATACTAGAACAAATATCTGAACGAGCAAAGAGGTGCTAACTGGCTGATGGCCAAGGCAAAACGGTCAGGGATGGCCAGACCTTACTCCACCGCTTGGTCTTTGCCTCGTATATATCGCGGGGAGCCAGGATTGGATTTGGAACCACTTTGTGAGCGAAGAGATCCTTGAATCCGTGTGGTGCGTACGTCTTCAAGGTTCCCGCGGTGTCGGCGGTGACGGCAAAGCAGCAGGTCTTGGCCGCGAAGTGGTCGATGGCATCGCTCGTGCTGGTGAATGCAACGGCGGGAACACCAAAGTGCTCCTCGTACCAAAGGTGCACGCGCGCCTCGTTGCGGACCTCCACGTCCACACCGAGGCTGCTAAAGAGCTCCTTAGCCCGCTGAATGACGGCGTCCTCGGCCTCATAGGAAGTGTCTGCATCAAAGTAGAAGAGGTCGTAGTCACGAATGCCAGCCTGTGGGTCCTTGCCTTCGAGAATATTCCAGACTGTTTGGAAGAGCGCGCCAGCTGTTAACCACCAATCCGATATCCCGAGCTGGGGTGCCAACTGGAGGATCTGCCCATTGATCGGATTCCGATGGATATAGTCCAAGAAGAGCTTTTCGTCGTGGTTACTCACGGCTCTATCCTGCCGTAATTTTGTCATTATTGGCCCATCGAGTTGACTGGACGAATGATCCCCCTGTTCTCATTGAAGGCGGCCACTGCTGCCGATGCGCTGTGGATTGCCGAACTTCGAGCGGTCGTGCTGCGAGAAGATCTTGAACGTCTCGGACGCTACGATTCCGTGCGTGTGCGCCAGCGCTTCCTCGACGGCTTCGACCCCGAGCTGACGCAGCTCATCCTTGTTGACGGTGAGGTGGTTGGCAGTATCGCCGTCCGGCCCGCCCCTGACGTTCAATGGATCGAACATTTCTATCTTGATCCCGCATGGCAGGGGAGGGGTCTGGGAGGGGCGGTCCTGTCGGAGTCGATGAGGCGGCATGCCGATGAGCGTCCCTTCCGCCTGAATGTCCTCGCCGGCAGTCCTGCGCAACGGCTCTATCTGCGGCACGGTTTCACGGTGGAGTCGCAGGATCCGGTTGATGTTTTCATGGTCGCCCCTGGCGGTGCCAAGCAAGGGTCGTAAAGCCGGGCTTGCCGTCAGGCCCAAAAGTTTGGGAACATAGATTCGAATACGGTTTGTTGGACACCCGACGTGCGAGGAATTGTTATGAATCAAAGAGTCGCTCTTGTTCCGGCCAGCTACGTCATCTTCCGTCGCGATAATTCGGTGCTGCTCCAGCTTCGCCAGAATACGGGCTACATGGACGGGCATTGGGCTACGGCTGCCGCGGGCCATGTAGAAGCCGGAGAATCTGCGGAGGCGGCCGCGATCCGTGAGGCCTATGAAGAACTTGGTGTGCGCATTGCTGCCGAACATCTCGTTCCTCTGACGGCCATGCACCGTTTTAAACCGCAGGGCAGTCCCCTTGAACAACGCGTGGACTTTTTCTTCAGTGCCGACCTATGGGCGGGGGAGCCGCGCATCATGGAGGGCGACAAGGCGGCGGATCTACAATGGTTCTCCCTCAACGCGCTGCCCGAAGTAATCGTGCCACATGAACGCTACGTTCTTGAGTGCCTCCTGACCGGGATGGCACCCATCGTTAATATCGACATGGGAACGCCCGTGACACCGTGAGTAACGAGAGAATCGCGCTGGTAGACGTGAACAACTTTTATGTCTCGTGCGAGCGGGTCTTTGACCCGAGGCTGGAAGGCCGTCCCGTCGTCGTGCTTTCCAATAATGATGGCTGTGTCGTGGCGCGATCCTCGGAGGCGAAGGACTTGGGGATCAAGACGGGCACGCCGTGGTTCCAAATCCAGTCGCAAGCTGCCGGCTGGGGTCTGGTGGCACGCTCGAGCAACTACGAGTTGTATGGGGACATGAGTGCTCGCGTCATGGAGGTCGTGGGGCGCTACGGCACCTGGCAGGACGTGTACTCGATCGATGAATCGTTCCTGGGGCTGGTGGGGGATCCCGCACAATTGCAGGCCGCCGGGCGCGATATCCGTGCCGCCGTGATGCGCCACGTGGGTGTGCCCGTCTGCGTGGGGGTTGCCACCACGAAAACGCTGGCGAAGTTTGCGAACAGGATCGCGAAACAAAATCCCGCCCTAGGTGGGGTATGCGCCCTCGAGGCCATGCCCCCGGAACACGTGGCCGCGATTCAGGGGCGCGTTCCGGCGTCGGGCCTGTGGGGAGTGGGCGGCAGGACGGCGAGTCGACTCAAGATGATGGGCATTGAAAGCATCGCCGATCTCAAGGCCGCAGACCCAGCGCTCATCCGGAAGAAGTTCTCTGTGGTGTTGCAAAGAACCGTCATGGAGCTCAATGGCACGGAGTGCATCCCGCACGCCGAGGAGCGCGCCGACAAGCAACAAATCATGTTCTCGCGCAGTTTCTCCACTCCCGTCACCACGGTGGCGGAGATGGAACAGGTCATGACGGTTTATGCCCAGCGCGGTGCCGCCAAGCTCAATGAGGAAGGACTGCGGACCTCGTCCATGACGGTGACGGCTGGGACCAGCCGTTTTGCTGGTGGGGAGGGAAGCTTTCCCGCCGCCACGATTCGCTTCGTGACACCCACTCAGGATCCCATCGTGCTGGTTCGGGCAGCCGTGGCAGCCATGAGGCAGAGCGCCATTCCGGGAGCCTCATATCTGAGGGCCGGCGTCATGTTTCACGGACTCGAGCCGCTCTCGGCGCCGGCAACGCTCGACGTTTTCGGCACAGGGGAGCCCGGCCCGGACGTCGGAACAGTGTTGGGCGATGTGCGCAGCAAATTTGGTTCGATGGCCATAGGTATTGGGATCGGCGGATTTGCCGTTGCCCCGGCGTGGTCCATGAAACGAGAACTCGCCTCACCGCGCTACACGACGGAATGGAAGGAGCTGCCGATCCTGCGGGCCTAGGGTGGAGAGTGGCGGAGGCGCTGGCTGAGATAGAGCGGTCCCCTCCATGGGTAGACTCGAGGCCATGCCCTCAACACTGACGTCCCGGCGTTCCGCGCTTCTGATCGCCGCCGTTCTCACCGTCGCCCTAGGGCTGGCAATTCACTTCTTCGTCCCCGGTGATCTCGCCAGCCTGATCGCCGATGCCCTCTACACGGTGTTGGTTTATCTCGTTCTGGCGTTCATTCTTCCCAAGGCCCAGCGCCTGTGGATTGCGCTCGCGGCCTTCGCCGTCAGCGCCGCCATCGAACTGGCCCAGCTGACCGGTGTCCCCGAACAGCTCGCGGTGAGCTTTCCGCCGTCGCGCTTAATCTTTGGTACGACCTTCTCCGCACTCGATCTGGTGGCCTACGAGGTCGGTGCGGCGGCCGTCTACCTCGCCGATCGTGCCCTCTCCCGGACCCTGCGGCAAGGTGGTATCACTCACAATCGGAAATAGCCCCGTAGCGCAACAGGTTTGCACACTACAGGAGGCAAAGATGCTGGATGTAGTGGTTATTGGAGCAGGTCAGGCCGGACTGTCGGCTGCGTATTACCTTGCACGGCAGGGACTCGCGCCCGAGACGGACTTTGTGGTGCTGGACGCCAATCCGGCTCCCGGTGGCGCGTGGCTGCATCGTTGGCCGTCCCTCACCTTGGGCGCCGCGCACGCCGTTCATGATCTTCCCGGCATGAAATTGCCGCCGTCCGATCCCACAGTGCCCGCATCGGCGGTGGTGTCTCGCTACTACGGTGACTACGAAAAGTCTTTTGGCCTGCCCATCCGTCGCCCCGTCAAGGTCCATGCCGTGCGTTCTGCGACTGTAACGGACGACGGCGGTGTCCCCGACGACACGCTCAGCCAGCCTCTGGTGGTGGAGACCGATCAAGGCAATTTCACCGCACGCCTGGTCATCAACGCCACGGGCACCTGGGACAAGCCCCACTGGCCGCACTACCCGGGCGTCGAGAGCTTCACGGGCCGGCAGCTGCACACCCACGACTTCCAATCTGTCCAGGAGTTTGCAGGGCAGCGCGTCCTTGTGGTGGGCGGTGGCACCTCGGCCGTGCAGTTCCTCTTGCAGCTGGCTGAGGCCGGCGTCGAGACGGCCTGGTCCACGCGACGTCCAGCAGACTTTACCAAGCGGGCCTTTGACCCCGAATGGGGACGCGACGTTGAGGCACGCGTCAACGAACGGACCGCCGCGGGTCTGCCACCCCTGAGTGTTGTGGGCGTGACCGGATTGCCCCTGACCGAGCAATACCAGGAGGGGATCGACGCCGGAATCCTTGTGTCCCGCGGACCCTTGGCACGGCTGACGGCCGAGGGCGCAATTTTTGAGGACGACTCAGAATTTGCCGCCGACACGATCCTGTGGGCCACGGGATTCCGGGCCTCGATGGATCATCTGGCACCCCTGAAACTGCGCGAAAATGGTGGTGGCATCGTGATGGATGGCGTCAAGGTGGCCCGCGAACCCCGGCTCATCTTGGTGGGTTACGGCGCCTCGGCCTCCACACTGGGTGCGAACCGAGCCGGTCGGGCCGCCGCGTTAGCTGCCCTCGATCGGCTTAACGTCCCGCTCGGGGTGTAACGCGGAACTGTCGATAATCACCTTGGTGGGGACGCCGTCGTCGTCCATCACCACGTGAAAACCCTTGGGAAGATCACCGGGGGAGGGGATGGGCGCGCGCATCCGGGACTGTTCCTCGCGCTCTTGTTTCGCCTTGACGGCCTGCGGATTCAGCACTGCATCAAAGCCGTCGAGGGCGCCGCCCAGGGCGCCCATGTGCCGCCGGGTGTCGGGATGGGACACGCTGCGCTGGAACCAGGTGATCGCCACAATGGCCACCACAACCATGCCCAGCATGATCAGAATCGTCCACCACCATTCCATGTGACGAGTCTAAAGCCGTGGCGAGGAAATATCCCGGGTGACTTGGCGGTTGGCGCAAGAGAGACCCTTTTGAAAGGCAGCACCACATGACACTTCCACTTTCCATCCTTGACCTGGCCCATGTGGGCGAGGACGGCATTGCCGAGAGCTTCCGCGCATCCGTGGAATTGGCGCAGAAGGCTGAGGGGTGGGGCTACAAGCGGATCTGGTTTGCCGAGCATCACAACATGCCCTCGATCGCCTCCTCGGCCACGAGCGTATTGATTGCGCACGTCGCCGCTCACACGACGTCGATTCGCTTGGGTGCCGGTGGCATCATGCTACCCAACCATTCGCCGCTGCAGATTGCCGAACAGTTTGGCACCTTGGAGACCCTCCACCCGGGACGTATCGACCTGGGCCTGGGGCGTGCCCCGGGCAGCGATCAAAACACCATGCGGGCGCTGCGTCGGGACCCCATGTCGGCCGACACCTTCCCGTCCGACGTGCAGGAGCTGCAGGCGTACTTTGACGGCGAGACCCGGATCTCCGGCGTCAACGCCTACCCGGGCAAGGACACCAGGGTGCCGTTGTTCATCCTGGGCTCCTCGCTCTTTGGCGCCCGGCTCGCCGCAGCCCTGGGCCTGCCGTACTCCTTCGCCTCGCACTTTGCCCCGCAGGCACTCGAGGACGCCGTGCGGATTTACCGCCGTGAATTCAAGCCCTCGGCCGTCCTGGCCGAGCCCTATGTCATCGCCGGCGTCAATGCCATCGTGGCCGACACCCAGGAAGAAGCCGACAAGCTGGCGTTGGACGCCCGCCGCCGCCGGGTGGTCTCCCTCGTAGCGCGCGGGCAGACATTCACGGAAGCCGAGATGGACCTGTTGTTGGATTCCCCGGCCGGGCAGCAGGTGAGCACCATGTTCCGGTATGCGGCCATCGGAACGCCGAGCGTGGCGCGCGCCTACCTTGAGGACTTCGCCAAAGTGGCCGACGCCGACGAACTCATCGTCGCCACGCAGGTCACGGACCGCACCGCCTGGATCCGCAGCTTTGAGCTGCTGGCAGAGGTTATGGAGCTGGGCGCGCAGGCCTAAGGCTTTGTGCTGAGGTAGCGGCGGTGCCTGAGTGCCGCGTCGTGCGTCATGGCTCCCTCTGCGGTGGGAGCCTCTCCTCCCGCCACGGAATCCCTAGGGCTTCGTGGGTAGATGGTGGCGGTCGGCCAGCGAGATGCTCAGCGCCGCCACGAGGGTGCCGATCACGACGCCAATGAGCGTATCGGCAACCCTGCTCAGGGCCGCGTCGGGGCCCAGATGCGAGCCCAGCCCGGTCATAATCAAGGCCATGGGCGTCACGGCGATCGTGGTCAACGTGTAGTTCTTCAGCACGAGCAACTCGGCCACGACCTGGAACGCAATGACCAGCACCACCGACGGCCAGAAGCCCAGTGACAGCGACAAAATTACGACGGCGATCGCCGCACCCACCACGTTGCCCACCAAACGCTGAATGCTGCGCTGGACTGTGACGGCATAGTTGAGCCCTTGCAGGGCCGCAATGGCGCCCATGGTTGCCCATAGCGGATGTTCCAGACCAAGTGCAACCGCCACCCAACCGGATAACGCGGCAGCAAGGGCCATACGCAGCGCCTGATGAATACTGCTCCGCGCAGCAAATTCGCCGCGAGCTGTGGACAAAAAACCTTGCGGGGCCGTGCCGCGGCTAGAGATTACAGCGTTGTCGGGCGCAGGGACTTGGATTGAGAGCATGGGGATGCCACGAACCTTGCGCAGCTCCGATTTATGCCGCCCGAGGCGGGCAAGTGCGTCCCCCCGCGATCCACTGCCAGAGGTCTGGAACAGCGCCAGAGTTGCTTCGGCGTCATCAAGCAAGAGGTGAAGCTGTTCCGCGTGCTGATGGAGACGGCGCGAACGTGAGCTGTTCTCATTCAACGTTCCGGCGCTTATCGTCACCGAACCGCGAGCCGAGCGCAAGGCGGCGGCAGCGGCGGTGCGGGAACCGGCGTCGTCGGATTCTAGGGCGATGACGGCCGAAATGCCGCGCGCGACGGCCAGCCGCGAGGGGGCCAAGGGTACCCACAGGGCAGGTGCCATGGCGGCGAACCAGCCGACCACAACGCCGATTGCCATGGCCACGATGGGCAGGGCCATGTCGGTGAAAGAGTGTGCATAGCCCGAACCGACGCCTGCCGCGAACACCAGAATCACGGCGCCGGGGCCGGAGATGCGGAAGGCCGTGAAGACATGTGACGCTAGGCCAGCCAGAAGCGAAAGGACCAGAATTTGAAGCACCATCGGGACTCCCGCGGCGCCCAGGAGTACGCCAATGGTAATGGCCACGATCATGCCCACGCCCACGATCGCCATCATGCGCCCGAGCCGACGGTAGGGCTGGTAGCGACCAAAGGCACTCGTCAACGCCCCGAGGGCGGCCATGCCGGCAAGCTGCGGTTGCCCCATGAGACCGCCCGCAACGAGGACGATCGTTGCGGCAATTCCCACCTTGATGGCCGTGGTGAAAATGGCATCCGCGGGCCGCATATGAAAGGCGCCGCGCCAGGCGGCGGGCGAGAGCGAATGGGCCAGAGCGGTGCCGGAGTGACGGAATCGGGTCGAAGGGGTCATAGGAACATCTTACAATCTATTTTACTAGTAAAATAGATCTCTGATATGTGAGTGTGATCTCTAGACTGAGGGAATGACTGTGAAGGTATCGGATTTTGTGGACCGGGCGCGGCTCGGCTGGGCACGATCACGTCCCGAGCTGGATGTCTCCAGCATCGAGGTCATGGCCCGGATCGGCCGCATTGGCGCGTTGGCGGCGCACCGGGCCGGACGCGAGCTAGCGCCGGCCGGGGTGACGCGCGCCGAATTTGATGTGCTCTGCACGCTGGCGCGCGGGGACGGACCCATGCGCGCCAGCGAGGTCACGGCGGCAACGATGCTCAGTGGCGCCTCGACAACCAAAAACGCCGAGCGGCTCGTCAAGCGCGGCCTCATCGAGCGGCTGCCCTGGGAGAACGACGGCCGCGTGGTCCTCATGCAGCTGACCGCGGAAGGTGAGGCGCTCATCGACCAGGAATTTCCGCATATGCTGGCCAGCGACGCCCGGATGCTCTCGGGATTATCGCCACACGAGCGCGCTCAGTTGGCTGCACTCTTGCGGAAGCTTGCCCTCACGGTTGAATCGATGAGTTAGGCGCGCTGCTGCCACCACTCCACGGTGTCACGAGCGGCAATGGTCAATGGCGTAGGGGCGAGGTCCAGAAGTCGTTCACTCACTGCGGAGTCCATGATGAAGGGCTGCTCAAATTGGTACAGCAACTCCGCCATCTCCTTCATCTCCGGTGAGACTACAGCCGCCGCCCGGACAACCCACCCCGGAATCGCGGAGATCTTTGGTGAACTCAGGCCCGCGGCCGTGGCGAAAGCCTGCGCCAGTTCTTGTTGTGTCAGCGCTGGCAAGGTGGGCGCATGAAGGACTTGATTCCGCGCTTCGGCAATGGTCGACGCGCGAACCATGGCGGCCGCCAGATCGGGGATGTACGTAAAGGAATGGGGAGTTCTCGCGCTGCCCATGACCCATAGCCGCTTGCCTTGCAAGAGTGTGGGCACGGCGCGCTCTCCTGCATGAGCCGTGAGGACCTGCGGGCCAAAGAAATCCGAGGCCACGACGCTGATGGTCGGCGTGGCGGAGGCGGCCCGGGCTGCCAAAAGATCCCGTCGAATTCCCCGCTTTCCGCCACGGGCCTGCCGCGAACTGTGCTCCGTCATGAGCTGTTCTGGAGTGTCGTAGGAATACAGGCTTTCAGGGAAAATAACGACGGCGCCCGCCTCGCCGGCCGCCGTTAATACGGCGTTTTCTGCTCGCGGCAGGCTCGAGCGCCACGCATCGGCGGAGTATGTGGAGCTGTGAATGCAATGGAACACCGCATCCGCTCCGCTGAAGGCTGTGCGGAGTTGATCTATATTGCCGGCATCGATCGTGAGTCGCTCGATCAGTGGGTGTTCCGGGCCGGAACCGGAGCGGGTGAGCACGCGAACCGGATGCCCTTGCTGCGCGAGTTGCTGTGCGACGGTCCAGCCCACGGGACCCGATCCTAAAACAATCTTGTGTGACTTCATGATGCTTTCCTCAGCTTCCAGGGAACAATTGAGAGCGGTGCTCTCGGATAAAGCGTGGCTGACGCAGCAAGATAAGTCAAGAGCACTGCTCACTTAAGTTGACGATGGTCTCGAATCGAGTGACACTGAGACTATGATGCAAACACCGCGCGAACGGGCGCGCCAGCAAACCATGGCGGAAATTGTCACGATTGGGCGCCGGCATCTGGAGCTCCATGGTGCTGCGGGGCTGTCGCTGCGGGCCGTTGCCCGTGATTTGGGGGTGGTTTCCTCAGCGATTTATCGCTACGTCAAGAACCGAGATGAGCTGCTGACGCTACTTCTGGTTGATGGTTATGACGCTCTCGGTGACGCCGTGGACGCGGCCGTGCAAGGCGTGGCTGAGGATGACCCAGTTGGTCGATTTCGGGCCTTGGCGCGTGCCGTACGGCAGTGGGGGCTAGCCGAACCGGCGTGCTATGGGCTGCTTTTTGGCTCACCCGTGCCAGGCTATGAGGCGCCCGCCGAGCAGACGACCGCTCCAGGAACACGTGTTATATTCCAGCTGGTGCAGATTCTTGAAAGTGCCGATCACAACGGGCGAATTGCGCTGGGCGACCGAACGCTTGATCCGCGACTGGCCGCTGACTTCTCCAAAATCCGTGACGAGAAGGGCTTGACCATGGACGATCAGCTCGTGGTAGCGGCTGTCTTGGTGTGGTCAGCGCTCTTTGGGGCCGTGAATTTTGAGGTTTTCGGGCACTACGGACAGACCACCTTCAGCGATCCCGCGGCACTCTTCGAGGCCCATCTGCCCGGGTATGAAGCGATTCTGGGGCTTCGTTAGGTGAGGCTCCTCGCCACGCGCGTCCGCATGGTGAATACTGGCAGGCATGGATGACAAAGCCGTTCTTCTGAACTATTTACAGCTGCGCCGGGCGGATCTGCTGGCCAAAATCGATGGCCTCAGCGACTACGACGCCCGCCGCCCCATGACCCCCACGGGAACCAGCCTGCTGGGCCTGATCAAGCATGTCGCCAGCGTGCAGGTGGGCTACTTTGGTGAGGTGTTCGGCCGGCCCAGCGACCTAGACCTGCCATGGTTCGCCGAGGATGCACCCCTTGACGCTGACATGTGGGCCGGGCCCTCGGAGAGCCGGGCCGACATCATGGCACTCCACGAAGCATCCGCCCGGCATAGCGACGAAACCATTGAACTCCTGCCCCTCGACACGCCGGGTGAGGTGCCATGGTGGTCCGGAGAGCGCCGCCACGTCACGCTCCAGCAGATCCTGGTTCACATGTGCGTGGAAACGGCGCGCCATGCCGGCCACGCCGACATCCTCCGGGAACTCATCGACGGGCAGGTGGGCAACGGGCCCCAAGACGCTAATGTTTCCCACCGCACCACGGAGGAGTGGGCCGCGTATCGGGCCGAGCTCGAGGCCGTGGCCCGCGGCGTGCGTTAGGGATATTACCCCAGCGCTGGCAGACGAGAGAGCAATTCCTGGGCGGCCGCCGTCGGATCTGCCGCGTCGGTGATGGCCCGGACCACGACAATGCGGGACGCACCCGCGGCCACCACCTCATCGACGTTGCTCAGGTCCACCCCGCCAATCGCGAACCACGGTTTGCTCGTCTTCAATGAGGCGGCATGCTCCACGAGGGAAAGTCCGACGGCGGCCCGGCCGGGTTTGGTGGGAGTGGCCCAGACCGGTCCCACGCAGAAGTAATCGGCCTCGGGGTGAACCGCGGCGGCCGACACCTGGGACGGGTCATGACTCGAGAGGCCCATGACGACGTCGGCGCCGATGAGGGAGCGTGCCGCCGGAAGTGGGAGGTCCTTTTGGCCGATATGGAACACGGGCGCACCGCTGAGGGAGGCGATGTCGGCCCGGTCGTTGACGGACCACAACTTGCCACATTCCTGCGCAACAGAGCGCAGAACGGCGAGAAGTTCGAGCTCTTCGGCGGCCTCGAGGGACTTATCACGCAGCTGGATAATATCCACGCCACCGGCATAGGCCGCCCGGAGGAAGTCGGCAAAATCGCCTTGTTTGGCGCGGGCATCCGTGCACAAATACAGCCTGGCTTGGTCAATCGGGGCGGCGGTCGGTGCGGCTAGGGTGTCATGGATGAGAGAAGTTGTGCTCATATCTCATAGACTAGTGCAGTACCGCGGGAGCCAGTGAAGCTGGCTGAGAGGGCGCCGATTGCGCCGACCGACTGACGCCCCTGGGGCTCAAGAACCTGATCCGGATCATGCCGGCGTAGGGAAGGAGAATGTCGTGGCACCTACCGTGCCTGAAATTTTAACCACCGAGGTAGCCGTCATTGGCGGCGGCATCATTGGCCTGGGCATCGCCTGGGAAGCCCAACGAGCCGGCCATCGAGTGACCGTCATCGACCCGGCCCCCGCGAGCGGCGCAACGTTTGCCGCGGCCGGAATGTTGGCGCCCGTGAGCGAGCTGCACTACCAAGAAGATGAGCTGCTCGCGTTGACCTTGGCGTCGGCGGCCCGCTGGCCGGAGTTTGTCGCCTCCCTGCCCGGGGCCTTGGCCACGGGATTCAACACCTCGCCCACCCTCGTGGTGGGCGGCGATCCCGCGGACCGCAAGGCCCTGGCCGATCTGCGCGAGGTGCAGCTGGCCAACGGCCTCGAGGTGACGCAATTGACCATCCGGGAAGCCCGAGCCCAGGAACCCTTGATTGGCCCGCAAATTTCCTGTGCCTACAAGGTCGAGCAGGACCATCAAGTGGATCCCCGTGCCATGGCCGCTGCGCTCCGGACTGCCCTGCAAGACGCTGGTGCGGCCGCCGTTGCTGACGCTGCTGACAGCGAAGGTGCCGCGCCGACATTCCTGGAGGTGTCCGCCGTCGGGCTTCTGCATGAGGACCCGAGCGACACCTTCTCGCGCGTGACGGGAGTGGAGCTGGCCGATGGTCGGCTCCTGCAAGCCAGCGAGGTCATCGTGGCCAATGCGCTGGGTGCCCCGGGGCTCGCGGGGCTGCCCGAGGGGCTGCACCTGCCGATTCGCCCCGTCTATGGGGATATCCTGCGGCTGCGGGTGCCCGAACATCTGCGCCCGCTCACGACGGCCACGATTCGCGGCATCGTGCGCGGCCTGCCGGTGTACATCGTCCCGCGAGACAACGGCACGGTCGTGATTGGGGCGAGCAGCCGCGAGGATGGCTCGGCCGGTGTCAGCGCCGGGGGAGTATACCAGCTTTTGCGTGACGCGCAGGTGCTGATCCCCGCCGTGGCCGAGCTGGAATTGCTGGAAACCACGGCGCGGGCCAGGCCAGGAACCCCGGACAACGCGCCCCTGCTCGGTCGGGTCGCGGGCGCCGATGGGAAAGATCTTCCAGGCCTCATCATCGCCACAGGATTCTTCCGCCACGGCGTGCTCCTGACCGCCATCGCCGCCCACATCACGCGGCAATTATTGGGCAACATCACGGATCTGGCCTGGACGGCGTTTCGTCCCGACCGCTTCTCACCCACACTGCACGCCCCCATTGCCACAGACGCCACCACTAAGGAACAGCCATGAGCAACCTGACTCTCAACGGAACGCAGCAGCCCTTCAGCGCGGGAACCACCGTGGCCGATCTCGTCACGGCCCTGACCGGACGGGTCCTGTTGGCGACGGGTCAAGCGGTCGACGGCGGACGGCTGGGTGTCGCTGTGGCCCGCAACTCGGACCTCGTGCCACGCAGCCAATGGGCCGCCACCGCTGTCCAGGATAACGATCAGCTCGAAATCGTCACGGCCGTCCAAGGCGGCTAAGACCTACGCCGCAAGTCTCCTACCCTCGATTTTGAAAGTGCTTAGCTCATGACGCAACTCCTCAACACTCCCGACGCTCTCGTCATCGATGGCGTGGCCTTGAACTCCCGACTCATCATGGGTACCGGCGGGGCGCCGAGCCTCTCCGGATTGGGTGCAGCCCTCGTGGCCTCCGGCACGGAACTGACCACCGTGGCCATGCGCCGCTACTCCGTGGATGAGGCGGCCGGTGGCGGCACCAATCTATTCAAGCTGCTGCTGGAAAACAACATCCGCATCCTGCCCAACACGGCCGGTTGTTTCACGGCGCGCGAGGCCATCATGACGGCCGAGCTGGCCCGCGAAGCCTTGGAGACCGACTGGGTCAAGCTCGAGGTGGTTGCGGACGAGCACACCCTGTTGCCGGATGCCCTGGAACTAGCCGACGCCACCGAACAGCTCGTCAATCGCGGCTTCAAGGTCTTTGCCTACACGAACGACGACCCGGTGTTGGCCTTGCGTCTGGAACAGCTTGGCGCCGTGGCCGTCATGCCTTTGGGCGCCCCGATTGGCACGGGCCTAGGTATCTTGAACCCGCACAATATCGAGTTAATCGTCTCCCGGGCTGGCGTCCCCGTGGTGCTGGACGCCGGAATTGGCACGGCCTCCGACGCCGCCCTCGCCATGGAGCTCGGCTGTGACGCCGTGCTTCTAGCCACCGCCGTGACCCGCGCCCAGAATCCGCTCATCATGGCGGAGGCCTTTAAACACGCCGTGATCGGTGGCAGACTGGCAGCACAGGGCGGTCGCATTCCCAAGCGTGCGCATGCCCGGGCATCCTCGGCCATGGCAGGTCGCCCCGATCTGTAAAGAAGCACCCGAGGTGTAGGCGAGCAAGGAGGCCATCATGGCTGTGCACGATGTCTTGAGCCGGGAACAAATCGACGCCGAGCTGGCAACCCTGCCGGGGTGGAGGTTCCGCCTCGGTGGGCTGGCGGCGGTTCTGAAATGTCCGACGTCGGCCATGGCCTTAGAGCTGTTGGCCAGAATCGGTGAGCTGGCCCAGAAGGCCAACCACCACCCGGATGTTGACTGGCGTTACGACACCTTATTTGTGGCGCTGAGCTCGCACGATGCCGGCTCGAGGGTCACCGCCCGCGATGCGGCCCTGGCCAAATCGATCTCGGCCGCGGGGAAGGATGCGGGTGCCGTGGAAGAACCGTCGCGCCTGCGGAGCCTGGAAATCACCATGGATACGGACAATATCGAGGCCATTGCACCCGTGTGGGCGGCGGCCCTGGGCTTCGTTGCGGGCGCGCCGGATGACTTACGGGATCCTGCGCGCAGGCTACCAACCCTGTGGTTTCAGCAGACGGCCACGCCCAATGCGAACCGGTTCCACCTAGATATTTACGTGCCCGCGAGCGAGGCGCACAAGGTGCTGGCAGCGGTCGAGGAAGCCGGGGCGAGCCTGGATCGCTCCCATGCCCCGTCCTTTGTGATTGCCACGGATGCTCAGGGAAACCGGCTGTGCATCTGTTCCGAGGAGGGTCGCGACGCTTAAAGAGGTATGCGCGGGACCCGAAGTGAGTCCCGCGCATACCCTTTTAGAGAATGCGAGCTTAGTGCATCGCCAAGATCGCGTTATTCCGTACTAGCTGCTGGTGTGCGCGGGAGCGTCCCACGAGGCCAGCCGTGGCCCACGCCGCGGCGCCGCCCACCACAATCGAGAGAATCCACGGGATCCACGCGGTGGCCGGATCGTTGTCCAGACCAACCGCCATGGTGATGATCCAGACGATCAAGGACGCGCACACGGCAGCACCTGCCGGTAAGAGCGCGCCAAAAGTTGCGCGGTGCTTATCGACGGCCCAGGCAAGGGCGCCTAGGGCAGCTGCGAACAAGGCAATGACAATCAAGGCGACCATGATCGAAGACCGACTCTCTGAGCTAGTAATGAGGGACTTAGAGTCCCGCGAAACCTACGCTACGGGGCTTTTCGCCACCGAGTTCAACGTAGCCCAGGACGTTACCCGGAACAATGACGACGCGACCCTTTTCATCCTTGAGGGTCAGCGTGGTGCCCTTGGTCAATGCCTCGGACACCAAGGCGGCGACGTCGTCCGCCGTCTGATCAGATTCAAGGACAATTTCGCGGCCAATGTTCTGGATGCCGATCTTGATTTCCACAGTTATCTCCTTGGTGCAAGCTAAAAAATAGTTCTCAGTACACCCACTTTAGGGGCAGGTACTCAGGATTCCTTGGGGAAACGGCTAATTCCGCGCCAAGCTAAACGGTAGACCAGATCGCTGGCCACCTCGATGTCGAGATCGCCATTGGCTTCGAGCCAATAACGGGCGCTGACCTGTGCCATCCCGGCCAGGGCACGGCCCAAAAGTGTGGCCTCAACAGGGGGCAGCTTGGTGTCCTCGGCGATGACCTTGCCAATCGCATCGGCATAGTCTGCGTTGAACTTTTCCAGCCGCGCGGCAACCTCGGGATCGTTGACCAGATCGGATTCAAAGACCAGACGATGGGCTTGATCGTCCTTGGCCATGAACATGAAGTACGCCTTCATGGTGGCCTGGACCCGCAATTTGTTATCCGTGGTGCAGTTCAACGCATCGATCAACATGGTGGTGAGGCCGGCCAAATGACTATCCAGCAGGGCCAGGTACAGCTCACGCTTGCTGGGGAAGTGCTGGTACAGGACGGGCTTGCTGACCTTGGCGGTCTCGGCAATCTCATCCATGGCGGCGCCGTGATAACCATGGTTGACGAACACCTCAAGAGCGGAAGCTAACAGCTGGGCGCGACGTTCATCGCGGGGCATACGTGCCGGCGTTGTCCGTGCTGCGGGACGTTCCTTGGCGGCGGGTTCCAAACTCATGGTGGCAGCCTTTCTTTCCGGTGCCCCTTGAAAATGCTGGGCTGTTTGGTGACATTCTACCCGCCAGTAGGCAACAAACGGGGACCACCGGTGCAACTTGGTGGTCCCCGTTGATTGCGCGTGGCTCAGGGTCCGCATGCGGGTGTGAAGCTAAAACTAGGATGCGGGGATAACAAGACCCTTGAACTCGGTGTTGATGTAGTCCTTCATGTCCGGGGAGGTGAGAATCGCCAAGAGCTTCTGCACGCGGGGATCGTCCTTCATCTCTGCCCGCACCGCGAGCACATTGTAGAAGGGGCTGTCCTCGCCCTCAACGACAAGCTGCTTGTCCGAGCTGAGTCCGGCCGGCAGGGCGAAGGCCAAGGTGACGATGGCGGCGTCCTTGTCATTGAGGGCCTGCGGGAGGCTTGCGTTCTCAATTTCCGTGAACTTGAAGTTCTTCGGGTTCGCCGTGATGTCCTTGAGCGTGATGGGGTTGTCCTTGACCTCGATCAGGCCCTTGGAAGCCAGGAGCAGCAAGGCGCGGCCTTCATTGGTCGGGTCGTTGGGGACCGCGATGGAGGCACCCTCGGGCAGCTCGGCGAGTGTGGCGATGTCGTTGGAGTACAACGCCATCGGGGGCAGGTAGACCTTGCCGACGCTGACCAGATCCTTGCCGGCGGCCTTGTTGTAGGTCTCCAGGAACGTGGTGTTCTGGAACAAGTTGGCGTCAATGTCGCCGTCGCTGAGGGCAGCGTTCGGGGTGTTGTAGTCGCTGAATTCCTTGTAATCGAGAGTCAAACCATCCTTGGGTGCGAGCTCCTTGGCGACGTGCTTGAGCATGTCGCCGGCCGGAACAGCAAGCGCGCCCACCTTGATCGTGTCAGCGGAGGAAGCGTCCGAGCCGGAACCGCAGGCCGTGAGCGCGAAGATGGCGGCAACGCCGACAGCGGCGGCCTTGAAAAAGGTGGAACGGAGCATGATGATTCTTTCGATAGGGGTAGCTGCAGGGGCGGAGCAATCCGCCGTAGGACCAGCTGAGGAACGGTATTTAGCGGTGTGAGAGTCGCCGGGCGGCAAAATTGCCTAGCGACTGGAAGAGCTGGACAAAGACGATCAAGAGGATGACCACGGCAAACATGTATTCGGGGCTATAACGCTGGTAGCCGTAGCGGAAGGCCACATCTCCCAGCCCACCACCACCCACGGCGCCAACCATGGCCGAGTAGCCGATGAGACCCACAATTGTCGTAGACAGGCCCAGGGCGAGGGCGGGAACCGCCTCGGCCACCATGACCTTGGCCAGGATCGTCCAGCGCGTTGCGCCCAACGATTCGGCCGCCTCGATGAGCCCCACGGGCACCTCACGGATGCCGATCTCCACAAGCCGGGCGAAGAAGGGGATTCCGGCAATCGTCAGCGGGACGATGGCCGCCGTCGGGCCGATGAAGGAGCCCACGAGCATCCGGGTGAAGGGAATCAGCAAGATCATCAAGATGATGAAGGGGATGGAGCGGCCCACATTGACGAGCAGATCCAACAGCTTGTTGATGACGATGCCCAGGGTCCGGCTGCCGAAGGGCTTCGCGAGGAGCCCGCCAGTTTCCGTCGTGACGAGCACAACACCGGCGGCAAGGCCGAAGATGACGGTGAACAGCAGGCTGAAGCCCACCGTGTACAAGGTTTCGCCGGCACCTTGGAGGATGGTCTGGAAAAGATCAGACCAAAAGGACGGGTCATTGCGATCTAGCATCCGATAACCTCCACGAAGAGTCCTTGACCGCGCAGATCGGCTATGGCCGCCGCGACGGTTTCTGCGGAGCCGGGCAGCTCCAGCCGGGTTCGGCCTGTTTGATGGCCATGGACAGTTTCGATGGCGGCACCGAGAATGCCCACATCGATGTTGTACGTACGGGCCAGCTGTGCAATGACGGGGCGGTCCGTCGTGACACCGTTGAAGGTGATCTCGATGATGGTGTTCCCGTTCAGCGGGATTTCGCCGAGCGGGAACAGCGCCTGACCCAGCAGGGACTTCTCGGTGGTCAGCAAGCCCTCGACGGTGCCCTGCTCGAGGATTCGACCCTGACTCATGACGGCGGCGGAATCGCAGATGCGCTTCACAACGTCCATCTCGTGCGTGATCAGCAGGACGGTCAGGCCCAGTTCCCGGCTGAGCTGGCGGATGAGATCCAGAATCTGCTGGGTCGTCTCGGGGTCCAGTGCGGAGGTGGCCTCGTCACTGAGGAGCACGGACGGCTTGGACGCCAGGGCACGGGCAATGCCAACACGCTGCTTTTGGCCGCCAGAGAGCTGTGCGGGGTAGGCGGTGGCCTTGCCCGAAAGTCCCACGAGGTCCAGGATCTCAGCGGCGCGCTTGCGTCGGGCGCCGCGGTCCATGCCGGTGATCTCGAGGGAAAGCTCCACATTGGACTGGACCGTGCGGCTGCTCAGCAGGTTAAAGTGCTGGAAAATCATGCCGATATTGTGGCGTGCCGAGCGTAGCTGGGCGCCCTGCAGCAGATTCATGTTCTGGCCGTCGACGGTCACCGTGCCGCTGTCGGGGCGTTCCAAGGAATTGATGGTTCTGATCAAGGTACTCTTGCCAGCGCCGCTTTGACCGACGACGCCGAAAATCTCGCCCTTGGCGATGTTCAGGGAGACATTGTCGAGTGCGTGAACAACATTTTCCCCCGAACCATAGCTCTTGCTGATCCGGTCAACTGAAATCATGGTGCTCCTGTCTCCGCTGATAGTTCCGGCACTGAATTGATGAATCACACAGGCCGTGTGGACCGCATAAAATTCTTCCAAAGAGGTGGGGTTGAGGAGAAATTAGAATAATTGCCGCTTTTGGGGCATAAAAGCGGTACTTCGTTCATGTAAATACCGGGCATCGTCGTGAGCGAGGCCACCAAAGCCGGTTATGGCGGGATAATCAACGCCACCGCGCATATCCATTCAAAGTGAGACGGTAGTCACATATTCCCTCTGAGGTGGGCGGCTAATGTGAGCCCCTGTGGCGACGGGCTGGCCACTGGAGCGGGCGCGCCCTAGATTTATAGTTATGGTTTCCTTGATCCAGCCACTTGCCCCGAAGGCTCCCGCACTACCGCCTCTTGTTGCGCCCGGTCCGCCGTTGGCGCATGAGGAATTGGAGCGTTACTCACGCCATGCCTTGATCCCTGATATTGGCCTCGAGGGACAGCGGCGCCTGCGCAACGCCAAGGTGTTGGTCATTGGCGCCGGCGGTCTCGGATCTCCCGCCCTCCTGTACTTAGCGGCCGCCGGGGTGGGCACGCTCGGCATCGTCGATGATGACACAGTTGAGCTAAGTAACTTGCAGCGCCAGGTCATCCACGGTGTGGGGGATATTGGTCGAAGCAAGCTGGAATCTGCCCGGGAATCAATTGTTGAGCTCAATCCTGGCGTACAGGTGGTGCTGCACCCCGTGCGCTTGGATTCGAGCAATGCGCTGGAGCTCTTCGCCGATTACGACATCATCTTGGACGGCGCCGACAACTTCGCCACCCGCTACCTCGTCAACGATGCGGCAGCCCTGCTCGGCAAGCCGTATGTGTGGGGATCCATCCTGCGTTTCGATGGCCAAGTCAGCGTTTTTTGGGACAAGTTCGGCCCCAACTACCGCGATCTGTACCCCGAACCTCCGGCTCCCGGCTCTGTTCCGTCCTGCGCGGAGGGCGGCGTATTTGGTATGTTGTGCGCCTCGATTGGCGCCATGATGGTCACGGAAGCCGTCAAACTCATCACGGGAATCGGCCAGACGCTTTTGGGTCGCCTCCTGATCTTTGACGCCCTCTCGGCCCGCTGGCGTGAAATTCGCATCGCCAAAGACCCCGCGGCCCCGCCCATCACCGAACTCGTCGACTACGAGATCTTCTGCGGTTTCGCGCCGGCCGGGACCCAGGAGCACGACGACGAGCTCATCTCCGCGGAGCAGCTCGCCGAACGCTTGGCTCGCCGAGAGCGAGGCGAGGAGGACTTTGTCTTAATCGACGTGCGCGAGCCTGTGGAGTTTGAGATCGCCCGGATTCCTGGCTCGGTGCTGATTCCCCTGGCCGGGATTCGCGACGGTTCGGCCCTAGCCCAGGTGCCGCGCGGGGTGCCGTTGATTCTGCACTGCAAGGCCGGCACCCGCTCGGCCCAAGCATTAGCGAGCCTGACCGCAGAAGGTTATGACGACGTCGTCCATCTTGCAGGTGGGATTGACGCGTGGGCTCAGTCCGGGCACTAGCCTACAAGGGAGCAGGAGGCGTTGCTTCGGTACATCTCCTCCACGGTGTCAGGCGCCCGATCGTTGCCGTCATTGAGGTGATCGACGGGCCACCACTGCAAGCCGATGCGGTTGATATCGCTCAGCGAACCGGGGTTGGGAATCTGGACGTAGTCGAACGTGGCGGCCAAGACATCGCCGACGGCGAGGGCCTGATTGACATTGAAAAGTGTGTAACCGGAATATGTCTGGGTGTCTGGTGTGAGTAGCCCCGGTGCCGAAACCCCGTTGAGCGTCACATTCGTGGCCGTTACGGCCGAGGTAATTCGGTAGTCATAGGCGACCATGACCTGGTCGGATGCGAGCGTGGGATTCGGCCCGACGCTGGTCATCGTGGCGCTCGCAACAAATTCGGCGTTGCAGCTACCGCCATTCCAGCTGTAGGGCGCCCATGTGCGCTCGATATCGACACCCCACGGAGCGGCCGGCGTAATCGCGGAGGCGCCCCATGGGCCGAGCTCATTGTTACCCGGATTGGCATCGTCGAGAATGATGATGTGCCGGGTCGGTACAAAGTCATCGATCGCATCGTTGGGATAGGCGTTAAGTAACGCGGTATGAGTCAGGATGGCCACGGCTGCGGGGTCGGTGTAGGAGCTATTGGGTTGAATCTCCAAGGGGATGGTGAAGGAAACCGTTGAAGAGTTTCCGGCGACGACCGGCGCTGAAGGAGTGATGGGAACCGAGACATCGCCCATGCGAGCCTCAAAGGTTGTGGGGCGGAAGACTCGATTGTCATAGGTGAGGCTTGCTGCAGTTCCCGCCGGGATGGCCTCGGTGCCATGGTTGAGGATGAAGAATCCGCCCGGGTCGATGACCGAATAAACTCCCGTGAGATCTGCGGTGAAAAGACGGGAGGTGCTACCCCTTTGTAGGCCAAAAGCCTCGGCGTCATAGGCGAAGGGTGTGCTGGCGGATGCTTGAGGTGCGGCGACGGCCAAGGTAATGACGGGAGCCGCCCATGCTGCGGCATTGACCACGGTGCGGCGAGTGGGATGCTGTGTGGTTTTCGCGGTGGGATGAGTGTTCTGGTTGCGTTGCATTGCCAACTCCTGGCCGGTTCGACGACTAATAACTCCATCGAATGTAGCATCTGAGTCATACCTTCGTGAAGAGCGGAGAGCAGATTTTTTGCCGGTGCAAATGACCCCGCGAAACTGCTTAGACCGCGGTTTCGCCTTCGATACGGCTCGTGATGGCGGTGCTGATGGTCTCCGGTGAAATCTTCAGCCCGTACAAAACATCCAGTGCGGCCAGGTAGCTTTCCGCGTCACCGGCGGCGGCAATTTCCTTGGCCCGAACCGTGGGGGTGTGCAGCAACTGCTTGACCATGCGACGCATGGCAAACTCCACCTGATCGGCGGCCGCGGAACAGCCGTGCTGCTTGCGCACCTTGGCGATTTCGGTGTCCAGGACGGCCATGGTGTGCCGGCGCAGCGCCACGATGGCGTGGTCAAGGGAACGCGAATTCTGGGACTGCTCAAAGTTGGCCGTGGCCTCGGCGACCATGGCCGAGGCTTCCGCCAACGTTGACTCCTGCTCGGCCGGGGCAGCCTGCCGCACAGTCTCCAGCGTCAGCAGATCAACGCCCGGAAGATCGGCGATATCAGGGGCAAAGTCATGTGTCAGGGCCAGGTCGATGGCTGTCAGTTGCTGCGTCGAGCCTGCCCGCATGGCGGCCAGATCGGCCTGCGTGAGCTGATGGTCGGAGCCGCTGCAACCCACTAGTAACGACGCCTTGGTGACGGCTGCGGGCAGCGTGGTCTCATCGAGGGCGGTTCCGCCACGAGAGGCCACGAAGGTCTCGGCACGACCCGATGCGGAGTACACCGAAATGTCGGTGCAGCCACGCTGCAGTAGTTGGGCCATGGCGGCGCCGGCGTAAGCGCCCGTGCCGAAGAGGACTGCTGCTTTGCCCTTGAGGGAGCCGGGAAGTGATGCGGCGATGGGCGACACGCCGCCGGAAAGTGATGCGGCGTCTTGGAGATCGGAGGCGAGGTCTAGGGCTACCGAGACGATCGACATGCCGCGGCGGCCCAGGGCGGTCTGTGCGCCAACGTCCTTGGCCGTCTTGGCTGCAGCCTGAAAGAGACGAACCAAGGGAGGGGAGGTGACGCCTTGCTCCTGTGCCGTGCTCAAGGCGCGGCGGACCTGCCCGGCAATCTCACGTTCCCCCACGACGGCGGATTCCAAGCCCGTGCTGACCGCGAAGAGGTGGCGGGGGACGGCGTCGGAATGCAGGGTGTTCAGTGCCTGGGAAACTTGAGGTTCGCTCAGGCCCGAATGCTGACTGACCGCCTCGATGAGGGAGCTGCGTGCCGCCTCAACATCGTCGCTACTACGGGCATGAACATAGAGCTCAAAGCGGTTGCACGTTGCAAGCGTGACCATGCCGGCCACGGCGTTGTCCTTCTCAATAACGTCAGCACTGATAGCCGCGGCACCGGCACTAAGGCGGGCAACGGTTTCCAGATCAATGGATGAATGAGAGGCAACAAGCGAAAAGACGACCACAATTTCACTATGGTAGACCCCTAAGCTGAGGGTTTGCGGACAGGAAGGGCAAAAGCGTCACCAAGAATCTGTGATGCTCCTTACCTCTGCCGCGGTGCCATGCCTTACTACGGTGACAGATTGTGCACAAAAGAACTTCAGATTGGCTCTGTAGGGTGGTGCCATGACACTGAGCCCCAGCCACCCCCTGATGGATGGCCGCACCGCAAATTCCCCTCTGATCACGGCTTACCGGGGCGGCACCCCCAGCCGCCGACCCGTCTGGTTCATGCGCCAGGCTGGCCGTTCACTGCCTGAATACCGAGAACTTCGCGTAGGCACCACCATGCTGGAGTCCTGCCTCAAGCCGGAAATGGCTGCCGAGATCACGCTGCAGCCCGTCCGTCGCCACGACGTCGACGCGGCTATTTTCTTCTCCGATATCGTGATCCCGCTCAAGCTGGCCGGCGTCGGCGTGGATATCGTTCCCGGTGTTGGTCCGGTGTTGGACAAGCCGATCCGTACGGCCGAGGACATTGCCAATCTGCCCGAGCTCACCGATGAGGCGCTCGAACCGATCCGCCAGGCTGTTGCCCTGACGGTCGCCGAATTAGGTAGCACCCCGCTGATTGGCTTTGCCGGGGCGCCCTTCACGGTGGCCGCCTACATGGTCGAGGGCAAGCCGTCCCGCGACCACCTCGGCCCGCGCACCATGATGCACGCCGAACCGGAACTCTGGGCGGCGCTCATGAATTGGGCCGCAGACGCATCGGGTAAATTCCTGCGCGCCCAGATCGAAGCCGGCGCCAGCGCGGCCCAGCTGTTCGACTCCTGGGCTGGTTCGCTGGGGCTTGCCGATTACAGCGAACATGTTGCTCCGGCGTCGGTCAGGGCTTTGGACCATGTCCGCGACCTGGGCGTGCCGCTGATCCACTTCGGCACGGGCACGAGCGAACTCTTGCCGGCCATGTACGGAGTGGGTGTTGACGTCATGGGCGTCGATTACCGCCTGCCCCTGGATGAGGCCAACCGCCGCCTCGGTGGCACGGTGCCGCTGCAGGGCAATATCGACCCCGCCCTGCTCAACGCGCCGTGGGAGGTCCTCGAGGCACATGTTCGCGAGGTAGTGGCCGCGGGAGCATCCGCACCGTCTCATGTGGTGAACTTGGGTCATGGAGTGCCCCCGGAAACGGATCCGGCGATCCTGACGCGCCTGGTGGAGCTCATCCACTCGATCTAAAGCACGCCGCACCACCACCAGATAGCTCCAGTCGCAAAGGGGACACCATGGAACACCGTAAGCACGCAGCGAAGTCGCACAGCCACCCAGTTCGGGAACGGGCTGTTGTTGTTGGCGGAGGAGTCTCAGGGCTGCTGGCCGCCAAGGAACTTCAGGCAGCCGGTTTCCAGGTGTCCCTGTACGAGGCCGCGGCTACCCTCGGTGGTTGCTTCTCCAGCCACGAGGTGGCCGGGGTGGTGCTGGACGGTGGCGCGGAGTCGTTTGCGACGCGCAGTACCGCCGTGGCGGATCTGGCTCAGGAGCTGGGCCTTGCCGCGAACATCGTCACACCCAATCCTGCGGGTGCCTGGGTGTGGCTCCCGGATGGCCCCGTGCCGCTGCCGCGTACGGGTGTTTTGGGCATCCCCTCGGACCTCAATGCCCCCGAGGTGCGTGCCGCCTTGGGCGCCTCCGGAGTGCTGCGGGCCGCACTAGATGCCAAGATGCCCGCCACGATCGGCACCACCGAGGCCGTCTCGAGTGTGGCCGATCTTGTCAGGGCCCGCATGGGTAAGCGGGTCTTGGAGCGGCTCGTGGCCCCCGTTGTGGGTGGCGTCCACTCGGCCGATCCGGAACTCCTCGACGTTGACATGGTGGCCCCGGGCCTGCGCGCGGGAATTCGCGAACACGGCTCCCTCGCGGCGGCCGTCGCGGCCCAGCGTGCCGGCGGCAGCAAGCCCGGCTCGGCCGTTGGTGGTCTCGTGGGCGGCATGCACACCCTCGTGACGGCCCTCGTCAAGGCGCTCGTTGCGGCGGGCGTGGAGCTCCATACGAGCCATCGCATCAAGGCTATTTACCGCGGTGAGGAGCTCGCTGCCGGCAAGCACGACGGCGCCACCTCCTTGCCCTGGCAGCTCGACTGGGAGCATGGCACAGAGCGCGGGGTCGCCACGGCTCAGGTTTTGGTTGTCGCCACAGATGGCCCCACGGCCGTCACCTTGCTGGGCGCCGAACTCCCGCAACTTCGTCCCTTCGCGCCCGCGACGGGTCCGGACATACGTCTCGTGACCCTTGTCGTGGATGTGCCAGAGCTGGATTCGGCCCCACGCGGCACGGGGATCCTCGTGGCCCCCGGTGTGCCCGGCATCAAGGCCAAGGCGCTCACACACGCCACCTCGAAGTGGGCCTGGTTGGCCGATTCCACAGGTCCCGGCACGCACGTGCTGCGACTGTCCTACGGAAGGGCCGGCGTCAAGGCCTCCGACGCCGTGCGGCTGAGCGCGGCAACACCCACCGAGGAAGATCTGGTGCCCACAGCCCTGGCTGACGCCTCAACCCTGCTGGGCCTAGAGATCACCGAGGCGGACCTCCTCGGCTCGGACATTGTCCGCTGGCGGGGCGCCTTGCCGTTTGCCGCCGTCGGACATCAGGCGAAGATGGCACAGGTCCAGGCGCTCGCCAGCGAGGTCCCCGGGCTGGCCCTGACGGGTGGCTGGCTCAGCGGCAATGGCCTGGCCGCCGTGGTGGCTGGAACGCAGCGCACCATGAAGGCCCTCATCGAGTCGTCAGCTAAAGTGTGACCTTGCGCACTTTCTACGCAATGTAGAGAACGCTGATTTAAGCTTTCGGGTTGATGGGGTGCAAACTTGAAACATGAGCCACACAAACGCAGAATCTGTCACCAAAACCCCCAGTGAGACCCCGTTCACCTTGTGGACCGTCTTCAAGCGGACCGGATCCTTCATCGGCGCGGATGCCGCCATCGCAGAATTTGATGAGCTCGTCGCCTCTTTGGCTGCGGAGAGCATCACCTTGCGCGGAGCCTACGATGTCTCCGCCATGCGCAACGACGCCGACATCATGGTGTGGCTCGTCGGAGCGGACGCAGAAGGCCTGCAGAAGGCCGTACGCAGCATCCGCCGCACGGAATTGTTCGCCGCCACCGAGATCGCCTGGTCCGCCATGGGCGTGCACCGCGAGGCGGAGTTCGCCAAGTCCCACGCGCCGAGCTACATGGGCCCCAACGAGCCCAAGGGCTGGGTCTGCGTCTACCCGTTCGTGCGCTCCTACGACTGGTACATCCTGCCCGCCGAGGACCGCTCCCGCATGCTGCGCGAACACGGCATGCTGGGCCGGGAATTCCCGCAGGTTCAGGCCAACACCGTCTCCGCCTTTGCCCTAGGTGACTGGGAATGGCTGCTGGGGCTCGAAGCCGATGACCTGGTTGACCTCGTCGACATGATGCGCAGCCTGCGGTACTCCGATGCCCGCCTGCACGTGCGCGAAGAAGTTCCCTTCTACACGGGCCGCCGCGTAGCCACCGCCGAGGTTGCCGAGGTTCTCCGATGAGCGCCCCGGTTTCTGCCCCGGCAGAGTACGACGCGATTCTCCTGGCCTCCTTTGGCGGCCCCGAGGGCCAAGACGATGTCATTCCCTTCCTGCGCAACGTGACGCGTGGCCGCGGTATCCCCGATGAGCGCCTCGAAGAGGTCAGCCATCACTACCGCAAGAATGGTGGCATCAGCCCCATCAACGCCCAAAACCGTGCGCTCAAGGCTGCTCTTGAAGCCGAACTGGCCGCCCGCGACATTGAGCTGCCCGTGCTGTGGGGCAACCGGAACTGGGATCCTTACATTCCCGCCGTTTTGCAGGAAGCCTACGACGCCGGACACCGCCGACTCTTGATGGTCACTACCAGCGCCTACTCCTCCTACTCGAGCTGCCGCCAGTACCGCGAGGATATCGGCATGGCCCTGACCGAGACCGGCCTGGATGGAAAGCTGGCCGTGGACAAGGTGCGCCAGTACTTCGACCACCCCGGTTTTGTGGAGCCCTTCATCGAGGGCACGGCCGCATCCCTGGTCAAGGTTCGTGCCTTGTTGGCCGAGGCCGGAACCCCCGAGGCCCCGATCCACGTCATGTTTGCGACGCACTCCATCCCCACCCGGGACGCGGAAGCCTCCGGGCACTCCGAGCTGGAACTGCGCGAATTCACCGAGAACTCCGCCTACGTGGCCCAGCACCTCGCGGCAGCGGAAGCCATCATGGCAGCCGTCGACCCGGCCCAGGAATGGTCGCTGGTGTACCAGTCACGTTCCGGCGCCCCGCACGTGCCGTGGCTGGAACCGGACATTAACGATGCCCTGGCGGAGCGGGCTGCGGCCGGCACCAAGGGTGTTGTTGTGGTGCCGCTGGGATTTGTCAGCGATCACATGGAGGTCCGCTGGGATCTTGACACCGAGGCAGCCGAAACGTGCGCCGAGCTGGGCCTGGCCTTTGACCGTTCGCCCACTCCGGGAACGCACGAGAAGTTTGTGAGCGGCCTCGTGGACTTGATCTGCGAACGCACGATTGAGAACCATATCGAGGAACGCCCCGCCATGACGAAGCTGGGCCCGTGGTTCGACGTGTGCAACCCCGGTTGCTGCGCCAATTTCCGTGGCGAAAAGCCCGTCATTTCTGAGGTCGGTAGCACCGTTGGCCTCCTCTCCGCTTCCACCAAGGTTGGTTCTTAATTTCCATGGCTGGAACAATGACAAGTGTGAAAATTGGAACGCGCGGGAGCAAGCTGGCTCTCAGTCAGACCGGACAAATTACGGAAAAGCTCAGCGTTATTGGCGGCTTTACCGCCGAGATCGTGCCGGTCAAAACCGAGGGTGACATCCTCACCGGACCCCTGTCTCAAATGGGTGGCACGGGCGTTTTCGCCGCCGCCCTGCGTGACACGCTCCTCAACGGTGGCGTTGACGTCGCCGTGCATTCGCTCAAGGATTTGCCCACGACGGCGGTCCCCGGGTTGACGCTGGGAGCGATCCCCGTCCGGGCCGACGCCCGCGACGCGCTGTGCGCCCGCGATGGGTTGACTCTGAACGAACTACCCGAGGGTGCAACGGTCGGTACAGGCTCACCCCGGCGTGCAGCCCAGCTCCTCGCGGCCCGCCCGGATCTTACGATCGTGGATATCCGCGGCAATGTGGACACCCGGCTGGCCCGGGTTCCCGGCCTGCCCGGAAACCCCGAGGCTGCTCCGGTTCCCGGCAAGGTTGCTGACCTTGACGCCGTCGTCCTGGCCGCCTCGGGGCTGGGCCGGATCGACCGTCTGGACACCGTCACCGAGTTCCTGTCCTCGGAGATCATGCTCCCGGCACCCGGCCAGGGGGCACTCGCCCTAGAATGCCGCACGGCAGATACGGACCTCACAACGGTTTTGGGTCAGTCGCTCTCGGCCGTTGACGATCAGGACACGCGTCTGGCCGTCACGGCCGAGCGCGCCCTCCTGGCTAGGCTGGAAGCTGGCTGCAGCGCCCCTGTCGGAGCGCTAGCGCACCGCAAGGGTTCCATGTTGTACCTGGAAACTGTTGTCTGCTCCCTTGATGGAAAACGGTCCCTGCGCCTGAAGAAAGCCACCGACGGTCTCACCTCCGTGGGGGCAACACTGCTGGGCATCGAACTGGCCGAGGAACTGCTCGCCGGCGGCGCCGCAGACCTGGCCGAGTTGGCCGGCCCGGCGTAATGACGTTCATCCCGCCGGTTGAGAGCAACGCCTCTCTTGCCGGTCTGCGCGTGGCCGTGACGCGGAGCGTTGATCGAGCAGGTGGCTTGATCAACGCTTTGACGGCTGCCGGGGCTGAACCAGTCATGGTGCCCGTCATCGACTTTGAGATTTCCGAGCCACAGGAAGTCTCAGAGGCTCTGGGACGGCTGGCTGCGGGGGAGTACCGCTGGCTTGTCATCAGCTCCATCACCACGGTGCGGGCGTTGAAGCAGGCCTGCCAGGCCGCGGGAACCACGCTCGCGGAGCTGATTCCGGCTGCCACCAGCGTAGCCACTATCGGCCCCACCTCGCTCGCCGTTCTCGCGGCCGAGGGCATCCACGCGGAGCTCGCACCGATTGATCTGCAATCGGCCGCCGGACTCGTGGAGCTGTGGCCGGATATTGATCCGGGCGACGGCGGACCCTCTCGAGTGCTCTTGCCACAGTCAAACCTCGCAGAAGCAACCCTGGTGGACGGCATCACCGCCAAGGGGTGGGCGCCGGAGATCGTCACGGCCTACAAAACCGTCAACTACCCAGCAGATCCCGAGTTGCGGTTGACGGCCACGCTGGAGTCGAGGGCTCCGGAGCGGGGTCTGGACTCATCCGATCACCGTGAGTTTCCCATCCTGACCCCTACCGAGGCGGCACAGGAGATTCACGCGGGAGCGATTAACGCCGTCGTGCTCGCCTCCGGAAGCGCCGCCCGCCGTGTCGCCGAAACCATGGCGCCACTGCCGCAAGATTGCCTACTAGTGGCGATTGGCCAACCAACGAGGAGCGAGGCGCAGCGGCTGGGCATGACCATGGCCGCCACCGCCGAGCACCCAACACCTGAGGGCATCGTGGCAGCGTTGCTCCGTGCCCGCACACACATTCACCAGCAGTAAGAAAACGGAGTCAGCATGAGTTTCCCCCATCACCGTCCGCGCCGTCTGCGCACTACCATCGCCATGCGCCGGTTGGTCAGCGAATACTCCGTGGCGCCGGCCGATCTGATCCTGCCGGTCTTCATCCGTGAGGACCTGAGCGAACCCAAACCCATCACCTCGATGCCCGGCGTGGTGCAGCATACGACGGCGTCGCTCGTTGAGGCGGCCCGCGAGGCCGTTGCGCTGGGGCTCGGCGGCATCATGCTGTTCGGAATTCCGGCCGAGCGCGATGCAACAGGATCGGCGGGAACAGATCCCTTCGGTGTGCTGAACAAGGCCATCCGGGACGTCCGTGCCGCCGTGGGCGATGAGCTCGTCATCATGAGCGATCTCTGCCTGGACGAATTCACCGACCACGGCCACTGTGGCGTGCTGGACTCCGCCGGTCAGGTCGACAACGACGCTACCTTGGAGATCTACGCCAGAATGGCTGTGGCCCAGGCCGCCGCGGGTGCCCATATTGTGGCGCCCTCGGGCATGATGGATGGGCAGGTGGCCGTGATTCGCGAGGCACTGGATTCTGCCGGATTCTCCACCGTCTCCGTTTTGGCCTACGCCGCCAAGTACGCCTCCGCGTTTTACGGCCCGTTCCGTGAAGCCGTTGATTCCCAGCTGCAGGGCGATCGCCGCACGTACCAAATGGATCCCGGCAACCGCACCGAGGCCCTGCTCGAGGTGGAACTGGACCTCGCGGAAGGCGCCGACATCGTCATGGTGAAGCCCGCCATGAGCTACCTCGACATTCTGGCAGATGTGGCCGCGATGAGCCCCGTCCCGGTGGCGGCCTACCAAATCTCCGGCGAGTACGCCATGATCGAGGCAGCCGCCGCAAATGGTTGGATCAACCGCCGCGCAGCCATCGAGGAATCGGTGTTGAGCATCAAGCGCGCCGGTGCCACCATGATCTTGACGTACTGGGCGGCCGAACTGGCCGGCTGGCTCCGCGAAAACTAACGCTTACTTCCCTTTCAGATCCCCTTTAGCCAAGGACTTTTCATGACCAGCTCGCAGGAACTTTTTGACCGCGCCAAGACCCTCATGCCCGGTGGGGTGAACTCGCCCGTGCGCGCCTTTGGGTCGGTGGGCGGCACTCCGCGCTTCATGGTCAACGCCAAGGGCGCCTACCTCACCGACGCCGACGGCCGCGACTACGTTGACCTGGTCTGCTCCTGGGGACCGGCTCTTGTGGGTCACGCGCATCCCGACGTCCTGGCCGCCGTGCACGCAGCCGTAGACCACGGGCTGAGCTTTGGCGCCTCCACCCCGGCCGAAAGCGAACTGGCTGCCTTGGTCCAGGGGCGCGTGTCCGGCGTCGAGCGTCTGCGCATGGTGTCCACGGGCACCGAGGCCACCATGACGGCCGTGCGGTTGGCTCGCGGCTTCACGGGCCGGGATCTGATCATCAAGTTTGCCGGCTGCTACCACGGCCACCTCGACTCCCTGCTGGCTGCCGCCGGTTCGGGCCTAGCCACCCTGGCACTGCCCGGTTCTGCCGGCGTCACCGCGGCTACGGCTGCCGAGACCCTGGTCTTGCCCTACAATGACCTCGCCGCCGTCGAGGCTGCCTTTGCCACGCACGGTGACCGCATCGCCGCCGTCATCACCGAGGCCGCACCGGCCAACATGGGTGTTGTCACCCCCGGCGAAGGCTTCAACGCCGGGCTGTCCCGCATCACCGCCGCCCACGGCGCCCTGCTGATCCTCGACGAGGTCCTGACCGGATTCCGTGTTGGCGCGGCCGGCTACTGGGGCCTCACGGGCGCCTCCGAAGGCTGGACCCCGGACCTGTTCACCTTCGGCAAGGTCATCGGTGGTGGACTTCCGACGGCGGCCCTCGGCGGCCGCGCCGAGGTCATGGACTATTTGGCTCCCTTGGGCCCGGTCTACCAGGCCGGAACGTTGTCGGGTAACCCGGTCGCCATGGCCGCCGGTGTGGCCACGCTGACGGCCGCCACCTCGGCCGTCTACGCCACGGTGGATGCCCGCTCGCTGGAACTGTCCGCGGCCCTGACCTCCGCGCTGTCTGCTGAGGGTGTTGACCACTCGATCCAGCGCGCCGGCAGCTTGTTCTCGGTGGCCTTTGGTACCTCGGTGTCCGGTGTTCACAACTACGACGACGCTCAGGGCCAGGAAGTCTTCCGCTACGCGCCGTTCTTCCACTCCATGCTGGACTCCGGCGTGTACCTGCCGCCGAGCGTCTTCGAGGCCTGGTTCCTCTCCGCAGCGCACGACGACGCGGCCATGAACCGCATCTTCGAGGCCCTGCCCGCAGCGGCCAAGGCTGCCGCAGCCGTCAAAGCCTAACGGTTCAAGCCGCGGGTCTAGACAGGGGCCCTGAGGTCATGTTTAGACTCGCACTGTGAAGTCATTTGCGAAGATCTCCTCCGTCCACCTCGACACGACGCATCGCTTCAGTAAGCAAAGCGTGGACACGATTGAGCTCGTGGCCGGACGCGGCGTTGCCGGGGACGCGCATTCCGGCGTGACAGTCCAGCACCGCTCGCGGGTGCGGGCCGACCCCACGGCGCCGAACCTGCGTCAGGTGCACCTGATGCACCAAGAGCTCTTTGACTGGCTGGCACAGCGTGGTTTCTCGGTAGCCCCGGGGGAGTTGGGCGAGAACGTCACCACGGAGGGCCTGGACCTTCTGAGTCTGCCGCGGGGCACCTTATTACATCTGGGTTCCGAGGCGGTTGTTGAGGTGACGGGCCTGCGCAATCCTTGCGCCCAGATCGAGGACTTCCAACCGGGCCTCCTGAAGGAACTCGTGGGCTATGACGACGGCGGGACGCTCGTGAGGCGTGCCGGGATCATGGCTGTGGTGCACCACGGTGGCACCATCCGCCCTGGTGAGGGCATCGCCGTCGTACTTCCTGACGAACCGCATGAGGCCCTGGAAAGGGTTTAAAACACAGCGACCCCGCAACTCAAAAGAGTTGCGGGGTCGCTGGCTTAATGGCTAGAGCACGTCCGAGAGGAAGCCCTTCAGGCGCTCGGTCTTCGGCTCGCTGAACAGCTGATCCGGAGATCCGGTTTCTACCACGACGCCGGCGTCCATGAAGGTCACGGTGTCGGAGACGTTGCGGGAGAAGCCCATCTCGTGGGTGACAACAACCATGGTCATGCCGCCCTTGGCCAGATCCGTCATGAGCGCCAAGACGCCCTTGACGAGTTCGGGGTCAAGCGCCGAGGTGGCCTCGTCAAAGAACATCACCTCGGGCTCCATGGCCAGCGCACGGGCAATCGCCACACGCTGCTGCTGCCCGCCGGAGAGGTTTCCGGGACGTGCGTCGGCCTTGTGCGCCAGACCCACGAGTTCGAGCTGCTCCATGGCCTTGGCACGTGCCTGGTCCTTGGGGAGCTTCTTGATCTTGTGGAGCGCCAGCGAGACATTGTCGACGACAGTCTTGTGCGGGAACAGGTTGAACTGCTGGAACACCATGCCGATGCGGCGGCGGAGTTCGTCCGGGTTGTCCTGTAAGACGGAGCGGCCATCGAGCTGGATGTCACCCTGATCGGGTTCGATCAACCGGTTCATGACGCGCAGCAGCGTTGACTTACCCGAACCCGAGGGGCCAATGACCGAGGCCGTGGTGCCCTGCGGGACGTGCAGATCGATGCCACGCAGAACCTTGTTGTTGCCGAAGGCCAGGTGAATGTTGCTCGCGGTCAGGGATCCTGAATTAAAGTCGCTCATGATTTAGGCACCCTTTCCGACGACGGCAGCAGCTTCGTCCGGTTCAATTTTTGGTGCCCGACCCTCACGCATCCGCTTGTCAATGAAGTTGACCAAGTGGGTGAGCGGGATGGTCATGCACAGGTACAGCAGACCGGCGGCGATCAAGGGCGACATATTGCCGGAGTTCGCGGCCGCATCATTACCCACACGGTAGATTTCACGCTGGCTGGCAAGCAACCCGAGCATGTAAATCAACGAGGAGTCCTTGATGAGGTGAATCAGCTGATTGACCAAGGCCGGAAGAACCCGGCGAATACCCTGCGGAATGACCACGAGGAGCATGGCCGAGCCGTAGCTGAAACCCAAGGCCCGGGATGCCTCCAGCTGTCCCTTGTCAACACTTTGAATGCCCGAACGGAAAATCTCACCCATGTAGGCGGCAGCCATCAACGTCAACGCAAAGATTCCCAAGGGGAACGGGTTGGTGATGCCCATGGTCTGGCGCAGGATCGGGCCGAGCCCAATCCCGATAATCACAATCACCAAGATCGCCGGAAGACCGCGGAGGATATCCGTGTAAATCCGGGCAATCCACCGCGGGATCGGGTTTCTCGAGATACCCATGATGGCCAAAACTAGGCCAAGCAGGGAACCTAGGATGCCCGAGGAGATGGCAAGGATCAGCGTGTTGGGCAAGCCGACGGTGAGCATGCTGGGGATAACTTCCCCCATGGCCTGCCAGTCAAAGAATGTTTTAAGGAACTGCTGGAATGCATCCATATAGTGCTTGCCTTAGGAGATCTTTGCAGCCTTGGACCCGGGGGTCCAGTCTGCCGGAGTCTCGCGGGTCGGGTACCATTCCTTGGTCAACTTGGCCCAGGTGCCATCGGTGATCACGGCGTCCAGTGCGGAGTTCAGTGCGTCGATGAGTGCCTTGTTCTCTGAGTTCACGGCGTAAGCGGTGAAGTTCTGAGTGTTGACCACGGACTCGGCGATGACGGTGCCGTCGCCGTCCTTGACCTGACCGGTTGCCTGCTGTGAAGGAGCAACCCAGGCGTCAACCTGACCGTTCTTCAAGTTGGCGTAGGCCGTGTTGTAGTCGGAGAAGCGAACCGGCTCCAGCTTGAGGGTGTTGGTGACGTAGTCATCCTGCACGGTGCCCTGAACCACGGCGATGCGGGTGCTGGCGCTCAAGTTAGCAAAGCCCTTGACCGCTGAATCGGTTTTGGCAACAACGGCCATGTAACCGAAGTCGTAACCGTTGGTGAAGCCAACGGTCTCGCGGCGCTTGTCGGTCGTGGAGATCGAGGAGGATCCGACGTCGAACTGCTTGTTCTGAACCTGGGACAGCAGGGCTGAGAAGTCAGTGGACTTGAACTCAACCTTCAGGCCCAGCTTCTCACCCATGGCGCGGAGCAGCTCATTGTCGTAACCGGTGAACTTGCCGTCCTTGTCGATGAAGATGTTCGGCGGGGCATCGGAGAGGGTGCCGACCGTGATGGTGCCGGGAACGATCAGGCCCAGTTCATCGACCTTGATCTTATCCAAGGCAGTGACATCGGCGGTTGTGTACTTGTCCAGCGAAACCTGATCGCTTCCTGCGAGGGCATCCGTGGGCTCACCGGAGCTGGTGGCATCTGTGGTGCCGCCGCATGCGGCGAGCGAGAAGGCCAAGGCAACGGCGACCGGAACGGTCGTGAGCCACTTAAGGGCAGATTTCTTCATCAAACATTCGCTTTCATTGCAGTTGCCCAGCCCGACGGAACGGCGCGGGAGGGAAGAGACATAGTGCGGGAGCTTAGGGCGAAACTCACAGGAGCTTCATATCAGAACTCAACCAGCAAAACTAAATTATGTCATCCGCTTGGTAAATGTGGCAGATCTGAACTTATGCGCGTAAAAATACGTGTTTTGCCAAAGATACTGCAATCTGAGGCGTTCCAGCACTCGCCCCGGATGGGTGGAGGTAGTTGCGTCCGCACGACTGAAGCGCCTATGAAAGCGCAAGTGTAGGTAATTCTTAATGTGATTTAACTCATATCTTAATGAACTTTAGGGCGGTGCCTGTCCCGTCTCAGCTGAAGTGGATTATTCCCACGACGCATGGACCATGAGCAGGATCTGCCTCAGTACTACTGGGTCACTAGACCGTGACTAGATCACGCCTGAACGCCTTCAAATCATGTCCCGCTTAGGGCTCGGGCCCCGGGCTTTATCTCGGGATATATGGGATTGTGCCCATTTTTCCTTACGCGGGGGCAGCATCGTTGGAGCGCAGACATGACCTAGGAAAGTTGCAGAGGCCAGAAGTGCCGCGGCCAACCGGTGATGCTGCTCGCCCATGTCTGTAGGCTGGTCGTGTATCGACCGCCGGACCATGGCGTGGACGGCCTACTGCGCTGCATCACTGTCCCGCAGGGGAACTATACTGCGGCAAGCGATTATCTCTTTCCCTGCCGATCCGCCTCAGATTAATCTTGCCGGTCGGCGTACTATCGGGGCATGACGTGGGAAGAAGTAGCATCGGGCATTTTTGTGAAGCAGTTTGGCTCTGATGATGTGAACGTGGCGGCGATTGTCGGACCGGCGGGAGTGACAGTTGTCGACACCGGAGGCTCTCTGACTGAGGCACACGATATCGTCACTGATTTGACGAAACGCTTCAGCGTCCCGATCGTCGGCGCCATCAATACTCATGCTCATTACGATCACAGCTTCGGCAATTCCATGTTTGCAGCACTTGGCGTTCCGATTATCGGTCACCACCGGATTCCCGCTCATTATGATGCATTCGAAGGTCCGCGACTGCACGCCTGGTGCGCGGGCCACACTCGTGATGCCGATAAGGATTGGGAAAAGGTCGTCTTGACCCCGCCGTCCGTCCTAATTACTCAAGCAACGACATTCACCGCCGGTGGGCGTGAAATCAAGTGTCTGCCGATCACTAGAGGACACACCGATACGGATCTGGCCGTATTCGTGCCCGACGCGAGAATCTGGATGCTCGGTGATGTGATCGAAGAATCTGGACCACCTATGTTCGGTTCAGGTAGCTGGCCACTGGACTGGCCAAAAGCACTGGAGGAGCTTTTGCTCCATGTGGAACCGACAGATGTCATCGTTCCAGGTCATGGGAGCGTGGTTGACCGCGAGTTCGCGACCCGGCAGGCGGCAGCTTTGAACGCCGTGACAACGGCAATTCGTGATGCCTGGACAGCAGGAATGAGCATCGAGGAAACATTGGCCACGGTTCGACTTCCTTGGCCGGAGTGGATGTTACGCTCGGCCCTCGAGCGAGGTTTCTCGCAGCTATCCGTTGAGTGACGTTTCGCCCTACGGGCACTCGCCGGCGAGTGCTAGCGGTGCGAGCATGCCGACTCGCAGTTTTGGGTCTGGTCGCTGTTGAGCCCTGCCTGCTGATGAGGCCGTTGCGCTCTGAACGACCAGATGGCGAGAGGAACGAGTAGTGCACTCAGCTCGTGGCCATGGCCGGTCAGGCTGGAGTCTACGGGCGCGATGGTGGCCTGTGTTGTCGGGTGACGGAAATGTCTTGCTCGTCAGCATCGCACCAATCAGTGCATTTGCCCGGGGAAAACCACGTGTTTCATAACCCCACCTTCAGTGGGCGGGATGGAGAGAATGCGTTAGGGCAGAGCGGCGCTGTCAGATATTGGTTGGACAGATCTCGGCGTCGCTCGGGCACTAAGATCCCTGAGCGGGCGGAATGCCGACGGTTCCTGAATGCCGATCAAAACAATCAACTTGGGGACATTACCTATGGTCGAACTTCACCGATTGCGTAATCCGTAGAGGGTGCCGGGATTGAGAAACTGCCGCCCCCACAGGAGGCGCCTGTCGGCGATAGGCAGCATTCCGAAGTCCGCAGCCTCCGCCCAGTGCCCATGAATAGCGTCTTCGATTTGCGCAACGATGTTGTTGGCCTCGTCTTTGGCCAGAGGTCTGCGGTGTTCAGCAGAGTTTCCAGGGGGCGGGCGAGTCATGTTTAGAGGTGCGATGCTGCCCACACTCAACGTCAACTCGTAGCGGACCACACTCCGCTATAACCACGTCATGGCTAACCAATGAAGAGCACCTGTGCGTGCGGCCCTCATCGGGACCTTGAACGGGACGTTGGTTGACATGCCGTGACCTTGGTACTGCCAAGATGCTCCTGCGAAGCGATCACTCAATAACGGCATAAAATTCTACACATGACTAATACCCTCGCGGATTTCCGCCGGCGCCGCATTGCCATTTTCGCCTTCATGCTGATGTTCGGCATCGGCATGTCCTCGTGGGTTGTGCGGACCCCGGCGGTGCGGGATCTGCTCGTGGCATCGACCGCCGAAATGGGGTTGGTGCTGCTGGGATTGTCGGTCGGCTCGATGAGCGGTGTGCTGTCCTCGGCCGCCGTTGTCCGCTGGCACGGCGTGCGCCTTACAGTGGCTGTCGGCGGCTCCAGCTTCATCGCAGGCGTCGCCATGATCGGCGTCTTCGCAGGTCTCTCCGCCTTTGCAGGGGTCTTTGCCGGACTGGCGTTGGTGGGCTTCGGCATCGGTGTCTCGGAAATCGCCATCAACATCGAGGGCGCGGCGTTGGAGACGTTGTCGGGGAAATCTATTCTGCCGGCCCTGCATGGTTGTTTCAGCCTTGGCACGGTGATTGGTGCCGTCTCCGGCATCATCTTGACGGCCATCAATTTCTCCGTCACCTGGCAGCTCATTTTTGTTGCCCTGCTCGCCGCCGGTGTGCTGGGCTGCTTGACTCGCTTCGTCTCCCCGGAGACGGGCCGGGTTGCCCGACAGTCCGGGGAAGCCAAGACGCATAATCCCCGGAAGTCTTGGCTCGCAGCTTGGCGTGAACCGCGGCTGCTGATGCTGGGCATGATCATTCTCGCGTTGGCACTGGCGGAAGGTTCGGCTATGGACTGGCTGCCCCTGCTCATGGTTGACGGTCACGGACTCTCGCCCACACTCGGCTCAGCGATCTTCGCAGGATTCGCGGCGGCCATGACTGTCGGGCGTTTCCTGGGGGCGCCGCTGCTGAAGAAATTCGGCAACGCCACCGTGCTGCGCGCCAGCACGCTCATCTCCGCCGCCGGCATTGCGCTCGTCGTCTTCTCCGACAGCCCGCTCGTCGCCGGCGTCGCAGTTCTGCTCTGGGGCGTGGGCGCCGCCCTGGGCTTCCCGGTGACCTTGTCCGCAGCGGCCGACAGCGACGATCCGACCTCGTCGGTGGCCGCTGTCGCCACCGCCGGCTACATTGCCTTCCTTGTGGGCCCGCCCCTGTTGGGTTTCCTGGGCGAGGAATTCGGCCTGCGGGGCGCCATGATTCTGGTTCTCGTGGTCGTGACGCTCGCATCCCTGCTAACCTCGGCCGCCAAACCGAAGCCCAGAAAGCCAGCTCCCGAATTGGACTCCATTTCCAGCTGACTCGGCCCGTTCATATCCCCTTTTCCAAAGTACGACGTCGGGAGCTCACCTTTCAGCGCGAAGGCGGGCTCCCGACGTCGTACTTTCCATGCACGAGGGAAGGCCAGTCGGCCGCCGCTGGGGGGTGACTGGATGAGACTTCTGTAGCGTCACAGTAAGACCGCTCCACCTGCGGGCGTCGTCTCTCCGTGTTTTTCCTAAGCACTGAAGAACGGAAGAGCTTCCGCAAGACCGGTCACTGTCAGATCCGTGGGATCGGGCGTGGCCCAATCTGAAACATCGAGGCGCAGCCGGTCGGAGACTACAACCCGCCCGGCGAGCACGTCCCGCGAGGTGCCATCGGGACGATAGCCGAGCCTACGCGAGACGCCTTGCGAACCAACGTTGTCCTGGAACACCTCGGTCAGCGCGGTCACGGCTCCCAGTCTCTCAAAAGCAAAACTCAGCAAGGCTGTCCGAGCCTCAGTACCAATGCCCTGCCGGTGAAATTCAAGCCCAAGCCACGACTCGGTTTTTACTTCACGCAGTACAGAGAAATTGCGCGCCTTCAACGTGACCATGCCTACCGGCTGGTCCGCATGAAATACGCCCATTTCCAATGCCCAATCCTCCGCACACCACATACCCCGGCGGCTCCAGTGCTGCTGCATCACGTAGAGTGCCCGTTCACGAGGAGGAAGATCCGTCCAGGGTGTCAAGAAAGGCTGCTGACCAGGCTCATGCACACCGATGGCCGCAACCTGAGCGAGTTCGGATAACTCGTCATCGTTTGGAACACGAAGTTCTAAACGCTTGGTTGCAAGCTTCAATTGGGCGAGAGGCCAGTAATCGTTGAGCACTTCGCCAGTATGGCACGGTAGAGTTCACTGGCTCACGTTGAGGCTCCCGAGAAACCGCCGGCCAACTGCCACCACCGTCCCGCAGGACGTTCCCCAATAGGGTGTCAGTAGCGCGAATCCGCTCATTTAATGCTGGCGTTTATCTGAACTCCGTCAACGACCAATGTGCCGGAAAGATTCGGGGCCCCGCCTTCGACCTCCAAATCTACGGCGGTTCCCGGCTGCAGCACGACCATGGATGCAACATCTAACGGTGGTACACCAAAGAGGCCAACAAAGCTGCCCGCATCAATGCGGCAAGTGCCGGTGCTGAGGTTTAACAGGCGATACGGGAGCTCGGCTGGCTTGTCCTGCTCTGACGATGAGCCCATCGGTCGGGCGTGGTCACAGCAAGTTGCTGGGGCTGGCAAACAGGTGCGACGTCTACAGAGGTGTACCCGTTCTCCCATGTTCCAACACCTACGCCGTACCCAACAACTTCCCATGGTGTCGCGTGGATTTGGGTTGACTTCGAAACCGCAAGCACCCTTCCAGAGCGGCCGGCGGGCGCTCCCACCATCACATCGCCGTCTGCCAGGTGCAGAGTGATGATCTGGTGTCCAGCTGCGGTGTCATCGGGCCGGTAGGAAATGGCCGTCGTTGCAGACTCCCGTGGTTGCAGCGTCACGGTGGAGCTATCCTGTGTCCATGGTGGACGAACGGTTTCCGGGCCTTGATTGATTTCGAGACCGGTCAATTCCGACAGCTCACACGGTTCTACCGAAACATTTTGCACTCGCACGATGTAGGCATCCATACTCCCTACGGCGTTGCCCGAGTCAAAGGTTGCATCCAGATCATTCGCGGAGCACCGTCCCACGGCTCGGGCCGGATTCGCTGGGAGGACCCCTGCCATGGTCATGCCACGCTTCGCGGGCTGCCCCGTCATCAGGCCGCTTTGAATCTTTACAGGTAAATTCAGCATCACAGCTCTTTTCTGAGGCGCGTCGGTCTGCCCTGGTTCGGACGGCACGTTTTGCGGGCAGCCCATCTCCTGCAAGTTGATCCGTGCCCCAGCACGATCCACGCTAACCTCCGCGCAAAGCGTTGCCAGATCGGCCGTGGTTCCCGGTTCGTCAACCCACACCACGATGCCGACGGCTTTGGCATCGGATTCATAAGTGAGCGGAACATGAAAGAGGGCATAGTCGGCCTTGGGCCAATCCTCACTATTCAGAGACGTAGGTCGAACCGCCGCGAGATAGTCGGCAAATACCGGCGTGTAGCTCACCTGAAAACCAGAAAGCTGCTCTTCAAAGACTCCTGCAATCTCACTGAGGACGGTGTTTCCCGACGCTGCAATCCCCAGTGGTAGATCGCCGCGATTCGTTGCGCGATCCACAGCCCAACCGACGACGAGACCCAAAAGCACGAATAGGGCAACCGCCCATATGAGTACTTTCCTAAGGGGGACAAGGGGACATGGTTTGCTTCTCATCACAGTTTCTTCCTACCGCGTCAGTGAGTTCTTGGCGTCCAGCCGGACTTTCTCATCGAGTGGTGAACTCGTGTTCATCGAGATTGTTTACAACCTGAAGCTGCCAGTCAGCTCAGGTGATCACGTTTATGAAGCCCATCTCGCTAAGCGTCCCGCAAAGTGTTCCGGCTACGGTAGCAACGGGGCTGTGTGGACGAGTATTGAGAATGAAAGAGTTTCATGAGCGATGAAACGCCTCCAGGGAGGTGGCTCATTTCCTTAGAAGTGGGCAACTTGGACTACGTGATCATCTCGCTGCTGGAAGTTGAACCGGGGCAGATAATGTCATCGGCAACAACACTGATGATCGTGGCACACGGCTTCATCGGCTGTGATTGTCAGTCCTTGAGGAAGAGATGAGGACGAGGATGATCTCAGCGAAGCCGGCAACACCCCAGAGGAGGAGACACTCCACATAGAACATTGCCTCCATCATCCCGCCGCCGGGGAGGCCCGCCAGTAGTAGCCAAGCGGTGTACTTTGCTTGCTTGCGACCGAGAAGACGCAAGCAGGCATGGAACAACCAGGAAATGCCGACGCAAAGGGGAAGTAGGTAAAAAAGGGCTCATTCTTCTAACCTTGCAGACGGTGAAGGACAAAGCACGCTACCGAGGGATGATTTTGCAGGGAATGTTCCGTTCCCTTTGGAACTTGGAACCCGTGCCCGACTTCGTATCCTCATCGGGCCCCTGAGGAACGGACAAACGTGAAACAAACTGAAGTCGACGTTTCCGGTTTCGACAGCCTGAGTGTCACACCAGGGGGTCGTTACGTCGCCGCAAGCGACGACACACACTAGCAAGTCAGTATTGGTGGTCATTTTTGCTCCGCAAACGGTTCCTCCGTGGCACGATGTGCAGCGGGCTTGGCGTTTGCGAAAGTTGGCGCTGAAGCCACGTGACCAAGCCGACAAGTGATCGTTGGCTCGGCTATCTACCGCCGGACTCATGATCCCGGAATACGTCAACCTAGCAGCCGCCAACTGAAAATGGGTGACCCGCTGTGCCGCCGCTACGAGCCCTGCACGGGTCCGATGAGATCCCCTGGCATCCCGTGGAGGTCTTCAAAGTTGGCCACTGTCCCGTAACTCTCAAACTGAGAGCCTTGGCATCACCACGGGACGCCCAGCAAACGACGACCTGTTTTGGCCAACTTTGCACTATCCCAAGCAGCGTTCCTTGCGAAACGCGGACAACCTTTGTGTGCGACCTTTTGCCCGAAAGTACATTGAGGCAAATGCTTACGCAAGGGCTATTTCGGGGACATGAATACGATTACCTCAGCTGTCACGATACGGGCACTTCGCGATGGCCTCGCCGATGCAGTGGGCCGTGCCAGCTATGGAATTGAACGAGTGGAGATTACCAAGAATGGCAAGCCTGCGGCTGAACTCCTTGGAACCGAGGATTTTGAGCTGCTGGAGCGACTGGAAATGCTCCCAGACGTCGCCGGATACCGAGCCGCCAAGTTGGTTGATGACGGAGGCCGAGTCAGCCCGAATGAACTGCTTGCTGAATTAGATGCGTGAGTTCCTACCGCATTGAACTCACAACCCTACGTGTCAGGCTGGAGCGGTACCACGGTGACAGAGCAAATCGGCTCGATCGCGTAGGGCGAGAACCAGGAAA
>NZ_QJVC01000027.1 GCF_003219795.1 Arthrobacter psychrolactophilus | reverse complement strand
GTTTCCTGGTTCTCGCCCTACGCGATCGAGCCGATTTGCTCTGTCACCGTGGTACCGCTCCAGCCTGACACGTAGGGAGACGCCGTCGACTTTTGCAATGCGGCATCCTTACAGGACGGGCTGGAGCCGAGCTACACGATGGATGCCGGTGAAGTTCTCTGGTGGACTCACCGATCCGGATACCGTTTGCCCACCGAAGCAGAATGGGAATATGCCTGCCGGGCCGGCAGCCAAGGGCCACACTACGGAGCCTTAGGCGCCATCGCATGGACGGCCAACGACCAGCTTGAGTCACCTCAGGACGTGGGATTGAAGCTGCCCAACGACTTTGGGCTCTTTGACACGCTCGGAAATGCTTGGGAATGGTGCTGGGACCACCTTGATCCGGCCCGCTATGGAGACTACCGAGTCTTCCGCGGCGGCGGATTTGCCGATAAGCACTGGAGTGTTCGTGCATCAACAAGGCGCGGAGGCGCACCCGGAATGTGTCATCCCGACGTTGGCTTCCGCCTCGCTCGGGGTGGATTCAAGACTCCCGATGCTGCCCAGGGATGGTCAGCGCGGGAGGATCGAGACCGCGGCAGCATGAGCGGAATGCTGCCGTCGGGCTGGACACCTCGGGACCACCCCGATCGCTGAACACCCGCTAGGTGCTTGGACGTTAGGCTGGATTATCCACCCACGACTGAAATGAAGTGAATCATGCGTGCACCGACCACGTACCCTGCCGGCCCTCGGATAGCATTCCGAGAATTTACGCCCTCAGATACGGCAGCCGTTCACGAATACGCTTCGGATCCAGAGGTCACTCGTTGGTCAACTTGGGGCCCCAACACCGTGGAGCAAACGGCCGCGTTCGTGGAGCACGCGGCGCAGGCTCAGCTGCAGCCCGAAAGATCGGCCTACTCCTTAGCGGCCATCGTGGATCAGCAACTCATTGCGTCGGTGGGTATTTGGGTCACCGATCCGCACGACCGCAACGGCGAGCTGGGATATACCGTCCACCGCGCTCACTGGGGACAAGGTTATGCCTCGGAAGCAGTCCAGCAGCTTCTGAGAATTGGCTTTGACACGCTTGGGCTGGAACGCATCACCGCTACCTGCCATCCCGAAAATGCAGCCTCGGTCCGGGTGTTGGAAAAGAATCGGTTCACCCTGGAAGGGCGTTTGCGCGCCCACCGGATCGCTCACGGAACTCGCCGTGACTCGCTACTCTTTTCGATTCTGCGCGAGGAATTCCGCGAAGCGAGCTGACCCGGCTTAGCGCCGAAAGACGCGCCAGGATCTACTGCCGAGCACAAAGGCCACCATGGTCAGGGCTAAGGGAACCCACCACGCGGCCGCATCGAACCAGCCAACCCCAATCCCGGTATTGTCCGAGAATGCCATGACGTTCACAAAGAGGAAGTGGGAATGGAACTCGCCGCCCACTTGCGAGACGACAGAATACATCCCGAGGACGTACGTGAAAAAGAACAGCCAATAGCTGACAAGGACTCCTGTGGCGACCATTAAACCGCCTGACCACAGCGGGCGAGAGTGGTCGGCATCTTCCACATAACTTTTGGCGAGGACACCTGGCTTCCCCAATCCAGCAAGCACGGCCTTGAGACTGGTCGTTTCGGCCTCTGTATCGATGCAGTCTCGTAAGTCTGCAAGGATGCGTTTGCGCTGTCGACCGGGCACTCGACCGTCGAGGTTGAGATCGACCCCAAAGAGGTACCACTCTCGGCCTACGGCGTGCCGCAATCCCCATCGCGGTGTTGATTTCCTCATGCTCCGAGATTCCACAGTCATAACGTCTTTCCCCCAATTTGTTGTGCCCCTACAGCCGTAGCTAGAGACAAGCCTCGCGCCGCTGCTGCGGCAATGGCGTTCCATGCTCGCTCAGCGTCCACGCGGGCTGTTTCTCCAGTGGACGTGAGTGCATAGTATTTTCGTGTCGGTCCAGCATCGGATTTCTGGAGGTAGCTGGATATCCAGTCGTCCCGTTCAAATCTGCTCAGAACTGGATAGACCGCCCCGGTTGCCAAGCCCGACAAGCCAAGGGATCTCAGGCGTTCGACCAGCTCGTATCCGTAGGACGGCTGCTCTTGCAACAAGACCAAGATGAGCATGGGAAGTACTCCCCTCAACAATTGAGGGTCGTGAGAGGGTGCTGGTTCGTCCATACCGCTATGCTGCCATAACTATTAGTCGGCAGCAACTAGTGAGGCGTGGGTGAGTCGCGGCCGGCTACCAAGGAGAAATGGGAACGATTCCGATGCGCCGACCCTCAAGGTCGCAGAGATGACCCATGCGCTTGGGGGTACTCAGAGCTACCATTCTGTCCACAACCGTAAGGCTGGGCATGGTGCCGCGTGTTTCCGCTTCGAGGCGCTGCACACTTCCCAAATCATGAACCCAGAAGGTTGCATAGATATTGGCCGTTCCGGTGACTGCGGCAACGAAGCGGCACTCTGGCCACGTGGATAAGGTCTGGCAAATACTATCGAGGTCTTCCCCTGGGGCTTGGGCTAGGAGTGATGCCTGGATGGGCCAACCCGCCAGTGAATGCGCTATTTCGCAGCGGAAGGTCACAATTCCGGAGGAGATCAGGCGCGTGACCCGGCGTCGCGCTGTGGCGGTGCTCGCCCCTGTGAGGGATGCCAATTCAGCCCAGCTCAATCGGCCATCATGAACCAGATGATCTAGTAGTGCGCGATCAAGATCGTCGAGGCCGATGGCATGGTGGGACTTCTTGAGCGACATCGTGCCGCCGTTGAGGACACTTAATTGTCCTTTGTCTAAGGATCGCAGTCTCCAGCGACTGCTTTCCAAATACAGGGCCGTGGTGAGCAGGATGTCCACGGAGTTAATGCCGGGAATATCAAAGACTTTGTCGGTGAGAAATTGGTCCAGTTCCCTGAGGTCGTGCGTGAGAACGTCAACGTTGAGATCGTGCCCACCGGTCGCCACCTCAATCGTGGCGACCTCGGACCACTGTGCCAGATCGTCAACGACGCGCTTGCGAGCATTCGGCTCCACGCGAATCATGATGTAGGAGATGCAGCGGCTCCGGCCAAACTCCGGGCCGGGCGCGGCCGCAACCCAGGCCAGCCCCGCGGCGGAAAGTCTCTCCCAGCGGCGAGCCAAGGTTGTTGCCGTGGTCCCCAAAGGCTTCGCTAATTCGACCCAGCTTGCCCGCGGACGAAGCTGCAAGGCATTGACGAGCGCCAAATCAAGTTCACTCAAAGTGATGGAATCTGACAAAGAATCATTGTTCATGCTCGTTTCTTTCAGTTTTTGCGATTCCATACGCCAAGTATCACATAATTGAGACACTCCCCACTGGAAATCGTGAAATGATTCAGCTATGCGACATCCACGGTACGAGGATGCAGCATAGTCCGGTGATGTGTTGGGTGGAGCGGTATTTAGGGTCCCTGCCCACAATCACCCTTCGAATGAAAGTAAACGTTGAAACGATGGAAACTATGACAGGTTCAGCCTCCCTGGAAACACCCAGCACACAAGCATTGGCCGCAACCATGGCCGATGAGCTCGCAACGCTCCGTCGTGAATTGCATCAGATCCCTGAACTGGGCAATGATCTGCCCTTGACTCAGCAAAGGCTGCTGGCAGCGTTGGCTGATCTCGATCTCGAAATAACCCTTGGAAAGCAGCTTTCTTCCATCACGGCCGTTCTCCGCGGCGAAGGAACCCATGCCTCAGGCATCAAGCCCGTAGTGCTGCTGCGCGGAGACATGGACGCCCTGCCCGTGGCCGAAGCAAATGATCTCGACTACAAGTCCACCCATGAGGGACTCATGCATGCGTGTGGTCACGACCTCCACATGGCGGGGTTGGTAGGTGCCGCCAGAATCCTTCATGCGCGCAAGGCTGATCTGGCCGGTGATGTGGTCTTCATGTTCCAGCCCGGCGAGGAAAGCCCCGGCGGTGCTGAGCCCATGATCGCCGAAGGAGTTCTGGACGCCGCTGGACGCCGCGCCGACGCAGCCTTTGGTCTTCACGTCTTCTCGACGGGACAACCCCAAGGTGTTTGGTACGGGCGTCAGGGCTCACAAATGGCGGCCGCCGATGAACTCCACGTGCGCTTCAAGGGAGTGGGCGGTCACGGGTCCCAACCGCACGAGGCCAAAGACCCGATCCCTGCGCTGTGTGAGGCAGTCACGGCTCTTCAGACCATGGTCACCCGGGCCTTCGACGTCTTTGACCCGGTAGTTGTCACGGTAGGGAAGATTGCCGGCGGAACGCGGGACAACATCATTCCGGATGACGCGACCTTCGACGCCACCGTGCGAAGCTTCAGCGCCAAGTCCCGCAGCTCTATCCAAGAGAAGAGCGTCCGCCTCGTTCAAGGGATTGCCGAGGCTCACGGCCTCGAAGCCAGCGTCGAGTACACCGAGTTGTACCCCGTCCTGGTCAACGAAGAATCGGCGTATGAGTTGGCTCGGCAGACCGTCGTGGACATGTTTGGCGAGGATCGTTATAGCGAAATGCAGTTCCCTCTGCCGGGCTCCGAAGACTTTGCCTTCATCGCCGAGGAAGTCCCCAGCAGCTTCTTGTTCCTCAGCGCCTGTGTGGACAACACCGCCACGAACCTTGGAAACAATCACTCGGCCCATGCACTCTTTGACGACTCCGTGCTTCCCGACGCGGCGGCATGGCTGGCTGAAGTAGCTATCCGCCGCATCAACCACGGCTAGCCACCAGCACTGAGCATCTGCTCCTGATATTTCTCTGCACAACCTAAAAACTGAAAGTAACCACCTCATGTTTGTAAAAGCACAGAACTCCCTGAAAATCACGGCGGCTGTTGCAGCCGGATTGATCGCGCTCACCGGATGCACCACCGCATCACAGGACACCGCAGAAAACCAGCCCGCAGGCGCCTCCGCCTTCGATCTGAGCACTGTGGCAAAGGATGACGCCCTGGCAGCGGAAGTTCCGGCTGCCATTAGCTCCAAGGGAACTTTGATTGTCGGCTCGGATACGACGTACGCACCCGCTGAATTCTTGGGCGGCAACGACGGCCAAACGCCTATGGGCTACGACGTTGATATGGCCAAGGCCATCGGAGCTACCTTGGGTCTTAAAGTTGAGGTCAAGACAGCTGACTTCACCGGGATCATCCCCTCCCTTGGCCCCAAGTACGATTTGGGCATCTCCTCCTTCTTCATCACCGAGGAACGCAGCAAGGCAGCTACCTTTGTGAGCTACTTCCAGGCCGGAACCCAGTGGGTCACCCAAAAGGGCAACCCGAAGAGCATCGACCTTGAAGATCTCTGCGGCAAGACCGTCGGAGTGCAGACGGGCACCTTCCAAGAAGACCCCGATATTTCAGGACGCAGCGCCAAGTGTGTTTCCGAAGGCAAGAGCGCCATCAACGTGGTGTCTTTGAAGAAGCAGACCGACGTCACAACCCGCCTGGTCAACGGTGGTCTGGACGCCATGGCTGCCGGTTCCATCACCACGGCATATGCCATCACCCAGACCGAAGGTTCACTTGAAACCATCGGCACGCTCTACGGCGCTTCACCCCTGGGCATTGCCGTGGACAAGAATGATACGAAGCTCGCCGACGTCGTCGCTAAGGCCGTCAACAAGCTCATCGCCGATGGCAGCTACAAGAAGATTCTCGACACCTGGGGCAACGGTGACGGAGCTATCGCCAAGGCCGAAGTTAACCCCGCCGTTGACAAGTAAGCATCTTTAAGAAAGAGGAGCGCCAAGCGAGCAACGCGTGGCGCTCCTCTTTCGCTAGTTGCCCGTGGCTTAGGCCCGATGCATGCTATGACAGGATGAATACATGATTACCGAACACGCCATTTTGCCCGTCATCGCCGGCCGAGAAAGTGACTTCGAAGCGGCCTTTGACACGGCCCGGCACATCATTTCCGCAATACCTGGTTTCCGTGGACTGACGCTCTCGCGTTCCATCGAGTCCCCCAGCGAGTACCTGCTTCTGGTGGACTGGGACACACTCGAGGACCATACGATTGGCTTCCGCACCTCAGAGAGCTACCAACAGTGGAAAGCGCTACTGCATGAGTTTTACGAACCGTTTCCGGTCGTAGAACATTTTGATCAAGTCTCCGAGGTCCCTCCCACCGCCTGAGGAGTGCCGAGTCGCTGAGCCCACCGTCCGACGTCGGACTTAATGGGGAAATTGCACCTCGGCGGTGGCCACGACTGCCGCCGTACGTCCCGGGGCGCGCTGGAATTGCCAGTACAGATTGGTATGCGCGACGACGTCGGGCACGGCCGGAGCGCCCCATTGGCTTTTGTCCGAGGCCGTGTGGGCGTCGCTGACCAGGGTGACGTCGTAGCCGCGTGTGAAGGCGCCGTGGATGGTGGAGCGAATGCAGGCGTCGGTCTCCGCGCCGGCCACGACGAGATGGCCAATGTTGTTTTGCGCCAGGACGGCTTCCAGATCCGTGTCCTCAAACGCGTCGCCATAGTTCTTGTGAACGAGCGCCTCGGAGTCACGGCGGGGCAGTTCCGGAACGTACTCCCAGCCCGGGGAGCCCTTGGGGAGTTCGGGATCGGAGTGCTGGACCCAGATGACGGCGGTGTCGCTTTCTCGGGCAGCGGCCACGAGCGTTTGAATGTTCGCCACTATGGGGGCCGGTTCGTGGGATTCGGCCATGACGTCGTTTTGAACATCGACGATCAAGAGAGCCGTTTGTGAACGGTTGGGCAGGCTTGTCATAGTAATCCTCACAATCGGGGCAGAAGAATTGCCGTACCGAGACTACGCCAGCTTGTCGGCCTCGGCCAGTGTTGCGGCGGCTTGGTCTACCGCGCCACGAGTTCCAGCCCAGAAATCCTTGGCCGGTTTAGGCCCCGTGAAGGTGAGCCTGGCCGCCGTCGTGGTTGAAGATGGTGAGAATTTCCACCGGCCCGAGATGGGCGCAGATGGCATGCGGGGTCATCGTGGAGAACTCCGCGACCTCGCCCGGGTGCACCAGGATGGTCTGCTCCCCCAATTCCAGCCGGACAATGCCGGAGAGCACCGTGAACCAGTCGCGTCCGGCATGCACGCCACGTTCTCCTGGCCGGCCGGGGGTGATCCGCATTTTGGCAACCGTCTTGCCATGGATGCCATCGGCGCTCGAGAGCACCCAGGTTGTCAGCCCCGGCGCATGGGACGGGAGCGGCCGAATCACCACATCGTCCTGCCCCGCCTGCTCCACGAGCGCATCCAGGGTGGTGTCGAAGGCGCGTGCGATCAGCAGCAACTGGTCCAAGGCCATTCTGCGGTGCCCACTTTCGATCCTGCTCAAGGTCGAGGCGCTGAGCTGGCACCGGGCAGCAAGATTCTCCAGTGACCAGCCCCGCGCGAGCCGCAGGCTCCGGATCCGCTGGCGAATTACGGCGTCGACATCATTTTCTTGCGTCATACGCAAAAGTCTATGCACTTTGCGCACAGAATGGATAGCGTTGCCCTATGACTCACCATGCACATCATCAGGACCATAGCCACTCTCACGCCGGCCACGTCGAATTGGCGGAAACACTCCGGCTTGACGCGCTTCTGCTCGGCGCCTATCTCGATGAGGCCAGCGAGTGGGCTGCCGGGTTCATCGCCGCGCCGGCGACAGTTGTTGATCTCGGCGCGGGCTCGGGCGCTGGAACGGTGGCCCTGGCCCGGCGTTTCCCGCACGCGGACATCATGGCGCTCGACAGGTCCCCCGGCATGCTTGCCGAGGTCGCCCTCGCCGCCGCCCAGCACGGCATCCAGAATCGCGTCACCACCCTCGAAGCAGATCTCGAGCAGGGACTGCCTGCGAGCGCTTCTGCAGATCTCATGTGGGCTTCGTCGTTCGTGCATGAATTGAAAGATCCCGAGGGGGCTTTGCGACAGATGCATGACACCTTGCGTCCGGGCGGGGTTCTGATCGTGATCGAGATGGATAGCCTTCCGACCTTCTTGCCTGCGAGCGCCTTGTCGGGTGTGGAGTCGCGGTTGCATGAGGGGTTGGCGCATCTGGGGTGGAATGCGCATCCTGATTGGAGCGAGGCTTTGTTGGGTGCGGGCTTTGTTTCGGTTGAGCGTCGCCTCTTCCCGTCAGTCGGGTCATTGGAAAGTTCGACGGCGTCTCTCACCTCTCGCTATGCCCGCGCCTTCCTGAGCCGGATGCGTGAGGCGACGGGCTCGTCGCTTTCCCCTGCAGATCAGGCTTCTCTTGAAAAGTTGCTAGGTCATGGTCCTGGGTCTGTGGAGCAGCGCCCTGATCTTCAGTTGCGGGGCAGCCGTACCGGATGGGCTGCGCTCAAGGCGTAGCTCTCTCGCTCTGTGAGCTCTTTCCCTCTCGGGGCTAGCCTGTCGCCTCTATTAGGCTGAGTGCATGATGGCTGTGCAACGCAAGCCTGTCGCGTGACGATGCCGGAGAGTCACGAGTGGACTCATAGTCCCTCTGGCTTTCACCGTTCCGAGGTGTCTGCGTCACTGGGGAGCGGTGAAGCCCTATGGCGTCGGGCCGTCTCTGACGTTCTCCGTTGGAAGGTGAAGACCAGGAGTGGTTTTCGTGTGGATTCGAACAACCCAGTGCGGCAGGGGCAAAGTGTTATCGTCACGGTGAGCGCCCTAGGCTTCACGGTTGTGGAGCCCGTTGAGGTGGTGAGTGTTGTCAGCCTCCCTGACAGGGTTGGCTTTGCTTATAGGACGTTACCGGGACATCCGGTGAACGGCGAAGAGGCGTTTATCGTCCATAGGCGCGGCGGTGAGGTCTTCTTGACTATCCGTGCTCTCACTCGGTCAGCACCTGAGCAGCCGTGGCGGCTTCTCTTCCCGGCTTTGTCGCTGATGCAGCGAGTGGTTCGTCAGCGGTATCTACGCTCGCTGTCCTAGTGTGTGCTTATCTAGCGCCTGACTACCCGGAGTACTGAAGGTAATCCTCAGCTTCCCTTCAGTCAGCGCTGTCATAGTTCCTAGAAAGGTCTTAGCAGCGAGGGGAAAAACATGCGCAAGAAATTAGTCACCATCGTGGCCGTACTCGTCATCATTATTGGTGGCATCTGGGGTGGCAGTGCCATCTATGCGAGTAAAGAGAATAGCAAGGCACCGACGGCCTTGTCCCTCTCTACACCTACAGCTGCTACGGCTACCGAGGGTGCGAGCAGTGGCGCAACACCAGGAGTATCCGACAGCGGAAGCCTTGAGGGTGACTGGAGCATTGTTCAGGGTTCTCAGGCCGGATACCGAGTGGCCGAAGTGCTCAATGGCCAAAACGTCACGGTCGTGGGCCGTACCGAGAGTGTTGAGGGCAGCGTGACCATCGCAGACAGCAAGCTCACCGCCGCGCAGGTGAGCGTTGACCTGACAGGGGTTGCCACCGATAACGGAAGCCGGGACAGTCAGTTCTTGAGCATTCTCAAGACGGCGGAGTTCCCCAGCGCAACCTTCACGCTGAGCGCACCGGTCGACATAGCAGCCATCAAGGCCGGCGTGGCGAGCGTCAAGGCCGTTGGTGACCTCACGATTGCCGGGACTACCAAGTCCGTCACGGTCGATCTGAAGGCCCAGAGCACCGGCAGCGGAGTCGAGGTTCAAGGCTCTATCCCCGTCACCTTCAGCGATTACGGCATTGCAGCGCCTGATCTAGGCTTCGTCAAGGTCGAGCCCGCCGGAAGCGTCGAGATGCTGCTGAAGCTGAGTAAATAAGGCAAAATCCCACTCGTTCTCAAATTAGAATTTATGTTCTATTTCGAGAACGAGTGGGCTGCGTCACCTGGTTTCGAAAATGTCTCCGGGTAGGCATAGTGTTGACCCAGCAGGTTTTGTCCACGTATCGCGGGATCAGAACGAAGTCCCGAGAATGCAAGGACGTAACCCCTCATGATGGGTGCCCATCACGCCGCCAGCGGAGCAGCCGTTTGGCTAGCCCTGACAACCCAGCTCGACGTCGGACTAGCTCCCCTTGCGCAGCACATCCCCGCCATGCCGGATCATCTAACTCTCGGCATGGGGCTTATGGACGTCTCCCCTGCGGGAGTCGTTGCCGGAGCGCTCGTTGCCGCCGGGGCCGCGCTCGTGCCCGACGCCGATCATCGCCACGCGACCATCGCCCACTCCCTGCCGCCCCTTTCGAATGTCCTCTGCATTCAGATCGGAAAACTCTCCGGCGGACATCGGCACGGCACGCACTCCCTTCTGGGATTAGCTGTCTTCGTGGCCATCGCCGCGCTCGCAGGAATGTGGCAGCTCGAGCTCAGTGGTTTTGGTACCGTCTACCCGGGCGCTGGAATCCTCGCCGTACTCCTGGCATCCTTTGCTGCGAAGTCTCTGAAGATCATTCCCGATACCATGCAAAAATTCCCGTGGCTCGTCGGGTTAGCCGTTGGCGCCTTTGTCGCCTTCTATGCACCTCAGGAACCCTACTGGTTCCCCCTGACCATGGCATTGGGCGTGGCCACGCATATCGCCGGCGATATGCTGACCACCGGAGGTTGCAACCTCCTATGGCCACTGCGCATCCGGCCGCCGCGCTTGCTACAGAAGCTGCCTCTCGTGAAAAAATTCTGGCGCCCCAATGGCAATATCGCCATCCCCATCCTGGGCAATGCCGGCTCGGTGCGCGAATGGCTCCTACTGGTACCTCTGAGCGGATACGTCATCTGGGCCATCGCCGACGCCATCTTTGCCTAAGCGTCGCCCGCTAACTGTTAATATTGCCCTTGTGGAGCAACTACCATCCCGTCCGGAAGAGAAGTGGAAGCCATGAACGCCCGCTACGTGAAGATTTGCGGATTACAAACCGCTGAGACGGTCACCGCAACGGTTGCGGCCGGCGCCGACGCCCTAGGCTTTGTCTTCGCTCCGGGTAGTCCGCGCACTGTCACGGCCGAAACGGTCGCGACTCTCACGGCTCTGGTGCCCTCTGGTATTGAAACGGTCGGCGTCTTTCGCAACCAGCCCATCGCCGAAGTCATGGCGATCGCAGCGGCAGCCAAGGTCAGTACCGTCCAACTGCACGGCAACGAAAGCTTGACGGAGATGCAGCAGCTCAAGGATGCCGGATTCCAAACTCTCCGCGCTTTCTCGATTGATGCTTACGCGGCACTCAGTACCGCCGAACGCAAGCAGTGGGATCAAGAACGGCTGCTGCTAGATGCCGTCGAACCAGGTGCCGGGGTCACCTTTGACGCGAGCACACTCACGGGCGGATGGCCCAGTGGCTTCTGGCTCCTCGCTGGCGGGCTCAACCCAGAGAATGTCGCTGAACTGATGACAGAACTTCATCCCCACGGCGTCGATGTCTCCAGTGGCGTTGAATCGACCCGGGGAATCAAGGATATTGCGCTGATCCAAGACTTTATTCGCGCCGCCCGAGGCTAACGCAGCGTGCAACGCCGACTTTAAACCGCCTGTCGTCCAGAGCTTTTTCGCCACTATGCCCTTATGATAATAGTGTTTACATAAGTGGGTCGGTAGCGTCTCAACAGTTACGTACCCGCAGGAAAACCTCAAGGTCGAGTTGGCCTTCAAAGAAAGTGGTGGGGGACGTGCTTACGCCCGATGATAGCGCCTTACAGGCAGTTCGACGCCGACATGAACTCCGAGTTCTTGAGTCCCTCGTTGCCCATGGGCAACGAACTAGGCGCGAGCTAGAAGACGACACGAAACTCTCCAGAACGACACTGTCGGCCATCGTTGGCGAATTGCGGGACCGCGGAGTCATTACCGACACCGAGCAGGCCGTGACGCCTACCGGACGTCATGGGCGGCCTACCAAAGTGCTCTCGCTCAATCCCAACGCCGGAGCCGCCGTTGGCATCGAACTGGGCCGACGTCGCATCAGCATTTCCGTCAAGGGCTTTGACGGGTCCCCGCTGACGACCGAACTGCAGGAGATTGCCTCCTCACTCGGCTTGGAGGCCAAGGTGAGACTGGCTGTCGACATGGTGCGCCAGCTCATCGACGACGGACGCATCAAGCCCGAAGCGATTATTGGCACCGGCATCGGCATCGCAAGTCGTCACGCGAATCCGCTCTCTCTCGCCGATGGCGCCCAGCATCAGCTCGACCCGCAAGGCGCCACACTGGATGCCTTGCGCGCCATCCTGCCAGGACCCCTACTGTGGGATAACAATATTCGCCTAGCCGCCATGGCTTATGGCAAAGACAGCGAAGACCTGCTGTATATCGTGCTCTCGGCGGGTGTTAGCGCGGCAAGCGTCAGCCACGGAACCCTCCTGCGCGGTGGTAATGGTATGGCCGGAGAACTCGGACATATCAGCGTCGACTTCGCCGGCCCCCAATGCTGGTGCGGACGGCACGGCTGCCTAGAAAGCTACCTCAACGAGGCCAATGTCCTCGCAGAGGCAGCCCATCGGGGGCAGTCGTTCGCCTCGATAGCCGCACTCGCTCAGGCGGCAACAATAGGTAATGGGATCGCACTGAACATTATTGACTGGGCAGGCGAACTTCTGGCCCGGGCCGTCGTTGGCGCCACCGTACTTCTCGATCCCAGTCGCATCGTCATCGCCGGAGAACTCTCCCAATTTGGCGAGCCACTGCTTGCGCCCCTGCGACGGGCACTCGCCGAGCAACATCTCGACCTGGGAGCGCGAGTTGTCACCATCAGCGCGGCGCCGTTCGCCCCTACAGCCGGAAGCGACGGAGCCGCGCATCTAGCACTGAGCCATTGGGCTCTGGACCAAGGGCACTAGCCGCCATGCGCCGCAACGAGCGGCAATAAATAGACCGGTAACGTCATGCAAGGTCTATTTATGTAAATAGCGTTGACACTATGTGATTGCTGTCATATCTTTGAGCTATGGCCGAAAAAGACACCATCATCTCGCCCCGCAATCCGCCTCCTGGGGCCGCCATTTCCACGGCAACCTCAGCTACCTCACGCTCCGCGAATTCCGCAAAAAACAAGGAAACTCGCTCCCGTAAGCTCAGCCGCAAGGCCATGTTGACCATCAACTTTGGATCAGTCGCGGCCGGACTCATCCTGTGGGCCATCTTGGCCGCCACGGGATTAGTTGGACTCCCTGGCCCTCTTGAAGTTCTCGCTCGCGGCGGAGAACTTCTCGCCGACGGCACACTGGCCGAAGACACTGGCGCATCGCTCCTGCGTGTCTTGAGCGGTTTCCTCCTCGGCAGCGCCTTGGCTGTCCCCGTCGGATTCCTCATGGGCTGGTACCACGTTGGTCGGGCCATCATTGAACCGTGGGTTCAGTTCTTCCGCACCATTCCCCCGCTGGCACTACTGCCGTTGGTCATGGTCACGATGGGCATCGGTGAAACGCCGAAAATCTTCGTTATCTTCCTGGCCGCATTCCTCTCCTGCGTCATCTCCACCTATCAGGGAGTGGTCAGCGTTGACAACACCCTGATCAACGCGGCCCGGGTCCTGGGCGCCAACAACTACGTCATCTTCATGCGCGTTGTTGTCCCGGCCTCCTCACCATTCATCCTCGTCGGTATGCGCATTGGCCTCGGCGCTGGCTGGGCCACCGTTGTCGCCGCAGAATTGCTCGCGGCCCCCAATGGTTTGGGTATGCGCATGCAACAGGCTCAGCAGTTCTACGACATGCCCACCATCCTCGTCAACGTGATTGTCATCGGTATCTTGGGTCTGCTCATGGACCGCCTCCTGCTGATGATCGAAGCTCACCTGACCCGCTGGCAAGAACGCCGCTAAGGACTTTTCTCATGACAAGCACCAATTCCCAAGCCATGATTCGTTTTGAAAACCTCCGCCAGGAATTCACCCTGACCGGGACCACCTTCACCGCTCTCGACGGCGTGAACCTGGACATTGCCGATGGTGAGTTTGTCACCGTCGTGGGCCCCTCGGGCTGTGGTAAATCCACGATGCTCAACGCTGCCGCGGGACTCCTGCAGCCCACCGGTGGACAGGTTCTTGTTGATGACCGCCCGGTTCAGGGCCCCAGCCCTCGCACGGGTGTCATCTTCCAGCAGTACGCCTTGTTCCCCTGGCTTACGGTGCGCAAGAATGTTGAGTTTGGTCTGGAGCTGAAGAAGGTTCCCGCCAGAGAACGCACAGCCATCGTTGACCACTACCTTGAACTGGTTGGCCTGACGCGCTTTGCCGAGGCCCTACCAAAGGAACTCTCGGGCGGCATGAAACAGCGGTGCGCGATTGCCCGTGCCTACGCCGTCAACCCCGAGATCCTTCTCATGGACGAGCCCTTCGGCGCCTTGGACGCCCTGACCCGCGTTCATATGCAAGAACAGCTCCTGGAAACCTGGAGCAAGGAACGGCGCACCGTCATGTTCGTCACCCACGACGTTGATGAGTCGGTCTTCCTCGCCTCACGAGTCATCGTCATGGCCGCCCGACCAGGGCGCATTTACAAGGAAATCAAGGTGGATCTTCCCTACCCGCGTACGGAAGAGATGCGCCTTTCTGAGGAGTTCGCCAAACTTCGCTCCGAAGTCTGGGCCGCGGTGTACCACCAGCCAGGTGTCGCCGAAGCCCATCAATAAGCTCCACGCACTGCTTTTCTCGCAAGAACTTTCCATCACTTCGTGCCTCGGCACACGTCTTCAGGAGGACCTCATGTCCGCATCATTCTCTCGTCGTAATATCTTGCAGCTCTCCATGGGCGCCGCTGCCATCTCTCTTCTGGCCGCCTGCGGTGCCAAAGACGACGCCGGCACCCCCGCCGGCGGTAAGGACCCCGTTGAGATCAAGGTTGGCTACATTGCCGACTACAACGGCGCGGCCCTCATGGCAGTTGCTGACCAGGAAGGTCTGTGGGCCAAGGCTGGTTTGAAGCCCAAGTACCTCCCCTTCACGAACGGCCCGCTCGCCATTCAGGCACTCGGCACAAACAACGTCGATGTTGCGTACATTGGCTCGGGCGCCCTGTGGCTTCCTGCCTCGGGTAAGGCCGAGATCTGGGCTGTGAACTCCGTGTCCAACGCGGACCGCATCATCGCTCAGGAAGGTATCACCTCGTTGGCTGGGCTCAAGGGCAAAAAGATTGCTGTTCCGACAGGTACCTCAGGAGATCAGCTCTTCACCTTGGCTCTGGAGAAAGACGGCCTGTCCCGCAGCGATTTTGAGGTCACCGCCATGGAACCGCCGGCCATCGTTGCCGCCTTCGCCGCCGGCCAGATCGACGGAGCAGCTCTCTGGTACCCGCTCATCGACAGCGCCAAGAAGGGCAAACCGAACCTGGTCGAGCTGTTCTCCAATGAAGATTTCATCGACAAGTTCACGTTCCCGTCCACCTTTGTTGCGAGCCCGGGACGTGCCGCCAAGGACAAAGAGCTGGCGACAAGCTTCATCTCGGTCATCAAGTCTGCCAATGATTACCGTTTGAAGAACCAGGACAAGACCATCGCCGCAACCGCTACCTTCCTCAAGCTCAAGGAAGAAGACATGGCCGCGCAGGCCAGCGTCGCCAAGCTCTTCAGCTCCGAGGAGCTCGCTAAGTTGTCCACGGATGGCACCGTCAACGTCTGGCTCAATGCCCTGCAGGAGCAGTTCAAGGCTGCCGATAAGATTCCGGCCGTGGTTGATCCCAAGACCTTCTACGATGCCGCTCTTTACGCAGAAACTCCGGCGGTCTAAGTTCTCCATGACGACTGCAACACACGCACAAAAGCGCCAAAATATGCTGTTCATCATGACAGATCAGCAGCGTATCGACACCCTCGGTTGCTATGGAAACACCTCTTTACATACGCCTAATCTTGATCGGTTGGCGGCGCGTGGCACCACCTTTGACCGGGCGTACACCCCGACGGCCATCTGTACGCCGGCCAGGGCTAGCTTGCTCACTGGCCTGCAACCGTTCGAGCACGGCCTGTTGGCTAACTACGAGTGGAACTCTGGGCATCGCGAGGAACTTCCTGATGGCTTGCCGACCTTCTCGGCAGCACTTCTGGAACAGGGATACCGGCTGGGCCATGTGGGCAAGTGGCATGTCGGGAAGGACCGCGGACCGGAACACTACGGCTTCGAGGGCATCCATCTTCCGGGCGCCTTGAATGTTTTCGATGATCCCGGCTATGAGGACTGGCTCAAGGCCAACGACTATCCCGACTTCCATATCTCCAATCCTGTGTACACAACGCGGGCAGACGGAAGCCAGGGGCATCTGATTGCCGGCGTCACGGATCAGCCAACGGAAGCGACATTTGAGGCGTTTTTGGCCGATCAAACCATCGCCAAGTTGCGGGAATTTGCGGCAGGGGCGTTGCAGGAGGATGACGGCACACCGTTCTTCCTCTCATGCCATATCTTCGGCCCACATTTGCCGTATTTGATCCCGCGACAGTGGTACGACATGGTGGATCCGTCCACCATTGAACTGCCCGGTTCCTTTGCCGAGACATTCCATGGCAAACCCATGGTGCAGCAGGCTTATGCCGAATACTGGTCGACGGATTGCTTCACGGTGGATGAATGGAAGAAGCTCACCGCGGTGTACTGGGGCTATGTCTCCATGATTGACCACGAAGTCGGACGAATCCTTGAGGTCATGGATGAACTGGGGCTTACGGATTCCACGGCCGTCATGTTTACCGCCGACCATGGCGAGTTTACCGGCGCTCATCGCCTCAACGACAAGGGCCCGGCGATGTACGAGGATATCTACCGAATCCCTGCCATCCTGGCACTTCCGGGTGAGCAGGAGCGTCGCGAGGACCGCTTCATCAGCCTGCTGGATTTCACGGCAACCTTCCATGACATCGCCGGGGCAGATGCCTCAGGTGTTCGGGGACGCAGTCTCGTGCCTCTGGCCCATGGCGAAGACGTTGAGGGGTGGCGCGAAGACATTCTCTGTGAATTCCACGGCCACCACTTCCCCTACGCGCAGCGCATGATTCGCAATAAGCAGGTCAAGTACATTGCTAACCCCGAGGGCATCGACGAGTTTTACGACATGATCGCCGATCCTGACGAGCTCACGAATGTCGTCAATGTGCCGTTTTATCGCGAACAAGTGCGGGATATGCGTCGGGCCATGTATCGCCAGCTCAACGAACGCGGAGACAAGTTCGCCCAGTGGCTGGCGTTTGCCGGAGACATTCCGGAAGACGAACGCGTTCGTCCGGTGACCGCCGTCGAACGTTTCATCACTCAATAGATAGGCCCCACGCTAGGTCAAGTTCAAAAACCCAACGGATGCCTCTTGCGGTCCACGAGAAGTAAGCGAGTAATCGATTGAAAGCATTAAAAAGAACGACGACGGCCGGGCTCGCCTGTGCCGCCGCGCTCAGTTTGTTTGCAGCGGTCTTACCCACAGCCTTCACAGCGCCGAGCGCCCAAGCGGCTCCGATTGTGGTCCCGACCCCGTCGCCAACCACTACACCCACCAATCTGGCCAAAACCGGCACAGCGACAGCCCATGGCGTGGAGGCTGCGCTGCCTGGCAATGTTCCCGCCAACGCCATAGACGGAAACACCGGCACCCGCTGGTCGTCGAGCGCTGGCGATCCCGGCTGGTTCCAGGTGCAATTAGCTGCTGCAGGACCGGTGGACCACGTGGTTATACAGTGGCCCGCCGGCGCTGCGCGCAACTACACCCTGCAGACCTCGGCGGATGGAAACACCTGGACCGATGTAAAGGTCATGACCAGCGGCGTTGGTCCGTCGCGCACGGATGAAATTTACCTTGGCTCGGCCAATGTGAAGTTCGTTCGAGCGCTCCTGGCCAAGCAATGGGCAACATTTGGGTACTCAATCTCAGAATTTGAAATCTACGATAAGCCTCAACCCGTAGTACCTGAGAAACTTTCACTTGTACCGCTTCCAGTCGAGTCGGCAAAGACTGATGGCGGAACTTTCCAGCTGACACCCTCGAGTCGAATTATTGCCACTGGCGAGGCACAAGCCGCGGCGAATTACTTCGCACAGAAGGCCCGCAAGAGCACTGGATTCAAGCTTCCTGTGACTAGTGGGAAGGCGACGGCTAACGATATTTCCTTCACCGTGGCCGCCGATAGTTCTGTGGCTAAACCGGAGAGCTACACGGTTCAGGTCGATGCCTTGGGCGCCAAAATTGCCGCGAATACTTCAGCCGGGGCCCTCAATGGCGCACAGACATTGCGCCAGCTGTTTCCGCAATGGATTGAATCGGACCACGTCATCAACACCTCGTGGACTCTGGATGGGGTGATGATCAACGACTAACCGCGTTATGAGTACCGTGGCATCCAGATCGACGTGGCCCGTTCTTTCTACACGGTGGATGAGATGAAGGAGCACATCGACAACGCAGCGCAGTTCAAGTTCAACATGCTGCACCTGCATCTGACGGATGATCAAGGATGGCGCATCGCCATGGATCAACCACTGGTCAATCCCTCAGGGATCAAGTACACAGACCTGACCGAGATTTCTGGCAAGACGGCCATGACCTATAACGATGCCGGAGTTCTCCAAGGCACAGAACTTGGACACACTGGTTTCTACACCAAGGCTGACTATCAGGAAATCGTCCGTTATGCCGGAGAGAACGGCATGGCAGTGGTTCCTGAGATTGACATGCCGGGGCACACCACAGCCGCGCTCCACGCCATTCCGCAGCTAAACTCTGCAGGTTCTGCACCCAAACCACTTTCGGGCACCGACACTGCCCCGGCCCAGGGATCTGGCAACGTGGGCGGGTCGACGTTCGACGCGGATAACCCCGCAACCTATGAGTTCACCAAAGAGGTCTTGACGCAGCTCGCCGCCATGACCCCCGGGCCATACCTGCACGTTGGCGGGGATGAATCGCATGTGACACCCCACGACAAGTACAACAAGATGATCACCGCATTTGCCGGGCAGGTGCTCGAGGTAGATAAGAAGGTCATTGGCTGGAACGAGTATTCCTCAGCCGCCCTGCCCGCAGGAGCAGTGGTTCAATACTGGGCTGGCAACCGCCAAACCGTTGCTAACCGAGTTCTCGCGAATGACTCGAAGGTCATTCTCTCCCCTGCCGAGAAGACCTATATTCCGCAGAAGCAAGAGTCCAGCCAAACAGCCGGCGGAACCTGGGCCTGCGGTGGCCCCTGCACCTTGAAAAACCACTACGAATGGGATCCGGCCAACTACCTGCCAGGTGTGGGCGATGATCGAGTGCTCGGCGTGGAAACTGTCCAGTGGGGCGAGTGGATCCGCGGTATGGATCAGACCGAAAGCTACCAGTACCCTCGGGCACTGGCCACGGCAGAGCTCGGCTGGTCCCCGCAGGCCAGCCGCAAATATGCTGATTTCAACCAACGAGTCGGAGCCCTCGGTGGTCGTATGGCCCTTGAAGGCCTGACGCATTTCAAGACCACCGGCATCAACTGGACAACAGCCTCGGCTGCCCCAGAAACGATCCCAGTACTGCCCGACACCTCGTCATTGCCGGAGGTCTCCCCCCTTGACCTAGCTCTTCCTGCGGGAGAGTTCACCGGCGGCGCGTACCTGACGCTGAAGAACCTGCCGGCCAATGAGTGGTTGCTCGTCGCTGTAGAAAGAGTTGGGAAGGCTCGTGGGAATGCCAACCGTTTTGAGTGGGTGCGCAGCAACGAGCTCGGCACCGCGCCCTTGAACGTGGCGAATGGCGTTACCCCCGGCGACTACAACGTGACCGTGCAAGGTGAGACAGGATCGCTGCTCGGCTTCGCCACCGTGGCTAAATCGTCTCCTGCCAACGGCAACGCGGGCAACTGACACCACGGCAGAGCTAAGCACCGGTAATGGTGCGTCAGAGGAAAGCCGGACACCCTGGAATGGGTGTCCGGCTTTCCTCTGAGCTGCCGCAGGACTTCCGCGATGGAGATGACTAATAGCTCAGGCTGGACGCGAGGGCCGCAAGGCCCAGCACGATCACCAAGGAGAAACCCGCGGTGCTGAGGCGATGCTGGGCTGCGACGGTGATCCTGCCCCGAAATAGTTGTCCAACGAACACCAAGCCCAGCTGCCACATCAGAGATGCCAGGGCCACACCCGCCACGAAGGCGGCGGTGCCGGTGAACGAACCCAGCGAACGCCCGAACCCTGTCAGCAGGGCGACAAAGTAAAGAAGCGTCGCCGGGTTAATGGCAGTTAACCCCGCGAAGAGCATGAATCGTCCAGCCCGCCCGCGTGGCTGCACCGTGGATTCGTCCTCCGAGAAGGATCTGGCGTTGTTCGCCTTGAATACTCCGACTCCGCCGAGCAGCACGAGGACAAGCCCACCAATAAGTCCAGGCCAGTCTCCCCATGAGGCGACAATGGGTGCCACCGCGAGCCCCAAGGCGACGGCGAGAATGCAGTAGATGGCATCCATTGTTGCCACGGCAGCTGCAGCGGGTGAAGCTTCCCTGAATCCCCATGCCATGCCTTCGCGAACTAAAAGAATGCCTATGGCCCCCAGGGGTGCGGCCAATCCCACCCCTGCCAAGAGTCCGGCTCCGAGCGCCACATATATTTCCATGCCTCCATGGTGTCTTCACCAACTCGCCAGGACCGAGAATATTGTGGTTTGACGGTTAGAATCGCAGTATGGACACCATGGACAGCACTATTCTCAAGATTCTGGGCCAAGAAGCGCGGATATCCTTCAGTGACCTGGGTCGCCGGATTGGCCTGAGCACCAATGCCGCGTCGGCCCGCGTCCGGCGGATGGAGGACGACGGCGTCATCCTGGGTTATCGGGCGATTCTCGCCGAGGACGTGACCGGGCCAGGGCCAAATTTGGAAGCGTTCATCGACATCCGGCTCAGTGCAGATGCAGACTCCGCCACGTTTCTAACTTGGGCAAAGACGACACCGCCGGTGCGTGACGCTGTCCATGTCACAGGGCCTTACGACTACATCCTGCATGTCGTGGTCCCCACGACCAAAGCCTTAGATCAGCTGCTGCGCATGCTCAAGACCGACGGCGGTGCGGCGCAAACCCAAACGAGGCTCGCCCTGAGGTAGCTGCAGTGATCAGGCGGTAGCTAGCTTCCGGCGGCGTGCTGCATTGTGGCGGGCAACGATCAGTCCGTGGCGCGGGCTGAATAGGTAAACCAGCGTGAACGCCGCACCTTGGGTCAGCACCACCATGCCACCGGAAGCAGCGTCAAGGTAGTAGCTGATATAAAGCCCCACGATGGCGCACGCCACCGAAATAGCAGGGGCTAGAACCAGCATGTGGCTGAATCGGTCGGTCAGCAGATAAGCCGTCGCTCCCGGAATGATCAACATGGCCACCACCAAGACGACCCCAACGGCCTGCAGGGCCACTACTGATGTCAGGGCCAGCAACCCCAGCAGGAACGCCCCGAGAAGCCGAGGGTTCAGCCCGATGGCATGGGCGTGGGTTGGATCAAACGCGTACAGCGTGAAGTCGTGCCGCTTGAAGACGAGGATGGCGAAGGTGATGGCACCGAGCACGATGACCTGAAGGAGATCGCCTTGGCTCAGTCCCAGCAGATTACCGAAAATAATGTGTGAGAGATCGGTCTGGCTCGGCGTGACGGAGATCAGTACGAGTCCGAGGGCAAAGAGCGTCGTGAAGACGATACCGATGGCGGCGTCCTCCTTGACCCGGCTGGTACCGCGCACGGCGCCAATCAAGGCCACCGCCAGAAAACCGAACAGCACCGCGCCGACGGCGAACGGCGCCCCGACAATGTAGGCCAGAGCAACGCCAGGCAAGACGGCATGAGAGACTGCGTCGCCCATGAGGGACCAACCAATGAGCACCAGCCAACAGGACAGCACGGCGCACACCACGGAAGCCACCACCGTCACGGCCAGTGCGCGCTGCATAAAAACGTAGTCGAACGGTTCCAAGAGGAATTCAAAAATGCTCACAGGGCGTCCTCGCTTCGATTGATGACGTCCAAGCCAAAGGCCAGTGCCAGGTTTTCGGGACGCAAGACTTCCTGTGGCGTACCGTGCATCAAGACCCGCTGCATGAGCAAGGCGGCTTCATCGGCCAAGTCCGGCAAGGCGTGAAGGTCATGGGTGGAAACCAGGATCGTTGCCCCGTCACTTGCCATCTGTTTCAACAGTGCACAGATCGTGGCCTCCGAGCGCTTATCCACACCCGCAAACGGTTCATCCAATAACAAGGTGGTGGCACCCTGGGCGATGCCCCGGGCTACGAAGGTGCGCTTCTTCTGGCCGCCGGAAAGCTGACCAATCTGCCGCTGCGCATGCTCAGAAAGTTCCACGCGTTCCAAGGCGTCGGCAACGGCCAGCTTGTCGGCCTTTCGTGGGCGCCGCGCCATGCCCATGTGTCCGTAGCGGCCCATCATGACCACGTCCTGGACTGACAAGGGAAATTGCCAGTCAACATCCTCGCTTTGTGGCACATAGCTGACGGCACCGGACCGTCGGGCCTTGGTGGGGGTGTCGCCCGCTATGGTGACGGTTCCGGCGTCGGGCTTCACAAGGCCCATGATGGCCTTGAAGAGCGTGGACTTTCCCGAGCCGTTCATGCCGACGAGACCGCAGATGCGCCCCTTTTCAACTCTCAGGGTCGCCGCGTCCAAGGCCAGCACATCCCCGTAGTGGACGGTTACCGCGTTGACGTCGATGGCTGTGTTCACGGAGCAGCTCCTGTCGCTAGAGCTCCTGTCAGGGCGTCGGTAATGACCTTGGAGTCATGCCGGATCAGCTCAAGATAGGTGGGTACGGGCCCATCGACCTCGGAGAGCGAGTCAACATAGAGAGTCCCGCCGAACACGGCATCCGTAGCTTCGACGACCTGTTCCATGGGAGCCGGTGAAACGGTGGATTCACAGAATACGGCCGGCACCTGATTGTCCCGAACAAACTCAATGGCGCTGGCGATCTGTTGAGGCGTGGCCTGCTGTTCGGCATTGACTGCCCAAATGTACTTCTCGGTCAGCCCCGCATCGCGGGCCAAATAGGAAAAGGCACCCTCACAGCTGACCAGCGCGCGTTGGCTCTGAGGTAGGACGGAGAGTTTGGCGACGAGTTCGTCCTGCACTTCTTGAAGGGATGCCTTATAGGCAGCCCCATTGCTTTCATAGGTGGCGGCATTGGCCGGGTCCAGCTTGGTGAAGGCTTTCATCATATTGTCAACGTAAATCTGTACATTGGCCGGTGACATCCAAGCGTGCGGATTAGGCATGTCCTTGTAAGCATCCTCGGCAATGTTGATGGGCTCCACACCCTCCGTCATGACGGAATGCGGAGCGTCTAAGTCCTGAACGAACTTGGCGAACCAGGCCTCCAGATGCATGCCGTTATCGAGGATCAGATCAGCTTTGCCCGCCTTGCGGATGTCCCCGGGGGTTGGTTCATAGCCGTGGATTTCTGCGCCGGGCTTGGTAATGGATTCGACGCGTAACTTATCCCCTGCGACGTTCTGGGCGATGTCAGCCAAGACTGTAAAGGTGGTCAGCACTACCGGCCTATCGTCATTCGCTGCAGATCCGGCAGAGTTTGCCTCTGATCCGCAGGCGGTGAGGGACAGGGCAAGAACGATGAGGCAGGCAAGGGTGCTCCGGCGTAGCGGCTTCATCGGCGTCGCATGGAAGATTGGCATGCCACGATGCTAGTTTAGGTATACCGAAATATCAATAGCAGGCTCACCTGAACCGGGCGGGGTTTTTTGGTCCGCGAGGTTTTGAACAGCTAATGAAACCGCTACAAGTTTGTGGCACCGACCCCTTCACGAGCCGACCCGAAATTCGGTTCTGCACCCTCGAACGGGAGTGTTTTGCGGGTGCGGACTGAAAGGGGGCTCAACTTTCTGGCAATAATATCGACGATGCCTCCGATGGTCCCGGCTGCAACCACGGCCACAACAAGACCCACAAGCGGATTCTCGGCGAGCCACGCGCCGGCAAGGGCGCCAATGCCAACGCAATAGCCAGCCCAAAGTGTGGCCGAGAGGGCTGAAATGGCAACAAACCTCTTCCTCGAAAACCCGGTGGCACCTGCCGTTAGATTGACGGCCACCCGGGCCCCGGGGAGAAATCTGGCGACCAGGATCATGGACACGGCCCTGCTCTCAAGGCCACGGCGTGCCCTTGTAAAGGAGCGCTGCATCAGTGGGCGCCGCATCCACCTAAAACGTGTTGTTCCCATGCGCCGGCCAAGGCTATAGGCGACGTTGTCACCAAGGAAGGCTCCGAGCACCCCGGCCAGCAATAGCAGCCACAGGCCATGTCCCCCATGGGTGGCGGCCAGTGCCGCCATTCCTACAACGAGGGCCTCGCTGGGAACCGGCGGGAAGAAGCCGTCAATCAGACAGACGAGCACTACGGCCGCGTAGATCCAGGGCTGTTCGGCCGCACCAAGCAGAAACTCAGTCATCTTAAATCACCTTGCAACGCTTGGTTTCTCATGAGTTCAACGCTACGGATGGTGGAGACTGGGCACTATGGGGGAAACCCCCGGTTTCGACCCCGGGATTACCCCCATATTATTGCGCAGCCTGATGCGTAGACCCCACTGCGCGCCGGACGGCTTCGCCTTCTAAAGCGGCTGCGGTGCCCCCAGTAAGGCCGATCCGAGCTGGCTGCGCAGATACAACATGCTGTGCCCATAACGCGTGGAGGTCACCAGGCCGACAGCCAGGAGAGCTCGCAGATGCTGATTGACGGCCGAGGTGCTCACCCCGAAACGAACACCCAGTTCTGTCGACGACGGCTCGCCGTCATCTTTCTAGTTTCGGCCCTCGGCATTGCAGCTATTGCCCGACGGGCCACCCCGCTGACGGCCGACACTGTGGAGCAACCTTCGTCAGAATCACTTGCCGTGCCGTCATTATAACTTCACAGTGAGGAGCTCGGCACCTAGGCTATTAAGAACAGCGACGTCTCCGCGGACCTGCGAATCGTAAGCCAAAACAATTTGATCGTGCATACCACTGCCACCACCCTGAGCCCCGGTCACTGACAACTCTCGAGACTCATCGCGCAACACCACCGATGGAAAATCGGACATCAAGGCAAGGGTAGAGTTCGGCGTATCGTGGGCTACTCCGAAGGGATGTTTTACTTCCCGCCTCAGGTGAAGAAGTGTAGATTCTGGTGTTATTTCCAGCATGACGACATGAGTCCACCGTCCGTCCAAATCGATAAGCTGATCGATGAAGATCATGCGATTTTTCATGCTTCTCCCATCACATAGTGGCTCAGCGGGGTTGCTGCTCCCTGCTGAGCACTCAGCTGGACCGCTGAGCGTAGAAACCTCGCAGTGTTAGGCCCTCCGCTACGACGAATCATCCCACAGTAGGACGCTAAAGACTATGCTCCGCGGCAGGCTTGAACGATGAAAAGTGAAGGAACTATAACTGGCGAGGAAACTTCTTGGGACGGTCGGAGTGAAAGCCTCTGACCTAACCCGCACATCACTCGCATCCCAGATCATCCGCTATGGAGTGGGAACGCTACGGGCCATCACCTTCATGGCGCTCTTGATCATCTACCTCGTGTGGGTCTGGTCAACTACCGGCCAGACTCTTGGCGGATCCTTCCGGGGCACCGAGGCATTCAGCGGACTCTGGGGAACCGTAGCCTTTCTCGTGTCATTGCCTGCCTTTTCCTACCTCTGCACCGCTCAAGACAAAACCGGGAACTTTGTAGGACAGTCCGTCGTGGTCACACTGCTCTTTCTCAGTTATGGCGTGGTATCTGGATTTTTTCTCCTCCTTGGCTTGGCCCTCTCCGCGGACGTATCCTCCTTGCAGGAAGGCGCTGCGTTTGGAGGAACCTTCTCACCCATTCTGACGGTTGGCTTGGCCATGGTCCTCGCCAACGTCGTGTGATTAGCGCTGGTTTGGGAGCCGGCACCAACTCGACTCAAAGCCGCTAGGCGATGACTGTTTCTGGCTCCGCCGATATTCTTCCTGCTCTCTCAAGTAGTTCCGTTCCTGACCCGTCTCGGACACTAAAACTGTCGGCGACTCTATGAAGCGCAAGTTCAGGCTGGGCGCCGTCGAACTTTATCCTGATTCCTGAGGGAAAACTGGGAATAGATGGAACGGCCACGGCGCTTACTCTGGTGACTTCGGCTTTCATGGGCGCCGGCCCTTGCGTACTCAGTCCCGGCAACCCACGTTATTTTCATCCTCAAGCTTCAGGATCCACTATGTCTCTTTCCCCGCTTGACGCCCCAGACAGGCTCTCGGCTCGGGACCGCACCACCATTACGGTGCTGTTGGTTTCAGCGTTCGTTGTCATCTTGAACGAAACCATCATGAACGTGGCTCTGCCGCGTCTCATGGAAGAATTCCAGGTCTCACCGTCGGCCATTCAGTGGTTGGCAACGGCCTTTATGCTCACAATGTCAGTGGTAATCCCCGCCACGGGCTACCTGCTGACGCGCTTCCCGATTCGTACCGTCTTTATCTTGGCGATGAGCCTCTTCGCTGCCGGAACCTTGCTGGCCGGGATAGCTCCGGGCTTTGAGATCCTTTTGGCTGCACGCGTGGTGCAGGCCTCCGGTACGGCCATCATGATGCCGCTGCTCATGACGACCATCCTGGATCTGGTGCCCTCCAACCGTCGTGGCGCCGTGATGGGCAATGTGTCCATCGTGATCTCCGTGGCGCCGGCCATTGGGCCCACCCTGTCCGGGTTGATCCTGCACTCCCTGTCGTGGCGCTTCATGTTCTTGTTTGTCTTGCCCATCGCCGTGATTGCCTTGATTCTGGGTGCACGACTGTTGCCCGGCGACAGGAAGCACGCCCCGAGTAAGCTCTCCGTTCCCTCTGTCTTGCTCTCGATCCCCGCCTTCGGTGGTCTGGTCTACGGTCTGAGCGGAATTGGCTCCCCCGATGCCCAGACACACCTGATCGCCGTGATTGCCCTGGGTGTTTCGCTCGTGTTCCTGGCATGCTTCGTGGTTCTGCAGCTGCGATTGCAGCGTAAGGATGCCGCACTGCTGGACATGCGCCCATTCCTGCACCGCCAGTTCACGCTGGCGCTGGCCCTGATGGTGATGGCCATGGTGGCGTTGTTCGGTGTCATTATCTTGCTGCCCATGTACCTACAGAATGTGCGCGGGCTCGACGTGCTCGTCACCGGTCTGCTCATGCTTCCCGGCGGTTTGCTCATGGGTCTGTTGGCCCCATGGGTCGGCAAGCTCTTCGACAAGGTCGGTCCGCGACCGTTGCTTATTCCGGGCGGCGCGCTGCTCTCTGTCATCTTGTTCAGCTACACCCAGCTTGATGCGCACACGCCATTGCCGATGATCATTGGCCTGCACCTGCTCATGTCGATCGCCCTGGCGTTCATCTTCACGCCTGCCTTCACAGCCGGCCTGAACCCGCTGCCGCATTCGCTGCACTCGCACGGTTCTGCCGTGCTCTCCACCCTCCAGCAGCTAGGTGGCGCCGCGGGTACGGCTCTTCTTGTGGGCGTCATGTCCGCCGGAACGGTGGCTGCCGCCGCGACTGGCAAGGACCAGATCGCCGCCCAGACCAGTGGCTTCAGCAGCGGATTCATGGTGGCGGCCTGCGTGTCCCTGGGCATCATGGTCATCGCGGCCTTCATGGGCAAGGAGTCTTCCTCCGACACCCATAAGAGTCCCGCCAAGGGTTCGGTAGCAGTTCACTAACCGTTCCTGAACCCGAAAACGCGGGCTCGGTCATCGAAGAAAATACGATGACCGAGCCCGCGTTTTGTCGTTGGCACAGACATTCGTGGTGGTTGTCCATGCGTTATGCTCCCAAGTCTGGATCAGAGCCACACGGATGGCTTCCTCCACGACAAAAGTGATTCTCTGGATGAACCAGGCATCAACCGGAAACGTGCTGGCAAATCCGCCATCCCGCCGTGAAGTGCCTATTTTGACCCACTTGGTGATAGCACGTGTTGACGTTGGAGGACATGGACGAGGCTTGAGAGGATTACGCGGTCATCATTCTTCTGGAATCGGTCGGTGATGCAGCCACGGATCATGATGGTCCTATACATTGCCATCCCTAGACTTACCGGAGCCGCGAGCACAGCGAGGATTTCCGGGGCTCAAAAGCGCGCCTAACCACTGCCTGTCCAAGGCCGACGGTCCTGATCGAGCTCCTAGCCGGCTGCGCCAATGAGATCGCGGCTGTGTTTGTGGCGCGCTGAGCTGAAGAAAACATCAGCCGGGGCATGCTCGACGAGTTCCGTGTCGTAAAAGACTGCAACGGTGTTACTGACATAGCGAATGACCTCGATGTCGTGGGAAATCACCACGAGGGTAATCCCGCGTTCTTCACGCAAACGCAGCAACAGATCGAGGATGTGCCGTTGAGCTACGGTGTCTAGTGCCGAGGTGGACTCGTCACAGATCAGCATGAGGGGATTCACAAGGAGTGCCCGGGCGATCGCGAGGCGTTGGAGTTGTCCACCCGAACAACCTGATGGCATCCGTTCCAGCAGCTGCGGATCCAGACCGACATCGTTGACTGCGGCATCCACCAGTGCATCGGCAGAGTCTCTGTCCGAGCGGTGCAACGGTGCCCGTAAGCTTTCCCTCAAGATGAGGCTCGGGTCAAACGACGCGAACGGCTCCTGAAGGATGATCTGGGTGGCTGTCGGCGTCGCAGCGTCCGCGCTGAGGGTCACGGTGCCGGAATCGGGGCGGTCCATGCGTGCCAGCAGACGTGCGAACGTGCTCTTTCCTGACCCGGAATGCCCCAACACTCCCAGAACTTCGCCCCGCCTGATGACCAGGTCCACGTTGCTCAGGGCGATGGTTGGGTTACGGCGCGGCGAGAAAGTACGGCCGACGTTTTGCAAGCGTGCCAAGACTTCACCTTCGAAGGGTTTGCCAGCCGCCGCCGTAGGGGTGGAGGCGGCGATGAGTTCGCGGGTGATCGGGTGGATCGGAGCAGCAAGCAGGGACTCGGTGGCTCCTTCCTCGATGACACGTCCACCGTCGAGCACCACGACACGGTCCGCGATCTGACTAACGCTACCGAGGTCATGGGTAATTAAGAGCACGCCCAGTCCCCTCGCCCGTTGTTCTTGGCGGATCAGCTGAAGTGTCTGGGCTTTGAGGATGCTGTCTAGGGACGACGTCGGTTCATCGGCCAGTAGGATGCTTGGACTGGCGGCGATGGCGATGGCCATCATGACCCGTTGGGCCATGCCCCCGGACAGTTGCTCGGAACGCAGCTTGGCCACGCGAGCGGGATCCTTCAGTCCTACCTCGGCCAGCAGCCGCCGAACCTCGGAAGATTCGTGCGTGCGATTTGAGCGTCCCCTGGCACGCAGTCCCTCACGCACTTGGTTCCCTACCGACATCCGTGGATTCAGGACACGCTTGGGCTGCTGAAACAGCATGCCGATCCGTGCACCGCGCACGGAATCCATCTCGCGGTCATTCAGCGCAGTCAAGTCCCTCCCGTCCAGGTGGATGGACCCGGTGGCGTTCAGGCCGCGTGGCAGCAGCCCAAGAATGGCCCGGGTCACCATGGTCTTGCCAGAACCGGAGCGGCCAACCACCGCCACTAGTTCCCCCGGAGCCACCGCCAGGTTCACGTCGTCAAGAATCATTTCTCCCGATACCATGTGAACAGTCAATGACGCGATTTTGAGTCCCTTATTGGACATGCGACGCCTTCTTGTCGGGTGAATTGGCTTCAATCAAGAGCAAGTCCCTGCGCCCTGTGCGGTGCGTGATCGCGTTACCCAGGAGCGTGATGGACAGTGTCACGATGAAAATGGCGGCGCCCGGGGCAAGTAGTCCCCAAGGCGCTCTGGCGGCGTAGGGTTGCGCGTCGGCCAGCATGGATCCCCAATCGGACTGCGGCGGCTGGACGCCAACTCCGAGGTAGGACAAGGCCCCAAGGCCGACCAGCAGTAGCCCAAAGCGCAATGCGGTTTGCGCCATCACGGGGCTGGCTAGTCCCGGAATCACGTGGTGTCGGATAATGAACCATTTGCTGCACCCCAAGTGTCTGGCCACTTCGACATAGTCCTTAGAAAGAATCTCAAAACTCAGTGAACGGACCAGTCGGGCGGTCGGCGTCCATCCCATGATGGTCACCGCCACGATCATTGAGGCGAAGCCCGGGCCCATGATCGCAATGACCAAGAGGGCGACAACGATTTCCGGCAAGGCGAGCAGCATGTCGTTGGTGCGGGTCAGGAACTCATCGATCCAGCCGCGCTTCATCGCGCTGAGCAGACCTAAGCACACGCCAATGGTGGATGTCGCAATGGTGGCGATGGCTGCAATCGCCAGGGAGAATCTGCCTCCGTACACGATTCGGCTGAAGATGTCTCGTCCTAGATGATCGGTGCCGAATGGCTTGGCTAGCGATGGGCCCTCGAGCCTGTTGGCGAGGCTCTGGGCGTCTGGATCCATCGGGACGAGGATCGGGAGTAAGACCACAGATAACGTGGCCAACGTGATGAACAGCAGTGGCGGCCACAGCTCGAGATTGCACCGACGCGCATGACTCCTACGCATGCCGAATCCTTGAACGCACCGTCGGATCGAAGGCCACATGCCCTAAGTCCACGAGTGTAGTCACCACAACGGCCAGCACAACGACGACCACGACACCTCCTTGGGCAACGGGAATGTCGGCGTTGAGGACTGCTTCGTACACGAGCCTGCCCATGCCCGGGATGGCAAAGATGACTTCGACGATGACGGACCCACCGAGCAGCCCAGCGAACCATACGCCCATCATGGTCCACAGTGGCAACAAGCCGTGCGGAATCACGTGGGTAAGCACGGTTCGTCTCTCCCCTAGGCCGCGGGCTCGGGCGGCCACGATGTGCTCCTTGGCCAGGGCATCTAGCATGCCGGATCTCACTGCGACGGTGAAGAAACTAATGGGGCGAAGGGCCAGAACTACAATTGGTAGCACCCACGATGCCGGGCCAGCCCAGCCCGCCGATGGCAGAAGAGCCAGTTTCAAGGCAAAGATCACCACCAATAACGGCGCGATAGCGTATTCGGGAATCGAAACCAGGGCGTGTGTGAAACTTGTAATGACCCGATCTGGCCAGCGGCCGGTCGACACGGCACACACCAGACCGAGAGCCAGAGAGATCAGTACGGCAACAACCATCGCGCCACCGGCAAGCGTCAACGTAATCGCGGTTGCGGGCATCACTTGGTCGAAGACCGGGGTCAGGCTCGTGTAGGAAATCCCCATATCACCGGTCAGGAACCGGGTGACCCACGATAGGAACTGGCGCCACAGCGGTGCGTCCAGCCCAAATTGTTGGGCATACGCTTGCACCGCCGCCGCGTCAGCCGGACCCACATCCATACGGGCCCGGAGGAGCTTGCGCACGGGATCTCCGGGGGTGATAAAGGGTATCAGGAATACCACGAACGAAGACAGCAGCGCGATGGCAACAAGTCCCAAGAAGCGCCGCGCGATGAGCGTACTCATGTGCCGGAAACCCTAGCTGGACTTGGAGAGGGTTGCTGTCAGGATGTATCGAGTCAGCGGATCCTGGACATAGCCCTGTACTTCGTTTCGGACCCCGTCAATGGCTTGTTCGTTCACGACCCAGACGTTGGCCGCGTCCTCTGTGAGGATGTCGCCAGCCTTGCGGTACAGCTCGTTACGTAGCTTCTCATCTGTTTCTGAACCTGCTTGCTGCACCAGTTTGTCGTAAGAGACATTGCAATAGTGGCTCAGGTTGTAGCTTCCTTCACACGTGTAGTCGGCCTGGAGGAAACCAATGGGATTGGCAATATCGATCATGCGATTGCGTTGGCTGAGTACCATGTCGTAGTTGCCGGCCAGGAGGTCCGGTTCCACCGCTCCGTACTCCTTCGTGACTACTGAAACCTCCAAACCGGCTTCGGCGAAGTTGGCCTGAATAATGGCGGCCACGTCGGCGAACTCGGCTCGCTCAACGATCGCGATGACCTCCAAGGGTTTGCCGGCCTTGTAGCCCGACTCGGCAACCAGCTTCCTGGCCTTTTCGAGGTCCTGTTGCGGAACCGCCAATTCCTTGTTGGCCCAAGGTTCACTTGGCGCGAACGGGCCGGTGGCTGGGGCCGCCGCTCCTTCGTAGACGCTGGAGGAGATGGCGTTCAAGTCCAATGACAGCTGGGCAGCGCGGCGCAGCTCAACGTTATTGAAGGGCGCCCTTGAGTTGTTCATATAGAGCGTCGCTGTGCGAGGTGAGTCGGTCTTCTCAAGGCTCAGGGACTTGTCTGTATCCAGTGCATCGAGACTGGCGGCAGGGATCGACATAGAGATGTCGGCCTCGCCGGTCTGCACCTGAGTAGCACGGGTGGCTCCCTCGGCAATGAATCGAATCTCGCCACCGGCCAAGGCGACCTTCCCGCCCCAATATTCCGAGTTGCGGTCCACTGTCAGCGACTGGCTGGGCTTCTCCGAGACTGGTTCGAAAGGTCCGGTGCAGTGACCGAACGGGTCGATGCCCTTGTCGGTGTATGACGCAGGGGACAAAATACCGGTGTTAACGCTGGCAACTCGGTAAGGAAGGAGCGGGTCTTCATTGACTGTGGTGACGCGAACGGTTGTAGCGTCGATTTCCTTGACGGCGTCGATGAACTTCGAGTTAAAAGCACGTGCAGGTGCGGTGGCACCAAGAACGTGATTGAGGGAGCCAGCTACAGCCTTCGCGTCCATCGGAGTGCCGTCTTGGAACTTGACGCCCGCACGGAGCTTAAAGTCCCATTGTTTTGCCGCTGTCTGCTCCCAGGATTCGGAGAGCATCGGAACGACCTTCTGTTGAGTCTGATCGTAGCGGGTCATGGTCTCCAAGCATCCTGCAATCGAGAGGATGTAGGCGTCATCTGTTTCCAATGCCCAGTTAGATACCGGGGCCCGAAAATTGGCAACCACGATTCTGCCGTCGTTGTTGGCGTTTGGAGCGCCCGTGGGGGCCGTGGCTGCGCCACAGCCGGTTGTCAGTGTCACCGAGAGTGCTACGGCAGCCAGAGCAAAGGGACGCGCAAAGCGCATGAGGCATCCTTATGAGAATTACGCAACAGGAGTGTGTGCTAAGAAAATGAACTAGGTAAGCATAACCTAAGTCAAGCGTGGGCCTCATATAGGCAATCCCCGGGAGTCACACCCAGATGGTCAAAATCTGAATTCGCCGGTGTAGTCCAGAGCAATGAATCGCAGCACCAGCGAGTCAGGACCTCTCAGCGGCCGCGAGGTCGATGTCGTCGGGGCCGGTCAGATCCATCTCTGACAGCGAAACAACCTTGGACTTCGTGACGATGCGGTGCACGATCCACAAGCCAAGGAAAATCGGTATGCCAATGTAGGACGAGAGAACTTCCATGCCGCGACCGGCAAGGACCGCTTCGTAGTTTTGCCCCGCGATAACCACAATGAGCACAGCGAACGCCAGAATGGGTCCGATCGGGAAGAAAGCTGCGCGGTACGGCAGATCGCTGGCTTTGTTGCCCTGAGCCAAGAAACCCTTCCTGAAGCGGTAGTGAGAGACCGCAATGCCGGCCCACACAATGAATCCGCACAGGCCCGAGACATTGAGCAGCCATGAATAGGCAGCGCCTTGGCCGACGATCGCGCTTAGGAACCCAAAGAGCCCGACAGTGGCAGTGGCCAGTAATGCGGCCAGGGGCACGCCGCGCGAATTGGTGCGGCCAAAGATCTTGGGGGCCTTTCCGTCGTGTGCCATGGCATAGAGCATGCGGGTGGAAGCGTAGAGCCCGGAGTTGCCGGCAGAGAGGATGGCCGTAAGAATGACCGCGTTCATCAAGGCGGCAGCGAAGGCAATGCCGGCACGTTCAAAGACCAAGGTGAACGGTGAAGCTGCAATGTCGGCCTCACCCGACGCCAGCAAGCTTGGATCGGTGAACGGAATTAGGCAGCCGATGACGAAAATGGCGCCAATGTAGAAGATCATGATGCGCCAGAAGACCGATCGGATGGCGCGCGGTACCTCCTTGCGAGGATTCTTGGCCTCGCCGGCGGCGACACCGACGAGCTCGGTGCCCTGAAAGGAGAATCCGGCAATCATGAAGACGGAAATGATGGACACCCATCCGCCGTGGAACACGTCCTCGCGGTTCTGCCAGTGACTCATGCCCGCGGAACCATGACCCAGAATGCCCAAGATCATTAGTACGCCGGCCGCTAGGAACAGGATCACGGCCACAACCTTAATCAATGACAGCCAGAACTCGCTCTCCCCGAACGCCTTGGCCGAGAGTGCATTGATTCCCGTGAGCAGGACCAGGAACCCACCGGCCCAAACCCACCCGGGTACCCCCGGGAACCAGAAGTCCATGATGATGCCGGCGGCGACCAGCTCTGCGGCCACGGTGATGGCCCAGTTGAACCAGTAGTTCCAGCCAATGGCAAAGCCAAAGGATGGTGAAACAAAACGGGTGGCGTAAGTCTGGAAGGAACCAGCGACCGGAATCTTTGCCGACATCTCCCCCAGAGATTGCATGAGCAGGAAGACCATCAAACCCACCAGGGCATAGGCGACTAGGGCACCGCCCGGACCTGCCTGTGAGATGGTGCCGCCGGAGGCCACAAAGAGTCCCGTGCCAATAGCGCCGCCGATGGCGATCATCTGGAGATGGCGGCTGTTGAGCCCACGCTTGAGTTCGTTGGTCGCAGGTCCCGAGAGGTCTCCGCCGCCGGACGTGTCGATGCGACGGCCCTGCGGTGACGGCTGAGTCTGAGTTTCTGTAGAAGGATTGCTCATGGGAAATTCTTGGCCCGTCCATTGGATGTTGAATTGTATTGAAGTCCCGGCGGTGCTGCGAAGCGGCCGGTGCCGGTTATGCGAGGCGGTCGCAGAAGCCAATTCCTGTGTTATTCGACGAAAGCTACATGGCGGCCTTGGTGTGTTCGACGCGCTCTACCTGCGGCGGTTCGTGTGACGTCAAATTTCGGGTGGTTCCCTATCACCTACTGGGCTTTTCCGCAGCCAAGCCTACTGCGATGACCCGCCCACAACGCAAAATGGTTGGGCGTTTATGTGGCACATCACACCACTGATTGTCAGCGCCGGCGCAAGTGGATTGTGGCAATCTCCCAGGCTGCGACCGGAATGATTGGAGCTCCACACCACGATCATGAAACGTCCGGAGGGATCGCAGCTACGATGATTCGATATCCAGTACCCCTCTGTCCCTGGCAGTCACGATTGGGCGTGGCAGAACGCCTAGTTCATCCACGGGCTGCGTGATGTGTTCCCCGGGGTCTAGTTATGCATTCGATTAGCTACGGTGGATTTTTTCCGAAGAGGCTTGCGCGGTGCCTGCAACCACGGACGCAGAATCCGGGTGCTCAGTGGCAGCATCAGGTAGGTCATGATGGGTGTCAAAATCGCGACGCTCAGGAGCACCTGGAGGACCAGAGGCCAGGTATGTATAAGGGGTCGCAGGGCCATGTTGGACAGAAGGCTCATGGGGAAGAACGGCAGGAAGATGCTCACGGCCTGCTTCCAGCGAGGCGGAACCACTGTTTCGGGCACGGAAATCGAGACGTCGCCGGGCTGATCGAACCAGCCCTCGATGCCGGTGCGATGTTCCACGCGCGTGATTTCCATAAGGTCGTCACCGCCGCCCATCCACCAGGCACGCTCATGTGAATTGTCCCAGTCGCGCAGGGTTTCCTCGGTGGAGAAACGATACATGACGTGCCACTCGTCAGACTCTGGGCTGGTGCGTACCCACCCCGATCCGAGGTAGCCGGGCCATTCGCGGGCGAGCTCCTGGCCGGCTTGCGCCCAGGCCGCGAATTGCCGATGGTATCCGGGCTGCACGGTCCTGGCGATGGAGACGGTGACGGGTTGAAGTTTTTGCACTGCGCTAGTCTACGGCCATTTTGCAATACCTGCCCACCATATGGACGTTCTTGCTTTTTGGTGGTGGGATGACTGTCTCACGATAGGTGGAGAACCGGGTGAGGTCATCTGCGAAGGTGGAGTTCCGCCGTCGGACTTTTCGAAATGGCGAGAGCTGTGAGCGGGGACGCGTCTTGGCGGGGAATAGCATTCTGCGGTCTGGGCGTTGTCGCCGGTGTACCTATTGACCGAATTTTGGAGAAGTCCGTGAATTTGTTTTCCCCCGTCACGCTTGGCGATCTTGACCTACCCAACCGCGTGGTGATGGCGCCGCTGACACGCTCACGTTCCGGTCGCGACGGTGTCCCCGGGGATATCGTGGTGGATTACTACCGCCAGCGCGCCTCCATGGGGCTGATCACGAGCGAGGGTATTTACCCCAGTTTCGCCGGGCAAGCATTCGTCCGCCAGCCGGGTCTGGTGACGGACGAGCATATCGCCGGATGGCGGCGCGTCACGGATGCGGTCCACGCCGACGGCGGACGGATCATCGCCCAGGTCATGCATTCGGGTAGGGTCACCCACTCGGATAAGACCGGTGGGCGCACGGTGGTTGCCCCCAGTGCCATCGCGATCGACGGCGAGACCCGCACCTACGAAGGCAAGGAACCGTATCCCGTGCCGCGCGCCCTGGAGGCGGCTGAGCTGCCGAGCATTATCGAGGATTTTGTCCAGGCATCGCGCAATGCGCTGGTGGCCGGCTTTGATGGCGTGGAGCTGCACGGCGCCAACGGATATCTCTTGCACGAATTCCTGGCTCCGTCCTCGAACCAGCGAAGCGATGAATATGGTGGATCGGCGCAGAATCGTGCCCGCTTTGTCATTGAAACAGTGAAGGCCGTTGCCGACGCTATCGGCTCGGAGAAGACGTGGCTCCGGATCTCCCCCGAACACAATGTTCAAGGAGCACTGGAAACGGATCCCATTGTGACCGAGGCCACCTACTCTGCGCTGGTGGCTGGCATCGCTCCATTGGGCTTGGCTGGCCTGAGTATTTTGCACAAGAATCCCTCCGGTGATCTGATTCAGAAGCTCCGCACCGGTTTCGGTGGTCCGGTCCTGCTGAATACAGGCTTCGAGACCATTACGACCTTGGACGATGCCATGGCTGTTGCCGCATGGGCGGATGCCGTGGTTGTTGGGCGCCCCGCGCTGGCTAATCCGGACCTCGTGCGGCGCTGGGAACAAGGTTTGCCGTTGAACGAACCGGATTTCGCCACCTTCTACACCGAGGGCCCCGTCGGATACACCGATTACCCGTTCTGGGCCAACTAGGACTCCCTTTCTGCCCCGTGGGCGCCCGAGGTGCCGCCCACGGGCAATGCCCAGCTATGGCATTTTTGCTGAGGTGAGCCGCAGGGCCCGGACAGGACACAGCCGCACAGCGTCTTGGGCGGCGGATTCCTCGGACTTTGCCAGTGTGAGGTTGCTGCCGTCGCCCTGCTGCGGCGCGAGAGCGAGCCGGTAGCCCCACTCATCGCGGCCCAGACGTGTCGGCAGGAGCTCCGAGCACAAGTCGCGCCCTTCGCAGGCCGTCCAATCAATATTGAGCGAGGTGCTCATGCCAGCCTCCCCGAAACCGCGAGGCACTGACCGCCGAGATGAGCGGCGACCTCATCGGAAAATGTCTCGAGGGCACTGGCAATCAGCTGCACAAAGCCATCTGGGTGATGGCAGGCGCCACGCCCGGCAACGAGAGCACTCAACCGCTCCAACTCTGCGGGAAGCAGCGGATCACGGCCACCATCTGCGAGCGCGGACAATGTTTGTGCCATGGTAGGTAGCCCGAATACGCCGGGGCCGCATTGTTTGGCGGACTCTTGGGCGAGATAATATGCGATGGATGCCGTGGTTTGAGCCCACACTGCCCCTTCCCTAGAAGATGAATCACCCCTGCCCCTGGACGGACGGTGCTCAGCGTGGGCCCGTTGGTGGCGAGTCGATAGTTCAGCGGCTTGATCCATCGTCCGTGGTATCCGCCGACGAGGATGGCTTGCACCTCTGAAGGATCGACGGCGGCTGCCGCAAGGACTTCTGCCACGGTCGCGGAGGCCGCCATTTCCAGCACTTGCGCGCGTGCAAGTCCCGAGATGGACAATAGGCGTATTCCCGGCTCGTCATCGGCGCCCACGCTGCTGAACCATGAGGCGCCAAAGCGGGCAATGAGCGCTATGTGTGCCAGGGTCTCCACATTGAGCACGACGGTGGGCCGCTTCTTCAGCCCCGATTCGCTGAGGCGTTGACTCTTGTCCCTAGGGATGGCGTTCGCTCCCCCTATGGCATGCACGACGGCGCTCGCCTCACCTGAGATAAAGGTATCCGCCTCCTGGCTGACGTTGATCCCTGGTGCATCCGCGCGTTGTGCCACAGCGCTCTGTACGGAGGCCATCGCTGCGGCGTTGTTACCAAGGAACGGCGCCACCAGATCAATGGCACGGAGCTGGGCATAGGAATCGAGGAGCAGCGTTCCGACATGGATGACGAGGAACACCGTCGAGAGGAGTGAGAAATTCCTGGTGAGCAGGAACAGCGAGACAAATCCGCTCACCCGTCCGATGGCCCACATCACGTTATCCATCGGCGTTGACCACCGCTGCGCGCTCGCGGTCTCCCGCGTCCTGCGGCCACATCCCGGTCAGCACCACGCGTCCCCGTTGATCCACAAAGCGCCCCGCGATGCCTGGATCCCGAAACCACTGGATCGCCGCAAAACCACGGACAACTCCAGCCGTACCTGTAGGCATTGGCCTCAAGACAGCTATCCGCGGCAACAGAGACCGAACGCCACACGTCGTCGGCAAGAAGCCCAAAGCGCGGGTCAAGGATGTGATGGACGCTGCGACCGTTCTGCACCTAGCGCCGCTTCTGCGTACTAGAGGTGGCTAGGGCCTTCCCGGCCACGAGGGAGATTTGCTGGCCAGGGTTTTCATCCCGGTCCTGCACGAGCACCTGCCACCCACCGTGAGGCGCCGTGCCAGCGGTGGCAGCGGTGGCAATGTCACCACCCAGAGAGACCATTACCCCACTGCCGAGCTCCTCCACGATGCGTCGAGCGGCCAGATTGGCAGCGACAGCCTTCGCCGTGGCACCCAGGTCCAAATGCAACGGCGCCGGCACTCTCAGCCAGTCCCCCTCAAGGTGGACATCCTGCCAAGCCAAGGTCCGCCGTCGAACTTTGGCGGTGATGGGCCCACTCGACGACGCTAGCAGCACCTCGGTGAAGTCCCGGTCATAGCCGAGCACCGTCAAATCACTACCCAGGGAAGGGTCGACGGCGCCCCTACTCAGGCGCGCCGCATCCAGGGCCGCCTCGACAAGGGTCCGCCTCGACAAGGGTCCGCAATGTAGGACTCAGCCGTGCACCCGTCGCCAGCTGCGGGCCCAGGAGGCTTAGCTCGGAGTCGCTGCGGAAACGACTGCAGGCCCGGTCGACGTCATCCGTCACGGAATGCACAATCCGCTCGGCCGCTGTGGCGACCGCGGGAAGAGTGACATCGAGAGCGGCTTCCACTCCCCATACCGTCCACGTCCGCGGCATCTCAAGAACCCGCCGATCGGCCACTGACGATGCCACCGGTACCTGGCTGCACCGGGCTGACGGATGTGCCGCCGCCTGCATCTGCGCTCGAATCTGTATTCGAATCAGCACTGGTGCTCGTGGAGGCAAGCGCGGCCGCTGCCACGCCGGTCATCCCGAGGCTACCCACCGCCACTATGGCTGTGACGCTAGCCGCGATCTTCTTTCCGCTGATGTGAGTTCTCGCGGGATGACCCCTCTGTTGATGATTGAACTCCTTCTTCAATCATCAACAGAGAGCCTATGCAGGGGCTGTGATCACACTGGGAGTGAGATAACCATCGCGTCGGAGCATCCAGAGAGCGCTCGCAGCCCTACATGAGGGTCGAGATCAGGCGCACGCCGGCCTGAATCTGCGGGATGGACGCCGCACTGTAGGAGAGCCGGATGTGCGGTGCCGATGGTTCGTCCACATAGTAGTGTTTACCGTCGCCGATGAGCACGCCCACCTTTTGAGCGGCCGCGGTCAACTCTGTCGAGCTACTGCCCTCAGGGAGCCTTACCCAGAGGTGAATGCCGCCGGTAGGAACACTGGCCACCCGGGCATCTGGCATGGACTCATGGATTTGCGCCAGCATGGCGTTGCGCCGCTCCAAGAGGCCCGAACGAAGACGCTTGATATGGCGCGGCCACGCACCAGAGGTCAACAAACCCAGGGAAATTTCCTGCGCCAGCGGGGGGACACAGATGTCGTCGGCAACGCGGGCGCTCCTCAACCGTTCCCCTGCTGGGCCACGCGCGGCCAAGGCACCGACGCGCAGGCCTGGTGCGACAGGCTTGGACAGCGTTGCAATGGACACCACATGGCCGTCCGGATCTTGCGTGAAGAGTGGGGGTGGCGCTGCGCCGTCCAAGGACAAATTCCTAGCCCAGTCATCTTCAATAATGAAGGCGCCGTGACGTTTCGCCAGAGCTAAGACCTCGACACGACGTTCCGGACTAAGGATCGCACCGGTCGGGTTCGCATAACAGGGCTGCAGATAGATCAACTTCGCGTTCGTTCGCTTCAAGGCGTCCGCGAGTAACTCTGGGATGATTCCCTGAGCGTCGGAGGGGACGGCTGCCAGCGCCAGACCCGCTGCTTGAGCTGCGATGGTCGCTCCGGGGTAGCTGGGGCTTTCCGTGATCAGGGTGCCGCCCGGGTCCGCGAGTGTCCGCATGGCAAACACGAGCGACTGCTGGCCACCGGGCATTATCAACATGTCCTCGACCTCTGCATTGAGCCCCGTGGCAAAGGCGCGACGTAGCTCCGGCAGCCCCATGGGTGGGGCCATGGTCCAGGCCCGGTGGCTCTTGGCTGCCCGGACGCCTAGGGTTCGCAACTCATCGAAGGGTTGCAGTTCCGGGGCGAGATAACCCCAAGAGAGTTGCACATCGTCCGCAGCGTGGCTCCCCTGACGGCCTACCCGTCCAGGTTCAACTCTGGAACGCCCCAACGTTGAGGACTGCCACGCATAATCCGGTTCCTTCGGCGCCTCGGGTTTCGCCACAAAAGTACCCCGACCAGGTTCTGCCCTGACCAGCCCCAGTGCGGAAAGTGCCGTGAGTGCCTGCGTAATCGTCACGGGACTCGCAGCGTAACTCTTTGAGAGTGCACGCACGGACGGAAGTTTGTCTCCTGCCCGCATGGATGCCGCTTGCGCCTTGATCATCTCGGCGATCTCGGCGGCTCTGTTATCAATAGCCATGCAGTAATTAGATAACGTTATTGCCCCAACACCTAGAATGTGACCGCCTGTTCCACACGTGAAGCCCTTGACGATCCACCGTTGCCCCACCTAGCGTGAAGTCACTGCCGCTCAACGGAAGGTCTCACGCTCGTGCGCAAATTGGTGTATTTCATTTCGCTGTCCCTCGACGGCTTCATTGCAGGCCCGGAGGATCAGGTTGACTTCTTCGATGGATCTGATGACTATATGCAACGCATGGTTCACGACTACGCCGATCTCATGCCACACCACGCTCGGGTGCAGCTAGGCCTGTCCGAACATTCATTGAGTCGCTTTGACACCGTGGTGATGGGCCGTCGGACTTATGAACCGGCCTTAGCAATGGGGATGACGAGTCCTTATGCTCATCTGCGACAGCTGGTCTTTTCCCGTACTTTGGTGTCCACAGATCCTGCGGTGCAGGTCATTGAGAGCGATCCACTCGGAACGATTCGCAGCCTCAAAAGTGAGGACTCCGTGATGGATATTTATCTTGCCGGAGGCGGACAGCTGGCTGGCGTCCTTCTGCCAGAGATCGACGAGCTGATCATTAAGCGATATCCGGTCATTGTTGGTTCGGGTTTGCGCGCCTTCGCTCACGGCTACGCACCAGTCCAATTCGCCATGGTGGATAACCTGACGTTTGCCTCGGGAAATTCCATCACCCGCTTCACCCCTGTGCCGCAATCATGAACGCCAGGCCTAAATCCCATGGAGAACCCAGATGAAGCTGACATTGACCGAGTTCGTTTCTCTCGACGGCGTCTCGCAGGGTCCAGGCTCTCCTGACGAGGACATTAGCGGCGGCTTCACGCAGGGCGGCTGGTTCGTTCCCCACATGGATCAGTCCTTCATCGACGAGGCAGCCAGATGGCTCGAACAGGCCGACGCATTGCTCTTCGGTCGCCGCACTTATGAGGCGTTTGCACGGGATTGGCCACAGATCACTGACCCGAACGATCCCTTCACCTCGCTCATGAACAGCCTGCCTAAGTACGTCGTCAGCCAATCCCTGGCGTCTGGCTCGTGGCATCCCACGACTGTCCTCTCTGGGGATATCCTTGCCGCATTGGCCGAGCTCAAGGCTCGTCCGGGTCGTGAACTTCAGATCCATGGGAGTTCAGTGCTGGCCCAGTCCTTGTTATCAACCGGGCTGATCGACGAGATCCGCCTCGTAGAGGCCCCCGTTGTGGTGGGTAGTGGACGCCGGCTCTTCCCCGAAGGCAGCGCACCCACGGGCTTGCGACTGTTATCTAGCAAAACCACCCCCGGCGGCCTGGCTCTGCATAAGTATCAGGTTGTGGGAAGTGCCAACTACTCCACTTACACGGGGGTGTCGGATATTCCTTCTGGATAAAGTTCGACGGCGTCGGTCCCCTGTTGCCGCACTCAATTGAGCCGCTCGGCGAGGGCCACGATAATGCCCTCGGGGCCTCGCACATAGGCCATTCTCCAGACACCTTCATACTCACCAATGCCGCCCACCAAGGAATAGCCTTGTGTAACCAATCGATCAACGTGGGCTTGAAGGTCATCGACCTCGAAGGACAAACTCCGCAAGCCGAGTTCGTTGGCCATGGCATTGGATGATCCTGGAATCGGTTCCGGCCGGACGAAGCTGGATAGCTCAACTGCGGTTCCTCCACCGGGTGTTCGCAGCATGACAATTTCTGTTCGAGAGCCAGGGATGGCGATAACCGTGTCGATAAAGTCACCCTCGACGAACGTTCGCCCTTCAACTTCCAGACCAAGTTCAACGAAGAACTCTGTCACAGCCGTGAGATTCCGAACCGTGACGCCAACATGATCAAAACGGATGATGCGTGACATGCATTCCACCTCCAAGAACGAGTTCACTAGGACCCAACCTCGAGTCTACGACTGGCTCGCAGCACACGGTGGTGTTTTGGTGGGGTTGTTTTATTCGAGGGGTTGGTGGTTGAGGGTGGTGTTGGTGATTTCTTGCCATCCGTT
>NZ_QJVC01000026.1 GCF_003219795.1 Arthrobacter psychrolactophilus | reverse complement strand
CGCCACCGGTCAACCCATTGCTGCCACCGGTCAAAACAAACTGCAGCCACCGGTCAGTTTAAAGTTGCAGTTGACAGAATCCCACCGGACGGCTGTGTGGCTGTGTGGCTGTGTGGCATTGTCAGTGAAGAAACTGCGTCGCCGCTTCTGCATGAAGTGACCCACCAAGGCCTGTAGATTCTGGTGACCGTCGAGGAATCCATGCCCAAGGATCGGACGCACCCGGTCGATACTTGCAAGAAGCTCACCCCGGTCCAGATCAAGAAGAGCTCCCGGTGACGTGAACGCGACGACGATCTGGCTCTGGGTATCCCCCGTGCCGAGGGTACCTTCACCTGCCTCGCCGGAGTGAATCCTCTCCTCTCGTCGTCGGGAAACACCGCGTCGAGAGGAAGAGCTGCAAGGTGAGCCGACGTTGCGTCAAGAGCTATCTGGCCCGGCGAGCATTCAGGATTCTGTCTACTTCTGATCGCTCGAAACAGGCATCACCAAGGCCACGATCAACCAGGTCCTGGATGCGTGACGCATTTCGGCGTCGAGACCCGCTGCTTTGCCTGGCAGGAAAAGTGACGACGCGATAACCACCCTGCATGCAAGGTACGAAGATCATGGAGCCCACAAGAACCACTGTCTGACAACGGCCTCTCATTCGGCCGGGCCCGAGGCTGCCAAGTCGGGCCACCGATTCCTCGAATCCCACTCCCCGAAAAACCTTGAGGAACTCTCCAAACTCCTGATCCGCTTCAGGGACCACTACAACTGCCCGAGGGAAAACCATGTCCGTGCAGCAGCGGACCTAAGAGGCTCTGCCAGCCCAGACCGGACGGCTATGCGATCAGCCGGAGGGCCTGGTCCAGATCACCCGTACCACCTGCAGGTCTACCACCGCGGCTGTATCTTCAAGGTGTCTACTCATCTCATCGGTGAACACCAGTTGCTCACCACTGCCACGGAGATCACGATATTCAGCATGTTCGACGGTGAGTAAAACATCTACTTCCCGCTGCCTGTGTGCTGGTCCTCGAGCAAGCGGCTGCTCCCACTCTGAGCAGTCCATGGGCTCGTATCTGTGAACCGAAAGCTAGTCAGATTCTGTGTCAGCGCCAAGCGAAAATAGGGCCACTTTTTGCCAATTGAAAATGAGGCCACCTGACATCATTGGAGGTGATCAATGAGGATGATCGGGCAACTATCCGCCACCGCTCTGCGAACGAGAAGATCTCGAATCAGGAGTTGGCGAAGCAGCTGGGTGTCTCTCGTGGCACTATGGATCGGGCGTTGGCCGCGGATGCCGGCAACAGTGTTGGCCGAGCGTGTGGGCTGGACTGGGTGTCTACCTCGTTGTTCCGGGTCAAGGTTGCTGCGATCGGGCCGGAGTACGCGCCGGCGGATCCGGCAGACCGGCTGGTCTTTGGACCAGGCAAAACGGTGCAGTAGCGTTCTATGGTTCCCGCATCAGCCTCCGCCGTTGGGACTCGGCAGGAGCGCAACCCGCCAGTATTGGTGATGACCAGCGCCTGTTCCAGCTTCGTGCAGGCGCCCGCATGATTCCCTCCCGCACGAGACGAGGATCTGCTCGGGGGTATGCGGGAGCTGATCCAGGAAGCCGAAGCTGTCCCGGCTCGCCTACTGTGGAACAACGAGACCGGGATCGGGCGCGGGAAACTCACCGAGGCCGCCAGCGCGTTCGCCGGGGTGTTGGGCACCGAGATCAAGCACTTGCCACTGAGGGATCCTGACTCCAAGGGCATGGTGGATGGAGTGAATGAACGGGTTCTTCCGCCGAGGGTTCATGCCGGGCCGGGACTTCATTGAACCGCATGACTTCAACGACCAGCTCTACGCCTAGCTGCCACGCGCCAACGCCCTCTACACACGCACCCGCGGCGGCACCCCGGCAGACATCGTGATCGAAGACCGGGCGGCAATGCGTCCGTTGGGTCCCATCGCCCCGGGAGCCGTGTTCCGCAAAGAGATCCGTCTGCCCAGGGATTACTACGTGCGGGTTCATTCGAATGACTACTCCGTGGATCCGTCCGCTATCGGCCAGCTGGTGCAGGTCATAGCAGATTTAGATACCGTCACCGCTGGCGCTACGGTGTTGGCGCGGCATAAACACCGATGGGCCCGGCACCAGATCTTCACCGACCCGGCCCATGTCAGCCGCGCCGCCGAGCTGCCTCGGGACTACCGGACCACCACGGCACGGAAACCGCCAGGTCAGACAGCCATGCAGGAGCGGGACCTCTCCATCTCCGACCAAGCCTTCGGAATCTCCACCTCCAACGACACTTTCGAGTTGACTGGAGCCGCGCACTGATCGCCGTCGCCGCGAACGCGGGCATGGATGTTGAGCACTACGCCCGGGCGCTGCGGGCACCACGGATCCGGGACGACTAACGGCGCCTGGCCGACACCGCCCGCTCCACCGGGTGGTCCCATGAGGAATACCTTGTTGCGGTTCTCTCCCGGGAAGTCGCCGAGCGTGAAGCCTCCGGCGCCGCGTTGCGGATCCAGGGCGCGAGGTTCCTCAGGTACAAGACCCTGGAGGAGTTCGCCTTCGATCACCAGCCCCCTCCGTCCACTCCCTCATCGTTTATCCGGGCACTGGGGTGTTCTTGGAAGAAGCCAAGAACGTGGTCCTGCTCGGTCCTCCCGGCACCGGCAAAACCCACTTTGCTGTCGGCATCGCTACCCGTGTTGCTTACGCCGGGCACCGGGTCCTCTTCGATTCTGCAACCGGCTGGGTTGCCCGCCTCGCCGAGGCCCACAGTCGGGGTCAACAGCCGGGGTCAACTCGCGGGGGAACTAGCCAAACCCCATAGCTACAAGCTCCTGGTCGTTGACGAAGTAGGCTACATCCCGTTCGATCAAGATTCTCCGAACCTGGCCTTCAACCGCTGGGCCGACGCCTTCGGTGAAGCCGCGATCCTCTCGGCCGTGATCGACCGGATCATTCATCACGCCGAAGTCATCGGTCTCTCCGACAACAGCTGCCGCCAAGGCCAGACCAAGCCACAAATAATGGAACAATAAAACAACACATCGTAGCCTTGTCTTCAGATGGCGAAAGTGGCCCTATTTTCGGTTGGCGTTGATACGAAGTCGATATGAGCGCCTACCGCGAAGAGAAGCAAGGAACGGACAAAGACCCCGCGCTCTCCGGAGTCAGCATGATGATCTTGGTCGTTTCGCGTCGAGCAGTGACACCGTCAAAGTCACCGGCGTCCTTCAAAGCTGCAACCTCGCCCGGTGCCAATCCTTTCGTTGAAGTCGATGGACTCCGCCGGGCGAGAGAAATACCGAGGGCAACCCCGTTCTTTACCCACCCATTGACGAAGGCCCACGAACTGAGAACGCGCAACAAAGCGGCCGTGCATTGAGCTGTGGTTGAGGAATATCTAGTCACTGCATTCTGCAGAGATTCATTGTCCATGCCATCGAGTCGTTCCCCAGCAAGTTCACCAGAGGGATGCTCAAATAGCGTCAAGATGTGCGGCGACTCTGCGATCTTTAGCGGCTATCTCTATGGGTCGGAGATAACCCTTTGGATAGCGCGCCTAAGAGAAGCCGCAGCCTTCTTCACATCCAAGCATCCGAATGGGAATGCTTCGAACTGATGAGCGTGGAGAAGGTCATCTATCCGGTGACACAGACGGTGCAGCTGCTGGGAGTCTCTCGTTCGAGGTTCTATGCCTAGGAGCAACAGATGCAGGCAGCATCTCCGTCGGCAGCGGCCTTGCGCCGGTGCGTGTTGGATCGGTACGTGTTGCGGATCCATGGCGAATCGTATGAGAGCTCTCGCGCGCCAAGAAGCCACGCAGCACTGGCCAGCATCGCGTTGGAGCAGAAATGACAACGGTCGCAAGCTCTATGCGCCGGCAGCGCTTGGAAGGCACTTCTCCGCGAAAGTTCCAGCCTGCTGCGCGGTTGGGACGGGTTCGTCCGCACTCGATCCCGGACCTGGTGGAACGGCGATGGGGCACTGGAGGGCTGGATGCTATCTGGATTTCAGACATCTTCTATTTACGGACGTAGCCGGGACGAGCGCATCTCTGTGCGGTCCGTGACAGATCTTCCCGGCGGGTGCTCGGCTGATCGGTGGCTTCAGTTCAGGACACTACTCTGGTCACCCATGCCCGTGGTGCCTCATATAAAGATACTCGTCAAGGTCTTAGGCTGCGTGGAGTGTTTGGGAGCAGGTCTTGGCTGCGGCCAGACGGATAAGTCACTGCTGGTTCTTGTTGCTCCTGTTTGTTTGCCCAACCAGATCGAGCGTTTCATAGAATTTGTCCATGTGCCGGGGTCGGGGTTGGAACGTGATCCCGGTGTCGTTGATCCGGTCAGTGGGAACAGGTTCTTGCGCAGGTTCACCAACGGCCAGAGCTCGTTCAGCAGCCCAAGTTCAGTGTCGGTGTCGTAGCGATAGTTGAACGCCAAGCAGTGCACGAAGACACCGCTTGTCTGTTCCTCAAATGGGTTGTCGTTGCCAATGGTGGGGTCTGGACCGGGTTATGCGAATTTTATGGGTATCGTACCAAGTAGTCATTGGTTCGTTGAGGAAGCCAGAATCGTTGTCGCTATGGATGTAGTCGATCGGGGCATGGGGCTCGTTCTCGATTTCATTCATCGCCTCAACCACCCGCTTGGAGGCTTTGTTCTTGGTCGCCCGATTCACCGTCTATCCGGTGAAGACATTGGCGGCGGTCAGTATGAACGCATACTGACCCTTGTCATTGTTGCCGCAGTGTGCCACCGTATCTATGGCAACCAGGGCCGGCGGCCAGTAAATATCGGGGATCCGGGACATGATCGGAACCGCCTCCATGTACTGGTTCCGCCGGGACCGGACGGGTAGTGAACTTCCCGGCGGGGGCGCCGAGAGTTTGAACGGTGTCAGCAGCCGGTCGATCGTGAACGGGTTCATCGCCAGCAACTTGGCACGCACCCCAGAGCTGAAGCGGGCCCAAGCCTTGTTGAAGGTGTCGGAGCCGGTGTGGGCTTCCATGCTGACCAGCGTGGTGCCCATGACCGCGGCAAGGTACTTCCCGCACGGCTGCCCCGCCACAACCCAGACCTGCTGCAGCACCTTCACCGCGTCACAGCCGTACGTCGGCGGTCTCGGCTTGCGTGCCACCACACGGGAGTCCCCGCAGCTTGATGGCCCGCCACACTGGAGGCGAGCATTCGCCCCGGACCAGCCCACCTCGGCCACCAACCGTTCCAGGATCCCTCCCTTAGCCTCCTACAACGCCGTCACATACACACCATCTTCCTTACCTATGGTTTCCCTGCACGCAGACTTTCGTTACCCCATACAGCACACCAGCACACCAAGGCACCCAACCACGCACCAGAGATTCCGCGAGTACCCTAAATGAGTCACGTCTAGGCCTTGCCCATGGCGATGGTCCTGCGTGAGGATATCCCGTCTAAGTTTGTGTTCCACGCGGATCGCGGAACCCCGTCTGCCTCACCCCAGAAGCATGCTGTGTGTAAGCAGATCGAGGTGAGCCAGACGGTGGGTGGCACCGGGGTCTGTCGGGATTCTGACAGTCAGGAGTCAATCTGGTCAATACTCAAGATAAAGTTCAATAACAGGCAACGACTCCCCTCCGCACTCGACTACCAAGGCTCTGTCAACTACGAACACAAGGTCGACCAATTTCAGACGGCAAAGCCACCTGAGCAACCGTCCATGTTTTGCTGATAACCTCAGGGCTCATAGGTTTGCACACATCTGTCATCGATAACCATTGGCAGTTGCTCTTGCCGTTGTGCATAGTATTCCTGGAATAATGCGAGTTCTCATTCCCAGTTTTTGGACGGGTTAGATATCTTGGTGCATTGGATTGCATAGGAGGCCAGGGGGAATCATCATCGGTGTTGATCCTGATAGTAGACCCGTCGAAACTGTCCCGCCTGTCTCTCGAGGACGACTAGTGGAATAGCTTGCGTTGCCGGCGCATGCTCCGGAAGCGAGTGATCCGCTTGCGCAGCTGCTCAAGAGCGGCAGGCCGGGTCGCGTCGAGAAACCAGATCAGTGCCTGGCGGGACCGTTCATTTTTCCATTGAGCGGGAGGCTTGCCCGGTAGGCCACTGATCGGCATCGTGCCGCGAGAGGCTGGGAAGATATCTACAGATTCGACGGCGCCCTGGCACAGCTGGTTGAAGGCCAGAGCGCTATCGAACAGGAACATGTCCAGCTGCCGCATCACCATCGCTGCGGGCCGGACAACGAGAAGGTAGAGAGTTCGGTAGCCCTCCCGGATCGTATCCTCAAATAGGCCGTCAGGGGACGATAGCCCCACCCATCGATTTTGATCTGCTTGCAGCTCGCTGATGATGTCAGGCTCATATCGCCTTGCCGGCTGCCTGCCCATCATGAATCAGGAGATCTGTAAGGTACGGCAGAACTCGGTCACGGTAGGGCAGGAGGTGGTGGGCAGGGTTAAAGGTGGTTATCATGGCCCGAATACGAGGGAAAGTGTATTGCTTATATCTCCGGCTATGAAAGGTCACCTAGTTGGCACTACCATTTCGGAATTCCAATACTGACCGGAACAGCGGGGTCGGCGGCCCCTGCTAGCTAGGGTGGAGAACAGGTCGCTGGCGAGGTTGGGGCCGATGCCCACGCTGAGGAAATCATCGACGATGAGCAGGTCAACGTCGCTGCGTTTATTGAGCAAGTTCTGGTGCCCCATCCCGTCGACACTGGCCAAGTCCAGACAGCGAGCCAAATTATCCATGCGTGTAGAACGCATGCCGTGTCGGGTGTGGCATTCATGGTTAGCGTAGCGTCTCATCCTCGCAGGGTTGATGGTGTCTTCGTGCGGGGAGATGATCTCCGTGACGATACTTCCAGGAGCGGGAAACTCGCCTCCCGGATGAGTTTTTGAGTCCTGTTCGCGCGACGCCTTTCCAGCGCGTCGTCACCGCCGGGCAGGAATAGTCCCTCCGGGGTCTCGTCGTCATTGGTGTCTTCTTTCATATTTCCTTCAAAGCGGGTCACAACATAAGTCATGCGTAGTGCCTTGAATCAACTGTGAGGAAAACTGAAAACACGGCCCTAATCACCCACCTTCCCGGTTGTCGCTGGCACCACGAACCATGACACCTGGCGGATTCGCCACCGCGGAAGTACTCTTAGCATTCGAGGCTGCCGCGAGCAGTGGCCGGGAACGTTGCTTGCCTCCGGTAATGTGTTTGAGCCTGTCTTATGTCGGATGGCGATTGGTGTTGATGAGCCATTGGCAGGCTGATTCCAGCTTCGCTTTTACTCTTATCCAGGACCTTCAGGATGTTCATTCAATCCATATACCTTGAACTGCAATGACATGAAGATCCAAGATGGATTCAATATTCGTCATGGTCGCCGGCCCGAAACTCCGTGCCCGATGAACGAACCACTGCCGTGGCAAGAGCCCGTCGATATCTTGGCACCACTCCGGCCCATGGTCTACATCTCTGGAGTACTGCTCCTTCGCCCGGCCTCGAGCGGATGGTGACAGACCGTGGTCCCACCATCAAGAATGGTGACTGTGACCCCGGTCGGGTGAATCCGCAGGATCTGCCCCGCAACAGTGCAGGCGCCGACCATCACTGACACTCCACGGTCAAGTGACGGTTCCGGCCTACCTTGAATTGTTTCCGAGCCACTGTATCGAAGCGCTACTCCGGTAACGACTGGAGCATCTCGGCTCCCTGAACCAGGGACAGCTCGTGTCTGGTGGTGCCGGCGGCTCAGTGCATTGGCTCGGTGAGCTCCACCATCCGTTCCATGCTCGCAGCATTGTGCTCCTTGATGGCGGTCCTTACGCCCTCGGCAAGATGCTCGATAGCGCGTTTGTTAGTGGCACAATCGCCGCCGATTCCACGACTTCCTCGTAACCATGAATCTTGAATGCTAAAGCCATAATTGCCTTGCCGCCCACCATCGCATGCCTGCCGCGTCTGAAGCGATTAGCACTGAATACGCAGTCGTCTCATCAGGGGAACAAACAAAGGGACTCCGGTACCACCCGACACCATCCACCATCCACCATCCACCATATGTAATCATCGGACGCTTGGAGCGCCTCCGAGGATCCGCCCTCAACTTCCGAAACCTCAGCAATTATGTCGTCGGGATCTGATCGAATCCGGACGATTCAGCCCGAAACTACGCCACCAATTCTGAAGGGAAAGGCTGATAGTACCGAATAGATATACGATTCTGCCAACCATGACAGAGACAACCGTTGCTCCGCCGAATACATTCATCGAACCAGTGATAGTCAACTTGCTAGTCAAGATTAACGGGGCCCAGGCATTACTGGAAGGGTCGGACTGGCGGACCAGGCTCGCCGATCCTTACCCAAGTGAATTCGCATTTTTACGTACTTCACTCCCCCTTCGTTCGCATATCAGTGACTATCGACGTCCTTACTGGCGACTTCTCTATGTCGTCAATAATAGAAGAACTTGTTGTACACGCTAAACAACCACTCCGCTCGGCAATGGCTACCGCTTATAGGGAAGCTACTCACTCAAGGTCAGTGGCCGGTATCTCTTGCCAATTTTTTCTAGCTTTCCTTAACTGCCACTCACATCAATGTGAGCACAGCATGTCGCGATAACTGTTTCACGTGAAACGACAATTCATCCGCCCCTATGCCGGTTGTACACAGCGCCCTATTGAGGCAAGTCGTCGGCTTAGTTCCACTCTTACAACATTGTCTTAGTTAACTGCTTAGACCTCATTCGAAAATGCCGCACGAGTTTCGGACGAGCGGTCAAAGATGTTTCACGTGAAACTTCACTTTTGGATATTCCGGCGAAACTGTCGCTTTCGTACTTCCAGCGCACCGGACGCGCCAAATGTGAACTCAATGCCGCCTTGCAAGCGACAGACTGATCCAACTTTCATTCCTTAGGATCAATCCTGGAGAGCTCACTTAAATGACAATCGGCAGTGTTTCACGTGAAACACTGCCGATCATCTCTTAGTCGAACTAGTTGCTGCCCGGACTCAAAACTTCCATGATGCGGTTGAGATCCTCAACCGAAGCGAACTCGATACTGACCTTGCCTTTTTTGGAACCAAGCGAGATCTTGACATTTGTATCTAAACGATCCGACAAGGAACTGGCCAAGAAATCCAGCCGCTCGTGCCGAGGGCTCGGCGTCTTTGTTGCCGGCTTCTTTCCATCGAGAGGCGCCTGGTAAAGCTGCACGGCCTCTTCCGTGGCCCTGACGGACATTCCCTCAGAAACAATTTTCTGAGCAAACTCTTCCATTGCGGCAGATTCAGGTAGGGCTAGCAGGGCTCGAGCATGCCCCGCCGACAGTACACCTGCCGCTACCCTGCGCTGTACAGCAGTAGGCAGCTTCAGGAGCCTTAGCGTATTGGAAACCTGAGGACGGGACCGCCCAATCCTGTCGGCTAATTGTTCATGCGTTGTGCCAAAGTCCTCGAGAAGTTGCTGGTATGCAGCAGCTTCCTCCAAGGGATTAAGTTGACTCCGGTGCAGGTTTTCGAGCAGAGCATCACGAAGAAGGTTGTCATCCGTAGTTTCGCGAACAATGACGGGGATAGTCGCCAGCCCCGCGGCTTGCGTGGCGCGCCAGCGTCGTTCACCCATGACCAATTCATAGGGTTGGTCACCCTTTTCGGTCGATCGGCGGACCACGATGGGCTGCAGAACGCCGATTTCACGGACGGAGTGAACCAATTCCGCCATATCGTCTTCGTCGAAGACGGTACGGGGCTGTTTCCGGTTCGGATGGATCTTGCCAACAGGCAATTCCATGAACGTGGCACCTGGTACGTCCAACAATGAGGGCTGAACGGCGCTAGCAGCCGCCGAAGGGCGCTTAGCTACCTTCGGAGCCTTTACCGGAGTCTCCACCGGCTTGCGACCCTTTGGTTCCGGGAAAAAGAGGTCTACTGGCCGCGTCGGTAGAGCATTGCCCGTCTCATCGCCAGACGAACTGGGGATCAAGGCACCTAATCCGCGACCAAGACCTCTGCGCTTGTCAGTCATTGAGACGTCCTCCGTTGAATGAACCCCTGCCAAGGGGTCTGTTGAGCTTCATTGTAAGTTGCAAAGTACTTGACCACGCAAACACCTAGGGCACAGACCGTTCAGCTAGCTCGGCAGCGGCTTCCAAATATGACAGTGCGCCAGTCGAAGACGGATCGTATGTCATGACAGTCTGCTGATAGCTGGGCGCTTCTGAGATCCTTACAGATCTTGGAATCATCGCCTGCAGTACCTGTTCTGGGAAGTGCTCCCGTACATCCGCCGCCACATGAGCTGCCAGGTTCGTTCGACCGTCATACATGGTCAGCAATATCGTGGACATGACGAGATCCGAGTTGAGGTGCTTCTGAATCATCCCAATGTTCTTCAGGAGCTGGCTCAGTCCTTCTAGCGCATAGTACTCACACTGAATTGGAATCATGACTTCATTTGCTGCACAGAATGCGTTGACAGTCAGCAAGCCGAGGCTCGGCGGGCAATCAATGAAGATGAAGTCCAGACGCTCCTGGCCGTTGTTCTCGCGGAACCTTACATATTCATCGATAGCACGGCGAAGTCTTTGCTCTCTCGCTACGAGAGACACGAGCTCGATTTCTGCACCAGCCAAGTGAATCGTAGCGGGCGCACAGTACAAGTTATCGATGTCCGGGCACTGCGCCACAACGTCAGCCAGGGCGAAATCATTGATGAGAACGTCATAGATACTGTCGATCTCAGCATGGTGAGGAACACCTAGGGCCGTGGAAGCATTTCCCTGTGGGTCGATGTCAATAACCATGACCTGAAGGCCTGCTGATGCAAGGGCAGCCGCAACATTAACGGTGGTTGTGGTCTTTCCCACACCACCCTTTTGGTTGGCTACCGTAAGGATTCGAGTACGCCCAGGTCTCGGAAGTCGGCGTCCCAAGAGTCGTTCGCGGCGCTTCGTTTCACTGACAAGCTGGCTCGCAATGGGGCTACTGTCATCAAAATCGTTATCCATGGGACTTATTGCACTCGCGCTTGTTTCACGTGAAACAAGCGCATTCGACTTGTTTTGACCATGATCAACCATTTTCGGTTGATATGAGGCGTTAGAACGTGCCGACCCCAATGTCATGAACGGAGGGATCCGTTGCGAAGCTGCTTCGCTACTGGTCACGCTGACACTCTCACTTTCCTGTGGCTACGGTTGCCAACCTCTAGCCTATCGGTTCCTACCCACTGGCGTGGGAATCAGCGCCGCTTTACCTTCACACGAACCACCGTAGTGGGTTCTTCTAAGACATCCTGGCCGGCGATGACGACCGAGGTTTCGTAGCCGCCCAAATTCCTCAGAGTCTTGCCTGCGGTGGCGATTTCCTCTTCCGCGCTACGTCCCTTGATTGCGAGTAGCTCACCTTGGCCACCCAAAAGCGGAATCGTCAACGGTGCCAAAGTTTTCAGAGCGGAAACAGCGCGCGCGGTTACAACCGAGCATTCAACTTTGCCAATCGCGGCTTCGGCGCGTGATCGGATGATCTCCACATTGGAGAGTCCCAGATCCATCACGACTTCCTCAAGCCAGGTCACGCGGCGCTCTAGCGGCTCAATAAGAGTCAGGTAGAGATCCGGACGAGCGATGGCCAAACAAAGCCCAGGCAGGCCTGCGCCGCTGCCTACGTCAGCAACCTTTGCACCCTCGTCGATCAGTTCTGCCACAACGGCACAGTTCAGCACGTGACGGCTCCACAGGCGCGGAACCTCACGTGGTCCAATCAAGCCTCGTTCAATACCCGACGTAGCCAAATGTTCTACATAACGCTTGGCCAAATCGAGCTGATCGCCAAAGATACGCTGAGCTGCCTCAGCTTCTTGAGCCGTAAGTTCCACCACTGTTTGTCCTCTTAACTTCAAGTCCCGGCCACTCCCCTCAGGCAGTGGCCGGGACCAATTGGAAACTTTCCTACAGTTGCGCCTTATTGCGCAGCTGTCACCACAATGTGGCGGTTGACGCCTTCGCCCTCGGACTCCGATTCGAGCCCCAGATCAGCGATGGTGTCGTGTACGATCTTGCGCTCATATGCACCCATGGGTTCCAGAGCAACAGATTCCTGACCGGCCTTGATCGCTTCAGCAGCATCACTGGCAATCTTTGCCAACTCAGCACTCCGGCGATCTCGGTAACCGGAAATGTCCAGAACGAGGCGTGAACGACTTTCGGTCGATGAGAGCACGCTAAGACGAGTTAACTCCTGCAGAGCATCGAGTACCTCTCCGCCCTCGCCAACCAAGTTTGCGAGAGTGTCGGAACCTTCTTCTGCCACGATGGAGATGTATGTTCGACCGTTGCGAACCTCAATATCAATGTCTCCATCAATATCGGCAATATCCAAAAGTTCTTCGAGGTAGTCGGCTGCGATGTCGCCTTCCTCTTCCAGACGGCTAGCGCCGGTGCTAGCTGCATCTGTGGCTTCTTCAGGGACAAGTTGCATTTCTTCAGGCATTATTTCTTCTTCCTGTTCTTGCGTTGTGGCTGGCTGCGCTGGCCTTTGACCTCTGGAATTACCTCAGGCTCTTCCTCAGTCTTCTTCTTGGAAGCTCCGAGAAGCGGCAAGCCCTTGGCTTCGCGGCGCTTCTGGTATTCCCGGTACGCAGGTGATCCTGGAGTCGGCATACGACGAATTACGAAGAACTGCTGGCCCATGGTCCAGAGGTTAGTGGTCGTCCAGTAGATCAATACACCGATGGGGAAGTTCACGCCACCAATACCGAAGACGAGCGGCAGTACATAAAGCATCATCTTCTGCTGCTTCATGAAGGGGCCCTGCATAGCTTCTTCAGACATGTTCTTGGACATGATCTGCTTCTGAGTAATGAACTGTGAAGCGATCATCGCCAGGATCATGATGATCGAGAGGAAGGCGATAGCCACCGTAAGGTTTCCGCCCTGGAGCGACGGCAAGAGTGCATCCGAGAGACGAGCACCAAAAATGGTGGCCTCATCAAACTGAACTACCTGGTCGTGTGTCATAGCGCCGATGCCCACGTTGTCGGCGTTGGCCTTAGCTACACCAGAAAGCACCTGGAAGAGGGAGAAGAAGAACGGCATCTGGATCAGCATGGGCAAGCATGCGGAGAACGGGTTCGTACCGTGTTCCTTGTACAGGGCCATCTGTTCCTGGCCCATGGCCTGACGTGACAGCTGGTCAGTCTTGCCCTTGTATTTAGCCTGCAGCTTCTTCATGTCCGGCTGAAGCGCCTGCATACCGCGCTGAGCCTTGATCTGCTTAACAAACACAGGAATCAAAGCGGCACGAATCACCAAAACTAGGCCAATAATGGCCAGTGTCCAGGTCACACCAGAGGCTGCGTCCAGTCCAAGGAAGGTCAGTCCATCATGGAACTGCACCATGATCCATGACACAAGCCATTTGAAGGGGAACAGAATTGTATCGAAGAAGCCCATATTTCTTTTCTAATCTCCTCAAGCCGAATTGCGGCTTTGTGTTTCCTGTTGCTTGGCCAGAAAAACATGCGGGTGGTTTAGCTGGACAATGAGGGGAACCGTAGAAGGATCATCCCAATTGACGTGCACCGGAGCGGGAACATGATCGATGCCGCCGGAATTCCAGGGATGGCAGCGGACGATGCGTCGCATCGCAAACCAGCTGCCTTTAACTGCACCGTGAACGGTCACTGCTTCCAACGCATAAGCAGAACATGACGGAAAAAACCGGCACACCTGCCCATACATGGGTGAGACGACGCGCCGGTATAGTTTCAAAACGATAATAAGGATGTTGCGAGGAACATGCCAAAAGAAGTTCATGACGGCGGTGAGCCGCTTGGGCGCACTACCTTGCGTTTGTGAGGAATTCACAAAGACTCGTCTCCTTTTGATGCATGAACCTTATTCTACTGAGAGTGCCGGTGTCGGACGCGCGACATCACCGTTTCTCCCCGCAAGGCGGGAGGAAACGGAGGAAAATGCCTTGCGATAGTCCACGACAAGATCCCCAAAGGAGGCCTCGGCAGAGACAGGCAAAGCCCGTACAACTACCTTGACTCCATAGGGATACTGCCTAATTGTCTCGACAACTATTTCCCTCAGTCTTCTCTTAACGAGATTACGGGTCACAGCGTTCCCAACAGTTTTCGCCACGATGAACCCGATTTGACTGGGTTCGTCAGGAGAAGAAGACACCATATATAACACTACGTTCCGGCGCCCATTTCGGGCACCGGAACGTACAGTATGTGAGAAGTTGGCGGAAGTCCGCATTCTATTCTTGGTGGCTAGCACCGTGCGTCCTACCGTTACTTCAGTAAGGCTCGACGAATCGTCAAGCAGTTATTGTTTAGGCCGACAACTCTACGCGACCCTTGGTGCGGCGGGCTGCCAAAATGGCGCGGCCGGCACGAGTGCGCATGCGAAGGCGGAAGCCGTGCTTCTTGGCACGACGGCGGTTGTTCGGCTGAAAAGTCCGCTTGCTCACGGTAGTTACTCCAAGACAATAAAAGATGCGCCTTGCCCGTAGCTAACAGGTAAGAAAGGGGTCGACGCTAAGTATATGGATGCCCGCTTCTCGCTTCTCTTTAGAAAGAAGCGCACGCAATGAGCGCAAAGCAGACACATGGGACTTCACTACGTTAGGTCACTCGAGGCCGCCCAGTCAAACTGTCGGTTGTGAAGCAGGGCACTTACGGCCCGTGTTTGGCGCCAAAATGGTCCTTCTTCGATCAAATCTGGGTCTCACGGCGTAATCCACAGCTGTGCACAACCTAGTGGACAATACCTGTGGATGGCGCTCGAATCCGCGCACCTTTGTGAGATTTATCCACAACCCGTTTCTCTAGCTATCTTATAGCCTTTTCATCCTCTAGGCTAAGCCCGTAGCAAGTTATCCACGTATGTGCATAACTCTGTGGATTACTGCGAATCGACGGTTGTCAGCCCATCCGGCTGACAGGTTAACGATGTGTAACCGAAGTCACATGCAGTAAGTACGCTAAACAAGTATTCCGGTCAACCAACCGGCAGTAAGGACGGAACTCACGATGAGCACTGAAGACATCAATGACGTTGGAAGTTCCTGGCGGCGGGTCATCCGGATCCTTGAACGGGACGAACGTGTCTCCCCTCGACAGCGCGGCTTCGTAGTACTGACGCAGCCCCAGGGTCTGATTGGGAACACCCTTCTTGTGGCTGTTCCTAACGAACTCACCCGGGAAGTCCTTCAAAACCAGCTCAATACGGCCTTGAACGACGCCTTGTCACAGGTATTTTCCGAAGAAATCAGTTGCGCCTTTAGCGTCAATGCGGATCTCGTTCCTCCAGTGATGGAAGAAGAGCCGGTTCAGGTCCCTGCCGCCACACGGAGCGAGCGTTCTGAGCTCTCAAGCCTTTCCGAACACAGCGAACCCACCGAACATGTGTCCAAGCCGGCGCCGACGCTTCCCAGTACTTCTCAGGAATTCGGCCGGTTGAATCCAAAGTATGTCTTTGACTCCTTCGTGATTGGCTCGTCTAACCGTTTTGCTCACGCGGCAGCCGTCGCTGTTGCTGAGGCCCCGGCCAAGGCGTACAACCCATTGTTTATCTATGGCGACTCCGGACTGGGCAAGACTCACTTGCTACACGCCATCGGTCATTACGCTCGACGTCTCTACACCGGCATTCGAGTTCGCTACGTGAATTCTGAAGAGTTCACCAACGACTTCATTAACTCCATTCGTGACGATGAGGGTGCCAGCTTCAAGCAGCTCTACCGCAATGTAGACATCTTGTTGATCGACGATATTCAGTTCCTGGCCAACAAGGACGCCACCCAGGAAGAGTTCTTCCATACCTTCAATGCCCTGCACAACCACAACAAGCAGGTTGTCATTACCTCTGACCTTCCTCCCAAGAGGCTTCAGGGCTTTGAGGAGCGGATGCGTTCACGCTTCGAGTGGGGCTTGCTGACGGATGTTCAGCCGCCTGAACTAGAAACACGTATCGCGATTTTGCGAAAGAAGGCGATCGGTGAGGGGCTTTCGGCTCCGGACGATGCTTTGGAGTACATCGCTTCCAAGATCTCGACCAATATTCGTGAGCTCGAGGGCGCATTGATTCGAGTGACTGCATTTGCAAGCCTGAACCGCCAGCCGGTCGACGTTGGCCTCGCGGAGTTGGTCCTTAAAGACCTCATTACCGACGACGGCGCCCAGGAGATTACCTCAACGGCCATCCTCGGTCAGACAGCCGCCTACTTCAATATTTCGCTGGAAGAGCTGTGCAGTAAGTCCCGAACCCGGACTCTGGTCACGGCCCGTCAGATCGCCATGTACCTGTGCCGCGAACTAACGGACATGTCATTACCGAAGATCGGACAGGAATTCGGCGGACGAGACCACACCACTGTCATCCATGCAGATCGGAAAATCCGAGAGCTGATGGCTGAGCGTCGCGCCATTTACAACCAGGTGACCGAGCTAACTAACAAGATCAAGCAACAGCAGCGTGAAGGCTAATCCGCGCAGCGGATTAAAAAAATCTAAGAAATTAACAGCTGTGGATACACCTGTGGATAACAGGGGCACAAGTACCCACAGCCTGCGGATAACTCTGGGGTTAGCTGTGGATCATTAAAATCGCTTTAAAAGTTCTCCACCGGTCCTCACAACGCCAAGCGGTAAAGCCTCACAGGCTGTGCACAGGCAACTTCGGTGAAACCACGCGGTGAGAAGCACTTATCCACAGTATCCACAGGACTTATTAACACTACGAACTACAAGAATTCTTCGTTTCAAAGAACATTCACCATTCCTGATCCACCCAGCTCCCAGAAGCCTTGTTCGATGACCAAACGGTCACTTCAAGGGGCTAAGCTGTGAGCAAGCATGTAATTCAAAACTGACGAGGAACCTCTTACCCAGGTCCCTTGTCAAAGACCTATTGAAATTTTTTTCGCACCATGAAAGGCGGCACCCTTCCGTGAAGTTCCGAGTCGAACGGGATGTTCTGACCGAAGCAGTCAGCTGGGCCGCACGATCCTTGTCACCTCGGCCTCCAGTACCGGTCCTTTCTGGCCTGCTACTTAAAGCCGAAGCCGGAACCCTTAGCCTTTCCAGCTTTGATTACGAGATCTCTGCACGTCTGCAAATTCCTGCTGACATTTCAGAAGAAGGAACCATCTTGGTTTCAGGCCGATTGTTGGCCGATATTTGCCGCAGCCTTCCGGCCGCACCTGTCGAGGTTGAAACCGACGGCAACAAGGTCACGTTGACCTGCCGCAGCAGCCGTTTCCACTTGGCTACAATGCCGGTTGGTGACTACCCTGAGCTTCCCGCTTTGCCGGAAATCAGTGGAACCGTTGACGGTGATGCATTTGCTCAGGCTGTTTCCCAGGTCATCATTGCTTCCAGTAAGGACGACACTCTTCCCGTTCTCACCGGTGTGAAGATGGAAATTGAAGGTGATCTGATCACTTTGCTCGCAACCGACAGGTACCGTCTGTCTTTGCGTGAGATTCACTGGAATCCAACCTCCCCGAACATTTCGGCTTCCGCACTTGTCAAGGCCAAAACCTTGAGCGAAGTCGCCAAGACCTTGGGCAGTTCAGGAAACATCAACATTGCGCTGTCCGACAATAGTGAATTGATCGGTTTTGAAAGCGGCGGGCGTCGAACAACGTCCCTGCTGGTTGATGGCGATTACCCGAAGATTCGCTCGCTCTTCCCGGATACCACCCCGATTCACGCCACCGTCGAGACCCATGCCTTGGCTGAAGCGGTTCGTCGAGTTTCCCTGGTTGCAGAACGCAATACCCCGGTTCGCTTGATTTTCACCGATGGCCAGTTGACCCTTGACGCCGGAACCGGTGAAGATGCTCAGGCATCCGAAAACCTTGAGGCCTCGCTGTTCGGCGACGAGATCACGGTTGCTTTTAACCCGCACTACCTCAGCGAAGGTTTGAGCGCTTTTGATAGCAAGTACGTTCGCTTCTCCTTCACATCAGCTCCCAAACCTGCCATGCTCAGCGCTCAGGACACCATCGATGGTGAACGCCGCGACGAGTACCGCTACCTGGTAATGCCGGTCAGGTTGCCAAACCAGTAACTGCCTGAACTTGTCAGTAAATTCCTCGCTTGATAACCAACCCACGGAAAAGAGAAACGCACGTGCATATTGGACTTGTTGGACTTGGAAAAATGGGCTTCAATATGCGAGCTCGCTTACGTGCAGGAAACATCGAGGTCACCGGCTTCGATCGCAACCCTGAGGTGAGTGACGCGGCATCGCTTGCTGACTTGGTCAAGGCAGTTCCGGCACCAAGGCTCATTTGGGTCATGGTGCCGTCGGGAGACATCACCAATTCCGTCATCACCGAGCTTTCCGAGCTCCTTGAACCCGGAGATTTGCTCGTTGATGGCGGAAATTCCCGCTTCACCGAAGACCAAAAGCACGGCGCCATGCTGGCAACTAAGAACATCGGCTTCATGGATGTTGGTGTTTCAGGTGGAGTTTGGGGCTTGGAGAACGGTTATGGCCTCATGGCCGGCGGTTCAGCTGAAAACTTTGAGCGCGTCCTCCCGGTATTGGATACCCTTCGTCCCGAAGGCGAACGGGCAGATAGCCTCGTTCATGTCGGTGACGTGGGTGCGGGGCACTACGCGAAGATGGTTCACAACGGCATCGAATATGGGTTGATGCAGGCTTATGCCGAGGGCTATGAGCTCTTGGCCAAGAAGGACATCATTGAGGATTTGCCCGGCACGTTCCGCGCCTGGCAAAAGGGAACGGTAGTCCGTTCCTGGCTTTTGGACCTCATGGTCAAGGCGCTGGATGAGGATCCGGGCTTGGAATCCATCGACGATTACGTGGAAGATTCCGGTGAAGGCCGTTGGACAGTTGAGGAAGCAATCGCCAACGCTGTCCCGGCCCCGGCGATTACCGCGGCGCTCTTTGCTCGTTTTTCCTCCCGTGAAGACAGCTCACCCGCCATGAAAATGGTTTCGGCACTGCGTCACCAATTTGGTGGGCATGCCACAAAACCCGCAGGTTCCTAGTTAGTGAATAGATTCCAGCTCCATGTATCTTGAACACCTTTCCTTGACCGATTTCCGCAGTTACACCCAGGTCGATCTAACGCTCACCCCGGGTGTCACGGTTCTTGTCGGATCAAATGGTTTGGGTAAAACCAATCTGGTGGAATCGATTGGCTACCTGGCGACTCTTTCTTCTCATCGAGTCAGCCAGGATGGGCCACTTTTGAGGTTCGGCACGGATCGGGCGCTGATCCGCGCTCAGTTGGTCCGTGCCGAGCAAAAAGTCATGGTTGAGCTGGAAATCAACGCCACTCGTGCGAATCGGGCCAGAATAAACCGAGCAAACCCCGTTCGTTCGCGTGACATCTTGGGCCTGTGCCGGACAGTGCTTTTCGCGCCTGAGGATTTGGCTCTGGTCAAGGGCGATCCTGGCAATCGCCGTCGTTTTTTGGATGACCTATTGGTCGTCCTGTCCCCCATGCATGCCGGCACCCGTAGTGATTACGACCGCGTCCTTAAGCAGCGCAATGCCCTCTTGAAATCCGCACGGTCGCAGCATTTTTCTCGGTCCGGCGTCTCTGAATCGCATCTTTCAACACTGGATGTTTGGGACGAGCACCTCGCCATTGCGGCCGCGAATCTCTTGTCCGCACGCTTAGATTTGCTCAATCGTTTGCGCCCGCACATGGCCGAGGCGTATGCCCAGTTGACCGACGGATCCAAGCTTTTGCGAGCCATTTATCGCAGCAGTCTTGATGAGCTAGCTGACGGTGATCGCCCCGTCACGTCCGACGGCGCATCCCCCGACACTCTTGGCGAACCTCAGAGTGGGGTTGCTGGAGTTGAAACTGACTTCCCGGACCTTTCGCTCTTGAGTGTTGAGGAACTGACAGAAAAATACCGCGTCGAACTGGTTCGTTCTAGAACCAAGGAATTGGAACGCGGCATGTCTTTGGTGGGCCCCCACCGAGATGAGTTGGATCTACTGTTAGGTCTTGCTCCCGCTCGTGGATACGCCTCGCATGGAGAATCTTGGTCGATTGCGTTGGCCCTGCGTTTGGCATCCTTCCATGTTCTTGATGAAGACAAGCATGTCGAGGGTAATCAGCCGATCCTCATCTTGGATGATGTGTTTGCTGAGCTTGATGCTCAGCGTCGCCGCAAACTGGCCGTCATGGTTGCTTCCGCTGAGCAAGTTTTGGTGACTGCCGCTGTTGGTGAAGATATTCCTGAGGAACTTTCTGGATCAACCGTCCAGGTGATTCCCGGTGGAGTTGTCTGCGATGAATGAGCAGCCGTTTGGCTCCTCAAATGATGATCCGACCAGTCAAAAGCGTCGGAAGCAGGCTGCTGCTGCGGATCACACCACCGAAATTGATGCTGCTCAGGCGGCCCTGAACAGAATGCGGCGAATCGCCAAGAGCCGCGGCGAGTTGCGGATCCCTAGAAGTCGTTTGGGTGAAAAATCTGCACCAAAAGCCAAGCGAAAGCCGTTCCTTGACGCCAAATATGGTGGTGGACGAGACCCCCAGGGCCTGGGAAATGTTGTCAGCCGGCTAGTTTCTGATCGTGGGTGGAGTTCCCCTCTTGCCGTAGGTTCCGTGATGGCACAGTGGGACACCCTTGTCGGCGCAGATATTGCCGCACATTGCCAACCCGAGAGTTTTGAGGCGACGACGCTTCACGTTCGTTGCGATTCGACGAGCTGGGCAACACAGCTGCGTTTGTTGTCGTCTTCGCTCCTTGCAAAGTTTGATGAGGATCTAGGTCGCGGGGTCGTCACCAAAATCATGGTGCTTGGGCCAGCAGCTCCGAGCTGGCGCAAGGGCTTTCGCAACGTCAAGGGCCGCGGTCCGCGAGACACTTATGGGTAGCCTTTTTGCTTGCCGAGGAAAAGTGAGCAACGCGCTGTAGGGGCATCCAAACCCCAATACGCGTACATCTCCTTAAAGAAGGCTCGGCAATTGCGTTGTATGCCGCTTTTTTGCCGTTCCAGGGCACGTTGGGACCCCATCTGTGGTAGTTGCAAGGTAGAATTAGTGGATAACCGTCTCTCCGCGGCGCTGTGGCAGGTTTCCCCGGTTACGTTGAGAGCGGTATTTATCTGCCTTCCAAAAGGAATCGGCGTGCAGGCTAGTCATCGCCGTGCGCCCATTCCTCTGTTGGCAATCGAGCTGAACAACAAGAGGGGTCGAACGCGCCTGTGACGACGAACAATTCGGATAGTGCCGTGAATCCAGAGCCGGAAGATACGCCAGAAATCGCGGAACCAAGCGCCGAAACACCCGCCGCCGCTGCTGATATCAGTCACTATGACGCCAGTGATATTACCGTTTTGGAGGGCCTCGAGGCCGTTCGGAAACGTCCAGGTATGTACATTGGTTCCACTGGTCTTCGCGGTCTGCATCACTTGGTCTATGAAGTGGTGGATAACTCTGTCGATGAGGCCCTTGCCGGCTACTGCGACCACATTGATATCACGCTGACCGCCGATGGTGGAGTACGCGTGATCGACAACGGTCGCGGAATTCCGGTGGATATCCACCCCACAGAAGGTAAACCCACCGTTGAAGTGGTCATGACCATTTTGCACGCTGGTGGAAAGTTCGGTGGCGGCGGCTACGCCGTTTCCGGTGGTCTGCACGGTGTTGGTATCTCCGTCGTTAACGCGCTCTCACGCAAGGTCAACACCGAGATTCGCCGCCAGGGCCACGTCTGGCGTATGAGTTTCGCCGATGGCGGTAAGCCCCAGGGCACCTTGGTCCAGGGCGAGACCACCACCGAAACCGGTACAACTCAGACGTTCTACCCGGATCCTGAGATCTTCGAGAGCATCGAGTTCGAATTCGAGACTCTGCGTGCGCGCTTCCAGCAGATGGCCTTCTTGAACAAGGGCCTGAAAATCTCGCTCACCGATGAGCGCACCGTGCTGGAAGCACCGGATGAAGACCCGGATCTTGACGCTATTCCAGAAGGTAAAGACGTTGTCACCGGTAAGCGCGTTGTCGTTTACCAGTACAAAGATGGTCTCCTTGACTACGTCAAGCACCTGAATACCTCAAAGAAGTACGAGCCCGTCCACGAGGACGTTATCGCCTTTGAAACCGAGGATTCTTCTCGCAGCATGGCTGTGGAAATCGCTATGCAGTGGACTACTTCCTTCTCGGAAAGCGTCCATACGTACGCCAACACCATTAACACGCATGAGGGTGGAACGCATGAAGAGGGTTTCCGTGCGGCCATGACCTCGTTGATCAACCGCTACGCCCGTGAGAAGAACATCATCCGGGAAAAGGATGACAACCTGACAGGCGATGACATTCGTGAAGGCCTCACAGCCGTCATCTCCGTCAAGCTCTCTGAACCGCAGTTTGAAGGACAGACCAAGACCAAATTGGGTAACTCCGAGGTCAAGGGCTTTGTCCAGCGCGTCGTGACCGACGGTTTGGGCGATTGGCTCGAGCGTAACCCCGGTCCCGCAAAAGACGTTATCCGTAAGTCCATCCAGGCATCCATGGCTCGCTTGGCAGCTCGCAAGGCTCGCGAAAGCACCCGACGCAAGGGCCTGCTGGAATCGGGTGGCATGCCGGGCAAGCTCAAGGATTGCCAGTCTAAGGATCCAGCTCTGTCGGAAATTTACATCGTGGAGGGTGACTCTGCAGGCGGTTCCGCCGTCCGCGGAAGGAACCCAACCACGCAGGCAATCCTGCCGCTGCGAGGAAAAATCCTCAACGTGGAACGCGCTCGACTTGACCGCGCACTGGGCAATGCCGAAGTCCAGGCCATGATCACGGCCTTCGGTGCCGGCATTGGCGAGGATTTTGACGTCAACAAGGCTCGTTACCACAAGATCGTTTTGATGGCCGATGCCGATGTTGATGGTCAGCACATCACCACACTGCTGCTCACCTTGCTGTTCCGTTACATGCGCCCGTTGATTGAAAACGGCTATGTATACCTGGCCCAGCCGCCGCTGTACCGCATCAAGTGGTCCAACGCGCCGCACGATTATGTGTTCAGCGATAAGGAACGCGATGCCGCCTTGGCTGCTGGAGCCGCTTCAGGGCGCCGCATCCCCAAGGACAATGGAATCCAGCGTTACAAGGGTCTCGGCGAGATGGACTACACCGAACTCTGGGATACCACCATGGATCCCGAACACCGCACCCTGCTTCAGGTCACGATGGATGACGCAGCCGAGGTTGATCAGGTTTTCTCGACTCTTATGGGCGAAGACGTTGAATCACGACGTAACTTTATTCAGCAAAACGCCAAGGATGTCAGGTTCCTCGACATCTAGCACGGGTTAGATATGCCCCACTAGCTATAGAGAAACTTAGACATATATTGGGAATGGAATATAAAAGATTATGAGCGACGAAACACCTCAGAATCCCTCAGAACCGTCCGTGGAGCCCACGGAAATCGACGTTCTCGAAGGAAATCTAATGCACGACAAGGTTGAGCAAATCGATCTCCAGACGGAGATGAAGCGTTCCTACCTTGACTACGCCATGGCCGTGATTGTTGGCCGTGCACTGCCGGATGTCCGTGACGGACTCAAGCCTGTGCACCGCCGCGTGCTCTACGCCATGTTCGACGGCGGATACCGCCCGGAGCGCTCTTTTAACAAGTGTGCCCGCGTAGTCGGCGAAGTCATGGGTCAGTACCACCCCCATGGCGACAGTTCGATTTACGATGCCTTGGTGCGCCTGATTCAGGACTGGACCATGCGTTACCCCTTGGCTCTTGGACAGGGAAACTTCGGTTCCCCGGGTAACGATGGTGCTGCTGCGCCTCGTTACACGGAAACCAAAATGGCGCCGTTGGCGATGGAAATGGTTCGAGACATCGACGAAGAAACCGTCGATTTCCAGGACAACTACGACGGTAAGAACCAAGAGCCCACCATTTTGCCCTCGAGGTTCCCAAACCTTCTGGTCAATGGTTCCTCAGGTATTGCCGTGGGTATGGCTACCAATATTCCTCCCCACAACCTGCGCGAAGTTGCCGACGGTGTCCAGTGGTACCTGGCAAACCCGACGGTAAGCCGTGAGGAACTTCTTGAGGCGCTCATTGAACGCATCAAGGGACCCGATTTCCCGACCGGTGCTCAGATTTTGGGCCGCAAGGGCATCGAAGATGCCTACCGCACGGGACGCGGCTCCATCACCATGCGTGCGGTTGTCAACGTTGAGGAAATTCAGGGTCGTACCTGCTTGGTCGTGACCGAGCTGCCGTTCCAGGCCAACCCGGACAACCTCGCCATCAAGATTGCCGATCTGGTCAAGGACGGCAAGATTTCTGGCATCGCCGATATGCGCGATGAGACCTCGGGTCGTACTGGCCAGCGTTTGGTCATCGTCCTCAAGCGTGACGCAGTTGCGAAGGTTGTTTTGAACAACCTGTACAAGCACACCCAGCTGCAGGAAAACTTCAGCGCCAACATGCTGGCCATTGTTGACGGTGTTCCCCGCACCCTGCCCCTGGATGCCTTCATCCGTCACTGGGTCACGCACCAGATGGACGTCATCGTCCGCCGTACGCGCTTCCGCCTTCGCAAGGCAGAAGAAGAAGCTCATATCTTGCGCGGTCTCTTGAAGGCTCTCGATGCCCTCGATGAGGTCATCGCACTCATTCGACGTTCCTCGACTACCGAGGAAGCCCGCGATGGTTTGATCCAGCTGCTAGACATCGACGAGATCCAGGCCAAGGCCATTTTGGATATGCAGCTGCGTCGTTTGGCTGCCTTGGAGCACCAGAAGATCACGGACCGGCACAATGTGTTGGAAACCATGATCACCGAATTCAACCGAATCCTGGCTGACCCGGAAATTCAGCGCGGCATCGTCAGCGACGAATTGGCAGATATCGCGGCTCGATACGGCGATGACCGTCGCACCGAGATCATGATGGGTTACGACCCCAACATGAGTATGGAAGACCTCATTCCGGAAGAGGAAATGGTCGTCACCATTACGCGCGGCGGATACGTCAAGCGCACTCGAAGCGACAACTACCGCACCCAGCACCGTGGCGGCAAGGGCGTCAAGGGCGCGCAGCTGCGTGGCGATGACGTCGTCGAGCACTTCTTTGTGACCACGACCCACCACTGGTTGTTATTCTTTACAAATCTTGGCCGCGTCTACCGAGCTAAGGCCTACGAGCTTGCCGAAGCTGGCCGCGACGCCAAGGGACAGCACGTAGCGAACCTCTTGGCCTTCCAGCCGGACGAGAAGATCGCCCAGGTCATGGAGCTCAAGGACTACCAGCAGTCGCCTTATTTGGTTCTGGCAACCAAGAATGGCTTGGTCAAGAAGACCTCACTCGAGGACTACGACACCAACCGTTCCGCCGGCGTCATCGCCATCAATCTGCGAGACGGTGACGAACTGGTTTCGGCTCAGCTCGTCTCGGACACGGATGATCTGCTCCTCGTCTCACGTAAGGGACAGTCGATCAGGTTCACGGCCACCAATGACGCATTGCGCCCCATGGGCCGAGCCACCTCTGGTGTGACCGGCATGAAATTCCGTGACTACGACGAACTCTTGTCAGCAGCGGTAGTGACGGATGATTCATTCGTCTTCATCGTCACCGAGGGCGGCTACGCCAAGCGGACGGCTGTCGAGGAATACCGTTTGCAGGGACGAGGCGGCTTGGGTATCAAGGTAGCTAAGCTCGTTGAAGACCGTGGTGATTTGATCGGCGCCCTGATCGTTCAGGAAGACGATGAGGTGCTCGTGGTCATGAGTGGCGGCAAGGTTGTTCGCTCCGACGTGTCCGAGGTTCCGGCAAAGGGCCGCGACACGATGGGCGTCATCTTCGCCAAGCCCGACAAGAACGATCGGATCATCGGCATCGCCCGAAATACGGAGCGAGGCCTTGAAGAAGACGAAGATTCAACGGACCCCGAGGCCCCCCAGACACCGCAATCCGGTGTAGTCGAGGGAAACCCTCAGGTAGATGAAGTACCGTTGAATGATAATGACGGAATAACTGGAGGTACCGATTGAGCACCAATAACCCCATCCCGCGGCCTGGCTCCGCACCAAGGGGAGGTACTCCGGCCCGCCCTGCCCAGCGTCCTGCGCAGAGCCCGACAACAACTAAAGCAGCTGCGGCGAAGCCCGTAGTCAAGAGGCCGGCCCCCAAAACCCCGCCCACTTTGGTCAAGCCTGCCCCGAAGGCCAAGGCGCGCCGCGCCCGTCTTCTGGTCAGCAAGGTTGACCCGTGGTCGGTATTGAAGATGGCATTCCTGCTATCTGTTGCGCTCGGCATTATCACCGTCGTTGCCTCCATCGTGCTGTGGACGGTTTTGGACACGATCGGCTTGTTCGACACGGTTAATTCCTTCATCAACGACATTCAGGGCAAGGAAGGCGGAACGCCTTTCGATCTGCTCAGTATTGTCTCCTTGGGGCAGGTTGCTTCCTTCGCGACTATTGTCGCTGTGGTCAATGTTGTGTTGTTGACCACACTTTCGGTGCTTTCTGCATGGTTGTACAACATTTCCGCCACCCTTGTTGGTGGAATTGGTGTCACCCTGACTGATGACTAAAAGTTCAAAATCCGCGGATTAACGGTGTGAAAACACTAAAAAATCCTTGAATTGGCGGGTCTCGGATCTTCCGGGACCCGCCGATTTTGAACTTTGGGATTGTTTGGGGTAAAGTTTTGTCTCGGCCCGGTGAGGGTCACTGAGGGCGTATAGCTCAGGCGGTTAGAGCGCTTCGCTGATAACGAAGAGGTCCCTGGTTCAAGTCCAGGTACGCCCACGGAACCTATTGGTTCTTGTGGAAGGAAGATGTGTAGTGAAGAAGTTATTGATCTTGATCGTGACTTTAGGTGCTGCGGTTTTCCTAAATAAGAAGTGGCAGGAATCCAAAGTTGTGAAGACAACTTGGAACAAAGCAACAGATTCTGTAATTTGAATTTATTGATTAGTTTCATATATACTGAATGAGCATTATGGGGGCATGGCGCAATTGGTAGCGCACCTGCTTTGCAAGCAGGGGGTTCGGGGTTCGAGTCCCCGTGCCTCCACCATAAAAAACAACCCTGGTCTTCGGACCGGGGTTGTTTTGTTTTTAGTGAAAGTCCTGGCAGCTGCTGGGCATTGGAAAATAATCTACGGGTTGTACAGTGATTCTCTTCTTGGCCCTCGTGGGTATTCTGGGCGTTTCCGCATCTGGCCCGATCATGGCGGCAACCGCGGCTCCTGCTTTGACTATTGCACTTTGGCGCAATGTTTTTGGGGCGGTCGTCCTTGGTACCCCCACTCTGATCAAGGAACCGCGCCGTTTCAGCTCCTTGACTCGGCTTGAGCTGAAATACATCCTCATTGCAGCAACAGCACTCGCCTTCCATTTCGCTTGTTTCGTCACCTCGGTCAAATTGACCAGCGTGGCAGCTGCAACTGCACTTGTGTGTCTGCAAGCCGCGTGGATTGCCCTATTTCAGTGGATCCGGGGATCCAAGCCCGCCAGACCCATCCTGCTGGGCCTGGGAACGGCCCTGATAGGCGTTGTCGTCATCACCGGCTTCGATATGAGTGTTTCCAAGGAAGCGCTCCTCGGAGACCTGCTGGCGGTCGTGGGCGGCGCCTTGGCCGCGGTTTATACCTTGGCTGGCTCAAAAGCCCGCAAAACAATGTCGACCGGTGTCTACACAAGCCTTTGCTATGGATTTTGCTCCATCATCTTGCTTGTTCTTTGTTTGGCCTTCCAGCAGCCGTTCGTCAACATCCCTGCGGAAGCTTGGTGGGGAATTATCGGCGTCACGATTGCTGCTCAGATTTTTGGGCACACCATCTTCAACCACCTTTTGGCCACTATGTCGCCACTTGTGGTTTCCATGATGATCTTGTTGGAAATCCCGGGGGCGGCACTCTTGGCAGGGTTCTTCCTGCATCAGGCCTTGCCGGCCGGAACCTATGCCGGATTAGCGCTCATCCTGGTGGGCTTGGCCATCGTGATTCTTTATCAGGGACGCAGCGGCTTGAGAAAGTCCAAAAGAATCAAATAGGTCTTAAAGACAAGATGGTCGGGTTCATGTTGAACCCGACCATCTTTGGAAGATCTGAAGAACTATTTAGTTTCTTCCTCGACTTCGGTGTCCGCAACCTTTGCAGCATCCTCGAGGGCGCCGTCGTCCGCTGGCACCGGGGCAGGCACAACAGCCTGGGCTGGGACAACAGTGGCGGGCGTCTTCCAAGGGTCGGCAACCGGCTTGGAAGCCTTCCAGGCTGCTACTGCAGCAGCTGATGCGGCAGCAATGATGCCGACCACGATCCAGCCCTTGCCAGAGCCTTTCTTTTTCTTGACAGATTCCGCGACAACTTCCACCTGGTGGGAAAGCTGCGTCTTTTCCAAGGCAGTTTCGACGGCGTGTGCGGCGTCGCCCAGCTTGTCCGAGACGAGCGGGATGAAATCATGAACCACACGTTCCTTGGCCGAGGCCAGCGCGGGACTCGCCTTGTCCAAAGCACCCTGAATATGCGGTGTGGCCTCATCAACGGCATCGGAAATACGCGGGGCGAGCTTCTCGAGGCCATCTTGAAGCATGGGAGTCACGGCGGCCACGCCGTCGGCCGTGTACTGGGCAGCCTTCCGCAAGCTGTCTTGAACAATGGGAGAAGCCTGCTCAATCCCACGTTCAATCCGGGGTACGGCCCATCCAAGAGCAGCTTCTACGCGCGGTGTGGTCCATTCCCGTGCATGTTCTACATGGGGAGTTGCCCATTCGGTGGCATTGTGTACGCCCGAGCTGAGGGAGTCTTCCAAGCCTTGGGTAAAGCGGTCAACCTTCTTCACGTTTCCTCCAGATGTTGGCAGTTTCATCTTTCAGCCTACGTCGAGATCCTCACCGTTTCTATCTCTTGCCAGTTCGCCGGGCGCGGAATGAAGAACACAGGCAGGATTTTCTCATCTTGGCATGACAGAATATCGCCATGACTGCTATCCCAACCGCAAAAGCAACTATCAGCACCAGCCTCGGCGATATCGTGGTGAACCTTTTTGGTAACCACGCACCCAAGACTGTTGCCAACTTCGTAGGCCTGGCAACCGGCACGACCGAGTGGACCCACCCGGCAACCGGCGAAAAGACCACGGCTCCGTTGTACAACGGAACCATCTTCCACCGCATCATCAAGGACTTCATGATCCAGGGTGGAGATCCCTTGGGCCGTGGAATCGGTGGCCCCGGCTACCAGTTCGACGATGAGATCAACCCCGACCTGAACTTCAACGACCCCTACAAGTTTGCAATGGCTAACGCCGGCATTCAGGGTGGCCGCGGAACCAACGGTTCACAGTTCTTCATCACCACGGTGAACACGAGCTGGCTGCAGGGCAAGCACACCATCTTCGGTGATGTCACCGATGAGGCTTCCCGCGCCGTTGTCGACGCCATCGAAGGTGTTGCAACCGGCGCCGGCGACAAGCCGCGTGAAGATGTTGTCATCAACTCCGTAACTGTCGAACAGCTCTAATCACTGTTCCTCGTTTCCATGGCTTTGGCCGTCGAGTTCTTATGAGCTCGACGGCCAAAGCCATCCTTGTTTTCTTCTGACAAAATTTCTTAACTGAGGACCCACTTCATGAGTTCTGCCTATCCGGCTCCGGGGCCAGCTGCCAGCGCCCCTGTTTGCCCCCGCCACCCTGATCGCGTCTCCTATGTGAGTTGCCAGCGGTGCGGCCGGCCAACATGCCCGGACTGTCAGCGCAGTGCGGCTGTGGGAATTCAGTGTGTGGATTGTGTTCAACAAGCTGCTAAATCGATCCCTGGGCGACGCACCATCTTCGGCGGTGTCCCCCGGGCAGGTCGCCCGTTGATCACGATCATCATGATGGCCATCTGTGTTGCCGCTTATGCTCTGGACCTAGCAATTCCCAACGGCTTTATCTTTCAAAATTTTGCGTATGCACCGTTCCTGACGGAATCTGAACCGTGGCGTATGCTCACCTCGGCCTTCTTGCATTCCTCCAGCATCATGCATATTGCCTTCAACATGTATGCGCTGTGGATACTAGGTAACGCCCTGGAGCCTGCCTTTGGGCGAATTCGATTCTTGGCCGTATACCTCGTCAGCGCGCTGGCCGGATCCGTTGGAGTCCTCATGCTATCGCCGGTTGATACCGTCGTGGTGGGCGCTTCGGGAGCTGTCTTTGGCCTCTTCGGTGCTCTATTCGTGGTTCAAAAGAAGCGTGGAGGCGATCTGCGCCAGATCCTAGTGCTTCTAGCCATCAATGCGGCGATTGGGTTCATTATCCCCAATATTGCTTGGCAGGCCCATCTTGGTGGCCTGATTGCAGGGGCTCTATGCACCTGGGCCATAGCCTATGCCCCAGCCAAGAATCGCAATGTGATTCAGTGGGGATCGGTGGCTGCCGTCGTCGTCGTGCTCCTAGCCCTGAGCATTTACAAGGTCTCGACGTTCCCCACCTTCCTGATTGGCTAGCCAGATCTTTTACGGCTTCACTCGACGGTAGTCCCCGGCATAGTGCAGCAGCGGTGACTGATCCTTGCTCCATGGGGCGTCTTCCCCCATGGAGACAACATTCCCCACCACGAGGAAATGCGTTGCCGCCTCATGGACGGCCGTCGTCTCCACCTCAAAATATGCCAGCGCCCCAGCAATCACAGCATTGTCGGTGGCAGGGCCGCGCCTAAAATCAATCTGATTGAGGAGACCCTCCACAGGATTTCCTGGGCTTGCCAGCCAATTGGCCTGACCCTTTTGCTCTGCGGTGAGCAGGGACAACGCCCATGAACCGGAGTCCACAACGGCCTGGGCGATCCGGGATTCGGCGTAGAGACTAACGAGCAATGTCGGTGGGTCATAGGACACTGACAAGTAGGAGCTCACGGTGGCTGCGTAGTCGCGGTCACGAAGCCGGGTGCTCACGATGGCAACGCCACTGGCCTGTTCTGCACTGAGACGACGGTATTCGTCAATTTGCTCCTGTGTTGTTTGCTGTGGGAAAACTCTGTGGATATCAAGGTTGCCAGCAAGTTCCATGAGTCCATGTTCGCACGTTTCCACACTTATCCACAGAGCTATCCACACGTGGGCATAACTTACAGGGATGTAGTTCTAGTAGTTTTAGATTCGTCGAACACGTACTTATCCCCAAGCTTATGCACACTGGGTATAAGTTACACACATGTAATTCCACAGCTGTGGATTACTTTCTGGCGGCAATTTTGCGGAGTTTATACGGTTCTTGCTCCAAAGTTACCCACACCTGTGGATAACTTTGTGAACAACTAGGGATAACCAGAGCTTCGAAGACTGCTTGTGGATAGTTCGAACAAGTTATCAACTGCGGTGGATAAGGCTGTGGGTTGTGGGAAAAAGTTATCCACACTGTGGAGAACCTTGGGGATAGTGATTAATATTGCGTGTCAAGAGGCCGTTTGAGGGTTCGCAAGTAGTTCTCTGTCATCCAGAACTCGTCCCTCTGTGAAGTCGTGGGCACCGAGCAATGGCTAGAGGATGAAAAGTAGGGCGATACTGCCTTGGAGGAGGTCTATTCTCGGACAGAAGCGGTGCTGTATCTTTACACTGAAGGTAGCTTCTGTTATTTCAAATGTGCACACCTTCCTTGGTGGGATCGTGAAGAGTGACGGGCTAGATAGCCCAGTTTCGTGACATGAAATGAGGATGAGTGGCCCGTCGCGCCAATGTTGGGGACATTGTTGATCAGCTGACGTCCAGCACCTCTAAAGGTGTGCTTATTGTCGGCTCACGAGGAGCGGGCAAAACATGGATGTTGAGTCAGATTATTGCGGCGCTAGGATCTGAAGCGGCAACGATCAGGCTGAGCGCCAGCAAAGCTCTTGCGGCCATTCCTTTTGGGGCCGTCAACGCCAGAGTCGGATCAAAACTGATCCGAAGCAGCGACTACTACGAGGTACTTAACGGCCTGTTGGAACAGATAGCCTCGGCAGCCCAAAGCGCCCAGCGAGTAATTCTCATGGTGGATAACGCCCAAGATCTGGACAATCAAAGTGCGGCCATCATTCTGCAGGTCGTAATGTCTTCCGATGCAAAATTGATCCTCGTAGATCAGCCAGGCAGCCAAGGCAGCCATCTTCGAGAACTCTGGCGAGACGGGCACCTGACGCGTTTTGAATTGGCACCCTTGCAGTCCATTGACGTGCAAGTGTTCCTTGAGGGTCTCCTAGACGGAAAAGTTGCCGAGGGCACCGCAAATTATCTAGCCAGCCGTTCCGCGGGAAACCTTTTGGTCCTGCACGGCTTAGTTGCTGGCGCCCAGGAAGAAGGATCACTTCGGAAAGTTAACAACGTTTGGATCCTTGACCATCCGGGAGATCGTTTGGGGGTGGAGACCTGGGAATTTCTACAGATGGATCTGGATCGACTCTCTGAGGAAAGTCGACGCATTCTCGAAATTTTGGCGTTAACTGGACCCTTGCCGCTCAACGTCCTACTTGAATTGGCCAGCGCTGAAGACGTAGATGAGATGCAACAACGGGAACTTGTTGAGATTATCCCGGGCTCCCTGCTGACAATGAGGTTGACCCGTCAGGCCACAGCTCCCGCGATCAGGGGAATGATCCCCGTGGCGCGTAGTCGGAGGTACTTTGCTGAAGTCTCGAGATTCATTTCGGTAACCGACGAATCAACCCCCGAGGTGCTGATCAACTTCACGAGGTGGTCCCTTGATTGTGGTCTACCTGTTGAAGATCGCCGCCTCCTCGACGCTGCGATCTGGGCCAATCAGCTCATGCGTCCAACGGAAGCCTTGCAATTTAGCGGTGGTCGAGTCGGTACGGAACATTCCGCTGCTTTATTGGCTGAACGCGCGATTGCATTTTTGAATCAAAAGAGCCCTGCGGAAGCGCGGATTCTCGCCCGGCAGGCACTCGAGATGGCGACTTCACCTGAAGCGGCAGCTAGGGCGCTCCGAGCGGTGAATCTCAGCCATAGTTCTACCCTCGATTATCAGGCTCAGTTTGACGACGCCTACACCCTCTATGAACAGCGATTCGGTGCGGTTCGGCTCAACGAAGATGCCACGCGTGCGGAGATCGATGTCCTGATTATTCGGGCCATCAAGGATGTTTCCTTGGGTAACGTCTCCCCTGCCGCAGAGCTTATCGACGGATTGCTGCAACACTCCTTGACAACGAACATCAGTGATCAGGTTTTGTTGAAATCGTTGCAATGCGAGATCTATTGTGCCGTGGGTCGTATGAGTACGGCCGTGTCTGTCGCGATGGAAGTTATTGGGGGCCTCGAACGGGCGGAAGGGTTCCCACGCCCAGATATTGCCATTTTGGCATATACCCGCGCCGTTGCTTCTTTCGTTTACGACGGCGCATGGGACCACGTGCGCGTTGCTCTCGACCCCGCGACATTCACTAACCCGGACATGATGCTGTACTCCGGCGGTCTGCGGGATTTGGCCACGGCCGTGATGCAATGCCGCCGTGGCTATATTGAAGAAGCCCTCATGTCCTTGGAAACGGCTGCTGGCGCTCTCAAGGACTATGACCCTTGGTCTGTGCTGTCGACGGCTCTGGCCTTGATGGCATACTGCCGTGTTATGCGTGGGGACCTCTTGGGCTCGCAAGAATGCCTCGTGGAGCTGGCGAGTCTCGAGCGGCGCAGTGGGAAGTTCTATGCCCTTGAGAGTTCGGCTTACGCAGCCGCAGCTCAGGTTATGACCGGGCAGAAAGACCTTGGCTTATCTCGCCTACGTGGCCTGCGCACAGAATGCCAGCGTCTGGGACTTCTTGGTATCGAGCTGACGGTGCTTTCCCTCATGGTGCGAGTGGGAGACTCGGGTGCGATTCCTCGATTGACTGACGTGGCCAATTTGTTGGAGTCGGGCAGCAAAGAGTTCTTTGTGAATTGGTCACAAGCGATGCGCTCTCAGGACCCTGCCACTCTTGATCGGGCCAGTGCCACCGCAATGGACTTTGGCTTTGAACTGCTAGCCGTAGAACTGGCAACCCATGCCTTGAATAAGTTCCACGACAGCGGAAAAGTCCACAAGAGCAGGAAGACCGCCAGTAAAGTTGTCGCGATGCGGGAGCAGATGCCTGGGCTGGTCTCTCCCGTATTTCACACCATGGATCAACCGAAGATGACCCGGCGTGAGCATCAGATTGCCCTTCTCGTTGCTCAAGGAGAATCAAATAATGCCATTGCTGCCAGATTGAATGTCTCATTGCGGACCATCGAAGGGCATCTATACAGGACGTTTATCAAGCTGGATATTCAGTCTCGTGAGCAGTTGACGGCGCTGCTGAACCAAGACAATGAGGACGGCAAGCTCAGGGTTAGCCAGTCATGACAACCGCTACAGCTAGCAAGACAGAAGGGCCCCGCCATGAGGCGAGGCCCTTCACTCGTTTCCCTGCTGGGACTAGCTGCGCCAGCGAGTCGTCATCATGAAACCAGCCAGTGCAATGGCGAAACCGATGCCGATGTTCCAGTTGTGGATATCGGGAATGGGGAACTTTCCATCCGAAATGTAGTAAGTAATAATCCAAACCAGGCCCAGCAGCATGAGGGTGACCATGAGGGGAAGGAACCAAACGGCGTTGGGCTGCTGTGTTTTAGAGGACGGGGTTTGAACCGGGGCCTTTGCGGGACGGCGACGCGGTTTTGACTCGGGCACAGGAGCTCCTTGACATTGGGACCGTCACAACGATCCACTCAGTGGGTTGGCAGGCGGTTCATCAGCCGTGGCTTTATTGCAAGAATTGTTCCATGCCGTTGAACTGCCGGTATTGTTGACGTAATTCTAGCTGTATTTAGCGCAGCCTCAGTTTGCATGACTTTACCGCCCATCGGCAGTCAGGAGACCCGCGTGGTTCATTCGCCCGGCCATGTCGAAAAAGCCGTGGGTGTCGATGAACTGATTGCGGGAAATGAGCGAGTTCGGGCCCGCCGCAGGAGCTCTAGGCGGAAAACAAGCGCACAGCGGCCTAAACAAGGGTTCTTTCGCACACTGGTTCAGGTCTTTGGTGAGCTCCTCATCACCTGCGGTGTCATCCTCTTACTTTTTGTCGTGTGGGAACTGTGGTGGACCAACATCGAAGCCAACACCGCACAGCAGGCAGCCGTATCGCAATTCGCGAAAGACTTTCAGGGACCCGTGACACCTCCGGCCGCGGACACACCTTCGGATTACGGTCAGCCCATCGTCATGGCCGAGCCCACGGATCCCAGCACGGTTTTTGGTGTTGTCTACATCCCACGCTTCGGTGCCAGCTACAGTCGCCCTCTTGTTGAAGGTGTACAGCAGGCGCAGCTCGATACTTTGGGGTTGGGTCGCTATGACAGCTCCACCATGCCCGGCGGTATCGGAAACTTTGCTGTTGCCGGTCATCGCCAGACGCACGGAGCAGTCTTGGATGCCATCCATACCCTGGTTCCGGGCGACAAGATTTATGTTCAGACCAAAGACGGCTACTACACCTACGTGTTCCGCAACAATCAGATTGTGATGCCAAACCGAGGCGACGTCCTCTTGCCGGTCCCCACGCAAGCCGACGCGACACCCACTGAGCGTTTCATGACCATGACAAGCTGTAACCCCCGTTTTGGCGCCGAGGAACGGCTCATTGCGTACTCGCTCATGGAGTCGTGGCAACCCGCCAGCGCCGGCCCTCCTGCCGCCATTGCAGAACAAGTCGCAGCGAATTCGAGAGGCTGATCATGTACGGCTGGATTTTTAGACATCTGCCAGGGCCCTTGTGGTTGCGCATCATCACCGCCATCGTCTTCGTGGCAGTCGCGGTGCTGGCACTTATGCAATTTGTTTTCCCGTGGTTGAGCCAATTCAACCCCCTTACCGATTCGACGATTGGCGGTGGAGTCTGACATGTCAGTTCGGATTCTGGTCATTGATAACTACGACAGCTTTGTTTACACCTTGGTGGGCTACCTGCAGCAGCTAGGTGCTGAGACGACGGTTGTCCGCAACGACGATGTCACCCTTGCGGAGGCTATCGAACTGGCCAACGCGCGCGACGGCGTACTCGTCTCCCCCGGTCCCGGCACTCCCGCCGAGGCTGGCGTGTGTATCGAGCTCATCAAATGGTGCGGAGAGAACGCCAAGCCCATGTTGGGTGTGTGCCTCGGTCATCAGGCTCTGGCAGAGGCCTATGGCGGCGTGGTGACACACGCTGAGCAGCTCATGCACGGAAAGACTAGCGAGGTCCATCATCACGGTGCAAGCGTGTTTGCGGGCCTGCCTAGCCCCGTCACAGCCACCCGCTACCACTCACTGTCCGCTGTTCCGGCAAGTATCCCTGAGGTGCTGGAGGTGACGGCAGAAACGGTCGACGGCGTGATCATGGGTTTGGCGCACAGGAGCGCACCTCTGTGCGGTGTCCAGTTCCATCCAGAATCTGTCCTCACCGAGGGCGGTTACACCATGTTGGGGAACTGGCTTGAATCTCTGGGCTTGACAGGAGCTGTCGCCAAGGCAGCGACGCTGAGCCCCCTGATTCATAGCTGACCCGTCGGGCCGCGCTGCCTGGCTTTATTCTTGTCCCGGAGGTTGGGTGGGCTTGTCTGGCGTGCGCGGCTTTGCCGTGGGTGTTTCTACGGCTTCTGTGGTGGGCGGGGGCTCGGGTGTCGCCGGAGCTTTGGCTAGAGTGACCACGACGGTGCTGTTTTGCGCCACGACCGTTCCTGCGGGAATGGATTGACCTGTGACGAGGCCGGGGGTGACAACCGAATTTTCGGCTTCGTCAAATGTCACCGATAAGAACGGTGAGACTTTGTGTAGGGCGGCTGTCACGGCAGCAGCGACGCCTGCAGGGTCATCGCTCAAGTCAAACAATGAGGGCATAGCGATCTGACCCGTGGAGATCTTGAGAGTGACGGCTGTACCGACAGGAACGGTCTCTCCAGGTGCTGGATCACTTGTCACGACCAAAGCAGCAGCAATTTCGCCGCTCTGAACCATATCGTTGTCCTTGACCGTGAGGCCTAAGGCGATCAGATTGGCTCGAATTTCGGGTTCCGTTCGACCGGCAATTTCCTTGGGGATCATCACTTCCGAGGGGCCCTTGGACACAAATACCTCAATGTCGGCACCTAGATTTACCCGGGCATTGGCCTGAGGGAATGTCCGGATGACCACGCCTGCGGGCTCAGTAGAGAATTCTTCTGTGCTCTTCGGGACCATGCCAAGATCTTCCAATTGCAACATGGCGGTATCGAGTGCCACCCCGGTGAGCGTCGGAACTGAGACCTGCTGCACGGCAGGCGGCTTGTTATTGATCCAGTTGTAGCCAAAGAAGCCTCCTGCGCCCAAAACAAGTGCCAAGACAACAAACATGGAGACCATCCATGCCGTCCGGCGCCGCTTCTGGGAGGGGGCAACTTCACCTAAGTTCTCAGGTTCAGCCTCGTCCGTTGTGAGGGGTCCCCCAGCCAAAACCTTCGCCATCGCGCGAGTGGAGGGGCCGCCGTCGTCCGTCTCAGCAGGAGAAGGCGTGGCGGCATCGGGCAGGGCCATGAGTGGAACTGCCGCGGCCAGCTGCGTAGCTGCCGGTGACACGGGGATTGGCACAATGCCTGTCCGGGCAGCACGAAGCGCGTTCCGGAAGGACGAGGCGTTTTGGAAACGACGTCCGCGGTCCTTTTCGAGAGCCTGCATCAAGAGCGCGTCGAGGGCGGGCGAAATCTCGTGGTTGAAATTGCTCGGCACCGGCGGCTGTTCACGAACGTGCTGGTAGGCCACAGAAACCGGAGAGTCGCCGGTGAATGGTGGCCGTCCAGCCAACATCTCAAAGAGCAGGCAGGCAGCCGAGTACAGATCGCTACGCGCATCAACGCTCTCACCGAGGGCCTGCTCGGGCGACAAATACTGGGCCGTTCCCATGACGGTCTGCGTCTGAGTCATGGTGGCTGCCGCATCAGAAATGGTTCTGGCGATGCCAAAGTCCATGACCTTTACCTGACCCAGAAGACCATGTTCGTCTTGGGTGATCATGACATTGGCGGGCTTGATATCACGGTGCACAATGCCGGCGCGGTGACTGTAATCAAGGGCCGAAAGGATGCCGGAGGTGTAGTCGATGGCCTGATCCGTGGTGATGTCTTTATTTCGGATCAGCTCTCGCAGGGTCTTACCGTGGACACATTCCATGACGATGTATGGCAAATGGGCACTGTCACGGACTTGTTCATCCATGATGTGCTCCCCGGTGTCGTATACGGCGACAATCGAGGGGTGATTCAGTCCGGCTACAGCCTGGGCTTCACGGCGGAAGCGGGCCTGGAGCTGTGAGTCTCTGGCGACATCAGCCCGCAGGAGCTTGATGGCGACTGTCCGACCCAGGCGGAGGTCCTGAGCCTTGTAGACGTCTGCCATGCCGCCTCGACCCAGCAGCTCCCCGATCTCATACCGATTATTGAGGACGCGCGGAATATTCATGAGGTACCTGCTTGTCCTTTCGGTGTGGAGTGAATGGGGAGCTGCTGCGTGAAGGCGATGAAATTATTTGTCTCCCGGAGCGGTTTCTTTTGGTGCCGCCTCAGTGGGGGAAGGCTCTTCCGTGGCGCCGGTGGAGACGTAGTACGCCACCGTCGAACCAGTCGGGATTTGGGTCCCAGCTGTTGGGTTCGTGCGAATGACGAGCCCCACTGCCACCGTTGAAGAGGCTTCTTCGACGCGATTGGGAATGAATCCCGCAGCCACAAGAGCCTGATCATAGCTATTGCCCTCTTGGCCGACAGAGGAAGGAACGGCTGCTGTCGCGGGGCCCTTGGAGACGGTCACGTCGATGGTGGTGCCAACTGTCTGCAGCCCGGTCGGGGATACAGAGATAACGAACCCGGCAGCGACGGATTCACTGAAATCGTCGACCCGATTGACGACAAGTTCCGCACCAGTGAGAACGCCGTCGACTTCTTCAAAGGACTTGCCAACGAGCATATTGCTGATGACTTCGAACTGCTTGGGCGCCTCAGTTGTGGGTTCAACGGTTTCGGTAGGAGTCGGCGCCTCGGTGGTCGTCGGCGGGGCCGTTGACGGGCGTACGCTGGCCTTCGTTGAGGATGTCGTGGTCGGCACCGGTGCGTCGTTGTTTCCTAGAAGTCCCGTCCCTTGCAGCACGAGCGCACCAACGGCGAAGACCAAGAGAATCAGGAGCCCAATGAATGGCCAGGTCCAGGGGCTGCGACCCTTCTTAGCCGGAACTGGAGCGGGCTCGTCTTCTTCTTCCGGGCTGTAAGGCTGTTCCTGCTCAGCTTGCCAGGCCCGCTCTGCGCCGAGAATCTCTGAGCGAGTAGGACTGGCCGGCTGGACATCGCTGACGACGGTCGGCAGGGCCGTGGTCGTGGGTTCGGCAATGTTGCTAACAACTGATGTCGGAGCCGTTGCATTGACATCCACAGGTGCCGTGATGGGACCGGTTGTGGACTCAAAAAGCAACATGCCAGGAACCGCAGCATGAGCTGCCTTGATATCGCCCTCACGGATGGCCTCGGCGGCCTCCGCCAGCTTCAAAGCGTTCTCCGGACGGTTGACCGGTTCCTTCGACAACATGGACATCAAGAGTGCGCGGACGGGCGTCGGCAAGGTGTCAGGCAGTGGCGGCGGGGCGTCATTGACCTGGGCCAGGGCAATGGCGATCTGCGATTCGCCCGAGAACGGGCGGTGACCGGTGATGCATTCGTAACCGATAACCCCAAGGGAATAGATGTCGCTGGAACCCGTGGCTACCTGTCCGGTGGCCTGCTCGGGCGCCAGGTACTGGGCGGTGCCCATGACCTGTCCGGTTTGAGTCAGCGGAACCTGATCGGCCAACCGTGCGATACCGAAGTCAGTGATCTTGACCTTGTTATTGGGCATGATCAGCAAATTCCCGGGCTTTACGTCCCGGTGCACGAGTCCTTGGGCGTGAGCCGCCGCGAGAGCACGGGCGGTCTGGGCGATCATGGACAACGTCCAGTCTGCCGAGAGAACACGTTCCCGTTCGATCAAGGTGGAAAGCGGCTCGCCAGGAACCAATTCCATGACGAGGTATGCCGAACCGTCCTCTTCACCGTAGTCGAAGACGTTGGCGATTCCTTCGTGACTCAGCAAAGCAGTGTGCTTCGCTTCAGCGCGGAATCGTGCCCGGAAACCGGGGTCTCCCGTGTATTCATCCTTGAGGATTTTCACGGCCACTATGCGACCTAGAACTAGATCCTGAGCTCGCCACACCTCACCCATGCCGCCAATGGCAATGCGTGATGTGAGTTGGAACCTGCCGCCTAAGGTGATACCAGAAATAGGCCTCACTTGTTCAACACCGCCTTGATGAGATTACTTGCGTTGGGACTTGTTAATTGTGCTCCGGTAGCCACGTCAACCTTGGGCATGACGATCGAGACTACTACTTGAGGGTCGTCTGCCGGTGCGAAACCGGTGAACCATGCGTTATTCAGCATTACGCCGCTTTCGTCTAGGCCGAGTTCGGCTGTGCCAGTTTTGCCGGCCACCTTAACTCCAGGAACAGCGGCAGCCGAGGCAATGCCATTGTCAACCACGCTGACCATCCAATCGGTGATCTGAGCCGCCACCTCAGGTGATGTCGATTGGCGTAGGACCTCGGGAGTGAGACTTGAAACTGTCTTTAGATCCGGGGTGCGGATTGTTTGCACCAGATTTGGGGCCATTTGCTGTCCCCCATTGGCAATTGCGGCCGTCATCATGGCTATCTGCAACGGGGTTGCGAGCACATCTCGCTGTCCGATAGCACTCTGGGCTAGTGCCGCGTCATCAAGAGTGCCTTCACTTCCTGGGAAACGGCTTGTGGCAACCCTGTCTGGGAACTTCAGAGAGGTGTCATTGAAACCGAACTTTTCAGCTTCGGCGGTCATGGCATCTTGTCCCAGGTCCAAGGCAATGCTGGCGAACGGGGTGTTGCAGGAATTCTCTAGAGCGAAGGCAAACGTAGCCTTGTCCTTCGTATAACACTGCCCATTCGCGTAGTTCGGCAAGGCATAGCTCATGCCAGAGAACGTCAGCTCGGCAGGGTTGGGAAGTATGCTGTCTTTGTTATATTTCCCGGATTCGAGGGCGGCAGCCGTGTCTATGATCTTAAAAACGGAGCCGGGGGCATAGAGGCCCGTGTAGGCCGACGAGCCAGCCAAGCTGATTTCGTCCCTATCAACCAATTCCTTCATCGAGGCGTTAAAAGCCGCCGCATCATGGGTAGCGAAGAGGTTCGTATCGTAGGAAGGCTTTGAGACCATGGCAATGATGGCACCGGTCTTGGGGTTCATGACCACGATGGAACCGCCGACATTGTCGGGAATCATGTCGTAAGCCATCTTTTGGATCGTGGAGTCAATCGTTAGTTCCACGGAACGACCCTGTTGCTGAGCCCCCGTGAAGACCTGCGAGATGCGGTCAAAGAGGGCAGCGTCTGTATTTCCGGTCAGCTCGTCTCGCATGGCTGCTTCGAGTCCGTACTGTCCGGAGAATTTACTAAAGAAGCCAGTCAGTCCGGCGTACAGCTCTGGTTCGTTGTAGCTGCGCTGGAACTTGCAGTCTGTGCCGCTGGCGACAGACTCCGCGATGGCCTTGCCATCCACCAAGATCGGGCCTCGGTTGCTGCAGAAGTTCGCCAACAGCTGTCGATTATTCTGCGGGTTGGTGTTCAGGGAATCGACAGCAAAGAACTGCACATAGGAAACGGCCCCGAAGAGCAGCGCAAACAAGGCAACGGCCACTATCCAAGAATTTCTGATTGCTTGGTTCATGGTGAGGGCACCTCCTTCAATGGCTGGTCATTAGTGGGCTTGGAATTATCGGCGGTCGACACATCGATCGGACGGCGTGCCGCATCGGAAATCTTGAGGATCAGGGCAACAATTATCCAGTTGGCCAGCAAAGAGGAACCGCCGGCTGCAAGGAACGGGGTGGTGAGTCCTGTCAACGGTATGAGGCGCGTGACACCACCAATGATGATGAAGCACTGGAGGGCAACGGCAAACGACAAACCAACCGCCAGAAGCTTGCCGAAAGCATCGCGTGTACCCAATGCTGCCCGGAATCCTCTGGCCACCAAGAGCGCGTACAGGCACAAGATGGCGAAGAGGCCGATCAAGCCAAGTTCCTCGCCGATGACAGCGATGATCATGTCGCTGTTGGCAACCGGCAATTTATCAGAGGTTCCTTGGCCAAGGCCCGTGCCAAATAGTCCACCATTGGCAAGGCCGAACAAGCCCTCGACCACCTGGAAGCTGCCGAAGGCCGCACCAATGTACTCAGGGTCGAAGGCGTTGACCCACACATCGATACGACGGGCCACGTGAGGGAAGATTTGGTAGGCGGCGGTCCCGCCAACGACGATCAGACCAACACCGATCAGAATCCAGCTCACTCGACTTGTCGCCACATAAATCATGACCATGAACAAGCCGAAGAACAGGATGGATGAACCTAGATCGCGCTGGAAGACCAGGACGCCAACACTGGCAAGCCAAGCCACGATCATGGGGGCGAGATCTCGGGTGCGCGGAAGCTGCAAGGGGCCGATTTTCTTTCCCGCCAGCAGGATGAGATCGCGATTAGAAGAAAGATACCCTGCGAAGAATACTGCCAAAGTGATTTTGGCGATTTCTCCGGGTTGGAAGGTAAAGGGGCCAATAGAGATCCATACCGTGGCGCCGTTGACGCTACCTGCAGAGAGCCCCGGAACGAGGGGCAGAATCAGCAAAACGACGGAGATAAGCAGCGATATGTAGGTATAGCGACGCAAAATCCGGTGATCTCGAAGGAACCAAATCACGGTAATTGCGGCAACAACCGCCAAGCTCGTCCACATCCATTGACGCGTAGCCGCGGAATCCCCCGAGGTGATGTCGAGCCGGTGGATCACCGCAAGACCAACCCCGTTCAAGGCGATAACCAACGGTAATATTACCGGATCGGCATATTTTGCCTTGAGGCGCAGCACAATATGAAAGACAAGGGCGAGACCGCCCAATATGGCGATTTGCGTATAAAAATCGTTGTCAAAGTTACGGCCAAGATTTAGATTCACCAAAGCATTGGCCATGGCAGACATACCTAGAGCCACAATGATCAGCAGTAGCTCTGTGTTTCGGCGGGGCTTGGCCACCGTCAGTAGTTGGCTCATTTTCCATCTCCGGGTATGCAACTAGCATGCGCTGTTGGGGATGCGGTGCTACTCGCTGAAGGAGCCGCTGTTCCGGTGGTCGTTGCGGTCGGCTTGGCTGATGCTGAAGGGCTGGCCGTGGCGGACCCGGTGGTGGCCGGTGCAGTGGCTTTCGGCGTCTCGAGCAAGTTACACGGCGGGAGGCTAGTGCCGGTGCCCAGCTGCAGGTCACTAATGATTTGCTCAGCATCACCCAAGGTGGAGGCGGGCACTGTATTAGCTACGAGCTGTTGCGAGTATGTTGGCAAGGATTCAATTCTGACAGTTGTCTCACTGTGCAGGTGAGACAGAGAAATCGGGCCCAGGGATTGCGAGACGCCTTGATAGATCGCCACATTTCCGTTGGCCGCGCCCACAAAATACTGTGTCTGTGTCCAGGCATATGCAGCCCAAGATCCTGCAACGAGAACGAGTGCCGTGAGCACTCCGATGACCACCATGAGCCATGGACGACGGCGCAGACGCGGTAAGGAAACCTCGGTGTCCTCCACGATCGTGTCGGATTCATTCTTCGGCTTGTGTGTCAGGACGGTGACTGCCCTGGGGATCGCCGGTTGACGTGCTAGGTGAGGAATCTTCCCCTCGGCATTTGCCGTCACCGCTGCGCCCACTAGTTCATGTTCGCGAGCGGCAAGCTCCAGGCGGACCGCGTCGGCCCGGACATAGGAATCCAAGGATTCAGCTTCTGGCTCGACAACAGCGACCGTATCGTCTCCCGAGTCGGGAGTATCGGTAGTCTCCGGGGTCGACTCAGACGAGCTTCCGGCGTCGTCCGCTTCATTCGAAGCGTCAACCGACTCGCCCAGAACAGCCAAGTCAGCGCTTGATACCGTTTCAAGTGTTGCGGTCTGATCAGGAACGTCTTCGGCAATATCAAAGACCACTACCGTGACGTTGTCAGGCGAGCCAGCAGCCAAAGTCAGATCGATGAGAGTTTCAGCCGTGCTGGCCAGAGACTTGGTATTGCGGATAACTTCTTCGACCATTTCGTGGCGAACAAAGTTCAAGCCATCCGAGCAGAGCAACCAACGATCACCGGGGATGGCGTCAAAGTACTTCAGATCAAGCTCAGGCGAGGCGTCGACGTCGCCAAGAACTCGCATGAGGACGTTCTTATGGGGATGAACCTCGGCCTCGGCTTCGGTCATGCGACCCTCGTCGATCATGCGCTGGACAAATGTGTGGTCCGTACTCAACTGCTCAAAGACACCATCACGGAGCCGATACGCACGGGAATCACCGATATGGGCGTAAGCAAGCCGTTCATCGGAGAGCAACAGGGCAGTAACAGTCGTCCCCATGCCAGCCAGCTTGGGATTGACGTGAACAAGTTCCGACAACAGCGAGTTCGCACTCTGAATCTCATCGGCAAGATGAGTTCCGGCTTCGTCGTCATGATGGTTGTGATCGAGATGGATGAGATCTAGAACTGTCGAAGCGCTGGCAACATCACCGCCCGCGTGACCGCCCATACCGTCAGCAACAACGGCTAAATACCGACCGGCATAGGCTGAATCGTCGTTCTTAGCCCTGACCAGGCCGACGTGGGACCGGGCAGCGTAGCGCAGAACAAGCGGGTATTCGGCCATGGTTACGGCCTCAATTCGATGACCGTTTTACCGATCCGCACAGGGACCCCGAGTTCCACAGGCAAGGCGCGCGTCAATGCACTCCCACCAAGGAAAGTTCCATTCGTGGAGCCCAGATCCTCAACGAACCAGCGAGTTCCTTGAGGGAATAGCCGAGCATGCCGACCTGAAGCATAGTCATCCTCGAGCACCAAGGTGGCGTCTTGTGCCCGGCCCAGCAAAATGGGGGTCCCGGACAGTTCCAGTGTGGTGCCGGCTAGTGGACCCTCGGTGACCACCAACTGCCGGGCTTGGACCTTTGCAGGAGGAGCTTCTTCGATCAACTCTGGGTGCTTCCGAGCCTGTCGGGCGGTTGGCTGCCCCACCTTGGCTTTGCGACCGATGACAAGGTCTCGTCGCATGGCAGCGACGACACTGAACACCATGATCCACATGAGGACCAGGAATCCGAAACGCAAAATTGTGACAACAAGGCTGAGATCGTTCATCGGGAGCCTCCATTGCGTGCCGGCACGACGCGGAAAGTGATCTGCGTGCGTCCCATCGTGATCGTCGAGCCGTCGCGTAGAACTGCAGTTCCTTGAACGCGGTGTCCATCGACGTAACTGCCGTTAGTAGAACCAAGGTCAACGGCAGTACTTGTTCCGTCGGCAGTGCGAATTTCTAAATGTTTACGTGAAACGCCAGTGTCGTCGATGAGAATATCCGCCTCTGTGGAGCGGCCCAACACGATGGACGATGCGTTGAGTGAGTATCGCTGCCCGTCGATATCAAGCACCGCTTGCCCTTTTACTTGAGCGGGACGCTTGTAGACAGGCGCAGGAGCTTGGTTGGCGCTCGGGCTTTGGCTCGGTCGAGCGGGTGGTGATGCCGGAGCCTGTGCGTGCTGCACCGGTGCTGACGCTCCATCTTCACGCTCGGTGGTGGAGTTGACCTCGAATTGTCCGGGACGGAGATCCGGATGGTGATTGAAAGTAACGCGAACGGGTCCCTGCAAAACATAGACCTGGCTGCGGGCGTGGTTTATGACAACGTCACAAAGTTCTTCAGCAAGAGTGACGCCCCAGGAACGTGCTCGTTGAAAATCAGCATCGCCTAATTCAATGTTGAAAACATTTGGGGCAAGAGTGCGACCGGCATCTAGGGTCATGGCCTTGTCATCGAGCTCTCGCCGGAGGGCACTGGCCATTTCTACAGGCTGCAGAGTCTTGGAACCCAGCGAGAAGGCTCCACGGACTGCCTTCTCAATGCTTTTCTCAACGTTGTCAAACAAACCCATGTGCTCTCCTCTCCTTCAGTAACTCAACGGTCAAGTTCCGTGAGTAACGGTTCTCAACGGCCCAGTTCCGGGGCGCGAGATGTTGGTTGTCCGCGCAGCGGGCAACCCTGTTCAAGGTCGATACTACTGCCGGTGCCTTTGAATATACCTATCAGCTGGCGTGGATGTGGCACATTTCCTACCACGGGTGGGGATTGTGATCGTCGACTTGTGTAAGAGGGAAACCGCGAAATCTAGCGGTTTCTGAGCCCATTTGAACCGAGATTCACGACCTTGACCACCTCGTTTTGGTTAATTGGCACAATGTCCTATATGCTTGATCTCGCTGTTCCACTGAAAGTTGAAAACAACTCAACTACGAAGTGGATTGCAAAAAACGCGCGAGTGGCGGAACGGCAGACGCGCTGGCTTCAGGTGCCAGTGTCCGAAAGGGCGTGGGGGTTCAAATCCCCCCTCGCGCACGTTTTTGAAAGATCCCCGGTAAACCAATGGTTTGCCGGGGATCTTTCGTTTAAGGATCAGCCCATCCCTGACTCTCACATCGCGAGCCCCTGGCTGTTGTCGGGACCTCATCGTTGAATTTAGTCCTATATATAGGGATGACACTCTGGTTGCCTTGCCAGCCTTCCAGCTATGGGCAATGCGGTGATCTCTCGAAGCCCACCGACTCCTTGCGCGACTACAGGCCCGTGGATTCCGGGTAGACCCTATCTGGGCCCTCTGGGGTACAGCAGCATAGGATCAAGCCATGAAGAAACTAATGATTGGCATCGGCGTCCAGCTTGGCAGCTCAGCGGTGGCAATAATCGCCGCCGCTTTACTCCTGCCGCGATTCCATCTTGGTCTAAGTGGTTTTCTAACTGCGGTCATCATTTTCACTGTGGTCCAGTCGCTTCTGAATGGTTTCGTAGCGAGGTTGGCGACTACCCATGTGCCAGCGCTTTCTGGCCTATCGTCATTGGTTTCGACATTGCTTGCCTTGATCATTGCTAATCTGCCGTTCGGCGGTATCAGGATCCATGGGTTTCTTACCTGGGTATTTGCGGCTCTCATCGTCTGGGTCATTACTGGTCTCTGTGCGGTCGTGGTCCCCAAGTACTTGTTGAAGGGCTCCGATAAGTAATTGCTGACGAATACTGCTGGGTGGCACAGCCCTTCCAAGGTGCCGACACCCTAGAGCTGACTGGGGTTAGGGGCCACTGAGGATTTGCGGAGGCGCGTAAAACCGTGTATTGTTTTTCGAGTTGCCCCGCTTGATGCGGGTGTGAAAATCCTTGGTTTGTGTGGCCGGTTTGTTCCGGTCGTTTTGCATGTTCTGGGGTGGTTGTTTGTTTCTTTTGGGAATGAATGATGAAGGGTTTATGGATTTGCTTTTATAAAGTAGATCGGGTAAGCTTGTAAAGTTGCCCCGGCACTGATCGTCAAGGTTTGTTTCTTGGTGTATGGCTGGGTGTGGTTGTTG
>NZ_QJVC01000025.1 GCF_003219795.1 Arthrobacter psychrolactophilus | reverse complement strand
CACCAATGGGCAGTTTTGCTGGCCATCAGTGGGCACTTTCGTGGCCGCCTATGGGCAGTTTTTCATGGCCGCTAACACGGGGAAACAGGCGGGCGCCTGCGGTGATCCTAGCTGGTGGGCCGTCAATTAGCAGGATCCGGACCATACTCGAAAGTGTGATTTCAGTGTCCCTTGGCGGCTCCAATCGATTTGGGCCCGCGCGTTATTTCTGATCATTGCCCACGCTCAGCTTTGGATGAGGCCGCCAACTGGCAGCGTCCTTGATTCCCTTACTGGAGACGTTTTCGGACCATGTTGTTTCCGGCAAGGGCTTGGCAGGACACCGTGCACTTGCACCCCTCCGACTCCAAGAGCACGGTGTCTCGGGGTCTGGTGCGATGCTGGGGGCGTCTGGCAGACTGAATGAATGATCGATGCACCCCTAAAAGCCCTGATCTTGGTCTGCACGCTCTCTCCCTCGCCCAAGCGATCCAGCAGCGAATTGCTGGCCAGCCAAGTCGCAGCCGAGTTGAGTATGCACGCCGTCCAAAGCGAAACCTTGCGCATTGTTGACTTCGATGTGAAACCAGGTGTGGAGAAGGACATGGGTGAAGGCGACGCGTGGCCTGGCATCCGGGACAAGATCATGGCCTCGGACATACTAGTCTTGGCCACGCCCATCTGGGTCGGACATCCCTCCAGCTTGGCTCAGCGGGTGCTGGAAAGGCTGGATGCGGAACTGTCCGAGACGGACAGGGAAGGACGGCCCATTTTGTTTGACAAGGTCGCCATGGTGGCTGTGGTGGGCAACGAGGACGGCGCGCACCATGTCATCGCCGATCTTTCCCAAGGATTGGGGGAAGTGGGATTTTCCATCGCTGCCCAAGGTTCGACGTATTGGGTCGGTGAAGCGATGCACACCACGGACTACCAAGACATCGAACAAACCCCTGAGGTGACGACAAAGGCGACGCGCACGTCGGCGCGGAACACCGCTCACTTGGCTGCCCTGCTCAGGAACAGCCCCTTCCCTGCTGGCTAGTTATCTACGGCTGGTTTTCGGGGTGGCCTAGAGCTCGTCCCGCGTCGCTTGTCCGTGCCAGGAAAGAAACTTGTACGGCGTGATAATCGGTCTCGTCAAGCCAGACGGCGTCCACATCTGCAATGTCAGCGCAGGCGGGTAAATGCTGCTCATCGAAGTCGTAGTTCACAATGCTGCCAAATGGGCATCCATGGCGCTGTACTCGTACAGCGCCATGGATGCCCATTGTCACTGGTGAACACACCAACGCCGGAGTGGAATGCCGCACTGGAATCCGTCCTGGTCAAGGAAGACCTCCTGTACTGGGTGCACAGTTCATCCCCTCACTCAGGCCTTGGGGTGTGGTGATTTCCGTGCCGTCGTGTGCCACGGTGAGCACCACCCAGGATGTCATGCGCCGACCGTCCATCAGCACGGTGCTGGCGCCACGCTGGCCGTGATCGCAACCTTCCTTCGGTGACACCACTCGAAATCGGTCCCGCAGCGCATCCAGCAGGGTCGTTTGGATGCCAGTGTCACCGACCGTATTTCACATCGACCAGCAATGTAATTTGAGCATTCATGAAACGAGCACCTCCGGTTGATGAGGGTGGGCCGTGTGTTCCGGGGTGGCGTGTCGGCTCGAATGATTTACCCGGAGTTCGCTGTGCCCATAAGTTTTCAACTCTGTTGCACGTCACTTGCAGGGTGCTTGGGTGGGCAGGGCAAAAGCTGCATCGCAATGGCAACCCCACTATCCGGTCGACGGTGGTGGGGGAGGAGCGAACGACTACCACTGCGGCAAATTCGCGTGCGCATCCGGGGCGGCCCAGTGGTATGCCTTTGCGGCAGGTAGTGGTTGGACTAGTGTCCCTTACCCCGTCATGGCGGTGGCAATTTCGCCGGGCGCAACGCTGTCGACTGTCATGCCCAAGGCACCCAGTTTCCCGTCCATCGAGTCAACTACGGTAGCGCAGCCGTCCAGCTCCGTCTTGTCTTGGCGGCTGATGGCCATGGCCACACGTCTTCCCGTGGCTTCCTTGGCCATGCTGGGTGAAGAATCCCTGACAAACCCCTTGTCTAAGGAGCTCCGGTGCAGCTTTCACTTCTCCACCTTTCCCCATTCATACCGCTTGTGCCAGAGTATAAAGAGACGGCGGCAGTCGTTGTGCAGCGGCGTCGGACGTTCCCATCCGGGTGGAATCAACCAGGAGGTAGATCATTGTGAGCAGCAATCCAGACCCAATGGATGAAAATATCACCGGCCTCGAGCCTGGCGGAGGCGTGCCACCGGGGGAGACTCCGCCTGCGGAGGGCTCCATTAGTAGTGATCAGGGCCACTCTGAGGGGGCCAAGGCTGGCAAGGCAGTCAGTAGGCTGTGGCTGGTGGCCATCAGTATCGTTGTAGTGCTGATAGCGCTGTTTTTTGTAGGCTACATTACTGGTCTTTTTGACCTGCTGAGCTGAGTTGCCAGCCCCAACAAGCGGGATGCTAATCGTTCGGCGGTGACAGTCGCCTGGGAGAGCTTGGCGAGCCGGACATGCCGCTGACCTGATTCCTTACGCTGGCCGACCGGTCCGGGAGAGTCGATCATATGGAGTCGCCGCTGCAGTAGCTATTGCAAGTCAGGGGTAAAGGATTTCAGTGGCGTCCACTCTACGGGTCTTGACCGTCGTCGGGGATTCAAGGTGCACGGCGCCTGAGGGCACCAGTCCGGCGCCGCCGTGCATCTCCATTACCCGCCATTGAGCAGCCACATCCTCACCCGCGTGGTCTGCGGGCAGTCGGTTCCAAAAATCAAAGCCGCCGGAATCAATCAATGCCCGGCGGTTGAACAGCACGCACCCACCAACCCACGCGACCCTATAGGGCAGCCAGCCTCGGGGGTCTTGTGGCAGGCGCGCCGCGATGTGGGTGATGTTCGCCGCGTTGTGGAGTGGCCAGCGCTCAAAAGCTGGTGTTGATCGTCGGATTTGTTCAGGTTGGACCGGGCCCTCCCATGGTTGAAAGCTCTCCTCTTCAGCGGGCCGGTAGTCATCCAGATGACTCAGTCCTTGGACAGCCATGCCCACAAATCCGCAATCGAGGGTAGTTTGTGCTTCGCTGAGTCTGGCCAAGGAACCGGGCTCAAGCCAAACGTCATTGTCGAGGAACAAGACCTGCGCAGAGCTCGCCTGCTCCAAGAGGTGCGCGCGGTGCTCAGCCATGCCCCGCCTCGGCAGGTGCCTGCCGACGGTGACAGTCCGGCCCTGTACCCGGAGTACCCGGATCATTGCCTTGATGGCTGGATGCTCCCAATCGGCGGCGGTGCCGCTGCTTTGATCGCTGATGTGCACGGCGAAGTCGGGCCGGTCTTGGGCGGCCAAGCCTGCCAGCGTCACCGCGAGTTCGGCCGGTCTGTCACACGTGGGGATCAGCACCTCGAGCTCAGGGGTAGGCCGCCCGGTCTGAGGTACCCAGTCTTCGGACGTGCGCCGCGACGTGCGGACATGGTTATCTCTGTCAGATGACCGGAATTTGTGAGTCGTCGGCGCTCCTGACTTTTCCCCACTCCGTAGTCGGGAGCCGTCGGACAATTCGTAACTGGGGCGCAGTTCCACAGACAACTCCTTGGGCTGGTGGTCAGGTGTTTTCTCTTTCCATACTCTCCACCTGCAAGCCTATTGTGCAAGGGATGGCGGGATGCCCCAGACGGGCAATCGTTAGTTGCCGTGAACCCTGCTGAAGCGCCTGTGGACCGCGAAACTCAACTGAGTACCAATCCCGGTGGCATCGCCGCCGCTCAGCGCGGGCTTGCGCGGAGGCTGGCGCCAAGAGGACATTCTAGCGGCGCCTGCATCTCCCCATCTAAATCCACTTCCCAAGAACAGAGGGAGCCCGTGTGGAAAAGATGAATGGCCACGTGGTGGTTTCGGTGATTCAAGGCGCCGCACCCTTGCTGCTTTGAATTGCTCCTATGCCGCTGGAAGACGTATCGGGCCAGCGACATCCGCTTCGAACGTGAAGTAGGCAGTCGCATTGGTGCAGGCACTTATAACGAGTGGGGGCACCGGCTTCCAGAGAACTCACATCTCCCCATCGCTAGGTGCTAAACGAGGAGAAAGTATTGTGTGGCCTCGCACCCTTGGGCCTGAATATTGTTGCCCATGCGATGCCCGCCATTTGCGGGCAGTCTGCCTGCGCCCGCCGCGAATCGACACCGGCAAAGCTTGCTACGGAACTTAACGCAAGAACCGTGGACATGGACGGAGCGCTCCGCAGCGCAAGCAGTGTGCGACCGCAAGGGCTGGACGCCCCAAGCAGTTGCAACGCTGACGTCCCGCTCCTTGAACGACGGGAAACCACGCCTCCATGGCTGAGGCCAGCATTCGCCAAAATGAACAAGAACTGTGACCCAGCAAAACGTCGCTGCCTGCATATCCCCTTTCAAACGGGGTAATGAACTGGTAGGGAACTGTTGCTGGCCTCGGAATAATCTCGGAACAGGAGGACACCAATGACTGAAAGACCTGCAAAGCTGCACTCGCTGAAACCCTCGGTCCTCGGCGATTCGCTGGTAATTGCCATCAACAGTGACGACTCGATCCTACGGCTCAAGGGCTCCGGCGGGCCGTTGAACTCGGTACGGCGCCACTTAAGCCTGCCAGCTGCACTGAGTTGCGTGGACTATGCCACGCTCGTTGGCGACGAGACCGCCGTCGAACTTGTCCGAGGAATCAAGCCGGAAAGACACGCTACGGGAGGTGATTACTGCCCTGAAGTGCTGGATGTGGCTGGTGAGGTCACAGCCCGCGGCAAGCGGGTGGAAATCCTTGGCGGCGTCCCTGACCACTTCACCGCGGCTCTAGTGGAGCAATGACGGCAGGCATTGCTCCAGCGGCGGCCAGCACCTAAAACGGAACAGCCCACCAACAAAGTAAGGAGACATCATGTCGAACCAACCCACACCCATTGAAATACAGAAGTACCTTTCGGGCATCGACTACCCGGCCGGCAAAGAACAGCTCCTGGCCACGGCCGAGGATGAAGGAGCGCCGGAGGGCATCCTCAACGCCCTGCAGGCAGTGCCAGACCGTGAATACAGCGGGCCGAGTGCCGTCAGTGAAGCGTTGGGTAACGGCTAGTCGCGCAACGCGCGACAGTAAGCATAAAAACCCCAAGAGCAACAATACCGGACGAAAGGAAACAGCCATGGCTGAACGTGGAAGTTCCAAGCACGGACCTATCATCGACGAGAAAATGCAGCAGGAAACCCGGGGGCTGCGCAATGCAGCACAATCGCCCCATGTTGAAGACTGGCGGGAAACGGAACCTGTTCCCGATGAAACAGACAGCCCGGAAGTTCAGGAAGCCTTTGGTGGTGGACTTGATGCCGGGCGGACCGTCGACGGGGAAGATGACTCACTGGCAGAATCACCCGCTGACCTCGACGACTCGGAAGCAGGTGAGGAACCGTGACAGTGACTGGCCGCCTGACGGAACTGTTGCGCATGCCGGGGCCTTGGTGCACGGTGCACGTGGGTGTGGGTACAGGGACTGTGGACTCCCTAGAGGCCATGGACCTGCTGGGTGGACGTATCCAGGAAACCCTCGCCGCCGCGGGCGCCAGCAAGGAGGATGTGAAGACCTCGGCAGCCTTGACTTGGCGGGCGGAGGGCATGCCTGGTCCCTGTTCTCGGTATGTCCTGATCAGCGGGGGTGAAGTCCGAATCAATGAAGTGCGTCCTGGTGAACCACCCGTGGAGATCATCGACACCGGGCCAATCCCCAATCTGGTTCCGCTGCTGCAGGCCACGGGCGCTGATTTTACCTATGTGGTGGTCGAAGCGGAACGGGCAAAGGCTGAAATACGCCTGTACAGGGCCAGCACACCCGAGCCGCTGACGCAAGGGGAAATTCACGGCGATACCGAGAACCTCAAAAAGGTCCCCGGGGGAGGTTTGTCTCAGGGCCGTTATCAGTACCGCACGGAGGAAATCTGGCGCAGGAACGCCAACGAAACAGCTGCCGAAGTGGATGCTGCAGTAGAGGGGCACCGTGTTGGCCTGGTCATTGTGTCGGGAGACGTGCGTGCCCGCCAGCTGCTCCTTGGTGAATTGGGTTCGGCAGCTGCCTCGCTGGTCAGGGTCATTGACATGAACAGCCACCCGGCGGGGGCCGACAGGGACAAATTCGACGTCGAGGTTGAGCGTCTCGTGGCTGAGGCCCTGGCACATAGGCAACAAACCATTCTGGAACGGCTGGCAGGGGCGGACGTCAAATACCGCGCGATCGGCTGGGGCGAAAGCGTTCAGGCATTGCAAGCGGCCCAAGTGGAGACCTTGCTGCTTGAATCAGACGGTCTGGCCGACAAGACTGCATTGGTGTTGGGCGAGGCGCCGTGGATTGCAACGACCGACGACGACGCGCTTTCAGCGGAGGTCGTGGGAAGAGCTTCCGGATCGGCATCCTTGGTGCGTGCGGCACTGCTGACCGATGCCAACCTGGAACTGCTCGCACCGGGCGCCCTGGGCGGACACTCACCGGTCGCTTCCCTTTTGCGCTGGCCAGCCGGAATGCAGCGCGAGTCCTGATCCTGAAGCCCAGGCAGCTACACGTAGACCGGATCTTGACGGCATCCCGTCGAGATCCGGCGTGCGGCTGGCGAACGCCCCGAATCGGTGGTTCTGCTGCTGGATCCGCTCACTGCTCAGTCAGGTGGTGGCTGTAGCGCGCATGTGTGTTGGGCGGGATGTCCTGCACGGGAATGATGACGACGTCCTGCAGCTTCCAATTCAATCCAATGGTGTCCTGCGTCAGACCGATCAAGGCCTTCGTGGAAACACTGTCTGCAGTTGTTGACACGAACGCTTCGACATGAAAGACATGCCCTTGATCCCTCATGCGAATTCCGACGCTTGCGATCCATGGCACTTGGATGAGGAAGTCCTGAAGTTCCTTGATCAACGGGTGAATCTTGCGCTGGTCGTAGGTTGTGGCACTTTCATCCATCAGGTCGAGGACAGCAAATTTGGTGTTCCTGAGCCCGTCCCGCAAAATCCCGGCAGAGATGAAAAGCGCAGCGATTCCGTCTGTCCACCACAAGCCCATGCCAATCCCCAAAACGCCGACGATGGAGCCGACGTTGGTGCTCCAGTCAGCTTTGCTCATGTCCGCATCCGCAAAGAGCAGCTTGTTGTGCAGGAACCTGGCAACCTTCATCTTTGCACGGCCCAGAAAAATGGGCGGGACGGCGATGATGGCCATGACGGCCACCATGATCCAACCCATCCAGACCGTGTGCCCGAAAAGTTGCATCGTTCCGATGGATGCGTGCTCCGCCTTGATAAGCCCTGAGGCTGCCTCGAAAGCAAGTATCCCCCCGACAACGATCAGTGCAAACGAGCCAACAAGGTGGCCGATGTTCATGGATCGGTGGTACCCGTACGGGTGCTTAAGGGTTGAATTGCGCGTGGTGAAGACCGCGGCGAGCAGGAAGGCCAATTGGGGAAGCGTAGAGAGAATGTCTTCCACCCAAGCTGTTTTCATGGCTTGTGAATTGCCCAGGACAAAGGCCACGACGGTGACCGTACATGCCGTGTACGCCAGGCTCAGCCACTCAAGCCGCTTCGCTTTCCGGAGGGCCTGCTTTTGCTCCTCCGGCAGCCCACTCTGTTCATTGAGAGACATCAGCACCTCCTTCGGCTGGCAAGAACCAGCCTTGCCACGCACGGACTTCATTCGAACGGGAGCCGGTCATTCGTCGGCCCTCGAGCGATCAAGGAAGGCCTCCAACTCACTGAGGAGAGCGTTCTCGCCCATCGGAACGGCCAAGACGTGTTTTTCCGTCTCTCCCCACGTGTTGTCCCACTCCCTGTAGGGCCGGGTGATCGCTGCCTTGTCTGTCCAAGGGGTTTTGCTCGTGAGGCCGGAGGCAATCAAATCGATTTCCCCCTGGTTCATGGATTCCATCAAGGCTTCCTCCGAGCCTGAAATCCAATGGACCTCGCTGCCGAGCGACTTCGCAAATTCGATGACGAGGTCCACCTCTGTGCCAGTGGGGTCACCATCGTCGTGGAGTTGCACCCACGGCTCGTTCTGCGAAACACCCACGCGAAGTTCACCGTGTCGAATGCGGTCCAGGCTGCCGTGCGGATCCACGGGAATGGCATTCCCGAAGGCCGTAAGCATGGCAAGTACAACGATCAGCAAAGCCAAGGACTTCAGGGATTTTGTCATGGTTCGCGAGCGGCCGTGATTCAAGGCACGTACGCGTGCGTTGACTGTCGTGCGCATGCGAAATAGATGGAGAGTGGACTGCAGGCTGGAAAGTTCTTCCTGAATGGACACCTCCTTAGCCTGTCGTGCCGGTGTCGTCATGGGCGGCACCTACGGGCTTGGACTCCGGGGATCCGCGCTGGCGCAGATAAATCGAGAGCACGACCATGGAGCCCACTGCCAGGAACTCGGATTGCCAGTTCTGCAGCGTGCGGTTCCAGAATTCCGGGGAGAGCACGTACTGGCCCCACGTGAGGGTTTCCTGCAGGTCCTGGACTTGTTCCTCGTTGTAGGCGCTGACGCCAGCCACGGACTGGGCAAACCAATACACCCCGTCAGCTTGGCCAGGCGTTCACTGGGCGCGGGCCGGTTCGAGCGCTGGTGCAGCGGCCCGGGCCGCCGACGATCGGCTCGTCCGCGCGGCACGAGCACCCACTCCCAAGCCCGCAGTATCACGCTTTGGCGGCCACCTTTGATGAGGCACGCGAAAGTCATCTGGCAAGCATCCCGGCATGAGGCATGCGCAGACGCGGCTGCATTTTCTTCCCCCACATGGGTGGCAGCGGCTTCAGATATGATTCGGCAGCCGCCGCAGAATTGCGCGAGCATCAGGGCCTCCCTTCGCGGCCAACTTTGCTGCGGAGTCCCGGCACCCGTGGAAATGCCCCGGAGATGCAAGGACGTGAGGCTGGCATTCCGAACCACGACGGCGGGTAGGCCGCTGGGAGCGGGGGAACGAACTCCGAAACGAGAAACGCGACCGAAACTGGAACGACCTGCTGCAGGCCACTTCCCAGGCCGGATAGCCGCCGATGGATGAACAATGCGGCCGCCAGTCCCACAGCAACCAAGGCGGCAGTGAGTGCTGCTTCCCGACCGCCCAACGTCATGTCGAAGATCTGCCGTTGTCCCGGCCACCAGAACGGCGATCAACCACGAATCGATGGACGCCGCCCCGCGCCCGATGGCCTCGGCATTGCTGCAGCTGTGCCAACGTTGCTTGCGCGACGCAATCCATCGGGGCCGCTGGCGGGATCAGGCCCCCGATTGCGGCGTCGAGCATGCGCAGGGCGTGGAGGGTGGTCTGCTGGACAACGTGGGACGCATCTCCCGTAAAATGATGTTCGGCTATATGGGTTCCGTCGGCCGAGTAAACGGCAATAAAGACTGTTCCTGCCGGCTTGCCCTCCTCCTGTCCCGGTCCTCCAGCGCCGGTCACAGCAACGGAAAAATCGGCTTCTGTGAGCTTTGCGACTCCGGCCGCCATCTGTTCTGCACACCTTGCGGTAATAACCGGTCCGCGATCCACGCCAAGAACCTTGAATTTCACCTCGCTGCTGTAGGCTGTCACACCACCCAGATACCATTCCGAGGAACTCTCCGCAGCACCCAAATGACAGGACAAGCTGCCACTGGTCAAGGACTCCACGACGGCAACAGTCCATTGGCCCTTGCGCGCTGTTTGTGAAATTGCTGCCGCCACCGCCATCGAGTCCCCGGCCAGGCTGTCCGGTTGGTTCGGGCTCATGGGGTCAACCAGCGCGTCGCGAAGTCGCGGGATGGACGCCTATTTTGCATTGTCTCTCTAGGCGTTGAAGTTGCTTTCATTGTCAAAGCCCCGTTCTGTTGGCCTTGCTGGGTATAGTTTCAATGACTGTTCCCTGCCACGTCCAGCGCCCCTGCTCCGACACTCGACGCCCGAATCCCGACCCCCGCGGCTGCCCGGTGGGCACCGGGACTGCCAATAACTCAGCTTCCGGGGCCCGCCACACCTGGCCCGGAGCATTGCCGGAGCAGGTGTGGGAGGCTCACCGGAAGCGGAACCCGCGGCGGGGCCGGATCAGGGGCTGGATGTGCCGCCATTGACGTTGAGCGTTTCCCCTGTGACATAGCTGGATTCGGGGGAGGCGAGGAAGACGTAGGCGGGTGCAAGTTCCGTTGGTTGTCCCGCGCGTCCCAAGGGCGTGTCCTTGCCGAACTTGGGTAGTTTTTCCTTTGGCTGGCCGTCGCTGACCTGCAGGGGGGTCCAGATCGGGCCGGGTGCCACGGCGTTGGCACGGATTCCACGAGGAGCCAGTTGTTGGGCCAGTCCCTTGGTGAAATTGTTGATGGCAGCCTTGGTGGACGCATAGTCAATCAAGGTCGGGGACGGGTTGTAGGCCTGGATGGAGGTGGTGTTGATGATGGTCGAACCGGGCTCCAAGTGGGGCAGGGCTGCCTTTGTGATCCAGAACATGGCGAAGATGTTGGTTTTGAACGTGTTTTCAAATTGTTCGTCGCTGATGTCCTCGAGCTTCTCCACGGCAATTTGCCGCCCCGCGTTGTTGACAAGGATGTCAAGCCCGCCCAGCTGTTCGACGGCGTCTGCCACCAGTTCGCGGGCGTTGGACGCTTCCGAGATGTCGCCGGGCAGGGTAACGGCTTGCTGCCCGCAAGCTCGGATGATTTCGGCAATTTTTTGGGCGTCCGGCTCCTCAACCGGCAGGTAGGACAAGGCCACGTCTGCGCCCTCCCTGGCGAAGGCGATGGCGACAGCGGCACCAATGCCGGAATCGGCCCCGGTAATGAGGGCCTTGCGGCCGGCGAGGCGCCCGGTGCCGCGGTAGGAGTCCTCGCCGCGGTCGGTACGGGGTTCCAAATCGCGGTCTAGGCCCGGCTCGGGCTGGTCTTGCTCCGGCGGGCTGATGCTTGGATACCGGGTGACGGGATTTTGGAAAGTGTACTGGTCATTGTTTGTCATCAGTTCATCCTTTCGATGGCGCCCATACGGTGGGCCAATAAATCGTACTCACTTCATCGCGACGAGGGTGTTTCACTAAAGTTATTTCCCCGTGTCGGGAAGGCGGCCGTCGGAGCGGTGCCGTTCCCTCCATTGCGGCCCTTTGCCGCCAGGCTGGGCGTTGTCAGGGAACTCGTCGGAAACTTCCGGCAAAATGTCCAGCGGGTTGCCGTCCAGGGGATCAGCAGCCATTTCGGGGGAATGCCCTCCTGACTCTGGCTTTCGTCCATGGGAGGGGGCCACTTGCTGGACCAGTTTGTGGACGGCGTCCCCTGCCTGGTCCTTGATTGCGTCCTGAACAGTACCCACGATGTCCTGCACCGCGTCCTTGGCCCAAAACTCTTTGGCGGAAGCCTTGATTTTCTCATAACTGCCCCGGCCCGCGCGGGTCCCCAGGACGTAACCGAGGGCGGCCCCGGCAAGAAAGGTCAACTTGGCTTGCATCTCATTCTCCTTCTGTAAAGAGGCTTCAGGGGAATACCCAGTGTTTGATGATCTAAGGAGCGGTTTTCGCCTGCATCCACCGTCTCACCCGTCAGCCCGGCCTTGGCACACTGGCGGACGCCGACCCTGACGCCGTCGGGCGAATCACAATACTGCGCGCCGTCGGGCTGGAACCGGAAGGGACGGTTTTTCCGAGGCTCGACCCTCGGGGCAAGAGGGCGAGACGGCTTCGTTCGACAAATCGCGGACCCCGCGTTCACTGGGGAGCGTCCGGACGGTGGGCAATGGAGCAGGCAATTGCCCACCCGACGTCAGTTGTTAAGCAGGGGAGGCTAGGCGGCAGATTTGTTGCGGCCTGTGATCGCCCCGTAGATCCCGGCGACGACCAAGCCGCCAACGATCGCGAGAATCCAGGACCCCAAGTTCCAAAATTCCATCTCTCCGTTGCCAAAGAGCAGATCCCCGATCCACCCGCCGACGACGGCTCCCACCACTCCGAGGATGAGACTGGTTACCCAACCCCCTTCCACCCTGCCCGGCATGACGGCCTTGACAATGACGCCGACTATGAGGCCCAAAATGATCCATCCGATGAAACCCATGACTACTCCTTAACAAGAGACTGTCTCAATTTTTGCGGTAGGACTCCGGTTGTTGCTTTCCGGAACATGCTGCCACCAAACTGCGGTGGCCGACAGTGCCAGCCTAACCACATTCAAGGCGAAAATCCCGAAATGGTTCCTGGTTTGTTGTAGCAGGGTGAGCCCGCAGCCCTAGTGATGGCGAGGACTCTAGATGGTGGAAATTGTTTTTCTGCGCTGCGGTTTGTCCATTGCAGCACGCTGGGGCCGGCTGTGGTGCCCAGGGGCACGCCGTTGTCGGGCTGCCGACCTCGTGCAGGGGATGCAGGCCGCAGCGGGGGACTGGCGTCCGGCGCATTGACTCGTTAGCGTGGCAAGTACGACGGTCGCAGAAGATCGACCGGTTTCGAGAGGAGTTCCCATGGTTGCCAAGAAGACTTCCACCGCGAAATTCACTGTTCCGGGTCTTTCAGTCAAGGACGGACACCAGGTGGCCGTCATCCTGCAGGGCAGATTGCACGCATTGAATGACCTCCAACTGACCTTAAAGCATGCCCATTGGAACGTGGTGGGCCGGGACTTCATTGGTGTGCACACGATGCTGGACCCGCAAATTGAACTTGTTCGGACCATGATCGACGAGACGGCAGAACGAATCGCTACGCTCGGCGACTCCCCGAATGGCCTGCCCGGGGCGTTGGTGCGGGAGCGAGACTGGGACGACTACGACCTCGGCCGCGCTTCCACGCTGGAGCACTTGGCAGCACTGGACCGCGTGTACGACGGCGTGGTCTCAAGCCATCGGGATGCCATCACTGTCACAGGCGAGCTCGATCCGGTGACGGAAGACATGCTGATTGGCCAGGTAGCCAAGCTGGAGCTGTTCCAGTGGTTCATGCGGGCCCATCTTGAGGATGATGCCGCTGCCCCAACGGAAAAGACCGCTGCGGTGAAGGCTAAAAAGTAAAACCCGCCGCCTTGCCCAAGTTCGATCCGCAGTGTGGGCGGTAAGAATCCTGGTCAGTCACGTGGGCGTTGGAATGCTGGCGGGGGCCAGGAGCAAGCCGGCCGGCGTCCAAGAGCACCGGCGTTCCATGCTGGCCGGGGCCGGGACTGGGCGGTGGAGGACGTCGCTAGACCGATGGGCCAGCGACGTCTTTTAGCTGAGCGGTCGTGGCGGCAACACCGGGGCGGCCCACTGGTGTTGTGCATCGCTGTCATCGGTTTGGGACGCGGCGGCCGTGTTTGCGTCGGTGCCGCCGGGGCTGCCAGTGATGGAGCTGGCAAAGAGCTCTGTGAGCCCGCCACAGCCGCCACCGGCGTAGCTCATCCGCTGTTGCTCCGAGCCGGTCCCCGACGCCAGCAATTCCTGCACCAAAGCTGTCACGGTCCGGTAGTCCCCGCTGGCTTCCAGGAAGGGGACCGTGGTGTTCAGCAGGGCCTCAACTGCCTCGGATGCGGGCACCAGCATTTGTCGCAACGGGTGGACCAGCTGCCCGCTGAGTCCGTAACGAGCTGCATGCCACAGGGCCGCGTCGAGTAATTCGGGGGAAGGCGCGGAAGCCTCGCTTGCTTCCGGAGCCAAACTGCTTTCTACGAGACCACGGCACAGGAGGGCAAGCAGGATCGATCCCGAGGGCCTAAGCTGCGCGTCGGCAACCCGAAATTCTAGGGTGGGCTGGTGTTCGGAGAGCCTGGCGTACCACGCAATGGTGCCGGAGTCCGGAGTGCCTCCGATGCCTATGAGTGCCTCGACCCGTGCGTGGTAGTCCGCGGCACCGGAAAACCAAGGCGGGCATCCCGCCGTCGTCCAGCGCCTTGAGTGGATGGCGCGCCAGCTGGCGAACCTGGTATCGCTTCCGCGCCAGAACGGGGAGTTGGCTGAGATGGCCAGCAAGGTGGGCAGCCAGCGGCGGACGGCGTTCAAGGCGCGGACGCCGCTCTCTGGGTCGGGGATGCCGACATGGATGTGCAGCCCATTGATTTCATGCTCATCACTGAGGGCCCCCACGACGTCGGCAATCTCGCGGTAGCGGCTGTCTTCAGTCAGGACAGATGCCGGTGATTTTTGGAATGGTGTCCCGGTGCCGGCCACCAGCACGCCGTGCCTTGAGGCTGCCGCCAGGAGTGCCTTGCGGAACGCACCCAGCGTGGCAGCTGCGGTCCCGCCCGACTCAAAAACGGGGGAAGCGAATTCTATTTGGGACTGAAAAAATTCATGATGAACCACCGAGGTGTCGTAACCGGCGGTCACCAGCTCACGTTGGATCTTCGGGGCTACATGCGCCGGGGACAACGTGGCGGGATCCAGAAAAACAAATTCTTCCTCTATGCCAAACGTCAACACTGCCGTCTCCATTTCAGCCGGTGGTGCGGTATGGAATTCACGGTACAGGCTGTCGTCGTGCCTGCGCGTTCATGCTACTCCGATTGTGGTCATCAAGAAGTTGTTTTTGGCACTGTGCACCGCTCCATGGCGGCTCCGCTGCGGTTTTTGCCACGCCGGGACACTTGACCGTCTCCCGCGACGAGTTCAAGGTTGGAAGTGTCGAAACAATCCACTTCATTTTGCGGGAGGCACCATGACAACCCCCAGCCAGCCCATTCCCGGAGCGCCGTCGTCCCAGCCGCCGTCGTTCGACGAGCCTACGGAACCGCGCAAGCCGCTGCCGCCAAAACCCGACCAGCACGGGCCCGAACTGGTCTCGCCCACCGGCACGCCCACCGGGGAACCGGAGGGGTCCCGAAGCCAGAGTGGCGACTTCCTCACCACCGCCCAAGGCGCCAGGCTCCAGGACACTGATCACTCGCTCAAGGCCGGGCGCCGCGGCCCCACCCTCCTGCAGGACCACCACCTCCGGGAGATAATCACCCACTTTGACCATGAGCGCATCCCTGAGCGGGTGGTGCATGCCCGCGGTGCGGGAGCCCACGGCGTCTTCCAGTCCTACGGGACGGGCACGGGGCTGACCCGGGCAGGCTTCCTGGCACCTGATGTGGAAACTCCTGTGTTTGTCCGCTTCTCCACCGTGGTCGGCTCACGCGGCTCGGCTGACGTGGTGCGGGACACCCGCGGCTTTGCCGTGAAGTTCTACACAGATGAAGGCACCTTCGACCTGGTCGGCAACAACATCCCCGTCTTTTTCATTCAAGATGCCATCAAGTTTCCCGACGTCGTCCACGCAGCCAAGCCGCATCCGGACAGGGAGATCCCGCAGGCCCAAAGCGCCCATGACACCTTTTGGGATTTTGTTTCGCTCCACACTGAAGCTCAGGCGCACACACTGTGGTTCATGGCTGACCGTGGCATTCCCCGCTCCTTCCGGATGATGGAAGGGTTTGGTGTCCATACCTTCCGCCTGATCAACAATGAAGGGGCGACGGCGCTGGTCAAGTTCCACTGGAAGCCCGTCATGGGCGTGCACTCACTGGTGTGGGAAGAGGCCCAGATTGTCAATGGCATGGATCCCGACTTCCACCGCCGCGACCTGGCTGACGCCATTGAATCAGGCAACTTTCCGTCTTGGGAGCTGGGCGTGCAGGTCTTCCCCGACGTTGAGGATGAAATGTATGAAGGCATCGACCTGCTCGACCCCACCAAGTTTGTGCCCGAGGAACTGGCGCCGGTGCAAATGCTGGGCCGGATGACACTCAATGCCAACCCAAAAAACTATTTTGCAGAAGTGGAGCAGGTGGCTTTCCACCCCGGACATCTGGTGCCCGGGATCGACGCCAGCAACGACCCGCTGCTGCATGGGCGGCTATTCTCCTACCTTGACACCCAAATCAGCCGCCTGGGCGGGCCGAACTTCGGCCAGCTGCCCATCAACCGTCCGCACGCGCCCGTCAACGATATGCTGCGCGATGGCATGCACCAAAGCGCAGACTACGCCGGTGTGGCGCCCTACAAGCCAAACTCGCTCGACGGCGGCTGCCCCTTCCACGCGGGCATCGACGCTGGCGCCTTCATCGATGTGCCCCAAGCAGTGCAGGCAGGGAAAAAAGAGCGGGCCAACCCGGCAAGCTTCAACGACCACTTCTCCCAACCCACGTTGTTTTACCGCAGTCTCACGCCCACGGAGCAGGACCACGCGGCGCAGGCATACGCCTTTGAGCTGGGCAAATGCTACGAACAAACCATCCGCGAGCGCCAACTGACCGCCTTGGCCAACATCGACGCGGACCTGTGCCGGAAGGTCGCGGCGGAACTTGGCCTGCCGGTGCCTGTTGCCACAGAGCCGCCCGCGGAGCAGATTCCCAGCCCAGCCGTGTCCCAACTGGGGCAAAGCTGGCCGGTGGCAGGACGGGTCATTGGCATCGTCACTGATTCCGGCAGCGACCCGGCACAAGTGCTCGAGGCCAGGGACGCCATCACAGCGGCAGGCATGCTGGCGCTGATCGTTGCACCCGTGGGCGGGAAACTTCCCGGCACCGAGGATACCGTGCAAAGGAGCTACGCCACCGCGCGCTCAGTGGAGTTCGACGCCGTCGTCTTCGCCACCTCCGTTGCGGACCAGAACGGCCCGGACCCGCGGGTGGTGGTGCTGGCAGCGGAGGCATTCCGCCACGCCAAGGCCATTGGCGGGTGGGGGAGCGCGCCTGAGGTGCTGCAGGTGGCGGGAGTGGACGCCGACGCAGCTGGAATTGTGCACGGTAACCCGGGGGAAGTGGTGGAGGCTCTGGGCGGGCTGCTGGCACACCACCGGGTGTGGGAGCGGTTCGCGCCCATACAGTAAGCACCCTACCGCACCGTACCGTACCGCCCCAGCCGGGGCGGTACGTCCGGCGGCACCACGGCGAGCCGGTGCGGTTCCGATAGCCCCGCCTGGGAAGGCCGGGCCCTGCCGGGAGCCGGAAGGGTGCCGGGCCATGGACTCATGGCGGCGAAATTTCAGCAAAAACATCCAGTGACAAGGTGGTTGCGACGATGAATGAAAAGTCCCAGGACAGTGTTTCCAAGGAACATACAGCCCCGCATCCCGAAGATGGCCGAAAACCCGACAAGCCATCACAGTTGCGTAAGCCCCAGTGGCGCTACATAGCCAAACGCACGGTAAGGGAATTCAGTAAGGACGAGTGCCCGGATTTGGCCGCCGCATTGACCTATCACGGCGTGCTGTCCATCTTCCCCGCCTTGCTGGCTTTGGTCTCCCTGCTGGGGCTGGTGGGGCAGGCTGAAAAGACCACGGCTGCCCTCCTGAACATGGTGGAAAACATCGCCCCGGACTCCGTGGAAACGCTCCGCGTTCCCATTGAACAGATGACACACGCCAACGGCGCAGGTTTTGCCCTGGCAGCGGGCATTGTAGTGGCGTTGTTTTCAGCTTCAGGCTATGTGGGGGCCTTTAACCGGGCCATGAACAGGATCTACGAGATCGACGAGGGCCGGCCAATTTGGAAGCTCCGTCCGGCCATGCTCCTGATAACCCTGGCAGCCGTCGTTCTCGTGGCGTTGATGGCGCTGATGCTGATTCTCTCCGGGCCCCTCGCGCTGGCCGTGGGCTCGGCGGTGGGCATTGGCAGCGTAGGGCTGACGATCTGGAATGTGGCCAAATGGCCCATCATCGTTGCCATGGCCGTTGTTGTCATCGCCATGCTTTTTCATGCCACCCCGAATGTGAAGCAGCCCAAGTTCCGTTGGATCAGCATAGGCTCCGCCATCAGCCTCATTGTGTTTGTGGTGATCTCCGCCGGCTTTGGTTTCTATGTGGCCAATTTTGCCCATTACAACAAAACCTACGGCACCATTGGCGGTGCCATTGTGCTGCTGCTGTGGCTCTGGATCCTTAACATGTCCCTGCTGTTTGGCGCCGAGTTTGACGCAGAGATGGAACGTGGGCGGGAGTTGCAGGCAGGCATTGAAGCCGAGGACACCATCCAGCTGCCGCCCCGCGACACAAAGCGCAGCGAGAAGCGCCGTGAGCAGGAGGAGGAGCAAGTTTCGCAGGGCCGGGAACTGCGCCGGGAGGCACAAGGGCCCTTGCGCCCGCCCACTGACCCGGGGCTATGATGGGGCCAAGAGCGGCAACCGGCAGTTCGTCGGCCCGGGTCATCAGGGAAGCGGCTGCTCTTCATCTGCCTCAAGCAGAGGGGCACGGCACAGTGGCCCATGGCCGAAGTCAGTTCCTGTAGCGTTCCGGAAGTGGGCGCCACGGGACCGTCGGCCTAGCCGAACTGCAATGGAGGCATCTTCGATGAGTAGCCAGAATCTCCACGAACAACCATCCTCAACGGCCCAAACGGCCGCCAACGAGGCAGAAAAAACGAAAGAAACGGCTGTCAAGGCCGGCGCGCACCTTGCCTCGACGGCACAAGAGGAGGCGCGGAACGTCGCGGGTGAGGCCGGGGCCCAGGTGCAGAACGTCGTCGCCCAGTTCATGGGCAGCCTGCAGGAACAGGCAGGAATGCAGCAGCAAAAAACGGCCGAGATGCTGCACACGCTGGGCAGCGACTTGAAGTCCATGGCCGACTCCACGAACGGGCAAGGGGAGTCTTCTATGGCCGCCCGGTGGGTGCGGGAGGCTGCCACCAAGGCCAGCAGCGCCGCCGACTGGCTTGACCAGCGTGATCCCGGGTCGTTGGTCAATGACGTCAAGCGTTTCGCGCGGCGTCGGCCCGCGGCCTTCCTGGGGATTGCGGTGGGCGCCGGGCTGCTCGCCGGACGACTGACCAGAAACCTTGGCGAAGGGGCGTCGGACGATGGACCACAGCGCAAGGACCCGCAGTTCGAAGTCACTCCCCGGAAAGTCCCGCCCACACCCGAGTATGTGCTGGCTGCCCGTCGCGGGGAGACCTTTCCCGAACCCCCATCCGCTGCACCTGTAGTGACCGGCAAGCCGCTGGGGGGACCGACGGGCCCTGATGCGGCCGGTTATGGGACGGTGGGAGGCGCAGGTGTCGCCCCCATGGTTCCGCCGCCGCCGTCCTTTGCCGGGCCGACTCCCGAGCTCGGCTTTGACCCGAACGACCCTGAGCCGGGGATTGCTCCGGTCGCGCCCGAGCCACGCAACCCGGAACGGGGCACAGGGGGCGGATTCGCATGACGGAGCCACGGCAGGAAGCAGGGACAGGACTGCCTGACGATGCAGGGGCGGCACCGTGGGGACAGGTGGTTGACGAAAATGCAGTGCCGCGGCACGTTGGGAACCAAGGACGGCAGGCCCCCCGTGAACGGCCAGAAGAAGCATCCCTTGGCGAACTCCTGGGGGAGGTCAGCCGTGACATGTCGACACTGATGCGCCAAGAACTGGAATTGGCCAAGGCCGAGCTGCGCGAGTCAGCAACTCGGGCGGGCAAGGGGGCCGGCATGCTGGTTGGCGCCAGTGAAGCAGCCCGCTTCACCCTCCTTTTCCTTTCGCTGGCCCTCTGGGCAACCCTGGCACACGTGATGGACGCGGGCTGGTCCGCCGTGATCGTTGCGGTGGTGTGGGCAGTGGTCGCCGCAATTTTGGCATTGCTCGGCAAAAAGAACGTCACCTCAGTTCGCGGCCTGCCCGCGACCACGGAAACGGTGCAGGAAATCCCTGGCGCCCTCAAGCCTGGAAAGGACATGACATGAGCCAGTCACCAGAAGAAATTCGAGATGAAATAGAAAGCACCAGGGGCCGTCTTGGCAGCGACGTCGACGCGTTGGCGGACAGGGTCAGTCCCTCGAGCATTGCCCACCGGCAGACGGAGAAGATTCGCGGCTCCGTGGGACGTGTGCGCGAAAAGATCATGGGTGTCGCAGACGACGCCTCTGAAGCGGTGCACCAAACGTCGGACGAGACACGCCACGCCATCCAGGGGCTGCCGGGAAACGTTGCCCAGGGGACCAGGGGCAACCCTCTGGCCGCAGGGCTCATCGCGTTTGGCGCGGGTTTGCTGCTTTCCACGTTCGTCCCTGCCACGGAAACGGAAAGGCACGCGGCGGAAGCTGTGAAGGAAAAGGCCCAGCCACTTCTGGAGGAGGCTCAGGGCATGGCCAGGTCCGTTGCGGCAGACCTGAAGGAGCCGGCAGAGGAGGCTGTGCAGCATGTGAAGGATGCGGAGCGGGACTCGGCTGAGCACCTCAAGGAAGAAGGCGCTGCTGCCGCCGGAGATGTGAAGGAAACGGCGCAGGAGGGCAAGGCGCAGGTTCAGGATGCGGCCGGGGACCGCAGGGGCACAGCCTAGCCACTGTTGCCCAGCGGCTTTCTGTTCCGTTGCCTGCTGCGTTCCGCTTCAATCGAAGCGGAACGCAGCAGGCAACGTGCTGCCGGACGAGGGTGCTGCTGCAAGGAAGCGCTGCGGCAGGGGCAGCAGGTATTCCGAAGATCTAGGGAAAGGGGCGCCATGGTGGAGCAGCTTCACAGGGTGGAGCCCGGTTCAGGTGGCATCACACGCAGGGTTACCGGAAACGGGTTCAGTTATGTATCGGCAAACGGACGGCGGATACGCTCTGATGCGCGTCTACGGCGCATCGGGGCGCTGGCCGTGCCGCCGGCGTGGACCCACGTCTGGATTGCAGCTGACCCCCGGGCCCACATTCAGGCCACTGGCGTTGACGCCGCAGGACGAACTCAGTACATTTACCACCCGCGGTGGCGGGAAATGCGAGACGATGAAAAGTTCATCCGCTCGCTTGCGTTCGCCCAACGGCTGCCCGCCATGCGCCGGAGCGTGACCCGGGACCTGAAACAGCAGCAGGACCCCAGACGCAGGGCCCTGGCTGCCGCGGTCCGCCTTATTGACCGGGCCGGGCTCCGCGTGGGCGGTGCCGCCTACGCGGAGGAAAATGGATCCTTTGGTGCCACCACCCTGCAGCGGCGCCATGTCAGTGTCGAGGGGGACGCAATTCGCCTGGTGTTTCGGGGAAAGTCGGCCAGCACGTGGGATGTGCACCTGACGGACGGGCTGCTGGGGGACTACTTCGCCTGCGTGCCCCGCACGCCGCGCAAAGGTCCTGCCCTATGCCATCCCATAATGTCGGGGCGGCGCAAGGTCTGGCATGCAATCACGGACACGGAAGTCAACTCCTACCTTGGCGAGGTTGTCGGCACCGGCTTTACGGCGAAGGACTTCCGTACCTGGCAGGGAACAGTGGCGGCCGCCATCTCGCTCGCGCGTTCCAGGCGGTCAGGAGCCACATCCCCGACAGCAGTCACCGCGGCCATTCGCGAAGCCGCCCAGTGGCTGCACAACACGCCATCCATTGCCAAGGAATCCTACGTCAATCCACGTGTCATTGCCCTCTTTGAACAAGGGAAGGTTGCCGACTTGAATCGCCAGCGCGACAGAGCGGTCCTGGCGCTGTTGGCAGCAGGAACCGGCAAGCACCAATAATCTGCCGAAGCGCCGCCGCTGGCACTCCCTGACGGGCACGGCATTTCGCAGTTTGTGTAGTGCGCGGGGAGGAATCGCGAAGCAGGCGTTGCTGGCGTTCAAGGCGCCGGACGGGTTCGGGGATGCTGCCGCCAATGCAGTGTGAGCCATCGTTTTCGGTGTGTTGCTGGCCCTGCGCTGTACAGCGCTGTACAGGGCGCCGCAGCCTTGGTATCGCAGTTTTTGGCGTCGGCGGTGGCGCCGGTGGTGTTTGACGCCAATCCGGCGGTCGGTAGATGACAGTGTTTAGTGCTTTCTGATGAATGTTCGCATTTGTCCTGCCCGCTCAAGGGAGTCAGGTTCGTGACGTTGCGCCGACATTTCTTATTTGGAGTGTCCTTGGCAGGCCAACGGGTTCCCGCTCCTCACGGCCGAACTGCTGCCTGGGGCTGGAACGGCGCACCAGGCGCGGTTCCAGGCGCGAGTCTCCGATGGCACCTTGGAGGTGTGCCTTCTCCCCGGAGCCAGGCACACTGCCAGTGTTCCATCAGGGACGGGCCTCAGTCAGCATCGAAAGGACTTCCCACCATCCTCTTGGCCCTGGTCAGAGCCGGAACCCGGTGCATTGGTGCCTGATCCGTCGGGGTCCTTCTTCGCGCCTTTCCCGGCGGCTCGGCTGTCGAGGCCATCCTCCTGCTGCTTTGTTGAATTCCCGGAGTCCGGGTTCTTCTGGTTGTCTGACTCGTTGTGAGTTGCCATTTGCTCTCCTTGTGTTGGTGGCTGACGGTTCCAGCCGGGGTTGAGGGTGGGGTAGTAATTTGCGAGCATGCTACCGCGTGTGCCGGCGAGGTCAGGAGCTTCCGTAAAGCAAGCGAACCAGGGCGGTTCCGGGAACGTTTTCCAACAGCTCCTGGACGTCTTGGTACACTTCCGCGGAACCGGCATCACGGAGTTCCGCGGCGCTGGTGCCGCCGCTGCAGACCCCGATCATGGGCAGGCCCACCGCGATGGATCCGAGGGCGTCAGGGACGGGCGAGCCCGTGAGCTGGTTCGCCAGGATTCCTACGAAGGCAAGCACGATCCCGGCCAGGGCGGCCCCGTCTTCGGCGAAGACTGCCCGGGTTGTGGAATCTGAGCTGTTGAGCACCTGGTCCAGGACGGCGCGATCCTGCTTGCCGGCTTCGCGCCGGGCCTGACGCAAGGCCTAAAGAAAGGACGCGCCTTCAAGGACAAACGAGATGGCGAGCACAACGTAGGCCACGGCGAAGTCAGCGGCCGGCTCGGGGGCAAACAGCTGCTGCACGCCGTGCATGATCGATACGGCGGCGCCTGCTGTAAACAAGCCGAAGGCTGCAAACATGGACCACACATAGGATTCACGCCCGTACCCCATGGGGTGTGCCGTGTGCCGTGTCCCGTGGCTTGGCAGACTTGCGTTCAGCAACCATGAGAAAAACCTGGTTGCCAGTGTCTGCCCAGGAATGCGCAGACTCCGCCACCATCGACGCCGAGCCGGTGATGAGGGCGGCCACAGTCTTGGCTATGGCAACCAGGACATTCATGCTGAACGCGAGGATGTCTGTAACGGAGACAGACCCTCGTGGCTTGTGGGGGAGGGGACCTGCCGATGATCGGGACAAATTGGACTCCTTGGTGTTGCAGCGCAGGCACTTGGGCAGCCTGCGGCCGTCCGTTCATTCTGCTCTTCAGCCACTGAACAGGGAGGGGCCGCTGATGGGTTTGGCGATCCTTGCCCGGGATGTTTGCCCTGAGCCAACACCGGGTACAGAACAAAATGAATCCCAACGTCGACGGCGGGTGCTGGCAAGGCACGGGAAACCAGTGTGCCGGCGTCGACCGTTGGGCGTGGATGTGACAGGTCCCGCACCAGCGCCAGGAACGATCAGGAGGACCCGATGCCCCAGGAACTGAAGCAAAGGAAGATCGGCTTCCTCGTTGCCCCTCAGGGGTGGAAGAGGTTGAGTCGGTCAAACCATGGCAGGCCGTCCAGGAGGCCTGTGGCATCCCTGTGCTGCTTTCCACCGAGGAAGGCACCGTGCAGGCGTTCAACAGTGACACGGAGCCGGGCAGCAAATTCGCCGTGGATGCCCGGGTCCAGGCGTCGGACACGGCCCATTTCGATAGGCTGGTGCTGCCGGGAGGGACCACCAATCCGGACAAGCTCCGCCTAGATCGCGGGGCGATGGACTTTGTCCGGAGCTATGTTGCAGCACACAAACCAGTTGCCGCCATCTGCCACGGCCCTTGGTCCCTGGTGGAGGCGGATGTGGTCAGGGGCAAGACGTTGACCAGTTGGCCAAGCCTGCAGACGGATATCCGCAACGCTGGCGGGCATTGGGTCGATGAGCCCGTCCAGCGCTGCGGGTTGAAAGGCTGGATGCTCGTCACCAGCCGCAAGCCCGATGATTTGAATGCCTTCACTGCAGCGATGCTGGACATCTTTGCGCCGTGAAGATCCTCGCCCAAAGGCAGGAAGTACCAGCGATTAAGTCAACCGGATCATATTAGCTCGAGAAGGAGCCTGCTGTGGATGCCAAGAAGAAGAAGCAGTACCTTGCCGTTGCCCCGCAATCGGCCGCCGACGTGTCGGGGGTGCCCGCTGTGGCGCTTGTTCACAACCTCGTCTTGTCCCAGTTTGAGGCCTACGTGTCCGGACTGCTGGCCGGATATGTTCGCTACAGTATGCGGGGTGCCGAGATGTGGCTGCTCCATGTGCATGTGGCAAATGTGGGTGCCGTCAATGACGTCCCACAGAAGCTGATCCGCCTGGTGCTCGACGACGCCGGCAGGCGCCGCATCGCCGTTAATCCCTACTGCCTGGAAGTACGGGCCTTCATGCGGGAGAACCCCAGCTACCTGCAGTTGGTTCCCCAGAAATGGCGGGGCCGCTTCCGTCTTCCGGACGCTGTCGGCTCACAAGCCACAACGGTGCCCGGAAGGCGGAATCACACCCGGGTCCTGGCGGGCAGCTAGCCTGCTTCAGGTTCCTCGGGCGCTCTCCGGGCGCGCTGGTGGTCCTTGGCGAAGCAGGAATTCCTCCCAGGGCCCCCTGAGCTGTGCTAGATCACCGGTGGGGCGGGCGGGAAGAACGGGTCGGGCGGTGATGTCGGGGAGCTGGGCTCGGGGACAGGAGGAAACGGTGCAGTGGGATCATTTGGCTGTGAATCGTTGGGCTCCGTTGGATCAGCTGGGGAGTCAGGCCGGGGATTGTCCGGAAAAGGTTCCGGAACCAAGGGTTGCGGTTCGGCGGGCTGGTGTTCATTCATCGCTGTTGCCTCTCGTTGGCGTCACTTGCTCGTTGCAAGACTGTGTTGAAACTTCGCGCGCTGTCTCCTCTGTCCACGGTCGTATGCGATCATTTCGCATGCTAGCGAGCCACCCGCGGTGCGTCCACAGCCCTGATGAGGGATGCGACGGCACTGAGCACTTCCTGCGGCCGCACTGCCAGCAGCGCAGGATCGGGAATATCGGAGAACACATCGCCCTGGCGCAGGCTCTCATCCGTGAGCACCAGATGCGGGCCTCGGGGCGGGCCCCACTGGGACTGTGGCGCGGGTCCAAAAAGCACCACTGACGGTGTCCCATAAGCCGAGGCAAGGTGCGCAGCACCGGTATCAGCGCTGACGACCACTGCGGCGGAGGCAATCAAAGCCGCAAAGTCCGCCAAGGGCAACCGGCCTGCCAAGTCCTGTCCGGAGTCAAGGCCGGCCAGCCGCGCAACCTCTCCAGACCGTGCCGCATCCCTGGCATCGCCTGTGAGCACCACGGCAGCGCCATTTTCCTGCAGGGTTTGTGCCACGGCGGCGAAACGCGCCACCGGCCACTGTCTGCTGCCGTGCGACGCACCTACATGGATGACAGTGGCGCCGGAGAGTACTGCCGGATGGGGTGGAATGGCAATGGAGACGTCATCAGCGTTGGCGGCGATGCCGTGCCATTTAAGCATCCGGACCCAGCGCTCACGCTCCTGCATTTCGGGCTGCCATGGGGCTCCGTTCCAGCCGGGAGCGGCATGCCCGATGAGATGCAGCGGCTGCAACCTCTCCAGCAGTGCCCGGCTTTCCGAGCCGTTTCCGTGGAGGTTGACAGCGATGTCGATGCCTTTGAGGCTCCGGGGCAGCGTCCCTGCCAAATCCGGCAAGGGAATAAGGCCGTCCACGACGTCCAGCAAGTCGACAATGGGCCGGAGCCACTCAGGAGCCGCCAGAAGCAGTCGGTGCTTGGGGAACCTAGAACGCAGGCCTTTCAGCGCCGGGACAGCCACCAGGAGGTCGCCCAGCTTGAGAGCCCTCAGCACCAGCAGGGTGGGATGGGTTGCGGGTTCCATGGTCGTGGGATGCTCCTGTTCATGTGCAGTTCTGATTTGTCCTGCGTCCTGCGTCCTGCCTGCAATCGCGGAACGCCTTGGGGCCGTGGATGAGTCCGGGACTTTCCAGTTTCAGACTAGCTGGCTCGGCGCGTGAAAAGGGATCCCCTGCGGAGCATGACGCCAACGCGCCGAGTGGCCCCAGCAGTCTCTCACGCCGCACCGGTCGTCACTGGGGCATGGATATTTCGACCAGTCCTCGCTACAGTCGAAGTGGCGGATGAAGCAGTCATCTGTCTCCGTAGTTTGGCCTCAGTGGCGATTCAATGAGGCACGAGGACATGCTGATCGAGGCATTTGCGGAGCTCGTGGAGGATTCGCGGCGGGGCATACCAGGTTCCACGCAGGCAAGCCGCCAAGTCGGCCCGCATCCGCACCGAATCCGGACTCCCCGGGACTGGGAGTCATGCTGGGTGACGCGGAGCGCTCAGCCATTGACGAGCCGCCCGCGAGGCGGGCGATGGAGGCTGAAGGGAACCAGCCCGTTCCCGACCTCCTTGTCCGCACCAATGAAGATGGCACGAGCTACGTCGAGGACGCGGGCCCCGCCAAAGAATGATCCAGCGGCCGGGGCCAGCGCCAAGGCGGTCCCGGAAGAGGAAAAACAAGCAATCAAACAGGAGGAATGCAATGGGTATCGCTGACAAGTTTGATGCAGCAAAGGACAAGGTCGCAGGGAAGGTCAAGGAGGGTGTTGGCAAGGCCACCGACGACAACTCCAAGGTGATGGAAGGCAAGGCCGATCAGGCTAAGGGCACCGCAAAGGACAAGCTTGCGGAGGCCAAGGCCCACCTGAAGGACGACGCCGGGGACCATCACACGGACGACACCGAGGGTGGGGCGCCCACCGCGCGCAGCGTGTAGCGGCATCGTTCCACAGAGGAGCGGCTGACGTCTCGGGTCGGCCGCTCCCGCGCGTCGACCTCCACATTGATGCGAGCCGCGATGATGGGAGCGCCTCCGGGCACCGGCACGAAAGTCGGGACAAAAGACGTCGATGGCGCCACCGGGCGTTCCTGGACGGTGGTTGGCGATTCCGGGTGGATCACGCGGATGCGATCAAGCCAGCCCTGCCCCGGGCGTCCATGGTCCTCCCCTTGCAGTTGAACAGGCCGCTGAAACGCAGCCGTGGTCTGCGGACCCGTTCCGCCCAGACCCGGCAGCCCACGGCAGGAAGCTGGGTGCGACGCTCTTGACCGGGATGCCCTGGACTCCCAGATCTACAGCTGTGGTCTAGTCCGCCTAGTCCGCCCAGTCCGCGCTTGGCGCCGTCGTAGATGTTGGAGAACACAACGGGTCGAGTTTCCTTGGAGCGTTGTCTCTGCAATGAGCCAGCCGCCGCGGGCCTTGTTTGAACGGACTGCAGGCAGGGTACAGCCATGGCAAGCACCCAGGCGCCCCGGGCACCTTGGACCCCGACCTGAAACATGCAAGGAGCCTGTCTTGGAACTTTTGGACCACCACGGAGCCGGAGCCACAGCAACGCCGGATCAGGACATTGTCACCATCAGTCCGTTGGACGGCTCCCTGGTGGGGAGAATGCCTGCCGCGACTGCGAACGACGTTGCGGAGGCTTGCAGCGCTGCCTCCCTGGCGGGGAAAAGCTGGGCCGCAACCAGCCCTCATGAGAGGGGCCAGGTGCTGCAAAAGTGCGCGGCCGCGGTGGGCGCCCGCGCCCTGGAACTTGCGGAGCTTAACCATGCCGAAACCGGCAGGCCGGCAGATCAGGCCCTCGAAGGCGTTCTAGCCGGCGTTTCAACTCTGGAGCAATACGCCCAGTTGGGTCCGATCCACCGAGGCAGGAGCCTGTGCGGCGGCGAACTGGCCACTGACTACACCGTGCAGTGCCCCCGGGGTGTGGTGGCCGCGCTCACGCCGTGGAACGACCCGGTGGCTGTAGCCTGCGGCATCCTTGGTGCTGCCCTGGCAATGGGCAATACCGTGGTGCACAAACCCAGCGAACGCTGCCCGCAAGTAGGCGCGCGCTTAGGCAATGTGCTCGCCGAGGTGCTGCCCGCGGGAGTCTTGCAGACACTTTGCGGCGGCCCGCATATCGGGGCACTTCTGGCAGCTGATGCGCACGTCGCCGTCATAGCTCATGTTGGGTCCAGCGCCACCGGCGCGGCACTGAGGCAGATCGCCGCTGGCACCGGCGCGCACACTATCTTGGAAAATGGCGGCAACGACCCCCTGCTGGTGGATTCCGACGTCGATCCTGTGTGGGCAGCCCAGCAGGCCGCGGTGGGTGCGTTCAGCAACAGCGGGCAGATCTGCACCGCCGTTGAACGCATCTATGTCCACCGGGACATTGCCGCGGAGTTCTTGGCGGCACTGGAAGCGGAGGCCGTGAGGATCAACGAGGCCGGCAGTCTGGGACCCTTGGTGGATGAGCGGCTGCGCAAGCTGGTGCATGGACAGGTCAGTGGGGCCGTCGCGGACGGGGCGGTGGCCACGGTTGGTGGCATCGTCCCGGGGACCCCTGGGGCGTATTATCCGGCCACGGTCCTTCGCGAATGCACCGGCGCTATGACCGTCATGCAGGAAGAGACCTTTGGTCCGGTGGCGCCTGTCCAAGTGGTGGACAGCTTCGCGGAGGGCCTGCGGTTGGCAGCCGGTGGACGTTATGGACTGGCGGCAACGGTGTTGACGAGTGGGCTTGGACATGCCCAGCAGGCCGTGGCTGAGCTGGACACGGGAACTGTGAAAATCAATAATGTCTTTGGCGGTGCCCCAGGTGGGGCCGCCCAACCCCGTAGGACCAGTGGCGCCGGCTTTGGCTACGGGCCTGAACTGCTCGATGAGATGGCCTGCGTCAAGGTGGTTCACATCGAACCGGCTCCGAGCGCGGGGGAACCGGACACCGCGCCATGAGTACACCGGAATTGCCCACAGCAAGACATCCGGCAACCCAGCCAGCACCACAGGCAGCGGTCCCTGACGAGATCTTCAATCTGGCCAGCTCCACAGGATCTGCGCACGAACCCTTTCCGGACGTGGAAAGCATCGCTGTGCTCCGCGGTGGCGGAATCGGCGACTTGATCATGGCCATGCCCGCCATCAATGCACTGGCACAGACTTATCCGCACGCCGATGTGACTCTCCTGGGGATGCCTTCGCACGCAGCGATCCTCCGTAACCGCAACAGTTGCATTTCCCGGGTCGAGATTCTGCCGGTGGCAGAGGGCATTCGCCCCGGCCATGGGGTGGATCCTGCCGGGCTGAACGGCTTTGTGCAGGCCATGCGGAAGAAACAATTCGGCCTGGGGGTCCAGCTGCACGGCGGCGGACGTTTCTCCAACCCGCTGGTGGCCGGCCTGCAGGCCGCACACACTGTCGGCAGCCGCGCGGACGGAGCCGGCCCACTGGACAGAACCCTGTACCACCAATATTTCCAACATGAGGTGCTCCGGGCGCTGGAAGTGGCAGCGCTGGCTGGCGCCTGTAGCACCGAGCACCGGCTTCAATGGCAGGCCACCGAACCGGAATTGCTGCAAGCACGCGCGCTCCTGGCCACCTTCTCGCTTGATCCTTCGCGGGAACGGCCCCTGGTTCTGTTGCACCCAGGTGCGAAGGACCCTCGGCGCCGGTGGCCGACAGCGAGCTTCGCCACCGTTGCGGCGGAGCTGGTGGAGGAAGGCTGCCAGCTCGTGGTTGTGGGAGAAAAGGACGAGTGGTCAATAGTGCAGGAGGTGGTGGACCGGGGCCAGGCCCTGCTCCCGTCCCGGAACGCACACAGGCAGCTGGTGTCCCTTGCCGGAGCCATGGATCTGGGCACACTCTGTGGGATGTTGGCCCTGAGCAGCGCACTCGTCGCCAACGACAGCGGCCCGCGCCATGTGGCGCAAGCCCTCGGCGTGCCCACCGCCTCGATCTACTGGGCACCCAATGCAGTCAATGCGGGCCCGCTGCTTCGGGGACGGCACCGCATGCAAATAGCCTGGGACACAGCCTGCCCGGAGTGCGGGGCTGCAACGGCCGGACAGGCCGTGCCCGAATGCGGACACGAGAGTTCGTTTGTCGCCGGAGTGGCGGCAGATGCCGTGCTCGCGGACACCCTCGAACTGCTGCGCAGCTGACCAGTCAGCCTCTGACACGCCAATCCGGGGCCCTTGCTTCTTAGTGCTGCTTCTGCTTCTCTAGAAGGAGTGTCGAGCAAACGGCGCCAGCTTCCGTCGAGAAGTAGGTGGTCGCCGTGGCCCGAACCGTTTACCCGGTGCACAACCCAGTGTCCCTGGAACAGTCAGCCCCTGAATTCAATCAGGGACTCGACCAGGAACGCACAGAGCTTGCCCTTGCCCACCTGGGCCTGGCGGACGGCATGGCCCACCGCTACTGGAACGCTGGTTCCGACTGGTGCGATATACAGCAAGTCGCCAGGCTTGGCCTGCTCAAGGCCGCCATTCGATTCCGGATGGACACTGAATCAAACTTCGTGGCCTTCGCCGTGCCCACCATTTGCGGTGAAATCAAACGCTACTTGCGCGACCACGGCTGGACGGTGCGCCCGCCCCGCCGCGTCCAGGAACTGCGGCAGGAACTTCGCCTTACCACGCCTGAACTTGCCCAGCAGTTGGGTCGCGAACCCACCCTGGCCGAGCTGGCCGGTGCGCTCGCCGTGGGAACAAGGGACATCGAAGAGGCGCTGCTCAGCGAAAGCAGCGTGCGCCCGCAGTCCTTGGACGCGACCGGCCCGGCTGACGATGGCTCTGCGCTGTGCGAGCGCCTGGGTAGCGACGACGACGACTTCGCCCGGGTGGATGAACGAGTCAGCCTCAACTGCGCCTTGCGCGGCCTCACCCCGTGGGAGCGCCGTTTGCTGTCCCTGCGGTTTCAGGAGGAAATGAAGCAGCAAGACATCGCCGACCTTCTGAATATTTCCCAGATGCAGGTGTCACGGGCGCTGACGACGTTGCTGGCCAAGTTGCGCCGCCGCCTGGACGGGAACTAAGTGCGTTCCCCGGTGCAGGAGGAGCCGACGGGAGAGGCGGATAGCCGGTGTGCCGGGTCTTGTTTAGAAAACGACGGTGTGGGAACTGTTCAGATATGACCAAGACAACAGTCCGGCAGTTTAGCCGGGTGCACCTCGACCGTGACGGCACTTTGATCCACGATGTTCCCTACAATGGCGATCCTGCCTTGAATCCGGTGCAAGAGTGAGAGGCGCCAGGGTCCTGGTGGCCCGCCAAGACAGCATGGGTGACGTGCTGCTGGCTGGGCCGGCAGTCCGGGCCGTGGCCGCGAGCGCCTCCCACGTCAGCTTCCTGTGCGGCCCGAAGGGAAGTGCCGCGGCGAGAATGCTGCCGGGTGTTGATGCAGTCATTGAATGGGATGCACCGTGGATCGCCGATCCGGCACCGGCAATGACGCGCAGCCACACGGATCGGCTGATGGAGCTGCTGGATCAGGAACAGCCCGACCAGGCAGTCATTCTTACCTCCTTTCACCAGTCGCCGCTGCCGTTGGCACTGCTGCTGAGAGTCCATGGCATCAGTCCCATCACCGCGGCTTCAGTGGACTACCCGGGCTCCCTGCTCGATGTCAGGCTGCGGCCAGGGGAAGGCCTTTCGGAGGACCTGCCGGAGCCTCTGCGTGCCCTGGCCATTGTTGAGGCCGCGGGGTTCCGGCTTCCACCGGGCGACGACGGACGGCTGGCGGTGCGCACGGTGGCACCACCGCAGCCCTTCCGTCCCGCCCGCCCCTACATTGTCATTCACCCCGGCGCCGATGCCCCGGCCCGCACCTGGCCCGCCACGGCACACCAGGAGGCTGTGGACCTCCTAGCCAGGCACGGCCATGCCGTGGTGGTGACCGGCGCGGCAGGGGAGGTCAGGCTCACCTCAACGGTGGCAGGCAGCACCGGCCTGGACCTGGGCGGACTGCTGGACCTTCCCGCGCTGGCTGCCGTGCTTGCCGGGGCCGAAGCAGTGGTGGTGGGAAACACCGGCCCTGCCCACTTGGCCGCTGCTGTCGGCACACCGATCGTGAGCCTATTTTCCCCCGTTGTCCCCGCCAGCAAGTGGGCCCCGCACGGTGTCCCGCTTGAATTGCTCGGCAACCAACACGCATCCTGCCGCAATTCCCGGGCGAGAGTCTGCCCAGTCCCCGGCCATCCGTGCCTGAGCAACGTCACGCCACAGCAGGTGTTCGAGGCAGTAGAGCGGCTCCTTGAGCGTCCCCGAAAGGTCGCACCATGAACATTCTCCTGTGGCACGTCCATGGCGGCTGGATGGATTCCTTTGTCCGCGGCCGACACAACTATTTTCTACCAGCAGCACCCGCCGGGGGCCTTGGGGGCTGGGCCGGGCCGGGCGCGACTGGCCTGAAAACGTTGTTGACGTGGAGCTTTCCGCGCTGCGGGACATGGACATAGACGTTGTGGTCCTGCAACGGATGGAGGAAATTCAAGCCGTGGAACTCTTGACGGGGCGCCGGCCCGGAGCCGGGATCCGTGCCGTCTTCGTCGAGCACAACACGCCCAAGGGCGCCGTTCCGGAAAGCGTCCATCCGCTGGCGGACCAACGAGGCATCCCGGTAATCCATGTCACCCATTTTAATCGGCTGATGTGGAACACCGGCAGTGCCACCACCGCCGTCGTCGAACATGGCGTGCCGGATCTTGGCCCGCTATACACCGGGGAGTTGGCAGAGCAGGGTGTGGTGATCAATGAACCTGTCCGGCGCGGACGCGTCACCGGGACCGACCTGCTGCCACACTTCGTCGGCGCCGGGCCCATGAGCGTTTTTGGCATGGGAGGGGAAACGCTTGCGGGCACACTGGGGCTGGGACCCCGTCAGCTGTTCTGGGGCGGGGACCTGCCACCGGGCCAGTTACACATACGCCTGGCCCGGTGCAGGCTCTACCTGCACCCCCTGCGCTGGACGTCGCTGGGGCTGTCCCTGATAGAGGCCATGTTCATGGCCATGCCGGTGGTAGTGCTGGACTGCACTGAAGCCGCCCGTGCCGTTCCCCCAGAAGCCGGCGCCATTTCCACGAATATCGAGGAGCTGGCTGCCACCGCGAAGGCCCTGATGAATGACCCTGAAGAGGCAGCCCGGCGCGGAAAAATTGCGCGCGAAGCCGCCTTGCAGCACTATTCACTGAGCCGCTTCCTCAATGACTGGGACCAGCTGCTTCACGAGCTGCCGTGAGTGGCGCAGCTGGTTCCTCAACATCACCAAAAGTTCCCTGACCAAGGAGGTCGTTTTGAAAATATCAATGGTTTCCGAGCATGCCAGCCCGCTGGCTGCACTCGGCGGAGTGGATGCCGGAGGGCAAAACGTCCACGTGGCGGAACTGTCCTCCGCACTGGTCCGCCGCGGACATGACGTGACGGTATTTACCCGGCGTGACGATCCGCAGCTGCCGGCAACCACTCGGTTCGGCCCTGGCGTGAAACTGGTCCACGTGGACGCCGGACCCGCCAGCCACGTGCCTAAGGACGAGATGTTGCCGTGGATGCCGGAGCTGGCTGTCGGCATCGTCGCACAGTGGGGTTCAAATCCTCCCGACATCGTCCATGGCCACTTTTGGATGTCGGGCGTGGCAAGCCTGAATGCTGCCACCCAGTGCGAGCAGGCAGGACTCCGGCGGCCGTTGGTCGCGGAGACCTTTCATGCCCTGGGCACCGTCAAGCGCCGCCACCAGGGCGATGCTGACACGAGCCCGCGCGAACGCGCCGAACTGGAGCCATGGGTGGGACAGTCAGTGGACATGGCCGTGGCCACCTGCTCGGATGAAGTCTTTGAACTCAAGGCCATGGGGGTGCAGGCCCGCTCCATCGCCGTGGCGCCGTGCGGCGTTGATACCGCCCTATTCACGCCTCACGGGCCCATGGAAGTCCGACGCCGTCGCTACAGGATTGCCACGATCGGCAGGTTAGTGCCTAGGAAAGGCGTGGGAACGGCCGTGACGGCTTTGGCTCTACTGGCGGAGCTCGGCTTTGCCGACGTGGAGTTGATGGTGGTGGGCGGCGTGGGGGGCCCGGGCGGGATTTCCAAGGATCCCGAAGCCATCAGAATCATGGCTTTGGCCAATGACCTGGGCGTGGCAGACCGGGTCATCATGCGTGGGCAGCTTTCCCGTGAACAAATCCCGGCCCTGCTGCGCAGTGTGGACGCGGTGGTCTGCACACCCTGGTACGAACCGTTCGGCATCGTGCCCTTGGAGGCAATGGCGTGCGGCCGCCCGGTGGTAGCAGCGGCCGTGGGCGGCCTGAAGGATTCGGTGGTCCACGGCTTGACGGGGCTGCACGTGCGGCCCCGGAATCCGCAGGAAGTGGCCGAGGCGCTGGCCAACGTTCTGAGGGATCCCACGCTGGCCCGCCAGCTTGGTGAAGCAGGGGTGCACAGGGTGCAGTCACGCTACACCTGGGACAACGTGGCAGCCGCCACGGAAAAAATCTACTCCCGAATGACCCTGAGTCGTCACCGCGGCCCGCTGCAGAGCAAACCGGCAGATGCTGGCACCATGATGGAAGGCTGGGCACAATGACCCTCAACCAACAGCTTCCCCGCGCCGAAGCGCAGCAGCTGTCCACCATCGTGGACAGGCATGTGGCGGAACTTGTGCCGGCCCTGGACTCCCTGGCCCTGCAGTCAAGACACCTCGCAGCATGGGGGGCGACACTTGCGCACCGGCTCTGGAGTGGCGGACGCCTCCTGGTGGCTGGGAACGGCGGATCAGCTGCCGAGGCGCAACACCTCAGCGCCGAGATTGTGGGCCGCTATCTGGCCGAACGGCCGGCCTTTTCCGCTATCGCCCTGCACGCAGACACCTCATCCCTGACAGCAATCGGCAATGACTACGGCTTTGACCAGGTGTTCTCCAGACAGGTGGCTGCCCACGGCCGGACCGGGGACATTCTGCTGCTTCTTTCCACCAGCGGCCGGAGCGAAAACCTGCTGCAGGCAGCCCGGGAGGCACAGGCGCGCGGCATCCACTCATGGGCCATGACCGGGACGCTGCCCAACCCGCTGGCAGCAATCACGGAGGAACACATTGCCCTGGCCGGCACCGGCGCAAGCGTCCAGGAGGCCCAACTCGTGGCCATCCACGCGCTCTGCGCCTGTTTCGACCTTGAAATCGACAGGCTGGGCCGCGCCGGACATGAGGCACTGGCATGAAGATCTGTGTGGTGGGGGACCTTTTGCTCGACATGGACTGGGACGGGGCGGCCACGAGGCTGTGCCCCGACGCGCCAGTGCCCGTCATCGATTTGGAGCATGAAAGCGCCAGGGCGGGCGGGGCGGGGCTGGTGGCCACGCTGCTGGCTGCCGATGGCCACGACGTCACGCTGGTGACGGCTATGGCTTCCGACGACGGCGCGAACCGGCTGCGCAGCGCACTGGCGGGGGTGACCTTGGCGACGACAAAACTTCATGGACCCACTCCGGCCAAGACCAGGGTTCGGGCCAACGGGCTGCAGGTGGCACGCATCGACATGGGCTGCCAAGATGTCCGCAATGCAGGGACCACCCGGGCCATGCTCAATGCCTGCGCCGGGGCGGACGCCTTGGTGGTCGCAGATTACGGACACGGGCTGCTGAACGATCCGCTGCTGCGGCGCATGCTGTGTTCGCGCTCTTCCCTGGTTCCGGTGGTCTGGGATCCGCACCCCCGCGGGGTCGTGCCCGTGCCTGGGGTTGCTGCCGTCACCCCCAACCTGGGAGAGGCGCTGGGCGCGTCAGGGGAAACCGGTCAAACAGTAGAAGCAGCCGCGCGGGCGGCACGGAAGCTGCTGCAGCGTTGGAACAGCCGCTCCGTCGTGGTCACTATGGGCGACCGAGGGGCTCTGATGCTCCAAGCCACGGAAGGGGACCTGGCGGCACCGCTGCTGATTCCTGCGCCCCGTGTCTCGGCCCTCGATCCCTGCGGTGCCGGGGACCGCTTCGCCTCGGCGCTGGCAGCGCTGCTGTCACAAGGGCAGCCGATCTCCACCGCTGTTGAAGGTGCTGTCAACACCACCTCGGAATTCCTTGGCCATGGGGGAGTGGCTTCCCTTCGCGGCACCCGCTCCTTCGGCTGCGCCCGCGTCCCCGGCGTGCGTCACAGGCCCGTAACCGCTATGCCGCCGGCAGACGGGAAGGATCCCGGCAGCACCGCCGCGGCAGTGGCGGACCAGGTGCGGGCACGAGGCGGGACGGTGGTTGCCACCGGCGGCTGTTTCGACCTGCTCCATGCCGGCCACGTCAGGATGTTGGCCCAGGCTAGGGGACTGGGCGACTGCCTGGTCGTCCTGCTGAACTCGGATGCCTCCGTCGCCAGGATGAAGGGCACGGAACGGCCCATTATGGCCGAAGCCGACCGCGTCGAGATGCTGCGCGCCTTGGCCAGTGTGGACGCCGTCGTGGTCTTCGATGAAGACACCCCGGAGCAGGCACTGCAGGCACTGCGCCCCGATGTCTGGGTCAAGGGTGCTGACTACTCGGTTGAGCGGCTTCCGGAAGCCCGCGCGTTGCAGGCCTGGGGCGGGCAGGCCGTCACCGTGCCGTACCACCCGCATCACTCAACGACCTTGCTGGCCCAGGCCCTGGCCCGGGCTGGCAGGTGACATCATTGTCGGCGTCAACCCCATGGGCGGACGCCAAGGAAAGGAATGTACATGCAGAACACCGAAAGCCTGGCGAACAAAACAGTAATTGTCACCGGAGGAGCCTCCGGGTTGGGGGAGGCCGTGGTCAAGGCCGTGGCAGCAGCTGGCGGGGTTCCCGTGGTGCTGGACCTCAATGTCAGCGCCGTGGCAGGAACCCAAGCTCACCAGGTCGATGTTTCCGACTCGATGGCTGTTGCCGAGGTTGTCAAGACCGTGGCGCAGTCCTGTGGCGGCATTGACGCCGTCGTGACGGCGGCGGGCATCGACAGGTGCGGACGGCTGGAGGACGTTGCGGCGGTGGAGTGGGAGCGGGTTATCAAGGTCAATCTGCTGGGCACGGCGGCCGTGGTGCGCGCAGCCATGCCCTGGCTGGTGAAGGATCACGGCCGCGTTGTCACAGTGGCCTCGTCCCTGGGGCTGCGAGCCCTGCCAGAAGCTAGTGCGTACTGCGCCTCAAAATTCGCCGTCATTGGCTTCAGCCGGGCGCTCGCAGCCGAGAACAAGGGCATTATCGGCGTCACCACGCTGATCCCGGCGGGCATGAAGACCCACTTCTTCGATGACCGGACCGAACAATACAAACCCACCGACGATTCCCGCCTGAACGATCCCCAGGCGGTGGCAAACGCCGTCGTCTTTGCCCTTGCCCAGCCCGAGGGCTGCGAGGTTCGGGAGCTGGTCATCTGCCATGAAGAGGAAGACTCCTGGCCGTAGAAGCAGGCCAGCGTTTTTCGTCAACCACGTCCCGAGGAGGAGCTTTCCATGACGACCAGTCCGTTTGAGACTTTGCGGGCCCTGACCCCGGAAGTGCCGAGCCTGCTGGCGCGTGTCCGCCCCCATGCGGTGGTTCTGGGGGAGTTGTTGCTTGATGGTTGGTGGAGCGGCACCGTGGAACGAATGTGCCGCGAAGCACCTGCCCCCGTGGTGGACATGGGGGCGCGGAGGTATGCCCCGGGAGGGGCGGCCAACACTGCCATGAACTTGGCAGCCATGGGTGCCCGGGTGACGCTCGTGGGTGCCGTGGGCGCGGACAGCGAGGGCGGGATCCTGCTTTCACTCCTGGAGGAGGCAGGAGTGGGGACCGATGCGGTGCAAGTTATCCCCGGCCACCGCACCACCACCAAGACCAGGATTGTCAGTTCCGGCCAGGTGATGCTACGGATGGACGACGGCGCTGCCTCCCTGGCTCCCGAGCTCACCGTGGCGATGGGTACGGCAGCCGAACGGGCTGCCCCGGAGGCCGATGCGTTCATCATTGCCGACTACGGCTCGGGCGGGCTGCCTTACGGCATCGCCGGGACGCTGCGCAGCAGCGCCCGCCCGGGCACAGTGTTTGTGGTGGATGCCCACGACGGGCGGCCCTGGGCGCCGCTGCGGCCCGACGTGGTGACGCCCAACTGGGCAGAGGCGTTGCGGCTCGCCGGCGTCCCGGCCCCCGCCGGTGACCGTCCCCGGTGGCTGCTGGAGCACAGTGAGGCCGTTTTAGCCGCCTCCCGGGCCGCGTGCGCCGTCGTGACACTTGATAAGGAGGGGACGGTGCTGCTGGACGGCTCTGGACGCCGGCACCGGACATGGGCCCGGCCCGTGCTCGACACGCAGACGGCAGGAGCAGGGGACACCTTTGCCGCGGCCCTAACCTTGGGCCTGGCCTGCGGTGTCCCACTGGCAACCGCCATGGACCTGGCCCAGGTGGCCGCCGACATTGTGGTCCACCGGCCCGGGACCGCCGTGTGCACCACGGCGGACATGGCACGGATGTTGGGCGAGTTGAATGAACGCGTGCTGGACCGTGCCGAGTTGCTGAACAAGGCTCAGGAAGCGAGGAAGGAGGGGCGGCGGATCGTGCTGACGAATGGCTGTTTTGACGTGTTGCACCGGGGCCACACCAGCTACCTGAACCAGGCGAGGCAGCTCGGTGAGCTGTTGATTGTCGGCATCAACAGCGATGCTTCCGTCCGGCGGCTCAAAGGACCTGCACGCCCGCTCAATCACTCTGCCGACAGGGCAGGGGTGCTGGCCGCGCTGAGTTGTGTGGACTACGTCACCGTGTTTAGTGAGGACACCGCCGTCGAACTTGTTAAGGCGCTCCAACCGGAAATATACGCCAAGGGAGGTGATTACAGCCCGAACATGCTGCAAGAGGCCGAAGAGGTCCTGGCCTACGGCGGGCGTGTGGAGATCCTCGACTATGTTCCGGACCATTCCACCACTGCGCTGGTGAAGAAAATGGCAGCCGCTCTGCCGCAGCCAACCGGCGGATCTGAATAGGCGGGGATGCCCGAGGCTCGGGGATCGGTGGTGGGCCGCGAGCCCCTCACCTCAGGCATCCCACTGAACGTCTGCGGCCTCCCACTGGACATCTGCGGCTGACTTGTCTGGACGCCAGCCGCGCCAGATCGGGTGGCGGAGCCGGCCGTCCTTCGTGGCCTGCGTAAAGCTCACCTCGCCCACAAGCTTGGGGGTGGTCCACACTACGTCCCGACGCTCTGCGGCAGGGATGCCCTGCACGGGCGAAGTTTTCCGAGTAATTTTTCCCAGCCGCTCCGCCGCGTCCTGCAACTCACTGTCGGAGAACCCTGATCCACACCTGCCCACGTACCGCAGCCGGCCGCCGTCGTTCACGGCCAGAAGTAAGGAGCCGAGGGTGCCGTCGCGCCGGCCCAGTCCCTTGCGCCAGCCAATCACGATGACTTCCTGGTGGTGTTCGTCCTTGATTTTCAGCCAGCCCGGGCTGCGCTTGCCGGGGAGGTACCTGCCGTCGGTGCGCTTGGCCACTACGCCTTCCAGCCCGAGTTCCCGGCTGGTGGCCAGGGCCTCGTTGAGGTTCCCGGTGTGGGCTGGCGGTACATGGATGTGCTGACCCTCGGCGACCCCGGCGAAAAGTGCTTCACGTCTCTTGCTGTACGGCTCCTGGTGCAAAGTCTGCGCGGCGGCCCCGGCTCCGCTATCGGCGCCGCGTTGCAGTGCGTCGAAGAGCATCAGCTGCACAGGGACTTTGCCAACGGCCTTTTCTATGTCGCGCTTGGCTGTGAGCTTCATGCGGGTTTGTAACAGGCCAAAGTCCGGCCGTCCGGCGGCATTCAGGGCGACAATCTCGCCGTCGAACACGGAACCGTCGGCTGCCAGAGCGGCAAGTTCCTGCAGCTCCGGATACTGGGCGGTCACGTCGTTGCCATTCCTGCTCGCAAGCAGCACCTTCCCTCCCACCACACCCGCGATGGCCCGCATTCCATCCCACTTCATTTCATGGCTCCACGACTTCTCGGGATCGAGGTCCTTTCTCGTGCCGGCAGTGGCCAGCATCGCAGCGGGCAGCTCCGCACTGGTCCCGTCCCAAATTGTCGCTGCCGCTTTCTTCCGCGAAGGCCGTGCCAGCGCGGTCTCCCCGGTCCTAGAGGTGGAGGTGCCGGATGTGTGCGTGGTGGCCTTGACATGATCGACGCCGGTCTCGGCGATCCCGCTGCCGGGCCCGGCGACCTTGCCACCGCGGCCGGGTCTGCTGTCTGGTTCAGGTTGTTCCTTCATGAGATGGATGAGCCAGTTCTTTGCATCCCCCATGCCCGGGGCGCTGATTAACGCATAGCGGCGCGGGACCCCACCCAGTCCGCCGTCCGGCCGTCCATGCAGCACCGCGATGACTTCCCTGCCCTCACGCCATTTCTCCAGCACGCAGGTGCCGGTGTCCCAGATAGTGACAACGCCCGCGCCATACTGTCCTTTGGGGATGGTGCCCTCAAAGGAGCCGTAACTCAGGGGATGGTCCTCCGTCATCACGGCGAGCCTGTTTTCACCAGAGTCCAACGGTGGGCCCTTCGGCACGGCCCACGAGACCAATACCCCGGAGTGTTCCAAACGGAAGTCCCAGTGCAGTCGGGACGCGTGGTGTTCCTGAATGACGAAGCGCGGTTCCGCGGACTGGGTCTCCCTGGCCGGTTCCGCCGGAACTGGCTCGGGGGTTTTACCGGCGTCGCGCATTGAACGGTATTTCTCCAACCGGTCAGCGTTGGCGGCCTCCAGCCATCCGAGGGCGCCTGCGGGGTCCAACCCGTCCTTCACGCGAGCCAGAACTTCCCGATAGTCCAGCTGACGGAGCTCCGGGTCGGCTATTTCGTCCCAAGTGCGTGGCGCGGCGACAGTTGGGCGGCTTCTGCCTCTCAGGGAATAGGGACAGATGGTGGTCTTGGATTCGCTGTTTTGGCTCCAGTCCACCAGGACCTTCCCTGTGCGGAGCGTTTTTTTCATGTCCGAAACGACAAGGTCCGGATGGTCGGCTTCCAAAGACATGGCGAGTTCGTGGGCCACCTGAGAGACGTCGGCTGCCGAGTGGCTGCCGTCCAGCGGCACGTAGAGATGGATGCCCTTGGATCCGCTGGTCACCGGAAACGCTTCCAAGTCCATGCCGGAGAGCAGTTCGCGGCACAACTGAGCTGTTTCTGCGCATTCCGGCAGCCCTGCGCCCTCGCCAGGATCCAGATCCAGAACGAGGCGGTCAGGGTTGGCAGGCTTGCCGTCAGAACCAAATCGCCATTGGGGCACGTGGATCTCCAAGGCGGCCACTTGGCCGAACCAGGCCAGTACAGCGGGCTCATTGACAAGTGGGTAGTGGTTGACGTGGTCCTTGTGTGTGAGTGCCTGTCGGGGAACCCAGCCTGGGGCCGAGTCCTCAAGGTTCTTGCGAAAGAAGACCTGACCTGGTTTTTCGGCAGTACCGACCCCGTTGACCCAGCGCTTGCGCGTGGCAGGCCGCCAGGCCGCCTGGGGGATGAGCACGTGGGCGACTCCCGCCAGGTACTCAAGCACGTCGGCCTTTGTGGTTCCGGTTTCCGGGTACAGCACTTTGTCCAAGTTGCTGACTTTCAGGCGCCGGCCTGCGACCTCAACCATCTGTTCATTGGATCGTGACACTGGGCGGCTCCTTTTGCTGACTTGGTTTCATTCTGTTCCCCTCCCGGGAACTTGGCCACCCCCGGCGGCTGACGGACCTCTCGCGGCACCGCTTCAGATGGCCGGAGACTGCTCTGGCGCCGCACCGGTGATGGTGCTTAACTGGAATTATGAGATCAATTTGGACGGGATCGATAGCTTTTGGGTTGGTCAATGTCCCGGTCAAGGCGTACGGGGCAACTGAGGACCATGATGTGAAGCTGCATCAGGTCCACGACGCCGACGGCGGACGCATCCGGTACCAGCGCCGTTGCGAGGTGTGCGGGAAAAAGGTCGACTACGACGATATTGACAAGGCGTACGACGACGGTGAACGAACTGTGGTCCTGAGCGAGGGCGACATGGAATCGCTGCCCGCGGAAAAGAGCCGAGAAATTGAAGTGGTGCAGTTTGTCCCCAATGACCAAATCGATCCCATCACGCTGGAACGCAGCTACTATCTGGAACCGGACTCCAAATCTCCCAAGGCTTATGGTCTCTTGGTCAAAACCCTGGAAAACACGGAGCTCACGGCGGTGGTGAAGTTCGCCCTGCGGCAGAAGACACGGCTGGGCGCGCTGCGGGTCCGGGGGCAGGTACTGGTTCTGCAAGGCATCCTGTGGGGTGATGAAGTGCGCGGCTCCGATTTCATAGGTGCGCCAACAAAGCCGAAAATCAGTGCCCAGGAACTTAAGATGTCAGCAGCCCTGGTGGACCAGTTCCGTGGAGATTTCGAACCGGGGGAGTTTGAAGATGACTATCAGGTGGAACTCCGAACCTTGATTGAGGAAAAGCTCAAGCAGGGCGATTCTCTGGACACGGAGTCCACATTCGGTGACAAGGAAGCCGCGAATCAAAGCAGCGGAACCGGCGCAAGCAACGTCATTGACCTGATGGAGGCGCTCAAGCGCAGCGTGGACCAAAAACGCACACGCAGCGACGGCATTGCTGCGCCAGCCACCAAACTGAAAACGCCGGCGACCCCGGCGAAAAAGTCAGCCAAGAAAACCGCCACCAAAACGGACAAGACGGACAAGTCGGCAGCGAAGAAACCTCCCACAGAATCCAAGAAAACAGCGGCAGCGAAGAAACCTCCCGCCAGTAAGGTCAGCGCGAAGACGACCAGCCCCGCGAGGAAGACCGGCGCCGCCAAAAACAGCCATCGTGAAACAGCCGCCCGGAAGGAGGCCTAGTTCGTGCCACAGTCCAATGCCCCGCAGCCGTCTAACCACCAGCCGCACGCCCCGCTGGTACGCGGTGGGCCGCCGCACGACGGTCCGGATGCAGCCCACCGCAGGCCGGACAACGTCAGCGATGCAACCGTGAAAGCCTTGGGGAAACTTTCCGAGGCCCTCGAAGTGGTGGAGCACGCACGTGGCCTGTTGTATGGCTTTCATCGACTGACCGGCACTGCCGACCTGGCTCTGGGCGATGCTGTGGACATGTTGCGGAACGCCGGCCACCAAGAACTGGCCGACGACATCGACCAACAGATCGTGGGCCGAAACGTGGTCAGCGGAAGGTGGACTTTCCAACTGGTTGAAGACTATGACGACGGATACTACGCCGAATTCAAGGCCGCCGAGCAGCGGGCCCGTGACACACTGGTTGACGGTAAGCGGCACCTGTTCGAAGCCGAGATGAAAGAGGACCGCCGGAGCCGCGGACGGCTGCATCACGAGGCGCTGCCGCAAGAAATACCCACTGGCAGCGACGAGGACGCGAACTAGCAGGCCTGCTGCCGCGTCCGTGAAACCCCAAAGCGAGGGCCTCAGGGGGACAGATTTCTGGCGGCGTCGTTTGGGCCCTACGTGGCAATTGGCAGGGACAGTTGCCGCCGCACTCCGGGCCCTTCCAGAGCCAGTACACGGGGAAGGCGAAGGTAATGTTTCCTGCTGGTAGCCGCACCGGGGCTTATCCGGGACCTGGCTGTTGTCAGGGATATGTCCGGGCTTTAGCCTTGGAAGACAAGCGGCAGTTAACGGCCCGGGTTTTCTTCGGACTGCATGATTGCCGCAGAGGAAATAGTGGAGAGGGGGCAGGATTGCCGTGGGATTGATAGTCGGTTTGTTGGTCATCTGGTTGGTGTTGGCACTGTTGGGATTCGTGGTCAAGGGTCTGTTGTGGCTGGCCATTATCGGCATTGTCTTGTTTGTCGCCACAGCAGCGGTGGCCTGGTTCCGGAACAGGGGCTCTATTCGGAGCTGACTGGGACCGATGAGGGAGGCAGAATCTGGTGTCCAATGAAACCAGCTGCAAGTAGATCACGTTTCTGGTTGCCCTCAGCGGGGTGGAACACACTGAGCTCATCGCGACCTGGACGGCCGTGAGCGACGCCGGCGGAACCCCAATGCTGGTGTCTACCAAGGCCGGTCCGGTGGGGGCTGCGCAGGCCAATCAACGCGTAAATACCACCTGCTTTAAGTAAAGCGCCGAAAAGCGCCTTGGGGTAGACACAGTGAACATCGCGGACCTCTTCTGCCACATTGGCGGAGGTCTCAAAACCTACAAACGAGTAGTACGCCAGTAGCGAGGCTGCCAGAATTCCCATGGCGGGGGAGACCTCGGGATTGAACTCCATGACGCGGGACGCATCCCGTCGCCTCGGCCGAACATGATGCCCACCAGAACGATCACCCGCACCAGCCCCGACACCTCGATGACGGTCATGACGACATTGGCCCGCACGGATTCCTTGACGCCGCGGGCGTTGAGCAAGGCGACCAGCAGGAGAAACACCAGTGCCGCAGGCGTTGCAGTGAGCGGTATCTTGAACGCCCTTTCGGCGAACACGGCCGCTCCGCCTGCCTTTGGGTGCTTCGTCACCAACTTCGCATACGAGGACGCCGTGAGCATGGCCAGAAACAGTGCAAAGACCAAGGGAATCCAGATCGAGCCTCCCACCTCTCCGGCGACCTTCCCCACAAGGGCGTAGATCCCCGCGCCAAAGACATCGCCCGGGATGAAAAGGTATAGCAGGGGCCCGTGATCGCCTGCATGAGTTTCGACAGGTGTATCCGTGGCACAAGCATAGGAGCAGGACAAAAGGAGAGATAGTGTGCGCTGGTTCAGTCCGCGGGTGTGGCTGGCCTGTCCGACGTCGGGGCGTCACCGGCGTCGGCCCTCTTGAGGTCATCGGTTGCCGGTCCTTCGAGGACCTTTCCGTCAGGCGAAAAGCGTGAACCATGTAGGGGGCAGTCCCAAGATTTTTCGGCGTCGTTCCAGGACAGTACACCGCCTAGGTGCGTGCAAACCCCGGAGACACCGCAGGTCCGGCCGTCAACGGTGGACACGGCGACGGGGTGCAGGCCATGGCGCAGTATCCTGCCTTCGCCTTCGACCGGCGTCGGGCTTCCCGATTCCTTGCCACGGTGCTCGGGTCCGTCTTCGTCGTGGAACAGCGTACCGAGCCAGCCCTTGGCCATTTTCGCGGCAACCCCGGCATTGAACTTAGCGCCTTCTGCAAGGTCGGTGGGACCTGTAATTCGATGGGTGAGAGTCTGCGCCCAAGGGATGTTACCGCCCAGAATGTCCGTACTGAGGTTCAAGGCGGCTGCCACTGCGTTTGTCATGCCCCACTTGTTGTAGCCGGTGGCCACGTGAATGTTCCCCCCGCCGCGGGGCAGCTTGCCCACGAACGGCACCATGTTGGCAGACTTGTAGTCCTGGGCGGACCAGCGGTGTGTGGATTCGGCTCCCGGGAACCAATGCTGGGTCCAGCCATCCAAATCCTTGACCTTGGTCTGTTCGGAGGTCGATGCGCCGACAGGGTGGCCGTTGCCGCCCACCAACAGAACCTCTTCGTCGCCGATGATCGCCGTGCGCAGCGACCTCGCAGGCTGGTCCGCAGAGAGGTACATTCCGCGCGGCAGAGAGCCCTGTGAGCCAGGCACACGATAGGCCGCAACGTAGGACCGAGAGGGCTCAAGCTTGGCGAAATACATTCCGCGGTCCAGAATCGGTGCGCCGGTTGCCAAGATGACATGTTGGGCCTGAATGCTGCCTTTGTCAGTGCCCACCATGACCGGGGTTCCTGCGTCAATGTTTCGCACCCGGGTTCCTTCCACAATTTTCACCCCTCGGGAACGCAGATCCGTTGCGAACGCATCGAGGACCGCCATTGGATTGAATTGGGCCTGGTCCGGCAGCTGGAGTGCTGCATTCACGGGAAACGGCAAGCCGATTTCACCCTCGACCCAGGTGATGTCCAATCCCGCGCCGCGGCCTGTCTCCGCTTCGCGTTCGAGTGTCCCGCGTTCGGAATCGGAGTAGGTGTAGGTGTAGGCGTCACGGCGCTGGACAGCTACGTTTTGTTCCTGAAGATAACGCAGCAGCCATGCCTGGCCCTCGAGGTTTCCCTGCACGTAAGCACGGACGATATCTTCGGAGAAGTGCCGACGAATGCGGGAAAGTACCGTGCCTTGCAGCAAGCTGAGTTTAGCGGTGGTATGGCCCGTGGTGACGGCTCCGATGGAGCGTGCCTCGAGTACTATGACGTTCAGCCCGGCCCTGCTCAGCAGCAGGGCGGTGGCCATGCCCGTAAGCCCAGCGCCCACCACCACGGCGTCGTAGTTGCCGCCTGATTCGAACGCGTCGGTTTCGATGTGTCGGAGGGTGTCAAGCCAAATCGATTTCACGTTTCCATTCCTCCTGAGCTCTAGCGGCGTTGTAGCTGCGGCCTCGTCTTTTCTCGGTCCGGCCTTTTAGCCATTCAGTTCCTGCCGTGAACTTTTCCGGCGGCAGTGGCGTGGATGGCTCCTGTATCCCAGCTTCCTCGTTGTGGCTTGAGGGGGCAAGCGATCGACGAGACTCATTTAAAACTCAATGCCGCATACCTTGCGTACTTGCGTACTTGCGTACTTGCGTACTTGCGTATTTTCTTGAGTGGTCAGTTGGACAAATTGAGTTTGATGTCTCGGTGGAGTCACGCGCGTCTCAACTGGGGCAAAGCTGGCCGGTGGCTAGGCGGGTCATTGGCATCTTCACTGATTCCGGCATCGACCTGGAACACGTGCGGGAGGCTAGGGACGCCATCTTTGGGGCAGACATGCTGGTGCTGATCGTCGCAGCTGTGGGCGGGAAACTTCCCCGGCACCGAATACACCGTGCAAATGAGCTATTCCACGGGCGCTCATTAGAGTTTGAGGCTGGTGCCCCGTGTAGTGCACGGGCTTGCGCAGCCTCTGACACAACATCGCGTCTGGGAACGGATCATGCCCTAGCGGTGACCAGTACATGTATTGGCAGTCACCGACCCGTCGCCAGTGGCGGGAACCATTACTACGCAGCTACACCGAGTGGCGGCGTGCCCTGCGGAATTGCCCGCAGGACGACCGGCTGTGGATTCAGCTACGTAGCGACAAGCGGTCGGCGCATTAGTTCTAGGGCACTGCGGGGACGCATCGATGCCTTGGCGGCGCCTCCTGATTGGAAGCACATGTGGATTGCCAGCGATCAGCGCGCACATATTCGGGCCACCAGCGTATATGTCGCCGGGCGCACTCAGTACCCGCACTTCATCATTCGCGGTGGCACGAACTGCGTGACGATAAGAAACTCATCCGAGCCCTGACCATTGCCCTACTGCGGGAGAGTCAAAGAACGCAAATCGCACGGGATACTAAATTCCCGGCTGTCAAGGCAGAAGCAGCGAGCCATGCCGTACCGGGCTATGTTCGCCAAGTGCAGTTTGTTACATTATTCGGCGTATAGGCCGCTCTTGATGATGTATACGCTTTTCTAGAGCCCCGACCCACAGACGCTGATGGTGACTCAAGGGGTTGCAACGGCTCCCTCGGCGCCTCCGATAGCACTGTTCCACGGCCGCGCATTGTCGCTGACTATTAGGTGACCAACCCGGACCGCACAGCAGGTGCGTGGGAACCCGATGTTTAGAAAACGCAGTACGGGGAACTGCTGAGATATGAGCAATGCCACAAAACAGCAACTCGCTGGAGTCTTGTTTGACCGGGACGGGACCTTGATCCATGACGTCCCCTACAACGGTGATCCCGCAAGAGTTACGACAATCGCGGGAGCGCGTGCTGCCGTGGATTGTGTGCGCCGGGCGGGGCTGAAGATTGGCGTCATCTCCAACCAGTCGGGCGTGGGGCGCGGCCTGCTCACGCCCCAACAGGTCACGATGGTCAATGCCCGGGTGGAGGATCTTCTTGGTCCGTTCGATGCTTGGTTCATCTGTCCACATGCTCCCGAACAGGGTTGCCCATGCCGCAAGCCCAACCCTGGAATGGTCCTGATGGCAGCCCGGCGCTGGAGCGTTGGAACCCGTTCCCTAGCCGTGATCGGAGACATAGGGGCCGACGTCGGCGCCGCACTGGCAGCTGGCGCCAGACCGGTGCTTGTACCAACGACAGCTACTCGCAAGAAGGAAATACTGCTGGCACCGGAAGTGACGGAAAGCTTGCAGGAGGCAGTTGCACTGCTGCTCGGGCTCCCAACGCCGAACGCTCCCAGCAGGCCTGTTAAGGCATGAACGGCATGCGAGTGCTGGTGGTACGACACGACAGCATGGGTAATGTGCTCCTCGCTGAGCTGAGCTGAGCTGGCGGTGCCGGTTAGGTTGCGACCTGCACCGACGCCAAAAATTGAGTCTTCGAATGGCTGCGAACCCCGGATGCGAGACGATACTAGATGAGATCTCGTCCCAGAGCACAGGAGCACAGTCTGGGTCTGCTCGATCCGCCAACGCCCCGGACTCCCACCTCAATACCGGAGCGCAAGCGGTCCGCATTGCAAACATGGTGGTGTTTCGTTCCACTGCAGCGAGCAGCGTTGCCCTAGGACAGCATTGAATCGTAGGTCCGCAGTCGAGGGTGCGGCTGTCAGGTCATAATTTCTTGGCGCCGCCCCGATTTCAGGAACCGTGCATGTTGCCTCCTACCGGTTCGGTATTCTCAGGCAGTTCTCGGCGTTAGCCCGGATGAACCATTAGAAGTGTTCCAGCCGGCCAGTCTCATTGATCAGCCTTCCTTGGTCCACCCGGGCCAGCGTTCCCACCTCGGGCGGCATCCCTGCGACAGCGGAATAAATACGTGTTGCCCCGCGTGATTGGGAGAAGCTCCGAGGACTACCCTTCGCTCAGCCGCCTTTAGTCGTGCAGGCGTTGTGAGTTGGACTGGCCAGCCATTTCCAGAGTGTAAGCATGGAGCTCGCTGTATACGTCGTTGAAAGCCTGCATATGCCACTCCAGAATAGAATGTGTGCAACGCTCCTACCGTCTTTGAATGACATTTCGTGAACGGCGAACTCCTTAGTCGTTTCACTCGGAGTGGTCCTGGGCTTTCTCATTTTCACTCGTGTTTAGTGGCATGTCCGAACGGAGCCGCACCGGCAGCATCGTCACCTGACCGAAGGGGTTACCGTAGTCCCATGCGGGATCTTCGTATCCCGGCACACGTTTACGTGGAACGACGGGGGAAGTTGCAGAGCCTTGGGAAGCGGTCATGAGTATTCCTTAATCGAGCAGGGGATGTGGCACAATGTGCCCTCAAACGCCGGCTGCTCGACTTCTAGGCGAAATCGCCACTGGATAAATTATAACTACAGGCATATCCAACGTCCAGCGGATTTTTATAGGGTCCGGCTCGTTGCGGAGCTAACACTTGCCAGGGCAATCCTGCCTAGTCTGTCTTGGACTAGAACGTCCTCGGTTGATCTTCTACAACAACTCACTTGTTCCATTTGTTTCCAAGGGGAGTGGTATGGCACCAGTCCCCAACGGCAATCGCAGGTATGGCAGTGGAAGTGTTCGAGTAGTGCGGATGAAAGGCGGCCTGTTGGTAACGTCAACACTCTCCCGCCGGATTGCGTCGTACTTCCGCGGAGTTCCGATACTTCCTATTGGTTGCAAAGGCAAAATTCTGGTTCGTATCCCACCTTGAGCACGATCTACAGATGAATTTCTGGAGAACAGAGGTTTTCCTTGTTTAACTAAACCCCGAATTAGTTAACAAATGTTTTAGATTCTATATGGCCAATTTTCCCCTGAGGATCTCGGTTTGGTGTGTCGTGGTATTCCAGCGCTGCCTTGGTTGCTTGTTATTGCCGGCTCCCTTCTAAGTGCTCAGGGATATTCTCCCCTTTACACTGTTCAAGGCGTACCAAAGTTCTAGCAACCTGAAAATGGGATGGTTTTCTTTTTGCCTAGGCGGTGAAAAGCCGATTTCAGGTAGGTGCGGCCATTTCAAGACGCATGATTTTGATGGTAGCTAGCCGTTGAAGCCAACGGCTGGCGGACAAGGAGGACGATCTGAACAAGTTGCTGGAATTATTCGAACCTTCTATTGCGTTCAAAGGCAGAATTCGCCCATTCCCCGTGGGATATTTTGGCGGCGTCGGTACCAATGTGGACGGTACCTTTTTGATGGAATTCACTCACATTGACAATCACTAGCTGCCAACAATCGTTGCCCATATGCCGATCACGCCCGCCACGGCCATAATTCCTGCTGTAGCCCATCCAGTGATTCCTGCGAGCAAGCCGTTGCGGTGGGTTCCCATGATGGCGGGGTCGCCGGAAATGAGCATAACGACCACTAGAAAGGGCGCTGCGGCAATCCCATTGATTGTTGCGCTGAGGACCAGAAGAGCGATTGGGTCGCTGAGAATGGCGGAGAGTAAGGTTCCGGCAATGGTTCCCGCAGCCAGCAGTAGGTAGAAGACAGGCGCCTTCTTGGGGCTGCGTTCTAGCCCCCAGTTCTTATTCAGCAGTCCGGCCATTCCGATGGCACCTGAGGCGGCGAGAACGGGAACCGCTAACAATCCGGAACCGATGAAACCCAAGGCAAAAAGGACTTTCGCCAGGGGTCCGGCTATGGGTTCGAGTGCTTTCGCAGCGTCGGCGGCACTGTTCACCTCCAGTCCCTGGGTACCGAGGGTTGATGCGGTTGCCACCATGATGGCGAACATAATCAGGACGGAGAAGGCCATGCCGGTGAACACGTCAATTCGGGCATCGGTCTGCTTGCGCTCTGCACCGTCTCGGGATCTCTCTGCATAAGATGGTGCCTCACCGCCGTCAAGCTTCTCATCCCTCAGTTCTTCTACGCGGTGGGCACTTTGCCAAAAGAACAGATATGGAGAGACTGTGGTTCCCAAAACGGCAACAATGATGGCCCAGTAGGACAGCCTGAACTGGGTCTGTTGGAACGTCAGTCCCTTGAGGACGTCACTCCAGTCGATGTGGGTGAATATAAGGACGCCGACGTAGGTAAACAGGACAAGGCAGAGCCATTTGAAGACCTTGGCGATCGAGTTAAAGGACCCTTTCATGAGCAGCGCTGTGATGGTGGCGCCACTAAGGACGCTCCACACCGGTCCCGGCCCTGCACCCAGCATTTCCATTCCTTCACCGATGGCCATCAGATCGGCCGCCAGATTAACGCCGTTGGCAATCAACAAGGCGGCGATGAGAATCGCGATGATCGTGCGAATGCCACGGGTGAACTTTCTGCGGGCGAGCTTGCCTAGGCTCTCACCGGTGGTTAGCGCCGTTCGGTCGCAGATCTCCTGCACCGCCATCATCATCGGCAAGGTGGCCGGCACTGTCCAGAGGGCAGCATTTTTGAACATTGCCCCGGCCTGAGCGTACGTGGCAATGCCGGAGGGATCGTCGTCGGCGGCCCCAGTGACTAACCCTGGTCCCAAGGCCTTACCTAGCCGTGTCAGGGAAGATTTCTGCGTAGGCTCCGGTGTTGCGGAGGTGTCCTCGTCCCGTGTTTGCTTGGCCATCTCATCCTCCTTTGCGGTACTGGGCTTGAAAGGTTAGGCGAGGTGTCGCCGGCCCGTCACCCCGACGACTGTGCCCGATACATAGGTAGAATCAGGGGAAGCAAGGAACACATAGGTGCCCGCGAGTTCGGCAGGCTGGCCAGCCCGCCCAAGGGGGCGTGTCCTGACCGAACTCCTCGATCTTTTCGGTTGGTTGGTTGGGTGGCTGGAGGGGGCCAAATCGGTTCGGGTGCGACGGCGTTCTCTCGGATACCCCGTCCGCCTAGGGATTGGGCCAGGGAGAAGGTGGCACTGGTGATAGCGGCTTTCGTCGACGCATAGTCAATGAGCGACGGAGAAGGATGGTAGCCCTGAATAGAGGTGATGTTGATGATGGATGATCCGGGCCGCAAATGGGGCAGGGCGGCCTTGACTAGCCAGAACAGTGCGAAGACATTGGTCCGGTAGGTGCGTTCCAGCTGGTCGGTGGTTATGTCTTCGACTCCGTTGGGCTGGGCCATCTGGTAGCCTGCGTTGTTTACCAACACGTCAATGCCGCTTAGCTGTTCCACTACCTGGGCAGCTACCTCAAGGCAGAATCCTTCGTCCTGCAGGTCGTCGGGGAGGGCCAGTGCGCTTTGTCCGGCGTCTTCAATGAGTTGGACCGTCTGGGCCGCGTCGCCGTCCTCTTCCGGCAGATAGGTGAAGGCGACATCGGCGCCCGGTGGGAGTGCGTCCACTCGCGCCGGCGTGCCGTGTTCGGTTAGTGAGAATCTCACCCCGGTATCTCCTTGCCGCTTGCCAGCAATGCGCCCAGCTCGGCCAGTGGATCGTCTACCGTAGTCTTCACGAGTCTTCACGCGCGCAGAGACTCAGATCGGCGATGCGTTTGGCATGCTCAGCTTCGAACGTCAATGGAGCAGGCCCCAAGCCGTGGGCGGCTACGGCCATGACTATCTCGACCTTGGCTACGACAACGACAACGACGGCGCGTGTGCGGACCGCTGTCAGTTGTGTGGACGCGCCGCCCGACTCGCCGAGCTCGACTGCCGCTATTCGGAGAGGGATGGCGCTTCGGTGAATGTCGGCGTTCGCCTCGTCGAGGTGTAAAAGGGTGATATGGCCCGGGGTCCTAGCCGTACAGTACTCAAATAGCCTGCGGGCTATCGCAAACATGGCTCCGTGCCAGATGGCCGCAACTCCGATTCCGCACCAGGGAGATCCGGGTCTGTCGAAGGACCATCCGACGTCGGCGATTGGAATGGCGGCGACCTCGTCGAACGATAATGTCCGGCGGGGCACCTCCACTAGACCACAAGCGGCCCATGGGGACCCGGCACGGCTAAACCCCGGTTGCCGCAGGTCCACGGCGCAGGCGCGCCGTATGGTTTCTGTGTGTGCGGTGACGATGACATTGTTGAGGATTGTGGTGGGGGAGCACCTAGGCTCGGTACCTGTCAATGTACGGTGGTTGTTGTCGATGCTGCCGGTCTGAAGATGATGCCAAGAACCCTCCGCGGCAAAGACAACCCAGATTGAACGCGCGGCAAAGACAACCCAGATTGAACGGTCGTCTGTGCTTGGGGAGCCTGTCTCGTCTAGGATGTTCGGAGCATCAAGATGTGGTTCAATGATTTTATCCACACCCAAGTCCACGGAATCCAAGGCTGCCAGTGCTCCCCAGTAGGGGAGGAATCCAGTCAGGTCCGGTCGGGGTAGGAACCGGGCGATGTTCCTTGCCAGTTTCACTGCGGCGACAGGAGTTCCCACAGCTGAAGCACTATGGGAAACCACCTGATCCAGAAATTTCGCAGTCTTAGCCATTCTGCCCAGCACGACGTGCCGACCAGGGTTTGAGTCGATGGGTAGTATGTGACCGGCAGTTGCTAAACCTTGGCTGGGCGGCGTCGCCCCACTCGTCAACCTCGTCAACGTCATTTCTGTCGCCTCTTAGGCGGTTTTCGTCGGAGACTTGTGGGGTTTCTTGTGGGTGGATTTGTTTTCCGCTTCGATCATCCATGCCAGTTGCTCCACGGCAGCAAGGATTTCGTGCAGCAGATCCGCCGTGGTCGGGTCTTCGTCATCGACTGGGTCGTGCACGCCACGGACAGTCGCTGCAACTTGTTCCAAACGGGCACCGATGAGATCTACTACGTCCTTTGTATCGGTCAGCCCGTCTGGAAATGCGGTGAGCTTGGTTGACGCTGACACCGTAGTACTGCGTCCATCGGGGACGGCATGCAGAGCCCGCATACGTTCGGCGATCCGGTCGGAAAATTCTCTGGCAACGGTGACTACTTCGTCGATTTGAAGATGTAGATCGCGGAAGTTCCGGCCGACCACGTTCCAATGAGCTTGTTTGCCCTGCACATGGAGTTCGATCAGGTCAACAAGCACTAGTTGCAGATTGGCACTGAGTTTTTTTGATGCATCCATCACGCGTCCTAGTCATCAAACCGTCGTTGGACTAGTTGAAAACCCGGGGCTAAGGCTTCATCGCGAATAGTTGTGGAGCCATCTTCGCGACATGATTTGACCTTAACCCCGTCAGGAGCATTAATCTACCCTTTTATAGAGGAAGTTCGGGTTGACCCTAGGCTCCTACTCTCTTCCCAGAGGCGTAAAGAATCCGTGGCGTGCTCCGGCGCCGCACGGCAACTGTTGGGACTCATTTCGAATCTGGCAAGTTCAAGACCCTCGGGTAGGACTGAACATCTAGACGTTCAGACTCTATTTTTAGGGAGCCGGAGTTGGAAGGTAAATTCAAGCGAGGTAGTGCTCGTCTGATCGATTCGTTTCGTGGCGGATAGAGGCGAGGGTTGCCAGGGAATTGTTGCCCCAGATTATGTGAACCGAAGCAAAAGCGTGTTCATATCGTTCCAGTGTCTACATCGAATTAGATGTGTAGAAACGGTGGTCATTTGCGGAAGATGTGACTAACGTCGGTGCTAAGGGTGAAGCAGCCACCCATCGGATCATAGACTCTCCGACCTTGCCTGCGTCAAGAGCTCGCCCAGATACGCAGGGATGGTCAAACCGTCCACTACCGATCCTTGGGTCGAAAACCCGCTCGTAAGCCGTGGCCCCGGATATGGAACGTCGGCCCGCAGCAAAGACAATCTATCGTTATGGACGAGTTGGTTCAACAGGTGATTGGGTCTGTCTCGGACCGAGCGAATTCTATACATAAAGAACCGTGGCGAGGCGGCGGAGGTGAGGATGCGCCATGACCGGTTGGAACATGGATAACAGGGCTGAATCTGCTGGCTCGGGTTCTGTCACGTTGCTCGCGGGAACATCATTTTGCATTTCGACTTCCAATGGGGACATGGACCCGCTCCATCCTCATGGAGTCTTCTTCCGGGACACGAGGTTTGTGTCGCGTTGGGAACTAGGCATCAATGGGCGGCCCATCGAGTCGCTAGGAAATACGATCATTGATCCTTTCCGAGCCGCCTTCATAGGACGGGCAGCCCGGTCGGATGGCCTCGCTGATAGCAATCTTCTCGTGGAACGCCGCCGCAGCATCGACGGCGGCCTCGTGGAAGAATTGAGAGTGACCAACCACTCCGTTGACATCGCGAAATGCTCGGTCACAGTGTCCTTGGGCGCCGACTTCGCTGATCTCTTCGAAGTCAAGGAGGCTAGGACACCCCACGTGCCTCGACATACCGTACGGAGCGTGGGTAGTTCCCTCACCATCGAAGCTGTTCGGCACGGCCGCCACCAGCAAATTTCCATTGACGCGCCCGGTGGCCACATTATCGGCCAGACCATCACCTACCAAACGTTCATAGCGCCCCAAGGAACATGGACATGCCGGATATCGATGACTCCCAGCATTGAAGGCATCGGTCCCGATATGGACGGCGCTATCCGCCCCCAAGACATTCCTGAGGAACGCCTCCTCGCTTGGCAGAGTCATGTCCCTACAGTGTCGTTGTCCAACGCAGGGCTTGCAAAAATCTTGCAAACGAGTCAAGCGGACTTGGGATCACTGAGGATTTTTAACCCGGAGCATCCTGGCCGGGTGGTTGTCGCGGCGGGGTCACCTTGGTTCATGGCCCTGTTCGGACGGGACTCTCTGCTCACATCCTTCATGGCGCTTCCTTTGGACCCGTCTTTGGCCTTGGGAACCTTGTGCACGCTGGCTGATACGCAGGGGCAAAAAGTGGATGCTCGCAGCGAGGAGCAACCTGGGAGGATCCTGCACGAAGTCCGATTTGGGGTCAACACCGGTCTGGCTTTGGGCGGCGGCAGCGCCTACTACGGCTCGGTAGATGCCACACCGTTGTTTGTCACCCTTGCCGGCGAGCTGGCCCGGTGGGGGTTCCAAAGCGATGTCACCCGCTCCCTTCTACCCGCTATCGACCGTGCGCTGGAGTGGATCGAAACCTACGGTGATGCCGACGGCGATGGATTCGTCGAATATGCCAGGACCACGAAGCACGGCCTCATCAACCAAGGGTGGAAGGACTCATGGGATGGGATAACTTTTGCCAATGGTGCGCTGGCGGAGGCGCCAATTGCTTTGTGCGAAGTTCAGGGCTATGTATATACGGCTTACCTGAGCCGGGCGCTCATGGCGCAGGATGCTGGGGATTCTGCGCTGGCCACTCATTGGGGGAACAAAGCCGCCGCGCTGAAGGACGCCTTTAACGAACGATTTTGGCTGCCCCGGCGTGGTTACTATGCTCTGGCGCTGGATCGAGATAAGAACGTCGTGGATTCCTGCGCATCAAACATGGGTCACTGCTTGTGGAGTGGCATTGTCGACGATGACAAGGCCGGCGCCGTCGCTGAGCATTTGGTTTCAAAGGAGATGTTCACCGGGTGGGGGGTACGAACACTGTCCTCAGCTATGGCGGCCTATAACCCGGCCAGTTACCATAACGGCTCGATCTGGCCGCACGACAATGCTCTGATCGCCAGCGGCCTGATGCGCTACGGCTATGTCGAAGAGGCGCAGCGAATCGCTACAGCCATTCTGGATGCCGCCGAGGCCTTTGGTGGGCGACTTCCGGAACTTTTTTGCGGGCTGGACCGCGACACGTATCCGACGCCTGTCCCATACCCGGCGTCCTGCTCACCTCAAGCCTGGGCAGCTGCCACCCCCATCCAACTGATGCGCGTCCTGCTGCGGTTCGACCCCTGCTTGCCTCAAGGGGGGCTATGGGTTGACCCGGTCCTGCCGCCACGTTTTGGTGACATACGGGTGGCCAACGTTCCATTGGCGGGATCGCGTCTAGCCGTGAATATTGTCGACGGGGAGACACAGGTGGCGGGGCTGCCCAGTACTGTAAAACTCCACCGAACGGTTCGTAAACCGTTGGTGGATCTATTGGACGTACACCGAAATGGGGGCGGTAGATGAGGAGGTATCGGTATGCGCATTGGACTGATCGCACCGCCTTGGATTCCTGTTCCTCCGCCGGCCTATGGTGGCATCGAAGCGGTGATGGACGTACTCGCGCGAGGGCTCAGCGCTGCAGACCACGAGGTGGTTTTGGTGGCCTCATCGGATAGCCGCTGCCCGGTGGAGCTGGTGCCTGGCACGGCCATAAGCAACGCCGGATCTGTCGGGTCTTGCGCGGACGAGCTGCGACATGCCATCTTGGCCTACAAAGCACTGTCGGATGTTGATGTCATTCATGACAACACACTTGCTGGCGCCTTCTATAGGCGGAGACCTTCGGAGATTCCGGTGGTCGTGACGGCACACGGACCTTTTTCCGGTGCGCTTCGGAGCGTCTACCAAGATTGCGCCCGTGATGCTTCTTTGATCGCAATCTCCCACCATCAGGCACGGACGGCGCCCAAAGGTAGCGTTACCCGTACTATCCATCACGGCATCGATACAACGAGGATTGGGTGGGGCCAGGGACATGGTGGGTATGCGTGTTTTCTAGGCCGAATGGATCCGGCAAAAGGGGTCAAGGAAGCCATTGAAGTAGCACGGCTGGCAGGAATGCCGTTGCGGATTGCCGCGAAAATGCGGACTGTAGCCGAACACGAGTATTTCGACACTGTGGTCAGGCCATTGCTGGGAGCGGGAATCGAATATGTCGGTGAAGTGAATGCCGAGGAAAAGTACCAGCTACTTAGAGAGGCTGTGGCTTTGTTGAATCCCATTCAGTGGGATGAACCATTCGGGATGGTCATGATCGAATCCTTGTCGGCGGGAACACCAGTCATTGCTACATCCCGGGGTTCGGCGCCGGAGATTGTCCAAGAAGGCGTCACAGGACATTTACGCACGACCATCACTGGGCTGGCTGCTGCTCTCGAGTCCGCGCCAGCGTTGAACAGAACCATCTGCCGGGCCTCAGTGGAAGCGCGATTCAGTGCAGAACGGATGGTCCAAAAGCACCTGACGTTATACGGTGATTTACTTCGAAGTCGAACGCTTCCTAACGGTGCCAGTCTGACACTACCGGCGGCTATGGCGGTCGTGCAAGACACAGTTGTGGAACCCCGCTACGGCCCCTGATCCAAAGTATCCGCCAGTTCCACGTCATAGGAATGGTGCATGTAGATCACATCCCACACTTGAGGCCAAACGCTATTCGGCCAGGCTACCGATCATCCAGCGCAGAAGCTCGGCCAACCCCTGGGATTGGGATGTTGCGTATTTTCTCCGAACACTGGTTCATTGAGTTTACTGAGCTTTTAGGGCCAAATGTTCTGGCTAATCGCGAGGCTGAAAGACATTGGACTCGATGTCCGCAGGGCGACCGCGAGCATATTTTTGAGCTCAGTTGGATAGTCCCTGATCTTCTTCGGTTTCATGCCATATCGCGCGAGGGGATCAAAACAAGACGAACGGGTGGCGGTTTCACTGGATAGATGGGGATCACCGTGGTCTTGGGCGGGTTCCTCGTATCTTGGTACCAGCCTGCGTATGACTGTCAACTGCAACTTTAAACTGACCGGTGGCTGCAGTTTGTTTTGACCGGTGGCAGCAATGGGTTGACCGGTGGCG
>NZ_QJVC01000024.1 GCF_003219795.1 Arthrobacter psychrolactophilus | reverse complement strand
CACCAATGGGCAGTTTTGCTGGCCATCAGTGGGCACTTTCGTGGCCGCCTATGGGCAGTTTTTCATGGCCGCTAACATAGAATTGGGAGCTATGCTTTTTGGGTTCTGATGGTGAATGCAAAATTCGGTAACCGAAGTTGATGTATTGGACATTCTCGTGGGGATGAGGGTGGGTGCGGGGTGGGTGCAGGGTGGCTTCGCCTCGTGATTGGGTTAGAAAGGCCCTTATCTCAATGTTTGATGGCAGAGTAGAGAGTGATTGTGAATTGCAGAGGTAGTTGCAAGCAATGGCAATCGCACTACAGTCTCTGTGTGCAAGCGAAAGTGCTTACGATCTTTCATTCCTTGGATGACTCCGAAAATTATTAAAGAGGGATGAGTTTTGAAAATTAACATCGAGAATGTGGCGCTAGTAATTGAAGGTAGTTAATCGGCAATAATGAAAATAGAATTGTCTTCTTTGGGTAATATCGATTGCGGACATTCATTAATAATTAGGAATTGATTTGGAAATTAATAAAAGTCAAGAATTCGCGAGACGGAACATCGTTAAATCTGTGGTTTGGACCACTCCAGTTATTGTTGCAGCAGTTGCGGCGCCCACGGCGTCAGCGTCAATCCTGCCTACTAATTACACATTGAGCGTAAGTTCGATCAATGTCGCACCGGCTGTTCCCACTCAGATCGACGGACAATCAGTGCTGGGTACTAATCAGACGTTCAATACGTTCGTTTCGTTTTTTAACTCTGGTCCTGATGCGGCGCCAAGTGTCTCCGGACAAGTGACGTTTGATCAAGGGTCTATTCCAGGTGAATCCCCTGGTGAATTTACGGTTAATGCACCCTGGGTTATTACTGGTATCAGTGTGAATACGGATCTAAATCGTTGGATAGTTGAAGTCACCTACAGTGGATCAGTCGCCGCTGGCGCATTAGCACCCGCCTTGATCGTTACGGCACGTACACGGCTAGCTGTGGCTCATCCTGTGGGCGACTCAGGGCCCTACATCGTGCTTGCTCGTGCTTTGGATGCTAATGGGGGTTCTGCGGATACGCAGCAGGATTACTACTACGTACGGCGATAGTGCCGACTCATCACTTCATTAGGCAACAATATTTAATTTTCCCTGCCTATGAAATAGGAAGCGGTGAACGGACGGGGCACGCCCCGGCCGTTCACCGCTTCTATCGTTAAATTTATGCGCACCAACGTTCAAAGGCCAGGATTTCCTCTATGGCCGGCAAGATTTCTTCCACCATTTGCTGGTGAATCTCAGGGCTGCGGCGAAACGGGTCAATAACGTCTTGACTCTCCGAAGCGGGATGTGCCGTGGAGCGGTGCAGTGCCGCAAGCGCGGGGAGTGTTGTCCAACGCCGCTGCACACTGTCGGCGTCGGTGCCGGTCACGACGTCGGAATTCTTGGCTATGCGAATCTCTTTGAGAATACGCGCGAATTCGATGAGGGTGTACGTTCGTTTGAGCATACGAGGACTCGTTTTGATGACGGCATCGCGATGATCCACTGTCATCGTCAGGACCATGTCCATGCTGGTCAACAGTTGTGGGGTCAGCTGACGAGATGCAAAGCCATCGCTTGAGCCGTTGAAGGCTGAGAGCAGTTCGGCCGATTCGGCTTCCATCTCATGGCCAACCAAGGATTCCGTGCCGGCACTTCGCACAGAAAATACGCCTGGTCGTAATGCGTCGAATTCTGCCTGCAGCATTCGCTCGGCAAAAGGCGAACGGCAAATATTGCCAGTACAAACTGTTAGCAAATGAATCATAAAATGATTCTATCCCGGCTGATCCACGTCTCCAGAACGGCTGTAGTTGCTAGCAAAGAAAGTCATGACTTAGCGAAATCCATGGAATCACTTAGGCTGGACGAGAGAAATGAAGAATATCTTGTGTCAAACACGTTTCCTAACATCTGAGGAATATCAAACGCATGGCTCGTGAGAAGCAGCAAGGAACATCCGAAAGACGAGACCAGAAGCCCGGGGGATGGGCGCGTTTCCGGCACAGCACTGTGGGATCGCTCATTATCAATGTCCTCGCGGCGGTTGTCGTCATAGCGCTCGTACAGACCTTCTTCGTCAAGATGTACGTGGTGCCCTCAGGTTCTATGCAGGCGACACTTCAAGTGGGCGACAAGATCCTGGTGAACCGCACGGCCTATGCCGGTGGCGTCCCGCCCCGGGGTGACGTTGTAGTTTTCAAGGCCGATGAGGCATGGCAAGAGGTGAAACCCAGCCAGGGCAATGTGGCTAAGAAGCTGATCCGTTACTTTGGCGATGTCACCAGCATCGGTCCTTCCCATGAGAAGTTTCTCGTGAAGCGCGTCATTGGAATCCCCGGTGATGTGGTCGACTGCTGCACTAGCGCCGGTCAGCTCACGATCAATGATTTACCGCAGGATGAACCATATATTCAGGGAAATCCGACGTTTGAGCCTGCAGGCATCAATTGCGATAGTACGCCCACGAGTTCGCGCTGCTTCGGCCCCTTTAAGGTTCCCGAAGGGAAATTGCTGGTCATGGGAGACAATCGTGGAAACTCTAAGGATTCGGTCTTCGCCTGCCGCGGCATGGACGCAACTGAGGACTGCCTGAAGCTGGTGTCCGTCGACGACGTCATCGGCCATACTTTCGCAGTTGTCCTGCCCTTGTCCCGCTTCGGTGGGGTTCGCTAGAGGGCCTGCAGAACACCGGAAGATAGCAGTTCCTCGATGGCCACATCCAGTAGCTCCGCAGCAGCTGGATGGTCACCAATTTCCACGACAACTTGTTCCAACAATGTCTCCTTGCTGATCCATGACTCTGCGAGCTTCCACACCAGAGCGCCCAAGGGACCAAGCTCTAGCACTTTGGAGTTCACCAACAAGAAGACCGCTCCATCGATTTCGACTCCATCTTGAATTTCTGTTCGACGTAGCCCCTGTCCGGTAATTGCGTCTTTTTCGTCGACGGTGAGCTCCAGAGGGAACCACTCGGACGCCTCCGTCCGCTCGTTGCCTTTCACTAAGTCGGGCAGGATGCCGGCAATGGTTGCAGCTTCGGAGTAAATGATTTTCTGCACTCCGCCACAGTCCTGAATCATGGTGCACAGCTGAACGAGGCCACGATCCATTTTTGCCAAGGCTGATAGCTGCGGCGTCAACTCAAGAACGGCGGCGGCCAAGGGCACGGGTTCAAGGGATACAGGCGTACTTTCACTTCTACGATTCAGCAAGGTGATCTTGCTCAGCACGGGTGCAGGTGGAGTGGCCCCTAAAGAAAATGAGTCCGGGCCCTCTTGCAGCTTGGGAGATTTCGGATCCGGCTGCTTGACGGAAAGCGGCTTGGGGTAGGAGATAATGCTGAGGTCAGAATGAACGGTGATGGTTTCATCGCTGACATAGCCCCAGTCGGTGCCGAGCGTGCGAGCCACCGTGGTTTTGCCCGTTCCTGAAGGCGCAATGAATGCAACTGTTGCACCAGTGAGCGGATCGGACAGGCCACAGGCATGGAACATCATGAACTGTCCTGCCAGATACTCGATGGCACCCAGCGTAATCGTCGACGTTAGATACTCATTAGCCCGTTCAAAGTCTCCGGCTGGACGAGTGACTACTCCGACGGAGGTTTGAGCCGGTTCAATGAGGCAGCGGGACCAAGCCTGACGGAACTGCGCAGCTTCGCCGTCGGAAAGATTTATGACGTCCAAAGCCACGCCCATGGCGTCGATCTGGACGGTATTCAATGCCGTGTCCGTCGTGGGGACTGTCGCTTCGAGGGTGGTTTCTGGTGTCTCGAGGGAGGCGGGGCCTGGCATGTGGGGTCCTAATCGCTGTAACTGCCAGAGGTAACCACTGACGGTGGAGTACTTAAACTTCTTCGAGCTTATTGAGTCGGACCCGCTAGGCCAAACTCGTGGTGGGGTTAGATCCAGCTGGGCAGCCACATATGCTGGCGCCAATAGTCCTGTGTGATCATCTCGGCGGCCCAGATGGGGTAGAAGAACGCGCTCAGCGCCACGGTGAGGACCAAGAAGATGCCGACCACGGTGGCGCCCTGGGCTCGGCGCCAGGGGGGATCGCCGAGCTTGCCCATGATCATGCCCAACGCCATGACAAGCGCCAGGATCATGAACGGCTCATACGCAATCGCGTAGAAGAAGAAGATGGTGCGCAGCGGGTAGAAGAGCCAAGGGAGGAACCCTGCGGCAAAGGCCAAGAGGATGGCGCCGGCACGCCAGTCACGCTTGGCGATCCAGACGCCAATCAGGAACAAGATCGCCAGAGATCCGCCCCACCAGATCAGAGGGTTGCCGAGGCTTGTGACGGCCGCCGTGCACTTATCTACGGCACAGCCGCCGTCGCCATTTTCAAAGTTCTTGACGTAGAACGAGGTGGGGCGGCCCATGACGAACCAAGACCAGGCATTGGCCTTGTAGGGGTGATCGGAGCCGAGACCCGTATGGAAGTTGTAGGCCGTGGAGTGGTAGTGCCAGAGCGAGCGCAGCGAATCCGGTACCCAGCCCCATGGGCCGGCGGGATTCGTGGCGGCCCAGTTGCGGTCGTAGGCGTCCTTGGAGAGGAACCAGCCGGTCCAGGTGGCAATGTAGGTGGCAGCGGCCACGGGAACCATGCTGACGAAAGCCAGGATGCCGTCCTTCCAGATGGCGCCGGCGATCCAGAACTTAATGCCAGCAATCCTGCGAGCGTTCATATCCCACAGCACGCTCAGCAGTCCGAAGCCTGCTAGGAAGAACAAACCCGACCACTTGGTGCCGATACACAAACCCAGCGACACACCTGCTGCCAGACGCCACCAGCGGATGCCGAGCCAGGGGCCGTACACCAGAACCTTGGCTGGAATCGTGCCGTCTGGTCCAGCTGCTGTGGCGAGCTGCGAGAGCTTAGCCGCGAGCCGCCGTCGTCCATCATCACGATCCATGAGGATGGCGCCAAAGCTGAGCAGGGCGAAGAACATCACGAAAATATCCAGCAACGAGGTGCGCGACTGGACAATGGCGTGGCCGTCGACCGCGAAGAGCAGGCCGGCCATGGCGCCCAGCAGCGTGGAGCGGAACATCTTTTGGGCGATGAGGGCCAGGATGAAGATGGACAGTGTGCCCACGAGGGCGGCCGTAAATCGCCAGCCAAAGGTGCTGTCGGAGCCGAAAATCCACATGCCGAAGGCGATCATCCACTTTCCGACGGGTGGGTGGACCACGTATTCGGCGGTGCTTTCAAGGCTGGTGAAGATGCCCTGGTTGAAGAGGTCGTTGGCCTTCTCGGCCCAATTGCGCTCGTAGCCGCTCTGCAGGAAGCTGTAGGCGTCCTTGACGTAATAGGTCTCGTCGAAGACCAGAGATGTGGGCTGCTCGAGGCGAATGAAACGCAGCAGCCCGCCGATGAGCGCCGTCAGTGCCGGGGCCAACCAAAACCACAGACGCAGTCCCGGAGGCGTGAAGTGGCGGCCCAACAGACGCTCCTTCAGAGCGGTCCGCGTGAAGGCGTTTTGAGGGTCCTGAACCCACGGTTTGGCCGTTTGTGCACTGGCGCGGGACGCGTGGGAACCGTGAGGGTGGTCGTCTGGAACTTTTCGGTCCGGGGCCGGCGGCGCGGTATCCATAGCGTGGGGTTGCACGGTCTCCATGCTACCTAAGTGGGACTCTGTTGCTGTGGCAACTACGCTGGAGTCATGGAAGATGACTTTGGCCAAGAAAATGACAACGCAGTAGATGGATCGCAAGCCGGTCTAGAAGTGGCCGAAGGACCCATGGATTCAAGCCTGGCGCCGTCGATCAAGCCGGGGGAGGGCTTCATCGTTTTGGCGGCGACCCCCATCGGAAATATGGGCGACGCCTCATCACGCCTCATTGCGTGGTTGGGTGCGGCAGACATTGTGGCGGCTGAAGATACGCGCCGCCTGCACCGCCTCGTGACGAGCCTCGGCGTCAAGGTCGCCGGGCAGATCATCAGCTACCACGAGCACAACGAAGCCGTAAAGACCGCCGAGCTATTGACCCAGGTACAGACGGGCAAGACGCTGCTGATGGTGACCGATGCCGGTATGCCGTCGGTGTCCGACCCCGGCTTCCGTCTCGTGGCTGCAGCCGTGGAAGCGGGCGTGAAGGTTACCGCGGCGCCTGGCCCGTCGGCTGTGCTGACCGCGCTGGCGTTGTCGGGATTGCCCACCGACCGCTTCAGCTTTGAGGGATTCCTGCCCCGCAAGTCAGGGGAGCGCGCCTCGCGCCTGCACGATCTGTCCATAGAGAAGCGCACCATGGTGTTCTTTGAGGCGCCGCACCGGCTCGAGGCCATGCTGCGCGCCCTGCACACCGCCTTTGGTCCGGCTCGTCCGGCCGCAGTGTGCCGGGAACTGACCAAGACCTATGAAGAAGTGATCCGCAAGCCGCTGTCCGGATTGCTCGAGTGGGCCGAAACCACCCAGATCCGTGGTGAGATCGCGATTGTTGTGGGCGGCGCGCTCGATGCAGACCCCGGCACGCCCGAGGACCACGTGGCCGCCGTCAATGAGCTCATGGGGCAGGGTATGCGCATGAAGGAAGCCGTGGCCGTCGTGGCGCACGATGTTCACGTCAGCAAGCGTGAGCTGTACAGCGCCGTTTTGGCCGCACGAGCCTAAAACGCCTCCGCCTCTTCGTTGAGTCGCCATTTAATGCCCCTTAGAACGTTCTAAGGGGCATTATATGGCGCCTCAACGTTGGTTAAGGGGCCGTCCTCGGGCGAGGAGGCAGCTGCCGTACCCGTCCGCCGTCGAACATTGGACAAATGCACAGGGAAAGGCTGGTTGGCAGTGCGGGGATGCGTAGACATTCGTAGGCGGCGGGAACTACCGTGAATTTAATGCACACCACGCCGCCGCATCGCCCTGTCTGGGAAGCGGCACAAGACGAAGGAGTCACCATGACTGTGATCGCCGCAACCGAATTGACCGAACGCGAAACCGCGCTGCTGGCCAGTGTTCCCACCGGGCTGCTCATCAATGGTGAGTGGCGCAGCGCTGCGTCGGGCAAGACCTTCACGGTGGAGGATCCGTCCACCGGTGGGGCGCTGCTGGAGATTGCCGACGCCGGGGCGCAAGACGGTGCCGACGCGCTCGATGCCGCTGTGGCCGTCCAAGAGGAATGGGCTGCTACGGCTCCGCGGGTTCGGGCCGAGATTTTACGTCGGGCCTTTGACCTGGTCATGGAGCGGGCGGATGATTTTGCGTTGCTCATGACCCTGGAAATGGGTAAGCCGCTGACCGAGTCCATGGGTGAGGTCAAGTACGGCGCCGAATTCCTGCGTTGGTTCTCCGAGGAGGCCTCGCGTTCCTTTGGCCGGTACTCGTCGAACCCCGAGGGTACTCAGCACATTCTGGTGCAGAAGAAGCCTGTTGGGCCGTGCCTGCTGATTACCCCGTGGAACTTCCCGCTCGCGATGGCCACCCGCAAGATTGCCCCGGCCATCGCCGCCGGCTGCACTATGGTGCTCAAGCCGGCCAACCTTACGCCGCTGACCAGCCACCTTTTTGCCCAGATTATGATCGAGGCCGGCCTGCCTGCCGGTGTGCTCAATGTTGTCTCCACCACCGACGCCGGGGGAGTTACGGGACCGTTGATCAAGGACAGCCGCCTGCGCAAGCTCTCTTTCACCGGATCCACTCCCGTGGGCAAGCGTCTGTTGGCTGATGCCTCTGCCAATGTGCTGCGGACCTCGATGGAGTTGGGCGGCAACGCGCCGTTCCTCGTCTTCGAGGACGCCGATCTTGACGCCGCCGTAGACGGTGCCATGGCGGCAAAGCTGCGCAATATGGGTGAGGCCTGCACCGCAGCCAACCGCTTCCTTGTGCACGAATCCGTCGCGGAGGAGTTCGCCACGAAGTTCGCCGCCAAGATGAGCTCCATGACCACGGGTCGTGGAACTGCCCCGGACACCAAGGTGGGCCCCTTGATTGACGCCAAGAGCCGCGACAAGGTGCACTCGCTGGTCAGCGACGCCGTGGCCGACGGCGCCACTGCCCTTGTTGGTGGCGCCCCCGTGGACGGAGCCGGCTACTTCTACCAGCCTACGGTTCTCACCGGTGTGGAGCCTGGCGCTCGCATCCTGAGCGAGGAAATCTTTGGCCCCGTGGCCCCGATTGTCACGTTCAAGAACGAGGATGAGGCCGTTGCTCTGGCCAACGACACCGAGTACGGCCTGGTGGCGTACGTGTTCACGAAGGATCACAACCGAGGCATGCGCATGGCAAACCGCATCGAGACCGGCATGATGGGCCTGAATGCTGGCGTCATCTCCAACGCCGCGGCCCCCTTTGGCGGTGTCAAGCAGTCCGGGCTGGGCCGTGAGGGCAGTGTCGAGGGCATCGAGGAATACCAGTACACCCAGTACGTGGGCATGGCGAACCCCAACAACGTCTAGTTCTCTAGAGGAGGCGCCACCTCCGGGGTCTTAGGCCCATTACGCTCCATCACTGTGTTCCGCAAAGTGATGGAGCGTAACGGTTTAAACGCACTAATGTGGTGCGGCGTTTCTAGGGGCGGGAGATGAGGGATGCCGGAAGAGCCCGCGCCCTGAACCGCCCCCATGTCGTCGCCCGGGACCGCAGCCTGGCGGTGACAGACTCGACGGCGTCGACCAGGTCCTCCCGGCCGGCGGGGGATGGCGTTGGCGGCCCAAAGACCCGCTGCTCGTAGCTGTCCAGCAATAGGGCCAATGCCGGGGACGTCGTACCGCCGAGCCGCTCGGCCACCCCTGCCACCTGCCGGGCAGGGGTCAGGGCCGGATCGATGGGGCAGCCATAATCTGCGGCCGTGGCCAACATTTCGCGCCATGCCAGAACCTCGGGGGCTCGGGCGTCGTCACCTGGCTGAGGATCAGCGCCGGTACCGCCGCGCACCCGGGCCAGGCGGCGCCGTCGTACGAGGAGGCGGAGAGCCGCAGGAACGGAAGCCAGCAAGAGCAGCAAAACAATGATCGCCGAGGACTTCAGGACCGGGCCCAGCTGTGAGGTGGCCTGCTCACCTCCGGCAAGGGGTGCGGCCGTGCTGGGGGTGGCCGTCGCGGTGGCCGTGGCCGTCGGGACATCGTTGGGGCCGGCCGTGGCATCGGCCGTGGGAACGGAGGTGCTTTCCTCCTGCGTGTAGTCGGGGACGCTGCCGCGGGAGGGGGTGGGCTCAAACGGCACCCAGCCCAGGCCCTCGAAGTAAATTTCCGGCCAGGCGTGGGCGTCCTGCCCCGTGGCCTCGTACCCGCGCAATTGGCGGCCCTCGATCTCGCCCACCGCCGTGGTGCGAGTCCCCGGCGCATAGCCCACCGCAATGCGCGAGGCCAGGCCCACCTCGCGCGCCATGACGGCCATGGCTGCGGAGAAGTGCACACAGTAGCCGCTCTTTTTCGTCAGGAACGCCTCGAGCACCTCCATGCCGGAGCCGTCATATCCCGCCGAGGCTGGCGTGTTGAGGTCATAGCGGAATTCGGAGGAGAGCAGATAGTTCTGCAGCGCCACGGCCTTGGCGAAGGCGTCGGTCTCGGTGCCCACCACCGACAAGGCGGTGTCCTTCACGAGCGCCGGGACATCGTTGGGCAGCTGCCGGAACACCGGATCCACCCCGCTCGGATCGCCCGACGCCGCCTCGAGGGACGCCTGCGAGAGCACCGGCGTTTCGCTGCGTACCAGATAGGACTGGCCCAGGGTCGAGATGAAGCGCCCCTTGATGGTCTGCGTGGCAGGATTCCAGCGCCACTGCCCCGAGAGATTCTCGACCTTGCTGGGGGACAGCGGGGCCGGCAGCCACTCACTGCGCAGCGCCTCAATCGTCACCATGGTGAGCGTTTCGGCCGTGGTGACCGTGGGGGAGGGGCCCGCGGCCGGCACGAGGTTCGTGGTGCCAGACGGCAGCGAATCCGGAATGTCCGAGGGCTGCCAGGACTTGCCCGTGAAGTTCTCCAGCGTGCTCAGGCGCAGATATTGTGGCTGCGCCGTGGTGCTCAGATACGTCAGATTCACCTCGGTCGACTGGGACCGGAGATCGTTGCCGAGCGAAATCATCGGGTCCAGCCGCGTCCCGGTACCCGACTGATCCAGCCGCGAGCCCTGAGGGAAGGAGCCTTCCGTGAAGCCCGGAATAATGGTGGGGGCAAAGGCCATGACAAGCACGACGGCGGCGCCAAGCAACGACGCGCGGGACAGGGTGCCGCTGGAGAAGCGCACACCCGTGGCTCGCACCTTGCCCTCGGGTGCATACCACTGGCAGCAGCCAAGGATCAGCAGGAAACCGGCGGCGGCACCGATGAACCCCATCGTGCCAATACCGCCCTTGGTGGTGAACGCGGGAGGCAACATGACCATGATCAAGCCCAAGGCACTGGCGGCCGGCATGGCCACGGTGATCGCGGCTGTATCGATCAATAACGCCACGAACCCCAAGCCTGCGCACACGAGGAAGAACAAGGGAACCGTGGAGGTCACCGGGGTATTGCTGCTCATGATGGTGGTGGACGCTTCCGACGCCATCGCTAGCGCAGCATCAACCGTAGCTAGTGTGGGAATGAAGCCCAGCAGCGAGGAACCGGGGAAGAACACAAAAGTCAGGCTCAGGAGCCAGCCCGCCAGTGCACCTAGAGGAGCGTAGGCATCAAGGGCAGGGTAGCGGCGTAAGAGCGTCGGTAGCAGGAGCGTACCGGACACCACCACGACGGCCCGCGGCCACCAGCCAAAGTCCGTCAGCACTCCGCCCAGACTCAGCGAGGCGCCCATGACAGCGGCAAGGATGGCCACCGCGAGCACCCAGCGGGCTGGCCCGGTGCGGGGAGTGGCGAAAATACCGCGACTCATATACGCCGTCCCGAGATTGCGGACGGCTGGGACAATTGCAGCCAGGCTTGCTCGAGCGCCATGGCCGGGGTGAGCGCGGTGGCGCGCCATCCCGCGCGGCGCAGAATCGCGATTGCGGGATCGGCGAGATCTGGGTCGGGGCACAGAATCATGGTGAAGGCGCTCTGGGTGGACTCGGCCGTCTGGGCCAGAAGATGCGCCTCGCCTTCGCCCAGCATGCCAACGATGGCGACGAGCGGGCCGCGCCGCCGGCCCTCATGAAGCTTGTGAACAAGTTCGTTGGCGAAGGGGAGTGACGGGCTGTCCGCGCTTTCGTTGAGTTCAAGGGCCGCCAGCGCCGTCGCCACATCAAAGACACCCTGGATTCCGCTGTACTCGGCGACCCCGGGATCTGAGGCCGAGGTGGAAGATGAGAAGCCCGGCAGACCCTGATGGTCTAGGACGCGGAGGACATAGCCGCGTTCTAAGAGGTGGGTAGCAATGGAGGCCGCCGCAACAACCGCTGTTTCAAACAGTGCCGTGGTGCGAAGCTCCGGGAGCCCCACCATGCTGTGACCTGCGATCTGAAAACGCTCGATAGCCCTGCTGCGCTCGCCGAAGGCAAAACTTCGCAGATCAAGGATCAGGGCGGCCTCGGGGGTCGTGACAGACTCCTCGGCCCGCACCATGAGTTTGCCCTGACTCGCGGTTACCGCCCAGTGAACGCGACGCAGCGGATCACCGTAGCGGTACTCGCGGGTCATGGCATCGTCCTGGCTCGCATGGGCGAGCTCGGGGGTGCTGTGCGATCCGTCGTGGCCCCTGCCATCGCTGAGGGAAATCGCGGGCAGTTCCACGGCGGCAGGGGCCACGGTGAGCCGGGCGCCGTCGTCCAGTCCGCGGTGATAGGAGCTGACGTTGAAGGGGTCGGCAAACTGGCCGCTCAGGGGACCGATCGTGAAGATGCCGCGGTGGGCCGGATGGAGCGTGTAGGTGTATCGGCTCAGCAGGCTGCGCGGCGCCACGGGACGAGGATGGCTGAAGCGTGGCACATCGCGGAAACTGACGGGCAAGTCCTCCACCAGCATGGTGCGTCCGCCGCCGGGAGTTCGTCCGTGGACGTCCAAGGTCACGGCAACGGGCGACCCCACACGGCCCAGAGCCGGAGCGAGGGTGCGTTTCACCGTGAATCCGGGCTTGAGCAGGTAGACGGACGCACAGGCAACGGCTGGTAGGGCACAGCAGAAAATGGCGACCATGAGCAAATCTCGGCGGCCAAAGTACAGGGCCAGCAGAAGTGCCAGTGCGCCGATGGCTAAGAGAATCCAGCCGCGAGGGCGAAAGAATCGTAGAAGAGGCACGCCCGGACCGCCTACCGGGAATCCCTCGTGGCTCGGGGGATCGGCGTGCGGCCGATCGTCGCGCCCGGAGCCGCGCCCGGGACCGGAACGGTCGCCAGCAACTCCGTGATGACAGAATCGGCGCTCACACCTTGGCTGGCCGCGCTACGTTCTATCAGCAGCCGGTGGGCCAACACCGGATGAGCTAAATCGCGAATGTCATCCGGCAGCACAAAACCACGCCCGGCTAACGCCGCAGCAGCCTTGGCGGCCCGCAAGAGCTGCAGCAGCGCCCGGGGACTGGCGCCCAGACGCAACTGCGGCGACGTGCGCGTGGCCTGGCCCAGAGCCACGGCATAAGCACGCACGGCGGGAGCCACATGGATGGCAGCGACGGTTTCAATCATGTCGGCCACCTGTGCGGCGCTCACCACGGCCTGGACCGCGTCGAGAGGGTTCACGGATTGATGGCTTTCCAGCATGGCCAGTTCCGCCGCCGTATCCGGGTAGCCGAGGGAGATGCGCGCCATGAAACGATCTCGTTGCGCCTCGGGGAGGGGGTAGGTACCTTCCATTTCCACGGGGTTTTGTGTTGCGATGACCATGAACGGTTCGTCCAGGTTATAGGTAGTGCCATCCACGCTGACCTGGTGCTCGGCCATAGATTCCAGCAGCGCGGATTGGGTCTTGGCCGAGGCGCGGTTAATTTCGTCGCCGATCACAATATTGGCGAAGATTGCCCCGGGGCGAAATTCAAAGACCTGCGAGGACTGGTTATAGATGGACACGCCGGTGATGTCACTGGGCAGCAGATCCGGCGTGAACTGGATCCGGTTGACCGAGCAGTCAACTGTCCGGGCCAGCGTCTTGGCCAGCAGCGTCTTGCCCACCCCGGGCACGTCCTCCAGCAGCAGATGCCCGCCGGCCAGGAGAACTGTCAGCGCCAGCCGGACCGACTCTTCCTTGCCATCGATGACGGTATTCATGACACGCATAATCTCGGTGCTTAGCGCGGAAAAGTGCTCGTCGCTCATGGGAGATGTACCCTCAACTCTCGCATCGGCCGATCGCGGACGGCGCTGCGGAGCCTGAGGCGCCACCGCCGAAGTGGCTGTCAGTAAAGTCTCCTGAGGGTGCATGCCCCACCTTCCCAATTGGCGTCCGATTCAAGAATTATCGGATGTTGTGACCTACGCTACTAGCTTGGCCTCGTTTTAGCGCTAACTTGCCCGCAGATCAGCCCACCCAGCGACACAAATCTGCCCTCACTCATCAGCCTTGGAGGTCCCGGGCGGGTACAGTAAATAACCATGTGCTCCGAAGATGTCCCTCGCCCTTACCGCCCGGAAATGCTCAAGAACGACGGCGAAACTCGTCGCGGCGACTTTGCCCCGGCCCCGCTGGCCTTACCTTTCCCGGTCTATGACAACCACACACACTTTGACTTTGGGGACACCCCCGTCGAGCTGACGGCCGCCCTTGATGCAGCCGAGGCAGTGGGCATTGCCGGAGCCGTGCAGGTTGGCTGCGATTTGCCCTCCTCCCGGTTCGCGGTGGCCGCGGTGGACGCCGACCCGCGGTTGCTGGGCGCCGTCGCGATCCATCCCAACGACGCACCCGAGTTGGCCGACGCGGGTGAACTGGAAGCAGCATTGGCCGAGATCGACGCCATGGCGGCCCATCCTCGCATCCGGGCCATCGGCGAAACGGGATTGGACTATTTCAGGACCGGAGAAGAAGGCGTTGCCGCACAGCATCATTCCTTCCGGGAGCACCTGGATATTGCCAAGCGCCGCGACCTTGCCTTGCAGATTCATTGCCGTGACGCGCACGAAGATGTTCTGAAGATTCTGGCCGAGGTCGGCGCACCCTCCCGGCTGGTCTTTCACTGCTTCTCGGGAGACGCTGAACTGGCCCAAATCTGCAATGACAACGGCTGGTACATGTCCTTTTCGGGCACCGTGACGTTTAAAAATGCCGACAATCTTCGCGCCGCGCTTGCTGTTGCCGATCCGGCGCTCATCATGGCCGAGACCGACGCACCATTTTTGACGCCACATCCCTTCCGAGGGCGCCCCAATGCCAGCTATATGCTGCCGTACACGGTGCAAAGCATGAGTCAATTGATGGGTCGAGATCTGGAAGAATTCTGCCGGCAGATCGCCACAAATACCGAGGCTTTTTACGGCTCTTGGACCGATTAGCCCTGTACGACTGGTCACTTTTGGCAAGAAAAACCTTGTCCATCAGGTCACGATTAGGTTACGCTGAGTGACTATTAGCCGTGGTCGGGGAAGGCCAACGGACAAAATGCTGGTGCGCTCACCGTTCAAAAGAGCTCATCACTTCCGTTCGCAGGAACATTTTGAACTAGATCTGTGCCCACGTGCGTGGTGCGCACGTCAGGGATGAAATGCTCTCTACTTTTCCGTGCCCGGGTCCTCTAGTAGTTATGAGCACTCGTGTCTTCAATCTTTACCGTAAATGGCAAACTGAGCTACCTAAAGCTTGCCTGCCAGGCGGCCATCTTGCTCGCACTCGTTGCCGGCGTCATGGCGTTTGTCACGGCCAACAAGACCTTCACACTGGTCCTTGATGGTCAGAGCAGTTCAGTTCAAGCCCACGGCGGATCCGTGGCCGATGTGCTCAAGGTTGCTGACATTTCCGTCAGCGGCGCAGACCACGTCACTCCGGCTTTGGATAGCGCAGTTGCAGATGGTGACGTCATCACCGTCAACACGGCTAAAGACATCACGGTCAAGCTCGATGGTGCCGAGCAGCGCGTGACCACGACTTCCACAAAAATCAGCGGCTTGATTAGCCAGTTGGGCATCGCCGCGAATGCCAAGATCTCCGCTCCTGTGGACACGCTTCTGGCGAACTCGAGTGAAGTTAGCATCATCACCCCCAAGCAGGTCACGGTTGTTGCCGATGGCAAGAAGCGGGTCACCACCACTACGGCTCACGACGTCTCAGACCTTTTGGCTGAAACCGGAGTCACACTGGGTAAGGAAGATCGCGTCTCAGCACCCGGTGTTGCCACCGTCGTTGAGAACATGGTCGTCAAGGTCAGCCGCGTCAACACCGAAGGCACCGTTACCGAGGCCTCGGACGTTCCCTTCGAAACCGTCGAGAGCACCGATGCAGCCCTCTACGTAGACCAGAAGAAGACGGTGACGGCCGGTGTCGCCGGATCCGTCGAAAAGACTTTCCGCACGGTCACCGTTGATGGTGCCGTCGTCAGCCGCACCGAAATCGCCTCGAAGGTTGTCAAGGAAGCAGTTGTCGAGAAGATTTCCGTCGGCAGCAAGGAACGTCCCGCTGCGAAGCAAAAGACCACGACCGCTGCAGGGTCAAACACCGGAGCAGCTGCCCCGGCCATGGCCAACGAGGCCATGTGGGACGCCATCGCCCAGTGCGAGGCAACCGGTAACTGGTCCATCAACACCGGCAACGGTTACTACGGCGGCCTGCAGTTCGACATCGGAACCTGGCTCGGTGCCGGTGGTGGAGCCTACGCTCCCAATGCGAGCTTGGCCACGAAGGCTCAGCAGATTGACATCGCCAACAAGGTTTACGCAACCCGCGGCTTGCAGCCCTGGGGCTGCGCACACGCAGCAGGCTAGGCACTAGCGTCAGCTAAGATTCACACGTTTTACACACACTCCCTTGATAGCTTCGGCACAGTCAGGGGAGTGTGTGCGTTAATAGCAGATACCATTGTTCAGTGACCTCCACAGATCCCAGCCCCACACCCTTGCCACTGCTAGGTGCCACCGAAATCCGCCGACTCGCGGAAGAAATCGGTGTGCGCCCCACAAAGACGCTGGGACAAAACTTTGTTATCGATGGCAACACCATCCGTCGCATCGTCGCCGCAGCCAACGTTGACCCCGGTGAGACAGTGCTGGAGGTGGGCCCTGGCCTGGGCTCGTTGACCCTTGGCCTGCTCGATGCCGCCGCCCGCGTGGTCGCCGTCGAGATCGATCCGGTCCTCGCCGCGAAGCTGCCGTCGACGGTTGCCGCGTTCCGCCCAGAATTGGCGGGCAATCTCGACGTCGTACTCTCCGACGCCATGAGGGTCACCGAACTGCCGGCCGAGCCCACAGCGCTCGTGGCGAACCTGCCGTACAACGTCGCCGTACCCGTGGTCTTGCACCTGCTGGAACACTTCCCGTCGCTGAAGCATGGCCTGGTCATGGTTCAGGATGAGGTGGCTGACCGTATGGTGGCGGGCCCCGGCTCCAAGACCTATGGCGTGCCGTCGGTCAAGGGCGCCTGGTATTCGCAGATGCGTAAGGCCGGGGTGATCGGCATGAACGTCTTCTGGCCGGCGCCGAAGATTTCCTCTGGCCTGGTGGGCTTTGTCCGCCACGAACCTCCCGTCACGCGGGCCTCACGCGAGCAGGTCTTTGCCGTCATCGACGCAGCGTTCGCGCAACGCCGCAAGACGCTCCGTGCGGCCCTAGCTGGTTGGGCCGGTGGCGCTGCCGAGGCAGAGAAGTACCTGCGTGAGGCCGGAGTGGATCCCAGCGCCCGCGGCGAGGTCATCGATGTGGCCGCCTATGCCCGGATCGCCGAAGCCAAGCTTCCCTTCACGGCGTAGCCATGGACACATCGAAGAAGGCCGAATCCCGGCGGGCTGCCACAACAGCCCTTGATCCCTTTGCCGGCGAACCTGCCTGGGCGCAAGCACCCCGGCGCGTCAAGGTTCGTGCGCCGGGCAAGATCAATGCCTTCTTCCGTGTCGGCCCGCTGCGCGAGGACGGCTATCACGGCGTCGCCAGCACCTATTTGGCGGTATCGCTCTATGAAGAGCTGGCCGTGACCTCGAAGCCCGGGACACCGGCCACCGATATCACCGTCAGCATCAGCCCCGAGAGCACCCTCGACGCCGATCTGCTTGCCGGGATTCCCCTGGATGCCAGTAACCTGGCCGTGCGCGCCGCGCTCTTGATTGCCGAAATTTCCGAGAATCCCACTGGCGCGCATATTGAGATCACCAAGCGGGTTCCCATCGCCGGTGGCATGGGCGGGGGATCGGCCGACGCCGCTGCGGCGTTGGTAGCCTGCGACGCGCTGTGGCACACCGGGTTATCCCGGGAAGAACTCTCCCAGTTGGGCTCTGAATTGGGAGCTGACGTGCCGTTCGCGCTCTTGGGGGGTGCCGCCGTCGGACTTGGCGTAGGTGACCAGCTCACAGCCGCACTGGCCCCCACTCCGCTGCATTGGGTTCTGGTGCCGGCCGACTTTGGACTCTCCACGCCGCGCGTCTACGGAACTTTGGATCAGCTACGCGCCGATGCTGGTGCGGAGGTCCCGGAACCGGGGCAGATTGATCCAGGAGTGCTGGCCGCACTGCGAGTCGGGGACGCGCAGGCCTTAGCTCCGTGGCTGCACAATGATCTGCAGGCGGCTGCGGTATCGCTCGCGCCGTCCTTGGCCGAGGTTCTGCGACAGGGTGAGGACGCCGGTGCGCTGGCATCGCTTGTCTCTGGTTCCGGACCAACCCTGGCCTTCTTGGTCGCGGATGCCGATCATGCGCAGGCTGTGGCGGCGGCGTTGGCGGGCCATGGCCATGAGGCGTGGGCCGTGACAGGTCCCGTGCACGGCGCAGCAATCATCCCCTAAATTTTCTTGTTTCATTAATTCTTGAAGGAAAGTGGTACCACGTGGCTCATTTGCTTGGCGGCGAAAATCTTAGCGTTGCCTTCGCCACCCGAACCGTCCTTGACGGTGTCAGCGTCGGTCTTGAAGAAGGGGACCGCATTGGCATCGTGGGGCGTAACGGCGACGGCAAGTCCACGCTGATGCGCCTCCTGTCCGGGCGGCAGACGGCAGACTCCGGTCGCGTCACCGTGCGCGGCGGCGTTCAGGTCGGCTACCTCGACCAGACCGACGTGCTCGACGGCGATGACACCGTGGGCTTCGCGATTGTGGGGGAGGCCGCCGATCACGAATGGGCCTCCAACCCCAAGATCCGTGAAATCATGGGCGCGCTCGTGGGCGAGGTGGATTGGCACGCCAACATCCACTCGCTCTCCGGCGGCCAGAAGCGCCGCGTGGCGTTGGCCAAGCTGCTCATTGGTGATGACGATGTCATCATGCTCGATGAGCCCACCAACCACCTCGACGTGGAGGGTGTGGCCTGGCTGGCCAAACACCTCAAGCAGCGCTGGCGTGCCAACGAAGGCGCCTTCGTTGTGGTCACCCACGATCGCTGGTTCCTCGATGAAGTGTGCACCCGTACCTGGGAAGTTCACGACGGCATCATTGACCCGTTCGACGGCGGTTACGCCGCCTATGTCTTGGCCCGCGCCGAGCGTGACCGGATGAATTCCGTCATCGAGTCCAAGCGCGTTCAGCTGGTCAAGAAGGAACTGGCCTGGTTGCGTCGCGGCGCCCCGGCCCGTACAGCCAAGCCGAAGTTCCGCATCGAGGCAGCTAACGAGCTCATCGCTGACGTCCCCGAGCCTCGCGATACCGTGGCGTTGTCGAAGATGGCCACGGCCCGTCTCGGCAAGGACGTCATCGACCTCGAGGACGTCTCGCTGAGCTACGGCGAGAAGTCACTCTTCGACAAGATCACGCTGCGCCTGGCTCCGGGTGAGCGTCTTGGCTTGGTCGGCGTCAACGGTGCCGGTAAGACCACACTGTTGCGCCTGCTCAACGGCGAGGTGGAACCCACTTCCGGCAAGGTCAAGACCGGCACCACGGTCCGCACGGCGGTGCTGACGCAGGAAGTGCGTGAGCTGGATGATGTCTTGAACATGCGCGTCATCGAGGTCATTGAGCGGGAGAAGCGCTCCTTCGATGTGGGTGGCAAGGACATGACGGCCGGCCAACTCGTGGAGCAGCTCGGCTTCACCAAGGACAAGCAGTGGACCATGGTCAAGGACCTCTCCGGTGGTGAGCGCCGTCGTCTGCAGCTGCTGCGCCTGCTGGTCGGTGAGCCCAACGTGCTCATGCTCGATGAGCCCACGAACGACCTCGACACCGACACCCTCGCGGCCGTGGAAGACGTCCTCGATGGTTGGCCGGGAACGCTGGTTGTGGTTTCGCACGATAGGTACCTGCTGGAGCGCGTCACTGACCACCAGATGGCGCTTCTGGGTGACAACAAGCTGCGCGGCCTGCCCGGCGGCGTGGACCAGTACCTGGAACTGCGCGAGAAGGCCGGCCTGGCACCGTCCTCCGGCAGCCCCGTTGCTGCCCCCGCACCGTCCGGTCCCACCGAGGCGCAGAAGCGTGATGCCCGCAAGGTGCTGAACCGCCTGGAGCGCCAACTGGGCAAGAACTCGGCAGCAGATGCCAAGATTCACGCCCAGATGGCTGAGAATGTGGGTAACTACGACGTCCTGGGCGAGCTTCAGACCAAGCTGGCCAAGCTGGCCGAAGAGCGCGAAGGCCTAGAGCTGGAATGGCTCGGCGCCTCCGAGGTTCTCGAGTAGCATTCGCGCCCATTCTGCGGTGAATGTTCGGTTCTGCGTAAAGTTCGGCGCCAACTTGCCGCACAACACTGTTGTGCGGCAAGTTCGTATCCAACTCAACGCAGAACCGAACATTCAGACGCCGGGGGATCCCCGAACTGGGGGATTGCATCCTCCACAGCAGGGGCAACCGGGTATTTTATTCACCTTGGCGGCACTGGGCCTGTCGCCGCGGCGCGGCATCGCCGAATCTGGTGTCATGAGCCCACGCAGAAGCCGTCAACGGCCGCCCTTGGAAACTTTTATAGCCGCATGCGGCGGTACAGCACGGCAGAATGTGCTCGCGAGCCGCGGCTACTCCAGCCGCAGCATCAGCCAGGCCGTCGCTGACGGGCGCTTGGTACATTGCGCCCGAGGCGTTTATGGCCTGCCAGAGATTTCTGCCGAAGATGCCTTTCTGGCCAGTCACCAAGCCCGGCGCAGCTGCCTGAGTGCCGTCACCGGGCTGGGGTTGTGGCTCTTGACTAAGCCGGGCAAGCTCCATGTCGCCACGGCACATGGCCGCCCAGTTCCGGGCTGCGTGAGCCATCGCGTCAGCGGACGGCAGAGCCTCATGGACATTTTGCATCAATGCGTGAAATGCGGCAGCGAACTAGAAGCCCTGATTGTGCTCGAATCTGCCGTGGTCACGAAGAAATGCTCCATCAATAGCCTCCGCACCTCGTTCAGCACCCGCTCGGATGCTGCCGGGCGCGCCATCGTGGACATGATCGATCCGCAATCCATGGCCATTACGGAAACCTGTTGCAGATACACCTTGCGCGCGGCTGGCTACAACGTCCAAGGCCAGGCGTACATCCGGAATGCAGGTCACCTAGACATCCTGGTCGATGGGATTCTGGGCTTAGAAATAGATGGCGAGGCCTATCACAACGATCAAGTTGCGTGGAAGGAAGATCTGCGCCGAGACACCATGTACGTCCTTGAAGGGATGTGGCGTCTGAGAATTCCGGCGGCGGTGGCGCTCTATCAGCCGCACATCATGCTCGGATGGGTGGAACAGGCCCTCAAACGGATTCGTGCAACGCAGCTGCCCGGGATGAGATGAGGTGGGCGCCGCCAGCTTCCGGGATTTCTATGTGACGTTGGCCACCGGGCATTGAGAAATATGCACGCGACGGCGCTCTCAACTCGCGAAATATGCCCTCGTCATGGCACACTATATTCTCGTGACCTTCCGCCAAGAGCGGGAAGTGCATGGTCCGCCCTGGTGTAATGGCAGCACCCCAGCCTTTGGAGCTGTGGAGTATAGGTTCGAATCCTATGGGCGGAACAATATCGAGCGCATCTGTCAAGTGGCTCGAGCGGGTACCATGGAACTGTTTCCCATTGCGTACGTTTGAAAACGGACTACAGGTCCGGGCAGGAGTGCTACTTAGTGAGCCCCCAAGAAATCCCCACCGTAAACCCAGCAGCAGTCATCGTCTTGGCTGCCGGTGCAGGCACTCGGATGAAGTCACGCACACCCAAAATCTTGCACACCATCGGTGGCATCTCCATGGTGGGTCACGCCATCGCAGCCGCACAGGGTTTGAACCCTGCCAAGCTCGCCGTGGTTGTCCGCCATGAACGCGATCTCGTCGCCGCACACATCACGAGCCTCGATGACAGCGCCACAATCGTGGACCAGGACGAAGTTCCCGGCACCGGCCGCGCCGTCCAGCAGGCTCTGGAAGCCCTGGACTCCCATGAACTCCTCACCGGAACCGTCGTCGTCACCTATGGCGATGTGCCGCTGTTGACCACCGAGCTCCTGACCGAACTGGTCGGCACGCACAACGCCGACAACAACGCCGTGACGGTTTTGACCGCCGTGCTCGAGGACGCCACCGGATACGGCCGCATCATGCGCCACGAAGATGGCACCGTGCTCGGCATCAAGGAACACAAGGACGCCACCGACGCAGAGCGTGAAATCCGTGAGATCAACTCCGGAATTTACACCTTTGACGCCGCCGTCCTGCGCGAAGCACTCAAGAGCGTCACCACGGACAACAACCAGGGCGAGATGTACCTGACCGACGTGCTCTCGCTGGCCCGCAACGCCGGCGGCCGCGTCGCCGCCGTTGCCACGACTGACCGCTGGCAGGTTGAAGGCGCCAATGACCGCGTCCAGCTCGCAGCGCTGGGCACCGAGCACAACCGCCGCATCGTCGAAGGCTGGATGCGCGCCGGCGTCAGCATCATCGACCCCGCCACCACCTGGATCGACTCCACAGTTCAGCTTGCTGAGGACGTCACGATCCTGCCCGGCACCCAGCTGCACGGCAAGAGTACCGTGGCCCGTGACGCCGTCGTTGGCCCCGATTCCACCCTGACGGACGTGCAGATTGGTGAGGGCGCTGAAGTGACTCGCACCCACGGATCCGGCGCCATCATCGGCGAGAACGCCCACGTTGGCCCCTTCACCTACCTGCGCCCCGGCACCGTGCTCGGCGCAGACGGCAAGATCGGCGCGTTCTATGAAACCAAGAACGTCACGATCGGCCGCGGCTCCAAGCTGTCCCACCTCGGCTACGCCGGCGACGCCGAAATTGGCGAAGACACCAACATCGGCTGCGGCAACATCACGGCCAACTTCGACGGCGTCAACAAGCACCGGACCAAGATCGGCTCGGGCGTGCGCACCGGTTCCAACACCGTGTTCGTGGCTCCCGTGACGGTTGGTGACGGTGCCTTCACGGGCGCTGGCGCCATCGTTCGCAAGGACGTTCCGGCCGGAGCGCTCACGCTGACCGTTGCCCCGCAGCGCAACGCTGAGGGCTGGACCACCGCGAACCGGCCCGGCAGCATCCCCGCGCACGCGGCGGAATCCGCTGCCGAAAACGCCACTAACTAAGACTTCTCACCTACCCCACCCCCGCGAGAAAGAAAATCATGAGCGAACTAAGTCATAACGTCGACAGGAAACTGGTGTTGGCTTCGGGCCGAGCACACCCAGAGCTGGCCGAGGAAGTGGCACGCTGCTTGAACACCGAACTGTTGCCGATGTCGGCCTACGACTTCGCCAACGGTGAGATCTACGTCCGCTCGGGGGAGAGCGTACGTGGCAAGGAAGTGTTCATCATTCAGGCGCACCCGGCACCGTTGAACAACTGGCTCATGGAGCAGCTCATCATGGTTGACTCCATGAAGCGCGCCTCGGCCGCCGCCATCACGGTTGTTGCACCGTTCTACCCGTACTCCCGTCAGGACAAGAAGGGCCGTGGCCGCGAGCCGATCTCGGCACGTCTGGTCGCTGACCTGTACAAGACCGCCGGCGCCGACCGCATCATGAGCGTTGACCTGCACACCGCGCAGATCCAGGGCTTCTTCGACGGCCCCGTCGATCACCTCTTCGCGATCCCGCTGTTGGCTGATCACATCCGCGAAATCGTCGGCGACGACGACGTGACCGTTGTTTCCCCTGACACCGGCCGCGTGCGCGTTGCCGAGCAGTGGGCAGAACGCTTGGGTGGCGCACCCTTGGCCTTCGTGCACAAGTCCCGCGACCTGACGGTTCCCAACCAGGCTGTTTCCAAGACCGTTGTGGGTCAGGTTGAGGGACGCACCTGTGTGCTCATCGATGACATGATCGACACCGGTGGAACCATCGCCGGCGCCGTTCGCGTCCTCAAGGATGCTGGCGCCAAGGATGTCATCATCGCCGCCACGCACGCCATCTTCTCCGACCCGGCCGCCGAGCGTCTGGCTAACTGTGGCGCGCGCCAGGTTGTTGTGACCAACACGCTGCCCATCCCGGAAGAAAAGCGTTTCGAGACCCTCACGGTGCTCTCCATCGCCCCGCTCCTGGCTCGTGCGATCAAGGAAGTCTTCGAGGACGGCTCGGTCACGAGCCTGTTCGACGGCGACGCCTAAGTCCCAGCAGTAAAGCTGCGGCCGCTTCCCCTGGGGGAGGCGGCCGCAGCTGTTTTTAAGGAAGCACGACGGCGCACACCTCACCGTGTGCCTTTTGCGCACGCTGGGCCCGTCGTTCCGTGCCCCGATTGTATTGCCCGTTCCGTCGCTTATGCGCCCCATTGCCACGGAGTTCGGCGCGCGGTGTTCCGAGCGCTCAACTCATCACGAGCCCGGAGCACAAGAGAACCATCCCGACTGTATGCGGCAGATTCCCGGTGCAGTTCTGCGCATGAAGGAAGCCATTGCTCCTCCACAGGCCCCGCTCAGGCTTACTTTTTCACAGTTTTGCCGGCGGGGATGCCACGTCCGCAGCTTGATGGGCAGGCTTGAGTGTATGACCCTTTCAGAAGCAGTAAAAGAGCACTCAGTAGCGGATGAAGTGGCCTGGTACGGCAAGGTTGCCAGAAGGAAAGACCTACTCTCGAGGGGATGTACGGCCTGGGGCCTAAAACAAGCCGTGGCAGCTGGAACCGTCCGCCAGATTTGCCGTGGTTACTATGCGCTGCCCGACGCTGATCCCTTGGACCTACACCTAGCCCAGTTTCAGGCCCGGCGGTCATGCTTGACGAAGGCTGCCCAGCTGGGGCTGTGGATCATCAGGCCTCCGTCTCTTCCACACGTTGCCGCCGCACATGGCAGGCCGATTCTTGGGTGCGTGGTTCACAAAGTGAGTGGCCCTCTGTCCTTTATGGATATTCTGCGCCAGTGCGTCAAATGTGGTTCCGAGGTGGATGGTTTGGTGGTGCTGGAGTCTGCCGTGGTACTCAAGAAGTGCACCATCCTTGAACTTCGGGCAGAATTCACTAGACGCGAGGATGCGCGTGCCAGGTCCATCATCGACATGATTGACCCTCAGGCCATGTCCATTGCCGAAACCGTGGCCAGATACTACCTACGCACGGCCGGGTTCAACGTCCAAGGTCAGTTTTACGTTAAAGATGTTGGCCATTTGGATTTGTTAGTTGAAGGCGTCCTGGGTGTGGAAACAGACGGGGAGAGATACCACAACACCGAAAGTGGTTGGGCTGAGGATCTGCGGCGAGACAACCTGCTGGTGATCAAAGGCTTGTGGTGCTTGCGCATTCCAGCAAAGGTGGTGCTAGGGCGCCCAGACATCATGCTGAAGTGGGTTCGTCAGACGCTCGCGATGATCAGTTCTGCATCACTTTGAGGGCTGAGTTCGGCGCATAGGCTTAACAGACTTTCGGCATGCTCCATACCGTAAGGCAGCGCAACGCATGCTGACTTATGCGCTCAACTCAACGCGGATCCTGAGTCTTGGGGGAACAAGGGTGGTCCGTCCGCGCACCTGCAGTCTGCTAAGCTTGATCAGTAAACCTTGGCGAGGGACGCGTAAAGTGTCCGTGATCGACTGGGTCTTCTACGCTCCTGACGTTCTTGTTGTGGATTGTGTCGACCTGTTTAGTCCACGCCCACCCCTAAGAAATGAAGGAGCTTTTTCATGTCTGATTTGAACCTGATCGGCGAAGCACGCAACGAATTCGGTAAGGGTGCCGCACGTCGCATCCGCCGTGCAGCCCAGATCCCCGCAGTCATCTACGGCCACGGTGTTGCTCCCTTGCACATCGTTCTCCCGGAGCGCGCAACTGTTCGCGCCATCCGCGCCTCCAACGCCCTGTTGACCGTTACGGTCGATGGTGTTGAGCACCTCGCCCTCGTCAAGGACGTCCAGAAGGACCCCGTACTTCAGATCGTTGAGCACATCGACCTGTTGACCGTTCAGAAGGGTGAGAAGGTCCTCGTTGACGTTCCCGTTCACCTCGTTGGCGAGCCTGCTCCCTCCGTTGTTGTCAACCAGGAAGAAATGACCATCAGCCTCTCCGCTGATGCCACCAACGTTCCGGTTCGCATTGACGTTGACATCACCGGCCGCACCGCCGGTCAGCACATCTACGCTTCGGACCTGGTTCTGCCGGCCGACGCTGCGTTGGGCAACGAAGACATCATGCTGATCGCTCACTTGGCTGAGCAGGCTGTTGAAGCCGAAGCTGCTCCGGCTGCTGAGTAGTCTTCACTTCTTATGAGTGATACATGGCTTGTAGTCGGGCTCGGGAACACCGGGCCCGGCTACAGCCGTAACCGGCACAATATTGGTTACATGGTGGTCGAGGAATTAGCCTCCCGCCATGGGGCCACTTTCAAGACCCACAAAGCTAAGGCCCTGGTGGCGACACTCAGGCTTCCTATCGGTGGGCACAAACTGATATTGGCGAAGCCTTCAGTTTTCATGAACCTCAGTGGAGGTCCGACGGCGTCACTCGCCAAGTTCTATAACCTCCCCGCAGCGAATGTCATCGCCGTCCACGACGAGATCGACATTCCCTTTGACACGGTGAAGCTGAAACTTGGTGGCGGCGAAGGTGGTCACAACGGTTTGCGTGATATTTCCCGGACATTGGGCACCAAAGACTACTACCGTGTGCGCTCCGGAGTAGGCCGTCCTCCCGGTCGCGCGGACGCGGCAAGTCACGTCTTGCGTGACTTCTCAACAGTGGAGAATAAGACCCTGCCGTTCCTGATTGATAACTCAGCAGATGCCGTGGAACTCCTTGTCACAGACGGGTTGCTCGCCGCACAGGATAAATTCCACTAGTAGTGCTGCTATCCTCGAGCTGCATTATTGCTTGACACACCCGCTCTCTTTCACGTGAGTTAAGTCATAATCGCTGTTATAATCTCCCTAGGTTGCGACCGTCTGCATTGGTGCTCCGGTCTCGCGGGTACTTCGTGACCTAGAGGGTGAATGACTATGACCAGCAATTGGGGGATTGGTGCGGCTTCGAGGGCGCGGTGGGGAGAACCGCGCTCACAGCGACGAGCATTAGGCGCAAGTGACAGGCGCCGCTGGTCTTCCTTAGTGCGCCAAGACGATATTGCCATTGTTCAGGCGTATATTGCCGATCCGCAGCTTCATGGTGCCGTCATTCTGGGACCCCCGGGCGTAGGAAAAACCACGTTGGCGCGTAATGTTGCCCAGCGCCTCGAGGAAAGTTCTCACGTCGTCAGCCTTTTTGGTACGGGCGTGCCAACTGAGGTTCCTTATTCCATCTTCACCATGCAAATGGCTAGGCTCAACGCTCGGCAAAGTGGTAGCCCGTCAGCGATTCTTGGCGCCGTGGTCGAGCAAATATTTCACGAGGCAAGCGGCAGACCCATCGTTATTGTACTGGATGAGTTGCCCGGGATAGACACCTTGAGCATGGGCATCTTAATGCACATGATCCTGAGCGGCAAGGCAAAGCTGCTAGTCGTTGCCCGATCCGCGACAGACTTGCCAGAGGACCTCGTCTGGATGGTCAGAGACGGTCTGCTCGCGCAGCAGCGATTGGCGCCGTTTACCAGGGTGGAGGTGCGCCGTTTGCTGGTCAAAGCACTGGAGGGCCCGGTCGCCGAATCTGTTGTCGCAACACTTTTTACGGCCAGCGGGGGAAACCCGCTGGTCCTGCATGCGCTCGTCCACGAATTCCTCAATAGTAGTGTCCTGCGTGCCAATGAAGGTGTGTGGGTGCAGGCAGGGCGCCTGGAAAAAGGGACCGACGATGTCCTTTTCGATCTTGTCGAGTCACGCTTGGCTCGTGAATCGCCGCAGATGCGCATCAACCTGGAGAAATTTTCGCTGCTGAAGAATGTGCCGCTGGCGGTTGCCATTCAAGGACTGGGTTCCGATGAGGTGACAGCTTTGGAAGAGCATGGTTTTATGGCCATCGCCTCAGATCACGGTAGAACCGTGAGCTTCGCCGAACCCTTCGTGGGGGAGACAGTGCGCAATCAGTTGTCGCCGTCGAAGAAGGCTGACTATTTTCGGGAGTTCTCGAGCAATTTTTCCTTTGATGTGGCAGCGCTGAGCCCACAGGAAGTATTGACCTATGCCAGCTGGATGAATGAGGCAGGCCTAGTCATGGAACCGGACGTGGCTGTGGCTGCTGCACAAACGGCGCTGCAGCTCTTTGATCCACATCTCGCCTTGGCCTGCGCCAGGCACGTCCCCCCTGATCATCCCTTGGCCGTCCAGGCCGCCCAAAAGCGGAGCCGCGCCCACTATCTCATGGCCGACTATAGTAAGGCGGCCGAGGTATTAGAGGCCGTTGACAGCTCGGTTCTGGAGACGTTGTCTGTTGCTGACTATGCCGCATGGTCCATGGACTTAGCCACCGCACTTGTCTGGTTACCCGGGACAAGAAACCGGGTGGATGAGGTCCTCTGGGGCGCGGCGTCACGCATCGAAGAGGCATCCGGTGACGATCGTTTGGACGCTGAAAAGTTCTACAACGTCGCTCGCTTTGAGGTGCACGCCAACCGTGGAGAATTTTCCCAGGTGCTTGATGATCTCAAGATTGCCAGTAAGGATCGCTACGACAGGACGTACCGGTTGAATTGCTGCTGTTTGCTCACGATGGCGTTGACGGCGACGGGGCAGGAGCTGGACGCCATCAAACTGTCTCAGGAGATTCTTGAAGAGGCGGAACGCTTCGACGTTGTCTTGAGAATGCAGGGCTGGCAGATGTACGGGAGCATTTTGGCCCACATTTGGAGTGGCCAATGGAGCAGCTGTGAAAAGACTCTGCAACACGGTATCGACTATTCCAACAGCGCCCTCCACTATCAGGCAGGGGTCATCGAGCTTGCCCTTGGGGTACTTTATGCCTTTGCCGGGCGAGATATGGATGCGGCGGCGATTCTGCTGGTTGCTGCGGCTCAACTTGAAGTCAGGAATACCTACACGAGTTCTGAGGTAGTTTATTCAGCCTTAGCGTGTGTCTTTGCACGTTTGGAGGATCCGGATCAGGCCCGGCACTATCTGCAGTTGGCACAGGAATCTGGACCACAAAACATGTGGGTCAACCGGACACTTTCTGACTATTTCCAATCCTTGGCCGCCCACGCGTTGGGTGACGTGGCCGCCGTCGGACGGCTCGCCGCAACCGCTGAGCAAGACCTTTCTGCCGGGCGGGCGGGACCAGCCGCCAGTGGCTTACGTGCCGCCGTCATCTGTGGCGGCAGTGCATTGCTGGAACGCCTAGGTGAGGCCGCGCAATACTGCCAAGGGGAATTGGCAGCCCTTTCGATCGAGCTGGCGAAGGCGGTGCGGGCTCAGGGAGATGATGGTCCCCGTATGGCCCTTGATGTAGCGATGCAGTCACATCGCATGGAACTTGTCGATATGGAGCGGTACGCCACGGAGCTAGCCCTCGAACTTGCGACGACAACAGGTGATAAGAGATTACAGCGGGAAGCGAAAACCGGACTGCGCGGGCTTGAATGGGCGGAAGAGCAGAAAAACGCACAGGGGCCGGGCGTCGTTGCCTTGACTCCTCGAGAGCTGCAAGTTGCCCGTCATGCCATTCGGGGCATGAGCAATAGGGACATCGCCAAGAAAATCGGCGTGTCCGTCCGCACGGTTGAGGGCCACCTCTATCAAGTGTTTGCCAAGTTGGGCATCACCTCACGCACCGAGCTCGAAAAATGGGTCAACCTGTGACGGGCCTCTGGCGGGGCCGGCCGGGAGGACTCAACATGCCGTTTTGCCGGGAGGAGGAACTGGCTGACATCGTCCAAGCCATCAGCGCCGAAGAATGTAGAGCAGTCTTCTTGACCTCCGACAGCGGACTAGGTGCGTCAACCATTCTGCAGAAATTGGCTGAGGCCGCGCAGGGAAATGTTCCGGTCCTCGCGGTGCACGGATCGCAATCGTTGGCGCGTATTCCTTTCGGTGTGCTGGCCCCATTTCTCAACCTGCAAGACACGCCCACGGAAACCTTCCGATTGGGGGTGATGCGTCAAATCCTGTCGACCATCGACGAGCGGCGGGCAAAACGCGGCGGCCCCAAATCCCACAACTCAGATCTACCACTCGTGGTGATCGATGACGCCCACGCCATCGATGAAGGAACAGCAGAACTCTTTGTCAGCCTGGTCAAGTCCGGCACGATCAACATCGTGGCATCTCACTCCAAACGGAAACGAATGCCTGACCCGCTCCCGCAACTGTGGTCCACCGGCATAGCCGAGAATATTATTCTGAAGCCGTTGAATCAGGAGCAGGGCCACACCTTTTGTGAAAGCATGCTTGCGGGCCACGTTACCCCGGCCACGAGCTGGCATTACTGGTCGACGGCGGCGGGCAATCCGTTGTTCTTGTACCTTTTGATCAACGAGGCCGTGGAACAAGGTTTACTCCGCCAGCACGATGGGACATGGGTGGGGGAACCTGCCACGTTAGTGCACGGGCGGCGGCTAGATGATGCCGTCATGGGCATGTTACGCGGACTGACCAGAGAAGGACAAGAGGCGCTGAATCTCGTTGCCTTGGCCGAGCCGCTGGCCGAATCAGAACTGCAACGACTCTTCTCACCTGATGCGGTTGCGGAACTTCTTGCCTGGCCCCTGATAAGTTACCAATCGTCGTCGTCCGAGCACCTGGTGCTGGCCAACCCCATTTATGGACAGGTGATTCGCGAGCTGGTGCCGATCACCCAAAGTCGGGTTCTTCACGAACAATTGATAGGGGACCTGACGGACGACGGCGCACCTAAGGAATCGTTGTTGCGCCGAGTTCTCTGGGCCCTTGAAGTGGGTGTCGAGGTTAGTGATGCGACCCTGTTGCGGGCGGCCGTCCTGGCTACGAAACTCTTCCAATCGGCCACGGCGTTACACCTGGCCGAAGCGATTCGTGGCCCGGATTATCAACTCCGGGCCACGATGGTCAAGGCCAGAGCCAAATATAACCAGGGCGACTACCGCGGTGCTTTCACACTCATGGAACAGCCGCAGCACCCGGCTGATGTACAGGACCTCACGTACGGGGCGTTGCTACGGGCGTCTACACGGTCGGCCCTGGGCATGTCGGTGGCGATGATTCTGGCAGACGCACAGGATCTTCGGAAAGCTGGGGAAGCCATGGCGTTCGCGAACCCCGCAGGAGCCGAAATCATCCTTGCCTACTCGCAAAGTAGCGCCTTGATGGTGGAACTTATGGGGCTCTCGCAGGCTGGGAGATATTCGGAAATGACCGAACTCATGGACCTCCTCTCATCGCAGCAGGGATTGCCTACCGCCGCCGATCGGCTGAACCGAACCATGGCGCTGACCATGGATTCGGAACGGCTGACCGCCCAAGGCTTCCCGGAGCAAGGCGCGCAACGCGCGGCCGAGGCGTTCGCAATAGAGCACTCCGAAGAAAACGAGGTCTTCTTCCTGCCCGAAAACATTATGCTCCGGCATCTGACCGCCATGCTGTGTGCGGGCTACTGGTCAGCCGCGACCGAGGTCATGGATAGCTTCTCCATGGAGGACGGCCCGATCGTGTTTACCTTCGGGGGAGGTGCCAGCGTCGTGCGCGGCATGGCGATGGTGCGTGCCGGGGCTCTGGCGAATGCGCTCATCACGCTCAGGGGTGGTCTTGAATCTCTCCAGCTCAGCGATCCGCAGCAGCTCCTGGGCTACTGCACCGCCATGGCCGCGTATTGCGCCGCGCGCCTGGGGCAGCGAGAGCTGGCTGCCAAGTTGGTTGCAGAACATATCGACAGCACGGGCATGTTTATCGTGCTCGCCCACGAACGGGCCTATCTTGCTGCAACACGTGAACTGTTGGAGCCCGACGGCACAGGCCCGTCCGAGCTGCTGACGCTGGCAAATTTCGCCCATGAATCGAAATCTGCCATGGTCGAACTCAATGCCCTAGCACTCATGCTGGAACTCGGGGATGAAAGCGTTGCCAGCCGAGTGGTCGACGTGGCGTCCGGGGTTGAAGGCCCATGGGCTCGTGGCCTGAGGCAGTACGCGAGTGCGCTGCTTGCCGGTGACGGTGCTGCTCTGACAGAGGCCGGCGAGTATCTAAGTCAGGTCGGGATGCTGGGCTTTGCCAAGCTGTCGCTGAGCAAAGCCGCCGCACTGCTCAGTGGATCAGGCTTAGAGGATCATGCTCACACTGTGCGGCAGGAGCTGCGCAAGCTCTCGGACCGTTCGGGTGCGGCGATTGTGCCCACAAAATCAGTTCAGGGTGGAGCTTTGACCAAGCGCGAGCGTCAGATAGCAGGGCTCGCAGCACAAGGGTTGAGCGATCGGGACATTGCTGAGGAGCTCACGCTTTCTCTACGCACTGTGGAGGGCCATCTGTACCGCACGTACGCCAAACTGGGCATCTCCACCCGCGAGGAACTAGCGCTGTCCCTCTCCGCGGCGGACGGGTTTCCCGAGTACAGAACAGGTATTACGTGAGTACTCGGTGACTCTCTGAGTATGTGAGACAGCGAGAAACAAGTATGGCTCACTCGTGTGGAAATGTGTCCCCTCGGATTGAATCATTACTAGATGTGTCAGAGGGTCTCACATAAGAAGGTCTTACATATGTTCAGCTCTGAATCCGCCGTGGACCAGCACCGTAGCGAATTATCCCCCCGGTTGCCCGAACGCCACACGCCCACCGGCCGCACCTTCATCGGTCGGTTACCTCATATTTTAGAGCTCAGGCGTGCCACGCAGGAGGCTCCGTGGCGCGGGGCTGTCGTCCTCGGACAGGGTGGAATTGGCAAGACGGCACTGATTCAGGAATTTTTAGCAACCGTTCCCGCCCACACAGTGACCGAATATCTGCGCGGGACGGCACTCACAGCCGGCACACCCTATGGCATCCTGGGGCTGCTGCTGGGCAGGAGCGGGCTGTCCGCTGCGCGGCAGCTCTCACTGGCAGAAGTTATGACAGCGCTGTCCCAACGGATGAGGCCCGCGGGCTCGGGAGGCATCCCGCTGGTGGTCGTGGACAATGCAGAATGTGCCGACACGTGGTCGGCCTTGGCCCTCTCGGAACTCGCACGGACCGGAAAGATCCGGTTGATCCTTCTCTGTCGACGCATCACCGGCCTGACCCTAGAATTTTCTAGCCTATGGCGTGCCGGTCAGCTGCTCCGTGTCGAGCTCACGGCCATGACCGCCTCTGAAACCCGCTCACTGCTGTGCCAGGAACTCGAAGGTGTCTGCTCCTTGAGCGTGGCGAATGAACTGTGGCGGCGCTCCCGCGGCAACCCCCTGTTCCTCAAGGCGCTCCTGAATCAAGCCGTTTCCATGGGGGCCGTGACGATGGTCGATGAGACCTGGGTGTGGCACGAAGGCCGCCTCGGCGCGACGACGCCGCTGGCCTCGGGGACCATCAGGCGACTCATGAATGCAGCCCACGGAAACATCGAGATCCTCGAATGTGTCGCCGCTGCCGGAGTTCAGTCTGTGGCAGCCCTGACCGAACGGTTTTCCTGCCCTGAGATCGATGAGCTCCTTGACTTTGGGGATCTGGACTATGCCGGCAGCGGGAAGTTCGCCGTCGTGGTGTCCCATCCCTTCATTGCCAACGCCGTCCCGCCGATATCGGCGGATCAAGAACACCGCGACGGAACCCACCAGGGCGAGTCGGCGATCCGCCTACCGGAGAATCCAGCGACGCTTAGTGATGTGTATCTTGACGCGGAGACCATCAGGCACTGCTCCGAAATCCAGGCGATCGCCGTGGCTGAGCACGCGGAGCAATTGGCCATGACGGGGCGGCAGGATGATGCCCTGGGTATTGCCGAGATGCTGTCCCACCGACTGGGTTTGACGGACATGGCCTCGGTCAGGGCCTCCATATCGGCACCGCTATCCGTTCGGCTTGCCGCTCCGCTCCAGCGCATCTACACGGCGAGCGGAGAATGGAAACTCCTCGAAGAGCTCTTAGCGGCATGTCAGGAACGCGGATTCGACGCGGACGCCGTAGATTGCGTGGACTTCGAGGTAAGCAGCGGAATCATCCAGAGCTATCAAGGAAATTATGGCGCGGGGCTTCAGGAACTGTCCCAGGCATCAGCCCAGCTCAAACAAGCGGATCGGCCGGGGTGGCAGGCTCTTGCCTCCCTAGGCGAGTACGGGGCCACGCTCGCTCAGCAGAAGTCAGACGAAGGAGTCTCTCACCTGACGCGCCGGATGACCTCAGAGGAACTGACCGCACTGGAGGGAATGCTCGCTTCCGTTCTGGCGGACCGCACAATTCCTACCCTTCTCGCCACACTGGTCCAGTGCCTGCTTCTGGAACAAGTACCGTCTCACACACGGATTCCCGACACGCTGTGGCTCTCAAGCAATTTCGCAGTGGACCTGAGCCTCCCCGCACCCACGTCGCTGCAATGCATGCTGTTTCTGGCCGCACGGCTGGACGAGGGAGGCGCTGAACGCAGCGAAGAATTGATCATGGTGGCCGGAACACAGCAGGGAGCGCTGGCCGAGACCCTTGGCATCTACGCCAAGGGGGTACTCAGCCGAGACAGTACCGTACTGGTACAGGTGGTTGAACGGGCATGCCGACTCAACCACTTCGCGCTGTCGGCCCGCGCGGCTGAGAAGGCACTGAGCTTTGCCTCACCGGGATGTGTCCGCAGCATTCGGAGGCAATTGCAAAGACTTGTTCACCTGCCCGCCGACCTATCGGAGCCGGCACATGAACTAAGCGCACGACTCACCGAACGCGAGGAGTCAGTGGGGCTGTTGGCCGCCGCCGGCGCCAGCAACAAGGAAATCGCCCATGACATGGGCGTCTCTGTTCGTACGGTCGAGGGTCATCTGTACCAGGTCTACGCAAAGCTGCAGGTCACCAGCCGCGTCGAGCTTTCCCCCCTACTGCGGCAGGATGCCCAGTGAATAATCCACGGGCGGAAATACTTGAACGCGTCCTTGGGGAAGTGACCAATCCGAGTCTGGCTGGATGCCTTGTGAGGGGCGGCGCAGGACTTGGGAAAACCATGATGGGGCAGGAAGTTGAGGCTGCCCTCGCGGGCAGGATTCTGGTGACTTGGCTGAGCGGGCAGCGGCTTCTGTCGGGGCAGCCCTTCGCTATCTTTGAGTCGATCTTGCCGGGCATTCCGGCAGTCGTGGCGGCGGATCAGACAACCGCTGGCATGAGTATCGTGCAAATGTTGTACACGGCTCTACTCGACCGTGGGGCGGAGTTAGGTCAGGAGAGTCTTCTCGTCGTTGACAATGCGCAGTGGTTAGACCGGGATAGTTGCGCGGTGGTGGAGCAGCTGGCGGTGTCCGGCGCTGTTCGGATCCTGTTGCTTTGCCGTCCCGGAGACAACGAAGTGGCGCAGAGCCCGCTCTTTACCGATGACACCCTGTTTGCCCAGCATTGGATTCCTTTTCTCACCCCGTCCGAGGTCGTCGGTATCTGCGAGCGCCGCCTCGGCGGGAAAATTGTTCCGGGAGCCGCGCTGGTGCTCGGTCATGCCTGCGGTGGTCATCCCTTGTTCCTGCGAGTCATGCTGGATGCGGCAGTTGAGCTGGGAACGATTGTGCGGCATGGGAATGTTTGGGTTCTTACCTCTGCGGCGACCGACATCTCTAGCCATGTTGCCGATCTTTCCCTGGACCTCTTGAAGGAGTACACGGAGGCTGAACAAGGCATTCTTGAGGCCATTGCCCTAGCGGAGCCATTGTCCGTGGCCCTCTTGCACCGGCTGTTTCCGGGCGAGGGATATGGGGCGCTGATCCAATCGGAGTTCATTCGGCTGGCCCCGGGGGCATCCTCGACGGTGGAGTTTACGGCTCCTATCTTCGGACAGGTCCTGCGGCAATGTATCCCCGTTGGCCGCAGCGTTTCGATCCGGCGGCAACTCGTGGAGGCTCGGGCGCAGGTCTCGCTTTCGAGCGAGGCGCTTATGCGGCACATCGCGTGGAGTTACGACTGCGGCGTCCCCGTGTCGGATCGCTCTTTGCTTCACGCTGCGCGGCTCGCCAACTCGCACGAGGAGCCGCAACTTGCCTTGCGTCTGTGTGTGGCGGTGAACGATTCCGGGTATGTTTTTCGGGCCCGGCTGGAGGGTGTACTGGCAAGAATCAAGCTGCACCAAATATCCGTCGCCAAGGCTCTGCTGGAAGACTTGGTGACCATGGTGACCACCGGGGAGGAATGTGATGCCCTTGGTGCATTGGGTGTGATGATCTTGGCGTTGGATGGCTATCCGGCCGACAGGCTGGAGATTCTCGCGCAACGCTGGCGCCAGCACTATCGAATTCTTGGTCTTGACGATTGTGCCGGGGCGGATCTGGTACAGGCGCTGGTCATTGTTCGCTCCGGATACCCCCTGACAGAGGGTCAGCATGAGCGGCTGCTGTCGATGGCGGCCGCTGAGGGGCAGATCGGGCTTCAATGCGCGGCAACCGCATTGCTGGCCCATGCCGCCGTCCTCCGGGGCGATCATTGTGGTGCGGAACGTGACTTCACCCGAGCTAGGTCGCTTCTGGTACGACACCTCGGATGGTTGGGGCTATTCAACAACGTGCTCCTGGGTCAGCACATGCTCTTCCTTGCCGAGCTTGGCTACCCCGATCGGGCCCTTGAGATAGTCCATGAGCGACGTGCCGCGGCCGTGGGACACCCGGCGGCCAGCGAGATTCAGGGACTTTATGAGTTTGTACGGGCCTTGGCCGCCATGAGTCAGGGCAGGCTCCGCCAGGCTGTGGCTGGTTTCGATGTTGCCATCGGCGCCCTAGCCGAATCGGACCCCGTGTACGTCCTGCCATATGCGCTCTCGCAGGCGGCCTACGCCAGCTATTTAGTTGGAGACTCAACGCGGGCCAGGGACCTTGCCCGGCAGTATCACCAGCTCATCGACGACGACGCCGTCCCCATCTTGTTGGTGGCCAAAGCTTGTCTGGTGGTTGTCGAGGGCACGTCGCGGCGTGGCAGCTTCGTGGCGTTAAATGATTTAGCCGAACAAGCCCGCGGCTATGGGGCGGCCGCCGTCGAACTGGCCATCCATAAGGTCTTGATGCAGGCAGGATGCTCCGATTACCTGGAGCGGATACTGGACATCGAGATCGTCAGCACCGGCCCTGTAGTCCCCATGATCAAAACCATGGCACGGGCGCTGATCTCTGAGGACGCCGAAATGTTGGAAGGTATTGCGGATTTCCCCGGGGCGGAGAGCAATACCCTGCTCGCCGCCGAGGCTCTCGGTCACGCTTTGGAGCTACATCGTCGCCGCGGGAACCATGACGGCCGCGCGAAGGTCTTGGCACAACTGCGAGGTATGGAATTTCCCTTCCAAGCGACGGGCAGCCCGGCCATTGCCGTGCTGGCGAGCGCGGCGGAGTTGAGTGCACGGGAATCGGAGATCGCGGTTCTCGTGCACCGACGCTTCTCGAATCGGGATATTGCCGAAAAGTTCACGCTCTCACAGCGCACCATCGAGGGCCACCTCTATAAGATCTATTCGAAACTCGGCATCAGCAGTCGTGAAGAGCTCTATGAACCGTGGCTGCCTCAACTGCTCGCCACGACGGGTAAGTAGCTGTTCCCAAGGCTAGGTATGTGCGTCTCGACCCCCAAGTAGCAGCGGCGGGAAGGGGTAGAGATTACTCGGGACGGGGCCGGAAGCCGCCCTTAGGCTGACAAGTAGACGGACACTCTTGACGGTCCGCCGAACAAGCGATGGCTAGGGGGATCAACGATGTCACAGAAGGAACTTTTACCGACCGTGAAGCTCTCCGACCTGGCCAAGATTATTGCCCACCGCTGGCTGGTCATAGTGGTCACTCTTGCCTGCTGCGTGAGCATCGCAGCCTTTTTGGGCATGGCTGCACCAAAAACGTACACGGCCACCGCAAGCCTCACGGTGTCGCCGATTACCACCAACCCATTTTCGAGTGCCGCAGTGAACCAGCAAATCAACATCACCACGGAACGGGCCATTCTGGCCTCCGGTGAGGTGGCCGCGTTGGCCGCGAAGGATCTGGGCGAGAAGGTCACCCCGGGAACCTTGCAGAGCAACTCCGAGACCGCGGCACCGTCAGGGTCGCAGGTACTTCAGGTAAGCGTGACGTTGCCGGACGGTCAGAAGGCCGCGGACCAAGCCAACGCACTGGCGAAGGCGTACCTGCAGTTTCGCTCGGAGGGAGCAGCCGAGGTCGCCGCTGGCTACATCGAGCAACTTGATGCCCGCATCAAAACCCTGACCGATCAGAGCGTTCTTAGCGATGGGCAGCTGCAACAACTGCAGGACCTCATGCAACAGCGCACGTCCCTCATTCTGGCGTCTGCGACCCCGGGGCGCATCATCGGCTACGCCACGTCCTCATCGGGGCAGTCGTCGATGAGCATACTCGTGTTCCTAGCGGCCGGCACTATGGGTGGCCTCCTGCTCGGAATGGGGTTGGCGCTACTGCGGGAACGGACGGACCCGCTGGTTCGCCGCACCGCTCGACAGGGCGCGTTCTTTGACAGCGAGCTGGTTCGCCTCAATGACGACGATCAGGAATCGGTGCGGTGGCTGGTCCGCAACGTCAGAGGCCTGGGTTCCCGCCAGCCACGGCAGCACACCACCTTCGTCGGAATTATTAGTCTTCCCGGTGGCGGCCCGGCCGGGCTGGCCTGGTGGCTTGCGGAGCTAACTCAGGCCCATAAACTCAATGTCGCCACCGTCGTAGCTCATGACATTTCCCAGGAATCCATCGATCTAGGCTGGCCCGCTAGGAGTAATCCCGAGCAATGGATTCAACACGATGTCGTCTATGTGGAGATAGACAATAAGCTCACCGGTACCCGACTGGCCGATCTGGCCGAGCGTATGGACATGCTGTTTGTGATCTCGGGGAAGTCGACTCGACTCAAGCACCTCAGGGCGACCATGACACTGATCGCGGGCATGCCACAGGAGCGGATTAAGCCCATCTACTACGTACCAAGCCGGAAGAAGAAGACCTCGCGGCGGAAGTCCAGGAAGCCTCACATTCCGGTGCGGTATGTACCGCCGGAATCGCGGCTTGATGGCCGTGCGAATCAAAAGAACCTCGAACCGGGTCATGAGCTCGATTCGTCCGCTCCACGCGAGGCTCCTCGAGGCGTTCTCGTCCCACAAAGGCTCAAGAAAGGAAATTGATTCACAATGAAAATTGTTCTTGTCTCATCGGCCGGAGGCCATCTAGCACAGCTGCTGCCACTCGAACCCTGGTGGAGCAAGCATGAACGGACATGGGTGTCCTTCAAACTGCCGGAGGTGGAATCCGCGTTAGCCGGGGAAAAGGTCGTGTGGGCGTATTTCCCTACCACCAGAAGCATCGTCAATGCGACGAGGAACTTCTTCCTAGCCTGGCCCACCCTGTTGAAGGTGCGCCCCGATCTGGTAATTTCCGACGGCGCCGGCGTCAGTGTCCCCTTCTTCCTGGTGGCCAAGGTTCTACGCATCAAGACCGTGTACCTTGAATGCTTTGATCGAGTCGAAATGCCCACCCTCAGTGGCCGGATTTGCTACCCCATGTCCGACATTTTTTGCGTCCAGTGGCCGCAACAACTGCGTAGCTATCCGGACGCAATCAATTTGGGACCTGTTCTGTGATGTCGGAGGGGAGGCAGCCCTTCGTGGTCGTTTCCTTGGGCACAGATCATCATAAGTTTGACCGGCTCATTGACTGGATCGACCAATGGATTCTGGACCGTAAGGAACCCGTCGATTGCCTCGTGCAGCGAGGATTCAGCAAGGAACCTCGTGTGGCGAGGTCGGTCGAACGCATGCCACGGGAGGAACTGCTTGAGTTGTACAGGCGCTCTGATGTCGTGGTGGTCCAAGGCGGACCTGGATCCATCCTGGATGCCCGTGAAGTTGGGCGCATCCCGATAGCCATTCCCCGCCGAGCCGATCTTGACGAAGTGGTGGATGGTCATCAGCGCTTGTTTACCTCGCTCATGGTCGAACAAGGCGACGCCATCATGGTCGAAGATTACCCCCAATTCATTACTCAACTCGAGCAAGCGCTCGCCGCGCCCGACACTGTGGCTACGAGTCCCCGGATTGCTCGGCCGGACCTGGCTACCGACAAACTTGAGGCGGCGCTCCTGGCGGGCATCGCCGATCATGACAAGGGCCGAGTCATGCGCCGGATCAATCAACTATTGCATGCCAGGGAATCCCACACGCACGGTTCCTAGAGGAGTGTCAGTATGAGTACGCAAGACCTTGAAGCCGGCAAAGCAAAGCACCGGGCCCAGTCTCCCGAGAGTCAGAAGCACGGGCCCGTCAACATCTTCTCCATCCAAGGCGGCTTAGGAAACCAGCTCTTTGAATGGGGGCTTGCCCATACACTGGCGGCCAGCGGCGGCCGGGTCGCCTTTGACACCGTGCGGTGCCGTGGAAACCGCCCCCTGGCCATCGGGGGCCTACTCCGAGGGTACGAGCGCCTGCGCAAACCTTGGGGATATGCGGCCGTGCTGGCTCATAAGAGCGGACTCTTGACGCGGACTGCGCCGCTCGCCAATCAGCTCCGCTTGGTCTCGGAATCGGGCTTCTCTCATGACCCGCACTTGGTAGATCGGCTCCTGACTGGCGATCACGGGCGAAATTATGTGCTTGGCTACTTCCAATCGCCCAAATACTTTGCGGGACAAGAAGACGCCGTACGGACTGTTGTTTTGGGCTATCTTGAGAGCATGTTGACGCCGGCGGGAGTATCGAAGACGCGGGAGTTGTCACAGACGCCCGGCACCGTGGCCGTGCATGTACGCCGCGGTGATTACGTCAACAATCCGGTGGCCGCTGCCCACCACGGAAATCTGCAGGGCGACTATTACGCACAGGCGTTGGAGCTGGTCCGCGACCTCGGTAAACACCGGGTCATGTGGTTCAGTGACGACACCGAGTGGGTCAGGAACGAGCTCGCACGAGCAGAGGACATCGTGGCCACCCCGGCCATGATGGCCGGGATGACGACGGCCGCTGGTGGCGAGATTGCGCTCATGGCTGCCTGCTCGAGTCGTGTGATCGCCAATAGTAGTTTTAGCTGGTGGGGCGGGTGGTTAGGACAGCCGGCCAGCGAGGAATCGCCGATCATCGCACCCCTCCAGTGGATTGCCGGGAGCGGTGACACCGCTCCGGATCTGGTCCCAGAGCAGTGGGTGCGGTTTTAGCCCAGCCCCAACCTCACCCGGAACCGCCACACTAGGGCCGCATACACCGCGGTGAGCACGGTCAATTCAACTGCCAGATTGAACCCTGTTGGGGAGAAGCTCAGACGGGCCAGACCTAAACCGGCGCCGTAGACGCTCAACGGAAGCGTTGCCGACAGCGCTACGGATCGCAGGGGAAGCCCGAGATGAAGGAAATGATGGACTTCCCAGGCCGCCAGCCCAGAGTCGACCAGGACCGCCGCGGCCCAGGAAATGGCGGCGCCCGGTAAACCAAGGATGGGAATCAGCGTCAAATTCCCGATGAGTGCAACAGCTAAGGCCGCTAGCTTGTTATTGACCTGCCACCGGCTCCGGCCCGACATGAGCAGGACACTCTGCACGCCACCGACTAGGACCGTCAATGCCATCGCGATCGAAATGATGACCATGGCCGGATATCCGGCCACAAAATCCGGACCAAACAACGTCAGAATCGTTGGACCGCCAATGAGCAGCAGCAGATAAAACGGCCAGGCAACCAGCAGCAACACCCGTGTCGACATCAAATAGATGGCGCGGGCCCGGGCTTGATCCGAGAGGGCAATGGCCGCCCCCAACATGGGTCCCATCACAATACGGGCGCTGTGGTCGGCCATCTGGCCCAATCTCAGACAGCGATTAACCACTCCGTAGACCCCGGCCGCGGCCGGTCCGAGGAACACACCCACTAGGATCACATCAATCCACTCCAACACAATCTCCACGAGAGATCCGGCACCCCGCCCTGCGGCGAAAGACCAGAAAGACTTTGTCGGGTGCGCCGTCGTCCCAGCGGTCCGGGATTGGAGGGATCCGGCGGCACTCGACTGGTAGCTGCGATAGATGTGGAACATGTAACCCGCGGAGATGACGAGTACCAAGGCTACGGGAATCACCCAGGCAGCTGCGAGGGCCACCGTCCCGAGGCCCAGAAGAATCACGGCTGCCACGGAGGCGAATCGTAGAGACGGAAGAAACACGTTCTGCAAGGTGGTGTAGACGCCAACCCTTCCGAAACCGCGGAGACCTCCGAACATGGCAGTCGACAGTGACCCCGGAATGATGAATATGGCAAGAAGCTGAATGAGTTGCTGGGCCTGGGCGTCGTGGAAAAACGTGGCCAGCATGGGGGCAAGGAACCACAGTGTGCCTGCCAGGACGCTGGAGATGATGAAGACCGGTATCAGGGCCACGGCAATCGTCCTGAACACGTCGGCTCGGTATCCGAGGGTTAGCTGTGCCGTCAGGAATTTGACGAGGGCCGTTTCGGAGCCGAAGGCGCAGGCCGTGGAAGCTATGGCAAAGAACGCCAGAATTTGGAAGAAAACCCCGGCTCCGCCATCGCCCACGGTGTTGCTGACGAAGAGGGTGGTTCCGAACGCCACGGCGGCGCCGAAAATTACTGTCGCGAAGGTTCGGATGCTTGATCGGGTGACGGTCTTCCGATCGCCCTGGAACACGATGGGTTGAGTCATGCCGACCGCTCGAGGTTTTCCCCGTACGCCCGTGCCCGCAGCAGCACGGTCATGGTTAGGCCGACGACGCTCATCTGCATGATGTCTAGGCTGTAGTAGGGGATGATGGCGACGGTTGTGATGAGCACACCGTGCAGCCACAATCCCGTGGTTCCAGGAGCCGACCACGTACGGATGATGCCATTGCCCAGGAACAACAAGAAGAGGCCCAATCCGACGAAGCCAAAGCTGAACATCAGCATCCAGATATACCCCTGGGTGCCCAGGGAGATGCCGATGGTTGCATCCATCCGGGGTGCACCGTAGCCCACCCACGGTGAGTTGAGGACCGCGGCCAGGGTGGCATCGTAAATGCTCAGTCGTCCGGAGGTGCTGTCACTATATTGTTGCCGGCCCAGAATATCTCCCAGAGCGCCTGAGATCAGCAGGGCTCCCACGACGCCGGCGATCGCCAAACCCAATCCCGCCACCTTGATCAGCTGTCCCCGTGCGGCTACCCGGAGCAGGACATATGCTGTGCCGACCGCGAGCCCGAGAAGCATGCCACGGTTACTCGTGGCGAGGGCGGGTAGGAAGGAAAGTGCGATGACAGCGAGAATCCCAATTTTAACCCACCAACGCCTTGCTTGCAGCAGCAGATACACCGCACAGGGTGTCAACAAGGCAAAGGCAACGCCCCAGCTATTCGCGTATGGGAAGGGTGCGGCGGGTCGATTGAACGGTTCCGGCGCTCCCCAGGGCTGCTGAATTTCCGCGAGGGGAGGGAACACGAGATCGTAGACGAGGGGGTTTTTCAAAAGGCCGCCCGGGAGTATCTTGCCGATCGGGGTGAGTAGCCGATACTCGGGCCACATCATGGCGAGGAGCCCCAAAACCACCACCGTCAACCAGACGACGCCGATACCGGTCATGACCTTCTGTGCCGGAAGGGAACGGCGGGCATTGACGTAGTACACCATGTACACCCCGACGGCCATGAGATTTCCCAGACGTTGGGCATACCCCAGGGCCGTTCCACCATCGGGGAGATTTATGGCCGCAACACACGCCCAGGCGAGAAAGGCGAACCACGGCAAGAGCCCGGGAACCAGCGTCACATTCCCCCGGCACACAAGTAACGCCAGCATGATGGCGGCTAGTCCGATGGGAGCAAAGGGGGCCGCACCGAACGCCCACCACACAGGAAAACCGGCCAGCAGGACGAGCATCGGCCAGGCAGGCAGCCCGGAATCGGTAGGAGACAGGGGAGGTGTATGGCGGATCTGTGCCCGCGCGCCCGGAACCGTCCCGAAGGACTTGGCGTTCATAGCCCGCGGCCATGTCGGTTGACGGCATCCAGGAGCGTCTGGGCGGGGACACACCCCATGGCCACGAGTAATGCGGCGTAGGCTCGTGGTTGCAACGGATTGTGGTGCAGTGCCGAACGAATCCACGTCAAGGAGGTGCGGCGCTCGCCGACCGCGGCCAAGGAAAAGGCCACCTGAGAGGCGATGCGGGACGTACCTTTGGGTGATCGTTCCAACTCGGGGAATTTGCGCAGGATATAACTCAATCCCGCGGCCATATCCTGCCACTTGCCAGCGAAATGTGATGGCCGATCCCAGCGCACCGTGACAAGGGGGTACGGGACGGCGTAAACATCACCAAAGCGGGTAGCCCGAAGCAACAGGTCGTAGTCCTCCCCGTAGGAGCCTGGGAGGAGCTCGTCGACGAGCCCGATCCGTCCAAGAAGGTCCTCGCGGCGGTACAACATGGTGGAGGGGTGAACCGCCGTGACCCGGGATGCCAAAAAATCCTCGAATCGAATGCGTTCCGGTGGTAAGCGTTCCGTTGTCCCCGACTCTGAGCGGACACAAATGCCCCCCGATATAGCGATGGCATCGGGTTGGTAAGCCCACAGTTCCAGCTGCTCTTGCAATTTGGGTGGCGCCCAGAGGTCATCGTCGTCGCAAAAGCCGATGATGGTCCCGGAGGCCGCCAGAATTCCAGTATTTCTCCCGCCTGCCAGACCTTTGGTTCGCGCATTGTGCATGAGGTGCAGGGTACGATTCGCGGGGACAACGACGTCGGATAGGGGGTCGATGTTGCCGCCGTCGAACACGACGAGGATTTCCACGGGGCCGAGGTAGGTTTGCGCCAAGATCGCCCGCACCGCGTCGCGCAACATGTCGGGCCGGCCGATCGTGGCAATGACGACGCTGATCAGGGCGTCGGGAGTGGGGCGTACATGCTCGCTCATGAGGTGCTCCTTTCCGTGAGGGAGAGCATCCGAAATTTCCGGGTCATGGACACGATCGAGGTCAGGGTGTTGGCCGCAAACATGAGCAGATAAAAGCCGAGGAAGAGCGGTGCGAATCCCCAGATTAGAAACATCCAGCACAGGATTCCCGTATCGGTGTGCAGCATGACTAGGGAACGTGCCACCGATCCGCGGGGGACCGGGGCCGAGGGTGACGGCGCCGCCGTGGGGCGTAGCAGTTGTTCGGCCAAGATTTGGCTCATGAAGTGGCAGGTGGAAACCACGCAGTACAGCAGTGGCAACCACCACTGCCAAGCATCGGATCCGTAAAAGTGGATGAATCCAACGGCGACGCACAGGTGCACGGCAGGGGTCCTTGCGGAGTCGATGACGTGATCGAGCCATTCCCCGGCGCGGCTGCCCGTGCCAGTTACCCGGGCCACCTGGCCATCGGCCGAGTCCAGCACATATCCCGCGGCCAGCAACACCGCTACAAGCAGGCCGGTCAATGGCGCCACGGGGAGCAGCAGGAGCAAAAGTAGCCCCGCAAGGGAGACGACGGCGCTGACGGCTGAGACCATATTGGCGCTCCAGCCCCAAGAGGCACACAGCGCCGCAACACTGCGAGCTAACCCGCGATTGATCCAGCGGGTATACGCGGGGACACCATGGCCAGGTTTCTGAGCGAACCGCAGTCGCGCCGAAATGCCACGATAGCTCGTGTCGGCTCGTTCTGCCGCCGCCCTACCTGCGGTGTACTGTTCCATGATGTCCCCCACGATGCGTTGTGAATGTCAGTGCTGGAGCGGCATCGCCGCGAGGATGCTAGCCACTCATAGGGGAACTTCCACGGGGACCGTAACGGCCGTCAAGGCGAAGCTACTGTCCGGGGTGCTGCGGTAGTTCGAATGGACCGCGGCGGCGATGCTATTGCTGCCCTCCGTAAAAGCCGAGGAGGGAAGCAAGAGCGTGATGGGTGTCGCGATCGCCGTGGCCGTCCGGGGAGCCGCCGTGGCATAGCTGGTGTGGGTGATGGCGCCCGCGGGCAGGTTGTGACGTGCCACCTCCTGCCCGTTGACATACAACACCAGTCCGTCGTCGGATCGGGTCGTGATCTGGACGGCGTCAATCGTCGCCAGATCCTCCACCGTCATCGCGTGTCGGTACTGGGTGGCAACCGGCTTGGTCCCTTGAGTAGTCAGGGCGGTGGCGATGGAGCTGTGCCCCCACCCCAGGGGTGCCTCCCCGGAGTTCCATGATCCGTCGTCGTAGTCACTGGCGAACCAGGAAGCATCGGGTGCGGAATCTTGGAAGTTGTACTTCCATGAGGCAGTCGGCGCGACCAGCACCTTCGCCTGTGCCGGGGGCGGAGGCTGGGTTCCCTTGATGGCCAGGGCCGTCAGCGCGAAACTGGAGTCCTTAGTGGTGCGATAGTTGGAGCTCATCTGTGCCGTCACGGTGTTGCTGCCGGTGACGAGGACAGAGCCCGGGACGGTGAACGTGACCGGTGCGGCATTGGCGGTCAACGGTGCGGCCGTCGCGTAACTGTTCCAGGCGATCGTCCCGGCGGGCATATTGGCCCGGCCGGCTTCGACACCGTTGACATAGACGATGATGCCGTCGTCGGCCTTGGTGGTCAGCTCGAGTGAGGCGATTGTGGAGGCATCCGCGACGTTAAACGTCTTGCGATACTGCGCCGCCAGCGGTTTGGTGCCGACAACGCTGAGCGTCGTAGCGATGGAGGCGGAACCCCAGCCGAGTGGTGATGGTCCAACGGCCCAGGCCGAGCCGTCGTAACCGTTGGAGGTCCACGCAGGATCGGGTGCCGTGTTCTCGAATCTGTACGACCACGAGGCGTTCTCCGGGATGACGACCTCCGGCGGGTTTGCAACCACCGGTGCCGTGGCGAATGCGGTGCTTGCGGAGAAGTTGCCGGCCTGATCGACGGCCCTGACAAAGTACTTAGCTCCCGTGGCCGTGTCGGTGCTTAAGCTTGTGCCGTTGGCGATGCCGATCACCCGGTCATTGCGCAGGACCTGGTAGCTGACGCCAGCTTCCGAGGATGCCTGCCAGGTGAGTGAATCCACCAGGCCATTGGAGCTTGCCTTCAGATTGCTTGGTGCCGGAGGAGCCGCAGCATCTCGGGGTGCAAAGCGGACAAAGCCGCCGGACCACTGGCTTGCGCCGGCGGCGGACACCGAATTGCTGAAGTCGCCACCGATCCACAGGACGCCTGTGGAGTCCCCGAAGGTACCCCACGCCCCGTGTCCGGCACGCGTGTCCAGAACGGGGTTGAAGGACTGTTCAATGATGCCCGTTTCGGCGTTCCAGGCTCCCACAAATCCGAGCTTGTCGGCGACACTCCACCCTGTCCCAAGGTTGGGCCAAAAGGTTGCGCCCGCGTAGATGAAGTCATTGCAGTGGCAGCCGGCATATAGGACGCCGTTGCTGATCTCGGAAGTCTGGAAGTCGCCATTGTACTTGGCAATATTGGTGGAGAGGCGGGTGAAGTCCGTCTTTGTGTAGCTGAACAAGTCATGTTCGGAGCCACCATGCCAGATACGGGAATTTGCCTCGCTGACGGTGAATTGGAAGTCGGCGTTGCCGCTGGAGATCATGGTCCAGTCAGGTGCGATCTTGGTTGCCCCGGCGGCCGTGCTCAGCGCGGCAATCTTATTGGCTGCCACGGAGTTGGTGCTCGTGAAATAGCCGGTGGCATAGAGTCGGCTACCGTCCTGACTGGGTTCCACCTCGGTGACCGTGCCGTTGAAGGACGGGTTCCAGTTTCCATCGGGGGTGCCATCGCTGATGGACACACGTGCCGCCGCCCGTGAATACACCGTGGTGGCCGGATGGGTGCCACCGCCAAGGTGTGTGAAGTTGCCGCCGATGTACAGCCAGCCATCCTCAACTTTGAGGCTGCGAACCTGAATGACGCCGCCGGTGAGTGCGTTGCGCACATTGACGTTGACCGAGGTGTTCGTGCTGCCGTCCCCGGGGTTCAAAACCACGACGCCGGCGTGTGGCTGGCCGTTGGCCTGGGTGAACTCGCCGCCTGCAACAATGAGTCCGTTGGGTAGCGTGGCCAACGCCTTGATCTGTCCATTAAAGGTCGGTCGGAAGCCGGACATCCAGGCACCCGTGTTGACATTGAATCCCGCCAGATAGGATTGCTCAACCTGCCCGGCGCCGGCCTTGTTCTGCTGAACGTACTTGAAGTTACCACCGGCGAACACGGTGTTACCGGACTGAGTAAAGGCCTGAACCTCGGTCGACATTTCACTCGTGCTGCCATTGGCAAGGCCGGAAACGCCCCATACCGTGGGCAGGGATCCTGTCTCCGCCAAGGGTGTTTGCGCCCAGGCTGTCGATCCTGCATCCGGGATCGTCGTCCCCGTGAAGTTGCTCTGGCGCAGCTTCGGTCGCAGATACACCTGCGTAAAAGGCTGCGGATTTCCTGCCGTCGCAGATGCCGACCAGATATAGCTGGTGGCACTGTTGGTGCCACGAGCCTGAGTTCCGAAGGAGAACCCGATGCGCCAGCTTTGAGCCGCCGCGGTCTGCATGAAGACGCGTCGCTGGTTTTGATCGGTTCCGAAGTTTCCTGTCTGGCCGCCATTGCCGTTGGTCCCGGCCAGAGTGAAAGCGCCCACGGGTGTTTCCGAGCGGAAGGTCCATGTCCAGCGTTCCTGCTTCGTGAACTTGTAGCGGCCCTCTTGGTAGCTGGTTCCTGCGGCATTCGTCGCGCGAACCAAGCGAACCCCGTCGGCGAGGCTATCGGGCCGCGCCCCATTGAGCAGTCCATCCACAAGGACCGATGAGAGCTGTCGCGGGACGAATGCGCCGGTACCTGTCACAGTCTCCCGGACCTGCGCCGTGGTCCCGTACCCCTGATAGTTTTCCTTCCAACCATCGCGGCCGCGGGCGATCAACACCCACCCGCCGCCGTCGGTCGTCTGATCGCAGTAGAACTGGGTCGGGGCCACCATTTCCGGGGTACGCAACCAGTACACGCCCGACGGCGCGGCAGGGGTCACCGCCTTGACCTCCCAGCACGACGCCGCGGCCTGCCCGGCGCTCGAGCCGTCATATACGGGAGGGTCCGCGGCCTCCGCCGCGGGCGTGAAGGCAAAAATGAGTGACAATGGCACCACCGCGGCGGTCAAAATGCCGCCTCCCGTGCGCAGCAGCGAATGCCTGCGCTGGCCTGTTCTGGATTTCATGTGCTCGATCCTTGCGATTTGAGGAGTTCCTAGCAGTGCGGATCGTCGGGGAATGAGTGATCGATGACCAACCACTTCCCGTCGACTTCCTGCACCACATAGTTATTGAGGTTCATACGGGTGCCGGCCTTCTCCGCCTTCAAAACGGTGGCGCCGGTGTTATCGACGAGCTGTACTGCGCTGGAATCGAGGCAGACCATCACGGTGATCCGTTGATCTGCGCCCTGACCTTGTGTCGTCACGGCGGGCGTTCCGACTACCGTCACGGTGCCCGACTGCTGCCAACCATTAGAGGCGAATTCTTGATGTTGGGCCTCCAGCTCACCCAGGGCCACCCCTGCGGCCACGGCCGTAAAGTCGACCTCTGCTGGAGCGCTTGCCGGGACACCGGGGGTCGGAGCGGCGGGCGAGTCGGTGGCGATTTGGCCCGCCTCGTTGATGAAGCCCGCCACGGCGGTTTTCACCAGGGCGCTTATTTTCTCGTTGCCAATGGCCGCCGGCGGAACAATCGATCCTGGGATCGGCTCGGCTGTGCGGCCGGCGGATGGTGCGGTGGTTGCAGTCGGTGCCTTTGGGATCGCCGAGGCACTGCTTGCGGCTGGAACAGGTGCCGTGACCGCGCTGGACATCGCTGTCCGAGCGGTTTCGGTACCTTGCGCGGTGGCGGTCTCTACGGGCACCGGATTGCTCAATACCACTGGGGTGTTTTGAGACAAGGCGAACGCCACGGCGGCGACGATCGCCACGGCAAGAACGAACATCCACAGCACCCGGCGTCGCGCCGGCATGGATCCCCTGTGGGGTCTTGGAACAGTCTTGTCATTGCTCACTGTTCTTCCTTACGAGTTCGCAACCATAAGGTGCCGGCGGCTGGATGTCCGGCAGATAGCTCACACGGTAGGCGCGTGATGGTGGAGGAGCAAGGGAAAAATGGCGTGAAAAGGCATAACGGGCACCGCTTTTGGCTAAGTGCAGTACCGAATGAGTCCGTGGTAAGTAGCGCCACCCCGCGGCACGTAAGCAGTCGAGATGTCCCCGAGTATTACCGAGGTACTACGGGACGTTGCTACCCGTGACCGGCTTGAATGCGATCAATAGCGTTGGTGGAGGTAAACAACAATCTCTAAGGGGGCGCCGTCATGGTGCAGCGGATCGGCTATGCCGCCGGGGTGTACGATCTCTTCCACATTGGGCATCTGAACATTCTCAAACATGCCAGAAGTCAATGCGATTGGCTCATCGCCGGCGTAGTGTCGGACGAGCTCTGCGCCTCCATCAAGGGGCACGAGCCGGTCGTGCCCCTTACGGAGCGTCTGGCCATAGTGCAGTCCATTCAATTCGTCGACGAGGCGGTGGCGGAAGTTCTGCCGGACAAGATCGCAACGTGGGAGCGGCTGCGATTCGACATATTTTTCAAAGGTGATGATTGGCGGGGAACACTCAAAGGCAGGGAACTCGAGGCCCGTTTTGCCGCGGTGGGGGTCGAAGTCATGTACTTCCCCTACACGGCGCACACCTCCAGCACCCAGTTGCGACTGGCCCTGTCCATCATGAATGGCCAACAGCTAAGGGCGAGCCAATGACTGGCTCGCCCTCGCTTATTCAAAAAATTATGATGTGTTGTTGATTAGCCCTTGTAGGCCCAGGCGCGTACATAGTCGATCTGGAAATCAGCGTAGGACTTGGTGTCCACGTAGTCCGGACCCACGGGGTAGCCGTGGTAGGGAGAACCAACCTGCAGGTTCAGGCGCATGTTGAACTTCGTCTGGAAATTGGGACCCCAGAGCCACGGGAACTCAGCCTTGGTGGCGGTCACGACGAGCTTGTTATCGAAGTAACCCTTGAGCTCGGTAGGGGTGTATTCGATGGCCCAGGTGTGGAATGCGGCGGAGGAGTTGACCGTGGTGCCGGCCATGGTTTCCCAGTTCCAGCCCTTGCGTGCGCCGCCGCCGTTGGTGGATTCGTGAGCCGTCAATGACGAGGTTCCCACGATGGTCGGGTTCGTGAAGGGATCACCCCATGCTTCCATGATGTCTACTTCGCCGACGCCGGCGTTGCGGAGCCAGAAGGCGGGCCAGATGCCGCGTGAATCACCCGGAGTCGTGGGGATCTTGGCGCGGACTTCCCAGCGTCCATACTGCTGTTCGAACTTTCCGATGGAGTCGAGGTAGCCGCTCGTGAAGTCACGGCCGTCCACGGTCTCACGCTTGCTCACGATGTGGAGCAGGCCATCGCTGACCGAGACGTTGGCTGCCTTGATACGGGCCTTGTCGTAGGAAAGAGAATCGTTATCGCGAACGTTCCACTTGCTCACATTGGAGGTGAACTCGTCCTGGAAGACAGGCTCGCCCCATCCCGGACGGTACGCGCTGGAAACCGGGGGAGTAGTGGGGGCGACGGCCTCCTGAACCATGGAGGCGAGCTTGATGTCGTCATAGCGCAGCGTTGACGCCTGGCTGCTACCCGTGAGGTAGGCGCTCACGGCAACGGCTCCGGCCGTGGAAATCTTGGAGGTGGTGGCATCCGTGACACTGACGCTCCAGTTCGCAGGGGTGGTGGTGCCGACGGCCCACGCCTTGGCCTGCACCTGTACCGAGGTGGTGCCTAGCGCCTGCAGTTCAAGATTGATCTTCTGGCCCGACTTCACGATGAGGGGAAGCGTCACCTTCTTCAGCACGGTGATCTTTCCCGCGTTGGACCGTGAAAGTTCCAGGGTCGTGGTGCCCTGCGGGGTGATGTGCAGGACCGTGCGGTAGAAGCCGGTGCTGCTGTGGCGCAGATGCAGCGAGGTGGACAGTCCGGCGCCAGATGTGGGCAGCTTGTCAACGGATACCACGTAGGAGGCATCGGCGTTTGTTGCCTTGACGCTCGTGGCGGTGGTCATGGACTTACCCGGGGTGGGCAGGCTGATTTTCGCCGTGCCATTGGCGACGCCAAGGGCAGAGTTTGAAGCGGAATAGTTGATGGCGCTTGTGGCGTTGCCCCAGCTATTGCTCACGGTGCGGCTCATCGTGTCATTGAGGAGAATAGATGAGGCAACGTAGTTGGGTTCGGCGGCATTGGCGGTGATAACCGGAACCAATGCGGCGAGCAGGGCTGCGGTTATTACACCGGCAGCGATTTTTGCGGGACCCTTTTTGGAGCGCGACTGAGGAGCGCCTGTAGGCGTGATTGTCATGAAGTTTGGGAACTCTCTTGGTGGAGGACGCACGAATGCGAAATGAGCATAGGGCTGTGCCCTTTGTTACCCTCTGAGACCAATTTCAGTATGGCCAACGATTCATTTGGTAACAAATCGGTGTCGGTTCCGCCTGGCGAATTCCCGTCATGAAGCGCGCGTGCGTAATGCCCCCAAATTCTCTCTAAACCATTGATAAGTCGTGGCAATTCCGTCCTCGAGAGTGATGCGTGGTCTCCAGCCGAGCGACGTAACAAGTGATGTATCTAATAGTTTTTGAGGGGTTCCATCCGGTTTTTGAACATCCCAGCTGGTGGTTCCTGTGTAGCCCACCGTGGTAGCGACTAATTCCGCCAGTTCCTTGATGCTCAGGTCCGTACCGGAACCAATATTGACGGGTGACTCACCGTCGTAATGCTCCAGAAGATGGATGCATGCTGAGGCGGCATCGTCGGCGTGAAGGAATTCGCGCCGGGGTGTTCCCGTGCCCCAATTGACCACCTCGTCCAGGCCTTGGAACACGGCGTCGTGATAGCGACTTATGAGGGCCGGAAGTACATGAGACTTCCCTTGCGTGAAGTTGTCGCCAGTGCCGTAGAGATTAGTGGGCATGGCGGAAATCCATGGCAGGCCGTACTGCTTGCGTGCCGCGTTGACGGCCGTGATTCCGGCGATTTTTGCCACAGCGTAGGCCTCGTTACTTGGCTCCAAATATCCACTCATGAGGGCCGACTCGGGAATGGGTTGGGGTGCGAACTTGGGATAGATGCACGACGACCCTAGAAAGAGGAGTCGTTCTACTCGGAGAGCCACGGCGGCATCCATGACGTTGAGTTGAATGCGTAGGTTGTCGCTGAGGAAATCGACCGGGCTGGTGCTGTTGGCCAGAATTCCACCCACCTTCGCGGCGGCGAGGATGACGTACCTGGGTCGGTGATGGCTCATATAGGTGAAGACCTCGTCCCGGTTTCGCAGGTCAAGGTCGGCCGACGACTCACCAATAAGAGATGTGAATCCGGCGTTTTTGAGGTTGCGCCACAGAGCAGATCCGACCAGCCCGCGATGCCCGGCAACATAGCAGACGGCCTGTGGGTCCATAGTGATTGTCATGACTTAATCTGCCACTGGGGGCTCGGCGCCCAGGTATCAAGGGTGACCTTGTCTACCCATTTTCCGTCTGGGCTCGCGAGGGCTGCAATATCGGCGTCGACCATGATGGCCGCGAGCTCGGGAGAGGTGACGGAGGCAGACCAATCCAGGACCTCCTTGGCCTTCGTGGCATCCCCGATCAAGGCGTCGACCTCGGTGGGCCGTAGATAGCGTTCGTCGAAGTGGACATGATTGCGCCAGTCCAGGCCGACATGTTCGAAGGCAAATTTGAGGAAGTCCCTGACGCTGAACGCCTGCCCGGTGGCGAGGACGTAATCGTCGGCCGTGTCTGCCTGGAGCATGCGCCACATGCCTTCGGCATACTCGGCGGCGTATCCCCAGTCGCGGACGGCGTCGAGATTGCCGAGGTACAACTCGTCCTGCCGCCCGGCCTTGATGGCGGCGACGGCCCGGGTGATTTTCCTTGTGACAAAAGTGGCGCCGCGGCGGGGTGACTCATGGTTGAAAAGGATGCCATTGACCGCGTACATGCCATAGGCCTCGCGGTAGTTGCGGGTCATCCAATAGCTGTAGACCTTGGCAGCGCCGTAGGGGGAACGCGGATAGAACGGTGTGGACTCGCTTTGAGGTGGGGGAGTGGCCCCGAACATCTCGGAAGACGAGGCCTGATAGAAGCGGGTGCCCAGTCCAATGGTTCGTACGGCCTCGAGTAACCGGGCCGAGCCGATGCCGGTGGTATTGCCTGTGTGGATGGGTTCGTCGAACGACACCCGGACGTGCGACTGCGCGGCCAGGTTGTAGACCTCATGGGGTTGAATCTGACTCAATAGCGTCACGAGTCGGGCGCCATCACTGAGGTCGCCATAGTGCAAGAACAACCTCACCTCGTCCTCGTGCGGATCAACGTAGAGATGGTCGATGCGGGTGGTGTTGAATGTGGAGGCCCTGCGAATGAGCCCATGCACCTCGTAGCCCTTCAATAACAAGAGCTCGGCCAGGTACGATCCATCCTGACCCGTGATGCCGGTGATAAATGCCCGTGGTCTCATGCCGCTTATCCTTTCCCTAGCGAGGAGAAGCCCTCCCCAGTGGCTCCGAGTCTAAGGAGGCCCCATGCCGACATCAATGAAAAACGCGCCATTCGGGCAGCGTCCTGGGCAAGGCGCGGGAACTACCGATACAAATGAGAGTAGCCACGCTCACCGGCAAGTAAATCCTCCGACCAGCTGCCGTGACTGCGCAGAGATGACGGGTAACAATCACTCGTGCACGGCTGGCCGGCAGGTAATTGACTTGAATCAGTTCACATCACACGCAGGGCGGGCACATGACAGGAGAGGGTGCGGCGATGCCTCAGACATACACAGTTGTCGCGGCAGCACCGTATCCCCGTCATCGTGACTCGCACATCACATGGCCATGCTTCAGCGCATGGCCTCCCAAATCGGAGCCGGCGGCGGATAAGCCTTCTGAGACCAAGGCTTTCCCCCAGCCGTCGTCGGCTCCCTATCTTCGTCTGGGAACAATGTCTTTGGGTGCTCCATGACCGTGGAGCAAGCCGGCATCGGGCAGGATAGGAAGCACCGCAAGGCCGCGACAACCGTCATCTACAACAGCGTGACACACACCGTCGGTATGGAATCGGCAATTGCGGCAGCACCACGGATCGGTGCACGCGATCGTCCACAGCCGCATCAATCGCCTCGAGCCGGCCATCGTACCTGGCGGGCGCGCTTCATCCTGAAACTGCGGCTCAGTGACGCACTCGTGTCGGTGGTCGTCCTCGCTGTGGCCTTCATAGTCCGGATTGGCGCCGATTGGACCCCTGGACACATGCAAACCTCCGAAGCGTGGTACCTCGGGATTTGCCTTCTCGGTGTTGTGCTGTGGAACGTCGACCTGGAATACGCCAAGTCACGAGGGCATTCGGTGATCGGCTCGGGGGTAGCAGAGTACCGCAGGGTTGCCCAGTCCACCCTGCGAACCTTTGGTGTCATGGCAATGCTTATGGTGGCACTGGGAATCGCCGTGCCGCGGGGGTTCTTCGCGCTCGCGGTACCTCTTGGCCTCGGGCTACTGATGCTGGAACGTTGGCAATGGCGTCGCTGGCTCAGTCGCCAACGCAAGAACGGTCGCATGCTATCGACCGTCGTTGTTGTTGGCAGCAGCCAGGAAGCCAAGTATGCGGTTGAACAACTCGAGCGGAATTCTCGTGTGGGTTACCGCGTTGGTGGTGTCGTCCTTACCTCGCTGACGCGGGACATGCGCGGCGCCACCCCATGGCAACACATGCCCGTCCTTCACGGAATCGCCGACATTGACCAGATTGTGGAGGCCTGCGGGGCCGAGGCAGTAGTAGTGGCCGGCGAACTTCCCGGTGGCGCCACGGCCATTCAAGAGTTGGGGTGGAGACTCGGGGATATGGACACCGAGTTGGTTCTTGCATCGAGTCTGACGAATATCGCCGGCCCCCGCGTTCACTTCCGGCCGGTGGAGGGCCTGCCCCTCATGTATGTGGAGATGCCGCATTACTCGGGAATGCGTCACATGATTAAGCGTGGAATGGATGTGATCTTGTCGGCGGCTGCGCTCCTCATCTTGTCCCCGGTTCTCGCCGCCTTGGCCATGATCGTCAAACGCGACAGTGCTGGCCCGGCCCTATTCTTCCAACGACGAGTCGGCAAGAACGGTCAAGCCTTCAACATGGTGAAGTTTCGTTCCATGGTGGTCGACGCCGAGGCCCACAAGATCGATTTACTGGCAGAAAATGAAGGCTCCGGGCTGCTCTTCAAGATGGCTCATGATCCTCGCGTCACCCGGTGCGGTCGATGGATGCGCAAGCACTCCCTAGACGAGCTTCCCCAATTCTGGAATGTTTTCATGGGCCACATGAGCCTCGTCGGGCCGCGGCCACCGCTGCTGGAGGAAGTGGCCGGTTATGCAAGCCCCACACGGCGCAGACTTCTGATAAAACCCGGAATTACCGGCCTCTGGCAGATCAGCGGCCGGTCGGATCTCCCCTGGGAGGAGGCCGTCCGATTGGACCTCTACTACGTAGAGAACTGGTCATTGACCGGTGACATCATGATTCTCTGGCGAACACTAAAAGTTGTTGTCGCGCCAACGGGAGCCTATTGAGATGTCGGGAAACCCAGATCTGAGCCGACGGCAGCTGTTTTTTACTGCCGCGGCACTGGTTGGGGGAGTCGGGCTCGCGGCATGCCAAGGCGTAGGGCCAGTGGCGAAACCCCAAGGCATTCTTCAGCCCGGGGCCACCACCACGGTTGAGGGACTGCTATCTCGGACGCCGTTTTATGTCGCTCATCGAGGTTCTGGCGACAATTGGACCGAACACAGCATGGAATCCTATGCCGAGTCCGTGAGGCTCGGCGTCGGAGCACTGGAGGTATCGGTTCACGCAACGAGCGATGGTGTCCTCGTATGCCATCACGACAGTACGCTCAAGCGTCTGACGGGTGATCCTCGCAAGATTTCGCAACTGACGCACGCGGACCTCGCCGGCCTATCCCTCGATGCTAGGCTGTGGCTCGGACCGGCATCCAAGCCCCAGACGATCCCGGATCTGAAGGATGTGTTGGACCGCTTTGCTGGTACGCAGGTGATTTTCATCGAGGATAAACAGGGGACAAACACCGAGGCTCTGCTGGACCTGATGGAGGGATATCCGAATTCCACGGAGCATTTCATTTGGAAGCAGAGCTTTCGGGGAGCGCACACGACCACGGTCCAGTCGCGTGGTTACAAGGTGTGGGGATACTTCGACGCCGATCAGGCCGCCCAATTTGCAGCGATTGTCCCGACGCTGGACCTCGTCGGGCTACCCGTTGACGCGGACGACGACCTCTTTCGACGCTTAGTGGGATACGGCAAACCTGTCATGGCGTGGGAGGTGCACACCCGAAGCCAACGCGACAGGTTGTCAGAGCTGGGCGTGCGGGGAATGATGTGTTCCAACATCCCCTACGTCTGCCGCGACAAGGCGCTCCATTCCGCGGACACCTTTGCTAGTGGTTTGCGAGCCGCGGGCGACCTTCCCAGCGATCTTGAGAAGGGGTGGGGTGTTCAGCCGATCATCGACGCCACGGCTGGATCGGTAACGATCAAGACCCCTGAAACGAGCGGTTACCTGCTCGGCTCACTTTGTCCCATCGCCGAGACGAACTACTCACTTACGGTAGACCTTCGCTGGCCAGTATGGCTGCCCAAACCACAGCAATATGCGGCCATCGCCTTCGGCCAGCTCACCGATCAGAGCGATGCGGCAGCCACCGGCTATTACCTTGCGCTGCAGCCAGACGGGCAACTTGGCCTCTTTTCCGGTGGTCCCGGAATGCAAGGAGGGACTCTTCTTGGATCAATGCAGACCGAGAACTTACAAGAGCAGGGATGGGTTTCGCTCACCATCTTCGTGAACCCGGAGGAAATTCGCATCGTACGTGACAGCAATCCCGAGTGGATGCTGCAAATAAAAAACGCCGCTGACAGAGGTGGGTACATCAGCCTGCACAAGGGCTACCCGGAAGCCTTACCCGTCCAGTTCCGAGGAATTACCGTCGCCAAGGTCGATGGAGCGGCTTAGGTAAGCACCACCTTTGATGCCCTCGTCAGCAAACGGTGCGACAATTAAGTGATATAGACGTGACGTATTAGCGGCGCGTCAGTGCTGGTCGGTTGTCGGCTGGCTGCACTATTGCCGAGGAGCATTCAATTGGTGACAGAATCCGCCACGCACAATACCCACCTTCCCTTGAGTGACGCCGAAGTTTTGCGCATCCGTAATGACTTCCCCATCCTTGAAACGGAAGTCAATGGTAGGCCACTCGTTTACCTGGACTCCGGAGCCACCTCGCAAAATCCGCTCAGTGTCATGGAGGCCGAGCAGGAGTACTACGAGCAGCGTAATTCCGCCGTGCATCGCGGTGCCCACACGCTAGCCGTCGAGGCCACTGATGCCTTCGAAGACGCCCGCGAAGTCGTGGCCGCTTTCATCGGCGCCCAGAGCAACGAGCTCGTATGGATTCAAAACGCCACGGCAGGCCTGAATCTCATTGCTTACGCCTTCGGCAACGCCAGCGTCGGAAAGGTTTCTGAGGCGGCCGAGCGCTTTGCCCTCACGGCAGGAGACGAGGTGCTTGTCACCGAGATGGAGCATCACGCCAATTTGATTCCTTGGCAGGAGCTGTGCCGCCGCACGGGTGCCACGCTTCGCTTCATTCCCATTCACGACGACGGCACCCTCGACATGGCTGCCGCCGCCACCTTGCTGAATGAAAACACCAAGGTACTCTCCTTCACCCACGTCAGCAATGTCACCGGCGTCATCAACCCCGCTGCCGAGCTGACCGCCATGGGCCACGGAGTGGGAGCCTTGGTCGTCTTGGACGCCTGCCAGTCCGCGCCTCACCTTCCCCTAGACGTCAAGGCGCTCGACGTTGATTTTGCCGTGTTCTCTGGACATAAGATGCTGGCCCCGACAGGTATTGGTGGCCTCTATGGGCGCGCCGAACTGCTCGATGCCATGCCGCCGTTCCTCACCGGTGGTTCCATGATCACCAAGGTCACGATGGAAGAGGCCGAGTACCTGCCTGCGCCGCAGCGATTTGAGGCCGGTACGCAGCCGATCTCGCAGGCGGTGGCTTTGGCTGCCGCTGCCAATTACTTGACCGAGACCGGCATGGATCGCGTCCACGCGTGGGAAGAGTTCCTCGGACAGCGTCTGGTACGTGGTTTGGAAGCCATTGAGGGCATTCGCGTTTTGGGTCCGGCTTCGGGCGCTCCTCGTGCCGGTCTGGCCGCTTTCGAGGTGGCTGGCGTTCACGCGCACGACGTCGGACAGTACCTTGACGCTGCCGGCATCGCCGTCCGCGTGGGTCACCACTGTGCACAGCCGTTGCACCGCCGCCTTGGTCTTAACTCTTCAACCCGCGCAAGCACTTATTTGTACAACACATCCGCTGATGTTGACGCGTTCCTGGCCTCCGTGGCTGAGGTGCGCGGCTACTTTGGCGTGGACGGAACGCCAGCATGAGCTCACTTGATTCGCTTTACCAACAAATTATTCTGGAGGAGTCCAAGGCCCGCCGCGGCGGAGACCTGCCCAACGACCTTCTCGCCGGTAACGACCTTCCCGAGAACGTCGGGCAGTGTCATCAGCTCAACCCCGTCTGCGGTGATGAGATCACGTTGCGGATTGAAACCGAGGGAGATCAGGTTTCTGGTATTCATTGGGCGGGGGATGGGTGCTCCATTTCCATGGCGTCGGCCTCAATCCTCAGCGATATGGTCGTTGGCTTGAATCGTGCCGAGGTGGATGCGCTCATGAGTAACTTCCGTGAGGTCATGCGTTCTCGCGGGAAGATTCAAGCTGACGAGGAGATCTTGGGCGATGCTGCGGCTCTCTCAGGTGTTTCGAAGTTCCCGGCACGCGTCAAGTGCGCCATGCTGGCCTGGGTCGCAGCAGAGGATGCGCTGAACCAGACTCGCTAGAGAGACACGATCATTCAACCGGTTTTGTTATGGGACGGATATAGATAGCAGCGAGCCGACCTTCAATTCCGGGATATTCTGGGAAGGCGGCCTTTTGGCCTGCACTTTAGGTCATCCTTGGGGGACGGTTATGGTCGCACGAAGGTTCAGCGTATGCAGCGAGACATTGGCGCCCGGTGCCGTGGGTCCCGGGCGGTTGCCTAGGCTGACGCCATACGGAGTCAATTTGCAGTTGGGGCCTGGACAGTCCTTCTCTGTGCGCGGGATCGATTTCGGTGAGACTTCCGTTTTCAAATTCTCATTGACGCCGGGAATAAGCAAAGTGGTGAGTCAGGCTGACGGAAATGACAGCCTGATTCTCGTCTTTATTCTCACAGGGACCATGCGGTTGCTGGAGGATGAGACTGAACCTGGTTTGACTGCCCACCCTGGGCAATCGTGGATGTATAACCGTGCAACGGAATTTCAGATGGAAGTTCTTGAAGAGGCCACGTTCACGGCCATAACCCTTCCTGTGCAGGTATTGAGGGACTTTGGCATTAAGGAGTTCCCATCACTGCATGCCTTGGCTTCAATACCCTCATTGGCACCTGCTGCATTGGGATTTGTTAAGCAGGCACTGGAGCATGAGCTCCCAATATCGTCAGTTGCAGGCTACTTCATGGAGAAGCTGTTGCACGAGATGGTTGGTGGCATCATGTTGGAAGACCTGGGCGCCAAGGTCACAGGTACCGGCAGGAAGAGTACCTTCGATCAAGCGATGGCATACATTGGTGCCACCGCAGGGGACAGAGACCTCACGCCCGCTAGGTTGGCCGAGGAGCTCTCCGTCTCTTTGCGGCAGCTTCAGCGGGAGTTTAAGCGGAATAACCTCACCATTGCGGAAGTCATGCGCAACCACCGGATCGATCTAGCCGTAAAACTTCTGAAAGACCCCAAGTTGGAAGTGCTCTCCTTAGAGAAGATTGCAGAACATGCAGGTTTCTCTTCCTTGGTGCAGATGCGCCGGACGCTCCACGAGGCGCAATTAGGCAAGCCTCGCGAAATTAGGTCAGGGTATGTCGCACCAAGCGACGTTGTGGATCCAGCCGTGTAAAACGAAACATTTAACACGAAAAACCTCGCCGCGACATCAATGATCACTTTTAGCGACAGGCTGGCACATTTAAGCTGCGATGTGACTCGCTGCACGGTTGAATCAATATGGGTCATCCAATTGGGGGTGGTCACAACATATTCTATTTTTAGGGGGAGTTCGTGTCTGAACTCGAACAGCAGAACTTTGCAAACAAGCCGCGCAACCGCCGTGCGGTAGTCAAGGGTGCAGCTTGGTCCGTGCCCGTTATTGCAGCCGCCATCGCCGCTCCGGCCGCAAGCGCATCCATTGCCACCGCCGATGTTCTGTGGACTGCTAGTAGCTCATCATTGGCTAACTTGCGTGTTCTGGACAGTGCAACTGTGGTTACAGCTCAGGTACTGCCGACTGTTCCGACCGCATTCACCATCACCAATGGTCCTGGTGCAATTAGCGGCCCGGCTACGGTGACAATTCAGGTTGGCCGTCCCTCAGGTATTAATATTTCATTGGGACGCGCCCGCGGATTCGGCGTTTACTCTTATGGCGGCGTGGCAACTCCTTCATCGACCCGTGCTATCGAATACCAGAAAACTCCTGTCGTTTTTGGTATCGGTGGTGTTGAATACGGGTTCCCGCTGACTACTTACACCTCCGTGCAGAACGTTACGGTTGATTCCAATGGACAGCTTGTTGTACCAGTAGAATTCGCATTGGCTGGCAGCAGCGATTTGGTCACGATTCAGGCTCTCGCTAGCTTCCCTGTAACCCTTACAGTAACTTTCAGCGATGGAACTACTCGCACCGCAAGCACTTCTATTTCCGTTCCAGTCGGAGCTGGAGTTCTCTAATCTTCATGCAAACTATGGAACTATCCCATCCGGATAGAGATAGATAGATCAATTAGTTTGGGCGCCACACCTTGCTGTGGCGCCCAAACTATTTTGGTCCTCATGATGCACCCACTCCACCATTACACGACGAGTCCAATAATCATGTATTTGCCTTTTCTCGACGGCGTCTTGTTGCCCTCTTGCCAAGACCGAGATGGCCCTGACAATGCTCGGAATCCTCAGCCATGCGGCGGTGCGCGTGACTGACTGTGCACAAGATATTGGCCAACACGGTGGTATCTTGGGCGTCTGATTTCTTCCGAGAGTCGGAATGGCGGTCCCGGTGGCGGGCCGCCGACAGCGGGCGGCCGACAGCGGGTTGATGGCATAGACCGGGAAGCCGCGGTCCCGCGGGGACGAAACAAAGAGCCCGCGGGGCGTTTCGATCGCGATAGGTACAGGCTTCTGGCCCGGGTGGCCGTGCTCGATCGGTGTAGGGCAGAGCTTGTTCTACCCTGCCAGGTCATCGCCAACTCGGCGGGAGGCCAGTAGTTTTCCTTCAGCGTCGACGAGGGCGATGTCGTGATGTCCTTCCGCCCAGTCGATTCCGCAGTAGAGATTCCTCAGCAATGGTCCCTTCCTTGATGCTCCATTACTTGTAATGGGTGTACACCAATAGCGGCGACCTAATGGAAGAGCTCGCTGGCTCGACATCTGATTAGCGGTTCTATTACGCTCTGGTCGCCGGGGTCTGGTCTATAGAGAAGAACTCGAAGTTCGGGGTCTCAGGGTAAACGGGCTCTTCCGAATCCAGAGTGTAGTCAGCGCTGCCGGGTGTGAAGTCCGGGGCGGGGAGCTTGGTTCGGTGTAGGT
>NZ_QJVC01000023.1 GCF_003219795.1 Arthrobacter psychrolactophilus | reverse complement strand
CCGCTCTAAATCCTGAGCCCACCCCACACACTCCAGATCCGACAACCCACCCAACTCCACACCAAACGGCGCACCCACCAACACCCCAGGAGACGACGCACCAGCCTCAGAAACGGTGGTGGCGTGGTTGAGTGCGCGAGCGAGATGAAGGAGCTGATGAACATGATCACCCACTCGTCCGCCCTGCGCATCTGGTATCGATTGCTCCGACACCTTTGTCGTTTCATCCATACATATATTCTAATCCCGGGCACTGACAAACAACACCACCAACCCCAAATCTGTGCAACAACCACACATCCACAAGGGCTGTGGAGGAATCTACACTCAACACCACACCTGCACCTAGACGCCCAGTGAGTATCTGAATCCATGTACCCACCGAGTGTCTCAAGCCCTGTCCCGGTGAGCGCCTGAATCAATCTTGAGTGCTCGGCAACCGTCTTCGGGCAGAGCCACCCCCAGAACAAGCACGGCTTTCCCGTCACAAACCAGAACCGACCCAACACACCTAGGAGGTGTCCGACGTCGTGCGTCATGAGGGTAAAGGTGCCTTAGGCTTAAACCATGACTGAGACTTTGGCACCCTTGACAGGCCTGCGCTTCTCCAAAGGCCACGGCACCGGCAACGACTTTGTTTTGCTGGCCGATCCCGACGGCGATCGGACTCTGTCGCCGGAGCAGATCGCCGCACTGTGCGACCGCCGCCGCGGCCTGGGTGGGGACGGCCTCATCCGCGCCGTCCGCTCACGCCACGTGCCGGAAGGCGTGGAACTGCTCGTCGAGAACCCCACCGCCGAATGGTTCATGGACTACAACAACGGCGACGGCACCCGCTCGGAAATGTGCGGCAATGGTGTGCGCGTCTTCGTGCATTTCCTCATCAACGAAGGCCTCGTGACGCTCGCGCCAGGCGAGGAATTGACCATTGGCACGCGCGCCGGCGTCAAGATTGTCTCGCGCACGGACGACGGCTACCGCGTGGACATGGGCCCGTGGGACTTCATCCACCCTGAAGCGCGCGGCAAGGGGATGGACTCGCTCGTCGAGACGCTCGGTTTGCCGGACGAACGACCCGCCGTCTCCATCACGATGGGGAACCCGCACACAGTCGTCGCCCTGAGTGATCTTGATGAACTGGCTGCCGCCAACCTTCACGAGGCGCCCTCCGTCACGCCCGTTCCGCCGCACGGCACTAATGTGGAATTTGCCGTCCCGGCTCAGCCGCTGGTGACGGACGACGTCGGACACATCAGTATGCGTGTTCACGAACGTGGGGTGGGGGAGACTCTGTCGTGCGGAACCGGCGCCTGCGCTGCCGCTGCGGCAACCCGTTTCTGGGCTGGCAGCGACGCTCCCGACGTGTGGAGCGTGACAATCCCCGGTGGCGTGGTGGGCGTGCGATTCTTCCCGGGCGAGGACGGTCGCGAGCATGTTGAGCTCAGTGGCCCGGCCGTGATCGTCGCTGACGGCGTCCTAGCCTAGAAATAGAAGAAGCCGCAGGAACCTGATGGTTCCGGCGGCTTCTTCAGTTTTGCGGCTGTGGTTGCGTTTACGGCTGGGTACGCGTGACGCGGAGAATGCGGAACGCCTTGTTGGTCGAGTCGCGAACCACTTTGAAGCCTGCCTCGGGGAAACGCTCCTCCAGCTCAACCGTGAGCCAGCGCTGCAGCGAATCCGAACCAAGGTTCTTCTGCACTACCAAGTAGGCGTTGCCATTGTGGGCCAGGCGGGGCAGCCACATCAACAAGATGGCGTGCAGCTCGTCCTTGCCGACCCGAATGGGAGGGTTGGACCAGATTGTGCTGAAGCGGATCTCAGGATCCACGGCCTCTGGGGTTGAGGCGTGAACGTTAGCCAGCCCAAGTGCCTTCGCATTGTCCGTCGTGAGTTCGAGGGAACGCTCGTTGACATCCACGGCGTATACCGTGGCCTCGGGGGAGCGCAGCGCCAGTGTCAGGGCAATGGGGCCCCAGCCGCAGCCGATGTCGAGCAGATTGCCTTCGGTGGAGGGCGGCGGTGCCTCGGAAAGCAAGATCGTGGTGCCCTTGTCGACGCCGTCGGGGCTAAAGATGCCGCCAGCGGTCTGAAGTGAGCGTTTCTCACCGGCGAGAACGACGTTCAAAGGACGTCGTTTCATCGGTGTGGACGGCTGTGAACTGAAATAGTGGTCTGAACCCTGAGTACCCATAGTTATGCCAGATTAGTGGGGAAATGCCGTGTTGGGTATCTAGGCGCGCCTAAGAGTGCTTAGGAGGACACGGTGACTTTATCCACAACACCGTGGCGGTAAAGGTGTGCGTGAGGGTGGGGCGGACTAAGATTGAGGTAAAGCCCCTTTAAGGAGAATATGTCCCACGCATCTGCACACTCTCGTTCCGACGACAATGCGCTGCCCGAAACCGGCAAGCATGGAGTGAACGCCCACGGCTCAGCCGACGCCCTCGATTCCGGAGCAGACATGTCTGTTGCCGAGATTGAAGCCGTGATTGATCGTATCCTCGCCAAGGATGCCGCTGCCGGACGTGCCGTGCGCGAAGACGACGACGTGGAAGCTCAGGACCCTTATCAGGGTGTTCCCTCCACTCGCCCCTTGTCTGGCCAGGCCCAAGCTGTCTCGTCACTGCAATTCCAGCACAGCCGCTTTGACGGTGACCAGAGCGAATTGGCCGATCGTAACGCGCTGCGCCGCAAGGCGAGTCTGTCCACCGAGCTTGAAGACGTCACCGAAGTTGAATACCGGCAGTTGCGTCTGGAACGCGTGGTTCTGGCCGGATTGTGGTCCAAGGGAACCATGGCGGATGCCGAGAATTCCCTGCGAGAATTGGCTGCTTTGGCTGAAACGGCAGGCTCCGAGGTTCTCGACGGCCTAGTGCAGCGTCGTGCTAAGCCAGATCCGGCCACCTACCTAGGTACTGGTAAGGCCCAAGAACTGAAAGAAATCGTCCATGCCACGGGCGCCGACACCGTCATTATCGATGGTGACCTGGCCCCGTCGCAGCGCCGTACCTTGGAAGAAGTCGTCAAGGTCAAGGTCATTGACCGGACGGCCTTGATTCTGGACATTTTCGCCCAGCACGCCAAGTCCCGTGAGGGTCGCGCACAGGTTGAACTGGCACAAATGGAATACCTCCTTCCACGTCTGCGCGGCTGGGGTGAATCCATGTCCCGCCAGGCAGGTGGACGAGTTGGTGCCGCCGGTGGCGGTATTGGTTCCCGTGGTCCCGGTGAGACCAAGATGGAATTGGATCGTCGAAAGATCCGTACCCGTATGGCCAAGCTGCGGCGTGAAATCGCCGCCATGCAGCCAGCCCGGGAAACCAAGCGAGCCAACCGTAAGCGCAACAGCGTACCCTCGGTGGCCATCGCGGGTTACACGAACGCCGGTAAGTCTTCCCTGTTGAACCGTCTGACGGATGCCGGGGTCTTGGTTGAGAACGCCTTGTTCGCCACCCTTGATCCTACGGTCCGCAAGACCGAGACCGCGGATGGTCTGGGGTACACCCTTGTCGATACCGTGGGCTTTGTGCGCTCCTTGCCGACCCAGCTCGTTGAGGCCTTCCGTTCCACTCTGGAAGAGGTCGCCGACGCGGATTTGATTCTGCACATCGTGGATGCCTCTCACCCGGATCCGGAAGGGCAGATCGCGGCTGTCCGTACCGTCTTTGCCGAGGTGGACGCCTTGAAGATCCCCGAGATCATCATCTTGAACAAGGCCGACATTGCTGACCCCTTCGTCATCGAACGCCTGCGCCAGCATGAGCCACGCACGATTGTTGTCTCGGCTCGCACCGGTGCCGGCATCGAGGAGCTGCTGGAGGCCATCAGCGAGGCGATCCCGCACCCGAGCGTGACTCTGACGCTGCTGATTCCTTACGATCGCGGCGACGTCCTGAACAAGCTTCACCGCACAGATGCAGAGATCATCTCCGTTGAGCATGGCGAGCATGGCACCTTGGCGACGGTTCGCGTCCGTGAAGACCTTGCCGCCGAGGTTGAGCCCTTTGTCCAGCATGCCTGAGAGTGACTTTTCGCAACAAGCTCTAGCGCTTCTCGACAAAGCGGTTGAATCCATGGGCGGCCAGCGCCGTGATGGCCAGCATGAAATGGTGCGCCGTGTTGTGGCCGCCATTGAAAGCGGCGATCACCTTCTGGTTCAGGCGGGAACCGGCACGGGAAAGTCCCTGGCTTATCTGATCCCGCTGATCGTCAATGCGCTCACGAGTGAGAAGCCGGCCGTGATTGCCACGGCCACGCTCGCCCTGCAGGCGCAGATCGTGGGACGTGATGTTCCGCTTCTTCTGGCCGCTTTGGAGCCTATTCTGCCGCGAGCTATTGACGTGGCCTTGGTCAAGGGGCGTAGCAACTACGTCTGCAAGCAGAAACTTGGCGGAGGTTTCCCCTCTGAAGACACGGGCGAAGGCGCGCTCTTCACCCTCGGCGAAGATACCAGCGTTGCCCATCTACCGGGGGCAAGCTCCGGACCTACCTCGCAATTGGGGAAGGAAGTTGTTCGGCTGCGCGAATGGGCTCAGGACACCGAAACCGGTGACCGTGATGAGCTCGTGCCTGGTGTGACCGATAAGGCCTGGCGTCAGGTCTCTGTCACCTCCATGGAATGCTTGGGCGCTCAAAAGTGTCCCCTGGCGACTGAATGTTTTGCCGAATTGGCCCGTGCCCGCGGCGCCAACGCTGACATTGTAGTGACCAACCACGCCATGCTGGCGATCAGTGCCTTTGAAGGCATCGCCGTGCTACCCGAGTACGACGTCGTGGTGGTAGATGAGGCTCACGAACTGCAGGATCGAGTCACGGGTGCCGTGACAGGGCAGTTGTCCGTGCAAATGATTCAGGCCGCAGCCTCCAGCACCCGTAAGCACACAGCCGTTCCCGTGGAGACACTGCATGCCAGCGCTGCGGCTCTGGACCTGGCCCTAGCCGGTGTGCCCGAAGGCTTGTTGCCTAACGGGCTCAACGAGACGCAGAACCAGGCGATCGAGCAGGTGCGAGACGCTGTCCGTGTCGCACTGTCGGACTCTAAGCCGGACGGAAACGCGGCCGCCGACGGTGGGCGCTCCATCGCCCGTTCACGGCTCAACCTCATCTTTGACCTGTGTGAGCGCCTCCTGGTCGCCAACGACGCTCGCGAGGTGGTATGGGCCTCCCGTCCAGGCAACTTCATTCCTGGTCAGGGATATCAAAAAGCCGACGAGAGCGAACCGGCGGTCCTGAATATCGCGCCCCTGAGCGTGGCTATGAAATTGCGTGAGGGGCTCTTTACCGATCGCACCGTCGTGCTGACCTCGGCGACCTTGGCTATTGGTGAATCCTTCCAGGCCACGGCGGGCGGGCTGGGACTTCTTGGACCTAGTGCTCCCAGCTGGAGTGGGGCCGACGTCGGATCTCCCTTTGATTACCCTAAACAGGGCATGCTGTACGTAGCTGCCCACCTGAAAAAGCCTGGTTTTGGCATGTCGCCAGAACAACTGGATGAACTCAGCGACCTGATCACGGCTGCCGGCGGAGGAACGCTGGCCTTGTTTTCTTCACGGCGTGCCGCCGAGGATGCGGCCGAAAAGCTTCGGAAGAAACTCAAGGTCAAGATCCTGTGTCAGGGAGAGTCCTCCATGTCTGGGCTCATTAAACAATTCGCCGACGAACCCGACACCTGCCTCTTTGGCACCATGTCACTGTGGCAAGGCGTTGACGTGCAAGGCGCCTCGTGTCGCCTCGTGGTCATCGACAGGATCCCCTTCCCGCGACCTGATGATCCGCTCGTGACGGCCCGGGCACGTGCCGTCTCGCAAAGCGGTGGAGATGGCTTTATCGCCATCTCGGCCACCCATGCCGCGGTCAGGCTGGCTCAGGGTGTTGGTCGCTTGATTCGTTCAAGCCAGGACCGTGGTGTTGTAGCCGTGCTGGACTCACGTCTTGCCAACGCTAGCTACGGTGGCTTCCTGCGTGCAGCGCTGCCGCCGTTCTGGTCTACCAAGGACCGCTCGGTGGCGTTGTCGGCCCTGAAGCGACTCTCGGGAAAATAGCGTTAACAGCGCAAGGGAGGCGCCCATCCAACCCTGGATGGGCGCCTCCCTTGTCTTAACGTCGTCGTGCCATCAGAGGCTGCGACAGTAATTACAGGCTGCGAAGCACCGAGACAACCTTGCCCATGATGGTGGCATGGTCACCGAGGATGGGCTCGTAGCGGGTGTTCTGCGGCAAGAGCCAGGTGTGTCCATCGCGCTGACGGAAGGTCTTGACGGTGGCCTCATCTTCGAGCAGTGCCGCCACGATGTCGCCGTTGTTGGCGGTTTGCTGTTGCCGGACAACGACCCAGTCGCCGTCGCAGATAGCGGCATCGATCATGGAGTCACCATGAACCTTGAGCATAAACAGCTCGCCACTGCCAACAATCTGGCGGGGCAACGGCATGATGTCATCCACCGACTGATCGGCCAGAATCGGACCGCCCGCCGCAATGCGTCCCACGAGGGGAACAAATGCCGTGTCCGAGGAGCTGCTCAATTCGGCGAAATTCAGGCCGTTGGAACTGCGCAGGCTTGCAGGTGAGCTGACGCCCTCGATCTCGACGGCGCCGTTATCCAGCACGAGCGGGATCAGGACCTCCATGGCGCGGGGGCGCTTGGGGTCACGACGCAGGTAGCCATGACGTTCGAGCTGGGTCAGCTGGTGCGTGACGCTGGAGAGGCTCGCGAGACCCACAGCGTCGCCAATCTCACGCATCGAGGGCGGGTAGCCCTTGTCAGCGATCGAGCGCTGAATGCACTCAAGGATCTTTTTTTGCCGGACGGTCAACCCCTTCATGCCAGCGCGGCTGGGCGCCTGGGGGATGCGGTGCGGGGGTTCTGGAAGCGCCATGGTTCCTGGGTCCTTTCGTGGCTGCCCTGAACAATGTCAGTGCCTGCTGGTGGACTGCATCTAGCGGCCAATCCTTGTCTCACAAGTTTAAGCCACAAACTAGGCAATTTCAAACATTTGTTCTATCTACTCTTGGCAAGTGTCGTTAATAAGTGCTAAAACTGTACTAGTAGCAAGTTAGAACATACGTTCTATCGAAGATGTAAAGCGATGGATATTTGATCCAATGGATGTTCGAGTCCAGGGTCTTCTTCCACAGCGAAAGGACCAGAAGTCATGAATGCAATGGTTTTCTCCGCACCACCCCTGAATGCTCCCCGACTTACCCTGACCCGGCGCGGACGCCTCGTCTTCTTGGGTATCCCGGCGATTCTTACGGCAGCGATGATGCTTTTCGCCTTGTTGGCGATCGCACTTGGCTCCGTGGCAAGCCCCGCACAGGCCTCCGTGAACTATGCGGCGGTGGATATGGCTGACTATGCAGCCACGGTCACCGTTCTGCAGGGCGACAGCCTCTGGAGCATCGCTGCTGCCACAGATCCCACGCGTGATGTTCGAGACGTCGTGCTGGAAATTGTGGCCTTGAATGATCTCGGCAGTGGGGTCATCCAAGCCGGGCAGCGGCTTTTTGTCCCGCTACCGAAGTAACGAAGCGCCCCGCGAGCCAAATAAGCTAACTTGTCGTTCCGTCCCGCGGGGCGACAAGAACTCCGTCATCTCGTGTCACGCAACATGTCCGCATGGTGTCGCGAGTTCGGACATTCACGGGCAAAGAAATATGCTGGAACCATGGATCAGTTTGAACGCCTAAGCCAATTGCCCCTCCGCGACGATCTTCGCGGACAGCATCCCTATGGTGCGCCGCAATTGGATGTCCCGGTGTTGCTGAACGTGAATGAAAATACCTTCGGCGTCCCGGCGGATGCCAAGGAAGCAATTATCAGCGCGGTAGCCGCCGAGCTTGATGGGCTCAACCGCTACCCGGATCGTGAATTTACCGTCTTGCGTCAGGAACTGGCAGCCTATCTGGACCATGGCCTCACGGAAGATAATCTGTGGGCAGCCAACGGTTCCAACGAAGTCCTCCAGCAACTCTTGCAGGCATTCGGTGGGCCCGGTCGAAGCGTTTTGAGCTTCCCACCCACCTATTCGATGTACCCGCTCCTGGCCAGCGGCACCGGCTCGAGTTATATCGCAGGCCAACGCGCAGCAGACTTCAGCCTGAGTGCCGAGTCAGCCGCGGAACAGGTCCGCGAACACGCTCCGAACATTGTGTTGCTCTGCTCTCCCAATAACCCCACGGGAACAGCCCTTGGGCTCGACGTCGTCAAAGCTGTGTATGAGGCCGGTGAAGCATCGCAGGCCATCGTCATCGTCGATGAGGCCTACACCGAGTTCTCACATACTGGCACCCCCAGTGCCCTTGACCTTCTGCCCGGGCGTCCCCGCCTGGTTGTTTCGCGCACCATGAGCAAGGCCTTCGCCATGGCAGGTGCTCGCTTGGGATACATGGCCGCGGCTCCCGAAGTTGCCGACGCCCTGCGTTTGGTGCGTTTGCCTTACCACCTCTCGGCCATCACCCAGGCGGCAGCTGTTGCGGCATTACGTAACTCCACCTCCCTTCTGGCTAACGTCGAAGCGATTAAGGTCCAGCGCGACCGCATTGTGACGGAGTTGCTGGAGTTGGGTCTCACCCCCGCCCCATCGGACTCGAACTTTGTCTTCTTTGGTGGACTGGAGAACCCGAGCGAGGTCTGGGAAGCACTCCTGGCTCAGGGCGTCTTGATTCGCGATGTCGGCATTCCCGGACATCTGCGCGTCACGGCCGGAACCGAAGCCGAGACCAGCGCGTTTCTGACCGGACTCCGAGCCATCCTCGGCGCCTAACGGCACAAGGTGAGCTTCGCCGTCGTACGGTAACGGGGAGGAGAAGGCGGACTGGTTGGGCTTTGACGCGTCTTCTCTTCTAAACTGATACAAACACTTATTGATCGTCCCCATGCCCACCCCTGCCCTGTGCGGCGACAGGGTGGCGCGCACACATCAAAGGACTGCCACAATGACTCAGACCACCCCAGGCCAGGGACGGACGGCTCGCCTCGAGCGGGCCACGAGCGAATCTAGTGTCTTGGTTGAAATCAACCTCGACGGCACCGGTGTCTCGACCATTGACACCTCGGTTCCGTTCTACGACCACATGCTGACCGCGCTGTCGAAGCACTCCTTGATCGACATGAACATCAAGGCCACGGGAGACACCCACATCGACGCGCACCACACCGTCGAAGATGTTGCGATCTCCTTGGGCGAGGTTCTCAAGGAAGCCCTCGGCAACAAGGCCGGCATCCGTCGCTTCGGCGAAGCCACCGTGCCGTTGGATGAGGCATTGGCTAATGCTGTTGTCGATCTGTCCGGGCGTCCTTACCTGGTGCACGGCGGCGAGCCTGCCGGCCAGGAATATCACCTCATTGGCGGTCACTTCACGGGCTCGCTCACGCGCCACGTCTTCGAGGCCATCACCTTGCACGCACAGATCTGCCTCCACATGACCGTCATTGCCGGCCGGGATCCCCACCACATTGTCGAGGCTCAGTTCAAGGCCTTCGCCCGTGCACTGCGTTCGGCCGTTGAGCCGGATCCCCGCGTCAGCGGAATTCCGTCCACGAAGGGCCTACTGTGAGCGCCGACGCCGCTAAGAGTGAGATAAGCCAGCCGACCGTTACGGTCCTGGACTACGGGTCCGGAAACGTTCGTTCCGCCGTCCGCGCCCTAGAACGCGCCGGAGCTGTGGTGACGCTCAGTGCCAAGCCCGAGGACGTCCTGACGGCCGATGGGCTGGTCGTGCCCGGCGTTGGTGCCTTTGGCTCGGTCATGGCCGAGCTAAAGAACGTCGATGCCCTGCGCATGATTGGCCGCCGCGTTGCAGGCGGTCGCCCCGTTCTGGGTATCTGTGTCGGCATGCAGGTGCTCTTTGACGCTGGCGTCGAACACGGCGTGGAAGAGGAAGGCATGGGGGAGTGGCCCGGAACTGTCGAGCTGCTGCCCGCCGAGGTCGTCCCGCACATGGGATGGAACACCGTTAAGGCTGCCGAGGGCTCCATGCTCTTCGAGGGCGTCGAGGATGAGCGTTTCTACTTTGTGCACTCCTACGGCGTGCAGACCTGGGACTTCGAGGTCCTGCAGCCCAAGATGCGCCCGCCCCTTGTCACCTGGTCTGAGCATGGTGCGTCGTTCATCGCGGCCGTGGAAAACGGTCCGCTCTGTGCAACGCAATTCCACCCGGAAAAGTCCGGCGATGCCGGTGCGCGCATGCTGCGTAACTGGGTTCAATCGCTCAAGCCGTCGGCCCGCGCCTCAGAAAGTACCGTGGCTAACTAATGTGGTCGTTGCTTCTCATGGCCTTGGCAGGACTGCTCATTGGCGGCGCCTACACCTTCTTCCAGCAAAAGAGTGCCCGCTGGATTCCCATTAGTTTCGCCGTCTTGGCCATCATGTCCCTCGTGGCGGCCTATATGTTTACGCTTCAAAACTAAGAGACCTTCTCGCGGCCCCCGCCGCACCATCCATTTGCAGGACACACAACGTTGAGGATCCCATGACCACCCCCATTTTGGAATTGCTGCCCGCTGTTGACGTCGTGAACGGCCAAGCCGTTCGCCTCGTGCAGGGTGAGGCCGGCTCGGAAACCAGCTATGGCTCACCTCTCGAGGCAGCCATGAACTGGCAGAATGACGGCGCAGAGTGGGTTCACCTCGTGGATTTGGACGCCGCGTTTGGTCGGGGATCCAATGTGCACCTGCTCAGCGAAATGGTGCAGGCGCTGGACGTGAAGGTTGAGCTTTCCGGCGGCCTGCGCGACGACGCCACCCTCGAGGCGGCTCTCGAGCTCGGCGTGGGTCGGGTCAACCTGGGTACTGCCGCTTTGGAAAACCCGGAGTGGACCGCGAAGGTCATCGACCGCTTTGGTGACAAGATCGCCGTCGGCCTTGATGTTCGTGGCACCACCTTGGCAGGCCGTGGCTGGACCAAGGAAGGTGGCGACATCTGGGAAGTTTTGGCCCGCCTCGAGGACGCTGGCTGCGCCCGCTATGTCGTCACAGATGTCACGAAGGACGGCACCCTGCGCGGCCCGAACGTGGAATTGCTGCGCGAGATGTGTGCCCGCACCTCCAAGCCCGTCGTGGCATCGGGCGGTATCTCCAGCCTCGAGGACCTGCGCGTGCTGCGAGAATTGGTCGGCGAGGGTGTGGAAGGCGCGATTGTCGGCAAGGCACTTTACTCCGGCCAGTTCACGCTGCCGCAGGCCCTTGACGTTGCAGGCCGCCGCTAAATCATGACGCAGATGCCCAAAAAAGAGCTGCCCGGACACATCGCCGCCGCACTGGCCGGCGCTGGTGGAATCACCGACTCGGCCGGGCAGCCTTGGGCCGGTCGTGACCTGCCAGCGCAGGAAAAGTACCACAATTTTGATGCGGACGACGGCGCCATGGACGCTGGCTTTGCCGCCGCCTTGGCGTCGCTCGCCACCGGTGACGGAACAGAAGAAGCGGTCATAGCCGCCTTGGCTACGGCGCGCGTCTTCATTCCCATCGTGGCGCAGCTCGCGGAACAAACCGTCGGTGAGAATGGCCTGGTCTCCGACAAGGAGTCGGACATGGCGCTCGTTACACTGCAGGGTCCGGACGGCCGCCGAGCCTTGCCCGTCTTTTCCCATGCGGACGCCCTGGCCAAGTGGCATCCGGCAGCGCGCCCCGTCGCTGTATACGCCGCACGTGCCGCCCTGTCGGCGGTTGCCGAGGAGGCTCAGCTCTTGGTGGTTGACCCCGGATCCGATCGCCCCTTCGTGGTGCGTCGCCCGGCCATGTGGGCCCTGGCTCAGCAACAGCTTTGGCGACCCAGCTATAGCGATGTAGCGGTTGCGCAGGTCTTGCGCGAATCTGTGTCGGCGCTTGGTAACAGAGCCGTCGTCGACATTTCCGCTAGTGCGGGGCAGGGCATAGAATCCCTCTGGGACAGCAATGCTCCGACGGGCCAACAGCTCGTTCGCGGCGGCGGAACCGGACCAGAACTCTGTGTCACCATCACGTTATTACCCGGGCTCGACCAGTCGGCGGTCAATGACGTGCTGAACTCCTTGCAAACTTATTGGGCTGCGCAGGAAGCTTTTGCCTCTGCCGTTGATTCGATTCAGATTCGCCTACGCCACCCGCAACAGACCTAATCCGCAGCAAGATGCCCCGGGCTCTCTTGCCGGTAAATCCCAAGAGAGAGTCATAACAAGTGAATTTTGCTGCCTACCGCGAGATCCTCGCGGTTGGACCTGTACGACGACTACTGATTATCGCCATTCTGGCGCGTATTCCCCACGCAGCAGCAGGAGTCCTGCTGACCCTGCACGTCGTGGAGTCTATGCATCTGAGCTATGCCGCGGCAGGATCCATCGCGGCCGCCATCACCGTCGGCATGGCCATCGGTGCACCGTGGCGTGGACGCATGGTGGATGTTTACGGTCTTCGCAAGGCCTTGATCCCCTCCGTCATTGCCGAGGTGGTGGTGTGGGGCACCGCGCCCTTCCTGAATTTCCAGTTACTGATCGTGGCGGCCTTCATCGGCGGACTCTTCGCGGTCCCTATTTTCTCGGTGGTTCGCCAAGCCCTCGGCGTCATGGTGCCACAGGAACAGCGGCGCACAGCCTACGCCCTAGACTCCATGGGCGGGGAACTAACCTTCATGGTCGGACCGGCCGCCGGTGTCATGTTGGCTACCAACAACACGGTGATCGGCTTAATTATCATCGGCGTCAGCGCCTCCCTCGCCGGCATTTTCCTCATGTGGTTCAACCCTCCAACACGCACAGGTCACAAGGGCTCCTTCATCGATGTGAACGAGCCCGAGGTTCACCCTCTCGATCTCGTTGAGGATCAGCCAGCTCCGAATCTGGTGGGTAAGGGTAGGATGCAGAGCTGGTGGGAGACCACTCGGCATAATATCCGGTGGGTCAATATTGCGGTCCTAGCGATTCTGGCCACATCCCTTGGCGCCGGGTTGGTCCTCACGGGTGTCAATGTGGGCATGGTAGCGATGATGCAGCACAATGACACCTCGAGTGATCTCGGAATTGTTTTCCTCTTCTGGTGTGGCGCATCTATCGTTGGCGGCATTGTTTACGGTGCCCTCAAGCGCTCCGTGAACCCTTTATGGCTTCTGGGAGCCATGGCCTTGCTCATCATCCCTATGGGATTTGCCACAAACGCGTTGACCTTGGGTCTGCTGTCCATTCTTCCGGGATTGCTGTGCGTCCCTGTGCTCACCTCTAGTGCTGAGCACATTGCTGACCTTGTGACGGAGAAGCGTCGCGGTGAGGCCATGGGTTGGTACGGCTCATCCATGACGATTGGTAATGCCATGGGCGCCCCGTTCGCCGGCGCCATGATCGATAGCATCGGTCCCTGGGCCGGGTTCGCCATCGTTGGAGTGATCTGCACGGTTCTGGCTATCCTGGGCCTGCTGGCCATGGGGCTTTGGCGCCGCCGCAGTGCCCGAGGCCTCTAGCCCCTTAACAAACCGAGGACGCAGTTACTGCATCACGATCAACCCCAGCAGGTTGAGGGTGGTGCAATAACCGCGTCCTCGATGGAATATTGGGTGGGGATTAGTTGACAGCTCCGGTGAACTTCTCGCCCGGACCCTTGCCGGGCGCGTCTTGGATCGTGGAGGCTTCGCGGAAGGCGAGCTGCAAGGAACGCAGTCCGTCGCGCAACGGTCCGGCATGCTGGCTGCCAATTTCCGGCGCGGCTGCCGTGATCAAGCCCGCCAAAGCGGTGATGAGCTTACGGGCCTCATCGAGGTCCTTGAGCTCCTCGGCGTCGGGTCCGGCGGCAAGGCCGCACTTAACTGCCGCTGCGCTCATGAGGTGAACGGCCGCCGTCGTAATAACTTCAATAGCGGGAACTTCGGCGATATCGCGTACCGCAGAGTCTGTTGCTGTGTCGGCTACGGCCTCTTCCGGGGCTGCCTGAAAGGTGTTGCGGGTGTCCGAATTATTATCTGAGCTACTCATACTGCTAAGCTTGTCATAGACCGACTCGATGCTGTTATTTATCGGGTGTCCGAAAGGCGAAAGTCACGGGCATGAAAAGTAACCAGCAACGAGTTTGCAAGTGGAGTCCTCTCCCACCTTTCGACCCAAGTAGTTGGCGTTGTCTGGTTCAGGTCGGCGCCGTTCCTTGACTCAAGGGGTGGCAGTTAAGTCCCTTCGTTGTGGACTTACGCCGACTCATTTTGGGGCCTCCATTGCATCAGCAAATTGGAGGCCTTCTTCGTTGCTGATGGTGATCACCCTTTTAGGCAACAGGAGCTACACATTAGCGAGCCACGCATCAATGATCGAATCCGCGTCCCCGAGGTGCGGTTGGTTGGGCCAGCAGGCGAACAGGTAGGAGTCGTCCGCATTGAGGATGCCCTCCGTTTAGCAGCTGAGTCTGACTTGGATTTGGTTGAGGTAGCGCCGACGGCGAAGCCGCCGGTGTGCAAACTGATGGACTTCGGCAAGTACAAGTACGAAGCCGCCGTCAAGGCTCGCGAAGCCCGCAAGAACCAGACCAACACCGTCTTGAAGGAAATCCGTTTCCGCCTCAAGATTGACACCCATGACTACGAAACCAAGCGCGGACACGCACTGCGTTTCCTGGGTGCCGGTGACAAGGTCAAGGCCATGATCCAGTTCCGAGGCCGCGAGCAGCAGCGCCCGGAAATGGGTATCCGCCTCCTGCAGAAGTTCGCCGCCGAAGTCGCCGAAGTTGGCGTCATCGAGTCGAGCCCCCGCATTGACGGCCGCAACATGGTCATGGTTATTGGTCCCTTGAAGAACAAGGCTGAAGCTAAGGCTGAAGCCCGACGCAACCAGCAGCGAGCCGATGCGAAGGCTCACAACGAGGCTGTTGCCAATGGCACCGCCCGCGTTGATGTTGACCGCGACAACAAGGCGCCCATGACGCAGTCATTGGCTGACCTCTTGCCCCAGGGCTTGAACCTGAACAGCGACGCCGAGGCTCCCGCCGCCGCAGTTGTCGAGGAGACGCCGGCTCCCGCCGTCGAGGTTGCTCCCGCTACTGTTGTTGCACCGGAGGTGAGCGTTCCGGAAGAAAAGCCGGCTCCCGCCGTCGTACCTGCCAAGGCTCCGGCCAAGGCAGCCCCCGCCAAGGCACCCGCTGCAGCTAAGGCCCCCGTGGCCAAGGCAGCTCCTGTCGCCAAGGCCGCAGCCAAGCCCGTTGTAGCAGCCAAGCCGGTTGCTGCTCCGAAGCCGGTCGCCGCAAAGCCCATCCCGATGCCGAAGCCCATGGCTAAGCCCGTTGCTGCAAAGCCGGCCGCTAAACCGGCCGCCAAGGCAGCAAAGCCGGCTGCGAAGGCTGCCTCTGCAAAGAGTGCACCCGCGGCCGAAACCCCCAGCTCGGCTGAATAAACTTTCACCTTTTCAGCGGTGAATACACCAACTCAGTGACCCAACCGGTCGCTGCAAGAGAACCACAGGCAGCGCCGGTGGATACGTAAGGAGACAGGTCCTCATGCCTAAAATGAAGACACATAGTGGTGCTAAGAAGCGTTTCAAGCTCACCGGTTCCGGTAAGCTGCAGCGCCAGCAGGCTAACCGCCGCCACTACTTGGAGCACAAGCCTTCCAGCTTGAAGCGTCGCCTGAAGGGTGACCTCACGGTCGCCAAGGCTGATGTTCGCAACATCAAAAAGATGCTCGGCATCTAATTTCGCAAGTCAATCGGTGTTATTCCACCTTGTGGATATAACACCAATCCAAAAAAAGCCTTCCCCGGCATGATTGGCTTGGGATGTTTAAAATTGAAGGAGTACGCACGTGGCACGTGTGAAGAGGGCTGTAAACGCCCACAAAAAGCGTCGGGTTATTCTTGAGCGCGCAAAGGGTTACCGTGGACAGCGTTCACGCCTGTACCGCAAGGCTAAAGAGCAGCTGCTGCACTCGTTTGTGTACAGCTACGGTGACCGCCGCAAGCGTAAGGGTGACTTCCGTCGCCTCTGGATCCAGCGTATCAACGCTGCATCACGCGCCAACGGCCTGACCTACAACCGCTTGATCCAGGGCCTGAAGGCTGCTGCGATCGAGGTTGACCGTCGCATGCTGGCCGACCTGGCCGTCAACGACGCTGGTGCTTTCACCGCTCTGGTGAACATCGCCAAGGCTGCTCTCCCTGCTGATACCTCAGCTCCGGTAGCAAAGTAATTTTTGTAACACCCCTAAAGGAACGTTGAGTTCCTTGTTCGTGCGCTGTGACTGCTAAAGTCCTAAGCATGAATGAACCCGGGCGCCCGCCAGTAGAAGCAATGACCAACCCTCGAGCAGATCGAGTGAGGGATGTTGCCAAACTCACCGGGCGCTCGGGCCGTTTAAAGCGTCGACAGTTCCTGGCCGAGGGACCTCAGGCTGTCCGTGAAGCACTTCGAGCTCACCATGATTGCCTGTCCGCTGGCGGAACCCCCGTCGTTGAAGCGTTGTACGCCACGGTTGAATGCCTTAAGAAGCACCCCGAGCTGCTGGAGGCTGCCTCGGCGCCAGGATCCCGTCTCCAGGTACGCATTGCCAGCGAGATGGTGCTGGCGGCCATGACCGACACGGTCTCACCTCAGGGCATTGTGGCCGTCTGCAATTTCGTCGACGTGCCCTTGGCCGAAGTTCTTGCCGCCAAGCCCAAGCTCATCGCCATGTTGTGCCGTGTGCAGGACCCGGGCAACGCAGGTACTGTGCTGCGCGCCGCCGATGCCGCCGGTGCCGACGCCGTGATCTTCTCCTCCTCGAGTGTTGATATTTACAACCCCAAGGCGGTGCGTTCTACTGCCGGATCCTTGTTCCACATCCCCGTTGTCCTTGGCCTGACGGTGACCGAGGTTGTTTTGGCCGCCAAGGCTGCCGGTGTAGGTGTTCTTGCCGCCGATGGTTACGGACACCTGAACCTTGACCAATTGCAGGACGAAAGCGCCGCACGCGCCTTCGATCAGGAGATCCCGGACTCCAGCTACGAGCTTGAAAAGCCGACGCTGTGGTTGTTTGGCAATGAAGCACAGGGCCTCGCCGGAGAAGAAAAGGCCCTCGCCGATCATCGCGTTGCCGTTCCTGTCTATGGCGCCGCTGAGTCCTTGAACTTGGGCACGGCGGCCACGGTCTGCCTGTACGCCTCAGCCCGCGCTCAGCAGCGGTTGTAGCCTTGCCGCGGCTCGTTTAATCAGGCCCTAGAGTCAAAAATGACCCGCAGTCAGCCTCACGGCTGACGGCGGGTCATTTTGTGGTGACGGTTACTTGCTTCGTTTATCCAACAGGCCGCTGAGTAGTGCAATCCCCAGACCAAGAACGGCCAGAACGGCACCCACGAGTGCCGGTGCCGTGAAGCCCCAGCCCCAGGTGATGACGAGGCCGCCAACAAAGGCGCCGAGTGCGTTGGCCGTGTTCAAGGCCGAGTGGTTGAGCGATGACGCTAAGGTCGGTGCGCCGGGGGAGACGTCCAGCAGTCGCGTTTGCAGAGAGGGGATGAGCATGGCTCCCGATGCGCCGATGACAAAGATCATCACCAGCGCCATCCACTGAATGTGGACCGTGACCGCGTAGAGCACCAACATGGTGGCGATGAAGCCCATGACGAGGTAGATGCTGCCCATGACTGACCAGTCGGCGATGCGTCCGCCAATGTAATTTCCCACGACCATGCCCACGCCGTAAAGGCCCACGATGACCGGCAGGAAGCTGGGGGCGAAGCCGGCGACGTCCGTCATGGTGTTGGCGACGTAGGTGTACACGGCGAAGAAGCCGCCGAAGCCCACCACACCGATAAGAAGCGTGATCCAGACCTGACCGCGGCGCAAGGCGCTGAGTTCCTTGCGAAGGCTTGCGCCGGCTTGCGCCTTTTGTGCCGGGATGAAGATGCTCATGCAGATCATCGTGACGACACCGATGGCCCCCACCAAAACGAACAGCCAGCGCCAGCCAAATTGCTGCCCCACGAAGGTGGCCAAGGGGACACCTAAAACATTGGCAATGGAAAGGCCCATCATGACCATGGAAATGGCCCGGCCTCGTTTTGTCGGCGCAACCATGGACGCGGCGAGCACAGCCGCCACACCAAAGAAGGCGCCGTGCGGCAGACCGGCGATGAATCGGGTGACCATCAGTGTCGAGTAGTCGTGGGCGAAGACGGAGAGTAGATTGCCCACCGTGAACAAGGCCATGAGGCCTAGCGCCAGGGTCTTGCGTGCCATCTTGGCGCTCACGGCAACCAGCAGGGGAGCGCCCACGACCACGCCCAGGGCGTAGGCGGAAATGACGTGCCCCGCGGTGGGGACGCTGACGCCAACACCTTCGGCGACATTGGGCAGAAGCCCCATCATGGCGAATTCGGTGGTGCCGATACCAAAGCCGCCAATGGCGAGGGACAGGATAGCCCATGCGACAACCTGGGGTGATGCCGGGGAGGTTTCGCGTGAACTTTTGAGCAGGGGCATTTCGTGACTTTCCAACAGTGGGTTCTTCCGCGGCCGCACTATGCTGGACGGGCTGTGCCGGCGCCTCGGGACGCGGGCGGCGCGGTGGGGCATCGTGATGCCACCTCCAGTCTAGTTCGGCCTACACTTATTTGGTGACGACGATCAAGCAAATAGTGGGCGGCGCCCTCGTGGACGCCCTGGAAAATCCAACGAAACTTTTGGCTGCACGGCGAACGGCTCCGCCCGAATTTGCCGGCATGTGGGAATTCCCTGGCGGTAAGGTCGAGGCCGGTGAGGCCGCGGAAGCCGGCCTGCACCGCGAATTGGCGGAGGAACTGGGAGTGTCGGTGACCCTCGGCGCAGAACTTGTAGGTCCGACGTCGGCCGGCTGGCCTCTGACGGCTGGCGCCGCCATGCGCGTCTGGCTGGCTCAGGTGACGGACGGCACTCCGGCACCCTTGGAAGACCACGATGCCTTGCAGTGGGTGGTGCTGTCTGGTCCAGAAATCCGTACCTTGCCGTGGATTCCGGCAGATCTTCCCATCGTGGAGGCATTGATCGCTTTTACGGGACACTGAGCGAGAATTCTCGCGGCGGGTGTTGAAAATCCGCTCTGCTGTGCCAGACTGGGTGCACAAGACCCCAAGGAGGTTGTGCCATGACGAGTGAAAACCACGACAAACAAGCCACCGCCAGTGCCAGCGAGGAAACTAAGGAAAAGTTTCGGCAGGCGCTAGAAAATAAGAAGAATCAGCAGCACGGCAGTGTTGCAGCTGCCGGAGGCGCCAAAATTAGCGCATCTCACGGCGCAGCGTCGCAGAAGCGTGAATTCCGTCGTAAGAGCGGATAACGGATAGCGTCAAAGATTTTGCTTTTCCGCCACGTTGAGTGCGTCGTAGTACTTAGAACAAGGTGAGGGCAGTATCGATCGGGGCGGGGCTTCCTACGGGAAGTCCCGCCTTTTTGCTGCCCAAATCAAACTTGCCCCCATCAACCGTGGCCGAACCCCCGCCGCGAATTCCTGCAGTAGCTAGGCGTCGCGCTGGAGTTGGCTCGGTGTGTGTCAAAGGCATGCTGCCATCTGGATATTGACCTTCTTCCTGACGCGCGTCATGGATGAAGCCTTCGGCGGTGAAACCGTGGCGGGCTTTGGCCTCATTGACGCGGCCCGACAGCCACTGCCGGTACTCTTTGGAGGCGTAGGCGCCGGAACCATAGAGCCGCTGATAGCGGCCCACCAAGGATGGATGTTCGCGGGCTAGCCAGCTCATGAACCACTCGCGGGTGCCCGGGCGCAGGTACAGCGCTCCGGCACTGACTCCTGTTGCGCCCGCGTGTGCCAATGCGGCAAATAGCGCATCCAACGACTCGTCCGAATCGGTGAGCCACGGCAGAATCGGCATGGCCATGACGCCACACGGCAACCCGGCATCACGCAACTTACTGATGAGGGCCAGGCGCGCCTTGGGGGAGGGTGTGCCAGGTTCGATGGCGTGGGCGAGATCCTCATCGAGCAGGGCCAAGGAAATCCCCATCCCAATACTGACCTGTTGACCTGCTGCCTGGAGCAGAGGAATATCTCTGGCCAGCAAGGTGCCCTTGGTGAGGAGCGAAAACGGGGTGCCCGAATCTGCCAGCGCCTCAATGATGCCGGGCATGAGCTTGTAGCGACCCTCGGCGCGTTGGTAGGGATCGGTATTGGTTCCCAGTGCCACATGGTGGCGTTGCCACGAGGGTTTGAAGAGTTCCTTGCGCAGTACTTCGGCCACATTGACCTTGACTACAACCTGGGAATCGAAATCCACTCCCGGGTCGAAGTCCAAGTAGGTGTGGCTTTTGCGGGCAAAGCAGTACACGCAGGCATGGGAACAGCCTCGATAGGGGTTTACCGTCCACTCAAACGGCATCGTGGACGTCACCGGGACCTTGTTGAGCGCGGATTTGGAGAGCACCTCATGAAAGGTAATGCCAGCAAACTCGGGCGTTTGCACACTCTTCACGAGTCCTGCCAAGGGAAGGAGTGGCTGCGTTGTTGGCGCTCCGACGCTCAGTTCCGGGAAGAGTGGCTGGCTGAGTTGCTGATTGGTCCATCGCATACTTTGATTAGAACATATGTTCTAAAATCTGGCAATGTTTTTGTTCAGGTCAACATCGCATGGAACTTCAGGGGTGTGACGCGACGCACTATGGTTCGGGTTAGGGTAGTGACACCGGGACAAGGAGGTCCCGACTGGCATGGTTGACGGAATCCGCTGAACAGGGTTCTTGGACGTGCCGGTTCTCTAATCGAAGGAACGCTCATGACGAACTTAGCGAGCATAGTCCCGGCTTCTGCGGCGAAGAATCCCGGCGGAGTTGCCATCAAACTCGACGACATTGAAATTTCCTTCGGAGCGTTGGAGGTACTCAGCGCCAAAGTCGCGGCACTGCTCGCGCAACAGGGCGTCAAAGCGGGCGACCGGGTCGCCCTCATCTCACCCAATATTCCGCACATGCCACCCATTTATTATGGAATTCTGCGGTACGGAGCCATCGTAGTGCCCTTGAATCCCTTGCTGAAGGCCCGAGAGGTGGCTTATCACCTGAAGGACTCCGGAGCGGTCCTGGCCTTCGCCTGGGAGGGTGTCATGGCGGAAGTTGCTGCCGGAGCCGGTGAGGCTGGCACGGCCGTGATTCCCTTGGATGCGAATTTCATGACCCTGCTGGCACCTCTTGAACCGGCCCATGAGGTGGCGCCGGCGGATAGTTCGGATACCGCGGTGATTCTCTACACCTCGGGGACCACGGGCAAACCCAAGGGTGCCGAACTGACGCACGAAAATCTGCGCAGCAATGCCGAGGTGTCCATCAAGCTCTTTTCGAGCAGACCCGGCGATGTGATCTTCGGAGGCCTCCCGTTCTTCCACATCTTCGGACAAACCTGTGCGCTGAACTCGGCCGTCATGGCTGGAGCAACGGTGACGCTGCTGCCGCGATTTGATCCGAGCAAGGCCCTGGAGATTATCCAGCGTGACAAGGTCACCATTTTCGAAGGTGTGCCCAGCATGTACATTGCCTTGCTGCGTGCACCGGGACGTGAAAATTACGACCTGAGCAGCCTGCGCCTCGCGGCCTCGGGCGGGTCTGCCCTGCCGGTGGAGATCTTGCGCGAGTTTGAAGCCACTTTCAACGCCACCTTGCTCGAAGGCTATGGCTTGTCCGAGACCTCGCCCGTGGTGTCCTTCAATCAGGTGGACGGCATTCGTAAGCCCGGTTCGGTGGGCACTGCCGTTAGTGGCGCACAGCTGCGCGTCGTCGACGACCAGGGGGCCGACGTCGAACCTGGCTCGGTGGGGGAGATTGCCGTCGCGGGGTCCTATGTCATGAAGGGCTACTGGAACAACCCCGAGGCCACAGCCGCTGCCATTCCTGACGGGTGGTTCCGCACGGGAGATCTTGGACGTCAGGATGAGGATGGGGTGTTCTTCATCGTCGATCGGAAGAAGGACATGATCCTGCGCGGCGGCTACAACATTTACCCGCGTGAGATCGAGGAGGTCCTCTACGAACACCCGGCGGTGGCCGAGGCTGCCGTTTTAGGGAAGCTCGACGACGTCCACGGCGAGGAGGTCTATGCTGCGGTCTCGCTCAAGGCAGGTGCCGCGGGCGCCGAGGATAGGGAGGCGCTCGCCGTGGAGATTCAGGAGTTCGTCAAGGCTAGGGTCGCGGCCTACAAGTATCCGCGCACCGTGGTCATCATGGATGAGCTGCCTAAGGGGCCGACCGGCAAGATCCTCAAGCGCGAGATCACGATCCAGTAGCGCCGACGAGATACTTTCCTTGGGCTGAGCCGCGAGTGCCACCGACTCTGGTGGCACTCGCGGCTCAGCTCTTGCTAGTTCAGGAGCCAGGTGACCTGGACCGTCATGGTGATGCTGCTTTGCCCCGGTTCTATGGCCATGGGGCTGCTTTGCAGTGTCATCTCGGCGCGAGCCATCATGGGGCGGGGTGCGCTGTCGCTGATTTGCCCTTCAATGATCTGGCTCGGCTCGCCCAGCGATCGACCAGCCAAGTGGGCGTAAAGCTCCGCTGCTCGGCGCGCATCGGTCCACGCTACGGCGCGTGCCGCATCCTGGGCAGAGGTGGGGTCAGAAACCACAGGGGTCAGTCCGGTGATGCGGACATTGTTATTGCCCGTATCGACGACGGCCGCGATGACGTCTTCGGCGCTCTGGTCATAACGTAAGGACACCGCCAAGGTGCTGGAGACCGTGTATCCGGTCACGACCGATCCACTGCCTTCTTGCCAGCGAGTCTCGACCCGAACATTGAGCGCCGATGAGCTGATGAGTTCCCGAGCAACTCCTTGGGCTAGCAAGGTCGCCGATACGGCGTTGAGCGCTTCCTCTGCTTGTGCGTAGGCCTCGCGGACAGTAGCCTGGGTTGCCTCAATGCCGAGATTGATCGTGAAGTAGTCGGGTGTGGTTTGCACCAGACCATGTCCGCTGACGGTGATGCTGCCCGGTATCTCTGAGGGGCTTGGTGCTGTCATGGCTGGTTCCCTTCCGAAGAACGTGTGAGGCGTGGTTTCTTAAGGAACGCACCTTGCTGTAAATAGTTCCTGATGACAGGCAGCCGAGCAATGGTCGGTAGCTCCCGATAGCCACCCAGTGCAAGCCCCGCGTTGCGCTCAAAAAAGTTGCGACTGCCCGGATCCCCGGTCCGCCACAGTGACCACGCAGCGCAGGCTGCGTAGAGCGGCAGGAACGGTAGGCCCAGGCACCAGGCGTACTGCGTGGCGTGGCCGGCCTCGTGGGCCAGCAGGTCAGGGCGGGAGTCGATAAAGTCCCGATCTGCCCGGTAGAAGATCACATTGCCCACCGTGAAGGCGCCGGCATGGGGGAGCCTCGGGCGGTAGTGAGTCCCGAAGATTAAACCCTCGGGGCCGGCTTCGATGCTGGTGCGTGTGAGTGCCGCCAACAAGAGTCCGCTCGCCGTGGAGAGATTGAGCGCGTTTGCCACGGCACGAACGCGCAGCGAAAACCTCATGAGGCGCCGCCAGTGGCAGTAATAAGCTTGCTCTCCCGGACGGATAGCGCTTCTAGCGCTGTTGCGGTTGCTGGCATGAGGTGTTCGCAATTATCGGTCGGCCAGGTCACGTTGATGGCCTGGCCCTGAGCATTGATTAGCCACAGTTCAAGGGGCGTATCTGCGTAGTCAAGGCAGTTCATTTCGCCGCCACGCTCGCTGGGTATTGCTAGAGCCTTGAGTAGCGGGGCGTAGTCACCAGAGAGACGCTCCTCGGACACGACTGCGCCTTTGGTGTCCGGCACGCAACGAACCGCATCGACGGGGATAAAACCATCGGGCACCCGGCCCTTCTTATCGGCGGCCGCTCCCGTGGAGGGGTTGCCCAATCCTTGAGTTGGAGAACAAACGACGGCGGACTGCAACGACGCAGCTTCCGGCAGGTATTGCTCTGCTGCAGACGGGGACGAGCACGAGGTAAGGATCAGCAGAGCTGACATGAGACCCACTGCTGCTTGGGGACTAATTCGTCTTCCGGAAACCTTATTGTGGGTGATCATGGCGCTACTTCCCTGACCCTTGCACGATCGCAGTACGAGCCACGGTCAGGGCGTCAATAGCCTGTTGAGTCTCGGGCTTGCCGCTTGCCTGCCGGCACCGCGTGGTGGGCAGGGCGGCGTCGATGGCATCGCCGTTAGCATTGACCAGCCACAGAATCGGGAAGGTTTCTAGAATTGCATTACAAACCAATTGCCCGTCGTCTCCCGCACGGTCACTCGGCACAGCAAGGGCGGCCAGAAGTGGGGCAAAGTCGCCCTGCAGTTCTTCCTGCTTGATCACGAGCTTCGTGAGGCCATCGACATCAGCCATATCGGAGCGGCAGATAAATACCTTCTCTGTCACGAATCCCTCCGGGACGCTGCCCCGCGGCTCGGAGGGATAGTTGGTGTCGGCGTTGCTGGGGAGGTCGTCAAGGGAAGCGGGGCATTCAATGCCCTTCTGCGGCACGGCCGGTTTCGGCACAAACTCGGTGACGGTCGCTGCCTCCAGTGTCTGGGAAGGCTCGGGACCAGCCGAAGTACACCCGCCCAGCGCAAAAGACGAGGCCAGCGCAACGCTGGTAAGGAGCGTGAGGCGGAAGGCCGGCGTCGTACGTTTGAGGTAAGGAGTGACCATGGAGGTTAGCGTAACAAGGCAGACAAGCGAATGGGACGCGAAGAGGTAAAGAGTCGGATTCAAAACAGGCTCGTCCCGTCAACTAGAATGGTTGCGGCGGGAGGAGCTACCCCGCCGCTTACTCGCACACGAGCTTAGGTAAAAACTGTAGATGTCTGAGATGCCCCAAAAGACGGCAGAGATGCCCGAACCAACCACCGAACCCGCCGCGGTCCCGGATCCGCTTGACGAAGCCGCCATTGGAGCAGCCGTTGAGAACGCGCTCGCAGCCATTGCCGCCGCCGCAACGCTGGATGAACTAAAGACTGCGCGATTGGCTCACACCGGCGAAAAGTCGCCGCTGAGCCTTGCCAACCGTGAGATCGGTGGGCTCGCCAAGGAATTTAAGGCTGCCGCCGGTAAGCTCATGGGCGGTTCGCGCGGCCGAGTGGCCAAGGCCCTCGCGGCCCGCACCGAGGTGCTCGAGGCCGAGGACGCCGCGCGCATCCTCGTCGAGGAGACCGTGGACGTGACGGCCGCCCCGCGCCGCCGTCGTGCCGGTGCCCGCCACCCGCTCTCTACCCTGCAGGATCGCGTGAGCGATATCTTCGTGGGCATGGGCTGGGAAATTGCCGAAGGCCCTGAGTTGGAATCGGAATGGTTTAACTTCGATGCCCTGAACTTCAAGCCGGATCACCCGGCCCGTGAAATGCAAGACACCTTCTTCGTGGAGCCCCCCGAGGCCCACCTGTTGATGCGTACCCACACCTCACCCGTGCAGGTTCGCTCGCTCCTAGAACGTGAATTGCCCGTCTACGTGCTGTGCCCCGGCAAGGTGTTCCGCACCGATGAGCTCGACGCCACGCACACGCCCGTGTTCCACCAGTTCGAGGGCCTGGCCATCGACAAGGATCTGTCCATGGCAGATCTGCGTGGCACGCTGGAGCACTTTGCCCGCCAGATGTTTGGCTCCGAGGCCAGCATCCGCCTGCGCCCGAATTTCTTCCCCTTCACCGAGCCGTCGGCCGAGTTGGACATTTGGCACCCCGGTGCCAAAGGCGGCCCGCGCTGGATCGAGTGGGGCGGCTGCGGCATGGTCAACCCGAACGTGCTGCGCGCCGCCGGCATTGACCCGGACGTTTACTCAGGATTTGCCTTCGGCATGGGCATCGAGCGCACGCTCATGTTCCGCAACGAAGTGGGCGACATGCACGACATGATCGAGGGCGACGTACGATTCAGCGAACACTTTGGGATGGAGATCTAAGTAAGTGCGTATTCCACTGACTTGGCTGCGCGACTACGCGCAGGTACCGGCTGGCGCAACAGCCGAAGATGTAATGACCGATCTTGTCAAGGTTGGTTTCGAAGAAGAAGACGTCCACCGTCCCCTGGATGAGATCAGCGGCCCCGTTGTGGTGGGCCAGGTGCTCTCACTGGAGAAGGAACCGCAGTCCAACGGCAAGACCATCAACTGGTGCACCGTCCGCGTGGTTCCCGAAGGCGCCGAGCAGACCCTGACCATTGATGGCATTGACCCCTCGGGCGTGCAGGGCATTGTCTGCGGCGCGCACAACTTTGTTGTGGGCGACAAGGTCGTTGTGACCTTGCCCGGCGCGGTGCTCCCCGGAGACTTCCGCATCACCCCGCGCAAGACCTACGGTCACGTTTCTGCCGGCATGATCGCCTCCGTGCGTGAACTGGGCATTGGCGACGACCACGACGGCATTCTCGTGCTCTCCACTCTGGGTCTTGACCCGGAGCTGGGCACCGACGCGCTGGAACTTCTCGGCCTGAGAGATGAAGCCGCCGAAATCAATGTCACCCCGGATCGCGGCTATGCGTTCAGTATTCGCGGCGTCGCCCGTGAATACGCGCACGCCACGGACAGTGTCTTCACCGACCCTGCCTCGCTGGTGTCCGTGAGCGCAGCAACAGGTGCGGGGCACGCCGTCGTGCTTTCCGACGAGGCTCCCATTTACGGCAACGCTGGCTGCGACCGCTTTGTGGTCCGCACCGTGACGGGCATCAACGCGGCGGCTCCGACTCCGCCGTGGATGTCCTCACGCCTGCGACTGGCCGGGATTCGCTCGATCTCGCTGCCCGTGGACATCTCCAACTACGTCATGTTGGAGCTCGGTCAGCCGCTGCACTTCTACGACGCCGACAAGGTCTCCGGCGAGATCGTGGTCCGCCGCGCCGTCGCCGGTGAGACCCTGAAGACGCTCGATGGCAAGGTGCGCAAGCTTGACGTCGAGGATCTGCTCATCACGGATGCCTCCGGTGCCATTGGCATCGCCGGCGTCATGGGCGGGGCCTCGACCGAGGTCACCTCCGAGACCGTCAACGTGCTGATCGAGGCTGCGCATTTCGAGGAAGTCTCGATCGCGCGTTCTCGCCGCCGCCACAAGCTGCCCTCCGAGGCATCCAAGCGCTTCGAGCGTGGCGTTGACGTGGCCATTGCCGACGTTGCCGCCCAGCGCGCCGTTGATCTTTTGGTGGAATTGGCCGGCGGCACCGAGGAAAGCACCGTCACCGATGTGGGAACCCCCGTGGCCCCCGTCGCCGTGTTCCTTCCGATGGACTACGCCTCCGCCCGTATCGGCATCGACTTCGCGCCGGAACAGATCATCGATTCACTCACGAATCTCGGTGCAACGGTTGAAACGGTCGACGGCGGATATTCCGTCACGGCCCCCAGCTGGCGTCACGATTTGCTCACCAAAGATGACCTGACCGAAGAGGTAGCCCGCCTGGTCGGCTACGAGCTCATCCCGTCCACGCTTCCCACGGCACCTCCCGGACGTGGCTACTCACGCACGCAGCAGCAGCGCCGTCGCGTCGTGCAGGCCCTGGCGGATTCCGGTCTGACCGAAATCCTGGCCTACCCGTTCGTGTCGAAGGCTTCCAACGACACCTTTGGTGTTGCCGAGGCCGGTGCCCCACGCGCCGCGGTGAAGCTGGCCAACCCGCTCAGCGAAGAATTTGGCTTCCTGCGCACCTCGGTACTGCCGGGTCTGATTGAAACCGCCAAGCGTAACCACTCACGCGGTTTCAACGACCTGGCCCTGTTCGAATCCGGTCTGGTGTTCCTGCCGTCGGAGACGATGGGCACGGCCTCGATCCCGCCGCTGGGTGTCAAGCCTGCGGACGATGTGCTCGACGGACTTTACGGTGGTATCCCGTACCAGCCGCTGTCGATCGCCGCAATTTTCACCGGTAAGGATTCACCTGCTGCTCCCTCGCATGCCCCGCGTGCCTGGGACTGGGCCGATGGTCTGGATGCTGCCCGCTTGATCGCCGATGTGGTGGGCGTGGAACTGGTCGTTTCGCAGGGATCGCACCAGGCGTTCCACCCGGGCCGCGCTGCTGTCTTGTCTTTGCGCAACGGTGACGTTATCGGTTACGCCGGCGAACTGCACCCGAAGCTGCTGGCCGAACTGAACATGCCGGCTCGCTCGGTTGCCATGGAAGTCAATGTGGACATGATCTTCGCGGCTGCTGCCGACGTGATCGTGGCCAAGGCGATCTCCACCTTCCCCGTTGCCACACAGGACGTTGCCCTCGTTGTTCCTGTTGAGGTTCCGGCGGCTGCTGTTCTGGAAGCCCTGCGCGAAGGTGCCGGAGAGCTTCTTGAGGATGTCGCCCTGTTCGACGAGTACCAGGGCACGGGCATTCCCGAGGGCAGCAAGTCGCTGGCCTTCGGCCTGCGCTTCCGTGCCACGGACCGGACCCTGACCTCCGACGAAGCATCGGCAGCTCGCGCGTCCGCTGTGGAGCTGGCGGCAGAACGGTTCGGCGCCACCCAGCGCTAACCGCTGATTGAGCCTCACCGAGGTCCCGGCAGGCTCGACCATCTCTGGTCGAGCCTGCCGGGACCTTTCGTATTTCCGCATTATTTACCGCGCCCCGTGGTCGTGTGGAGCTCCTGGCGGAGTGTCGGATTGGCGCCAACAAGGTCAATCCGCCGGGCCCCGCACCCCGTCAAACACTTCAAGTAGATAACCCTGCCCTGAGAGGTGTTGTGCGCCGACTCGAGGTGCCACTCATGCTGATGTGCCGCCGTCGAGCTTGTAGTTTTTGGTGATTGAGAAACTGTTGTAGAGGTCATGAACACCACTATGCTGTAATGGTCTTATGCATCTCAACCCTTACGGAGAATATGCCGTTCTCCTCGCCCAGTCGCTCGCCAATGACTTTCCGCTGAACCGGGAAGGCATTCTGCAACGGACCCGCGACTTTGGTATGACCATGGAGTTTGCCGTGGGTGCCGATGATCATACGCGGGTGCGCGGAGTCGTTGATGATTGGCTCGCCGTCGTTGACGCCCCGGGTCACCAGGCTCGCGCCGCGCTGCTCAATGCGCAGATGGCGGCCGCGTCGGCCTATCCCCGGCTCACCGAACATGATGACGAGGGCTGGCACCTGCATTATCGGGACGAAAGCCAGACCCTTGCCCACGTTTTGCATGCCGTATTCAGTGTTGGAACAGCGTTGCACCTGACGACTCGCGGCATGCATCGGCTGGCGCGTTGTGCCGCCGGTCAAGCGCCGGGAGATCCCTGTAGAAACGTCGTTGTCGATGTGACACGCAACGGACGCCAGCAATATTGTTCTGTGCGTTGTAATAACCGTGCCGCTGTTCGCCGGTATAGGGAGCGCACAAGCCGTTGATCTGAGCACATTGTTCTAGTATCATTGCAAACATGTTATTTCGGGTTGATGCAGCTTCGGAACTCTCACTGGCAGATCAGATCGCGGTCCAGGTGCGCTCAGGCGTGGTTGCCGGCAGTTTGGCGCCGGGGGAGCGGCTACCGCCTGCGCGTGACCTGGCCACGGCGCTTCAGGTCAATATGCACACGGTCTTGCGGGCCTACAAGCAGCTCCGTGACGAGGGTGTCATCGAGATGCGACAGGGACGCGGCGCCTTTGTGCGCCAGGATGCCGGGCCGGGGCTGATCAGGCTCACCGAATTAGCGGAACAGTTAATGGACGAAGCGCGCAAGCTGGGAATGTCCCAGCAGGATATTGTGCGATTGATTGGGGGAGTTGCAAAAGCATGACTGAGGTACAACAAAGGACCAGCGCGCCACGGTGCATCTCCGCCGGCATCGTCGGCTTTTTGCCGTTGATTGCCGTAGCGCTGACATGGCTGCAGTGGCAGGACAAGCTTCCGGCGGAGCTGGCCTCGCACTGGTCGGACACCGGTGCGCCGGACGATTTCATGGCCACCGGAACCGCGCTGGGCCTCGGGTTTGCCCTCACGGGAACCCCGGCAGCCATCGCGCTAGCCTCGGCTTACATTGCCACCCTGCGCCCGGCATTGTTTCGTGGGATTGTGGGATTTGCGGGCATGATCTCCGGCATGGGAGCGGGCACCTGGCTAATTTCCGCGGGCCTTACATTGCAGGCCGGAAGCGCCGAAAAAGCAGCTCTGGGCTGGTGGCTGGCCGCACTCATCGCCTCGTTCCTGTTCGGTGCGGTGCCATACTTCATCGCACCCAAGCCGAAGTTCACCTCCGGCAAGCATGAAACCCGGCTCCCCTTGGGCGAACAGGAGGCCGGTGCCTGGTCCCGGACCATCACCTCAAAAATGCTGCTGTGGCTGCCGGTGGCGCTCCTCGCATTGACCGCCGTCATCTACCTCCCGACGATCCAGGACGGAAGCGGCACCTCCTGGATTGGTCTGGGCACAATGCTCGCCTGCGTCATCGTCGTCGGTCTCATCGCCCACGTGCAGGTCACGGTCGACTGGCGTGGGTTGCGCATTGTTTCGACCTTGGGGCGCATCCCGCTCAAACGCATTAAACTCCATGAGATTGCCGCCGTCGAGGTAACGGAGCTGCGCCCGTCGGAATGGGGTGGCTGGGGCTACCGCATCATGCCGGGGCGCTCGGCCGTCATCATGGGGGCCGGCCCTGGACTCATCATCACGACCACGGCAGATAAACTGTTCGCCGTCACGGTGGGGGATCCTGATACGGCTGCGAGTCTCCTGCTCGCCCTGCGCGATCGAGTCAGTCAGCCGTAGTTCGCCGCTCATCGCCACAAACATTTCGAGGATGCAGTTCTTGGACCGAAAACCCTCGTAACGGGGTAACTCGGTCCAAGAACTGCATCCTCGATTTGTTACGGGAAGAGCAGTTAGAACTCCTCGCCCTCGCCCACCACGGCCGAGGCCGGGCCCACGATCAAGGGGTCCGGGACGCCAACCAGCTCGTGGTCCTTGCCCGTGTACTCGAACAGGCTCAATACATGGCGCATGGCCGCCAGACGAGCCCGCTTCTTGTCATTGGACTTCACCACCGTCCACGGCGCATGCCGCGTATCGGTGCGCTTAAACATGCGTTCCTTGGCTGAGGTGTAGGAATCCCACTTATCCAAGGACGCCAGATCCATGGGTGAGAGTTTCCACTGCCGGACCGGGTCTACCTGGCGGATGATGAAACGGGTCCGCTGCTCGGCCTGCGTGACGGAGAACCAAAACTTGATGACGGTCATGCCGTCGTTGGCCAGCATGCGTTCGAAGAGCGGCGCCTGCCGGATGAATTCGTCATATTGTTCCTTGGTGCAAAAATTCATGACTCGTTCAACGCCGGTCCGGTTGTACCAGGAACGGTCGAACAACACCATTTCCCCGGCGCTGGGCAGGTGTGACACATAGCGTTGGAAATACCACTGGGTTGACTCTCGCTTGCTAGGTTTTTCCAGCGCCACGACCCGGGTACCTCGGGGATTGAGGTGTTCCGTGAAGCGCTTGATGGTGCCGCCCTTGCCGGCCGCATCACGGCCCTCGAACAAGATCACCACGCGTCGCCCGGTAGCCTTGATCCATTGCTGCAATTTCAAGAGTTCAATTTGCAGCAGCCGCTTTTCAATGTCATAGACGTCCCGCTCGAGTCGCGCCTCATAGGGGTAGCCATCTCGCCAGGTGTCGACCTGGGTGCCATCCGGGGCCAAGAGAATCGGATCGTCGTCGTCGTTATCAATAACGGTAAACCCGGTGAAGTCCGGGCGCGGTTGAGTCATGGATTGACCATAGCGTGAGGGGATGGACTGATTGTGAACAGAAGGTGGAGCGAAGGTGAACGAGACGGTTTTGGAAGCGCTTTCGCGTAGTCATGTGACGGTTCGGGCTTTCGAGCTGGCCGGTGTAGACCAGGCGCTGGCTGGCGCCTTGGAGTCGGCCGAACACGAGAGGGCAGCGACGCTCCTAGACGCCGTAACGCGCCGTGACTTTCTCGCCGGCCGAATCACGCAGCGGCTCATGGCGGCGGAGCTGCTGAGCGTTCCGCCGCAGGAGCTGAGAATCGCCTACCACTGCCCCGATTGTGGGCTCAACCCGGTTCCGTCGCATGGTCGGCCCGGCTATCAGCTGCATGGCCTTCACTCATCCCTAACGATCAGCCTGTCGCGCAGCCACGGCTGGGGTGTGGCCGCCATGGTGCCCGGTGCGGGCCAAGCCCTGGGTATCGATGTGCAGAAGATTTCTCAAGTGAGCTTTGCCGGGTTCGACGACGTCGCGTTGAGTCCCACCGAAAGGAAGCGTCTCGCTCTGATCGCCCCGGGCGCGCAGAATGACTGGCGGGCCACAGCATGGGCGCGCAAGGAAGCGCTGGCCAAGCACTCGGGGCTGGGCCTGCGTACCGACCCCACCCTCATTCCGGCTTTTCCCGAGGACCAACTACCGGAGCGGGGCTCCCAGCCTGTCATGCTCTGGGACCTTGCTCCCGCAGATCTGGGCATGCCAGCGGGATTCGCGGTGGCTGTGGCGTTTAGTGAAAGCCTGTTGTCTGCGGACGCAACAGAGTCAGCACATCTTTAACCATGGACAGGGCAGCGCCGGCCGGGCTTGATCGCCCTCCCTGAACCGTGATGTCCCCGGCCTCGGGGCACTGGAAGGTGATGGCTTTCTCGGGTCCGGACAGGTGAAAAAGTGGATCGCTTGGCTCCAGCGCCTCGATCCGGACGGAGACGTGTAGCGGCTGTTTGAGGGATGCCGTGGCGACGGCACGTAGCCGCTGGCCCGCACCGAGTTCGGCGATGATTCGTCTGAGCGAGTCGTCGTCGATTCCTTCTTGTTCGACACGGATCTGGGACACATCCCAGCCCCACAGCAGGCCAGCTAGCAGCCGGGCCTTAGTTGCGGTGTCGGATCCGCTCAGGTCCGCGCTCGGATCCGACTCGGCAATACCAAGCCGCTGCGCCTCGGCGATCGCTTCGACGAGACTCGAGCCTGCGGAGATTCTGTCCAGGACAAAGGTTGAGGTGCCGTTAGGACAGGCACGCAACGATTCGCAGCCCAGTCCCTGGACGCCCAGTCGGGCCAGATCGGCGGCCGGCAATGCGGCGCCGGTGGCTCCCGAGATCCTGATGCGGCTGCCGCCCTCCTGCGCCGCGGCGGCCAGTTCCTGCCAATGTGTCAGCAGATGGCTTTTCGTTGCCGTGACAACATGGATGCCCTGGCGCAGGGCCGTGAGGGATTCCTCGACAGCGCGCGGATGTGCGCCGGATGATGATGGGGTGGCCTGAATGAGTGCCACGGCGCCGGTCGCGGAGAGGAACTCCGTGATGGGTGTCAGTGGCGTCCACAGCGGACGGGCCGGCACCGCTGAATCCGGGTCCAGCAGGATCTGGTCTTGGTGCCCACGGATCCCCGCAACAAAAAAGTCCTGGGAATGTGTGGCACGGATGCGGGCCAGGAATTCCTGGGCCACGGGCCCGAATCCCGACAGGACTAGAGGCAACGGTTGTGACGTAGGTGAGCCGTTGCCGGCGAGCATATTTTCCACGGTCGTTGAGCCGCCTCTAGAACTGGGGTAGGGGAGGAAGCTGCTTCCGGAACAGCCACGGCGTCAGGATGGCGGTGGCCGAGAATCCAGGGATATCCGCACAGAGCCGATCGGCCAGGGCGATAAAGCGCGGCGTTGACACCGAGCCGTGGCGGTTGTCTAGGACCCACTGCCGCAGCAGGGTGAAGAACTTCTCGTCTCCGCTGGCCGCGCGCAGGGCCGTCAGGGCCAGCGCCCCGCGCTTGTACACGGCGTCGTCGAACATCATCTCCGGGCCCGGATCGCCGACAGCTAACTCGACCGGATCAGCCACGAGTTTCGCGTGGGCGGCCGAGGCTCGTTCGGCGATGGTCATGGACCCGCTCTCTTCGGACCACAGCCACTCGGCATAGCAGGCAAAGCCCTCGTGCAGCCAGATATCGTTCCACGCCGCCAGGGTCAGGGAATTGCCGAACCACTGGTGCGAGAGCTCATGGGCGATGAGGCGCTGAGACTCCCAGCTGGTATCGAGGTGATTGGAGCCAATGATGGAGAGTGACTGCGCCTCGAGCGGGATCTCCAGCTTGTCCTCGGTCACCACGACCGTGTAACCGGGGAAGGGGTAGGGGCCAAAGGACTCGGTAAAAACCTCAACCATTTCCCGCTGCCGAGCCAGGGAGGTGGCCGTCCGTGCGAGGAGCTTCTTCGGTGCGGCCACCGTGATGGGTAGCTGATTTCCGCCTGTCGGGGCAGGTAAGGTGAGCAACTTGTAGCGACCAATCTGCACCGTGGCCAGATAGGTCGCCATGGGGGCCACTTGTTCATAGACCCAGGTTTCGCGGCTGGATTTCTTGCTATGCGAGAGCAGGCTCCCGTTGCAGACGACCGTGTAGTCGGCATCGGTTGTCACGGAAAAACGATAGGAGGCCTTGTTATCTGGCCGATCGTTGCAGGGGAACCATGTTGGAGCCCCCGTGGGCTGGCCGGCGACCAGCACGCCGTCGTCCAGTTCCTCCCAACCCACCTCGCCCCATTGGCCATCATCGGGAGCCGGGAAACCGCTATAGCGAATGTCCAGCGTGAACATTTCCCCTGCAGCTACGGGGGAGGGCAGTTGCAGCTGCAATTTCCCGTCCCGGTGAGCATGTTTGAGTATGCGTTTCCCATTGACGGAGGCCTTATCCATGCCGAGCCCGATGAGGTCGAGCTCGACAGAGTCCAGCGACTCCAGGGCACGCGCCGTGAGGATTGCCCGGCCGGTGAGCTGATTTCCCGCGAGCCGTATCGCCAGCTCGAGGTCATAGTGTGCGACCGCAAAACTGCTGCTGCCGTGCGAGGGAATGTAAGGGGCCGGGGCATCAGATGGAGCCCGATGCCGGGGGAGAGACGGGAATTTCATGCGAGGTCAGGTATCCGAATCAGTTAGGAGGTCAGGCGCGGTCGGCGAATTCCGGGCCCTTCCAGGGGCTGATGGGGTTACCCATCCAGTAGCTACTGGCCGGTACGGATTCTCCGCGCATGACGAGGGATGCGGGTCCCACGGTACCGCTCGTGGCGATCCTGGCCGCTGGCAGGATCACTCCGTGCGGGCCCATGGTGGCCCCATCCTCCAGCGTAACCGTATCGATGGCCATGACCCGGTCATGGAAGAGGTGGGTCTGGATGACGCAACCACGGTTCACGGTAGAGCTTTCGCCCAGCGTGACCAGATCCGCCTCGGGCAGCCAGTAACTTTCGCACCAGGCGCCATGCCCGATCTTGGCGCCAAGCGCGCGCAGCCACCACACAATAGCGGGCGTACCCACGGCTGCCCGTGCAAACCAGGGCGCCGTGACCATTTCAATGAAGGTATCCACGACCTCATTGCGCCAGATAAATGAGCTCCACAAGGGGTGCTCGCTGCGCTTGATTCGGCCCACGAGCAGCCACTTGGCGGCCACCGAGCTGCCGGCGGCAAAGGCGCCGGCCGCCATCATGACGACGCCGCTCAACAGTGCTGCCAGCCAGTAGCTTCCCGTCTGGGCAACGGCGTCGAAGACCGTCAAAACCGCGGCGGCCACGGCCACGGTCAGGATCGTTGGCACGAGGCGGCAACTTTCCCACAGGGCACGGGCTATCTTGAGTCGCATGGGCGGAGCGAAGGTCAGGGATTCGTCGGTGTTGAGATTCGTGCGGCGCAGGCGAACCGGCGGGCTACCGAGCCAGGACGTGCCAGCCTTTGCCTTGGCCGGGGCGGCCGACAGTACGGCCACGAGCGAGTTGCGGGGCAGGGTGCGCCCGGCTGCGGCCATGCCAGAGTTACCCAGGAAGGAACGCTTGCCGACCTTGGCCGGTGCGATATGAATATAGCCGCCACCGAGTTCATACGAGGCGATCATGGTGTCATCGGCGAGGAACGCGCCTGCACCGATGGTCGTCATTTTCGGCAGCAGCAGCACCGTGGAGGCCTCAACGTTCTTGCCCACCTTGGCACCGAGCAGGCGTAACCAGACGGGGGTGAACAAGCTGGAGTAAATGGGGAACAGGAGATCTCGCGCCATGTCCAAGATTCGCTCCGTGGCCCAGACCTGCCACCCAATGCGACTGTGGATGGGGTAATGCCCCTCGCGCAGGCCGATGCCCAGGAGGCGAACGGAGAGCAGAGTCAGCACCAGCAAGGTCAGGAACCAGGCCAGGGCCGCGATCGGAACCGACCATAACAAGGTGGGAATGGCTGCGGACAGCGATTCTTGGCCTTGAACCGCACCAAGAACGACGGCGACAGCCGCCAACGCCGCAAGGAACGGTAGGAGGGCCAAGAGTGCCGAGGCGCTGGCAAAGGGTAGCTGATGGCGCCAGGTTGTGGCGGCCGGCTCATCGGGCCAGGAATGCTTGGCCTTGCCGGTTCGTTCGGCGGGGGATCCGGAGACCGTCACGCCGGGCTTGACCTTGCCGCGCACGGCCGATCCCGGAGCAACATGCGCGCCGGCCCCAATGCGAGCTCCGGGCATGAGGGTGCTACGGGCGCCCACGATGGCTCCGGCGCCAACGGAAATTTCACCAATGTGAACCCAATCGCCGTCGATCCACCAGCCGGACAGATCAACCTCGGGTTCCACCGAGGCGCCCTCCGCTAGGCGCAACAGGCCCGTCACGGGCGGCACCGAATGCAGGTCAACGTTCTTGCCCATCTTCACACCCAGGGCTCGGGCGTAATACGGCACCCACGGTGCACTGGCGAGGGACACTGCGCCTGCCAAGTCGGAAATTTGCTCCGCCAACCACAGCCTCAGGTGGACCTTGCCGGAGCGCGGGTAACTGCCGGGGCGAACCCCGCGGAGCAGGATCCGGGCAGAGACAACGGAGATGGCCATGCGGCCCCATGGGGACACAAAGATCGCCCACGAGAGACCCACCCACCACCAGGAAATCGTGGGGGCACCCGGCAGCAGGCCCTGCCAGGCGGCAACGTTATTCAGGGCCATCAGGTAGGTGAGCCACCGCATGCCCACCAGGATATGGAGCGGAACCCCCATGAGGGTTTGGAACACCTGGGACTTTCGCTGGGTGCGGCCCACCGTGCGGTCGACCACGACAATGGGGCCACCGCTGGGCACGGAACCCAAGGCCAATTCCAGGAGGGCACCGATCCGCGGGTGCGAATAAATGTCGGCAACCGTAATGCGCGGGTAGCGCTGTCGCAGCGCCGAGACCAGCTGGGCGGCCGCGAGACTGCCGCCACCGCTGGCAAAGAAGTCGGTGTCGAGTGAGGCCGGGGCGCCGCCCAGCACGGCCTGCCACTGATCCAGCACCCATTGCGCCTCCGGACCGAGGGAACCGGAGAGGGATGCGCCGTCGTCCGATGCTTGTTCCAGAGGCCAGGGGAGAGCCTTACGGTCCACTTTTCCGCTGATCTTCGTGGGCAGGGAATCGGTGAAGGTGAGCAGCGGAATCAGGGCTGCCGGGAGGGACTCGGCCAGCAGCGCGCGTAACGCGGCCGGGTCCGGAGAGGTTCCGGGTGCCGGAACGAGATAGCCCACCAGCAGCTGGCTGCCACCGGCCGTGTCCTGAACGGCGGCCGCGGCGCCGGAAATCTCCGGCAGGGCCTGGAGTGCGGCATCAATTTCGCCCAGCTCGATGCGTCGCCCGCCAAGCTTAACCTGATCGTCGGCGCGACCCATGAAGATCAGACCAGCGCTTTCCAGCCGGACCAGATCCCCGCTGCGGTAGGCGCGTTCCCAACCAAAGGCCGGCATAGGGGCATATTTCTCGGCGTCCTTGGCCGGGTCTAAATAACGGGCCAGGCCGACGCCGGCAATGATCAGCTCGCCCACCTCACCCTCGGTGACGGGTTCGCCGGTGGCATCCACCACGGCTAGGTCCCAGCCATTGAGCGGCAAGCCGATGCGGACAGGGCCGTCCCCGCCCAGGGGAGCGGCACAGGCAACAACAGTTGCCTCGGTGGGGCCATAGGTGTTCCAGACCTCGCGGCCCTTAACTGCCAGACGCGTAGCAAGTTCGGGAGGGCAGGCCTCGCCACCAAAAATGAGCAGTCGGACAGATTCCAGCGCTTCCGCGGGCCACAGTGCGGCCAGTGTTGGCACGGTGGAAACCACGGTAATGCCATGAGAAATCAGCCAGGGGCCAAGGTCCATTCCGGAGCGAACCAATGACCGCGGCGCGGGAACTAGTGCGGCTCCATAACGCCAGGCCAGCCACATCTCTTCACAGGAGGCATCGAAGGCCACGGAAAGCCCGGCCAGCACCCGGTCATCGGAGCCAATGAGCTCGGACTGCAAGAAGATGCTGGCCTCGGCGTCGACGAAGGCCGCGGCGGAGCGGTTGCTGACGGCCACGCCCTTCGGGGTGCCGGTGGAACCGGAGGTGAAGATGATCCAGGCGTCATCCGTTGGCAGTGGTTCACGAGGATGTGGGAACGGAGCGGGCCGTTCGCCGAACAGCTGTAGTTCCTTGCCTGCCAGCGGGTCGCCCAACACCGCGGCGACCTGTGCTTCACCGAAAACTAGGGTGGCGCGTTCCTCGGGGTCGTCGGCGTCGACGGGGACGTAGGCCCCGCCGATAGAGATGATGGCCAAAATGGAAAGGTAGAGCTCCGCCGTTCCGGAGGGGATCCGCACACCTATTTTGTCTCCGGCGCCGAGTCCGGCCCGAGTAAGGATTCCGGCCTTGACGCGTACGGCCTTCAGGAGTTCGTCATAACTAAGGGCTTTGACGCCGTCGTCCAATGCGGTGGCATCGGGATTCAACTCTGCCGAGGCTTGCAAGATGTCCCACAATGTTCTGGGTTCAGGTGCCAGTTCGCTGCCTGGCATCTGAGCGACAAATTCGGCTGTCGGTACCTGGTCGGGGGAAGCGGTGGCTTGAGCCGTGGGGACATTCATTGAGGCAGGGTTCACAGCCTCACCGTGAACTATTAAGGTGAACGGAAGTTGAACGGATCCCAATGTGACCTGAGGCGTCGTTCGCGGGTCACCTCGGCGAATTGCCGACGGTGCTACCGCCCCTCGCGGTCCCTTCTGGACCACCAGAGAGCCCACTTTGTAAACGCTTCCAACACTTAATTGATACTTCTGGATAGTATCTTCGGTAATTAGGCATCAACTTCTGGAAACGCTTGCATTAACGCTTCGTGCGCTGCTAGCGTCACAGTCATTGCCGTGCACCATGTGTGCCATATCACCCTTGGAGTCAAAGATGACAGAGTATCTGCACGCCCGACGAGCGCTTGCCTTAGCGCTCTCGGGCGCACTAGCAGCATCAGCCCTGCTGACACCCGCATTCGCCATCGCCACAGCCACGAGAGCCGACGCGGCGGACGGCCGCGTATTCACCTTGGTGGGTGACCTGCAAGACGAACTCGGTTGCGCGGCTGACTGGGCGCCTGAATGCCCGGAGACAAGACTTGTCGAGACCGGCACAGCCGGCGTCTACTCGGCGGACGTCACACTTCCCGCTGGATCCTTCAACTACAAGATCGCCGTGAACGGGTCATGGGATGAGGCCTACGGTCACGACGGTGAGAACATTCCGCTGGCAGTGGCGGGGGAGAGCCGGCTCCGGGTCACCTTTGATGACACCACGAAGCGCATCGGTGTGCAGCCGCTCGAGCTGCGCGGCGACTACAGCGCCGCGGACGATGCACTAGTCACCGCTCCCGTCCGGCAAGCTGGTGCCGGAGAGAACTTTTACTTTGTCATGACCGACCGCTTCGACAACGGCGACACCGCAAACGACGAGGCGGGCATCGCCGGAGGCCGTCTGGAAAGTGGCTACGATCCAAGCGAAAAGGGCTTTTACAATGGCGGCGACATCGCCGGACTGCGCAACCGGCTCGATTACATCGAAGGCCTGGGCACCACCGCCATCTGGCTGACACCGAGCTTTAAGAACCGCCCCGTGCAGGGCGAAGGGGCGGATGCCTCGGCCGGTTACCACGGCTACTGGGTGACAGACTTTACCCAAATTGACCCGCACCTTGGCACGAACGAGGAACTATCCTCCCTCATCGACGAGGCGCACGCCAAGGGCATCAAGGTGTACTTCGACATCATCACCAACCACACGGCCGATGTCATCGCCAACGAGCAAAACCAGTACTCTTACCTGGAAAAGAAGGATGCGCCGTACAAAGATTCGGCCGGGGCGCCCTTCGACCCCGCAGACTTTGCCGGCACCGACACCTTCCCGGATCTCGACCCGGCCACCAGCTTCCCTTACACACCGAAAGTCCAAGAAGCAGACGCGAACCTCAAGGTTCCGGCGTGGCTGAATGACACGACGCTCTACCATAACCGTGGTGATTCCATCTGGTCCGGTGAGTCGGAAACGTATGGCGACTTCAACGGTCTCGACGATCTCATGACCGAACACCCGAAGGTGGTCGACGGCTTCGTTGACGTTTTTCAGGACTGGGTTGATTTCGGCATCGACGGATTCCGGATCGACACCGTCAAGCATGTCAACCTTGAATTCTGGGAGAAGTGGACCAGCGGTGTGCTCGACTATGCGCACGCCAAGGGCAAGGAGGACTTCTTCATGTTCGGTGAGGTTTACAGCGCCGACCCGAAGATCCTGTCCCCGTATGTACGTAAGACCGATATGAACTCGGTGCTCGACTTTTCTTTCCAAGACGGCGCGGTGGGCTATGCCACCGGCAACTCCGCACGAGGACTGCAAACACTCTTTGCCGGGGATGACTATTTCACGACGACAAAGAGCTCTCCGACCGCGCTGCCGACCTTCCTTGGCAACCACGACATGGGTCGTGTTGGCTACTTCGCGAACAACACCGCCAACCCCTTGGAGCGCGACGAACTCGCCCACGAGCTGCTGTACCTCACACGCGGCCAGCCGGTGATCTACTACGGCGACGAACAGGGCTTCGCGGGCGAGGGCGACGGGAAAGACAAGAATTCGCGCCAAAGTCTCTTCGGCACTCAGGTGGCTGAATATGCAGACCAGAAGCTCGTCACAGGCGAATCAAATGGCACCGCCGACCGCTTCGACACCGAAGCGCCGCTTTACCAACACATCGCCGCACTCGCCAAGCTCCGGGCCGACCACCCAGCACTGGCACAGGGTGCCCAGATCCAGCGATATGCAGAAGACGGGGCAGGCATCTACGCCTTCTCCCGCGTTGACCGAGACGAAAAAGTGGAATACCTCGTGGCACTAAATAATGCCGCAGAGGAAAAATCAGTTGCGGTGACCACACTGACCCAGGACGGCGGATTCGAACCCCTCTACGGTGCCGACGCGGCAGTGCAGAGCGACGCGGCAGCCGTCACCACCATCACCGTGCCCGCCATGAGCGCGGTTGTGTACCGCGCGGACAAGGGCATCACGGCGCCAGCCACCGTCACTGACCTCGCGCTGACCCTCCCTGCCGCGGGTGCAGCACTCACGGGAAGCACCGCCATCAGCGCAAACATCGACCAGAACGCCTGGGCCGAGACCAGCTTTGCCTACCGCGTTGTGGGCGGCGAGGAATGGCTGCCACTCGGTACCGCTGAGAGCACAACGCCGCGCGTGTTCCACGACAGCGAAACACTGCCGGCCGGCACGCTGGTTGAATACCGTGCGGTGACCACGGATGCCGCAGGCAACCACAGCGCCGCCTCCAGTTACGGCTCTGCAGGATTCGCCGTGACCACTGAGGAGACCGAAGCCCCCGAGGCCGAGATCAGCATGGTCACGGTCCCCGGCAACCACAACGTCGCTATGGGCTGCGCCGCCGACTGGCAGCCGGCCTGCGAAGCGGCAAAGCTCACCAAGAACGAGGACGGCATCTACGCCGGCACCTTCGAGTTGCCGGCAGGCTCTTACGAGTACAAGGTCGCCATGAACGGCAGCTGGGATCTCGCCTACGGTTCCGGGGGTGACTCCAGTGGCGACGCGAAGAACCTGACATACACGCACGACGGCGGCCCGGTCACCTTCTATTGGAACCCGGTCACGAAGATCGCCCAGAACACCTCGCAGGCACCGATCATCACCCTTGCCGGCGATTTTCAGGCGCAACTCGGCTGCAGTGAAGATTGGAAGCCGTCCTGCTTCGCCACCTCCATGCACGACAGCGACGGTGACGGCGTCTACGAGTTCTCGACCGACCAGCTCGCTGCGGGCAACTACTCCGTCAAAACCACGCACGGCTTAGGTTGGGACGAGAACTACGGCGTTGACGGCGCTCCCGGCGGCGAGAATCTGGCATTCTCTGCCAGCACCGGTAAACAGATTAACTTCCGTTACACCTTGGCGACGCACATCCTCGAGATCGAGGTGGCCGATCCGCCGCTCGCCGGGCTCGGTAAGCTGCAAGCCAAGTGGATTGATGAAAATACCGTGGCCTGGCCGACCGCGCTGCTCGGCTCGGTTCCTGCCACGGATGCGTCCTGGCAACTATTCCACTCAGCATCGGCAGGATTGAAGGTTGCCGACGGTGCCGTCAGCGGTGGCGACGCCGTTGACCTCAGCTACGATTCCGAAGGATTTTCGGCTGCACAGCTGGCAACATCTCCTGCACTAAAGACCGGCTACATCGTGCTGCGGCCGCCAGTCGTGGACCAGGTGAAGACGGCCGAGCTCCTCAAGGAGCAGTTGCAAATCGCGCAGACAAGCGAGGGTGCACTGAGCGCCTTCACGGGCGTGCAACTTCCCGGGGTCCTCGACAGTTTGTACGCAGACTCGCTGGCCGAGCGCACACTCGGGATCAAGTGGAACGCTGGCAGCCCTACCTTCACCTTGTGGGCGCCGTCGGCTCAGAAGGCCACGCTTCTGACGTGGCCCGTGGACGGCTCGGGGGTTCCGGCACGTACTGCGGCAACGTGGGATGCTGCCGCCGGAACGTGGACGGTCGCAGCAAACGCGATCAAGGAGAATGCACCCTATCTCTGGGAGGTCGACGTCTACGCCCATTCAACAGGCAAGATCGAAACAAACCAGGTAACGGACCCGTACTCGATCGCCCTGACAACGAACTCGACCCGTTCGATCGCCGTCGACCTCGAATCGGCTGCCCTGGCACCCGAGGAGTGGGCCACCACGGCGGCGCCGGTCATTGAGAAGCAGGTTGACCGTTCCATCTACGAGCTGCACGTGCGTGACTTCTCGATTGGTGACGTCACCGTGCCGGAGGAAGAGCGCGGCACCTACCGGGCCTTCACCCGTGACAGCGCCGGAACCGATCAGCTCCGGGAATTGGCGGCAGCCGGCATCAATACGGTGCACATGCTGCCGACCTTTGACCTTGCCACGATTGAGGAGAACCGTTCAGCCCAGAAGACCCCGGACTGCGACCTCGCCTCGTTCGGCGCAGGATCGGAGGAGCAACAGGCATGCGCCGGTGCCGTTGCCGATCAGGACGGTTACAACTGGGGCTATGACCCACTCCATTTCCAGGCGCCCGAAGGTTCCTATGCCGTTGACCCGGAAGGTGGCGCCCGCGTCGGTGAATTCCGGGAAATGGTTGGCGCCCTGCATGCGACCGGCCTGCAGGTGGTGCTTGATCAGGTGTACAACCACACCGCCGCATCGGGGCAGGCCCACGCCTCGGTGCTGGACAAGCTGGTTCCCGGTTACTACCAGCGACTCAACTCCGATGGAAAAGTTGAAACCTCCACCTGCTGCGAGAACGTGGCAACCGAGCACAAGGCCGCAGAGAAGCTCATGGTCGACTCGGTTGTCCTCTGGGCCAGCGAATACAAGGTTGACGGTTTTCGCTTCGACCTCATGGGGCACCACTCCAAAGCGAACATGTTGGCAGTGCGTGCCGCCCTCGACAAGCTGACCCTCGAGAAGGATGGCGTTGACGGCAAATCCGTCATGCTTTACGGCGAAGGCTGGAACTTCGGAGAGGTGGCCGATAACGCCCTCTTCGAGCAGGCCAGCCAGGGTCAACTGGCCGGAACCTCGATCGGCACGTTCAGCGACCGGCTGCGCGACGCCGTCCACGGCGGCAGCCCGGTGGCAGGAGATACCAAGTTCCAGCAGGGATTTGGAACCGGTCTTGCCACCGATCCCAACGGATTGGAGATCAATGGAACACCGGAAGAGGCGCTAGCCGAGCTCCAGCATCAGACTGACCTGGTCAAGCTCGGCCTGGCCGGGAACCTCAGCGACTACAGCCTGACCACCTCCAAGGGCACCGTGGCGAAGGGATCCGAACTGGACTACCGGGGTTCACCGGCAGGCTACGCAAGCCAACCGGATGAAATCATCAGCTATGTCGACGCCCACGACAACGAGACGCTCTTCGACACCGGGGTGCTCAAGCTACCCGCCGACACCACGATGGCCGACCGTGTTCGCATGAACACGCTGTCGCTCGCGACCGCAACGCTGGCCCAGACGCCGTCGTTCTGGCACGCGGGAACGGAGCTGTTGCGTTCGAAGTCCTTGGACCGCAACAGTTACAACTCCGGTGATTGGTTCAACCGCATCGACTGGACGGGCCAGGAGTCAACGTTTGGCTCGGGGCTACCACCGAAGGTGGACAACGAGGATCACTGGGCGGCCATGCAGCCACTGCTGGAGAATGCGGCCAACAAGCCTCAGCCTGCCGCCATCTCGGCCGCGGAAGCTGGCGCGCTCGATCTGTTGCGGCTGCGTTCCTCGATTGACCTGCTGCGTCTGGGCTCCGCCGAGCTCATCGCGGATAAGGTTTCATTCCCGGGCAGTGGCGCAGATGCGACACCCGGAGTCATCGTCATGAGTATCGACGATTTGGTGGGCGAGGACGCGGACCCCGCCCTTGACGGCGCCCTGGTCGTCTTCAATGCCGGCACCGAATCCGCCAGCCAGACGGTCGGTACTCTCGCCGGACGCAACTACGCGCTCTCACCGGTGCAGTTGAACGGGCTCGACCCCATCGTCAAGCAGACGGGCTGGGATGCCAAGAGCGGAACCGTGAGCGTCCCCGCACGCACCGTCGCGGTGCTCGTGAACGCGACCACCGTGGAGCCGACCGAACCCGCGAATCCCGAGCCAAGCACCGCGCCAAGCACGGATCCCGGAGCGGGCCCCACGGTCCCGGGTGGAAGCGAAGAGCCTAGTGCAACGACAAACCCGAGTATCCCGGCAACCGCCGTGGCGACGGACACGCCGTCGGCTATAGGCGATCTCCCCACTACAGGTGCCCACATCGCGGTGCTGAGTGGGGTCGCCCTGCTGATGCTCTTTGCGGGGCTGGCGGCATTCCGAGTGGCCCGCAGAAGGAGGGCTGGCCACTAACTTCAGCAGCGACAAACAATTTTGGGCGGGCACGGAATTCATTCCGTGCCCGCCCAAACGTTTGTTACGGCTCCAAAATGACCTTGCCCGTTGTGACGCGGCCCTGCAGCGCGGTGTGTGCCGCTCCGGCATCGACCAAGGGGAATCGGGCTCCAATGCGGGCCCGCAACGTGCCCGCCGCCGCAGCCGAGAAGACCTCGGTGGCTCGCCAGCTGCGTTCCTGAGCATTCAAAAGGTAGTTTCCTAGTGTGGGGCGGGTGACGAACAGGGAGCCGCCGCTGTTCAAGCGCTGGAGATCAAGCGGGGGAACCTGACCGGAGGAACCGCCGAAAAGCACCATCATGCCCCGGGTGCGCAGCGACGACAGCGAGCCGTCGAAGGTGTCTTTGCCTACGCCGTCGAACACCACGTCCACGCCCACACCGTCGGTGAGCTCGCGCACGGTGTCGGCAAAACCTTCATAGCGCAGCACCTCGTCGGCCCCGGCGATGCGTGAAAGCTCCTCCTTTTCCTCCGTGGACACCGTTGTGATGACGCGGGCGCCGCGTTCCTTCAACATCTGGGTCAGGAGCAAGCCAACTCCGCCGGCGCCAGCGTGCAGCAGCACGGTCTGGCCGGGCTCTACGTGATAGGTGGAATTCATGAGGTAATGGGCCGTCATGCCCTGCAGGGGGAGGGCAGCGGCAACATCCATCGGCACGCCGGCCGGAACGTGGATCGCCTTCTCGGCGGGAATGATGGCGTACTCGGCATAGCATGCGGTGCCCTCGGCCGTGGCGACGCGATCGCCAACAGCAAAAGTGGAAACTCCCTCTCCGAGACCAACCACCTGACCGGAGGCCTCCGTGCCCGGAGTGAAGGGGAAGGGAACGGCGTAAACCCCCGAGCGCTGGTAGCTCTCGATGAAGTTCACACCCACGGCGACAATCTTGACCAGCAATTCACCGGCACCGGGCACGGGCATCGGGACTTGTGCCAGCTGCAGGACCTCGGGTCCGCCCGGGGCGGTGGCGACAATGGCGTTGGTGAACTCATTCATGGTTGACTCCAAATCGGTGTTTCTCACGAGGGCAGGGCCAGCCCTCTGATGTTCATCATAGGACGGTGGTCACAGTTGCAGAGAAACAATATGGATAAATATCGGCGACTATGAATAATTCTGCTGTATAGTCGACTTATGACAATTTCAGTAGCAGTCTCTGGAGCCAGCGGTTACGCCGGGGGGGAGGTGTTGCGCCTCCTGGCCAACCACCCCAACGTGAGCATTGGTGCCATCACCGCACACAGCAACGCTGGCGTCACACTTGGCAGCCTTGCCCCGAATCTGCATGCCTTGGCAGACCGCGTGCTCGTCGAGACCACCGTGGAAAACCTTTCCGGGCACGACGTCGTCTTCCTGGCTCTGCCGCATGGCGCATCTGCCGCCATCGCCGCTCAACTGCCGGAGAGCACCCTCGTGATCGACGCCGGAGCGGACCACCGCTTGGAAGATCCCGCCGCGTGGGAAAAGTTCTACGGCTCCGCCCATGCCGGAACGTGGCCCTACGGCCTGCCGGAACTTCCCGGAAACCGCGAAAAACTTCGGGGCTCCAAGCGCGTAGCTGTCCCGGGCTGCTACCCCACAAGCTCCCTACTGGCACTCATGCCGGGCTTCGCGGCGGGCGCGCTGCTGCCGGACGACGTCGTCATCGTGGCCGCCTCGGGTACCTCCGGCGCCGGCAAGTCGGCCAAGGTCAACCTGATTGGCTCCGAGGTCATGGGTTCCATGAGCCCCTATGGCGTAGGTGGCGGACATCGGCACACGCCCGAGATTGAACAGGGCCTGTCCAACGCCTCGGGTCTGGACGTGAGGGTCTCCTTCACGCCCACCCTGGCGCCCATGAGCCGAGGCATCCTCGCGACGGCCACAGCCAAGGTTTCCGCCGAGATCGCCGCCCTGGCAGATCCAGCGGCGGCATTGCGTGCCATCTGGGAAGCGGCCTACGCGGATGAACCTTTCGTGAACTTCCTGCCCGAGGGGCAGTGGCCCACCACGAAATCGGTGCAGGGCTCCAACTATGTAGCAGTGCAACTGGCCTATGACGCCCACGTCAACCGCGTTATTGTTTGCTGCGCCATCGACAACCTCACCAAGGGGACGGCCGGTGGAGCGGTACAGTCTATGAATATTGCCCTTGGCCTGCCCGAAACCACAGGCCTAACCTTCCAAGGAGTAGCACCATGAGCGTCACCACCGCACTTGGCTTCCGGGCCGCCGGCGTAACTGCCGGACTCAAAAAATCAGGAAACCCGGACATGGCCCTCGTGGTCAACGACGGGCCCGATTTCCACGCCGCAGCCGTCTTCACCAGCAACCGTGTCGCCGCAGCCCCCATTCACTGGTCGCGCCAGGTGCTCAGCGATGGCCGGGTAGACGCCGTCGTGCTGAACTCGGGCGGCGCGAACGCCTGCACGGGTCCCGAGGGCTTCCAAAACACGCACGCCACGGCCGAAAAGGTCGCCGAAGTTCTGGGCCTTTCGGCCACCGACATCGCCGTATGCTCCACGGGGCTCATCGGCGAACAGCTGCCCATGGACAAGATCCTGCCCGGTGTTGAGGCTGCCGCCGCGGCACTGACGGCCGACGGCGGAGCTGCCGCCGCCACCGCGATCATGACCACCGACACGGTCTCCAAGGAAGCGCTGTGGACCTCACCGAACGACGCCGAGGGACTCAGCTATTCCATCGGTGGCATGGCTAAGGGTGCCGGCATGCTGGCCCCGGGTCTGGCGACCATGCTCGTCGTCATCACCACCGACGCCGGAATTGACCCGGACGCGCTTGACGCGGCCCTGCATGATGCCGTGCGCGTGACCTTTAACCGCGCCGATTCCGATGGTTGCATGTCGACCAACGACACCGTGTTGCTGCTGGCCTCCGGTGCCTCCAACGCCGTGCCGAATATGGACGAGTTCACCAAGGGCCTCACACAGGTCTGCGCTACGCTGGCCCGCGCACTCATTGGCGATGCCGAGGGTGCCAGCCACGATATTGCGATCACCACCAAGAACGCCGACAGCGAGCGTGACGCCGAGATTGTCTCCCGTGAGGTGGCCCGCTCCAACCTCTTCAAGGCCGCCATCTTCGGCAACGACCCCAACTGGGGCCGGGTCCTCTCCGCCGTGGGAACGACCGACGCCGTCTTCGATCCGGACAAGATCAACGTCAGCATCAACGGCGTCCAGATTTGCCGTAATGGCTGCATCGGTGATTCCCGCGATCTAGTAGATCTCACACCCCGTGAGGTCACCGTCGAGATCGACCTCAACGCCGGCCTGGCCGAGGCCACGATCTGGACTAACGACCTCACGCACGCCTACGTCGAAGAAAACAGCGCTTACTCCTCGTAGCCTGCTTCGAACAGACGCGGGATCTAACCCACAGGATTTAAGGAAAAGTATGATGACCTCGGTGAAAAATGCTCAGGACAAGGCCGCGACCCTTATTGAGGCGCTGCCGTGGATTCGACAGTTTGAAGGAACTGTCGTGGTGGTCAAGTACGGCGGAAACGCCATGATCAACGATGAGCTGCGCCGGGCCTTTGCCGAGGACATCGTCTTTATGCACCATGTGGGAATCAAGCCGGTGGTGGTTCACGGCGGTGGCCCGCAGATTAACGCCATGCTCAAGCGACTGGACATCAAGAGCGAGTTCAAGGGCGGATTGCGGGTTACCACCCCCGAGGCCATGGACGTGGTCCGCATGGTTCTGACCGGCCAGGTGGGCCGCGAGCTGGTGGGTTTGATTAACGCTCACGGCTCGTACGCCGTCGGGCTTTCGGGTGAAGACGGCGCCCTGCTCCAGGCACAGCGCACCGGAACCGTCGTCGACGGCGAACAGATTGACCTGGGCCTGGTGGGTGAGGTCGTGGGCGTGAACCCCGGTGCCATCCTGGATCTCCTGGAGGCCGGCCGGATCCCCGTGATTTCCACCGTCGCCCCCGAGGTAGGGGATGCCTCCACCGTGTTGAACGTGAACGCCGACACCGCGGCGGCCGCCCTGGCCATCGCCTTGGATGCCTCACGCCTCGTGGTGTTGACCGACGTCGAGGGCCTCTACTCCAACTGGCCCGACAAGTCCTCGTTGATTAGCGAGATTGGCTCGAGCGCGCTCCGGGCCATGTTGCCGGAGTTGGAATCGGGCATGATCCCCAAGATGGCGGCCTGCCTTGCAGCGGTCGACGGCGGAGTACCCCGCGCCGCGGTTGTTGACGGCCGCATGGCCCACTCGGTGCTGCTGGAATTGATGACATTTGAAGGTATTGGAACGCAAATTTTCCCGGATGAGGATGAGAAATAATGACTGAAGTATCACACGGCGCACAGCCATTAGAGTTGGGTAATGCCAACGCCACTGCCGTCACCGGAACCGGCACCAGCGAACAGTGGCTGGCCCGATACAGCAATTCCCTCATGGGCGTTTTTGGCAACCCGCAGCGTGTCTTGGTGCGCGGTGCCGGAGCCCTCGTCTGGGATGCCGACGGCAAGGAATACCTTGACCTCTTAGGTGGTATCGCCGTTAATGCACTCGGCCACGCACACCCCTTCGTCACCTCGGTGATCGCCAGCCAGCTCTCTACGCTGGGCCACGTATCGAACTTCTTCACGAGCCCCACCCAGATCGCCCTGGCCGAAAAGCTCCTCGAGCTGAGCCAGGCTCCGGCAGGTTCCAAGGTCTTCTTCGCCAACTCCGGCACGGAGGCCAACGAGGCAGCGTTCAAGCTCGCCCGCGTCCACGGCGGCAAGGAACGGCCCACGATTTTGGCCCTGGAAGGTGCCTTCCATGGCCGTACCATGGGCGCCCTGGCCATGACGGCCAAGCAGGCCTACCGGGAACCGTTCGAGCCCATGCCCGCCGGCGTCCGCCACCTCCCCTTCAACGACATTGAGGCCCTGCGCGAGGCCCTGGATGACTCCGTCGCCGCGCTCGTGATCGAGCCCATCCAGGGCGAGGCCGGTGTGCGACCGCTCTCGGCGGAGTACCTCAAGGCAGCCCGCGAGCTGACCCGCGAACACGGCGCCCTGTTGATCCTCGACGAGGTGCAGACAGGCATTGGCCGCACCGGCGACTGGTTTGCAGGCATCGCCGCAGGAATCATTCCCGACGCCATGACCCTGGCCAAGGGCCTAGGTGGCGGATTCCCGATCGGCGCCATCATCACCTTCGGCGAGGGCCCCTCAACCAAGCTCAGCGCTGGCCAGCACGGCACCACCTTTGGCGGCAATCCCGTAGCCACTGCCGCGGCACTGGCCACCTTGCATGTTCTGGAGTCGGCCAATGTGCTGGCCAATGTGCGCACCGTCAGCGACATTTTTGCTCAGGGACTCGGAAAGCTCGACGGCGTCACGGAGGTTCGCGCTTTTGGCCTCCTGATCGGTGTGGAGTTGGCCGAGCCCGTGGCCGCCGGTGTCCTGGCGGCCGCCTTGGAGGCGGGCTTCATTATCAATGCGCCCCGTCCCACCACCATTCGCCTTGCGCCGCCGTTGAACCTCACGGCAGAACAAGCTCAATCTTTTATTGCAGCCTTCCCAGAGCTGCTCGCCACGGCGCTTGCCGCACATTCCTCGGAAGGAAATTCTTAATGACCCGCCATTTTCTCGTAGATACCGATCTGAGCCCGGCCGAACAAGCCGAGGTATTGGACCTTGCCCTCGAGCTGAAGAAGGCGCCGTACTCCAAGAGCACCTTCGCCGGTGACGGAGCCGGTCAGCAGACCGTGGCCGTCATCTTCGACAAGACCTCCACGCGCACCCGCGTTTCCTTTGCCGCTGGCATTGCCGCCCTTGGTGGCAACCCCTTGATCATCAACCCGGGCGAGGCCCAGATCGGGCACAAGGAATCCGTGGCCGACACCGCCAAGGTGCTCGAGCGCATGGTCTCCACCATCGTGTGGCGCACCTACACCCAGTCCGGCCTGGAAGAAATGGCCGCCAACTCCTCGGTGCCGGTCATCAACGCGCTCACGGATGACTATCACCCGTGCCAGCTGCTCGCCGATCTGCTCACGATTAAGGAGCACAAGGGTGAGCTGGCCGGACTGACCATGACCTACATGGGGGACAGCGCTAACAACATGGCCAACTCCTACCTGTTGGCCGGCGTCACGGCTGGCATGCACGTACGCATCACCGGACCTGCCGGGTATTTGCCCGCTGACGCCGTCGTACTTGCCGCACAGGAACGTGCCGCGCAGACTGGCGGTTCGGTGCTGATCACCACCGATGTGGCCGAGGCTGTTGCTGGCGCCGATATCTTGGTCACCGACACCTGGGTCTCGATGGGCCAGGAAGAGGAAAAGGCTGCGCGCATGGAGCTCTTTACCGAGTACGCGCTCGACGACGCCGCTCTGGCTCAGGCCGCCCCCGACGCTATTGTGCTGCACTGCCTGCCGGCCTACCGCGGTTATGAGATTTCCGCTTCCGTCATTGACGGTCCGCAGTCCGTGGTCTGGGATGAGGCGGAAAACCGTCTGCACGCCCAGAAGGCACTCATGGTGTGGTTGGTTGAGAAGTCAGCAGCCGAGGCCGCCGCGACGACCAGCGTGGCTGGCCGATAGCCATGACACGGGCACAAAGTTCTGCGGCGGCAATGCCGGCGACGAAAACGGCGAGGCAGGCACGGGTCTCGGCCCTGCTCACGAGCCGAGCCGTGCGTTCTCAGGCGGAGCTAGCCACCCTCTTGGCCGACGATGGTCTCGTCGTCGGCCAGGCCACGCTCTCACGTGATCTCGTGGAATTGCGCGCCGTGCGGGTCCGGGGCAAGGACGGCGCGCTGATTTATGCCCTGCCGAAGGAAGGCGGGGATCGCAGTGTTCATGCGGCCTCCTCACAGGAGCTTTTGGATACGCGCCTCATTCGCCTTTGCGGCGAGTTGTTGGTTGCGGCAGAAGCATCGGCTAATATCGCGGTGCTGCGGACCCCGCCAGGCGCGGCTAATTTCCTGGCGCTAGCCATCGATCATTCGGTCATGCCCTCGATTCTGGGCACTATCGCGGGGGATGACACCGTCATGGTCATCAGCCGGGATCCAAACGGTGGCGCCGATGTGGCGGAGAGATTCCTGCAATTTGCCGCTGAATCGAGCGCGGGAGCCTAGCTGGAGCCTACGCTTAAGGCAGTTGCAGCACCCGCAATGAATATCTTTTAGCAAGAATGCATAATCATGCATTATGCTGAGAAGTAGAGCAACACACTTACTCTGACGAGTTATGAAAATAGGGAGAGAAAATCGTGACTGAACGCATTGTATTGGCCTACTCTGGTGGCCTTGACACCTCTGTCGCCATCGGCTGGATCGGTGAAGCCACCGGAGCCGAGGTTATCGCAGTGGCAGTGGACGTAGGACAGGGTGGCGAGTCCCTCGAGGACATCCGCCAGCGCGCCCTCGCCTGTGGCGCCGTCGAGGCTTATGTTGCCGATGCACGTGACGAATTCGCTAACGAGTACGCCATGCCCACGCTGAAGGCCAACGCCCTGTACCAGGGTCACTACCCGCTGGTTTCGGCGATCTCCCGCCCCGTAATCGTCAAGCACCTGGTTAAGGCTGCTCGCGAATTCGGCGCCACCACGGTTGCTCACGGTTGCACCGGTAAGGGTAACGACCAGGTTCGTTTTGAGGTCGGCATCCAGACCCTCGGCCCGGACCTGAAGTGCATCGCACCGGTTCGCGACCTGGCCTTGACGCGCGATAAGGCTATTGCCTTCGCCGAGGCCAAGGGCCTGCCGATCGAAACCACCAAGAAGAACCCGTACTCCATCGACCAGAACGTTTGGGGCCGCGCCGTTGAAACCGGTTACCTCGAAGACATCTGGAACGCTCCCACCAAGGACATCTACGACTACACGGCCACCCCGGAATTCCCCCCGGCCCCGGATGAAGTTGTCATCTCCTTCCACCAGGGTGTCCCGGTTGCCATCGACGGCGTAAAGGTTTCCCCGCTGCAGGCCATCCAGGAACTGAACCGCCGCGCAGGCGCTCAGGGCGTTGGCCGCATCGACGTTGTTGAAGACCGCCTGGTCGGCATCAAGAGCCGCGAGATCTACGAGGCACCCGGTGCCATGGCTTTGATCACGGCACACAAGCACCTCGAAGACATCACGATCGAGCGCGAGCAGGCCCGCTTCAAGGCAACTGTCAGCCAGCGCTGGGCAGAACTGGTCTACGACGGACAGTGGTTCTCCCCGCTGAAGCGTTCACTGGACGCCTTCATCGAAGACACCCAGAAGTACGTTTCCGGTGACATCCGCATGACCATGCACGGTGGCCAGGCCATCGTCAACGGTCGTCGCTCCGAGACCTCCCTGTACGACTTCGATCTGGCCACCTACGACACCGGCGACACCTTCGACCAGTCACAGGCCAAGGGCTTCATCGAACTGTGGGGCATGTCCTCCAAGGTTGCCTCGAGCCGCGACCAACGCGTTCTGGGTCAGTAATCATGGCCCACGGTACCAACGAGGGCGCACTCTGGGGCGGACGCTTCCAGGGTGGTCCCGCGGATGCTTTGGCAGCACTGAGCAAGTCAACTCACTTTGACTGGCGCTTGGCGCTGTATGACATTGCCGGCTCCAAGGCCCACGCCCGGGTGTTGAACACGGCCGGGCTCTTGGATGCGGCAGAACTCGAAGGCATGCTGAAGGCTCTTGACGAGCTTCAGGTGGACGTCAAGTCCGGCGCCTACGGTCCTGCCGACTCCGACGAGGACGTGCATGGATCACTCGAACGCGGCTTGATTGAGCGTGCGGGAACGGCTCTGGGCGGTAAGCTCCGCGCGGGTCGTTCACGTAACGATCAAATTGCCACGCTGGGTCGCATGTACCTGCGTGACCATGCCCGAATCATCGCTGCCGGGGTTCTCTCCGTCATTGATGCCTTGGTGGACCAGGCAAAGGCGCACCACGGTGTGGCCATGCCAGGACGAACCCACCTGCAGCATGCTCAGCCGATTCTGCTCAGCCATCACCTGCTGGCCCACGCCTGGGCCCTGCTGCGTGATGTGCAGCGCCTCGTTGATTGGGACAAGCGCGCAGCCGTTTCACCCTACGGTTCGGGTGCCTTGGCCGGCTCCTCGCTGGGACTCGATCCCAACGCGGTTGCCGCCGACCTCGGCTTCGACTCCGCCGTGTGGAACTCGATCGACGGCACCGCTTCACGCGACGTCTTCGCCGAGTTCGCCTGGGTTGCGGCCATGATTGGCGTGGATCTCTCACGCGTTTCCGAGGAAGTTATCCTGTGGGCCACGAAGGAATTCTCCTTCGTCACGCTCCATGATTCCTACTCCACCGGATCCTCGATCATGCCGCAGAAGAAGAACCCCGACGTGGCCGAGCTGGCCCGTGGCAAGGCAGGTCGCCTGATTGGTGATTTGACCGGGCTGTTGGCAACGCTCAAGGGCCTGCCCTTGGCGTACAACAGGGATCTCCAGGAAGACAAGGAGCCCGTCATTGACGCGGCTGACACCTTGGAACTGCTGCTCCCCGCCGTCTCCGGCATGATGGCCACCTTGGTCTTCAACACCGAGCGCATGGAAGCCCTGGCACCTCAGGGCTTCGCACTGGCGACCGACATTGCCGAATGGTTAGTCCGTCAGGGCGTGCCTTTCCGTGATGCTCATGAGCTTTCCGGTGCCGCCGTCAAGGTCGCCGAGGCTCGCGGCGTTGAACTGTGGGACCTCACCGATGAGGAATACGCCGGTATCTCGGCGCACCTCACCCCCGAGGTTCGCTCGGTGCTCAGCACCAACGGTTCACTCAACAGCCGTAACGCACAGGGCGGCACCGCACCGTCGGCAGTGCTGTCGCAGTTGGCGGCCCTTGAGGGGCAGCTGGGCGAGGTTCGCGCCTTCCTGGCCTGACCGACGTCGTACCTGCATAGCTAACAAACAAGAAATGCCCGCATCCCTCGTGGATGCGGGCATTTTCGGCGCTAGGAGAGCGCCAGCTCGTGGCGGGACCCTCGGCCGCTATCGCATATCGGCCTCCCACCACTCGCCAGCTCGTGGCGGGACCCTCGGCCGCTATCGCATATCGGCCTCCCACCACTCGCCAGCTCGTGGCGGGACCCTCGGCCGCTATCGCATATCGGCCTCCCACCACTCGCCAGCTCGTGGCGGGACCCTCGGCCGCTATCGCATATCGGCCTCCCACCACTCGCCAGCTCGTGGCGGGACCCTCGGCCGCTATCGCATATCGGCCTCCCACCACTCGCCAGCTCGTGGCGGGACCCTCGGCCGCTATGCTTGGGGCATGACTGATATTTCTAACGCACAACTGGTAGCGCGCCTCACGACGGCTGCGGACAATGTGAGTGCAAAACTGGCCGGGCTGACGGACGCCGATGTCCTCGTGGCCAGCGATTTGCCGGGCTGGACGCGCGGGCATGTGCTGGCGCATATCGCGCACGTCTCCAACGCTGTGGCGCGGCAGGGCGAGTATGCGTTGCGTGGGGAAAAGATTGATTTTTACGATGGCGGCCAGGGCGGTCGAACCCAGGCCATCGAGATGAACGCCGGACACACGGCCGAAGAGCACAGGGCCTACATTTCCAGTGCATTTACGCGGGTGCTGACGCTGCTGCAGGGCCTGGACGACGCCCAGTGGGACCTGCCCATCAGCTACCGCAACGGTGTGGTGCGCGACGGAGCGTTGGCGTACTGGCGCGAGCTCGTGATTCACCTGGCGGATCTGCAGCTGGGCCGTGGCCCCGAGACCTGGTCCAAGGAATTTTGCTTCTACCTCTTCGAGTTTCTCTCCGCCCGCGTGCCTGCAGATCTGCAGCTCAAACTACTTCCCTTGGCGTTGCCGCCGTTGACGATCGGAACGGGTGAAAACACCGTCTCGGTGCAAGGTATGTTGACCGATATTGCCGCGTGGCTGTCGGGCCGCACACCCAGCATGGGCAGCCTGCGTGCGGAGGCCGCCGCAGATTCGGTGGAGCTGCCGAAGCTGCTGTCGTGGCCTACTGCTTTCGCGAAGCAGTAGGCCACGGCATAAGGCGCGCCTAGTTAGTCTGGGCGCGCTTTTCTGCAACCGTGCGTTCGCCGGAGCCCCAGTGGGTTGCGGCAACCTCGGTCACAACCACCTGAATGGACTCGAACGGTGCGTCGATGCTCTCGTGCACCGTATTGGTCACGTCGCGGATGAGATTGCGGATTTGTTCGGGCTTGCGGCCCTCGATGAGGGAGATCTGGATCAGCGGCAAAGTGACTTCTTTCCGTGCATTAGGTGCTTGGTGGGCGGGGATCTAGCTGCCCTCATCTTAGCCAGAGTTCGGCCCGCTGAACGTGCTCAAGGGCCAGCTTTGTTCGCGAAAGTGGCGATCTCCGACCCTCCAGCTACCTTGGCGTACAACGGGCGAGCACAACCGCGAGTGCAAATCGGCCTTGCCCAGATGCTCAGGTGATTAGGGGCTCGCGGGGACGCCCTCGCCGGAGAGCCGCCACAGGTGAAGCGTCGCATAGGAGCGCCATGGGCGCAGGGACTCTGCCATGGCGCTTAGTTCTGGAGCCTTGATGGTGCGTGCCTGCGCCAGCGTGTCGCCGCGCAGCAAGCCGTAACCATTGCGTACTGCGGCGTCGCTTGGCAGGAAAACATCGTTGCTGCCCAAAACCCGCATGGCCACATAGCCCACGGTCCACGGGCCGATCCCAGGAATGGGGAGCAACCTGGCCGCCAGCGATTCCTCGGTGTCGTTGGCGTCGATCCGCAGAGAACCGTCCGCCAACATTCCGGCCACGGCCATGATGGTCTCGATGCGGCGCTGCGGCCCGCGCAGGATTTCCCGGCCGCTCGTGGCGATCTCGGCCGGAGTGGGGAAAAAGTGCGTCATGGTGTCCACGGGTAACCGTGATGGACTGCCGAGGGCCACAAGTTGTCCCAATGCCGTTCGAGCCGCCGCCACCGTGATTTGTTGTCCGACCAAGGCGCGAATGAGGATCTCGGCCGGGTCAACACAACCCGGAAGCCTCACACCGGGCAGTGATGCGACCCGCGGGGCCAACAAGGGATGCGTGCTGAGCGCGGCGTCGGCTGCCTGCGGATCGTGATCGAGATTCAAGAGGTGACGGACCCGCCTCAACAACTCCGCCGCATCACCTAGATTCTCAAGTTCTTGCTCGAGCCACAACGCGCCGCCATCCCATCTAACGCGAAACCAGCCGTGTCCGCGGGGGAGTTGAACGGTTCGCGCGTAGCTTTCACCGTCGGCCTCTTCCACGCCAGCCACGGCACGTGCGGCGAGGAAATCAAAGATTCCGGGTTCAAAAGGGGCGGTGAAATCCAATGCAAGGGCCATGCAGGTAGTCTTTCATGCGCGTCGTTGGTCTCTCGCACGCGCGCCGGCCTGCATTCGCGGCCTGCTACATTGGGGCCATGAATGAGCCCCTAGATCTTGGCGAACTCTTGCTCCGTCCTGCCACCGAGGTCGCGCCCTACTTGCTAGGCGCACTTGTGCGACATGAGAGTCCGGAAGGTCCCGTCGTCGTGCGTCTGAGCGAGGTGGAGGCCTATCTGGGCCCCCACGACTCCGCGGACCCTGACCCTGGCGCCCACAGCTACCGGGGTAAGACCGACCGCAATGGAGCTATGTTTGGCCCGCCCGGGCACCTCTACGTGTACTTCACGTACGGAATGCACTTTTGCGCGAATCTGGTGTGCCGGCCGGAGGGCACCTCGTCGGGTTGCCTCATGCGCGCCGGCGAGATTGTTGAGGGGCTGGAGCTGGCGCGTTCGCGTCGTCCCACTGCCAAGAACGACGTCGAGCTGGCGCAAGGACCAGCCCGACTCACGAAAGCGCTGGGCTTGAGTCGGGTTCATAACGGGATTCCCGCCTTGGGTGGTGAGGTGACAGTGACGCTTCCGGCGTTTCCCGAGACAGCGGTGCGCACCGGCCCGCGGGTTGGTATCAGCGGGCCGGGCGGCACTGAGAGCTTTCCGTGGAGGTTCTGGATCGATGGCGATCCCACGGTCTCGAAATTTAAGCCGGGAGCGGTGCGTTCTCCACGTCGTCGCGCATCAACTGCTCCGAATACTCAATGAGTTCGATCACTTCTGGCCGGAGGTCAGCAGGCGTCAGACGCTGGACCAATCCGGAGCGCGAGGCGGGCCATTCGTATTCCAACAAGGAGTAGACGCGAGTGTCCACGCGGGTGCCGTCGTGTCCACGACGATAGCCTCGGAGTACTCCTTCGAGGGATGCTCCGAGTTTTTCGATGGCCGCGGCGCTGCGCACATTGCGGGCATCGCAGCGCAAGGTCACGCGGTACACGAAGAGTTCCTCAAAGGCGAAGGTCAGCAGGGCCAGTTTTGAGGCGGCATTGACGTTGCGGCCCCAGTAATTCCGGCCGAAAAACGTCATGCCAAGCTCCACCCGTGACTGGTCTGGCAGGTAGTCGTAGAGGCTGGTTGTACCGGCGACGGTGCCGGTTTCTTCGTCGATCACGGCGAAGGCCAGCACCGAGGGATCGGCAATCCGGGACGCAAAAAGGCGCTCCAAAGCTCTCTTGGATCTAGGGAACTCAGAGGCCATACCAGCCCACATCTCTGGGTCGATGTAGGGGTACAAATCTGCCGCGTGACGACGCCGTAGCGGCACAAGCCGGACACCATGTCCGGGAAGTGAAATGTTGTGTTGCACGGAGAATATATAAGCACCTTTTGGGGGATCGGAAAAGCCCCTATCTTGGACGCTGTACCGTTGAAGGGTGAACGAAAGATTAAGCGACGCCGAAACACCCATGTCAGACCACGCTCAGAACGCCGAAACTTCGCACGTTTCCGCGGTTCTTGATGAATTGTGTGCCACCGTTGAGGACTACCCGTCAGAGGGGATTGTTTTCAAAGATTTAACCCCCGTTTTTGCTGATGGTCCCGCCTTCAAAACCATGGTTGACGCCATCGCGAATGCCTTCGAGGGCAGCTTCGACGCCGTAGCCGGAATTGAAGCCCGCGGGTTCCTTCTGGCAGCTGCTGCCGCGTACGCGACCGGAACCGGTGTCATCACGATTCGCAAGGCTGGAAAACTGCCCCGTGAGGTCTTCGCCGAAAGCTATGCGCTCGAGTACGGCGAGGCTACTTTGGAGTTGCACAAGGAAGACGTCCCTGCTGGCACACGTGTGCTAATTCTTGATGACGTTCTCGCGACGGGCGGCACGATCGGTGCTGCCGCTGCGCTGCTGGAACGCTCGGGGGCCGTTGTGGCCGGCGTCGGCGTCGTGCTGGAAATTGAGGGCCTGCCGGGCCGCAGCAATTTGGCTGACTATGAGGTCGTTTCCCTGCAGAAGGTGTGAGTTTGCAGTAAACCTTTGGGCGCGGGGTTATTCCCTCAGCAGAGCTGGTGACTGACCCCGCGCCTGAGGGGATAGACTAGACGGTCCGCCTTTTTGGCGGTATGCCTTACTTATCAGGAGCCTTGCATGTATGACGACGAGTTGGCCCAAGAACGTAGCTATGTCCACGGTTTGTATTCACGACTAGATGAACTCCGTGCCGAAAAGGTCGAGCAGCTCGGTGAGGTTCGCCGCGCTAAGTCCATGGGAACGCATCAGAACCGCTCGGAACGCGATGCTTTTGCCACGCTCTATGAGAACCGCCTGGCGCAACTCAATGCCGTCGATGACAAGCTCGTCTTTGGTCGGCTTGACCTCGACGACGGCCAGTGCCGCTACATCGGTAGGATCGGCCTCCTGTCAGAGGATCTGCGTCAGCTCATGGTTGACTGGCGTGCCCCCGAGGCCGGTACCTTCTACCAGGCCACAGCTTTTGAGCGCTTGGGTGTGCGCCGTCGTCGTCATTTGCTCCTGCAGGGCCGCAATGTCAAAGCCATCGAGGACGACGTCCTAGACCACACCATGCTGGTTGAGGGCGACCAACTCCAGGGAGAGGGCGCGCTCCTGGCCGCCTTGAACTCCAAGCGCACCGGCCGCATGAACGACATCGTCGGCACCATCCAGGCCGAGCAGGACCGCATCATCCGTTCCCCTCTCAGCGGTGCCCTTGTGGTTCAGGGTGGCCCCGGAACCGGTAAGACTGCTGTGGCGCTGCACCGTGCCGCGTACCTGCTGTACACGCACCGCGAACGCTTGCAGGCCGCCGGCGTGCTGCTCGTGGGTCCGTCCAACGCCTTCATGAAGTACATCGAGCGCGTGCTGCCCTCGTTGGGTGAGACCGGCGTGGTCATGTCCAGCGTGGGAAACCTCTTCCCTGGTGTGCGGGCAACCGCACCCGAATCCCCAGAGACCGCCGAGCTCAAGGGCCGCCTGCGCATGGCCGAGGTTGTAGCCAACGCTGTGGCGAACCGTCAGCGCTTGCCGCGCGAGGATGTCAGGCTCGACGTCGAAGGCACCCGTTTGATCTTGACCGTCCGGCAGGTGCGCCGGGCCCGAGATAAGGCGCGCGCCTTGGGCGTGCCCCATAATGAGGGGCGCGTGACGTTCGTCAAGACCTTGTTGCGAGAGCTGACGGAACAGCTGCGTGAACACATCGAGTCGGCTGGCGCCGGAAACAACGCCGATAGGTCTTATCTGGCCGAGGACGTTCGCTCCTCCCATGATGTGCGCGTCATGCTGAATTTGTGCTGGATGCCCATGACGGCAGAGAAGCTCATCGATGACATGTTCAGCAAGCCCGAAATCCTTGAAGCCGTCACACCGGGGTTCACGCCGGCCGAACGCGAGCTGCTCCTGCGCAGCCCGGGTGCTCGCTGGAGCGAATCGGATGTGCCGCTTCTGGATGAGGCCGCCGAACTCCTCGGTGAGATGGATGCCACCGGCGGTCGCGCCCAGGCATCAGTGGAATCTCAGCGCAAGCGGGACCTTGCCAACGCCGAAAAGGCCATCGATAACATGAATCAGCAGCTGGAGGACTCCGGCGTTGACGGCATCCTGACCGCTGAGCAGCTCGCCGATTTCAACATTGTTGAGGCGGCGTCTCAGACGAGTGCCGAGCGAGCCCTGACAGATCGTTCATGGGCCTATGGCCATGTCGTCATCGATGAGGCGCAGGAGCTCTCACCCATGCAGTGGCGTTTGCTGGTGCGTCGCTGCCCCGTGAAATCCTTCACGATTGTTGGCGACATCGCGCAGACAAGTTCCTCGTCTGGTGCCATGTCCTGGCGCGATGCCCTGACACCGTTCATGGGGGAGCGGTGGACCATGGAGGAACTCACGGTCAACTACCGCACGCCCATGCAGATTGCCGAGGCTGCCGTGCGCATGGCCAACGCCGCCGGTCAGATTGTTTCAGCTCCAAAGGCAGTGCGCGACGGCGATTGGGAACCGATTATTGACCGGGTCCCGGCAGCCGACGTGGTCAAGCACGTCGTGGCGATGATGCCGAAGGAGACAGCTGCCGTGGGTGGCGGCCTCGTTGCTGTCATCACCCCGGCCGCCATGGTGCGGGAAGTGACTGCAGCCCTGCGCGTTGTGTATGGGACGCGCATTGGTCACGGCGCTGGCTCCTTGGAGCAGGACATCGTGGTCATCGACCCGCACGAGGCGAAGGGTCTGGAGTTCGACGGCGTCATCATCGTTGAGCCCGCAACCTTGCTCTCCGACGCCAAGGGCCGGGTGGGGGACCTGTATGTTTCCATGACTCGGCCCACGCAGCGTCTGCGCCTGGTCACCTCGCAGCCCCTGCCGGCAGGAATCGAAGCGTAATAGCGACGTACCCCGCGCCCGGGGAGCCTGCGCCGAGGTACGAGGCGTGGGAGGGCGTGGGCAGCAACGTGGACACGCGAATGGCGAAGAATCGCCGTCGTGCTGGTAATTTTGTGGTGTGTCATTCCAAACTGAACTCCGCGCCCCCGAGAACGATCCCAGCTTCGCCAATGTTTGGCAGGAGCTCAAATGGCGAGGCCTGGTCCAGGTCTCCACAGACGAGGCCGCTCTTGAAGAGCTCCTTGCCGGCGATCCGATCACGTACTATTGCGGTTTCGACCCCACCGCACCTAGCCTCCACTTGGGCAACCTCGTCCAGCTCCTGACCATGCGCCGCATGCAGCTGGCCGGTCACAAGCCGCTGGGCCTGGTGGGCGGCTCAACTGGTCTAGTGGGGGATCCGCGTCCGACGGCGGAACGCACCATGAACTCCAAGGAAACCGTCACCGAATGGGTGGGCTACCTGCAGGGCCAGGTGCAGCGCTTTCTGTCTTTCGAGGGTGAGAACGCCGCCCGCATGGTCAACAACCTTGACTGGACCGAGCCCATGTCGGTGCTGGATTTCCTGCGCGACGTAGGTAAGTACTTCCGTGTGGGCACCATGATCAAGAAGGACATTGTTGCCTCACGCCTGAACTCGGACGAGGGCATCAGCTACGCGGAATTCAGTTACCAGATCCTGCAGGGCATGGACTACTTGGAGCTGTTCCGCCAGTATGGCTGTGTCCTGCAGCAGGGAGGTTCCGATCAGTGGGGTAACCTCACCAGCGGAACCGATCTAATCCGTAAGGTCGAGGGCGCCTCCGTGCACGCCTTGGGCACGCCGTTGATCACCAACTCCGATGGCACCAAGTTCGGCAAGAGTGAAGGCAACGCCATCTGGCTCGATGCGACGATGTGCAGCCCCTTCGACATGTACCAGTTCTGGCTCAACACTGCCGATGCTGATGTGGTTGATCGCTTGAAAGTCTTCACTTTCTTGTCCAAGGAAGAAATCGAGGCTATCGCCGAGGCCGTGGCTACCAAGCCTCAGGCTCGTGAAGGTCAGCGCACGCTTGCTTTCCAGGTCACCTCCTTGGTTCATGGAGTTGACGCGACGCTGAAGGTCATCGCCGCATCGGCAGCACTGTTTGGCCAGGGAGACTTGGCTGAGTTGGATGTCGCGACCTTGGAATCGGCCACCCGGGAACTTCCGCACTCGGATGCACCTGCCGAGGGGTTGACCATCGTTGAACTTCTGGTTGTTGCGGGTCTGTCCAAGAGCAATTCCGAGGCACGTCGTACCGTGACTGAGGGTGGCGCCTATGTAAACAACGTTAAGGTCACCGATCTTGACGCTGTTTTGGGAGCCGACGCCGCACTGCACGGCAAGTTCCTCTTGGTTCGACGTGGCAAGCGCACCCTGTCCATGGTGGAACTAGCCAGCTAGTCCTCAAGAGTTCCTCGGGCTCGCGTTTGTGGGCCCAATACACAGATACCCGCCCCCAACTTGCGTTGGGGGCGGGTATCTGTGTATTGTTCTATCTGTTGCTTGCACAAGGTTGAGCCGCTTCGAAAGAAGCACCGACTCCCATCTTGCAAGTAGCAAATCTAAATTCCACAATTATCATTGACTTTTAATCGAGATAATCGTGAAGGAATAGATTTCTGGAATTCATGATGTGATCAGCCGCATACTCTGCGGATTGGACAAAGTGAACAACGGTGAAATAAAGTATGAATATCGCGTCGATGAAAACTAATCATGAATTACCGATTAGTGATTACTCGAATGCAGTTGTTGTTTGAGAACTCAATAGTGTGCCAAGTTTTATTGATACCAATTTATTTATATTGAATTGGTTATTTGGTTG
>NZ_QJVC01000022.1 GCF_003219795.1 Arthrobacter psychrolactophilus | reverse complement strand
TGCGAAGCGCACCACATCATTCCCTGGCAACACGGCGGCGAAACCAACATCAACAACGCCGCCCTACTCTGTAGCAGACACCATTCCCTCCTTCACCACACCGACTGGAGCATGCAACTCATCCAGGGCACACCATTCTTCACCGCCCCCTACCTCCTCGACCCCAGTGAAACACCCCGCCGCAACACCTACCACCACGGACTACCCCGCCCGAACTACCCCACCCTCCGCGGCCAAGGCTGGAACTAAAACCCACCCCCACCAACAAAACAACGAGCCCCAGCCCAAAGACCAGAACCCGCTATTCGACACACGATTTACTTCGACACAAGACACTAAGCACGCTGACCATCGGCTTATCTAGAACGGATCACCTGAACCGTAAGAGACAGAGCAAGGGCGGCCGCTAAAGCCACTGAAGACCAGCTGCCATAGATAAGACTCGGACGCTAATCATCTGACGTTCAACACGCTGAGGACACACCACGGCTCCAGAACCCATCAGATTCGCGAGTCGCCTTCAGGCTACTGCCACCCCACACACCTAGGCGGAAGCTGCTGCTTTCGTCTCACTCACGAGGGCAATAGCAGCGGCGCGGAGATCCTGCTGTCCCCAGTCGAGCCAGTGCACCCGCGGGTCTGCACGGAACCAGGTGAGCTGGCGTCGGGCGAATTGGCGCGTGGCCACGATGGTTTCCTCGCTGGCCTGGGTCACGGTTGATTCGCCATCGATCACTCGCAGGAATTGCTGATAGCCCAGCGCCTTCTGCGCCGTGCGCCCCTCGCGAAGCCCTTCCGGGATCAGCTCCCGCACTTCGTCTTGGAGGCCCTGCTCCACCATGGTGTGCACGCGGGATGCCAAACGATCGTGAAGCTCAGCGCGGTTGCCATTGAGCCCGATTTGCACGGTCGGACTGAGGTAGTCGCGTTCAGGCATGAACGAGCTAAAGGGGCGCCCTGTGAGCTCAAAGACTTCTAGGGCCCTGACGACGCGCTTGCCATCACTGACACGGGCGGCGGAGACAGGATCCACAAGCGACAAGCGGGCCGCTAGTGTTTCAATCCCAGCGTCGGCCAGCTCAGCTTCCAGCCGGGCACGAATGGAAGAATCTGTCCCCGGGAACTCTAGGACGTCGATGGCCGCACGGACATACAGTCCCGAGCCGCCCACCAAGATGGGGAGCTTGCCTCGCGAACGAATATCGGCGATGGCCTCCCGTGCCATGGTTTGGAACGCGGCCACCGTGGTGTCTTCGCGGACGCTGAGAAAGTCCATGAGGTGGTGCGGGATTCCGCGACGCTCTGCCAGCGGCAACTTGGCGGTGCCGATATCCATCCCGCGGTAGAACTGCATAGAGTCGGCGTTGATGGCCTCACCGTCAAAGTGCTCTGCTAACTGCAGCGTCAATTCCGACTTGCCCGAACCGGTGGGACCCACGACCGCCACTACGGGCAGTGACTGCTCCTGCGCTAACGAAGCGCTCACGCGGTGCGCACCGGAAGAGAGGGCATCCCGAGGCTGACCTTAGGCTTCACGCCGTCGGACGTTCCCCCGGTGGGAACACCGCAGGACTCTGCCTGCGCCAGATCCCACGCGTCGCCGGCACGAGACCGGCGCAAGGAATAGTCGGCCACGCTGGCAGGATCTGCCACGAGGTAGAAGGCGGCCGCCTCGGTAATAGTCACGGTCACGAGATCTCCGGGTCGAGGTGTCTCGGCGCCTTCGGGAACGCTGAAGTGCACGAGGCGCTGGTCCTTGGCTCGGCCCGACAAACGATTAGTCTGCGCGGCTTTACGCCCTGCCGTTGCTGTCACCAAGACCTCAACCTCGCGGCCAATTTGCTTGGCGTTTTCCTCGGCGGCAATCCGGTCCTGCAGGGCCGTCAATCGCAGGAAGCGTTCTTGAACGACTTCCTTGGGCAGCTGATCGGGCAAATCAGCGGCTGGTGTGCCGGGACGCTTGGAATATTGGTAGGTGAAGGCGGTGGCAAATCGGGACTTTTCAACGACGTCAAGCGTGGCCTGGAAATCTTCCTCGCTCTCGCCGGGGAAGCCCACGATGATGTCGGTGGAAATAGCGGCCTGCGGGAGGATCTCGCGCACCTTGTCCAGAATGCCGAGAAATTTGCTCGAACGGTAAGAACGGCGCATGTCTTTGAGGACCTTGTCGGATCCCGATTGCAGCGGCATGTGCAGCTGTGGCATAACGTTGGGTGTCGCGGCCATGGCCTCGATGACGTCGTCGGTGAACGCGGCCGGATGCGGGCTTGTGAAGCGTACACGCTCGAGCCCCTCAATCTCCCCACACGCCCGGAGTAGCTTCCCAAAGGCGAGCTTGTCGCCAAACTCCACGCCGTAGGAATTCACATTTTGACCCAACAGCGTGACCTCGATGGCGCCGTCGTTGACCAGGGCCTGCACCTCGGCGAGGATTTCTCCGGGTCGGCGGTCGCGTTCCTTGCCGCGCAAGGAAGGCACGATGCAGAATGTGCACGTGTTGTTACAGCCAACGGAGATGGAGACCCAGCCGGCGTACACGGAATCACGACGCGTGGGCAGGGTCGAGGGAAAGACCTCAAGTGATTCGAGGATCTCCATCTCGGCGTCCCTGTTGTGGCGAGCCCGTTCTAGTAGGACGGGCAGCGCGCCGACATTGTGGGTGCCGAACACGACGTCGACCCAGGGTGCGCGCTTTTGGATCGTGTCGCGGTCCTTCTGCGCGAGGCAGCCGCCCACGGCGATCTGCATACCGGGATTGCTTTCCTTAATGTGGGCCAGCATGCCGAGGTTGCCGTAGAGCTTGTTGTCAGCGTTTTCACGAACGGCACAGGTATTGAAGACTACGACGTCGGGCACGGCGTCTCCGTTGGCATCGACGACACGGGCGGGGCCAGCCTCTTCAACGGCCACAAGCCCGGCGGTCTCTAAAAGACCGGCCATACGCTCGGAATCGTGCACGTTCATTTGGCAGCCATAGGTGCGCACCTGATAGGTCCGGGGCTGTCCGGGAACGGTCACGACGGGGCTAACAAGACTGGAAGCGGAAGAATCAACGCTGTTTTGAATCGGGCTCACTGAACCACCTTAAGACCTAGCGGCGTCGAAGCGCTAAACCGTCCGAGCTATAGACCGAGCTCGCCCCTGACACGCGCTAGTACCAGCCGATGGCTTCCGAATGTGCCCACGCACCGCAAGGGGAACCGTAACGGCCCTTGATGTAGCCCAGGCCCCAGTCGACTTGCGTGCGGTAGTTGGTAAGCCAGTCGCTTGCCCCGGTCTCAGCATATTTACTCGCCGGCAATGCCTGAGCAATCCCGTAGGCACCGCTGTAAGGATTTGTGGCATTGGTGCGCCAGTTCGATTCGCGTTCCCATAAGAGGTTCAAACATTGAAACTCGCCTTGGCTCCAACCAAAGGCACCAAGCCGTGCCGCGGCATAAGCTTTGGCCCCTGCAGGATCATTAACGGCTCCGCCTGGCACCCCAGGGTCCACCGAGCCACCGGGGTTAGGTGCCACCGGTGCGACAGGAGCCGGAACGACAGGGGCCGGTGCGGGTGCAGGCGCAGGTGCGGGATTTGGTACGACGGGTTGCGGTGCTGGGGCGACGGGTTTGGGCCGCTGAGCTGCCTGGGCGGCCTCATCGGCTGCGCGTTGGGCAGCTTCAGCAGCTGCGCGCGCAGCCGCATCGGCCGCAGCCTGTCGTTTCGCTGCCTGTACCTGCTCATAGGCGGCTTGTGCTTCCTGACCTTTTCGGTATTCCATTTCGGTAGCGACAGAGGTGTTGTTAAGAGAGGCCAGCTGCTCTACCAAGGTGGCGCTTTGCGTCTTTTGTTCCGCTAGGCGGGTCATCACGGCATCTTGTGCGGCGACGGCGGCGGTGCGTGCGGTCTGCGCCTGCCCGGTCAGTTCGGCTTGGGCGGTAACGGCGGCCTTGCGCGTCTTCTCGAGAGACTCTGCGGTGGCTTTGGATTCGAGGGCCTGTGATTGCTTCACTGCCGCCCGCTCGCCGACCTGGTTAAGCATTTCAACGCCATTGAGGCTCTGCGGAGATTCTAGGGCGGAGAGCGTGGAAAATACTCCCAGCCCAGTTCCACCGTTTTTATAGCTTTGGACCGCAATAGCCACGGCGGCCTTCTTATACTCAGCGGCTTCGGAGGCAGCGCGCTGCGACTGGGCGCTAAGTACGTTGACATTCTCTGTCACGGCATCGAGTTTGGCCTGGGTTGCGGCTAGCGCTCCCCCGGCTTTCACGGCTGCGTCACCGAGTGTGCCGGCTTCAGCCTCAAGGGAATCTAAGAGGTTGGAGATTTTCGCAACTTGGGCTGCGGTAGCTGCGGCGTCACCCTTGGCCTTCTCCACATCCGACCAACTGGGGAACCCGGAGGGCGCAGCGTCATCCGCGGAAGCAGGGGTGACAACTGTGGACGCCAGCAGCAAAGCGGCCGTCATGGAGACGGCCAGGAGGCGGCGAAGAGGAAACAGTTGCTTAGTCATATGCCGTTAGCATAGCCGTTTACGATAGTCGGGCGCAGCTTAAGTGCGTATCCGCACGCTGTGCCCGACATACCGCTTCTGGCTAAGCCTCTTGGAGATACTCGTCGATGACGGTGCTAGTCACTTCGAAGGCCATGGAAGGATTGAAGCCTTTACGTGCCAACATGGCGACCCAACGGCGCGTGTACTTGTCCCGTTCGCTGCGTTCGCTGAGATCGATCGAGCCGCGGAGTTTCTTGCGTACAAGGTCGATTGCTTGTTGTCGTTCCGTAGCGTCATCGACTTGCTCCAGGGCGTGTTGGGCCAGCTCTGGATCGATGCCCTTCTCCGCAAGTTCACGCTTGAGCGCTCCCCGCGCGAGGGACTTGTATTGCGACCTGCTCCGAACCCACATCTGAGCGAATTCAGCGTCGTCGATGAGTTTAACCTCTTCGAAACGGTCGAGCACCGAGTCGGCAACATCCTCGGGAATCTCACGCTCGATGAGTTTCTGGCGTAGCTGCAGGCGGCTCTTGGGCGAGTGCGTCAGCTGGCGCAGCACGATGTCCCTGGCCGCCGCCGCCGGATTGGCGACGACGGCAGCTTCTCGTGCTGATCGTGCGGTAGTCATAGCAGCTATTAGAAGCCGTCAACGGCCTTGAGCTTGGGATTAGCCTCGGCTTCCGCTTCGGGGCTCAGCCCAACACCCAATTTGGCCTTGATCAAGCGTTCCAGCTCGTCGGCAAGCCCCGGGTTGTCCTTCAAGAAACGACGGGAGTTTTCCATACCCTGACCCAGCTGATCGCCTTCGTAGGTGTACCAGGAGCCCGACTTTCGGACGATTCCGTGCTCGACGCCCATGTCGATGATGCCGCCTTCACGCGAGATACCCACACCATAGATGATGTCGAATTCGGCGATCTTGAAGGGCGGAGCCATCTTGTTCTTGACGACCTTGACCTTAGTGCGGTTACCGACGGCGTCAGCACCTTCCTTCAAGGTCTGGATGCGGCGGATGTCCAGTCGCACGGAAGCGTAGAACTTCAGCGCCTTACCACCGGTGGTGGTTTCGGGGCTGCCGAAGAACACACCGATCTTTTCACGCAGCTGGTTGATGAAAATCGCCGTGGTCTTGGTCTGGCTCAGGCGACCGGTAATCTTACGGAGCGCCTGGCTCATGAGGCGGGCCTGCAGACCAACGTGGCTATCACCCATATCGCCTTCAATTTCCGCACGCGGAACGAGGGCGGCCACGGAGTCAATGACGATGACATCGAGCGAGCCCGAGCCGATCAACATGTCCATGATTTCCAAGGCCTGCTCACCGGTGTCCGGCTGAGAGACGAGGAGGGCGTCGGTGTCGACACCGAGCTTGGCCGCATATTCCGGGTCGAGCGCGTGCTCGGCATCGATGAACGCCGCGATGCCGCCGAGTTTCTGTGCACTGGCAACAGCGTGCAGTGCCAGGGTGGTCTTACCGGAGGATTCCGGTCCATAGATCTCTACGACACGGCCGCGAGGCAGGCCGCCAATGCCGAGAGCCACGTCCAAGGCGATGGAACCGGTGGGAATCACTTCAATGGGCGCACGGACGTCATCACCCAAGCGCATGACTGAGCCCTTGCCGTACTGCTTGTCGATCTGGGCCAGTGCTGCTGCCAGCGCTTTTTCACGGTCTGCGGGAGCGGCCATGATTCACCTCGGTCTTTCCTTTGCGCCGTTTCCGGCCCCTTGTCACTACGCGGTTGGCGCAGCACACGGTTAGTGGTTTGATGCAATGCACATGCAATTTTGTTGTTCTTCGCCGGTTTCCCGGTGTGTCCTTCCGGAAAGGTACTCCGGCAGGCTTGTTGCGTTAACTAAAACGCTAGTTCAAGGGTCTGACATTGTCTGCCGTATCCGTGCCCCAAGCCAAAATCTGTGGACAACTTTTTAGGAGCCCACCCTGCAGCATAGAATCTAGTATAGATTTGATCGAACAGATATTCGAGCCAATGGCCTAGTTTTATGGGCGTGTCGGAGGAATTAACTTAGTTTTTGGGTGCGATGTCCTTACCCAGCCACCGTGATGGCGGGACATCTTGCATCTTGCAGACCTCGATCCATACTTCCTTGGGATCAAATCCTGCGCGCAGAGCATCGCTGGCCGTATTTCCGCCGACGCCTGCGAGCACGAGATCGCGGGCCAGAACCCGGGAGTAGGAGGGGCTGAACTCATCGTCCATCAATCGCCAAAATTCGCTTAGTCGCACGCCATCATTCTTGCACGCTGGATCCCAGGTCGGCCGACGGCTCCGCCTTGGGCAGAAAAAACTGGACCCCACCAAAAATAGGTGAGATCCAGTTTTATTGCGGCTTGTACGGAGCCAGCAAGCTTAGAAAGCGTTGGACATTAAGCCCTTGTTCAATTCATCGGAGAGTTCCTCGTTCAGGTCCCTGCCGTAGCGGGCAGAGAATTCCTGGGGAACAGTGTCCGGGATAGCCACGCCTTCGGCGATGGCCAGACGATCACTCACTTCACGGAGCATGAGTGACAGCGGCACTTCTAGTGCAGAACAAATGGAAGCCAACAGCTCTGAAGATGCTTCCTTCTGTCCGCGCTCCACTTCGCTCAGGTAGCCAAGAGAGACACGTGCGTTGTGTGAGACTTCACGGAGTGTGCGGCCCTGACGCTGACGCACATCTCGCAGAACGTCCCCAATTTCATGGCGTAGTACCACCATTTTGCGCTCCTTCTGCTGATGCGGTTTTTCGTCTGCCAAACCCACATCCCGCCAGCGCACCACGCCGTTTACGGATACGGGTTGTTTCACCATTGGTATCGCCTTACTCCTTGTTAGATCACTAAAACAATGTTTGCTCTTCCAGTCTCTGACGGATGTTCCGTCAAACACTGCGCCCGTTAGGTGTTCCCATCCTAGAGGGGAAAGGAACCTTTTGGGTTCACTATGACTAACTATTGGATGACAACTTTTGTTCCCGAGCGGCATTAATGACTTGCTCAAGCAACGAAATCGCCTCCTGCGTGGCCTGCATGCGGATCATTTCGCGGTCGCCGAGGAAGTGATATTCATAGGATTTCGCCTCACCGTCAAAGGCCACACCGAGGTACACATGGCCAACTTCCTTGCCCTGATGAGGTTCCGGCCCGGCTACCCCGGTCGTGGAAATTCCCACGCGTGCCCCGGCTGCGGAGCAGGCACCCAGAGCCATGGCGCAGGCAACCTGAGGATCAACAGCACCCTGAGTTTCCAGTAATGACGCGGAAACTCCTAGAAGACGTTCCTTAATACTATTTTGGTAGGCGATGATCCCGCCCTGCAACATCGCCGAGGATCCGGGGACTTGCACCAACGTTGCCGCCAACAATCCACCGGTCAAGGACTCTGCCGTGGCGACGGTAATGTCTGCCTCGCGGGCGGCCGCAACGATTTCCGCCAGCCGTGTTTGTGTCAGCATGATTAGCCCTTGGCCGAACCTGAGTTAAGTCCCGAACGACCGGCGGCGCGCAACTGCCAGGCCTTCACGAGGTAGTCAATTCCCGTAACAACTGTGACGGCCAGGGCCGCCAGCATGATGATGAGCGCCAGCAAGGAGAGCCAGCTCGTGGCAGGCGTCACCGGCAAAAGGTACACAAAGATGGCGACGGTCTGCATGACGGTCTTGAGCTTTCCACCCTTGGAGGCGGCCATGACTCCGTAACGGATCACAACGAAGCGAAGCAGCGTAATGCCGATTTCACGCACCAGCATCACGATCGTGACCCACCACCACAGCTCACCCATGGCCGAGAGCATGATCAGCGCGGAGCCAATGAGCAACTTATCGGCGATGGGGTCGGCAATCTTGCCAAAGCTCGTGATGAGCCCGCGCGCCCGGGCGATGTCGCCGTCGAGCTTATCTGTGTAGATGGCAATGACAAAGATGACCACCGAAATCCAGCGCAAGAGCCCATAGTCGCCGTCGTCGGCCACGAAGGACCAGACAAAGAACGGCACCAAGACAATTCGCAAAAGCGTCAAAGCGTTGGGAAGATTCCAGTTCGAAGGGCGTGGCGCCACCGATTCACTCACAGCCCAAGGCTATCTGTAAATAGGGCCCAGAGAACATTTATGTGAGATTCGACTAGCGACCGGTCAAGGACCATGCGTCCTCACCGTCCTCGTCATCGGCGCCGTCGTTGTAGTCGACGGCCTGTGGGCGGCTCGCCAAATCGTCGGCCACGAGGTCCCCGCCCCAGCCATGATTGGCGTTGGCGTTCTCGGACAGGGCGGCAATCTTCGGGTCAACGGTCGGTGCGGCGGGCAGTCCCGCAGAAGGCCCGACGGCGGATCCGCCGCCCGCTCCCCCGTCGCCTCGGATGGCGGCGAGAGTCTCGGCCAGATCGTCGGGTTTGACCAGCACGTCGCGAGCCTTGGAACCCTCCGAGGGCCCCACGACGCCACGGGACTCAAGCAGATCCATGAGGCGACCGGCCTTGGCGAAGCCAACGCGCAGCTTCCGCTGCAGCATCGAGGTGGAACCAAACTGTGTTGTAACGACGAGTTCGGTGGCCTGCAACAGCACATCCATGTCGTCGCCAATGTCATCCTCGATGACCTTCTTGGGTGCCTCGGCGGCGACATCCTCGCGGTAGGTGGCTTTAAGCTGACCCTTGACGTGATCCACGACGGCCTTGATTTCGGCCTCGGTGACCCAGGCGCCCTGTACACGGACCGGCTTGGACTTGCCCATGGGCAGGAACAAGGCGTCACCTTGACCCAGCAGCTTTTCGGCACCGGGCTGATCCAGGACCACGCGGGAGTCGGTGACCGAGGAGGTAGCGAATGCCATGCGGGAGGGCACATTGGCCTTGATCAGACCCGTGACAACATCCACGGACGGACGCTGCGTAGCCAACACCAGGTGGATACCTGCCGCACGGGCCAGCTGGGTGATGCGCACGATGGAGTCTTCCACGTCGCGCGGGGCCACCATCATGAGGTCGGCGAGCTCGTCCACGATGACCAAGAGGTACGGGTAAGGGCGCACGACTCGCTTGGAGTCGACCGGCGGGTGCACATTGCCGGCCTTGACGGCCTTGTTGAATTCGTCGATGTGCTTGAAGCCGTAGTTGGCCAGATCGTCGTAGCGCTGATCCATCTCGCGCACGACCCACTGCAACGCCTCGGCGGCCTTCTTCGGGTTGGTGATGATCGGGGTAATCAGGTGCGGCACGCCTTCATAGGCGGTCAGTTCCACACGCTTGGGGTCAACCATGACCATCCGCACCTCATCCGGGGTGGCCCGCATGAGGATCGAGACAATCATGGAGTTCACAAACGATGACTTACCGGCACCCGTGGCACCGGCCACGAGCAGGTGCGGCATCTTAGCCAGGTTGGCCACGACAAAGCCACCCTCGACGTCCTTACCAACACCCATGACCATGGGGTGTTCGGTGCGCCGGGCATTGGCCGAGCGCAGCACGTCACCGAGCACCACAATTTCCTTGTCGGCGTTGGGGATCTCGATACCGATGGCGCTCTTCCCCGGGATGGGACTCAGGATGCGCACATCCGAGGAGGCCACGGCGTAGGAGATGTTCTTGCTCAGCGCCGTCACACGCTCCACCTTGGTGCCGGGTGCGAGCTCAATTTCGTACCGGGTCACGGTCGGTCCACGGCTAAAGCCGGTGACCTTCGCATCGACATTGAATTGCTGCATCGTGTCGGTCAGCGCGGCCACGACGGTGTCGTTGGCTTCCGTTGCGTCCTTGCCGGGAGGGCCCGCCGGAAGGAATTCGGAATCCGGCAGCGTGTAGGTGACATCGCCCGAGAGCAGCAGCTGCTCGGAGCGAGCCGGGATAGGTGTGGGTGGGGCCAGCGGCGGGGCTGGCATGGCCTGCGTCGCAGCGGCATCGAAGTCGTACACGCCAGCGCCGGCCGTAGCCCGGCCGGTCGGAGAGGCGATGACGCCAATGGCCTCGGTGACAGGCTCTCCGTCGGCGGCGACATCGAAAACATCCGAGGAGGTGGGCAGACCCTGGCGGGCCTTGATCTTGTCGGCGGCCAGCTGATCCCGTGTGGGGCGGCGGACCCCGGGGCGCAGGGAAGGCGACTTTGACGCTGGGATGGGAGCTCCGTCGTCGTCCAATTCAATAATGGGCGTGGCAAAGGCCTCGGTACCGACGACGTCCTCAAACTCGTCCTCGGCCTCACGGGCAGCCTTCTGCCGGGCGCGCAAACTCCGCGGCTTCTTGCTCTCAGCGGCATGCTCGTAGAGGTAGCTTTGGTCGTGGCCGTTGGGCAGGGCCCCGTCGGAATAGCCGGGCTCGGTGCCCATGAGCTTCTCGTAAATGCCGCGCAAACGGGCCGGAATATGCCGCACGGGCGTGTTGCTCAGGACCAAAACACTCGCGAAAGCCACGAGTGAGAACACGATGAGCGAGGTGACTGAGCCAAGATTGGCCACCAGCCCGCCGCTGAGCACGCCCACCATGCCACCGGCGGCGCTAATACCCGCGAAGCCATCGCTGATGTTGGGGTTCCCGGCGGCCACATGGGCCAGCGCGCAACCGGCCAGTGTCAGGATCGAGAACCCCAGGGCCACCCGGTTATTCGTTGACATATTGCTCGGCTGGCGGAAGACCAATACAGAGAAGATGAGGAACATGGGCGGCAGAAGGACGGAGAACCAGCCAAAGCTGCCCTGGAAGATGCCGCGCACACTGTCGGCCAGGGGACCTGTCAGACCCCACCATTCAAAGGTTGCGGTGACCAACGCCAAAAGGAAGAACAACAGTCCTGCGCCATCACGGCGTTCCTCGGCCGGCATGGCACCCTTGTCGGTACCCATGCGTCGAATGGCGGCACCCACAAGGTGGCCAAAGCCTTGCCAAAACGAGACGGCAACACGAACCGGCCACACCAAGTGAACCTCCTGCCCGGAAGCGGAAGGTTTGCTGCGGGAGACCGGCGTCTTGGTGGTCTTGGGGGCGCGCGAAGAGGTGCTGCCCTTCTGACCGGTGGACGAACGGGCGGAAGTAGAACGAGTCGCCATACCTTAAAGGTACCGCCAACTGCCTAAAATCCTAGGGATTTGGCCGCTGAAGGACCCGTGGTCACGGGTGGGAGCACGCGCCCGAGAGCCCCACCGTGACGACGCGCCAGCGCCGCCACGGTGGGAGCCCGTGGGTGCTACGCCTCCAAAACCACCGGGATGATCATGGGGCGGCGGCGCAATTTCCGGTTGACCCAGGTGCCGATGATCCGGCGCACCACCTGCTGGAGCTGGTGGTTGCTGTGATCGCTGTTGGCTAGGACCGCTTCCTCGAGCGCCTGAGCGATCTTGGGCTTGATCTCGTCAAAGACGGAATCATCCTCGGCCACACCACGGGCGTGGATATCGGGCCCGGAGACGATCTTTCCTGTGGCGCGATTCACGACCGTGATGATGGAGATGAAGCCCTCATCGCCGAGCACGCGGCGATCCTTGAGGTCGGCATCGGTGATTTCGCCGACGCTATTGCCATCGACGTAGACAAAGCCGCACTCGACCTGGCCCACGATGCTGGCCACACCGTCCTTGAGGTCGATGACGGATCCGTCATCGGTCAGGAGCACGTTCTCGGCCGGGACGCCCGAGGAGATGGCGATGTTGGCGTTGGCGATGAGGTGGCGAGTCTCTCCGTGCACGGGCATAACATTTTTAGGCGTCAGGATGTTGTAGCAGTACAGCAACTCCCCCGCGGCGGCATGTCCCGAGACGTGCACCTTGGCGGTGCCCTTGTGGATCACCTCGGCGCCACGCTTGAGCAGGCCATTGATGATCCGGAAGACAGCATTTTCATTACCCGGGATCAGCGAGGAGGCCAGAATGACGGTGTCGCCGGTGCCCACGGAGATCTTGTGATCGCCGCTCGCCATCCGGGACAGCGCGGCCATGGGCTCTCCCTGAGACCCCGTGGACATGAGCACAATCTCATGATCCGGGAGGCCGCCGACGTTCTTCAGGTCAATCACGACGTCGCTAGGCACGTGCAAATAGCCCAGCTTCTCGGCGATGGCCATATTGCGGACCATGGAGCGGCCCACGAAGGCGACCTTGCGGTTGTGCTTCACGGCGGCGTTGAGGACCTGCTGCACGCGGTGCACGTGGGAGGAGAAGCTGGCCACGATGATGCGCTTTTTGGCCTTGCCAAACAACACCTCAAGGGTGGGGCCAATCTCGGCTTCACTTGTGGTGAAGCCAGGGACGTCAGCATTCGTAGAGTCCACGAGGAACAGGTCCACTCCCTCTTCGCCCAGCCGGGCAAAGTGGCGCAGATCGGTGATGCGCCCGTCGAGCGGCAGCTGATCCATTTTGAAGTCGCCCGTGTGCAGTACGGAGCCGCCCTCGGTGCGGATGAACACGGCCAAGGCATCCGGGATGGAGTGGTTGACGGCGACAAATTCGCATTCGAAGGGGCCAAATTGTGCCACTTCTTCTTCCCGAACGACCGTCGTCACGGCCTTGATGCGGTGCTCCATGAGCTTGGCTTCCACAAACGCCAGCGTCAGTTGGGCGCCGATCACGGGGATGTCGTTGCGGAGGCGCAGCAGGTATGGCACGGCGCCGATGTGGTCCTCGTGACCGTGTGTGAGCACTAGGCCCACCACGTCATCGATTCGATCCGCAATGTAAGAGAAGTCCGGCAAGATGACGTCGACGCCGGGCTGATCTTCCTCGGGGAAGAGCACACCGCAGTCAACAATGAGCAGTTTTCCGTCCATTTCAAAGACGGTCATGTTCCGGCCGATTTCGCCGATGCCACCCAATGGCACAATGCGCAGGGTGCCCTTGGCCAGTTCTGGCGGGGTCCGCAGTCCCGGCTCAGCAATTTGGGTCATGTTTAGAGTTCCATTCCAGCTTCCGCAAGGTCAGCCTTGATCATGGCGATCTCGGCCTCGCCAGGCTCCACGAGGGGCAAGCGGACGACCGAGTTGGACAGGATTCCCTGCCACTTAAGAATTTGCTTGACGGCCACGGCGCCCTGCACATGGCCCATCGTGGCCCGGATGACCGGGTCGAGGGCAAAGTGGATGCGGCGGGCTGTGACAAAGTCTCCGGCCGCTGCGGCGTCGATCAGCGCGCGGAACTGTCCGGGGGCCACGTGGGCGCTGACACTGACAAGTCCGACGGCGCCGGCGGCCATGAGCGGCAGCGTCAGTCCGTCGTCGCCCGAGTAGACATCGAGGTCGGTGTTGGCCAGCACGCGGCTGGTTTCGGTGAAGTCGGCCTTGGCGTCCTTCAGCGCGGTGATCTGCGGGTGTGCGGCCAGCTTGATGATAGTTTCCGTGTGGATCGGCACGCCGGCGCGGCCGGGGATGTCGTACAGCATGACGGGCAGGTCCGTGGAGCTTGCGATGGCCTCGAAGTGAGCCTGGATGCCGGCCTGGCTGGGCTTGTTGTAGTACGGGGTAACAATCAACAATCCGTCAATGGGCAGCTTGGCTGCGCGCTGAGACAGGCTGATGGAGTGGCGGGTGTCGTTCGTGCCGGTTCCGGCGATGACGCGGGCGCGGCCGCCTACGGCGTCGATCACGGCCTGGAACATGCCAAGGTTTTCTTCGTCCGTCAGGGTGGAGGTTTCACCCGTGGTGCCGGTCACGAGGATACCGTCGCATCCGCCGTCGACCAGTTTGTTGGCGAGCTCTCCGGCCGCCTTGTAATCCACTTCGCCGTCAGGGGTGAAGGGGGTGACCATGGCGGGCACCAAAGTTCCGAAGGTACGGGGGGAGATTTCAGTTGCAGACATAGCTAAAACATTAGTCGCTCGGCACGGATTTCATGCAACGTCGTCCACGGCGTGAGCCAAGAAGTGCCGGTCCGTGACGTAAAAATGCGAGGACGCCGCGAGGGCTCTGGGACGACGGCGCGCCCGGGTGAGGCGGCGAGGTGCTAGAGCTCACGCAAAAACGGCAACCATTCATCCAGCACGGGGCCCGCGGGAATGAGCGTGTTTCCGTGGTTGCGGCCCGGCAATTCCACGAAGCGGGCGTGCGGCATGAGCTCGGCCGCGAGCCGCGAGTCAGCCCAGCGCGCCCGATCCTCGGTGCCGGCCATGAGTAGGCTCGGCAACGTGATGGTGGCCAAATCGGCCTCGGTGACACCGGGTTCGGTCTCCGTCTGGGCGAAGTATGAGCGCAGCGCCACGGCGTTGTTAGCCAAGAAGGCGGCGCGGGTCTGGGCATCGAGCGGACGGGCCATGGCACCTTCCCAGCCCTCGACGAAGGCGGGCATGCCACCCGAGCCGAGAGCGGCGTCGTACTCGGGGAAGAAGAGCCGGCCAATACTGCCGGGCTGGATCCGGAAGGTGCCGCCCAGCGAGGTGAAGGAGAGCAGGCGTTCGGGGGCGGCCAGCGCGAGCGAGAAGCCCAGCCGCGCGCCCACCGAATATCCGCCGTAGTGCGCCTGCTGCACGCCAGCGGCATCGAGCACGGCGAGGACGTCGGACACAAGGGTCGGCATGACATAGTCTTCACGGGTGAGGGGCTTGCCGCTGCGACCGTGGCCGCGCAGATCCATCGTGATGATGCGGTAGCTCTCGCGCAGGGCCTTGGAGTAGCCAAAGCCGCGCCAAATGGCCTTGCTCAGGGCGCTACCATGCACGAGCAGCAGGGGCGTGCCCTCCCCGACCGAATCGTAGGCGAGCTCGACGCCGTCGTGCGGGTTCAGTGCAATGGCCATGATCTCTCAACTTCCCATAATTCCAGGACGCACTTAGTGGACAAAAAACCGGCAGATAGACTTTTCACCGTCCACTAAGTGCGTTCTCGATAAGTTTGACTACCGGGTGGCGCGGAACATCGCCACGGCGTCCCGCATGGTTTTGCGGGCTCGCTTACGGTCGCCGGAAGCGTCGTAGGCGCAGGAGAGCCGGAACCAGGAACGCCAGTCCTCCGGAGCAGCTTCCGCCTCGAGCTTGTACTTTTCAAACTCGGCGTCCGCGGCCTCCCGGAGGATCCGTCCTCCGGGGGTGCGCGGCAAATTATCCACGGGCAGGCCGCCCTCCGCCGCGAGGACGTTGGCCATCTTTTCCGTGCGGGCGCCAAAGAGGATCTCACTGATCATGGCCCACGCCGCCACGAACGGGATGACAAAATACGCCAGCCCCAGCAACTTGGCGACCCAATCGGCGTCACCCAGCAACAGCACGGCTCGCTGCATCATGACCACCATGTAAAACACCAACAACAGGACGATCAAGGCGACCCAGATCTTGGTTTTTGAAATCCGCTTGCTTGCTCCGTCGTTCTCCACGGTTTAGCCTTCCAAATCGAGGTAGCCGTCCAGGCCCACCGTAAGTCCGGGGCGGGTGCCCACGGTGCGCACGCCGAGCAAGACACCGGGCATGAAGGACTCGTGGTTGAAGGAGTCGTGACGGATGGTCAGCGCCTCGCCGTGACTGCCAAAGAGTACTTCTTGGTGGGCCACGAGGCCGGCAAGGCGAACGCTGTGGACGGGGATGCCGTCCACCGAGGCGCCGCGGGCGCCGTCGAGTTCTGTTTCGGTGGCGTCGGGGGAAGCCGGAACACCGGCGGCGGTGCGGGCCGCGGCGATCAACTGGGCCGTGCGCAGGGCGGTGCCCGAGGGAGCGTCGACCTTGCGCGGGTGGTGCAGCTCGACGATTTCCACGGAGTCGAAGTACCGGGCGGCCTGGGCGGCGAAGCGGGTCGCAAGCACGGAGCCAAGTGCGAAGTTGGGGGCGATCAAGACACCGGATTCGGGGTGCTGGGCCAGCAACTCCGAGAGTGTAGCGAGGCGCTCGGCGTCCCAGCCGGTGGTGCCGACCACGGCGTGAATGCCATGCTCTACGGCAAAGTGCACATTAGCCTCCGTGGAATCCGGAACCGTCAGATCCACCACGATCTGTGCCCCGTGTTCGCGCAACAGCTCCAGGGAATCGTTGCGGCCCAGCGCGGCCACGAGTTCCATATCCGGTGCCGCAGTAATTGCCGCAACCGCGGCCGATCCAATTCGTCCCTTGGCGCCAAGTACGGCCACCTTCAGCATTTCACTCATAGCTTTAAGCCTACTGGTTTTCCTTGCCCTCGAGATCCGGCACCGTCCCGGCGCCCACCCACTCGACGGATCCGTCGCTAAAGAACTGTTCCTTCCAGATGGGAACCTCGGCCTTGATGCGTTCCACGAGCGCCGAACACAGCTCAAAGGCCTCGGCCCGGTGTGAGGAGGCCACGGCGCACACGAGCGCGAGATCGCCGATCTCGAGGGAGCCCACGCGGTGGGCGACCCAGACCCGGACGGGGTGGCCACTGGGGTCCATCACCGCGGTGCCGTCATCCACGAGGGAGGCGACGACGTCGCGGAGCACTCGCGTGGCGAGGGGGTGCGCACTGTAGTTGAGCCGCGTGACTTGTTGGCCGCCGTCGTGGTTTCTCACGATCCCGCTAAAGGAGACCACGGCACCGGCGGTGTCCGATTCCACTGCGGCAATGGCAGCATCCACGGAGATGGGTTCGGAGCTCAGCCCGGCGTACACAACGTCGATATTAGTGCCCATGGTGGCCGCCTACTTGATCCAAAAGATGTTTGATGATGGGGTCCAGAACGGCCAGACCGTCCATGACCCCGGAGGGCGAGCCCGGCAAGTTCACGATGAGCGTCTGAGCGGCCAGACCCGCGTACCCTCGGCTCAGCGCCGCCATGGGGGTCTTACTCAGCCCTGCCGCGCGGATTGCCTCCATGATGCCGGGGATCTCCCGGTCCAGGAACGGCTGCGTCATTTCGGGAGTCTGGTCATCCGGACTCAGCCCCGTGCCACCACTGGTCAGTACGACGGCGGGATGTTGCGTCAGCACGGCCCGCAGCGCCGCCCCTACCGGTGCCCCGTCTGGCACCACGATGGGCTCGAGCGTCTCAAAGCCATGTTCGGTCAGCCAGTCGGAGATGACGGGTCCCGTGAGGTCTTGATAAACGCCCAAGGCCGCTCGGGTCGAGGCGATGATGACGGCTGCCTTACCGAGAGAGGCGCCGGGTTCGCAGGCGCTCATGCCGGTGTCCCTTCGGAGATGGCCCAGTCGCCACTTTTGCCGCCGCTCTTGGCCAGCACCTGGATCCCGGAGATCACGGCGTGCTTGTCGACGGCCTTAATCATGTCGTAGACGCTCAGTGCGGCCACCGAGACTGCCGTCAACGCCTCCATCTCAACGCCGGTCACGCCGCGGGTCTTGACGGTGGCCAGGATCGTGACGGCGGTGTCGCCCAGTTCAAAGTCCACCGTGACCTTGGAGATGGGCAAGGGGTGGCACAGCGGAATGAGGTCCGGGGTCTTTTTTGCTCCCATAATGCCGGCGATGCGTGCCACGGCGAGGGCGTCGCCCTTGGGCAGGCCGCCGGTGCCGAGGAGTTGCATGACGGCGGGTGTGGTGGTCACCGTGCCGGTGGCGGTTGCCTCGCGGGTCGTGACGGCTTTGTCGGAAACGTCCACCATGGCGGCCGTTCCGTCGTGGCGCAGATGGGTCAGGGCAGGTGTATCGGAAGTAGTCACAACAGTAATACTTCCACTTTTGCCCCGACCTGCAATTCCGTGACACCTGCCGGGACAGTGATGAGTGCATTGGCCTGGGCTAGGGCACCGAGCAAATGCGATTGTGGACCGCCCACCTCGCGCACGGACGCCGCGGATTCAAACTCGGGGCCGGAATAACTGCCGCGGCGAATCTGCAGCTTGCCTGCGGGAGAGCTCATGGCGTGTTCCAGCGTGGCCAGCACGCGGTGGCGCCGCACGGGAGCGCCGAGAAGCTCGGACAAGGCCGGGCGCAGGAACATCTCAAAGGAGACAAAGGCGCTCACCGGGTTGCCCGGGAAGCCGAGGAAGGGAACGCCGCGGTAGCTTCCGGCGGCCTGCGGCCCACCCGGTTGCATCGCGACATGGCCAAAGTCCATCTGGGCCGCCTCCCCCGCGACCGTCAGGGCTTGCTTCACCACCTCAAAGGCGCCGGCGCTGATGCCGCCCACGGAGATGATCACATCGCACGGGTGTTCTGTGGCTCCTAGGAAGTTGTCAAGGAATTGCAACAGCTCCTGCGGATCGTCCTTGGCCACGAGTGATGCCACAACCTCGGCACCGGCCGCCTCGAGGCTGGCGCGTAACAGGGAGTCGTTCGCGTCGAAGATCATCCCTTCCGGCAGACCCGCGGCGGCGGCGGGATCGCCCGGCGACAACACCTCATCGCCGGTGGTCAGCAGGAGCACCTGTAGTTTTCGCCGCACGGAGACCTCGGTCAGGCCAAGCGCTGCCGCAAGTCCTAAATGGGCGGCGTTCAGCAATGTGCCGGCAGGGATCACGAGCTCGCCACGGCGGACATCGCTCCCGCGCTCGCGCACGAAGGTGCCTGCCGTCGTGCGGGGCAATTCAACCTTCTCGCCAACCTCGGCAAAGTGCTCGGGAATGGCCTGTTCGATGGGAACCACGGCGTTCGCCCCGGACGGCAACATGGCGCCCGTCATGATGGGTGCGGCACTTCCCGGTTGCAGCGGCTCGGGAACAGCTCCTGCGGGGATCGTCGCAGCAACCCGGTAACTGGTTGATTGTGCGAAATCAACGTCTTCTGATTGTTCCGGCTCGACCCGGATGGCGTACCCGTCCATCTGCGAGTTCGCGAAGGGCGGCAGGTCCAGGGGCGCTCGCAGATCGGCGGCCAGCACCCGGTCTCGGGCTGCCATAAGTGGCAGGCTCATGGTCCCCTCGCCGTCCTGCGCGCTAGCAGTGATGGATCCGGGAAGTGCGGCCCACTGCGTACGCAATAACTGCGCAATGGCGCGCTGGTGTTCGGCAACTGTTCTTCGCATCTTGTCCTCCCGGCAGGGCAGCACGGCGCGCCCTCGTCTTCAAGTCTAGGTGAGTGGGCTGGGATGGAACGGGGCCGCGGTGGCGAGTTCCCGCCGTCGTTCTTCATATTCGGAGCCTGCGCGAGCTAAAGCTGCCTCCAGACAGCGCCGGAGCCGCCGAGATGGCGTAGCGTTATGGCATGAACAGTGAACGAGTGGCATTGGGCCTGCCAGAAGTGCGCCCGAGCTCCTCCGAGACTGCCACTACCCGCACAGGCGGTGACGAACGCGGCCTGCTGGATCAATTTGGTCGAGTTGCCAGTGATATGCGGCTGTCGTTGACGGATAAGTGCAATTTGCGCTGCAGCTACTGCATGCCCGAGGCGGGACTCGACTGGCTCAAGAAGGACAAACTACTCACGGCAGCGGAGATTATCCGGCTTGTGGGCCTCGGCGTAAACCGTTTGGGCGTGCGCGAATTGCGTCTGACCGGTGGCGAGCCGCTGGTGCGCGCGGACCTCGTGGAGATTATTGCCGGGCTGCGCAAGAACCACCCCGAGCTGCCGATTTCCCTCACGACCAACGGCGTGGGGCTCGCGAAGAAGGCCCAGGCACTGGCCGACGCCGGGCTGACGCGCCTGAACGTCTCCATGGACACGCTGCACCACGACGCCTTCCTGCAGCTGACGCGCCGGCCCTTCCTGGACCAGGTGCTCGCGGGCATTGAGGCGGCCGCCGCCGCGGGACTTAGGCCATTGAAGATCAACGCCGTGCTGTTGCGTGGTGTCAATGAGGGACACGCGGCTGAGCTTTTGCAGTGGAGTCTGGATCGTGGCTACGAGCTGCGTTTTATCGAGCAGATGCCGCTCGATGCCGACCACGGCTGGACCCGCGAGGGCATGATCACCGCGGCCGAGATCCGTGAGCTGCTGAGCCCCGACTTTGAGCTCTCCCCCGACCCGCGCGCCCGCGATGGGGCGCCCGCGGAACGCTTTGAGGTTCGCCATCACGGCTCGACGGCGCTCTTGGGCACGGTGGGCATCATCGCCTCCGTGACCGAACCGTTCTGCGCCGATTGTCGCCGCACCCGCATCACGGCCGAGGGTAAGGTCATGAGTTGCTTGTTCTCCCGCACCGAGGTGGACCTCTTGGCCCTGCTTCGAGCCGGTGATTCCCAGCAGGACGACGATGCCGTCACGGCCCGCTGGCAGGACGCCATGTGGGCGAAGCCCCGTGCCCACGGCATGGGCCATCCCGGTTTGGGAGACGCCGATTTTGTTCAGCCAGACCGCAGCATGAGTGCCATCGGAGGATGAGCGTGAACATACGATTCTTTGCCGCGGCAGCAGCCGCAACAGGTGTTGAGGAACAACAGCTGGACCTGGCTACTCTTGACTCGACGAAAGCCTTTACCCTGGCGGACCTTTCCGAGCTACTTGTGACGAGCTTTCCGGTCTCGGCCTCGGCACACACGCCGCCCTTGGCGCAGGTGCTCACGCGGTGCAGTTTCCTGATTAACGAGGTCTCCACGCGGGATCTGAGCGCGCCGCTGCGTGCCGGCGACGTGGTCGACGTCCTGCCGCCTTTCGCCGGCGGCTGACGCTTTAAACGACTTTTCGCCACAGCCCCCCATTAATGCCACAGGAAGACCGGTGGCATTAATGGGGGGCTGTGGCGAAAAGCGTGCTGACGTTTAGAGCTTCAGTCCGAAGGTTTCGGTCTCCTCGAAGGGTCCAACCACGGTCATGGTGCGCGGGGCGGCGGCTAGCTCGCGGGCTAGCTCCTGCACCTGCTCGGCCGTGACGGCGCGAATGCAGCCCAGGGTCTCATCGATGTCCATGAACTGACCGGAAACCAGCTCCGAACGACCCAGGCGAGACATGCGTGATCCGCTGTCTTCCATGCCGAGGACGATACCGCCGGAGAGTTGCCCCAGCGCCTTCTTCAGCTCGCCCTCGCTCACGCCGTCGGCGGCCAGCTTCTCCAGTTCCTCAACGAGCAGGCCGATGACCTGACCCACCTTTTGCGGAGAGCAGCCTGCATACATGCCGAAGTATCCGGCATCGGCGTAAGCAGAAGCAAAGGAGTACGTGGAGTACACGAGTCCACGCTTTTCACGGATTTCTTGGAAGAGGCGTGAGGACATGCCGCCACCAAGAATCGAGTTCAGCACACTCATGACGTAGCGTCGCGAATCCGTCGCGGTCAGGGACGGGCAGCCCACAATGATGTTGGCCTGCTCCACCTTACGGTTGACGACCTGTAATCCTGCGGTTCCCGTGATGACAGCGGCCGTGGAGCTGCGACGTGCAACAGGTGCCACGCCGTCGTCCAGGGACCAGCCAGCGGTACGCAAGGCGTTCAAGACGAGTTCGCACACAGCCTCATGCTCGAGCCCACCGGCGGCGGTGATGACAAGAGTCTCAGGGCGGTAATGCTTTTGGTAGTGCTCCCAGACGGACTCACGCGGCACAGCCTTAATGGCCTCCGGGGTTCCTCCGATGGGACGGCCCAGGGCGTGATCGCCCAGGACTGCTGCCACAAAATGTTCGTGGGCCACGTCGGTAGGGTCATCGCCATCCATGGCGATTTCTTCCAAAATGACGTCGCGTTCCTGCTCCAACTCGGCCGGATCTATCACGGCAGAGGTGACCATGTCGGCGATGACGTCAATGGCCATGGGCAGGTCGGTATCCAGCACGCGTGCGTAGTAGCAGGTGCTTTCCTTGGCCGTAGCCGCGTTGGATTCGCCACCCACCTCGTCAAAGGCAGAGGCGATTTCCAACGCGGTTCGACGCTTGGTTCCCTTGAACAACAGATGTTCCAGGAAATGGGTTGAGCCGTGTTGGCCCTCGGATTCATCCCGAGAGCCAACACCAACCCAGAACCCGATTGTCGCACTGCGCTGACCAGGCATGGACTCGGTGAGGACTCGCACTCCCCCGGGCAGGACCGAACGGTGCACGACGGCACCGCCGACCGTGCCAGATATCAACGTGGACTCTTCGGAAGCCAGGCCGTCAGCAGCGCTAATAAGCGGCAAAAGGGTAATCGCCATGAATTATTCAGCAGCGCTTTCGGCAGCTACTTCTTCAGCGGCGTTCTCTTCATCGGCAACAACCGGTGAGAGGGAGAGCTTGCCGCGGTCATCGATCTTGGTGATTTCCACCTGGATCTTCTGTCCGACGGAAACTACGTCATCAACGTTGTCCACGCGCTTGCCATTGGCCAGCTTGCGGAGCTCGGAGATGTGCAGCAGACCATCCTTGCCCGGTGTGAGCGAGATGAACGCACCGAACGTGGTGGTCTTGACAACTGTGCCCAGGTAACGCTCGCCAATTTCAGGAATCTGAGGGTTGGCGATGGCGTTGATCGCTGAACGAGCGGCGTCAGCTGACGGACCGTTCGTTGCACCGATGTAAACCGTGCCGTCATCTTCAATCGAGATGTCAGCTCCGGTGTCTTCCTGGATCTGGTTGATCATCTTGCCCTTGGGCCCAATGACCTCACCGATCTTATCCACGGGGATCTTGACCGCGATGACGCGAGGAGCGAACTCGGAGAGCTCGTCCGGAACGTCGATGGCGCTGGTCAGAACGCTGAGGATGTGCAAGCGAGCTTCGCGAGCCTGCTTCAGAGCGGCAGCCAAAACAGAGGCCGGGATGCCGTCGAGCTTGGTATCAAGCTGGATGGCAGTCACGAACTCGGCGGTACCGGCAACCTTGAAGTCCATGTCACCGAAAGCATCTTCGGCGCCGAGGATATCGGTCAGGGCAGCGTAGCGGGTCTGACCGTTGACCTGGTCGGAGACCAAGCCCATGGCGATACCGGCAACGGGTGCCTTCAACGGCACACCGGCGTTGAGCAGCGACAGGGTCGATGCACAGACGGAACCCATGGACGTTGAGCCGTTAGAGCTCAGTGCCTCGGATACCTGGCGGATGGCGTAGGGGAACTCTTCACGCGTCGGCAGAACCGGCACGATGGCGCGTTCAGCCAAGGCGCCGTGACCGATTTCGCGGCGCTTGGGCGAGCCCACGCGGCCGGTTTCACCGGTGGAGTACGGCGGGAAGTTGTAGTTGTGCATGTAGCGCTTGCGCGTTACCGGGCTCAGCGAGTCAATCTGCTGTTCCATCTTCAACATGTTCAAGGTGGTGACACCCAGGATCTGGGTCTCGCCACGTTCGAAGATTGCCGAACCGTGAACGCGAGGCAGAACCTCAACCTCGGCGGTGAGCTGGCGGATGTCCGTCAGGCCACGGCCGTCGATGCGAACCTGCTCGGTGAGGATGCGCTGGCGGATGACGTGCTTGGTGACGGAGCGGAAGGCTGCGGAGAGTTCCTTCTCGCGGCCTTCGAAGTCACCAGCCAGAGCGGCAATGGTCTCGTCCTTCAAAGCGTCGGAGGCGTTGTCGCGATCCTGCTTGTCAGCGATGGAGAACACGGCGGCGAGCTTGGTAGCTGCAGCCTTCTCAACGGCGTTGTACGCGTCATCCTGGTAATCCAGGAACAGCGGGAACGTGACGGTGGGCTTGGCGGCGCGAGCAGCCAGGTCAGCCTGAGCGTCGCACAGAGCCTTGATGAACGGCTTAGCCGCTTCCAGACCCTCTGAAACGATCTCTTCGGTCGGAGCCTGGTGGCCCTGTTCCTTGATGAGCTTCCAGGAGTTGTCGGTAGCTTCGGCTTCAACCATCATGATGGCTACATCGTCGCCGGCCACCTTACCGGCAACAACCATGTTGAACACGGCGTTTTCCAGTTCGGAGTGCTTCGGGAAGGCAACCCACTGGGGGCCCGCTCCGTCGTCGATCAAGGCAACGCGAACGCCACCGATGGGGCCGGAGAACGGCAGACCGGAGAGCTGCGTTGACATGGAGGAAGCGTTGATAGCTACCACGTCGTACAGCACGTCGGGGTTGATGGCCAGAACCGTAACAACGATCTGAACTTCGTTGCGCAGACCCTTGACGAATGCCGGGCGCAACGGGCGGTCCATCAAGCGGCAAGCCAAGATGGCTTCCGTTGAGGGGCGGCCTTCGCGGCGGAAGAAGCTGCCCGGGATGCGGCCGGCTGCATACATGCGCTCTTCCACATCGACGGTCAGCGGGAAGAAGTCGAAGCCTTCACGCGGCTGCTTGCCGGCCGAGGTGGCCGACAGCAAAACGGTGTCTTCGTCGATGTACACCATGGCGGCACCGGCGGCTTGCTGAGCAAGGCGACCGGTTTCGAAGCGGACAACGCGCTTGCCGTAGCGGCCGTTGTCAATGACAGCCTCTGAATACTGAATCTCGGGACCCTCCATATGAGAGTCACCTCCATTTCTCGGTAGATGTTCGTCTTTGAACCCCCGCCAAGGATCGGTGCCGCACATTCTTCCCAGGACACCACCGGATCGTGCTGTGGCTCTCTGTACAACATCCGGTCTTCGATCGAGGCCCACGGGCGGAGAAGGTCGTTTGACGAACCTTCGTCCCGGAGGCCACTACCGAGGACCGCGAATGCGTGAATGCGGCGGACTCGTCCTTGTATGGCAGGGATTGGTAATGCTGGTATGCCGCCCGCCGAAGCGGACGGCATACCGTTCACAATATAGCTTTCCTACACTGTGAAAGGCGGCCTTCCAAGCTCAAACGACACGAGGTGTCTGAGCGCAGGAAAGCCGCCTTGTCTCACATGACTAGCGACGCAGGCCGAGGCGCTCGATGAGCGTACGGTAGCGAGCGATGTCGGTGTCCTTCAAGTAGCCAAGCAGGCGACGACGGCGACCAACCAGGGCCATGAGGCCGCGGCGGGTGTGGTGGTCATGCTTGTGCATCTTGAGGTGCTCGGTCAGGTCAGAGATGCGTCGTGAGAGCATCGCTACCTGAACCTCGGGCGAACCGGTATCGCCTTCGCTCGTTGCGAAAGCCTGCATGATTTCTTGCTTTACAGCGGCGTCTAATGCCACAAGTAACTCCTATGATGTGCCGTGAACAAGATCCCACGCACTACTCAATTTCTTGAGCCCACGTAGATGAATCCAGCCACCACGGACTGCAGCCGGATTCCACCTTTGAGTTTAGTGCAGAAACGCCGCTTCTGTCGAAGCCGTGAGCTTGAACTCAGTGTGGCGTTCCACTCACCCGAGGATGGCGCGGGTATCGATCACGTCTTGGTGCATCTGTTCAATCAGCGCCTCGGGACCCGTGTAAGCGACCATGCCACGCAAACGTCGCACAAATTCGACCACGATGTGCTGGCCGTAGAGGTTAAAGTCCTCGACGGATTCCTCGGGGCGGTTGATGACATAGGCCTCGACCTGGCGGCTGACACCCACGAACGTGGGATTGGAGCCAACGGAGATCGCCGAGGGCCAGCGGTGTCCGGACTCGTCCGTCAACCAGCCGGCGTAGACACCGTCCTCGGGAATGATGCCGCACGCGTCGGGGGAAAGATTTGCCGTGGGGAATCCCAGCTCCCGGCCACGGGCTGCTCCGTGCACGACCTCGCCACTCATGGTGTGGGGGCGTCCCAGTACCTGGGCGGCCGTGTCGACATCGCCTTGGCGCAGGGCCTCGCGTACCCAAGTAGAGGACCAGCGGCGGTCATGACCTTCGTCATCGACAACCACGACGTCGAACCCTAGGTCCGCGCCGAGGCTCACCATGGTCGAGAAGTCACCTGAGTTGCCTTTTCCGAAGCGTGTGTCTCGGCCAATCACGACGGCGCAGGCGCTAAGCCCGTCAACAAAGACATTGCGGACGAACTCTTCGGCGGTTTGCGCGGCAAAGTCCAGCGTGTACGGCAGGACCAGGACGGCATCCAGCCCCAACTCGGCCATGGCGTTGAGCTTGTCCGCCAGGCCCATGATTTGCTCCGGGGCGGACTCGGGGCGGTGAACCTTGGCCGGATGTGGGTCAAAGGTCAGCGCGACCGAACGGGCACCACGCTTGGCTGCTTCGTCACGGACCTGCCCCAAGACTTCCTGGTGTCCGAGGTGCAGCCCGTCGAAGTTCCCCAGAGTGACCACGCACGGGCCAAAGCTCTCGGGAACTTCCTCCATGGAGTTCCAAATCTGCACTACTGTTCCTCGTTCACTTAGATGCTCGGCGCGAATGGCATGCGCCCGGTCTGTCGCTAGGTAATTCAAGACGCTTCCAAGATTACCTGTTAATGGCCGCCGGTCCGGTCCATGGTTCCTGTGGCGTTTGCGGGTCACCGGCGGCCAGCGTCAGCTGCCACAGATCCGCAGGTGTGCCGCGATCGTTGTAGCCGCCACGGAGGCAGCCGGAGAAACTAAATCCTAGTTTCCAGGCCAGTTTCCGGCTTCCCCAATTGGGCACCATGGCACCCCAGTGGATGAAGCTGAGATTCATGTGCGTGAAACCGTAGTCCAGCAGAAGGCGCGCAGCTTCCTCTGCGGCTCCCGTGCCTCGTGCCTCCGGTCCAATATTGATTCCCACGGCGGCAACGCCGGGGTGTTTAGACTGCAGATCGATCGTGCCCAGCAGCTCGTCCGTGTCGACCGAGGCCACAGCAAAGGTCAGGGTCTCCCCTGTTCTCCAGCCGTCCACCACGACCGTCTTAATGAAGTAGTCGGCATGCTCGGAGGAGTATTCCAGGGGCACGGTGGTCCAGCGAATAGCCGCCAGATCGCGGCAGTTCCTCACCAGCGCCGGCGCATCGGCGGGTGTCAGGGCGCGCAGGAGAACCTTCTCGCCGTGTAACACTGGCACCACCGGTGCTAGGTCTAGGGATTGTTCCCGAGCATGCCACCGGGCAGCGGTCTGGCTAAAAATCAACCCACCCGCGACCTCGTCAGCGACCCGCGCGAAGCCGGGGATGTGTGCCAGTTGTTGAAAGCCGCATCGTTGGGCAAGGGACATACTGCCGCGGTTTCCCTCCGTGCAGATCCAGTGCAGATAGCCCAGTCCGAGATTGCCAAAGGCGTAGCCGCATACGAGCTCGATGGCCCGCTGCGCGGCACCTGTCCCCCGACCCGAGGGCAGCATCTTGATGCCGACATGAGCCGAGCCGCCGGCAGCCGTTGACACGACGTCCTGCAAACTCAGGGTGCCAACAACCTGCGATGTTCCCGCAATGATTTCCGTGATGGCAAAGCGTAATCCTGTGCCGCTCTCCCAGCCGGCGGCGATGTGACCCTCGATGAAGCCTAGGGCCTGCGCGGCGTCCATGGTGGCCACAGAACCGGTCCACTGAATGTTCAGCGGGTCTCGGTGAATCGCGGCAAATGCCTCCGCGTCCCGTACCTGAAAGCGTCGCAGCGTCGTGACGCCGTCGCTGAGAACGGGGTTGCTCGCTAACTGATCGAGCGCACTCACTTCACTTCCCGGTGGCGGTAAAGCCAGATCAGGCCGATGATGGGCAGCAGGAGCGGAATGTAGCCGTAGCCCTGGCCGAACTTGCTCCAGACGCTGGCGTGCGCGAAGGCGGCCGGATCCGTCAGGCTCAAGATTCCAACCACCAAGACACCCACAAGTTCAATGCAGATGGCCACCGTGGCGATCTTGGCCCACTGTGCCCCGGGCTTTGCCAAGGAAATCGTGGCCAGTATGTACACCAGCGCGGCGAAGGCCGAGAGTGAGTAGGCCACGGGCGCCTCGTTAAACTTGGTGCCGATCTGGAGCAGCGCTCGGGCCGTCGCGGAGATCGCGAAGACTGCGTACACCGTGATCAGCAACCGCCCCGGACCGGAGGTGCGGCCCTTGGGAGTTTCCATAGGTGCTGTGGTGGGAGTGCTCATGATCCGAGTCCTAATCGCAGTGTTTCCAGTGCTGGTACGGCTTGCGCGGACAGGCCGGTGCCGTACCAAATTTGTGCCATTCGAGCCATCATGACCACGACCGTGATACCCACGGCGCCCATGACGTAGTTCGACCAATGCGTGCGTTCCATCATGGCCCAGTAGAATCCGGCCACGGGAAGCGCCGCCGCGGTGAAGATGTACCCCCAGAACTCCCACGGCTCACCCACCAGCGGGACCCCGTTCAGCAGCCGAACCAGCGAACCGATCGCGTAGGCGATAATGAAAAGTTCGACGGCGGCCAGGGCCAAAAGCGTGATGTCGTTAGGTTTCTTCTTCATCACTGCGGCAACGACACACACGAAGGTCGAGGCAATGCCGACAATAGCGCCGATGATGAACCAGGCGTCAAGAGTCACGACTCGGTCTCCTCGGCTACGGCTTGTGATTCGGCTTTAGCGGCCGAATCCGGAGGGAAAACCAGCACCGGCTTCGCGTACTTGCCGGCGTCGGCCAATAACGCCACGAGCGTTCCGTCGGGGGCAAACGCCGCCGCCGGGTCATCGGAGGTATGGCGCCCCTCGGGGCTGGCCGGAATGCGGCGCCCGAAGGACAGCTCGGTGGCTTCGGCAGCCGTCAGCTCGCGCACCGGCATGAGGGCGCGGGCGGCATCGGCGATATCAAGAATTTCCAGGTTCTCGGCGAGCTGCTCGAGCGTCCGGGCACGGTCCAGGGTGTACGGGCCTACGGCGCTGCGGCGCAGGGCCGTGAGGTGACCGCCTACGCCCAGATCGGCACCCAGGTCGCGGGCCAGGGCTCGGATGTAGGTTCCTGAGGAACAACGCACCGAGACGTCGATGTCAACATAACTCACGCCGTCGTCCGTCGGAAGCACATCAGCGGCGGGCTGGGACGTGACTCCGTGACGGATCTCCAGCACGTCGAAGGAGTGGATCGTGACCGGGCGGGCGGCCAACTTGACCTCTTCGCCTGAGCGCACGCGAGCATAGGCGCGTTCGCCGTTGACCTTGATGGCGCTGACACTGCTAGGCACCTGCGAGATCGGGCCGCGGAGCTTTGCAATTCCAGCCTCGATCGCCTCGTCGCTGACGCCGTCCGTGGGGGTGGTCGCGGTGACATCACCTTCGGCGTCGTCAGTGATGGTCGTGGCACCGAGGCGAATCGTCGCCTCATACGTCTTTGAGGTGCCCACAATGTACGTCAACAGGCGTGTGGCCTTATTGACGCCCACCACCAACACGCCAGTGGCCATGGGGTCCAAGGTGCCTGCATGCCCGACTTTTCGGGTCCCTGCAAGCCTTCGCATTCGGCCAACCACATCGTGGCTGGTCCATCCCTGCGGTTTATCTACAATTACCAGTCCAGAAAGCACGCTTTGAAGTATATCGGCATGGCGGCCCCCTGAGCCGCCGCGAAAATCTCCGCAGCCACTCTAGTGACACAACTCACCGATTTTTGTGTTCTTGACGGCCCCGGTTGGGCAGTCCTAGGCTGGGATCACTTGCGGCACCGTCCAGTGCACGGGCGCAGGGGTGACGGGTAGCGGACCCTGGGGGACGGATATCCGATTGGCCTGTATAGGCCGAACTACAGCGGATTCAGCCTTGTTCAATCCAGACGTAGATCCTAGTCCTGCCCGTCATCACCGGGCTCTCCCCCAAGGGAACATTATGAGGAACAAAATTGCAGCTATTGCTGCAGCGAGTGCAATTGCCATGATCATGAGTGCGGGCCCCGCCCTGGCCTATCCGAACGGCTCCGGTGGCACGCGAGGCCACGCATCCCACTCCACGCCCACTCCCGTCACGGAGGTCGCCTCCCAGCTCATCAGCCCCTTGAAGGTGGCTTTTGGCTCCAACGGCAACTTTCTCGTGGCTGAATCTTTCGCCGGTCAGTTGAACAGCTACTCGGCCCAGGGTGTCAAGACCACCCTGGTCAATGCGCCAGGGCAGGAAATCGCCGGCGTTTCGCACCTTGCTGGCACCACCTTTTACTTCAACAATGATCAGGGTGCGGGGCCCGAGCCCGGAGGCGAGCTACTTCCTGCCCGGCTCATGAGTCTGGATCAGCATGGCATCGCGCACCAGATCACCGATTTGAGCGTATTTGAGGCCGCTAATGACCCAGACGGCGCAACTGTCTACGGTGTGCGGGATGCCTCGCCCACGTGTCTGGCACAGGCCCCGTATCTACAGTCGACCGGCGAGCTGTTCTCCCATCCTTACTCTTCGGCGCCCGTCAAGGGTGGCGTCTATGTAGGCGATGCCGGAGCTAACACCCTCTTGTACGTGTCCACCAACGGAAATGTGAAGCTGGTCAAGGCATTGCCGGCCGAGGCCCTCACGATTGATGCCTCCGTTGTGGCTGTGGCTGCCGAGATGGGCATGACGATCCCCGAATGCATGATGGGGCTGACGTACTACGCACAAGCAGTTCCGACAGATATTGAAATCGACGGGCAGTGGCTGTACTACACGGTATTGCCCGGTGTTCCCGGGGAAGCTCTCGGGGTTGGCAAGGCGTACCGCATGAACGTTAACAGCGGCACGACGCAATTACTCGCCCAGGGTCTTGCCGCTCCAACAGGCATCGCCGTTGACAAGAGCAACAATGTCTACGTCTCTGCGCTCTTCGGTGATGGTGTCAGCGTCATCAAGAACGGCAAGGTCAGCACCGTGCTGCCGGCCGCCATGGTGTCCGACGTGGAGGTCGGCGGCGCCACGCTCGCGGCCCTCACCAATTCCCTCGCCGAGACAGGCGGCAGCCTCGTCACGACGGGGCTGCGTAACGGCCGCTAGGCACAGTCCGTTGCGAGATACTGCCTAGGGAACGACGGCGGGAGCCCACCTTTTCGAGAAAAGGTGGGCTCCCGCCGTCGGACTGGGAGTTACGCCTCTTCGGCGTCCTCTTCATCCTTCTTGTACGGATCAGCATCGCCGGCAAACTCGGCGTTGGCCGAGAGCTCGGCCAGCTTTGCGTCGCGATCCTTGGCAACCCGCAGAAGGGCCTCCAGGTTCGAGGCGTTTTCCGGGATCACATCGGCAATGAATTCCAGGGTCGGCGTGAGGCGAACCGTGATGTTCTTGCCAACCTCGGCACGAAGCACACCCTTGGCGCGCTCGAGGCCGATCGCAGCCTCGCTCTTAGCCGTGTCGTCACCAAAAACTGTGTAGTAGATGGTGGCGTGCTGGAGGTCGTTAGTGACGCGGGCGTCGGTGACGGTGATGCCTTCAACGCGAGGGTCCTTGACCCGGGAGCGAAGACCTTCGGCCACCACAACCTTGATACGCTGCGCCAGCTTGGACGCGCGGGCTGAATCAGCCATGATGAACTCCTTAAAAGTGGAAAGACTGTGGATGGTTCTGGGACCATCTTAGGGAATGCAAAGCCGGCCGGTCGCCCCTGCGGACGCCCGGCCGGCTTTGTTGGTAGGCCTAGGGCCTAGACGCGCGGCTTTTCGCGCATTTCGAACGTCTGGATGATGTCCTCAGGCTGCAGATCGTTGAACGATCCCAGGCCGATACCACACTCGAAGTCCGTACGAACTTCGGTTGCGTCATCCTTGAAGCGCTTGAGCGAGTCAACGGTGAGGTTGTCACCGATGATCTTGCCGGCGCGGAGAACACGAGCCTTGGTGTTACGGCGGATGGTTCCGGAGCGAACGATGGAACCGGCGATGTTGCCGAACTTGGAGGAACGGAATACTTCGCGGATTTCCGCGGTACCCAGTTCAGCTTCCTCGTACTCAGGCTTGAGCATGCCCTTAAGAGCCAGCTCGATGTCATCGATGGCGCCGTAGATGACCGAGTAGAAGCGCATGTCGACGCCTTCACGGTCAGCCAATTCGGCAACGCGCTCAGCAGGCTTGACGTTGAAGCCGATGATGATGGCGTTGTCAACGGTAGCCAGGTTGACGTCGTTCTGCGTGATAGCACCAACACCGCGGTGGATAACGCGCAGCTGGACGCCTTCGCCAACATCGATCTTGAGCAAGGAGTCTTCCAAGGCCTCAACGGCACCGGAGACGTCACCCTTGAGGATGAGGTTAAGGGTGTCAACCTTGCCGTCAGCAACGGCCTGGTCGAAGTCTTCCAGGCTGATGCGCTTACGACGCTTGGCAAGGGCTGCGTTACGGTCAGCTGCTTCACGCTTTTCAGCGATCTGGCGAGCCGTACGCTCGTCACCTGTCACGAAGAAGGTGTCACCTGCACGGGGAACGTTGGACAGACCCAAAACCTGGACCGGACGTGAAGGTCCGGCCTCGGTGATGACGTCACCGTTCTCATCGAACATGGCACGGACACGGCCGTGAGCCGTACCGGCAACGATCGTGTCACCGACATGCAAGGTACCGGACTGAACCAGAACAGTTGCCACGGAACCGCGACCCTTATCCAAGTTAGCTTCGATAGCAATACCGCGGGCGTCCTTGTTCGGGTTGGCGCGCATGTCCAGGGCAGCATCAGCGGTCAACAGCACAGCTTCGAGGAGTTCCTCGATGTTGATGCCGTTACGAGCTGAAACGTCGACGAACATGGTGTCGCCACCGTATTCTTCCGGAACGAGGCCGTATTCGGTCAGCTGGCCGCGGATCTTCTCCGGGTTAGCGCCTTCCTTATCGATCTTGTTCACGGCTACAACGATCGGCACACCGGCGGCCTGGGCGTGGTTAAGCGCCTCAACCGTCTGCGGCATGACGCCATCATCAGCGGCAACAACCAGAACGGCGATGTCGGTGACCTTGGCACCACGAGCACGCATAGCGGTGAACGCCTCGTGACCCGGTGTATCGATGAAGGTGATGCGACGATCATTACCTTCGTGCTCGTGCACGATCTGGTAAGCACCGATGTGCTGGGTGATGCCACCATGCTCGTCAGCGACAACATCCGACTTACGGATGGCGTCCAACAAGCGGGTCTTACCATGGTCAACGTGACCCATGACGGTGACAACCGGCGGGCGGAGCTCGAGGTCCTCGTCGCCTTCAGCTTCAAGCTCGGCTTCGAAGTCGATGTCGAAGCTGCTGAGCAGTTCGCGCTCTTCGTCTTCAGGCGAAACAACCTGGACCTTGTAGCCCAGCTCGGCACCCAAGAGTGCGAAGGTGTCTTCGTCCAAGGACTGCGTGGCGGTAGCCATTTCGCCCAAGTGGAAGAGCACGGTCACGAGTGCTGCGGGGTTTGCCTCGATCTTGTCGGCGAAGTCCGAGATGGACGCGCCACGACGCAAGCGGACAACGGTGGTGCCGTTGCCGCGGGGAACCGTTACGCCACCAAGTGAAGGAGCACTCATCTGCTCTAGCTCTTGGCGCTTGGCACGCTTCGACTTGCGCTGCTTGCCACGGCCTGCGCCGCCCTTACCGAAGGCACCCTGGGTACCACCGCGACCGCGGCCACCCTTGCCGAAGCCACCACCAGCGGGAGCTCCACCTGGAGCGCCACCGGGAGTTGCGCCGGGAGCACCCGGACGGCCACGGCCCGGAGCACCGGGACGGTCATTTCCACGACCGGGCGCAGCGGGGCGCTCGGTGCGGTTCGGCATCATGCCGGGAGTGGGACGGGGACCACCCGGGCGCGGAGCGCCAGCTGCGGGACGAGGTCCACCAGCACCGGGGGCACCTGCCGGACGCGGTGCGCCCGGACGGGGAGCACCAGCCGGGGGACGTGGTCCACCCGGGCGAGGTCCGCCGTTGCCAGCTTCAGGGTTACGTGCCGAACCCGGACGGGGCATGCCCTGTGCGGTAGCGAACGGGTTGTTACCCGGACGCGGCGCACCGGCGCCAGCCGGACGCGGAGCGCGGCTGTCGTTACGGGCCTCGTTGCGAGATTCGTTACGGCCTTCGTTGCGCTCGGGGCGGTTGCCTGAACGCGGCATGCCCTGTGAGGTGGCGAAGGGGTTGTTACCCGGACGCGGGGCGCCCGGTGTTGCCGACTTAGCAGCGGCAGCCTTGGGTGCAGCGGCAGCGGGAGCTGCTGCTGGAGCGGCCGGGGCCGCTCCAGCAGGCGCCGCCGGAGCGGCAGCAGCGGGTGCCGGAGCAGCCGGAGTTGCCTTGGCGCCGGGCTTTACAGCCGGCGCGGGAGCCTTCGGGCCAGGAACAACAGCACCCGGCGTGGCCGGTGCAGCGGTCTTGGTGGCAGCAGCTGCCTGGGGCTCAGCAGCCTTCGGAGCAGCCGGTGCGGCTGCTGCAGGCTTGGACTCAGCAGCCGAAGCTGCTGCGGGGAATGCGTCGCGAAGTTTCTTCACAACGGGGGCCTCAATAGTTGATGATGCTGAACGAACGAATTCGCCCAACTCCTGCAGCTTACTTACTGCTTCTTTTGAGGTGATGCCGAGCTCTTTTGCAAGCTCGTGTACGCGGGCCTTGGCCACATTACTCCTGTCTCGGCCCGCACCGGACAGGTACGAACCGTTTAATTCTTACTGCACCGTTCCACGTTGGAATGGGCGGTATGAGAGAGCACAAAGATGCTCATTTTTGGGCACTCATCGCTGGGTACTCATCGGGTTTCCATCGGTTTTCTGACCCGCTTTCACAAAAGGGACAATTAGGTTCGTATGGCGTGGTCTGCCAAGTGCGGCAGACCGTTTTGTGCAAATGCTTCAACGTCTCCAACATTGGTGACCCCCGGAAGGGCCCGGCCAATGGCGCGGCGTTTGATCGCGAGCGTCCAACACTCCGCGATGGGGTGGAGCCAAGCTCCACGACCAGGGCGAGAACGTCGAACATCAACTAATGCCACCGTTTCACCGGAGCTGTTAGTTGATCTCACGATCCGAACTAGTTGATTCCGTGCCCCACTTTTCCTGCACCCAATACATGTCCGAACAGCTTCGCTGGCTTCGATTGAATTGCCCTGCGCGTCTACTGACTGCGCTGCAACTTCTCTCTTCGCCAACTGTGCATGCCTTCTAGGTATTGAGGGTGTCAGGGCAGTTTCGGGCCCGGTTCTTCTTATTCTACCGCGCGGCGCGACCGCAGACCTAAACCGCCGCGGCGTCGGAGACGATGTCGATGCGCCATCCGGTGAGCTTGGCGGCCAAGCGGGCGTTCTGACCTTCCTTACCGATGGCCAACGACAGCTGATAATCCGGAACTACCACGCGGGCTGAGCGCAAAGCCTCATCCAGGATGGTGACAGAAATCACCTTCGAGGGAGAGAGGGAGTTCGCGATGAATGTGGCCGGATCCTCATGAAAATCAACGATGTCGATCTTTTCGTCGTTGAGTTCGGTCATGACTGCGCGAACGCGTGAACCCATCTCGCCGATGCAGGAACCCTTGGCATTGACGCCAGCCTTGTTCGCCTGAACAGCCATCTTGGTGCGGTGACCGGCTTCACGAGCCAAGGAAACGATCTCGACGGTGCCGTCGGCGATCTCAGGAACTTCCATTTCGAAGAGCTTCCGAACGAGTCCCGGGTGTGAACGTGACAAGGTGATGGCCGGGCCCTTGGTGCCGCGGTGGACGTCCACAACGAAGGTGCGGATGCGGTTGCCGTGGCGGTAGTCTTCGCCGGGAACCTGCTCGTTGGGAGGCAAAACGCCTTCAACGGCACCCAGGTCAACCTGGATCATGTTGCGGTTGGTGCCCTGCTGGATCTGGCCGGCAACAAGCTCGCCTTCCTTGCCGCGGAATTCGCCAACAACAGCGTCGTCCTCGGCGTCGCGAAGGCGCTGCAGGATGATCTGGCGGGCGGTGCTGGCGGCGATGCGACCGAAGCCCTTCGGGGTGTCGTCGAATTCGCCGATGGCGTTTCCGTCGTCGTCGAGCTCGGCAGCGAAAATGGTGACGTGGCCGCTCTTGCGATCGAGTTCCGCACGAGCCATATCGTGGGCGGTGGCTGACTTATGGTAGGCCATCAGCAGTGCCTGCTCAATGGTCGGGATCAGCACATCCAGGGGAATTTCCCGTTGGCGCTCCAGTTCGCGAAGCGCGCTCATATCAATATCCATGCTCAGTTTCCCTCTCCATCGACTGCGTTGCCGCTCGTCGGTTCAAATTCCAAATCGAGCTCAGCCTCATCGAGACGAGCAAATTCCAGTTCAACAACACCACGGCGAATGACCGTAAACAAGATTTTTTCGGGTTCGCCCTGCTTGGCTTTCATGCCCTTCTTGACCGCAAGTTCCGGACGGAACAGCACGCCGTCGTCCTCCACTGCCAAAATTCGGCCCATGAAGTTCTCCCGATCCGAAGCGTTGACCTTGGCCATGCGACCCAAAGCACGGCGCCAGTGGCGGGGTTCTGTCAGGGGACGCGTTGCACCAGGTGAGGAGATCTCCAGATCATAGGCGCTGCCGTCATCGTTAGGATCGGTGTCCATGGCGTCGGAGAGTTCTCGCGAAATCGATGAGATCGCATCGAGGCCTACGCCTCCCGCCTCATCTTCAGGCAAATCAACAATGATGGAAACAGTGCGGTGAGCTCCTGCGAAGTGCACCTTGACGTCTTCGAGGAACAGATTCGCGGCTTCAACCGTAGGGGCAAGGAATGAATGTAGTCTCTGCGCTTCAGCAATGGCATCCGATGCTGAGGGCGTAGTCCCTGAGCGTGCGGCCATTTTGGACCTGTCTGGCTTCGTCATAAAACGCACGCCTCCCTATTGATGTTGTTGTAGTTATATAGACTACCGAGTTTCCGGCTCTTGCGCTTTACTCAAAGAGTGTGACTATGGACGCACTCTTTTTCGAATTCGTTCCTAGCCTTTTCAAAGTGTGCTCCGACGAGGGCACTCATGAGATGATCAACAGTTGTGAGCAATCCACATTCTCAGGCCGAGCCGAACGCTTCCCTTCCCGCCAAGGCCACGCTGCCGACCACCCCTTCGGGGAAGAGCCCTCGTAAAGGTCCGCGCCGCGCCACGGCGCCCGCCGGCGCCCCCTCGAAGGCTGCCAGCATCACGCCGCCGCTCCTCGTAGTTGGCGCCGATGGCATGGTTATCCCCGCCTCGCCTGAGAGCGGTGTGTCACCGTCGTCAACCGACGACGCCGGACACTCCCCCAATGCGGCTCCCCGACCTCCCCATGAGGGTGCGACCCCAGACAAGTCGGCTGTCGACGGAGACGACGCTCCGGACGCGTCCACCGGCGAAACAGTAACTGCTGATGAGGCTGTGGCCGCAAGCGACGCCGAGACGGAAGAAGCGGACGCAACTCACGCAGCGGACGAATCGGCCCCCGTTTCTAGCGAGAACGAAGAACCTGCCTCAGACAACAGCGGCAAGGACGCCCCGACGGAGCCTTCCGAGGGCGCCGACAATGAAGCGACGGATAATGGTGCATCCACGCCTGCCGCGTCCACCGGCGAAACTATAACTGCTGATGAGGCTGTGGCCGCAAGCGACGCCGAGACGGAAGAAGCGGACGCAACTGACGCAGTGGACGAAGCGGCCCCCGTTTCTAGCGAAAACGAAGAACCTGCCTCAGACAACAGCAGCAAGGACACCCCGACGGAGCCTTCCGAGGTTGCCGATATTGAGGCGACAGATGATGGCGCATCCACGCCTGATGACGCCTCGGGCGACGCCGAACCTTCTCCAGAACAGTCCTCCATCGAGGACGCCGACAAAGCTTCCCCGGATGCAGCAGAAGATCCAGCGCCCGCTGCCGCAGTCAGTGAAACGGCGCCGGAATCAAGTACCTCTGATACGAACGAAGCGCCGCCTTCCGACGACAAGAGTGACGACGCTCCAGTTGTGCCGGCAGACGGAGAAGATCCCGACGATTCAGCAGATTCTGAGAGCACCTCACATGATACCGAAGCCTCGAAGGAAGCGGCTTCCACCAAGCTCGAGAATGAAGAGGCTCCCACCGAGCCCGCCAGCGTTGCGGACTCTGAAGCCACCGAGCTGGCTGAAAAGTCCGACACCGCAGCAACGGATGAGTCAGCGGATACCGCTGATGAGGTTGACTCTGAACCGGCCCCGATGTCGCGCCGCGAACGACGCATGGCAGAGCAGAAGCTGGGCTCTGAAGCTGGTCCGGCCGATGTGCTGGCCGCGACTCGCACAACGGACGCCGTCAAGGAAGCCGCAACAGCTCCCCTCAGTGACGCCTCATCGGCGAGGTCAAAAGTTGATCCGCACAATGGTTCAGAAGAGAAGAAGCGAAAGCGCCCCTTCTCCTTCTTGAAGGGCTTCTTCTTCATGGTGGTCATTGCCGCCGTCGTGGTGGGCACCGGAACAGTACTCTCCGGCAAGGACGATCCCACGCTCAAACAATCACAAACCGAGCTGAATCGTCAGGCGGCCTGGGAACGCACGAGCTCCTTGGCCACCCAGGGGGCAGCACTGGCCACGTCAGCCACGGCTCCCAAGGTCCTGGAAGCGCTGGATCATATCACCACCGATCTTTCGGCGCAGGCTCTCGCTCTCGGGGATGGTCTCCCCCACGAGGAGTCCGCCAGCAACAGCCCAACGAGCAGTGCGCCCGCGACCCTGAGCGACTTCGTTGTGGCACTCAACGCCAGCGGTGGTGAGCTCCTCAGTAGCGCCTTAACAGCTGACCAAGCCATGGGACGAGTCTTTGCCGCTGCCGGGACAAGCCAGCTCCTGCAGGCGCAAAACCTCAGCACAGCGGCCGGCTCGACGTCACCGAGCTCGGCATTCCTCCCTGTCCGCGTCGACTTCGCCGCCCCCAAGGGGCCCGAATGCAAATCGGTCCTAGAGCCTCGCCCCGGGGTCACGATTGATTCAGCACTGCGCGCAGCGGCTTTGGGCGAACAGGAGGCTGTCTACGCCTACCAGGTCGCCACAACCCGCCTATCCGAGCCGCAGTTCAGCACCTCGGCGGGCCTCCTCGCCCGTCATCAAACCAAGCTCAAGGTGCTCAATGAAGAGCTGAAAGTCCGCTGCTTGCCTCAGACAGAAGCCACCGCTGGCTACGCCCTCGACGCCCAATTCACGACCGCCCCTGCTCCAGCTCTGGCCGCGTTGGAAGCGGATCTGACGCGCCTGTACGCCGACCTTGCAGCGCTCAGTTCCGCTCCCGCCGTTGAAACAACTGACGCGCCCGCACCCCCAGCAGTTGCCGAGGGGAAGTCATCGGCCAACCCGACCGAGCTGCGTAAAATCTCCGTCTCCTGGCTCCTCGACTCAGCATCCACCGAAGTGCTTTGGGGCGGCTCGATCAGCGCCCTGTCAGGCCTGCCCACCTCCTGATTCGCAGGCGGAGAACTCAGGAAAGCCAAACCTTCGCGAGGACATCCTTTCCTTGGTAGCGGCGCAAACTCAGGAGTGCTTTGCTAGGATTATGAAGCGAGTCGAGCAACTCACCCCACCTCGAGAGCGCTCCTTCACGGGAGACATCGCCCAACGCCTGAACTGGCTGCGGGCAGGCGTTTTAGGCGCCAATGACGGCATCGTCTCCGTCGCAGCTGTTGCTGTCGGCGTGGCCGGGGCAACAACGGAAGTTGGCCCCATCATCACCGCTGGTATGGCGGCACTTGTTGGCGGCGCCATCTCCATGGCCTTGGGCGAGTACGTCTCCGTCAGCAGCCAACGCGACAGCCAACGCTCTATGATCGCGGCCAAACGCGCCGAACTGAGACGATCCCCTCGGGAAAATCTGGAACGCCTGGCCCGCGCCTACGAACACAAGGGCCTCTCCCCCGCCACGGCCGCACTTGTGGCCGAAGAACTCACCGAATTTGATGCCCTCGGCGCCCACCTCTCGGCCGAGCTCAACCTCGACGTGGACGACGTCGTCAGCCCCTGGCATGCCGCGTTCGCCTCGGCCATCGCCTTCATCCTTGGCGCGGTTCTCCCCATGGCGGCCATTTTGCTCCCGCCCGAAGGCCTCCGGGTCCCCGTGACGTTCATCGCCGTGCTCCTGGCCCTTGGCATCACCGGCTGGATCGGGGCGGTCATCGGCGGCGGCTCGCGCTTCCGGGCGGCAGCCCGCGTGGTCCTTGGCGGCGCTCTGGCGTTGGCCGCAACGTTTGCCATCGGCAGTCTTCTCGGGGCGAGCGGACTCCTGAGTTAGTCACAACTACGGACGACGGCGCACGCCTCACCTGGGTGCCACCGGCTAAGCTCGAGGGTGTGTCCATGAGAGTTGAAATTCCTGAACCCCTGCGATTGCGGTACCGCCAAACCCTTGAGGGACGGACGTGGCTGGAGCAGCTGCCGGCTCGACTCGAGCAAGCCCTCCATCAATGGCAGCTGAGCATAGATCTGGCCGTGGGCGCTGCGCCGTGGCATGGACACACCGCCATGGTGCTCCCCGTGCTCACCCACAACGGGATGAAGGCCGTCTTGAAGTTGGCCTTCCCCACGGAAGAGACGCTTCTGGAACCGCTCGCGCTGCGGCTGTGGGCCGGGCATGGAGTTCTCGAGCTCATGGAAGAGGACGATTCAATCGGGGCCATGCTCATGGAGCGACTCGACGCGGACCGCTCCTTGCTGACAGCTCCTATGGAGGAAGCCATCACCGTCTGGGGCGAGTTGCTGAGGACCCTGAGCATTCGTCCCGATGACCGTCCGGAGTGGCGGCAACTGCCGCACATCGCAGGAACGGCCGAACGTTATTGCGATGAATTGCCGCAGCGGTGGAGCGATCTCGGTGAGCCTTTCCCGCGCTGGCTCCTCGAATCAGCGTTAGAACTCTGCCAAACCCGGGGATCCGTGGCCCGCCGCAGCAGCAATGACGTTTTGGTCCACACGGATCTGCACTACCAAAACATCTTGGCGAGCCTAGACGGTGGGCACTATCTAGCCATCGACCCACAGGCGCAACTGGGAGACGCCGAGTTCGCCGTGGCGCCCTGTCTCTGGAATCGATTGCACGAGCTGCCTGAACGAAACGTGGAGGAGGCCCTGCGCCGTCGTTCTTCTGCACTAGCTCAGGCGGCCGGGCTCGATGAGGAGCTCTCTGCCGCCTGGGCCGTGGTTCGAGAGGTCGAAAATGCGCTGTGGTATCTGGAGAGTCCGGGCCATGTCGGCGACGCACAACGATCCTTGTGGGTCGCCAGCACCATGGCCGGAAAGACCCTCCCTGGGCTACCCAGCGCGCATCAACTCAGCGTGCTGTCCTAGCCACCTGCCATCCTCGCCTGGGGGCGCCTAGCGGTGGAGGATATTTTCGTTGAGGACGTCGATGCCGAGCTTGATGATCAGCACGGCGACGACCACAAGGAACACGATTCGAATGAACTTGCTGCCCTGCTTCACCGCGGTGCGGGCGCCCAAGTAGCCGCCGGCCATATTGGCTCCTCCCAGGACGAGCCCGACACCCCACAGCAGCGATCCATGCGGCAGGAAAAACATCAGTGCACCGGCGTTGGTGGCCAGGTTGACGATCTTGGCCTTGGCGCTTGCTTCGAGGAAGGCATAGCCCATGAGCGTCACCATGGCGATGACAAGGAATGATCCTGTGCCGGGGCCGATCAGGCCGTCGTAAAAGCCGATCAAACCACCAATACACGCCGCCACCACATAGTGCGTCCGCCCCGAATGACGGAGCGCCGTCAGCTCTCCAACATTGGGTTTGGACGCGGTGAAGAGCAACACGGCGACGAGGGCGAGGACGATAATAGGTTTGAAGACCGAGCCCGGCAGGCTCGCCGCGACCACCGCCCCACAGAGGCTGCCCACGAGCGCCACGCCAGCCATGGGCAGGGCCGTGCGCAGATCGGGTTTCACCCGCCGGTAGTAGGTGACCGAGCTCGTCGCCGTGCCGAAGATCGAGCCCATCTTGTTCGTTGCCAAGGCCTGAACGGGTGTTATCCCGGGAATCATCAGCATGACGGGCAGCTGGATCAGCCCGCCACCGCCAACGACGGCGTCGATCCAGCCGGCAGCAAACCCCGCCACGATAATCAACAAGAGCGTAGCCATGGTGATGTTTTCAAAGCCGGAAATCATTGCAGTCCCCTTCTGCGGACGTGGCAAGACCCGGCGTGCACCTGTGCCGGCCACCCCGCAGTGGGACGGCCGGCACAGGCATTCGCCGGGTCTTGAGTGAATTACTGCTGGTCGAGGATGTACTGCACAGCCTCGGCAACGGCGACGTTTTCAGCAGCACCAGTTGCGCGGTTCTTGATTTCCACGACACCGTCTACCAGTCCACGGCCAACGGCCAAGATAGTGGGGACACCGATGAGCTCGGCATCGCCGAACTTCACACCGGGGGAAACCTTGGGACGGTCGTCGTAAATGACGTCCAGACCGGCAGTTTCGAGGTCCTTGGTGAGCTGCTCAGCTGTTCCAAAGATTTCCTCACCACGGCCAACGGCGACGACGTGAACATCGGCCGGGGCAACCTTGGCGGGCCAGATGAGGCCCTTATCGTCGTGGTTGGATTCAGCCAGTGCGGCCACGGCGCGGGTGACACCGATGCCGTAGGAGCCCATTGTGACCACGGCAAGCTTGCCGTTCTGGTCCAGAACCTTCAGGTCCAAGGCCTCAGCGTACTTGCGCCCCAGGGCGAAGATGTGACCCATTTCGATGCCGCGGGCGGCTTCGAGCGGACCGGATCCGTCGGGAGCGGGATCGCCTTCGCGAACCTGTGCGGCTTCAACCGTGCCATCCCAGGTGAAGTCACGGCCGGCCACGAGACCAAAGACGTGCTTGCCTTCTTCGTTGGCACCGGTGATCCAGGTGGTTCCAGAGACGACGCGCGGGTCAACGAGGTAGAGCAGCTTCGTGGAAGCTTCTGCGCCAAGAACCGCAGCATCCAGGCTCAGGCCAGGCCCAATGTAGCCCTTGATGAGTCCTGCGTGCTTCTTCAGATCCGCTTCGCCGGCTGCCTCAACACCCACCTCGCCACCGATCGGCAGGTGTGCTCCGATGTTGGCCTCGATGCGCTTGAGGTCAACGTCACGGTCGCCGGGCAAGCCGACAACCACGATCTGACGCTCGCCTGTGGGCAGGTCAACGGCCAGGACCACATTCTTGAGGGTGTCCGCTGCCGTCCAGACGCCTTCGGCACGCGGTGCCATGGCGTTGGCGGCCGCGACGAGTGACTCGATCGTCGCCGTGTCCGGCGTGTCCAGAACCTGCGCGGTCGGGGCGTTGCTGAAGTCGATGTCCTCGGGAACCACCGTGGTGACGGCCTCAACGTTGGCTGCATAGCCACCGGGAGAACGCACAAAGGTGTCCTCACCGACCGTCATGGGGTGCAAGAACTCTTCGCTCTTGGAACCGCCCATGGCGCCGGCTGTTGCGGCAACGGGGATGATTTCCAGGCCAAGGCGCTCAAAGATCCGCAAGTAGGCACCGCGGTGAGCCATGTAGCTGGCGTCCAGTCCGGCGTCGTCAATGTCAAAGGAGTAGGAGTCCTTCATGACGAATTCGCGGCCACGCAGGAGTCCGGCGCGGGGACGAGCCTCGTCGCGGTACTTGTTCTGGATCTGGTACAGGCTCAGGGGTAGGTCCTTGTACGAGGAGTACAGGTCCTTAACGAGCAGCGTGAACATTTCCTCGTGCGTGGGGGCCAACAGGTAGTCGGCGCCCTTGCGGTCCTGGAGGCGGAACAGGTTATCGCCATATTCCTGCCAGCGGTTCGTGGCCTCGTACGGCTCACGGGGCAGCAGCGCCGGGAAGTGAACTTCCTGGGCGCCGATCGCGTCCATCTCTTCGCGCACAATGGCTTCCACCTTGCGCAGGACGCGCAAGCCCAGCGGGAGCCATGTGTAGATGCCCGGGGCCGCGCGGCGAATGTAGCCAGCGCGCAGTAGTAGCCGGTGGCTGTCTACTTCGGCATCGGCGGGATCTTCACGCAAAGTACGTAAAAAGAGGGTGGAAAGGCGAAGTGCCACGCGAAAATTTCCATTTCTTGAAGTTGGTAGGTGCCGCCCCTAGTCAGGACGAACAGATACTAATCTACCGGTTCAGTCCATGCCATGACAGTTGCACGGCCGGTGACGGGTGAAAAGCCACAGAATTCCGCCACGAGGCAATCCCACCGCCACCTCCGAGGCATGCGGTGCGACGGCGGATGCTGGACACACCAGTGACCCGGGACTAGTTTGAAAAGAGACGACCACGAACCGGCAGCCTTGGAGCCCAGATGTCCCACAGAGCAGCGTTGCCCGAACCCGATCCGCGCTTCGCTCCGGTTCCGGCCGATCCCTCAGGCACCAACGGGCCCATCAGCGTCAGCGTCGAGGGCTTGCGCGTGCATCGCGGCAAGTCCACCGTCCTAGCTAATATCACCTGCAATATCCCGGCAGGACGCATCACAGGTCTTCTGGGCCCCTCCGGCAGCGGCAAGACCACCTTCATGCGTGCCCTCGTGGGCGTCCAGAAGATCTCCGCCGGTACCGTCACTGTCCTGGGCCGTCCGGCAGGCGACCCGCTCAACCGCAACGACGTCGGCTATGTCACCCAGGAGGTCAGCGTCTACCGGGACTTGAGCGTGCTCGATAACGTGCGGTACTTCTCGGCCGTCCACGGCGGCAGCCGAGATGAGGCACAGGCGGTGCTGGCCGCCGTCGGGCTTTCCGATTTTGCCAAGCGGAAGGCCGGGAGTTTATCTGGTGGGCAATTTAGCCGGGTGTCCTTGGCGTGTGCGCTCGTGGGCAAACCAAAACTGCTCGTCATGGACGAACCAACAGTGGGGTTGGATCCCGTGCTGCGGGCGGATTTATGGCAACAATTTGCCGCCCTGGCCGCCGAGGGCACCACGCTGGTCATTTCCAGCCACGTCATGGAGGAGGCCGGGCACTGTGATTCGCTCCTGCTCTTGCGCGAAGGACTGCTCCTGTCGCAACTCACGCCGGCTCAGCTGCGCGAGAACGGTCAAACGGATGATCTGGAGCTGGCGTTTCTCCGGCTCATCCAAGAATCCATGGCCGCCGAGGAAAGGACTGCCTGATGAATCTGGGCATGATGTGGGCGACGTGCACTCGGGTGCTGCGCCAGCTTAAGGGTGATCCTCGGAGCATTGGCATGATCTTGGTGGTGCCAGCCATCTTGTTGGCGTTGGTGTACTGGCTATACGAAAACGAGACCGTGGCACCGGGGCTGCCTCGTACCTTTGACCGTGTGGGCCTGATGATGCTGGGGATCTTCCCCTTCGTGGTGATGTTCCTCGTCACCTCCATCACGATGCTGCGCGAACGCACCTCGGGCACACTGGAGCGCTTGCTGACCACGCCCATCCACAAGGCCGATCTGCTGTTTGGTTACGCCCTCGCGTTCTCCATCATGGCCGCGTTGCAGGCGCTTGTTGCCACGGGAACCGCGTATTGGGTGTTTGGCATGAAGATCGCAGGCAATGCCGGCTGGGTGGTCCTAATCTCGGTCCTCACGGCCGTGCTCGGTGTCGCGTTGGGGCTGTTGTGCTCGGCCTTTGCCACGACGGAGTTTCAGGCCGTACAGTTCATGCCGGTCGTGGTGATCCCACAGATCCTGTTGTGTGGCTTGTTCGTGGCACGGGATCAGATGAACGCGGCGCTGGAGGGGCTCTCTAACCTTCTGCCCCTGAGTTACGCCGTGAGCGGTTTGCAGGAAGTCGCCGCCCACCCCGACCCCACACGGGATCTCGGCGGCGACCTGTTGGTCATCGCCGGATTCGTGGTGGTGGTGCTGGTGCTGGCCTCCTTGACGCTGCGCCGGCAAACCCGTTAGGGCTGCTGCGCGGCGTGGCTCAAGTCATGCAAAGTTTGCGCGCACCAGGCCAACCACGAGCGCTCGAAGGCAATACCGGCCTGTAAGACTGCCCTTTGCAGCTCGTCGGCCGCGGATCGGTTCACGGCGGGCGGAAAGTCCTTCGCGTCGATGAGCTGGTAGCGCTGCAACGTTTCCTCGTGCAGCCCCTGATGACGCCGCAGCTCCCGCGTGACATCCACCGTTCCCAACACGGCCGAGGCGCGGATGCGCACCATGAGTTCGTCACGAATGGGGCGCGGCTCCCCCTGCCCGCCGCACCAGTCAAGCAGCTCGGCAGTGCCCGCCTCCAATACCTCAAAATGGCGTTGCTGCCCGCGCGTGGACGGCAGGCCCCGCGCCGCCACGAGCCCATCGCGCTCCATGGCGCCGAGCTCGCGATAAATCTGCTGATGCGTGGCCTGCCAAAAATAGCCCAGCGACTTATCAAAACGCCGCGCCAGCTCCGCGCCCGTGCAGGGCCGCTCCAGCAGCGACGTCAGGATGGCATGTGTCAACGACATTTAGAGTCGCGCCGCCAGCCGGGTGCCCTGATCGATGGCCCGCTTGGCGTCCAGTTCCGCCGCGACGTCCGCTCCCCCAATGAGATGGACGACGGCGCCACCAGCTTCCAGCCCCGCGAGGAGTTCGCGCTGAGGTTCTTGTCCCGTACAGAGGATGACGTTGTCGACGGGGAGGACCGTGTCGGTGCCGTTGACGCGGAGGTGGAGTCCGGCGTCGTCAATCTTTTGGTACTCCACGCCGGGCACCATCTGAACCCCCTTGGCTTTGAGCTCGGTGCGGTGAATCCAGCCCGTGGTCTTGCCCAGTCCGGCACCGACCTTGCTGCTCTTGCGCTGGAAGAGGGCAACGCGGCGGTCCGGGCGCGGCGGCGCGGCCTCGGTGATCCCACCGGCCTGGGTGTAGTCCGGATCGATGCCCCATTCCCGGAAGAACTTCTCCGGCACAAGCGAGGCACTCGTGCCATGCGCCGTGAGGTACTCGGCCACGTCAAACCCAATGCCGCCCGCGCCGAGGATCGCCACAGAGGCGCCCACGGGAGCCTTGTCGCGCACCACCTCGAGGTAAGAGAGCACGCTGGGGTGATCGACGCCGTCGAACTCGGGGATGCGCGGCGTGACACCCGTGGCGAGGACGATCTGATCGAAGCTGCCCGCCAGCAGGGTCTCGACATTGGCTCGCGTGTTGAGGTGCACGTCGATGCCGCGGAGCTCGAGCTGGCGGGTGAAATACCTGATGGTCTCGTAAAATTCTTCCTTGCCCGGAACCTGCTTGGCGATGTTGAACTGGCCACCCACCTCAGCGGCGGACTCGAAGAGCGTCACGTGGTGACCACGTTCGGCGGCCGTCACGGCGAAGGCAAGACCGGCCGGACCGGCGCCCACGACGGCCAGCTTCCGCGGCGTCGTGGTGGCCTCGATGACGAGCTCGGTTTCGTGGCAGGCCCGCGGATTGACCAGGCAAGAGGAGGTCTTCCCAACGAAGGTGTGATCGAGGCAGGCCTGATTGCAGCCGATGCAACTATTGATCTCATCGCTACGACCGGTCTGCGCCTTACGCAGGAAGAACGGGTCGGCTAGGAAGGGTCGGGCCATGGAGACCATATCCGCGGTGCCATCGGCCAGAAGGCGCTCGGCGACGTCGGGGGTGTTGATGCGGTTGGTCGTGATCAGCGGAATGCCCACGGAGCCCATGAGCTTCTTGGTGACCCAGGCGAACCCGGCGCGCGGAACCGAGGTCGCGATGGTGGGAATGCGGGCCTCGTGCCAGCCGATGCCGGTGTTGATGATGCTCGCCCCGGCCTGCTCCACGGCCTGGGCCAGCTCGATGACCTCCGGAAGGGTTGAGCCGCCCTCGACCAGGTCGATCATCGACAGGCGATAGATGATGATGAAGTTCTCCCCCACCCGCTCCCGGACACGACGGACGATCTCCACGGCGAAGCGCATCCGGTTCTCGTAGGTGCCGCCCCATTCGTCGTCCCTCTGATTGGTGCGCAGAGCCACGAATTCATTGATCAGATAGCCCTCCGACCCCATGATTTCAACGCCGTCGTAGCCGGCGGACTGCGCGAGTGCGGCGGCGTGGGCGAAGTCCTCGATGGTTTGCTCCACCTCGTCCCCTGTCAGGGCGTGGGGCGTCAAGGGGCTGATGGGGGCCTGAAGCGCGCTGGGTGCGACGAGCTCGGTGTGTGAGGCGTAGCGACCGAAGTGCAGGAGTTGGAGCGCAATCTTGGATCCCTCGGCATGCACGGCCGCCGTCACTACCTCATGGCGCCGTGCTTCCTCTTCTGTACTGAGCTTGGCACCGCCCTGCATGGGACGGCCGGCGTCATTGGGCGAGATGCCGCCGGTGACCATGAGCCCGACTCCGCCGCGGGCCCGCTCAGCGTATAAGGCGGCCATGCGGTCGAATCCACCGGGGAGCTCCTCGAGCCCCACGTGCATGGACCCCATGATCACGCGGTTTGGCAGGGTCGTGAACCCGAGATTCAACGGGGCAAATAGGTGGGGATACTGGCCAGCATTCATTCATGCACTCCTTTGCGCAACAAGTTGCATAATCGTAGCGCAGAAAGGTGACCGGCATAACATTTTGGGGGAATTTCTGATTCCGGAGCACCCTAGTGGGCAATTTCGGAGCCATCTGGGCACCCAGGGCCGCTGCGCCTCGTCCCCTCCGTTGAGTCGCCATATGACGCCGCTATGCCCGAGGTGAAGGGGCGTTATATGACGGGTCAATTTAGGAATGGGACGTGGACTAGAACAAGACCGTGGCGAAAGTGCCAACCTGCTCAAAACCAACCTGTTCATAGACAGCTCGGGCTCGAATGTTGTAGTCATTGACGTACAAACTCGCGATGGGAGCGTGCTGGCGGGACAAATTCACCACGGCCGCCATGTATGCAGCGCTCAGGCCTTGGCCGCGAAAGCGCGGGTTCATCCAGACGCCCTGTATTTGGGTCACGTGGGGTGTCACGGCGCCCAGATCTGCCTTGAAGATGACCTCCCCGTGGGGCTCGCAATGGCTCAGGGAGTATCCATGACTTATCAGCCAGGCCACGCGTCGACGGTAATTTCCCTCGCCGCCGAGGAAGGGTGAGTAACCCACCTCTTCCTCGAACATGGCTGCCGCGGCAAGGAGGATCTCGTCAAATTGTCCGCTCTGGCTGACGAGCAGGGAGGGACTGGCCGGAATAAGTGGCGGACCAGCAATGGTCAGCAAGGGCTGATTCGCACGGACCTCTTGCGCCTGAACACCGGCCTTGCGCATGACCTCGGCGATGGCCAGGGTGGGTTCGGCGGGGCCAAAGATGGAGGCATGCTGTTGCTGATGGTCAACGACCCAGTGCCCAAAGTGCGTCGCCTGCTCCGCGGTGGCTTCGATGGGGACCACATTGGAACCCACCCAACAGGCGGCAGCCAGCGTCACGCCGTCGTCCGCAAACAAACCCAACATTACCGAGCCACGAAAGGTGGGCACGGCACTGTTGTTTTCGCGGACTAGGGAGTCGACGAAAACATTCGCGACGCGATCGCGCGCGATCAAGGCCCGGAGCGCGTCCGTGTCCGCGTGGACCAAGACGCGCACCGGGCTGTGGTGCGTTCCTCTAGGAAACGGTAACCACGGGGCCACCCTGGACAGTCGTGTCATCCGCGTCGGACTCCATCTGTTCGGCGATCTTCATGGCTTCTTCAATGAGTGTCTCAACAATTTGATCCTCAGGAACAGTCTTGATGACTTCTCCCTTAACGAAGATCTGGCCCTTGCCGTTACCGGACGCCACACCCAGGTCGGCCTCGCGGGCCTCGCCGGGACCATTGACGACGCAGCCCATGACGGCAACGCGCAACGGCACTTCCATGCCTTCAAGGCCGGCGGTTACTTCTTCGGCCAGCTTGTACACATCAACCTGGGCGCGGCCACAGGAGGGGCAGGAAACAATTTCCAGCTTGCGCGGGCGCAGGTTCAGGGACTGCAGAATCTGATTACCGACCTTGATTTCCTCAACCGGCGGGGCGGAGAGGGAAACTCGGATGGTGTCGCCGATACCCTTGGCGAGCAAGGCGCCGAAGGCCGTGGCGGACTTGATGGTGCCTTGGAACGCGGGACCAGCCTCGGTCACACCCAGGTGCAGCGGCCAGTCGCCCTGTTCGGCGAGCATTTCATAGGCGGCAACCATAATGACGGGGTCATTGTGTTTCACGGAGATCTTGAAGTCGTGGAAGCCGTGCTCCTCGAACAAGGACGCTTCCCAGACGGCGGACTCCACGAGTGCCTCCGGGGTGGCCTTGCCGTACTTCTTCATGATGCCCGGCTCCAGGGAACCGGCGTTCACGCCGATGCGAATGCTGGTGCCGTGATCCTTCGCGGCCTGAGCGATCTGCTTGACCTGGTCGTCAAACTTGCGAATGTTTCCGGGGTTGACACGCACGGCGGCGCACCCTGCCTCGATCGCGGCAAAAACATACTTCGGCTGGAAGTGAATGTCCGCGATCACGGGAATTTGCGACTTCTTGGCGATGATGGGCAGCGCATCAGCATCGTCCTGCGACGGGCAGGCCACACGCACGATATCGCAACCGGACGCCGTCAATTCAGCGATCTGCTGCAACGTGCCGTTGATGTCAGTGGTTGGTGTGGTCGTCATGGACTGCACGCTGATGGGCGAATCCGAACCGACACCTACCGAGCCGACCTTGATTTGCCGGGTCTTACGGCGGGGTGCAAGGACTGGCGGCGGCAATGGCGGCATGCCAAGACTGACGGAGGTCAAAATATGCTCCTTGGAGTTCATCGATCAAATATTGCGGCAGTTGCACCGGCTTGTGGCACCACTAAGGAATCTCGCAGTATCTACAGTTGATTGTAGGCTCGATCCCGCTGTGACGTGGACAAATGAGGTCTAGCCCACGTACTTGCTGAGCTTTCCGATAATCGGGTTCCATCCGGAGATCTTCAGTCCAGTCACCCCGCCACCGATTGTCATGGGGTCCTGGGCCACGAGTTCCTGGATGGCAGCCTCGTCGGCCCCACGGAAAATGAGCAAAGCCCCTGCGCCGTCAGCGTATGGACCGGAGGCGAGCAAGGTCTCGGATTCGGCCAGTTCGGCGAGCCATTCGCGGTGCTTGGGGCGGTGTTCGTTCCGCGCAGCTTCGACTTCCGGACCATAGACGTATTCAACAGCAAAAATAGACATGACATCACCCTATATGCAGCAAAGTTTTAGCGAGGACCGCGACACTGGCTGCCCACAACATTGAGGCGAGTGTGCCGATAATAAATCGTTCACTCGCGGCAGGGGTGTCCTTGAGTTCGGGATACCGCCCCAGGCCCTTGATCGCCACGACATATGCAATCGCGACGGGTTGACCGGAGAAGATCGCCACGGCGACCGCCGCCCGCTCCAGGAAGCCAATCACGAGCCCGCCCCGCAGGACCTCCGCGGCAGGACGAGTCGGAGCCGCTGGCACCGGCTCCGGTTCTGCTTCCTGCTGCTCGGGATCTTCGAGGGGAATCTCGTCACTGGGAACGTCCGACGGCGGCAGCTCCGCCACGGGAACGGCCACCTCGGTTTCCGTCCCCGACTCGGCGGCATCCACGGCCCTGACTGACTTTGATTTGGCAAAGACCAAGATGCCTGCCGTCACGGGCCAGCCACCCACCGCGGCCACCACCAGTGCCCCAGCGATCCAGAGCGCCTCCATGAAACCTCCTCGCGCCAAGGTCACTGCCATGCAGTTCTTGGCTTAGCCGTTTCCTTCACAGTAGCGGTCGGCACCGACATTCAAGGAACATTTCGTGGCATGGCTCAGCAGGAGTGCGGCCGCACGTCGTCCGTTAAGTTCTTCCTGCCGGCCAGATCTGACGATCGCCTTGCTGACAGCTTGCGCGGTGATACCCAGGCTCGCGGCGACATCCTTTTGCGTCGCCCCCGGCGCCGCACTTAGGGCGTCGAGAACACGCCACTCGGCCGCGGATCGGCGACGCACCACATCGCCGAAGAGCACGAGCACGGCCTCGGCGGCATCGGCCCATTCGGAGACTGCGGAGCCTCGGATCACGAGAGGCACGCGCTCCCCTGTCTTTTTTGCCGCGTCAATCGCGCCACGCGCCGCGACAAAGGCCGCTCCGGAGCCTTCCCGAGACGCCGCAGGAAGTGGCAAGTCCACGGGTCCGATGCCAATGCCGATATACCAATCGCGTTCCCGCAGCGTCCTGGCCACGGCATCCACCACGGCGAGTGGATCGTCGATGACCCCTTGAACCTCGTCCCCGACGGAACGCTCAAAGGGCACCACGGTATCCACCTGCGCCAGTATGGCCAAGAGCTCCGGAACCTTGTCGCCCGTGCTGCGGCTGCCTCGCTGATCAATGGTTAAAACAAACATGACTCAACCATATTTGTTTGCTTATAAGGAATCAACCATTTTTGGATAATCGACGCGGGCTAGCCGAAGAGGTTGACCGGTTTGACGATGTCGGCATAGATCAACAGGGCACCCATTCCCATCATGACAATCGCCACAACATAGGTGATCGGCAGTAGCTTGGCGATGTCGAAGGGACCCGGGTCGCGGCGCTTGAAAAGCTCAGCCACACTGCGGCGCGCTCCTTCATAGAGCGCACCCAGGACGTGCCCGCCGTCGAGCGGGAGCAACGGAATCAAGTTGAAGACGAACAGAGCCAGGTTCACTCCGGCCAGCAATCCGATCAGGGTCGCCGCGCGTGAGCTGACGGGGATCTCCTCCATGGCCGCTACCTCGCCGGCCACTCGCCCCACACCCACAACGGAGATGGGGCCATTGGGATCGCGCGGCTCGGAGCTGAAGGCAGCTTTGGCGACGCCGACAAGCTTTTGCGGGAGTTGGAAGACCACACCGCCGATCTGCTTGACGTTATTGGCCACGGAGGGCAACACGGTCAACGCCGATTGCCGCACCATCGTGGCAGTGGGGCCCACCCCTAAGAATCCGGCCTGAACGGTCACGGCATTACCGGCCGCATCCACCTCAGCCTGCCCATTCGAGCCAATGACGGGACGCGCGGTCAAAACCGGGGTGATGGTCGTGGAGATGGTTGTGCCTGCACGCTCGTACACGAGCGGCACGGATTTTCCGGCTGAGGCCCGGACCTTCTCGGTGAAGGCCGACCAATTGGTGACGGCCACGCCGTCGAACGTCTTGATGGTATCCCCGGGCTGCAGGCCAGCGGCGGCGGCAGGTGTCGGGGTGCAATTGCTCAGATCCGCGGGCACCGGCTCGCCATAAGCCACCTGGCAGGCGTTGACCTCGGAGAGCGTCGTCGTGGCCTGCGCCGAGCCGAAGCCCATGAGCAAAACAGCCGTCAGGACCACGCCGATGAGCAGATTCATGAACGGGCCACCGAGCATGATGATGATCTTTTTCCACACGGGCAGTTTGTAAAACACCCGGTTCGCGTCCTCTGGCCGGACCTCTTCATGCGCCGCGCTGCGCGCCTCGGTGGCGAGCGTCTGAAACATGCCGGTGCTGGAGGGGCGCACGCTGCCATCGACGGGATTGGGCGGATACATGCCGATCATGGCGACGTAGCCACCGGCCGGGATGGCCTTGATCCCGTACTCGGTCTCACCCTTTTTGCGCGACCATAGCGTGGGCCCGAAGCCGATCATGTACCGCGTGACGCGAACCCTGAACAGCTTGGCAGGCAGCAGATGGCCCACCTCGTGCAAGGCGATGGACACGGCGATGCCAATGACCATGAAGGCCACGCCACCGATGAAAAGTAGAACAGTCACAATTTACTTTCTCGTTGCAGAAATTCTCAGCCCTTGGCGGCCAAAAGCTCATTCGCCCGCGCGCGTGCCCAGACTTCAGCTTCCAACACCGATTCGAGTGTCAGCTGCGCGTCGGGTGTGTGTTCACTGAGAACTTGCGCAATCGTGTCGACAATATCCAGGAAGCCGATCCGCCCCGCGTGGAAGGCATGAACCGCTTCCTCGTTGGCCGCGTTGTACACAGCAGGGCAGGTACTCCCCCGTCGCGCTGCCTCCTTGGCAAGTTCGACGGCGGGGAAGGCCACGTTATCGAGTGGCTCAAACGTCCAGGTGGCCGCCGTGGTCCAGTCACAGGGAGTTGCCGCCCCCGGGACACGCTCGGGCCACCCCATCCCTAGTGCGATGGGTAGGCGCATATCCGGCGGAGAGGCTTGGGCGATCGTGGAACCGTCGGTGAATTGCACCATGGAATGAATGATGGACTGCGGGTGCACCACGGCTTCAATCCGGTCCAGGGGAACATCAAAGAGTAAGTGCGCCTCGATGACTTCCAGGCCCTTATTGACCAGGGTGGCCGAATTTGTCGTGACCATGGGGCCCATATCCCAGGTGGGGTGGTTGAGCGCCTGCGCGGGCGTGACATCGGCCAGCTCTTCGCGACTGCGGCCGCGGAAGGGACCACCGGAAGCCGTCACGATGAGCTTCTCGACCTCACCCGCCGTGCCGGATCGCAGGGCTTGGGCCAGTGCGGAGTGTTCGGAATCCACGGGCACCAATTGACCCGGTGATGCGGCATCCTTGACCAAGGCACCACCCACAATGAGGGATTCCTTATTGGCCAGCGCCAAGATGGCGGTAGTGGCCAAGGCTGCCAAAGTGGGCGCCAGGCCAATGGATCCGGTAATGCCGTTCAGCACGACGTCGGCGGCCTCGGGGGTGCCCGCCCCCCATGCGGCAATGACGGTGGAGGCGTCCGGTCCGGTCACAAGATCCGGAGCAAAATCTGCCAAGCCGGCGGAGGCGGCAGCCACGCTAATCAGCGAACGCAAGGTCTCGGCGTCGTTCGAGGCAGTTCCCACCGCCAAAACTCGCAAGGCAACAGCCTGCTGCGCCAGTAATTCAAGGTTTCCGCCGCCGGCACTCAGGGCCGTCACGCTAAAGCGCGGGCTGCCATCTGCCAGCGTGGCGTGCCCGACGACGTCAATCGCCTGAGTGCCAATAGAACCAGTTGAGCCAAGGATGATCACTTTACGATGCGACATAACTACCAGTATTCCGCACCCAGCGGACTCCAGCGTGCGTGCCTGACTTTTACCAGAGGCCGCGGTCGGTTGCGGCGAGTCGAATACAGCGTATCGCGGTGAGCAATTGCTCCTGTTGCGCAACCGTGAGCGGATCGAAAATGGTCTCGCGAACCATCGTGACGTGCCCCGGCGCCGCGCTACGGATGGTCTCCCAGCCCAGATCAGTCAGGGTAATTTCCTGAGCCCGCCCATCAGAGCTGGCGGCACACCGGCCAATCAAGTCCTTGGCCTCCATGCGGCGCAGGAGATGGGAGACGCGGGATCGATCCCAGGACAGGATCGCAGCCAAATCGCCGGAGCGCACTCCTTCAGGAGGAGCCTCCGAGACGGCGGCAAGCACCGCATATTCAACGCCCGAGAGACACGCATCCTGGGCGAGCTGCCGATCGATGGTCCGACTCAGGCCATTGGAAAATTCTCGCAGCTCGAGCCATAACTGCTGTTCCTCAGCGCTCAACCACCGCGTCTCGGCGCTTCCTGCAGCCAAAGTTTCCGGGTTGTTCATGATGTCCCCCTTCGTTATTAACGTCACTAGTTCAAGGTAGTTGACATATCAAGTATGTCTGATGCATGATTGAAACATCAAGTTTTAGTTGACACGTCATCTAATCAAGATTACGAGTCCTCACCTCACCCAAGGAGCACCACATGACCAAGATCGCTATCGTCACCGGTTCAACTCGCCCCGGCCGCAACAACTCGGGCGTAGCCGAGTGGGTATTGGCTCAGGCTCAGCTGCGTGGAGACGCTGCTTACGAAATCGTTGACATCGCGGACTTCAACTTGCCCCTCCTGGATGAGGCTTACCCGGCCGCTTACCAGAACTACCAGAACGACCATACGAAGGCCTTCTCCGCTAAGATCGCCGAGTTCGACGGCTACATCTTCATTGCCGGCGAATACAACCACTCGGTTCAGCCGGCTCTGGCCAACGCCATCTCCTACCTCAACGCTGAGTTCGCCAACAAGGCTGCCGGCATGGTTGGTTACGGCTCCGCTTACGGTGTTCGCGCCATGGAACACCTCCGCGGCATCCTTTCCGAACTCCAGGTTGCCCACGTGCAGAAGACCGGCATGTTCTCACTGTTCACCGACTTCGAGAACTTCTCCACCTTCAAGCCCACGGAGCAGCAGGCTGCTTCGGTTGCTCCCATGTTTGACCAGCTCATTTCCTGGTCCACCGCCATGAAGACTGTGCGCGAAGGCGCCTTGGCAGCCGTCTAAGCACCGCCTCTATTCCAACGCCGCACCACCTTCCGGCCGTTTTTCCCAAACGCCGCATCACCTTCCGGGTTCGTTAATAACGTTCTCCACGGGAAGTGGTGCGGCGTTTGAGTTTTATGGCCGGAAAGTGGTGCGGCGTTGGGGGTTATAGGGAGGAACGGCGCAGGATTTGCCGGGCATGGCGCAGAATCGGCTCATCCACCATGGCACCCTTGAAGGCGAAAACCCCCGTTCCGGCAGCGTCTGCCGCCGCTAACACTTCCTGCGCCCAAGCAACATCGGCCTCGGAGGGGCGATACGCCGCACGGATCACGCCGACCTGCGACGGGTGAATCGCCGCCTTGGCAGCAAAGCCGCTGGCCACGGCATCGTCTGCTTCCACCGCGAGCCCGTCCAGATCAGCAAAATCTGCGTAAATGGAATCGATTGCCAACTTGCCCGCCGCCCCGGCCGCCAAGAGTAGCTGCGAGCGCGCCTGCAGTGCCACGGCCCGGTAGCTGCCAGCCATGGGGCCGCTCGTTAATCTGCTCGAGCTTCCACCCAGGGAGGCCACGAGGTCTTCCGCTCCCCACATCAAGGCGACAACATGTGGCATCTTGGCCAAGCGCGGCGCCGCCAAGATCCCTGCCGCTGTCTCACATAAGACCACGAGCTTGAAGCGGGTGAGGGCTGCGATGGCGTCGATGTCCGAGGCTTTGGCGATCATGATGGTGCGGAATGGGCTGCGATCGATGGCGGCGAGGTCCAGTCGGGCGTGCTCCGTGTCGAGGGCGTTGATGCGGATGATCGTCGTGGCCGGGTTGAGCCCGCTCTTGAGCATGTTCTCGCGTGCTTCGGCCTTAGCCGCGGGAGCCACGGCATCTTCGAGATCGATGATGACGGTGTCAGAGCGTTCGGCCGCCTTACTAAACCGTTCGGGGCGATCCCCCGGCGCAAACAGCAGCGCCGGTCCCATGGTGACTTCTGTTGTACGCAAAGTGGTGTGCTCCCTTATGGTGCGCTTCTAGTGGGTGGTGGTGAGCCAGAAGAGTGCTGTACGGCTGGCTTTTCCCACGACGACCCCTGACTGGTTCCGTCCCGTGTGTTCCATCGTGACAATCCCCTGTCCGGGCCGAGAGGCAGAGAGCCGCTTCGCCGTCACGACGGTCTCCGTGTATAGGGTATCGCCATGAAAGAGCGGGTGTGGGAAGGAGATGTCGCTCATGCCTAATTGCGCCACGATGGTTCCCTGCGTCAATTGCGCCACGGACTGACCCACCATGGTGGCCAGGGTAAACATGGAGTTCATGAGGCGCTGCCCGAAGGGTTGCTCCGCACTCCATGCGGCATCCAAGTGCAGGGCCTGCGTATTCATGGTCATGGTCGTGAACATGACATTGTCCGTTTCGGTCATGGTGCGCCCCGGGCGGTGCTCGTACCGGACGCCGATCTCCAATTCCTCAAAGAACAACCCGCGTTGCGTCACTACTCGAAGCTCATCGTCTGGCTCGCCTGTCCGCTGTTCACTCATACGAAGTCCACATCATGCATCTCCACATTCAGGGGCGCCCCGGTGGCCGCCACAATTTGTTCAACACTCACGCCGGGGACAAGCTCCTTCAAGACCAAGCCATCTGGCGTTACCGCGATGACGGCGAGATCCGTGATGATCAGATCCACACAGCCTTTCCCCGTCAACGGCAGCGTACACTCCTGCAGGATCTTCGGGTTGCCGTCCCTGTCGGTGTGTTCCATCATGACGATGAGCTTCTTCGCCCCGAACACCAGGTCCATGGCCCCACCCATCCCCTTGACCATCTTGCCCGGGATCATCCAGTTCGCAAGATCCCCATTGGCTGCTACCTGCATGGCACCGAGCACGGCCACGTCCACATGTCCTCCACGCACCATCCCAAAGGACAGCGCCGAGTCAAAGAACGCTGCCCCCTTGTTCACGGTGACGGTCTCCTTGCCTGCGTTGATCACATCAGGGTCGACGGCTGATTCCTCAGGATACGGGCCCGTCCCCAAGATCCCGTTCTCAGAATGCAACACGACCTCCACCCCGGCGGGGATGAAGTTGGGAATCAAGGTCGGCATTCCAATCCCCAGGTTCACGTATTGCCCGTTGTGCAGTTCCTGGGCCACACGAGCAGCCAGTTCATTACGTGTCAGTGCCATGATCATGACTCCTTGTCGTTTGCTGGGGCCGCGGCGACAGTCCGCTTTTCGATGCGTTTCTCGCTCCCTGGTGAGCCCGCGGGGACATGCACCACGCGCTGGACGAAGATGCCCGGAACGTGAATGTGTTCGGGATCGAGCTCTCCGGCTTCCACGAGTTCCTCTACCTCGGCGATCGTGATCTTGCCCGCCATGGCACACAACGGGTTGAAGTTCATGGCTGTGGCATGAAAGACCAGGTTGCCGTGCCTGTCCCCCTTCCACGCGTGCACCAGCGCAAAGTCCGGGGTGAGCGATTCCTCCAGCACAAACTCGCCTGTCCCAAAAGTACGCACCTCCTTAGCCGGCGAGGCCACCGCGACCCCACCCGCGCCGTCGTACTTGCGGGGCAGGCCACCCTCGGACACCTGCGTCCCTACGCCGGCGGCCGTGTAGAAGGCCGGGATGCCAGCACCACCGGCGCGCAGTTTCTCGGCCAGCGTCCCTTGCGGCGTCAGCTCCACCTCGAGCTCCCCGGCGAGGAACTGGCGCGCAAATTCCTTGTTCTCCCCCACATATGAGGAGATGGTGCGGCGGATCCGGCCATCGCGCAGCAGGATCCCCAGACCCCAATCGTCAACGCCACAATTGTTGGAGATGGTTTCCAGCCCGGAGGTTCCGGCGTCGTGCAGTGCCTGAATGAGCGCCACGGGAATGCCGCACAGGCCAAAACCACCCACCGCGAGGGAGGCGCCATCGTGGATGTCATAGACGGCGGCGGCGGACGATGCAACTACTTTGTTGATCATGGCAAGATACCTTTCCTGGTTCGGTCTGCGCCGGCTCGGGCCCGCCTACAAACCCAATTCGCGGGCGATGAGCATCAACTGAACCTCGGTGGTGCCCTCTCCGATCTCCAGAATCTTCGAATCCCGGTAATGCCGGGCCACGGAGAATTCATTGATGAAACCGTAACCACCAAAGACCTGTGTGGCGTCCCGTGCGTTGTCCATGGCCGCCTCACTTGCCACCAGCTTAGCGATGGCAGCCTCCGTCTTGAAGGGCTTGCCGGCCAGCATCCGCGCGGCCGCATCGTAATAGGCCAGTCGGGCGGTGTGGGCGCGTGTCTGCATGCGGGCAATCTTGAAGGAAATGCCTTGATAGTGGCCAATATGGTGCCCGAAGGCGCTGCGTTCCTTGGCGTAGCGGGTGGCCTCGTCCACGCAGCCTTGCGCGGCTCCGGTCGCCAGCGCAGCAATGGCGATGCGCCCCTCATCCAAGATGGACAGGAAGTTCGCATAGCCGCGGCCACGCTGCCCGAGGAGGTTTTCCTCCGGCACCCTGGCGTTGGCGAGCGTTAGCGGATGGGTGTCGGAGGCGTTCCAGCCCACCTTGCTGTAGGGCTTCTCCACCGTGAAGCCGGGCGTCCCATTGGGCACGATCAGGGTGGAGATCTCCTTTTTGACCGAACCATCGGCGCGTTCGGCGGTGCCCGTGACGGCCGTGACCGTGACAAATTTGGTGATGTTCGTGCCCGAGTTGGTGATGAACTGCTTGGATCCGTCGATCACCCACTCGCCATTCTCGAGCCGTGCCTTGGTGGCGGTGCCCCCGGCGTCCGATCCGGCGTCGGGCTCGGTCAGGCCAAAGCCTGCGAGCGCCTCACCTGAGGTCAGGGACGGCAGCAACGCTTCCTTTTGGGCTTGCGTGCCGAAGCGGTGGACGGGCATGGCTCCGAGGGACACACCCGCCTCGAGCGTGATGGCGACCGATTGATCCACCCGCCCCAGCTGCTCCAGCGCCAGGGACAGTGCGAAGTAGTCCCCGCCCATGCCGCCGAATTCCTCCGGGAACGGCAAGCCGAAGAGGCCCAACTCCCCCATCTGCGACACAACCTCATACGGGAAGCTGTGTTCCTCATCGTGCTTGGCCGCGACGGGCGCAACGACCGAGTCGGCAAAGTCGCGCACCATGTCGCTGAGGGCCTGGTACTCGTCATTGAGTTCAAAATTTGGCACGTCATTCCCCTTCAGGGCTGATTACTGCGTTGATTTCATCGGGCACCACATGGGCCAGGACTTGCTCGGCCTTGACCAGTGCTCCCACACCGACGTTGATGTGGACCGTGCCGGCCATGGTTGCCACGAGTTGGTGTTCCATCTTCATGGCCTCCACCGCGAGTAGCACCGTGCCGGCCACCACCTGATCCCCCGTGGCCACATTGACCATGGTGACGGTCCCTGGCATGGGACTGCGGAGCTGCGGATCGGCGACGTCAGCGTCACGCTCCATCCCGGCCAGCATCCGAGCTGTGGCCTCGTCACGATCCAGCCGCTGGAGCGCCACGCTCCATCCGCCGTTGCCCAAAAACACACTGTTCCCGGCGATCGCTACGTGATAGCCATCCCACGATGCCGCCACCTCCTGCGGACTCTCCCCCAGTCCGCTGACACGCACGACGTCGGACCCTTCGGTTCCGCTCTTGGCGTGCGCGCCGCTGACCGTCACCACCCCGGTGCGACCAGGTGCCGCCCACGAGCTGCGCCACGGTGCGCTCTCACCGATCCGCCAGTTGTCGGCGCGGCCCCACGGGCGTGAAGGTGGTGCCACGCCGTGAGCGACAGCTCCGGCCTTGTCACCGGTGCGCGCAACAAGCGCTGCGGCGGCGTACTCCTGCGTACCCACGTGACGGAATGTCATGTCCGGCAGCTTGCGTTCGATCAAGGTGGTGTCGAGGTGCCCGGCTTGAACATCCGGGTCAGCTAGGAGCAATCGCAGGTATTCGATGTTGGTGGGGACGCCCAAGACTACATAATCCGCCAGTGCGCGATCCAGCCGGTCAAGAGCCTCATGCCGGTCAGTGCCCCACGCGATGACCTTGGCAAGCATGGGGTCATAGTTCGCGGTGATCTCCAGCTTCCTCGCCAGCGAGCTATCCACGCGGACGCCGTCACGCAGCGCCACCGACTCGTCGAGAGCAACGATGGTTCCCGTGGCGGGCAGGAAGCCGTCGGCCGGCTGTTCGGCATAGACCCTGGCCTCGATGGCATGTCCTTCTAAGGTCACGTCTTCCTGCGTGAAGTCGAGCTTCTCCCCTGCTGCGATGCGTAGCTGCCACTCCACGAGATCTAGGGCCTCACCTCGAACCCGAGCGACCATTTCGGTGACAGGGTGTTCCACCTGCAGGCGGGTGTTCATCTCCATGAAGAAGAACTCTTCGGGATTGTCATCAGAGACGAGAAACTCCACTGTTCCGGCACCTGTGTAGTTGACGCTCGCAGCCGCGGCACAGGCGGCGGCGCCAATACGTGCCCGAATGGTCCCGCCGTCGTTCATCCCAGACAGCAAAGGTGAGGGCGCCTCCTCGATAACTTTCTGGTGGCGGCGCTGCAGGGAACACTCACGCTCACCCAGATGCACCACATGGCCAAAGTTGTCCCCCAGAATTTGCACCTCGATATGCCGAGGGTTGGCCACGAGACGTTCCAGGAACAAGGTGTCATCACCAAAGGACGCAGCGGCGACGCGTCGGGCGGTGGCCAGTGTGGCGGGCAGCTCTTCCGGGGCGAAGACGCTGTGCATGCCCTTACCACCGCCGCCCGCGGAAGGTTTGATCAGCAGCGGGTAGCCAATGCCAGCAGCTGCCTCGATCAAGTCCGCATCCGTGAGTCCGGGCTGGGAGATCCCCGGCACCACGGGAACGCCTGCGGCGATGACGTGGTTTTTGGAGCGGATCTTGTCGCCCATGACGTTGAGGGCTTCAATATTGGGGCCAATGAAGGTGATGCCGGCAGCTTCGAGTGCCTTGGCGAAGTCGAGGTTTTCGGACAAGAAGCCATAGCCTGGGTGAACAGCTTGGGCACCCGATGCCTGAGCCGCAGCGAGGACGGCGACGATACTGAGGTAGCTCTCGGCGGCCGAGGCGGGACCGATGCACAGCGCAAGGTCGGCCTCGCGCACGTGGCGAGCTCCGGCGTCGGCCTCTGAATAGATGGCGACCGAGCGGATTCCCTGCGCCTTCAGGGTGCGGATGACGCGGCAGGCGATCTCGCCGCGATTGGCCACGAGGACAGTGTCAAACAGAGCGGTCATGATTCACATCCTGAAGAGACCGAAGGAGGTCTCCGGTAGTGGGGTGCGGGCGCAGACGTCAAGCGCCAGACCTAGAATCGTGCGAGTGTCGGCGGGGTCGATCACGCCATCGTCCCAGAGGCGTGCGGTGGAGTAGTAGGGACTGCCTTGATCCTCATACTGAGCCAGGATGGGGGCCTTGAAAGCAGCTTCCGCCTCGGCTGACCATGCCTCACCGTGCCGTTCGCGTTGGTCTCGTTTGACGGTGGCCAGTACGGAGGAAGCCTGATTGCCGCCCATGACAGAGATTCGGGCGGCGGGCCACATCCACAGGAATCGGGGGCCGTAGGCGCGTCCACACATCGAGTAGTTACCGGCGCCGAAGGAGCCGCCGACAATAACTGTCAGTTTCGGCACGCGTGCTGTGGCGACGGCGGTGACCATCTTGGCACCGTGCTTGGCGATGCCGCCGTGCTCGTAGTCCTTACCCACCATGAAGCCGTTGAGGTTCTGCAGGAAGATGAGCGGGATGCCGCGCTGATCGCAGAGCTCAATGAAATGCGCTCCCTTCAACGCCGACTCGCTGAACAGCACGCCATTATTAGCCACGATGCCGACCGGGTGCCCGTGCAGTGTGGCGAATCCGGTCACGAGTGTGGTGCCGTAGTTCTTCTTGAACTCGTGAAACTTACTGTCGTCAACGAGCCGGGCGATGATCTCGCGTACGTCGTAGGGTGTATTCAGATCGGTGGGAACGGCTCCGTAGAGGTCAGCCTCATCCGCGGCGGGTTTCTGACTCTCGCCGATGGCCCATGCCGGCACCGGATTAGGTGGGAAGGTGGCCACGATGTCGCGAATGATGGCTAGGGCATGCTCGTCATTTTCGGCCAAATGGTCGACGACGCCAGAGATTCCCGCGTGTACGTCACCGCCGCCGAGCTCTTCTGCCGTAACGACCTCGCCGATGGCGGCTTTCACGAGCGGCGGACCACCTAGGAAAATGGTGCCCTGGTTGCGGACTATCACGGTTTCGTCGCTCATGGCCGGCATATACGCACCGCCAGCCGTGCAGGAACCCATGACCGCCGCGATCTGCGGAATCTTTCGGGCCGACATTTGCGCCTGGTTGAAGAAGATCCGGCCGAAGTGTTCCTTGTCGGGAAACACCTCATCTTGCTTGGGCAGAAACGCACCGCCCGAGTCCACAAGGTAGATGCAGGGCAGACGATTCTCCAATGCGATCTCTTGGGCCCGCAGATGCTTCTTAACTGTCAATGGGTAATACGTTCCGCCTTTAACCGTGGCGTCATTACAGACGATCATGACGTGGCGGCCCGCAACCAGCCCGATACCGGCGATGACACCCGCACCGGGGGACGCGCCGTCGTACATCTCATGCGCGGCCAGCGGGGCGACCTCAAGGAAGGGACTACCGTCGTCGAGTAGTTGATCCACACGGTCTCTGGGGAGCAATTTGCCACGGGCAACATGGCGTTCACGCGACGATTCAGGGCCACCTTGCGCGGCAGTCCTCAGAAACTGGCGTAATTCCGTGACCAATGCGCGCTGCTGAGCGTCATTGCGCACAAATGCCTCGCCGTTCGGCTCCACCAAACTTTGCAAAGTCTCCATTGACCCCTCATTTACCCAACTACGGTTACACTAAGTTAATATTCACTAACTGAATTTTAGGTTAGTCTGTCATTTCTGTGATGTCCAGCACAAGGGAAAAGATGAGTCAGCCGCAAGCGCAAGCCATGAGTCGCACCGAAGCTAAAGCCCAACGTCGCTCCGTGCTGCTCAATTCCGCTGCGACCCTCTTCGCTCAGCGTGGCTTCCGGGGCGTCTCCATCGAGGACCTGGGCGCCGCTGCCGGTGTGAGCGGACCGGCGGTGTACCGACACTTCAACGGTAAGCAGGCTCTTTTGGGTGCCCTCCTAGTGGGAGTGAGCGAGGACCTACTTTCCGGCGGACAAGCAGTTGTGAACTCAACACCCGACGTCGAAGCTGCCTTGCGCGCTTTGGTCGCCTTCCATGTTGACTTTGCTCTAAGTAAGCCCGACGTGATCCGAGTCCAGGACCGGGACTTTGAAAACTTGGGTTCCGACGAGCGTGCCGCCGTTAGGTCGTTGCAACGCGCATATGTTGAGCTCTGGGTCGGCGCACTTGGTCAGCTTTTCCCTGAGCGCGATGCCGCCGTCCGTCGCCTTCAGGCTCACGCGATCTTTGGACTCATCAACTCCACTCCACATAGCGTTCAAATGCACCGAGAGCCTGCTGCCACGGCCCGTCCTGTGCTTGAAGCCATGGCTTGGGCGGGGCTGACTGGGCTGTAGCTTCGACGGGTTAACTGCGGCAGCTGACCTTCAGGGGATCCTGAAGATCGGAATGCGTAGTGTCTTGTGTCGATGTAATTTGTGTGTTGAATAGCGGGTTCTGGTCTTTGGGCTGGGGCTCGTTGTTTTGTTGGTGGGGGTGGGTTTTAGTTCCAGCCTTGGCCGCGGAGTTCGGGGTAGTTGGGGCGGGGTAGGCCGTGGTGGAAGGTGTTGCGGCGG
>NZ_QJVC01000021.1 GCF_003219795.1 Arthrobacter psychrolactophilus | reverse complement strand
CAACAACCACACCCAGCCATACACCAAGAAACAAACCTTGACGATCAGTGCCGGGGCAACTTTACAAGCTTACCCGATCTACTTTATAAAAGCAAATCCATAAACCCTTCATCATTCATTCCCAAAAGAAACAAACAACCACCCCAGAACATGCAAAACAACCGGAACAAACCGGCCACACAAACCAAGGATTTTCACACCCGCATCAAGCGGGGCAACTCGAAAAACAATACACGCGTTTCGCGCTCAACACCAACTCCAAACACTGTGACACCGGCCACTGAGTACCTCCTTGTTCCAGGCCCAAGGTGGGGATTACGCCGTCGTTGTTAGCTGATTCCGTGGAGACGGTTCTCGAAGCAGTCGCTACTCCCCTGCAGACTCGTTAATGAACCTCACGGTGTCGGACAGGGCTCCCCCTGGAGAGGTAATAATATGCCTCTCAATATATTCAAGCGCGCTGCCAAGATACGCACTCCTGGACGCTAGGTTTTCCGGTTCCATAGCTGATGTGTTAATCCGCTGGAGGTGCTGACGGATTCTACGATGAAGTGGTTTTCCAAAGCAGCCAAGTGTTCCCCAATCTGCACACCCGAGCCGAGCACGACGGGGACGGTCACTATATGCAGGAAATCGATCAGGTCATCTTGCAGGAACTCGCTCACGGTTGTGGGCCCACCGCCGATTCGAACATCCAATCCACCGGCGGCCTCCTTCGCCAGACGAAGGGCTTCCACCGGAGTTGTATCCACGAAGTGAAAACTGGTGCCATTGGCGAATTCAATACTCTCGCGAGGGTAGTGGGTAAGGATGAACACCGGGGTTAGGAATGGTGGCGCTTCTCCCCACCAACCCTCCCATCCGTCGTCGGGCCATTCGCCGGACTGCGGACCAAATTTGCGGCGCCCCATGATCTCCGCACCGATCCCCTGTCCCCACATGCTGAACATTGCCCTATCCACGGTCACCGGGTCATCGATGCCCTGGATGCCGTGGATGACGCGTCCGTCGAAGCTACGAAAGAGGGCACCGGCGTCCCCAATCGGCTTATCAAGTGTCACGTAATTACCTGCGGCGTATCCGTCGGAGGAGATGAGGAGGTTGTGGACTCGTGTACGAAACATGGCAACTCCCTGAGTGAATGCGGTGTGGAATCACTTGCACCGTAGCGTAGAGAAACTACGCTCCACAAGCATTTTGGCCCACAAAGCAGCAGCGGCAGGTTCCGATTCGACTCTCGGCGCTTCCGTTCCCTTGAATGCCCCAGACAGCAATAGCTGTCACTGCGATAGACGACGGGCCGGGCTTGGTATTCTCGACTGACTTGAGCCGCAAGTGCATATCGGGGTCTATTGGCATCACCAAAATAAGGGAGGACTCGGAGCAATGAAACAGTACCGAATCGACGGCGGCGAGGTGCACTCCATCGCCGACCTCTACGAGCAGTTCAACCGGGAGCTAATGGCCGAACAGGATTGGATCCTTGGTCCGACCTTGGACGGACTTAACGACGTCCTCTACCGGATAGACAGCGAGATCCGCGACGGTGTTCCGGCTACGTTTGTATGGATCGATCATGCACACAGCCGTGATGCACTCGGATTCGATGAGACGCAGCGGTGGCTGAACAACAAATTGGCACAACCGAATTCCTTCAACCAGCGAGGTATTCAGTCGGATCTTGACGAGTTGCAGCAAGGCATCGGGAAGACGTACTTCGAGATCATCCTCGAGATTTTCGCGGAACACCCACTCATCGAGCTGCAACTACGCTGAACTGGGAACTCTCGCCGTCCACGATAGCCTTCGTCGGAATTGCTCCAATGACGGATTCAATGACCTCGCGTGGCGGCAATTCTGCCCAGAGTGTTCCGATGTGGCCTGGACGAGCACGCTGCAGCGGGATCGGTTCGGCGCACCCACAGGTGTGACCGGAAATTCGGATTCGATGCGCTTCCCGCCGACCCTCTCGACCGGAACCGGTCAGGCCGGCTGTAACGGAACCTGCAACAATGGAAGGGTGGGATATCGCCGCCTACGATACGGGCGCGTCGGCCCGCCGCTAAATGTGCAGTCGCAGGGCTAGGTAGCGCGACACTATAAGGAAGCGAGAAATTTACTCCTTGAAGAACGTAAGATCCGGCAAGTACGCCATCAGAGACTTCATCAGTTCCAGTCCGCACTATTGGCCCATGCTGGACAGAAGCTTTAAAAACCTCTTCTTCGGCCTCATCTTGTTCTTACCGGGCCAGTATCTGGCCTCCATTGACCTTCCTGGCACGCCGAGTTATCTTGCACAGATCAAGGTCAGCTGGACGCCGATGGTTGTTGGCGGAATCTGCATCATCTTCGGCTGTATCGGGTTTGCGATTGGCTTGATGGGCACATTCCGTAAGCGAGAGAACGCGATTGACCTGAAGATTTCCGCACAAGGACTCACGGTGCGGGGAGGCCACAGGATCCCCTGGGATTCGATTTCCCATGTCACCAGCATCCAGTATTACAACCGTGCCGCAATCCAAGCCATGTGGGATCGGGCTGATCTGAATTGTGCTTTCGTGGTCCATCTCAAGGAGCCCTTGGAGATTCCGAGAATCAAAACAAAGGACGGCGTACCGCAGCTGAAGGTCAACCTGTTTCGTTATCCTGCCGTCGACTACAAGCCCCTATACGAATGGGCTAGCGCCGAATTCGAACGCAGGCGCATTCCGGTCGATAAGATACGGAAAACGAAAGAGACGTAGCCGGCGTATTTGATCGAGTCAGACGTCAAATCGGAACACGACTAGATGTTGAATCCAAATTCACCCTCGTTTCGTCGCTTTGAACGTATGTGAAACACGATGTCTCAATGCCCCTCGACTGCTCGGCCGCAGGGGAAACAGCGAGGTATCGCACCGCCTATACGATCTGTTCGCTAAGCCGTCGATGGATGATCACTAGCGCGGCATTTGCCCGATGGAGGTCGCGTGCCCTGTGACGCAGGATCGACACGCAGGTCTACCTCAACGCGGGCCGCGAGGAGCTTTTCCGATCAGATCGCCACCCTCACCTGGGAAACCCCGCGGGGAGACACGCGCTAGTCACCCGCCATCGCCCGCAGCGCTGCGAGGTGTCCATCGAAGGCGCGGCGGCCCTGAGCAGTGAGTTTGACTGTGGTCGTCTGGCGCGCGTCCGTTCGCTGAGCAGAGGCCTGCTTACTGGTGACGAGATAGCCAATCTCGACGAGGTTCCTCACGGTCTTTGACAGGTTGGCCTCACTGAGCTGCAGCGTCGCGGCAATCGCTGCGAAATCCGCGTCGGCGAGCGGGCGCAGCATCGCGCACAGACGCAGGCGGGTTGGCGCGTGAATCGCCTCATCAAAGCGGGGTTCAGCCCGCACGGCGCACCTCGTCAGCATACGCGCGGTCATAGACCACGACGATGAGTGCGGTCGCGACACCCGCAGCCAAAGCGACGGCAACCACCCATCCAGTCAGGCCGAACAGCGCAAGTCCCAAGTTGATCACAAACGAGGAGAAGGTGATCAAGAAAACCGCAACCAGTAACCAGATTCCTCGAGGGCCGGCCGGCCGGTTAATTCCAAGGCCAGTGCGCTTACGAAAGAGCACCTCAATACCGATGAAGATCCCCACACTGAGCACAAAGGGCAACCATGCCCAAGCCAGCCCGGCCGCGGGAGTCCCGATCAGAAGGGCCGCGCCCAAACCCTGTGCAGGTGCAGCCCACCATGTTTCGGCCGTAATCCGTTCGCCGATTCGGCCACGGTCATTGCTGAGTTCCTCGAGTACGGATGCTGGATCACGCTGATTTTCCAAGTTACTTTCCATGCGGTTGAGTAAATCACTTAACCGCTAGTTAAGCAATCTCGCACTCGCATCACCGCCCGAACAGATAACCACGCCGGTCGTTATTCGACGGGAGGCACGCGCAAGTCGACTTCTGTGACTCGTCAAAGATGTTGGATCGGGACTCGAGACCAGGTCCACACTCATGACTGGAATTTGAAAAGCCCTGGTAAAAGCACTTTTCTTCGCTAAAGCTAAAGCCCACCGCATTCCACCACATACAAGCAACTGTGCTGCGGCAGTGAGACCCCTATCAGGTAGGCGACACTCGGCTTCGCTGCTGGGTTCGTCGACGGCGGGTGGTTAGGGTGGGTGAATGGCGACAGTAATTCTTGTACGGCACGGCCGCACCACAGCAAATGCCACTGGACTGCTGGCCGGTCGAGCGGTTGGCGTCGGCTTAGACCAGATCGGGCGGGACCAAGCAGCACTGACCGGAGACAGACTCGCGGCCGTGCCCTTAGTCGGAGTGGTGTCGAGCCCCCTTGAGCGTTGTCAGCAGACCGCGCAGTTCATTCTCGATCGCCAGTTTGGCACGCCATACGCGCCGGCGGAATCTGATCTGACCGAGTGCGATTACGGCCTGTGGCAGGGCCGCTTGCTCAGTGACCTGGCGACCGAGGAATTGTGGCCCGTCGTGCAGTCTCAACCGTCCGCCGTCGTCTTTCCAGGAGGAGAATCCATGGCAGCGATGCAGGCCCGGTCAGTGGCAGCAATTCGCCGCCACGATGCAGCCTTCGAAGCCGAGCATGGCTCCGGGGCGGTGTGGGCGGCAGTGAGTCATGGCGACATCATCAAGTCGATCCTCGCCGACGCGCTCGGCATGCACCTTGACCTGTTCCAGCGAATTAACGTTGGCCCTGCCTCCGTTTCGATCGTGCGCTACGGCCCAAGTCGGCCGAGTGTCTACGCGACCAACACCGACGCGGGTGATCTGTCATGGCTGTCGAAGGGAATCCACGCTGGGGATGCTCCGGTGGGTGGCGGTGCCGGGCCAGAGACGTCATGAACTTCCTGCGCCTAGAATATTGACATGCCTACACTTGTTCATGATTTTTCTTGGCCCGACCGGGTCGTCGTCGGCACCATTGGCCTTCCGGGAGCGCGCACGTTTTACCTTCAGGTGCGCGCGGGGACGCAGCTCGTAAGTATTGCTTTGGAAAAGCAGCAGTCGGCTTTGTTGGCGGAGAATATCGACGAAATTCTCGACCATCTCATGACTGTCGAGGGCAACCGCTTCAGCGTTCCCACGAGCACTCCCATCGAGCTTGTCGACAACGACGAGCTCGAGTCCGTCCAGGAGCAGTTTCGCGCCGGTGCCATGAGCCTTGGCTGGGACCCGTCCACGGCCCAGATCGTCATTGAGGCCCACGCCATCATCGAAATCGATGAGGATGAAAACGACGAATCGTTTGACGAGGACGACGCCAACGAGACCGAAAAGCTGGTGGTAAGAATCCCCGTCGGTACCGCCCGCGCATTCTCCAAGCGCACGCGCGAGATCGTGGGCGCTGGGCGTCCTGCCTGCCCACTTTGTGGCTACCCCATGGACGCTGACGGACACATCTGCACCATTCCAGAGCCCTGATGCCAACTCCAGACCTTGTATCCGACGAGCTGACTCTCACCGGCCGCATCACGACGGCTTCAAACGCTACTTTTCTTGGCCGCATGGGCGACGTGGTGGTCGTCTATAAGCCCATTGCAGGCGAGAGTCCATTGTGGGATTTTCCCGACGGGGCTCTGGCTCACCGAGAAGTGGCCGCCTATCTGGTGTCGCAGGCATTCGGCTGGGACGTCGTCCCGCTCACCTGGCTGCGCGATGGTCCGCTGGGCGCAGGAATGGTGCAGCTTTGGCAGGAGCAAGACCCCGCCCAAAACGCCGTCGACCTCGTTACTGCGGACCAGATGCCGGAGACCGGCTGGAAAACCATTCTCGAAGGGCAGGATGAGAATGGCCGGGCTGTCGCCCTCGTTCACGAAGACTCGACAGCACTGCGACGAATGGCGGTGTTCGACGTCGTCGTTAACAACGCCGACCGCAAAGGCAACCACATTCTTGCCATGTCGGGCGGACACCGACATGGTGTAGACCATGGGCTCACTTTTCACCGTGACCACAAGCTGCGCACAGTGCTGTGGGGATGGCGGGGCGATGCTCTGACCGCAGAGGAAATCGACGGCATCGATCGTGTCAGCGCAGGACTCCAAGGTGAGCTGGGCCGAAATCTAGCGGGCTTGCTCAGCACCGAAGAAATCGCATCGCTTTCCGCACGCTGCGCCAGCTTGCGCCTGGCGGGACGGTTTCCGGCTCCTAGCGGCGAGATGCCGGCGGTCCCCTGGCCGCTGTTCTAAATGCACATGGCCACCAAGAACGAGTGTTCTTGGTGGCCATCGCAAAGGATTCATGGATGTCATGAACTACACGTTGAAGCGGAACTCCACCACGTCGCCGTCGTGCATGACGTATTCCTTGCCTTCAATGCGAACCTTGCCCTTGGCTTTCGCCTCAGCCATGGATCCGGCTTCCATCAGGTCCTCGAAGTGAACAACTTCGGCCTTGATGAAGCCACGCTGGAAGTCGGTGTGAATAACGCCGGCTGCCTGCGGGGCGGTATCGCCCTGGCGAATGGTCCATGCACGGGTTTCCTTCGGGCCAGCCGTCAGGTAGGTCTGCAGGCCGAGGGTGTGGAAGCCGACGCGGGCGAGCTGATCCAGACCGGATTCTTCCTGTCCGCTCATTTCCAGCATTTCGCGGGCTTCTTCTTCGTCGAGTTCAACGAGGTCGGATTCCAGCTTGGCATCGAGGAAGATGGCGTCTGCGGGTGCAACAAGTTCACGCAGCTCGGCCTGACGCTCGGGGTTGCCCAGCACGGCATCGTCTACGTTGAACACGTAGATGAACGGCTTAGCCGTCAACAGCGCCAATTCCTGCAGGTGCTCAAGTTCCAGCTTGTCGCTCTTGACAGAGGACATGATGGTGTCGCCGCGTTCCAGCACAGCCTGGGCTGCCAAGATGGCCTTCAGCTCGGCAGCGTCGCGCTGCTTGAGCTTGACGGCCTTTTCAATACGCGGGATGGCCTTTTCGATGGTCTGCATATCGGCCAGGATCAGCTCGGTGTTGATGGTCTCCATATCGGAGCGCGGATCAACCTTACCGTCGACGTGGATAACATCGGGGTCATCGAAGACGCGGATGACCTGGGCAATGGCCTCGGCTTCGCGGATGTTGGCGAGGAATTTATTGCCCAAGCCTTCACCTTCCGAGGCGCCCTTGACGATGCCTGCAATGTCCACGAAGGACACCACTGCCGGCAGAATGCGCTGAGATCCGAAGACCTCGGCCAACTTTGCCAAGCGGGGATCGGGCAGGCTGACAATGCCAACATTGGGCTCGATCGTGGCGAACGGGTAGTTCGCTGCGAGCACGTTGTTGCGAGTCAGTGCGTTGAAAAGAGTTGATTTGCCGACGTTGGGCAGTCCGACGATGCCAATAGTAAGAGCCACGGTAAGAGATTCTACCGGCAGGGACTCATTTAAGCTTATTCGGGCACTCCGCCAGCCCAAACGCACAATGTCAGAGCCCCGTGCCACAGTGGGTTCATGAATGGAATTGCCTGGCTTGTAGCGGTCTTGATGTTGTTCCTCGGCGCCGTCGTGGGTGCCGCGGCTGTGGCACGCGTGCTGCTTGGCAGATTGCGGGGTGCCACCCAGGAGGCGGACGCCGCGCATGAACGAGTCTCGGTGCTGGCCGCGAATTTTGCTGCCGCGGATGCCGAACGCCGGCTACTCACCACGCAAAATCACGCCCTCTCGGCCCGACAAGGCTCCGATTCCTCGGTGTTGCAGGCCTTGGGGCCGGTCTCGGAGAAGCTCAACGCGGTGCAGCGCCAGGTTGCCCTCTTGGAACGGGACCGGGTGGAGCAGTACGGCCAGCTCGCCGAGCAACTGCGTGATGCCAAGGAGGCCGACGCCAAGTTGTTGGCCACCACATCCTCTCTCGCCTCCGCTTTGCGCTCGAATAGTGCCCGCGGCAAGTGGGGTGAGGTGCAGCTCCGACGCGTCGTCGAAGCTGCCGGCATGCTGGCCCACGTTGATTTTCACGAGCAGGTTCACACCACCACGGACGACGGCGTACATCGCCCCGACATGGTGGTGCGGCTCCCCGGTGGGAAGGAATTGGTCCTTGACGCCAAGGTCCCCTTGACCTCGTTCCTTAATGCGCACGACGCCGGGACCCCAGATAGTGCCGAATCCGCCCAGCACTTGGCTCGCCACGCCAAAGCCGTCAAGGCACATATTGATGCCTTAGCCGGCAAGGCGTACTGGGCCTCCGCACGGAACTCACCGGAACTTGTCCTTTGCTTTGTCCCCGTGGAATCCATCCTGTCGGCCGCCTTGCTGGCAGATCCGGAGCTGCTGGATTACGCCATGAACAAAAACGTGGTGCTGGCCTCGCCCATCTCACTCATGGCGATCTTGAAGTCGGTGGCGTTTAGCTGGCGCCAGGAGGTCCTGACGGAGAGCGCCAAGGAACTCTTCGAGCTTTCCGCGCAGCTCTACACGCGTCTGGGCACCATGGGCGAGGCCGTGTCCGCCGTCGGGGTTTCCCTGAAGAGCAGTGTCGATCGCTACAACAAGCTGGTGGGAACCTTGGAGGCTCGGGTCCTGCCCACGGCCCGGAAGCTCAATGCCCTCGATCCAAAAACCTTGGAGTCACCTGCCCAGGTGGAGGTGACGCCTCGGATCTTGACGGCGCCAGAATTCAACGACGCTGCGGCAGCGATCCAAGGGGTGTAAGCGCCCTAGAGCAAGTTGGAGCTCCGAGCGCCCTTGTATGCAGGGTCCCCTGCGGCCTTGAGTGTTGCGCGGAGTTCCTTCGGGAGGGAGAACAAGATGTCCTCGGTCGCCGTCACAACCTCCTCCACCGACGCGAAACCGTACTCGGCGAGCAGGCTCAACACGTCCTTCACCAAGATCTCCGGTACCGAGGCCCCGCTCGTGACGCCCACGCTGGCAACGCCCTCAAACCAGCTCTCGTCAATCTCGTGGGCAAAGTCAACGCGGTAAGAGGCCTTGGCGCCGTATTCCAGAGCCACCTCCACGAGTCGCACGGAGTTGGAGGAATTGGCCGAACCCACCACGATCACCAGGTCCGCCTGCGGGGCGATCTCCTTGATGGCCGACTGGCGGTTGGTGGTGGCATAGCAAATGTCGTCGCTGGGCGGGTTCTGCAGGTTCGGGAAGCGCTCGCGCAAAATGTCGACGATCTCCATGGTCTCGTCCACAGACAAGGTGGTCTGCGAGAGCCAGATCAGGTGGTCGGGGTCGGCAACCTGCACGGTGCGGGCTTCTTCCGGATTGTTCACGATCGTGGTGCTCTCGGGAGCCTCACCGTAGGTGCCTTCCACTTCTTCGTGCCCCTCGTGACCGATCAACAGAATGTGATTGTCTTCCTTGGCGAAACGGACGGCTTCCTTGTGCACCTTCGTCACCAAGGGGCACGTGGCGTCGATCGTGCGCAGTCCGCGATCCGCTGCGGACTGAACTACAGCCGGGGAGACCCCATGGGCGGAGAAAACAACCAGGGCGCCCTCGGGAACTTCATCGTTTTCTTCCACGAAAATGGCACCGCGGGCCTCTAGGGAGGAGACCACGTGCACGTTGTGGACGATCTGCTTGCGCACGTAAACGGGTGCGCCGTGGTGCTCGAGGGCTTTCTCGACGGCGATGACGGCGCGGTCCACACCAGCGCAATATCCTCGCGGGGCTGCGAGCAAGACGCGCTTTTCTCCGGTCACCGGGGCCGCGGCAGCGACCTCCTCGGGCGACCTGCGGCGACGCGGAACGACGGGCATAGACAAGGAAACGGCAGTGGAACTCATACCCACCATCCTACGTGGTGTGCCTGCGCTTCACGATGAGAGCTCCGACACCGGCCAGCACCAACACCGCGGCGAAGGCAAAGCTCGTGGTGATGCCGCCCTGCCAGCTCGACTGCGCCAAGGCCCCTAGCTCCACACCAAATTGTTTGGCCGCCTCGGGGCCCGTGGCCATGTTCTGGAGAACGCTCGCCACAATCCCGGAGGCGAACAGCCAGATCAACGCCACCACGGCAAACCCTGCGCCAGCGAGTATGAGGGTCAGCGAACGCCGTCGTGCCGCAAAAATACCAGCAGCCAAAAGTCCGACGGCGAGCACGACTAACCAGATTCCCCAACCACCCAGCGTGGTTGCCGCAGGCAAAAGACGCGCCAATTCGGGCTGCTCCAGGGCCACGACAACATCCTTGGGCGTGGGAAGTTCCACCCCGGCCGTGTTCCCCGCCTTGGTGGCGATGAGGGCGACGAGCGGGGCAATGTCGAGCTGGAGATCGCCTTGGATATCCTTGTTGCCAGCCGCCGCAAACGTCAGGGCATGGCTGCGTTGCAGGGTATCCGTCCATGCCTGGTCGTAGCCCGGCTCCGAGTAAATGCTCCGCGCAGTGTTTTGAATCAAGGTCGTGGCCAGCTCGTTCAACTGCGGGGGCAGGTCAATGGACGCGGTCGCCTGCGACGCCACGACACTGGAGAGGCCCTCCTGGAAGGACTTATTGCTCCCGAGGGGGCCTGCGAGCTGAACAAATCCGGCCTGTTCAATAACGTTTTTCTGCAACCACAAGGCGGGTCCGGCCACGGCAGAAACCACCAGCGCAAGAATGATAAGAAGAGCGGATACAACGTTGCGCATGATTCATTCCAAACCACGAGGAGGTTAGTAAGTACGGCCTCCAGACTAGTCGATGCCTGTGGATAGCGGTGCTCGCGTGTCGGTGCTGGAAGCTAAGGTTATTTCAAGGCACCACACGGCAACGAAGGACGGCGATACGGTTATGGCGGACACCCCGGAGCAGAAGGTCCTTGCGGCAACAGCGGCCGAAACCACGCCGGAAAACCCCTGGCCGCTGCAACTGCTGAGCCAAAAACTCAAGTCTCACATTGAAAAAGCCCCGCCTGCCTGGGTTGAGGCGCAGGTGATCGAGCTCAATAAGCGCGCCAATGTCAGTTACTTAACGCTGCGCGATATTGATGCCGAGGTCTCCCTCAGTGTCACGGTCTGGGGTTCGGTCCTGGGCCGGCTGGAGGCGCCCCTGGAACGTGGTTCTCGCGTGGTGGCCCAATTGAAGCCGGATTTTTGGCTCAAGACCGGCCGGCTGTCCATGCAGGGGCAAGACATTCGCCCCGTTGGTTTGGGCGATTTGCTCGCCCGGATTGAGCAATTGCGTCAGGCTCTGGCCGCCGAGGGGCTCTTTGATCCTCGGCGCAAGAAGCCGCTCCCGCTCCTGCCACACCGGATCGGGCTCATCACGGGCCGGAATTCGGACGCCATGAAGGACGTGATCCGCAATGCCTCCCTGCGCTGGCCCGCCGTGGAATTTGAGGTTAGAGAAGTTCCCGTTCAGGGCGTCAACGCCGTCTCGGCCGTGATCGCAGCCCTCGCCGAGCTTGACGCCGACCCAGCCGTCGACGTCATAGTCATCGCCCGAGGTGGCGGTTCCCTCGAGGACCTCTTGCCGTTTAGCCACGAGACACTCGTGCGTGCCGTCTCCGCCGCCCACACCCCCGTCGTTAGCGCCATCGGGCATGAGGCCGACCGGCCCTTGTTGGATGAGGTGGCCGATCTCCGCGCCTCCACCCCCACCGACGCCGCCAAGCGCATCGTGCCGGACGTCAGCGACGAACTCCGCCGCATCAATCAGGCCCGTACGCAGCTCAATCGCCGGATCGAGGGACTGTTGGAGCGCGAGAGCGAGCGGCTGGCCTATCTGCGAACCCGGCCCGTGCTGGCCAACCCGATGGTCATGATCACCAGCAAGTACGACGACGTCACCTCCTTCCGCTCTCGTGCCCTCACTGCGGTGCGCGGCCAGGTCAGCCGGCATCACGATCAGCTGGCCCATCTGCGCGCGCAGGTCCGGGCCCTGTCACCACAAAAGACCCTCGACCGCGGCTACGCCGTGGTTCAGCTAGAGGACCGGACGATTGTCCGCTCGCCAGCGCAGCTCTCCCCCGGGACGAGCCTGAAGATCCGTGTGGCCGGTGGCGATTTCACCGCCACGAGCAACTAACATTTACCCCTACCCAAAGGAACCCCGATGAGCACCACAGCCCCGAACCCCGCCACAGCAGATATCGCCGCACTAAGTTACGAACAGGCCCGCGAACAGCTCATGAATGTGGTCAACCAGCTCGAAACCGGAAGCGCCAGCCTCGAGGACTCCCTTGCGTTGTGGGAACGCGGCGAGGCTCTTGCGAAACGCTGCGATGAATGGCTCGAAGGAGCCAAGGCCCGCCTCGAAGCAGCCCGCGCCACCGGTAACCAGAGCAACCCGGAAGCCTGACAACTCCGATGCGTCACACCGTTCTTCCGGGCGTGCTCAGCCGTACGGAAGGGGTGCTGGTCTCCGGGCGAGAACGCACCTTCCTGCTCGTCATGGCGGAAGAGCAGTCCCCCATCACCGCCATCGTGGTGGTTTTGCACGGCTCTAGCCAAACGGCGAAGGCCGTGCGGGCCTTCAGCGGGAACAGCTTTGACCATCTGGCCGCCGCTGGAAATGTCGCTGTGGTGTATCCGGATGGCCTGAAGAAACGGTGGAATCACAACGACGCGGTCCGCAACGCCAGCGACGACATCGCCTTCATGGCAGCCTTGGCCGACCAGCTCCATGCGCAGTATGGCCCGGTTCCACTGGTCATGGCCGGTTTTTCCAATGGCGGGCAATTCCTCATCCGGCTCGTGCATGAAATGCCCGGCAAGTTCCATGGCGTGGCTATCATTGGTGCCACGCTCCCTTGGGCTGGCAACGCTGCCTTCATCGACAACTACGAACCCCTGCCCCTTCTTCTGGTCCATGGCACGCATGATCTCGTGGTGCCCTATCGGGGAGAAGGCTGGTTCCGCAGTCTCTTGGGCCGCAGAAGAGGCCCCTCAGCCCTCGAAACAGCCCAGTACTTCGCCACCCGCAACGGCATCACCACGGAGCCTAGCTCGACGGTCCTGCCACATCGAAAGGAAAGCGGGCGCACCTCCGTGACGTTGCGCCTCTTCCACCACGACGGAGTGCCAGAGGTCCGGTTCTACACCGTGGCCGGCGGCGGTCATGTGGTACCGAACCGTCACCGCAAAGCCATCATCTTTGCCGGACGCACAACGCAGGACATCAGCGTTGCCGATGCCCTGCGTGATTTCTTCCCTGTGCTGGGATCTTAAAGCACTGCGTCCTTGAGTCGGGCGCGCTCCTGATTCAGGTCAAAGTGACCCGCGGGCCACTGCAATGTGAGGCTCTCGAGGGTATGAATCAGGATTTCCTGCACGGCCGCCCGGGCATACCATTTCTTGTCCGCCGGAACCACGTACCACGGCGCCTTCTCGGTGCTCGTCTTCTCAAAGACGCGCTGATAAGCGTCCATGTACTGGGGCCAGAACTTTCGCTCATCCAGGTCTGTGGGGCTGTACTTCCAATACTTCGTGGGGTCGTGCAGGCGCGCGGTCAGGCGCTCCAGCTGCTCGGCCGGGCTGATGTTGAGCATGACCTTCACGACGGCGGTTCCCGCATCCGCCAGCTCGGCCTCAAAGGCGTTGATGGCGGCGTAACGGCGTTCCAGTTCCGCCTCGTCGGCCCAGCCGTGCACGCGGTGAATCAACACATCCTCGTAGTGCGAACGGTCAAATACGCCGAACATGCCCGGTCCCGGCGCGCCGGGGCGCACCCGCCACAGGAAATCGTGGGCTTTTTCCTCATCCGTGGGTGCCTTGAACGTTGTGAGCTTCACGCCCTGTGGGTCAACGGATCCCACGACATGCCCCACGATCCCGCCCTTGCCGGCCGTGTCCATGGCCTGCAGGATCAACAACACCGATTTGCTCCCGCCAAAGCGGCTCTCCGCGAAGAGCTGCTCCTGAAGTTGCGATAAAACCGGAGCCCGGGCAGCCAAGGTTGTGGCGCCGTCGAGCTTCTTGCCGGAAAAGCCTGGAGCCACATCAGTGGGCTGCTCCGCGAGGGAAAATCCTGGGCCAACCCGCAAAAGCTCGGCGGGGTGCTGCGTGAAACCGTTGGGTTGTGGCATGGGTGGAACCTTTCCTTAGGGTTTGTAGGTGCTCAGGAACTCCGCAATACGCCCGACGGCTTCCTCAAGGTCCAGAAGATTAGGCAAGGTGACGAGTCGGAAGTGATCGGGTTTGATCCAGTTGAACGCTGTTCCGTGTGAGATCAGGATCTTTTGCTGTTCCAAGAGATCCAGCGCGAATTTCTCGTCGCTCTTGATGGGGTACATCTCCGGATCCAGCTTCGGGAACAGGTACAGCGCACCCTTGGCCTGGTTGACGCTCACGCCCGGAATCTCGTTGAGCATGCGGTAGGCCAGATCGCGCTGATCGCGCAGACGCCCCCCGGGAAGGATGAGATCGTTGATGCTCTGGTGCCCGCCCAAGGCGGTCTGGATGGCGTGCTGTCCGGGAGCGTTGGCACACAGGCGCATGCTGGCCAGCAGGTTGATACCTTCGAGGTAATCCGCAGCGGCAGCCTTCGGGCCGGAGATCGCCAGCCAGCCGGAACGGTATCCACAGATCCGGTAGGCCTTGGACAGGCCGCTGAAGGTCATGCACAAAACATCGTCGCCCGTGATGCTGGCCGTGTTGATGTGAACGGCATCGTCGTAGAGGATCTTTTCGTAGATCTCATCCGAGAACACCACGAGGCCGTGCTTCCTAGCCAGATCAACCATGCCCTGAAGAATGTGGGCGGGGTAGACGGCACCCGTGGGATTATTGGGATTGATGATGACGATGCCCTTGGTTTTGGGCGTGATCTTGGCTTCCAGATCTTCTAGATCCGGCCACCATTCATTGTCTTCATCGCAGATGTAGTGCACGGGGCGCCCGCCGGCCAGGCTCACCGAGGCGGTCCACAGCGGGTAGTCGGGCGTGGGGATCAAGACCTCGTCGCCGTTGTTGAGCAGTGCCATGAGGGAGAGCGTGATGAGCTCGCTGACGCCATTGCCCAGGTAGACATCGTCAACGTGAATGTTGTGAATGCCGCGTGTTTGGTAGTACTGCACCACGGCGGTACGGGCCGAGAAGATACCGCGGGAATCGGTGTATCCCTGGGCGTGGGGCAGGTGGCGGATCATGTCCACCAAAATCGCGTCCGGGGCTTCAAAGCCAAACGGCGCGGGATTGCCGATGTTTAGCTTCAGGATGCGATGACCTTCGGATTCCATCTGCTGCGCCCTTTGCAGCAGCGGACCGCGAATGTCATAGAGGACGTTATGGAGCTTGGTGGACTGGGTAAATTCTGCCATTTACCCAATATGGCACACGGTGAGCCGCCTTGGTGTACCGAACGGGGCAAATGACTCAGGCCAATGGCTAAGAACTGGCCTTGACTAAGCCTTTTTGCGTCAGCCACGCCAGCGCGGCCTCGTTCATGGTGGCGTAATGACCATCCTGTGCCAGCCGCGCAAGATTGCTCAGCTCCTCATCCGTCAACGCCGCACTGACCTTGTTGATGACCTCTTGCAGAGCCGCCGTGACCTTCTGTGTCGCAACAAGCGGCACGATGTTCTGGTTCGGGAACAATTCCTTGGGATCACTGAGCACCACGAGGGAGTTATCGGCGATGGCGGGTGAGGACGCATGGATCTCGGCCAATTGCACCTCGTCACGGATCAAGGCCCACAGGATACTCTCGTCGCCGTAGTCCAGGGTGGGCTTGAGCGATTCATACTTTTTGGGAATGCAGTTGTAGTCGCTGCCCAGTCCTGCAAGCCCGTGCGCCGCGGTCTTGAAACCGGCGGAACCGCCCATGGCCAGCTGGTCGCAGATCTTGCCCACATCGCTGAGGCTCTTGAGCTGGTACTTCTGGGCCGTCACGGCCGTGACAACGATGCTGCCTTGTTCCTCGGCTTTGAGCGGATCCAAAAGCGTCAGCGTCGTGGGCAGGGCAGAGCGCAAAGCGTCGAGGACTTCATCAGGCGTTTCGGTTGTTCCCCTGGCGGTATCGGAGGCTTCAAGCAAGGCCACGCGTGAGTACACGGGGACAATATCCACGCTGCCTTGTTCCATGGTCGAGAACAAGGTTCCCGGTACGGCTGGTGCCGGGACGACCGAGGCCTCTACCCCGGCGGCGGTGAGCGAGGCCGCATAAACCTGGGCCAGCAAGTCACCCGCGGAGGGGTCGACGCCGTCGGGCATCTGCGGGGTGCCAACCTTGAGCACCGTCACCCCGGGCGCCTGCGACGCGCTGGGAATACTCACGATCGGCTCCGGAGTGCAGGCGGTGGCGGTGCCCAGGAGCAGCACCGCCACTGTCAACGCGGCCACGGCCTTGCTATGCCCATTTTTCCGGTGCATGAAGCTGCGACTCACTGTGGCCTCTCTGGAGAAAACGATGGTGGGTTTATCCCAAATCCTCCACATACGTTACCCCGACGGCGCCCAGCTCGGCTTCCGTGCGGAGTTCCAACGCCGTTGCTCCGTGTTCGAATTCCAGCACCGTGATGGTGTTGCGCCCGGTCGTGAGCAGCGGCTGGGGCACGTAGAGCGTGAGCTGCGGGCCAATCTCCCAGTATCGGCCGAGGAGGAATCCGTTGATCCAGATCAGCCCCTTGCCAAATCCGGGAAGCGCCACATAGCTATCGGCGCTCTCGTCCACGGTCAGCTCGCCGTGGAAGAAACCGGCCCCGAGATCTGTGACTGCTGCGGTCCCGCGCTGGAGGAGCTCCTCGAGCGGCTGTTCCAGATCAATGGCTCGCTGTTCCCAGTGGAAGACATATCGCTGGTTGATCAGGACGCCGTCGAGGATGCCCTTGCCCTGGCCAAAGAGTGGACCGTAGTTAATGCGACCCTGGTTTTCCACCAAGATCTCCAGCTGTGCCGGAACACCCGAGCCGTTGACCTTGAGCCCGTCGGCGCCCGTCGCGTCGTTGAGGATGCCGGCAAAGACATTGTCGACCCAGATATAGGCCCGGTCATGCAAGCCACGAATCTTGATGGTCCCTTCCCCTTGCGGGAGGACTGCCTTGGCGCTGTAGTGCACCAGGCCTCGATCCAGTCCAAGCTGCTCAAAGGAGAGCGGCTTGACGCTGGCGACGGGCTCGGCTGCGCGGACAAAGTCCAGCAGCGGCGTTCCGGCAGTCAGGGGAACCGTGGTGGCGGGAAGCACGGGTGCCGGGCGCAGCAAGGCGTCGGGCACCTCCGTGAGTTCGCGTCCCTCGGCCGCGAAGAAGGCCTCGCGCATGGCAAAGAACTTCTCGGTCAGGCGGCCGTCTTCGGCGATCGGCGCATCGGAGTCGTAGCTCGTGACGGTGGGTTGGATGACGCCGTCATGATTGGCACCGGCGCTCAGGCCAAAGTTGGTACCTCCATGAGCCATGTACAGGCAGATGGAGCCGTCCACATCGAGCACGTTCTTTGCTTCCGCGGCGGCTTCCAGTGCCGGGCGCGTGTGGTGGTCCTCGCCCCAGTGATCAAACCAGCCGTTCCAAAATTCCACGGTGAAGAAGGGCTCGCCAGGTCGGCGACGCTCCCAAATCTCGTCAGCTTCCTTGCCGCGGGAACCCAATGTTGCCGTTGCCCAGGTATCTGGCAGGGAGCCGCCGTCGAGGAAATAGTCTGTTCCGCCGTCGGCCGTAAAGAGCATTTCACTCATCCCACCGTCCCGCAAGGCCTGGCGATTCCAGCGCAGATACGCCTGATCGTCGCCGTAGCTCCCGTATTCATTCTCAATCTGGAGGGCCACGACCGGGCCGCCGTGGCAGGCCTGAAGCGGCTCGATGACGGGCAGCAGCTGCTCAAACCAGGCACCGACGGCAGCCGTAAAGAGTGGATCGGAGGAGCGCAGCACCATCTCGGGGTTGGAAATGGCCCACGAGGGGAACCCTCCGTTGTCCCACTCGGCGCAAATGTAGGGGCCGGGACGGACGATGACGTCAAGACCGGCATCGCCAGCGAGCGTGATGAAGCGGGCCAGATCGCGCCAACCGCTGAAATCCGGGGCCATGTCCTTGTAAGGCTGGTGGAAATTCCAGGCCACATAGGTGTCGAGCGTGTTGACTCCCAGAGCGACGAGCCGATCAATGCGGTCCTGCCACTGATCCGGATGAACCCGGAAATAGTGCACCGCGCCGGCAATGATGCGGTGCGGCTCGCCGTTCTTAAACAACTGACGGTCGGCATAGCTCAGCGTGGGGACAGCTGCACCATGAAGGGCTGCGGAAGTAGACACCGGTTCTCCTGGGACTGACGAAATGATCAATGGGACATTCTGTTATCGATAACAATGTTACGCGGCATCTCGTGGACTGCACCACGCGAGCCTGCCTAGTCATGAAAATTCACGGTATGTTACAAATAAACATTCTTAGAACTACCTCGACATGATCGTTCCGTCGGCAAAGGAAAACAATACTGTGCAGCCATTCACCCGTGGTCCGTCCATGCGAGATGTCGCGACCGCGGCAGGAGTCTCCGCGCAGACCATCTCCCGCGTTCTGAACGATCACCCCAATGTGCAAGAAAGCACGCGCCGCCGCGTGTTGGCCGTGGTTGAGGAGCTGGGCTACCGCCGGAACAACACGGCCCGCGCCCTTGTCACGGGCCGCTCTAAAACTATTGGTGTTCTGACCCTTGCCACCAATAACTTCTCGAAATCAGCGCTTACGCTCGGCGTGGAACTTGGCGCACGCGAGGCTGGCTACACCGTCAACGCCGTGACCTCCGATCTCAGTGTGCAGGGGCTGACCTCTGCCGTCGGCCGTCTGGTGCTGCAGGGTGTCGACGGGATTGTTATTGCCGCGCCGCTTCAGGGTGCTGCCGATCAGGTTTCCAAGCTGACCCAACGCATCCCCATCATCAACACCGATGGTTCCACCAGTTTGGGCGAACGCGTGGTGGGTGTGGATCAAGATATTGCCGCAGTTCTGGCCACACAGCACCTCTTGGATCTGGGGCACCAGACGGTCTGGCATGTGGCTGGCCCCCAAGAATGGTCCGATGCCTTGGCCCGGCGCAATAGCTGGCACCGAACCTTGCACGATGCCGGACGTGAGGCGCCGCCCGAGCTGGAGGGCGATTGGAGCCCGGAGTCTGGCTACCGTAACGGCCTGATCTTGGGCCGCAAGCCAGAGGTGACGGCCATTTTTGTGGCCAGCGATGAGATGGCATTCGGGGTGCTCCGGGCGCTGACCGAGCTTGGCCGGCGGGTCCCGGAAGATGTCTCCGTGGTGGGCATCGATGACATCGATCTCGCGGCCTACTCCAACCCGCCACTGACCACCGTGCGACAGTCCTTTGAGGACACCGGCCGGCGCGCGGTGGCGAGCATCGTGGCTCAGATTGCCAACCCGGCACTCGTGAGTACCCCCGATTTGGTGGCGCCGACCTTAATTGTCCGCGGCAGTACGGCTCCCCCGCCCGCCGCGGACTAACAGCCGATCGCGGTTAGGCCGTGGCGGCGGCCTGTGCCTGCGCCACCAGCAATGGGATGCCAAAGATGGGGTCCTGCGCCAAGATGTGCACATCGCTAATGCCGCGCTGGGCCAGTTGGGCGCTAAAGGCTTCCTGTAGCGCAGGGACGTTGCTGCCGATGCCGCTGCCCAAGACAATCGGGCCCGCGATGTTCAGCTGACCGGCGACCTTGGCGGCCATCCCGGCCAGGTCTTCGGCGGCCTGGTCGACCAGGGCCAAGGCCTGCTCGTGCCCCTTTGCTGCCGCGGCAAAGATGACCGGTGAGGCGGCCGCCCAGTACCGGCGCGTGGTGCCCTGGTGGAAGTGCGCGATAAGCTCACCGGGCGCCTTGAGTCCGCAGTAGTTCAGTAACTCCGTGGTGAGGTCATCGGCAGGCTGCCCGGCATCCATGCGTCGCAGGCTGTGCCGCACCGCCTCACGAGCCAGCCAGTAACCGCTGCCCTCGTCACCGAGCAGGTAACCCCAGCCCCCGGCCCGGGCAGACTCCCCTGCTGCATTGGTCCCCCAGGCGGCGGATCCGGTTCCGGCAATCACGGCCACACCCTCGGTGGCCCCGGCGGCCGCGAGTAGCAGGCGGGTATCGTGCACCACGGTGATCGTGGCGTCAGGGACAAAAGGTGCGATCAAGACACTCAAGGCGGCGGCGTCGTCGTCCGTATCGATGCCACCGGCACCGACAAAAACCACCGTGGACCCGGTGGCCTCCAGTAGGCCAAAGAGTTCGGCCATATTTTCCTCGGCGGTTTCCTGGCTGACGTTCTGCACATTGGTGCTGCCAACGCTGACATCGGAGGTCAGCATGCCGTCGCTCCACACGATGCCACGCGTCTTGGAGCCGCCAATATCTAACCCGACAAAGCGCGCCGGGTACGTAGCTGAGTTCAAAGTGTTAGTGTCCACCAAACTAGACTAATGCCATGTTCGTCACACCCTTGATCGCCGCACCCATGGCCGGTGGAACCACGACGCCGGAACTCGCCTTAGCCGCCCACGGAGCCGGAGCATTTGCCTTCGCCGCAGGCGGTTACAAGACAGCGGAGCAGCTTGCCACTCACTTAGCGCCCCTTCGCGCAGCCGGGCACGACTTCGGCGTGAACTTATTTGTACCGCGCGCCGAGCCGCTCTCCGCTACGGCATCCGCAGCGCTGGCAATGTACCGCTCGGAGTTGCGCGCCACGGCCGAGCGTTACGGTGCCGACGTTCCCGAGCTGCTTCTGACGGAGGACGATCCGCGGGTGCAGGACTCCTGGGAGGAGAAGCTTGAGTTGCTGCTCGCCGATCCGGTCCCCCTTGTCAGTTTTACCTTTGGGCTGGCTCCGGCACCGCTTGTCACGAAACTACACAAAGCCGGTAGCCAGGTAGTGGCCTCCGTGACGAGCGTGGCCGAGGCGCTCGCCGCTGTCGAAACTGGCGTTGACGCGTTGATGGTCCAACATGCCAACGCCGGCGGGCACACGGCGGCCTTCCTCCCAGCACCGGCCCAGCCGCCGGCGAGCCTGTCCGAGCTCATCCTGGCCGTCCGATCGGCCGTGAACCTCCCCCTGATCGGCGCCGGCGGCATTGCCAGCTCCGCGGACCTCAAGGCCGTGCTCGCGGCAGGGGCCGTGGCCGGCGCCATCGGCACGGCGTTGATCCGCACGGATGAAAGTGGCGCACGCCCGGTCCATAAGGATGCGCTGGGCGATCCGAGCTATACCCAAACGGCCATGACTCGAGCCTTTACCGGTAAAGCCGCCCGAGCCCTCGTGAATGATTTTGTGCGGGAACATTCAGCCACGGCGCCACGGGCCTACCCAGAGGTGCATTTCTTGACAGTACCCCTCCGCGCCGCCGCAGCAACGGCCCACGATCCGCGCGCGTTGAATCTGTGGGCCGGTTCGGGATGGCGTCAGGCTCGCGAGGGTTCCGCCTCCCACGTGATCGTGGACTTCCTCAAGGGACTGTAACCCGACTGCTGTTAGTCCAATATTCGGTAATTTGCTAGTATGGCGAACTATCGACTGCCCCATCCGGCGGTGGTGGACCACGTCATCATGAATCTTGGAGGATCCCATGGCATCAGCGACGAAGAACGTTCGACGAGAGCAACCCCAGGGCCACCCTTCCTTCGAACCCCTCGACGCCGTCGACCGACAGATCATCGACACCCTGGTCGCGGACGCACGCATCACCAACCGGGACCTGGCAGACGCAGTGGGGATCGCGCCGTCGACCGCTCTCATGCGCACACGGGCTCTCATGGAGCGTGGCGCGATCGAGGGTTTCGAGGCGAAACTGAACCTCTCCTCAATTGGCCGATCTGTCCAGGCGCTCATTGCCGTGCGATTGCGCGCGCATAACCGCGATGAAATTGACACCTTCACGGCGCGGGTTCCGCTGCTGCCCGAGGTCCTTTCCACTTTCCACACCTCCGGTTCCGTGGACTACCTGCTGCACATTGCCGTCCGCGACACCGATGCCCTGCGCGACTGGGTTTTGGATAACCTCACGACCGATCCCGTGGTTGGTCATACGGAAACCACCCTCGTGTTTAAGCACATCCCCGGACACACCGGACCGCTGGACTAAGCTTCCACACCTGACTCGTCCATAATGAGCAGGTGACCATCATCGATAACGCCGTGTACGTGAACGGCTCACGCTTTGCCAATCCCCATAGCCTCGAGCAAACCTATGAGGTCATGGATTCCTGTGGCGGCATGGCATGGATTGGCATGTTCCGTCCCGATGCCGCCGAGATGAAGTCTCTCGCCGCCGAGTTTTCCCTCCATGAGCTCGCGGTCGAAGACACGATCATGGCTCACCAGCGCCCCAAGCTGGAGAGGTACGACGACGTCCTCTTCACGGTACTGCGGCCCGCCAGATACATCGACAAGGATGAAACGGTGGAGTTTGGCGAGCTGCATATTTTTACCGGCAAGGACTTTGTCGTCACGATTCGCCACGCCGAGACTCCCGGGTTAGCCTCCACGCGCACCAGGCTCGAGGCGGACCCGAGGCTGCTCGCCATGGGCCCCGAGGCCGTGTTGTACGCGATCATGGACCAGGTGGTCGATGACTACCAGCCAGTGGTCAACGGTTTGGAAAATGACATCGATGAGATCGAGGACCAGCTCTTCGCCGGTGACCCCACCGTCTCGCGCCGCATCTACCAACTTTCACGCGAGGTCATTCAGTTCCAGCGCGCCATCCACCCTCTGCGCGAGATGCTGGAACGGCTCAAGTCAGGCTTCGTGAAATACCACGTCGACGTTGAGCTGCAGCGGTATCTGCGCGATGTGGAGGACCATGTGGAATCCGTCACGGCCCGGGCGGACTCCTTCCGGCAGCTGTTACAAAATGCGTTGACGGTGGACGGAACATTAACGACCAACCGGCAAAATGAGGCCAGCGCTGCGGAAAACCAGCAGATGAAAAAGATCTCTTCCTGGGCTGCCATCTTGTTCGCGCCGTCCTTCGTAGGATCCATTTACGGCATGAACTTCGATCACATGCCCGAATTACACTGGGCCTTTGGCTATCCCTTCGCCCTGGCTCTCATGTTCTCCGTTGGGCTGGCCATGTACCTCATCTTCAAGAAGAAGACCTGGCTGTAATCCCCTGTTTTAATCCCCGGCGGGAGGCTTAGGTTCGTGCCAGCGCCGCAATGTCCTCCAAGAAGTCCGCAGCCACGGCGTCGCTCACGGTCGCCTTGGTCTCGGCAATGGTCTCTAAGTAGTCTGCCGTCACGGGGCCGCGCGGGACTGCCGGGGCACCACTTGCGGGGGCAACGTCGTCGAACAGGGCCTTTTCCAGGGCCCGCTGCGAGGCGCTGCGGGCAGCGAACTCAATGTCTGCGGGCGAGAATCCGCCACTTGCCGCAACGAGCGTCACAACATCGATCTGCTCGAGCACCTGGGCAGGAATGAAGCGGTTCCACATAGCAGAGCGTGCCTGCTCGTCGGGCAGCCCAATCGGGATGACGTAATCGAAGCGGCCATGGCGCAGGAAGGCCGAGTCCAGCGATCGGATGAAGTTGGTGGCGCACACGAGCAAGCGGCCGGGCTGATCGCGGAATGCCGGGATGATCTTCAGCAGCTCGTTGGTGACACCTTGCATAGGCGAGGGCGGCTCCCCCGAACGCTGCGAGGCAATCTCCTCCACCTCGTCGATGAAGACCACGGCATGTTCAAGCTCGGCAATCTCCAAGAAGGTCTGCCGCAGGGCACCGGCGAGGCCGCCCGGCTCCCCCGCGAGCCTCGAGGGGAAGACCTCGACAAACGGCCATTCGAGGCGTGAGGCGATGGCCTTGGCAAAAGTTGTTTTCCCTGTTCCGGGAGGACCAAAAAGCACGACGGCGCGGGGCGGCACAACACCGAATTCTTCCGCGAGTTCAGACTCGGCCAGGGGCATGACCAGCCTTCGCTCCAGGAGTTCCTTTTCGGCACTCATCCCGGCGACGCGGTCCCACAGGTCACGTGGCAGGATGCGCCCGCCGAGGTCCTCCAGTGCCCCGAGTTCGGCTCGTTGTACGGGGATATGCCGTTCAAAGTAGCGCAGGTTTTTCTTGATCACGAAGCCCCTGTTGGTGAAGGCTTCCACACGGGTTTCTGTTTCCGGCATGAGTGCCGAGAGCTTGTTCAGCCCGTGAGCTGCCATGCGGTTCTCAACGGCTGAGAGCAAGAGTGTGCCGATGCCGCGTCCACGGAACGCTGGCAGGGTTGCGAGGAAAACGATCCAGCCTTGGTCGTGAGCCGCCCGGCCCACTGCCGCACCAACAATTTGTTCGCCCTGCACGGCCACCACAGCGTGGTCCTTCTCGCAGGAGGCGAGGACCTCGGAAAGGTCATAGACGGGCTCGACGTCGTTCTCCCGTAGCGACTGCCACAGAGATAGAATCCCTTCAACGTCCTGCGAATGAAAATCGCGAATGGTCCATGCCGTCATATCCCTACCGCTCCTTTGCGTTAGCCCGTGACGCCATCCTGACACAGTGCACCATCGGCGGGGAACAATTACGTCCACGACTTAACCCTTGCGGGCGGCGGAAAATGTGTCGCAGCTCATGCCGAAACCGGAAACAACCACGGCCTCCGGGACGCTGAGGATTGATGAGAACCTTCTTTAGCTAGAGAAAGCCGGACCATGAGCATTGCCGTTGCCACCGAAATCGATTTAAACTCCCAGCTCGTCCTCGACAACGAGGCCGTCTCGACCTTGTTCCTGGACGCCCGCACAGCCAATAGCTGGTCCGATGAGGAGATCTCCGATGAGACGCTCCAGGCCATCTACGAGCTGACAAAGATGGGCCCCACGGCCTTCAACAGCCAGCCCCTGCGCCTCACCTGGCTTCGCTCGGCCGAGTCTCGCGAGCGTTTGGTCCCGCATCTGATGGACGGCAACAAGGAGAAGACCCGCACCGCACCGATGGTAGCCATCTTGAGCTTCACCAACGAATGGCATTCCCTCATGCCCACGACGGCTCCGCATATGGCAGGTTCCTTGATGGAGATGTTTGAGGGCGACCTTGCTGGCCGCAATGCCATGGGTTCCAACAATGCGCACCTACAGGCCGGTTACTTCATCATGGCAGCCCGCGCCGCTGGCCTCACGGTGGGCCCCATGACCGGCATCAACCCGGCCGGCATCGATGCTGAATTCAATGCCGATTCCTCACACTCGGTCATCATGGTGGTCAACCTCGGCAAGCCCGGCGTTCCCAGCGACCGCGACCGCCTGCACCGCCTGGACTTCGACCTGGCCACCGTAACGTTGTAAATCTGTTCCACAGTTTTTCAGTCCGCCGGTTCTGCCTGCGGCCTGCTTTTCCCCCAAGCGCGCTGTCCTCGTTTTCCACGAAGGGCAGCGCGCTTTTGCGCGCCCATTCCATAAGCGGCACCGCTGGGCGCCAAGCGCCGCTGTCAGCGCCTGACACTTTTTCATGATCCCGACGTGCTCCACCGATCCGAGGGTGCTGCCGCTTTCACGTCGCGTCGCAGCGCTACGAGTCGTTCTGGCGGTTAATAGCCTTCCCAAAGGGTTGTGATATGGATAACATGAGCACCGTGTGACCCAGATCCCTCATTTCGAAAAAGGATGAACATATGCATTCCTTGTTGAAGAAGGCCTTAGCGATGGCGGTGGTGGCGCCGGCCATGCTGCTGACGATGGCGGCACCGCCCTCGGTGGCCGCCCCCGGTGATCCTGTTGCCGGCAATGTTGCCGCAAGGAACGTTGCCCTAGCCTCGGCCGGCGCAACCGTCACCTCCTCCGGCGACGAGACGCCCGGACGCAACGGCACAGCCTTGGCGAACGACGGCGATCCCGCCACACGTTGGTCCTCCAACACGGCAAACAACGCCCAGATTACCCTCAAGCTCGCGACCCCCACGGTCATTGACCATGTCACTATCAAGTGGGAAACAGCCTGTGCTGCGAAATACAAACTTCAGGTCTCCACCGACGGCATCACCTTTGTGGACGCCACGGACGTCATCTCCCCCATGTGCGCCGCCGACGACACCCAGAAGCTCTACGCCGCATTGGCATCCACGCCGTACCAATACGTTCGCATGCAGGGCATTGACCGCACCCCAATCGGTGGCATCAAGTACGGTATGTCCATGTGGGAATTTGAGGTCTGGGACGGACCGGAAGCCGCTGCACCCGTACCTGCCGAAGGCGTGAACTTGATTCCGCTTCCGGTCAATCTGGCTACGCCCGACAAGGCGCCCTTCACGCTGGGTGCCGGCTCGCGAATCGTGGCCAATAACCCTGAGACTAAGAAAACCGCTGACTACCTGGCCGCTATTTTCCGCACCTCCACCGGGCTGGCACTGCCCGTGGTGACAGGCACCTCAGGCGACGCGGACGACGTCGTTCTTCTCCAGACCCCGGGTGAGATCCCCAACCTCGGTGCCCAGCTTCAATCCGAGGCTTACACGCTTACGGTGGGTGCCGACACGGGCGTGAAGGTCACCTCGCCCACGAGCGATGGCGTCTTCAATGGCATCCAGACGCTGCGCCAGCTCTTCCCCGCCTTCATTGAATCCAAGCAAAAGGTCATCGCGGACTGGAGTGCACCCGCCGTCGAAATTTCCGACGCACCGCGCTTCGACAAACGCGGCATGATGCTTGACGTGGCACGCGATTTCAAGCGCCCCGATGAAGTCAAGAACATCATAGACTCCCTGGCTGCCTACAAGATTTCCACGCTGCACATGCATCTGGCCGACGATCAAGGATGGCGCATCCAGATCACCAACGACGGCCGGAAGTCGGGCGACACGATCGACTACGACCAGCTGACCGGCATCTCAGGCAAGACGGCAGTGACCAAGAACCTCAGTTACCAGGACGAACTCGGGCACACCGGTTTCTACACGCAGAAGGAATACAAGGACATCGTGGCCTATGCGGCCTCGCGCCACATTGAGATCATTCCGGAAATCGATGTTCCCGGCCACACCTCCGCCATTCTGCACGCGATCCCGGAGTTGAACACCGCCGGAGCTAAGCCGGGCATCGACGAGTGGGGCGTTGTCCCCGCCGACGGCACCGGGAATGTTGGCGGCTCCACCCTTGACGTTGCCTCACCCATCACCTGGACCTTCTTGGAGCATGTGTTTGGCCAGATCGCAGGCATGACCACCAGCGACTACGTCCACATCGGCGGGGACGAGTCCCACGTGACCGGCCACGACAACTACGTCGAGTTCGTTACCAAGACCGTGCAGATTATTCACGGCCTGGGCAAGAAGCCGATCGGCTGGAATGAGTCCGCCATTGGCGGGCTCACAGCAGGAGACGGCATCCAATACTGGACCGGCGGCACAGCCGATACCCTCAACGCCATCAAGAACAAGGGCGCCAAGCTCATGGTCTCCAACGGCTCCACGTCCTACATTGACATGAAGTACAACGCCAAGACGCCCATCGGCCTGACCTGGGCTGGCACCGGAGACTTCCCGAAGTACTACGACTGGGATCCGGCCGGAACCGTCAAGGATGCCGGGGCGAAACTGCCCGACTCGGCACTGCTCGGTGTGGAAGCGGCCCAGTGGTCCGAGACCATCCGCGGCGGCAATCAAGCCGAGTTCATGGCGTTCCCACGTGTCGTCTCCTTTGCCGAAATTGGTTGGACCCCGCAGGCGCAGCGAAACGTGAACGATTTCAAGGTGCGGATGGCCTCCATGGGTCAGCGCATGCTTGCGACCGGCACTAATTTCTATGACGGCAACCAGGCCAAATGGCGCTCCTCCATGGCCGGACTGCCCGTGGCTGTTGCCCCGGGCAAGACACTGACCCTCAACGTTGGCCAGCTGGCGGCACCTGGCACGAAGGCCTCGGCAGACGGCTCAAGCATTGCTGTTGACACGGTTGATGATGCTGATGGCGTGAGCGCCTCCAGCATTCTTGGCAGCCTTGGTGTGAGCGTTGACTGGGGCGACGGCACCGCCGCCACCCCGGCGACGATCGTTGCACTCAAGGCCCGTCATTCACTTGCCGCCGGAAGCCTGTACCAACTGCAGGGCACGCATTCCTACGCCACCGAGGGAACTTACACGGGAACGCTCACGGCCAGCAACGGGGCGACGGCGAGCTTCACCGTGGCTATCGCCGCAGGCACGGCCGACCCTGCCGCGCCAGCCGTTTGGGACTCCTCCCAAACTCCACTTCTGGCCGTCACAAATGCCACCACCAAGGCCGGTTACCGCGCCAAAACGACGCTCAGCGGCTTCGAACCCGGAAAGCATGTTGTGCTGACCCTTGGCGGTAACCGCGTCGGATCTGTTCTCCCGGATGCCGAAGGTCAGCTCACCTTCCAGATGCCGGTGTACCCCGCCACGTATAGCGGAAAGTTCGAGGTCCTAGCCACCCAGATCTCCTCGACCGGAACACGCACTGCCAAGGACAGCCTGAAGGTCAAATCAAAGCTGATTCCGCTGGAGAACAAGATCCTCCAGAGCGAGCTGAGCATTGAATCCGTCACCTCGGAGGAGCTCACGGGTGAATCCGCGCCGAGCGGTCCGGCTACGGCATTGCTGGACGGCAAGATTGACAGTTACTGGCACACCCAGTGGCAGGGCAGCACCACACCGTTCCCGCACAGTGTGGTCATCGACCTGGGCAAGAGCTACGCCGTCACCGGCTTTGAATACACTCAACGCCAGTCCAACTCCAATGGCAAGATCAAGGACTTCGAGCTCTATGTCTCCGACAGCCCCACCGAGTTTGGCGCCAAGGTTGCCTCCGGAACGTTCCTTGATGTGAGCCGTTCACAGATCACGGCCGTTTCCGGCGGGAAAGTTGGCCGTTACCTCAAGCTCACGGCATTGAACTCGATCGCTGGCAACGCGTTTGCCGGCGGCGCCGAGGTCAACATCGGAGGAGAGGCTCCCGGCGTCCGCTGATCCCGGAACTGAACCCACAACTGATGCTACAGCGGGGCCTACCAATGACATTGGTAGGCCCCGCTTGTGTTTGGGGCGAGCCTGGCCGATCTAGGGCAGATCCGTGCAATTGCTGGTGGCGGGCTTACCCTCGATGCGGTCTTGGGTCCAGGCCAGCAGATCGGCAATCAAGGGCGAATCAGGGGACACAACTCCCATGTGGTCCTTGCCCTCATACTTCTTGTATTCAAGTTCCTGCCCGGCCTTGCACCGTGCGGCAACGTAGGCGTCCTGCACGGCAGGAGTCACCAGCGGATCCGCCGCACCCTGAGCAATGAATAACGGTGCCGAGATAGGCAACACCGGCGTGTTCTCGCGCAGCCGATCGCCCATGGCTCCCGTGGTGGGATCCTTGCTGAAAATCGTCCGGTCTTTATCGATCGCGAGGGCATTGACAGCTGACACCAAGACCCCGGGCTCCGACAGGCAACGTGTGGACATTTCACGCACAAACGTTCTGGCCACGGGCGTGATGTACTCGTTGAAGGAAACGTCGGGATAGTTGTCGGCATAGGCAGCAGCCACATAGGAGGCAAACACGCTTCCAATGGAGACTGTATGCAGGTTCGCCAACAGTCCAATGGCGTCACTGGCCGGTGCCATGGCTGACACACCGCTGATTTTCACATCCGGCGCGTAACTTGCAGCCAATCCACCGGTCCACAGTGCTGCCTGTCCTCCTTGCGAATGGCCCCACACGACGGTTTCTTCAGCCATGGTCAGCTCGTCCTGCTCGGTGTCCAGCGCCTTCGCCGCCCGCACCGAATCCAGTACTGACCGGGCCTCGCCTTGACCGATCAAATACGGCTGCGGCCCCTTGGTCCCCAGACCTGCATAGTCGGTCGCGACTAGCACCCACCCGTTCTCGACAATATGGTCAAGTGCCGGCAGCGCACCCGCGTCGAAGGATTCCGGTAGGTTCGACGGCGCACACGGCTCGGAGTAACCTGTGGTGCCGTGGGCCCAGGTGATGACGGGTCTCGGCTCGCTGGCGGGTTTCAGTGAGGTAAGTACGACGGCGCTTGCCACGGCCGGCGTGGAATCGTCCCCGGTGGTGGTGTACAGAATCCGCCACGCCTTGGCGTTCTCCGGGACACCCGTGGTGAAGGGTTCGCTCCTGAGCAACTGCCCGGGCTCATCGGGAACCGTGGCCGGCGCAGCATAAAACGCGTCCACACTGGGGGCACCACTACGCAGCTGCGCGCCAAGACCGGCGACGGCGACAGCGAGGACCAACGACAACACGGCACCGATGACCCGCATCCAACGCCGGAAGTGCTTGGGCCGGGTCGTCGATGCAGCGGAAGCCGTTCCCACAGCGGAAGTGGCAGCCGTGCGCCGTCGTGCTCGCGAGAGCGTGATAGCTTCGGCCAAGGCATTCCACACGCGGCCTAGGCCAAAGAGCAGGGTTCGGGCACCAAAGAGGATGGCCACCAGCAGCAGCGTCACGTCCGGCCAGGCCAGCGCCACCACACCAAAGATCAGGTCTGCGAGCGCAAGGATGATCGCCGAGACACGTTCATCGGCCGGGCGGACCTTGCCGCGAATGGCCCCCATCGCCCGGATCACGCCGGAGACTATCAGTGAGGCGGCGATGAACACGGGCAGCACCGCCATGGCGCCACCGGCCCAGACCAGAACCACGAGTCCGGCGGCAACCCAGCCCCAGCCGAGTACCATGCGGATGCCCCCGGAACCGGATTTTTCGTTCTCGATCAGATCGGAGATCCCGGAGATGATGAAGCTGGCGCCGGCGTAAAGCGTCAAGGCCCCCAAAGAAGAAAGCGGTTTGGTGACTAGGGTCAATCCCAGCCAGATGCAGAGGCCACCCACGAGGAGTGCAACCCACCATGGCGACTTGGCCAGTATTCCGGGGACAGCACGGGCACGAGCAGCCCATGTACGTTTCGTTTGCTGACCCTGCGACATCCAGTCCCCTTTGGTTGTTACTGCGCTCCCGGCAGCCTGCCATCAACTCTACCTGCGGGACTAGACTGGCTGCATGAACGCACATGCTCCAGCCCCCGTCACCGTCACGGTCACCGGGGCCGCAGGCCAAATTGGTTACGCGCTGCTGTTCCGGATTGCCTCTGGTGCCATGCTGGGCCCTGACGTCCCGGTCAAGCTGAACCTCCTTGAGGTCCCGCAGGCGGCCAAGGCGGCAGAGGGCACGGTTCTGGAACTGATGGACTGCGCGTTCCCGCTGGTCGCGGGCCTTGAGGTCTTTGACGATCCCACCAAGGCGTTCGACGGCGCCAACATCGCACTGCTCGTCGGCGCCCGTCCGCGCGGCCCAGGCATGGAACGGGCCGATCTCCTCAGCGCCAACGGTGGCATCTTCTCTGTGCAGGGCAGGGCCTTGAATGAAGGGGCAGCCAGCGATGTGAAGGTTGCTGTCGTCGGCAACCCAGCCAACACCAACGCGTTAATTGCGGCCTCCCACGCGCGTGACATCCCTGCGCAACGTTTTACCGCCATGACCCGGCTGGACCACGACAGGGCCGTGGCACAATTGGCGGCCAAGACCGGCGCTCCCGTGAGTAGCATCAGCAAGCTTGCCATCTGGGGTAACCACTCTGCTTCCCAGTACCCGGACATCACGCACGCAACTGTTGGCGGCACCCCGGCAACATCGTTGGTGGAACAGTCCTGGATTAGCGAAGAGTTCATTCCGCGTGTGGCCCAGCGCGGAGCCGAGATCATCGCCGTGCGCGGCGGCTCCTCGGCAGCGTCGGCCGCCAATGCCGCCGTCGAACATATGAGGCTGTGGGTGCAAGGCACTCCGGCCGGAGACTGGACCAGCATGGCCGTCCCCTCCGATGGTTCCTATGGCGTGCAGGAAGGTTTAGTCAGCTCCTTCCCCGTCACCACCAGCGGCGGCGACTACGCCATCGTGCCGGGCCTGAACATCAGCGACTTCTCCCGAACCAGGATCGATGCCTCCGTGGCGGAACTGCTTTCGGAACGCGACGCCGTCACGGAATTGGGCCTGCTCTGACACGCTCACACGCTCCCTTGCACATAGACCTCAATGCCGACGTCGGCGAATCGTTGGGGCAGTGGACGCTCGGCGACGATGCGGCCATCATGGACCAGGTTTCCAGCGCCAGCATCGCCTGCGGCTTCCACGCGGGCGATCCCAGCACCATGCGTCAAAGTTGCGCCACCGCGGCGGCCAAGGGCGTGAGTATCGGTGCCCACCCCAGCTACCGGGATCTGACCGGATTTGGCCGTCGTTTCATGGACATCGCCTCTAGCGAGCTCAGCGATGAATTGATCTACCAGATCGGCGCGCTGCAGGCCATCGCCCGGGCAGAGGGAACCACCGTGAACTATGTCAAGCCCCATGGCGCCCTGTACAACGCGATCGTCCACCACACGGCACAGGCCGAGGCTGTCGTGGCCGCCCTGAGCGTCGTCGAACTCCCGCTACTGGTGGCGCCAAACTCGGAGGTCCAGCGGCTGGCGCTCGCCGCCGGGCTCACCGTGGTGACCGAGGCTTTCGCCGACCGCGCCTATAACCCGGACGGCACGCTGGTGGCCCGCACCCAGCCCGGCGCGGTCCTGCACAGCCTTGAAGCGGTGGTGGCCCAGAGCCTGGACATCGCTTTGCACCAAGAAGTCACGGCCATCGATGGCAGCCGCATTGGCGTGGAGGTGCAAAGCCTATGCCTGCACGGCGACACCCCGGGCGCCGTGGCCATGGCCGCTGCCGTGCGCACTGCCTTGCACGACTCCGGCGTCACGATCACCAGCTTCGTTCCGTAGCGCCACCCTATGAAGCAGCTACACATTCTTCCCGCGGGTGAGCTGGCGATCCTCATCGAGCTCGATTCGCTGGCCCACGTCATGGGAGCGCAGGTCCTACTGCGCCAGCGTGCGCTGCCCGGCGTCATCGAGATTATTGCGGCAGCCAAGACGGTGTTTGTTCAATGCGACTCCCCTAGCGCCCTGCGACACGTCATGGAGTTCCTGGACACCGCAACTGTGGAGGACCGACTCCCTCCCAGCGGAACCATCCACCGAATCAAGACAAGGTACGACGGCGCCGACCTCACCGACGCTGCCCGACTCACGGGGCTCAGCGTCGAAGCCCTTGTTGCCTGGCACAGCGGACAGCGGTGGGCGGCGGCCTTTGGCGGCTTCGCCCCCGGCTTCATGTACCTGGCACCTGCGGATCACCGGATCATGATGCCGCGCCGGGACACCCCGCGTACCGTGGTACCCGCAGGATCTGTGGCCGTGGGTGGAGAATTCTCTGCCGTGTATCCTGGCCCCACACCCGGTGGCTGGCAGTTGCTGGGCCGCTGCGCCGACACCATCTGGAATATTCGGCGCGATCCGGCCGCCCTGATTCAGCCTGGCGATGGCGTGGAGTTCGTGCCCGTACGCGAGCTCATCGAGGTGACCAGGCCCAAGGCCCTTGCCGCGAGCGCACCCAGCGACACCCGAATCGGCACCCCCACCGGATTCACGGTCCTGGCACCCGGAGTTCACACCACGGTGCAAGATCTAGGGCGACCCGGCTTTGCCCACCTCGGCGTACCGTCGTCGGGAGCCCTCGACCGTGCCGCACTGCGCCGGGCCAACAGCCTCGTTGGCAACGACAGCCATGCCGCGGCTCTCGAAATCGTCCTCTCAGGTCTGCGACTGAAGGCGAGCGGGAGCCACGTCATGGCGGTGGCGGGCACGTCCCCAGAACTACGCATCAGCGGCCTCGACGGAATCGAACGTGTGGTTCCGGGCAATGCGCCCTTCCTCCTGCACGACGGCGAGATTCTCACCATCTGCGCAGGCGCCCACGGCTTCCGCAGCTACCTCGCCGTACGGGGCAACATCGAGGTGCCCGCCGTTTTAGGCAGCCGCGCCACGGATGTGCTCTCCGCCTTGGGGCAGCCGCCCCTTACCGCAGGTGCGTTCCTGCCCGTGGCACGACGCCACGATGGCGTGGTCGGGACGGCAGAAATCGCTGCCCCACCGACAGCCGAGGTGAGCGAACTCCACTATCGTCTTGGGCCCCGGGACAACTGGTTCACGCCGCAATCGCTGGCCGCGTTCGAAGCCCAGACATGGGACATTGGCCCGCAGTCGAACAGGATTGGGCTCCGACTGACCGGCACTCCCCTGAGCCGGACCCCGGAGGCTGAGGGCGCCGAGCTCCCCAGCGAGGGTCTGGCTCACGGCTCACTTCAGGTGCCGCCGTCTGGCCTTCCCGTGCTCTTTCTGGCCGACCATCCCGTCACGGGCGGCTACCCCGTCCTCGGCGTGGTGCACGGATCCGATCTGGATAAGGCCGCGCAGCTGGCCCCGGGCGCCCGCGTGCGATTCCGCAGAACCGAAGCCTAGTCCTTCCGGCCGCGCACGAACCACGCGATGGGGCCCGCAAAGTTAATGAACGACGCCGCCACCCACCCCCGCTTGCTGCCATTGACTTGCGCTGGGGTTCTGTGGGAGATGTCGCGCAGGGCCGCCACTTGCAGCAGGATCTGCCCGCATCCGGCCACAATCAGGACGGTGCGACTCACCGTGCTCAACTCGCTCCACTTTTTCCTTGCTGCCATGATGCTTCCTTCCAATGATTAGCCAGACCTGCGTTCAAAGATCCAGGGCAGACTCGCCGTGGTCAATCGATGGCGGGCGCCAGGTGCACTCACCGTCTCGGAAATGTTCTGCCGCGGATACGCTGCATCGCCGAGCCACATGAGCCCGTCGGGCGGCAACAGCTGGGTGTTGTAGACAGGAGCGGGGTTGGATCTCGCGTCCGCGAGCGCATCCGCCACCGTGAATTTTCCCGCGAGATCGTGGAGCGTGACCCATGTGGGCGGGACGAGCGTCAGTTTCCCCTGCGCGTGCCGTTCGAGCGCATCAACCGGAGATAGCCACGCATAGTTGCTGTGCTCCTCGGGGCTCAACGTCACAGAGCCGGTGACAGCTCGCGCCAGCATGAACCAGGTCCGGAAACGGCGTGGGAGCTGTTGCATCGGCGTCCACTGCGAAAGCCAGACCATCTCATCGCCGTCCAGTCGCTGTCCCGTTTCCTCCGCAACTTCCCGCAGGCCCGCACGCTGAGCCGCCGAGAAGTCGTCGACACTACGGCCGTTCCCCTCTCGACGATCCGCGGCGTCCACCTTGCCACCCGGGAAAACCCAGGCGCCGCCGAAGGCCCGACTGTTCTGTGGCCGCTCCAGCAGGAGGGTCTCCAGGCCAGACTGACCATCACGGACTAGCACCACGGTGCAGGCGTCCTCCAAGGAAGCCAGGGGCGCGCTAGGGTTCGGGGTCATTTTCAAAGGAAGACAGTGCCACCATGGCTTGATCGAGAAAATTATCCACCTGCTCCTCATCGTAGCCAGCACGGAACTTCGTCAAAGAGAAACGAGCCGCCTCGATTTCCTCTGCGGTCAGCACCCCCGCCTGACCAGATTCCCAGGCGGCGAGAGAGCGTCGAATCTTATCGAGGAAACTATCCACCTCCGGCATTGAGTACCCTTCACGGAATTTCGTCGTGGAAAATGAAACGTTGGCAATCTCAGAGCTTTTCACGGTGATTCCTTACCCTCAGGCGGAGCGTCGCTGATCCGCATTTATGGCTTGTCGACCACCCTAATCCCGAAATTCAAAAATGTCCCTCTCCGAAGCCCGCGAGTAAATCGCTCGAGCCTGCTGGTTTAGACTAAAAGTTGAGTTAAAAGAGTGTGCGGCGTACTCCACGTCGTTTCGCGGGCTTGGGGGAAATATTGGCTCATAGAGATCAGAACACATCGTTGGGATGCAGCCTGCGTTCACGACTTTTTTCCTGCCTAGATTCAACCGCTCCCAATATCACCGTCATCGCCGCCCCTACGGGGTTCGGTAAGACCACTTTGTTGCGCAGCTGGGCTGCGCAACGTTCCCCCGATTCCCCTCTTATCTGGGTCAGCATCACTGAAACACCACAATCTGTGCGCGCCTTGTGGGAACTGATCTTTTCCGCCGAGCATGGCTCGGAAGAATTCCTCGATACCCCCGGCGCCACCATTGTCATTGACAGTTACGAAAACCTTGGCGATATGGGCCCGGCCGTCGACGACAGCATCCTTAGCAGTGCGGCAAGGCACCCCCACAGCAAGTTCATCCTTTCGGGCCGCAGCACCTCCTCCCTCGCGGACCCGCGCCATCAAATGCGTGGGACGCTGCAGCTGATTGGTCCAAGCGAACTAGCGCTCACCCACGATGAGGTGCACAGGCTCGTCGCTGAGGAACTGCCGGAGGCTCCTACCGCGGTCGCCAGCAGTATCTACCGCGACACCTCAGGACTTCCCCTGTCCGTCGCTGCCATGATCATGGCTTTGTCGTCGCTCAACCGGATTCCGAGCGATCATGGTGTGGAATGGCGCACATTAGTTTCCTCCGAGCTAAGCGCTGAATTCTCCGATCCGGCCCTGCTGCGATTTCTTCAAGTCACCTCGACGGCACCGTACTTCGATACGACGCTGGCTCAGAAACTTTCCAAATTTCACGACGTCAGCGACTTTATCTCTGAACTCGAACATTTGGGCTTCGGCTCATGGAATCCGCATGTTCACACCCGCCCCGTGTTCCAGTATGTGGAATCGCTTCGGCTCATGTTTGCCGCCGAGTTCAAGTCCGCCCACCCCAAGCAATTTCTACGGGCCAACTCGGTGACCGCGAAGTGGTTTCGGGCCAATTCAGATTATGAACAGGCCCTGACTTTTGCCGTGCGGGCCAAGAATTACGAATTGGCGGCTCAAGCCACCACGGCTTTATTTCTGACGAGCCCGGAAAGCTATATGAGCGATCTGTTGGTTCACCAGCTTCGCGCGGTTCCGCTCAAGGCGCTGAAAAGCTATCCTATTTTGGCGTTTTCCTTGGGGCTGGCCTATTCCAATAACCCCTTGATGGCTGAATCGGCCACACGGTTATTAGAGGCTGCCGCCGATTCTTTTCTCAAGCCCCGGCTCGATGAAAGCCTCAGCAATAAGTTCGTCGTTAACACCATGCGCGCCGTCGCCTTACGGCAAGTTGGCCGTTACTCCGATTCTGCGGAGATGGCTCTCACAGCGCTCTCAACCTTGGACATCATGGCCCCTGAGGCGCGCGACGAACTCCATGAGTATCTGGTCCTGGCACTTCGCCATGTGAGCTACTGCCTCTTTCAAGGCGGCAAGCTAGAAGAAGCCGTCCCCGTCATCAACGCAGCGGTTGCCCACGCCACGTCGCAGCCGGCACTGAACTACACCTTGTCCTTCGCCGCCGGTATCCATGCGTTCATGGGAGCCACGGCTTCGGCCCAGCAGGCCATCGAGATGAGCGATCCGCTCGGGTGGCCGCGGAAGCACGATGAATCGTATCTCAACGTTCTCGGTGTGGCGGGCAGGGCGATGCTCCTAATCGATCGCTGCGACTACGAGGCGGCGGAACTGCTTTTGGCCCGGTCCGAACATTTTTGTTCCGGCACAGAGTTCTGGCCCTTCAGCACAACAGCCATGATGCATACCCGGCTTGCCCTAGGTCATGGCCTACGCGAGGCGCAGCGCGTCGCGGACCTGCTCTCACCCCTGGGCAGGAGCCTGGGCGCCCAGAACGCTGGGATCGGTGACAATCTTGGTACCGCAGCCATGCACAATATGCTCTCGATCTTGTGGCTGTCAGCCGGTCAGCCGGCGCGGGCCGCCACGGCCCTGTCCGGTTACGCGCCGGGACATCATCAGGTGGCCCCAGCGCGAATGCTGCTTCTCCTGCTAACAGGCAAGGCGACCGAGGCCGCGATTGAATACTCGGCAGCTGTCATGGCTCCGGGGAGTAACCCGCGTACGCGGGCCGCACTGCACTTGTTGGGCGCCGTCGCTTCGCTCCATCTGGGAAGTGAGGCAAATGCCCTCAAGCTCCTGCGGAAAGCCACGATTGTCTACCAGGCCACCGGGATCCGGGCTCACATTTTGTTTCTGCCGCAGGAAGACCGCGCAGTCTTGCTGCGGCTGGCTGAGTCTTCCGGCGATAAGGACATCGTAGACATGTTTGCCCTTGAGTTCCCAGCTCCGCTGCAGCACCTGCAGCTGCCGCCAGCGCTCTCGCCTCGTGAAAAGGTGGTCCTGCAGCAGTTGGTGCAGCACCGCTCCGTTGACGATATTTCCGGTGCGCTCTTCGTCTCCAGTAACACTGTCAAGTCACAGCTGCGCAGCATCTACCGGAAACTTCAAGTCAGCTCCCGCGACGATGCCATCGCCAAGGCGTTGGAAATGGATCTGCTGAACTAGCCGGCTGCGGCCGCCAGGATGGTTTTTGCCAAGGGTCCGCCCGTGATGGCACCCAAGTCACCGTCTTCGACAAATACCGCCACGGCAATATCGCCCTGTGCCGCAATGACCCAGGAGTGTGTGCGGGGCGGCGTGTCGGAGCCGTACTCGGCGGTCCCGGTCTTGCCGATAGCCGGTGCCCCGGGCAGATCGGCCAGATTGTTCAAATAGCCATCCGTCACCACGGCGCGCATGAGGGTGCGCAGCCCCTCTGCTTCTTTCTGGGTCAGAGCCGCACCAGCGGCGGCTTCAACATTGCCATCGCGCCCCTCGACCAAGACCGGGACCACAGCCGAGCCCTTGACCACAGCGGACATCAACGTGGTCATGGCGAGCGGCGAGACGAGAATCTTGCCCTGTCCGATCATGGACGCGGCATGCTCGGTGCCGGCCGAATCGCGCGGCACCACGCCCGTAAACGCTTCGAGCCCCAGATCGTTGCTCATGCCAATACCCAAGGCGCCTGCCGCATCAGCCAGTTGCTCTTGGGCCAACTTTTCAAATTGGCTCACAAACGCCGTATTGCAGGAATGTGCGACGGCGGTCGTCAGGGGTACCTCGCCCGTCGCCTCAGCCGCGTAGCCGGGTGCATTGAGGAATTTCTTCCCGTCCGCGGTGTACTCGGCGGAGCAATTCACCGTGGATTCCGGGGTCATACCAAGCCGAAACAAGCCCAACGATGTGGCAATCTTAAAGGTTGATCCCGGCGCGTATTGCCCCAGGAACGCGGTGTTGTAGCCGTTGCTGTCCGGGCCGTTAGCGGAGGCTAGGATGGCTCCGCTGGACGGGCGCATCACGACGATCGAACTGGGTGTCTTCACACTGGCTAGAGCCTCCTCGGCCGCGTTTTGCAGGCGAGGTACGAGGGTGGTTTTAACGTCCTGACCGTTCACTGGCGTTGCTTGGAACAGGACCTTGGAAGCCGCCGGGACAGCGGTTGGCGAGGTCCCGGCGTCGTTCGTGGGAGAGGCGGTACTGCTGGAATTCTCTGGCGATTTGACGGCGAGAACCGTCACGCCGGGCGTTCCCGCAAGCTGGGAGTCCAAACTCGCCTGCAGACCGCCTGAGCCCACGATCTGCCCGGCAACGACCTTGCCCTCAGACTTTTCAATGTCCTCCGCCGTTGCCTCATGAACCGTGCCCAGGATGGCGGAGGCAAAAATGCGGGTGGGCGCCAACGGCAGGGTCCCCTCGGTCGACAGAACGCCCTCAATCGACTTGAGTTTCATCTGGTCAAGGCCCTGGAAGGCTTCCTCGCGCAAAGTGATGGCGTCAACGAAGGCCACCGGCCCGTAGGCCTCGGCCTTGGCTTGGTAGGCCGCGACGTCAATGTCCAGCAAGCTCGCCAGCGCCTCGGCGGAGCTCTTCACTGCGTCGGGGGTCAGCCCCTCTTTGTTGATGCCGACGGTTCGCACGGGACGATCCTTCACGATCGCCTCACCGTCGGCGGAGAGGATACTGGCTCGTTGGCCGTACAGTGTCGAGATGTCCAGGCGGTCACCGGCAGCCAGCTTGGGCTCGACCATTTCCGGGGACCACGTGATGGTCCAGGAATTGCCATTGCGTTTCATATCGGCGCCCGTGGCATAGCTCCACGGCTTGTCAACGTGAGGAAGCTGCCATGAGTAGTTCAGGGATACCCTCGCGGTTTCCCCTGACACTTCCACACCGCTGACAGTCACGGCCGGCCAGACCGGATCGATGCCTGCGGACAGTTCTGTCAGTTCCTTTTGCACCTCATCGCTGGGTGCGTCGAAGCTCAGTCCTCCTACCGTGTGCGCAGACAACGCCTTGGCCAGCGCGTCAGCGGTTGATTGTCCGTCATCGGGCGCGGAGCAGGCCGCTCCTCCGAGGACGAGAGTTACGGCAAGCAATAGGACTGTGACGCGGCGAATCATGGGCTCCCTGACGTTGGTATGTGACCCAGCCTACCCACTGCCGCGCTTTAATCGTCGAGGGTCGAGTCCGAGACAGCCGTCAGGTTGTTCTTGGCTTCGGCGGTAGCCAGAGTCATCTCACGCAGGAATCGCTCCACGAGGGCCAGCTCCTCTGGAGAATAATTCTCCAGAGCGTGGCCGAGGTGTTCGGACAAGGGGCCAAAAAGCTGCCGGCCAACAACGCGGGCGCTGTCGGTCATGGCAAGTTCCACCTGGCGCCGATCGCTCGTGCCGCGTTTTCGAGTTACGTGACCGGACTTTTCCAGCCTGTCGACGAGTGCGGTAACTGCCGGTGAACTTAAATTCAGTGCATGCCCCAAGACTCCTGGAGTCGATCCAGATGGGCCGCTGCCAACGAGGAACCCTAGGGCATTCAGGTGAGTGCGGTGCAGGCCATGCACAGCTGCGGCTCGATCAACATAGCGGTCAGACTCTAGGACAAACTCTCGCATGGCAGTCAAGAGCATGAGCTGACTTTGGTAAGACATCATGCCTTCAATTATCGCGCCATTTCTGCTCCATCACGATTGACGACAATCCAACCGTTTTATTTATCTCCATCATAGAAGTATTATTTTGAGCATGACACTAACTGAATGGTCACCTAAACGCTGGATCCGAGTTGCACTCCCGGCAGTCTTGATCGTCGTGTGGCTCATTGCGGCCGGTCTCGGCGGTCCGACTTTTGGCAAAATATCCGAAGTTTCCACCAATGATCAGGCCAGCTTCCTGCCAGCCAGCGCGGAATCAACTCTCGCTCGCGAATGGCAGCTGAAATTCGTCGATAGCAACGTGATTCCCGCAGTGGTCCTGCTCACCAGCGATGAACCTCTGACACGGGAACAACTTGGCGACATCGCCGGACTCTCGAAGGACCTAGGCGCCGTTGCCGGTGTGCAGAAGCCAGAAGCGCCGGCCACAACGACTATTGCCGGACCGATCCCCTCCGAGGATGGCAAGGCTGTGGAGTTCCTTGTCCCGATCTCCGACACGGGCGAAATTAAAACCGTGGTGCAGGAGCTCCGTGACACCCTGCAGGCTAACGCCCCTGACGCGTTAAATGTCTATGTCACAGGACCGGCCGGGCTCACCGCCGATCTAGTCAACGCCTTTGGCGGGATCGACGGGGTACTGCTGCTCGTGGCACTCTTGGCGGTCTTTGTTATTTTGCTGGTGGTTTATCGCTCAGTGGTGCTGCCCCTACTGGTTCTTTTCACCTCTGTATTCGCGCTCTGCGCCTCCATTCTTGTCATTTACTACATGGCCAGCTGGGATTGGATCAAGCTCAGCGGCCAAAGCCAGGGCATCCTATCCATTTTGGTTATTGGCGCTGCGACCGACTATTCATTGCTCTTTGTCGCCCGATTCCGAGAGGCGCTGACGCAGACGACCTCACGTTGGAGCGCCATCCGAGAGGCATACCGTGGCGCATGGGAGCCCATCGTCGCCTCGGGATCCACCGTTATTTTGGCCATGTTGTGCCTGCTCTTCTCAGATCTAAACTCCAACCGGAGCCTCGGGCCGATCGCCGCCATTGGCATCCTCTTCTCACTCTTGGCAGCTCTCACCTGCCTGCCGGCCCTACTGGTCGCCTTCGGCCGTGGATCATTCTGGCCATTTATGCCCAAGGTCGCCACCGAGAAGCGGCACTCAAGCAAAACTCTGGCCAGTGAATCTGCCAACGCTAGTGACGACGTCGAACGCGGTCTGGCAGGAATCAAGGGCCTCTGGCGACGCATCGGACTACTCATTTCCCGTAAGCCGCGCATGGCCTGGGTGGTTACTCTGGTGCTGCTGCTGGTTGCCAGCTCCGGAATCGTCCAGTTGCAGGCCAATGGGGTGTCCCAAACAGAGGTCATCCTCGGGCAAAGCAATGCTGTTGACGGCCAGCGAGCCTTGGCCGAGCATTTCGACGGCGGAAGCGGCAGCCCTGTTCTCATCATCGCCGAGCAAGGACTCAAGGATCAGGTGTTGGCAGCCGCCGAGGGCACCGAAGGTATTACCGAGGCCAGTGTTTACACCGGCAGTGGTCGTCCCGATGCGGCGGCCGAAGCTGTGGTCAAGGATGGTCGAATTCTGATCAACGCCACCTTGAAAGATCAGGCCGATTCGGCAGAGGCTGAACAGGTCGTGGTGAATCTTCGCGAGGAACTTCCGAAGGTTGATCCAACGGTGCTTGTGGGTGGAGTGTCTGCCATTGCCCTCGACACTAATGTCACGGCCCAGCACGATTTGTTCAAGATTGTGCCGTTGGTACTGCTGGTGATCTTCATTGTTTTGATCGTGCTCCTGCGATCGATCATTGCTCCCTTGCTGCTGATTGGCACCGTGGTGCTGTCATACATCGCCACCATGGGTGTCTCTGCGCTCGTGTTCAACCACGTGTTTGGATTCCCCGGAGCCGATGCCACTGTCCCACTCTTTGGCTTCGTCTTCTTGGTAGCACTGGGCGTTGATTACAACATCTTCCTAATGACCCGCGTTCGTGAGGAATCGCTGCGCATGGGCACCCACGCTGGCGTACTGCGCGGTTTGGGTAAGACCGGTGGCGTCATCACCTCTGCCGGGGTGGTGTTGGCTGCCACCTTCGCAGCCCTGGGCATCATTCCCCTCCTGTTCCTGGCCCAGCTGGCGTTCATCGTGGCCTTCGGTGTGCTGCTTGATACCGTCATTGTCCGGACGCTCCTGGTACCTGCCCTGAGTTACGACCTTGGCGACCGCGTATGGTGGCCGGCAAAGGCCAGCAAGTTCGGAAAGAAGTAAGGCCCAATGCTGCGTGCCAGCCTCCACCTGAGATCAGGCAGAGGCTGGCACGAGGAGTGAAGCTCAATTGTCAGTGCCGGGGTTTCCGGGGTTCTCTGGTTCTCTGGGCTCGTCCGGTGGTTTTGGTGTGAGGCTTTTGATGATGCGTTTCTTGAGCCATGTCGGGTACATGGTTCGTTGTGGTTCTTCGTATTGTGGTGGTTCATAGGCCCCGGTGGGCGTGATCCAGCCGACGCGTCCGTCGGGAAGTGGTTGAGGTGTCCAGCCACGAAGCCTGATCCCTTGGCGATGTGGTTCTTTGTACCGCCGATAGTTGCCGTGCCGGTCTTTGTCATCCTTGAAGTGCTTCATAGCGTGATGGCGACGGCAAGCCGGCCGCAGGTTTCCGGCCGTGGACTTCCCTCCCTTTTCGAAGGGGTGCAGGTGATCAAATTCTGTGTCCATCACCGGATTCATGCAATTCGGGAAATAACAACTCTCCGCCAGCGCCCGCAACATCTCTTTCTCCACGTTCCGTAACGTGTACCTTTCCGGATTCAACGGCAACACCTCCCCCGAGACCGGATCCGTCAATACCCGCAAGAACGTAGACGACCCGGCCAGAAGCTTCCGCGCAATATCCTCCGGCACGGGGCCGCCATCAACACCCACCAACTCGGCCGGTTCATCAGTGATATCCAGCAATCCTAGGAAGGGAACCTTCAACAAAATCGTGGCTTCCGGTAACGGCGGGCCCTGAATAATCCGGCCCTGAGCCAACTGCTCCAGCTGCTCGAGATACTCCCGAGCAGCATCCTCCACGATCCCATCAACCATGCCATCGACAAACCCTGAACCATCACCCATCACCACCCCCGCAATCGGCTCACCATCAGTGTCACGACAAGCTCCGGTGTCCTTGTTGGTGCTGGTGTTGCTCAGGATTGCTCCTGATAGCGGGACATCCACCGTTGGCGTCTGGGCTCCGTGTCGCGGATCTTCCCTCTGGTTTCCATTGTTTTCCGGGATCTTGTGAGCCCAAGATGGTTCTTCATCGATCAGGGTCACACCCCGATCGGACCCGGTACCAAACACAGGAGTGGGCCCGAACGAGACGCCTTCCGAGAAGAAAGCACCACCGTTCCTTGTCCCGCTGGCATCCCCGCCATTGCTGCCGCTATTACGAGCGCTCCCGACACTGCTAGCGGTAGGGCCTGGCTGGCTGGTGCTTTGAAAACTCACCGGCCCTGAGAACGTGGTGGTGGGTAGTTCTTGACCTAGGAGTTGGACCGCTGCGATATCCACCCGAAGTTGCGTCAGGGTGCGGTACTCCCGGCAATCCTCAGTGCCCCCGGCATGGTCATTAGCTTCTTGCTGCTGGCGGGCGTCTTCTTTCACAGCCCGCGCGATCCGAGTGCACCTGGTCATGATCGCGTTAGCGGTCACCGTGGGAAGGTAGAAGGTCATCCACGACATATTGTCTTTCCCGGGCTCACTGACCATCTTCCGCGCAGCAAAAGCCTGCTTCGTCCGGGTCACGATCGTTCCCGGGAACATTGACTCCCTAGCCCGCCGAGCTTTCGACGCGAAACACCCCGCCGTGGTCCCCACCGCTAACAGCAAAAGTTTCGCCTCAAACACGGCAACATCAGTATCAGTGGTGTCAGGGTTCTCCCGGAGAGTGCCGATTTCATCGACCACGGTACAAGCATGGCGCCAGGACAACTCCCCCGCACCCAGCGCCGCCATCGTGTCCGGGAAATGTTCACGCAAATCCATGCTGTGATACACCAACGATGACGCCGTGACCTCGGGAATCCGCAACACCAACGCCATATTCGACACCGCACTTGACTGCGCGACACCATTTTGCCACTGATCCAGCTCACCAGCCTCGGCCTCTACCCGGGCCGCACCCATGACCCGATCAAGGATCCCTGCCTTACACGCAGCCAGTGCATCCTCCAACACCTTCACCGCACCCAACGCCAGGATCCCGGCGTCATACACACCCTGAGCAACAGAGCGCCGAGTCAAAGGTTCAGGAACCGGCACCGGGAAAGGACACCGGGCAGGCAGACCCGCCAACGCTCGCGTGTCAGAGGTAAAGGGTTCAATAGAAGGAAGAGTAATCGCAGCAAGAACCGCAGCCACATCCTGTGCGACTGCGCCACCCCGGTCCCCGGGGACCTGCTCCCGATTACTCATACAACAAGTTTAAAACAACTGTTATCAAATGGCAATAGATTCGGGAATAAATATTCTAATCCATTCCTCCACACCCCTGCCCAGAACCCCACACCACCACAACCGCACCACCCACGAAGGTGAGCCTAGAGATTAACGCACGAACCGCCGTCGTTCATCAAAAGATGGACAACAGCGGAACGTGAGAAAACTGAGACGGGAACCTAGGATTTATTCGGTTGCCCAGTGGATAGGGTCGCGCCGTCAGCCAAAACGCGAGATGTCGGCTCACCCTATTGGGGGTCATTTATTCCACGGCGACGGAGTGCTTCCAGTGCTACCAAATACTCACGAATGAGCTGATGAGCGGCCGCGCCGTGGACTATCCGCCGGTGACGGCTACAAATCCCGGCTTGTCGGCGTTGAAGACCAGCTTCCGGTTGGCGATCTTGTCGGTGAAGAAGCGATCGTGACTCACGACCAAGACGGCGCCCGGGAAGTGCAGCAAGGCGCGCTCCATGACCTGGGTGCTGGACATATCGAGGTGGTTGGTAGGCTCATCGAGGACCAAGACAGAGGCGCCCGAGAGCAGGCACTGGGCCATGGCAACGCGGGCGCGCTGACCACCGGAAAGGTTGCCGATGCGCTGCTTCAAATCGGCCTCGGAGAACTGGAACATGGCCAGGAATCGGTTGACCGACTTCTTCGTAGCCGTCAGGGCGAGGCTGTCGGGCATAGCGTTGACGGCATGGGTCACGGTGTCATCGGGGTCCAGTTCGTCAAGAATCTGGTTGTAGGAGATGAGCCCGCCACCCTTGGACCAGGTGACGTAACCGGAATCGGCAGGCTCTTCGCCGGTGAGGGCGCGCAGCAGTGTCGACTTGCCGGAACCGTTGGAACCCAGCACCACGATGCGGTTGCCGCGACGAATCTCAAAACTCAGATCACCGAACAGCGTGCGATCCCCATAGGACTTGGTCAGCGACTCCACCCGGCACAGGACGTCTTTGACGTGCAAGCCGCCGTAAATCTCGGTGATGATCTTGTCCACGGGCCGCGGCGCGCGGGACTTTTTGATCTTTGACAGCTTCGAATCGAGCCCCTTCGATGCAGCCTTGGCAGCCTCGCGACGGTCCGAAATGCCCTCTGCTTCAAAGGCAAGCAGCTCGGACTCGTGCATGAATTGGCTTTCGAGCGTCTTGAGGCGGAACTGCTTGGCCACGACATACTCGGCAAAATTGCCCGGGTATTCGTGCAGGTGGAAATTTTCCAGCTCGATGATGCGAGTGACCACGGCATCCAGGAACTTGCGGTCGTGCGAGACGATAATCGCCGCGCCCTTGAAGTTCTTGAACCAGCCTTCGAGCCATTCCACACCTGCCACGTCAAGGTAGTTGGTGGGCTCATCCAGCAGCAACACATCGGGTGCCTCGAGCAAGATCTTGGCCAGCGCGGCACGGTTACGCCAACCGCCGGAGAGATCGTCGATGGGGCAGCTGCGGTGCGCCTCGTTGAAGCCAAGCGTCGTCAGCACCTTGTCGATCGAGCGTTGGTAGTCCCAGCCATCGAGCCGGTCCATGTCCGCGAACAGCTCCGACTGGCGGTGGATGAGGCGGTCCATGTCGACCACTCCCGGATCCGCGCCAAGTTCGGCGTCGATCTGGGCCAGCTCGGCTTCGATCTCCAAGACATGCGAGAAGACTTCCTCGAGCACTTCGAGGATGCTTTGCGCGCCGTTGAGCTCCGAGAACTGGGAGAAGTACCCAATCTTGGTGCCCAGCTCCACGGCGACAGTTCCGGAATCCGGCTCCACCTGATCCATGACGAGCTTGAGCAGCGTGGACTTTCCCGAGCCATTGCGCCCGATCATGCCCACCCGGTCGCCCGCATCCAGTTTGAAGAACGCCTCCCGGAGCACCTGCACCTTGTCGAAGCGCACGGAAACGTCATTGAGGCGGATCAAGCTCATGGGGTGTGGTCCTTTTTCTGGCGGGGCGGGGGCAGGGAAAACACCCGTGCCAAGTTTACCGGCAGGCGAAGTACGACGGCGGCACTCGCCTTGCGCTGTCGGCTCGGCTATCGGCGGGCCTTGGCTACCGTCCGTGAAAAGGACCAATGCAGAACCGGCTCGGCCAGTCCACCCGGTAACAACAGTATCCGTGTGGCCGCATCAGCGGTGATGTTGCGGCTGTTGCGTTGGATCCCGCGCGCCAGGCACGCCGCGACTTGCTGCGCTGGCCTGGCCTTCACCGCGCCGGAAATAGCCACGGTTTCCGGCGGTTTGCGCAGATTCTCGGCGGCAAAGCCTGGCGTCTGAGTATCCGGCGGATACAGCACGGAGACCCGGACTCCGGCAGCTTCCACCTCATAGCGCAGGGCGTCGGCAAACCCTCGGATGGCATACTTCGTGGCCCCATACCCGGTGTAACCAGGCACCCCGATGACACCGGCTGTTGAGCTCACCAAGACGATATGTCCGCGGCCTCGCGCGACCATCCCGGGCAAAACATGTTGGACGGCGGCCACGGCCCCGCCAACATTGAGCCGCCACTGTTCCTGAAACTCCTGTGCCGGGACGTCTAAGAAACGTCCCGGCAAGGTAGCTCCGGCACAGCACAGCAGGATGTCGCAGGGGCCGGATTCGGCCGTCAATGCAGCCAAGGCCGCGTTCAGCGACTCCGAATCCGTCACGTCGGCGGCCCGCCACAGCACGCCGGGTCCAACGGCGGCCGCAGCCTGGGTGAGCCCCTCAAGATGGCGAGCAATTAGCGAGACTCGAGCTCCGGCGTCGTGGGCTTCTTTGGCAAAAGCAGCACCAATCCCCTGCGAACCACCTGTGATGATCACATGCGCACCCTGCAGCGTTGTCATGGACCGAGTATAGGTGCGCGGCGCCGTGACAGGCTTAGAAGCCCTGGGCGAGGCGGTAGTATGCCTGGTTCCAACGGATCTCGCGCACAAAGCCACGCTGGGTGGTGTCCTCGTCGATGACCAGGAGTTCGGCCTCGAAGATGTCGGCGAAGTCCTGGAACGCTTCGATACCCACGGCCGTGCTCATGACGGTGTGGTGGGCCGCGCCGGCCTCGAGCCACGCAGCGGCCGAGGTGGCGAAGTCCGGCAGTGGCTTCCACACGGCGCGGGCCACGGGAAGGTTCGGCAGCGGCTCATCCAGCGGAACCACCTCGACCTTGTTGGCGGTCAGGCGGAAACGCTCGCGCATATCCGAAAGCGCCACGACGACGCCAGCGCCGGGATCGGCGTCGAACACGAGACGCACGGGATCCTCGCGGCCACCAATGCCCAGGGGATGTACCTCGAGCGAAGGCTTGGCGGTGGTCAGCGACGGGCACACCTCGAGCATGTGCGCGCCGAGGATCTTTTCCTGGCCGGGAACCAGGTGGTAGGTGTAGTCCTCCATGAGCGAGGCGCCGCCAGGCAGTCCCTCGCCCATGACCTTGGCGGCGCGGATGAGGATAGCGGTCTTCCAGTCACCCTCGGCACCGAAGCCGTAGCCATCAGCCATGAGTCGTTGCACGGCCAAGCCGGGGAGCTGGCGCAGGCCGCCGAGGTCCTCGAAGTTGGTCGTGAACGCGCCAAAGTCGCCAGCTTCCAGGAAACTGCGCAGGCCCAGCTCGATCTTGGCTCCGTACCGCAGAGAGTCGTGGCGTGCGGCACCGGGAAGGAGCTCGGGAGCCACATTGTAAAGACGCAGGTACTCGGCAATCAGCACATCAACATCGGCCTCGGAAGCCGCATCGACAGCCTCGGCCAGTTCATTGACCGACCAGCTGTTCACCGAGACGCCAAAACGAATCTCGGCCTCGGTCTTATCACCTTCGGTCACGGCGACGTTGCGCATATTGTCGCCAAAGCGGGCAACCTTCAAGGTGCGAATCTGCGCCACGGCCGATGCCGCACGCGTCCAGGTACCGATCTTTTCCCGGACCAGCGGGTTGGACACATGGCCCACGACCGTCTTGCGGCTGATGCCCATGCGCGATTGCATGTAGCCAAATTCGCGGTCGCCGTGTGCTGCCTGGTTGAGGTTCATGAAATCAAAGTCGATCTCGGCCCACGGCAGGGCGACGTTGGCCTGGGTGTGCAGGTGCAGGAGCGGTTTGTTCAGCTCTGACAGTCCGCGAATCCACATTTTGGCCGGTGAGAAGGTGTGCATCCAAGCGATGAGGCCAATGACCTTGTTGTCCGCGTTCGCGTCCAAGGCAGCACGGCGGATGGACTCGGAATCCTTCAGCACGTCCTTGAAGACCACGCGGACGGGAATCTCTGTCGATTCCTGCAAGGTCTTGGCGACCTCGGCCGACTGTTCGGCCACCTGACGGAGCGTTTCCTCGCCATAGAGGTTCTGGCTTCCCGTCAGAAACCAAACTTCGTATTCGGACAATGAGTTATTCAACTGCGAAGACATGTTCATTCCTTCGAAACAAGAGATGTGGTTAGGGGTTACTGTCCGTAGACGTTTTGGTAGCGGTCATGCAGGCTGTCAATGTGCGCGCTATCAATCGGGATCATGGAGCCCAGCTCGCGGGACAGGTGCACGGTGCGGGCAACTTCCTCGCACAGCACGGCCGCCTTGACCGCGGACTTGGCGCTGCCGCCGATCGTGAATGGGCCGTGATTTTGCATCAGCACGGCCGGTGAGCGGGAGCCCGACAGCGTCTCCACGATGCCTCGGCCAATGGAGTCGTCACCGATCAAGGCGAAGGGTCCCACCGGAATTTCACCACCGAATTCGTCGCCCATCATGGTCAGGACGCACGGGATAGCTTCGCCCCGCACCGCCCAGGCCGTGGCGTAGCTCGAGTGGGTATGAACCACTCCGCCCACCTCGGGCATGTGCCGGTAGACGTAGGCATGTGCGGCGGTGTCGGACGACGGCGACAGTTCAGGATTGCCCCATCCTCCATCCACAGGGGTTCCGTACAGGTCCGTGACGACCATGTTTTCCGGCGTCAGGGCGTCGTAGTCAATGCCCGAGGGCTTGATGATCATCAGATCCGCACCCGGCACGCGGGCCGAGACATTGCCCGCCGTCCAGACGACGAGTTCGTAGCGGACGAGCTCGGCATGGAGCGCGCACACTTCTTCACGCAAGGTTGCGATCGCGGTCATTACTTCAGCGGTGTAGCTCATGCGTTGACCTCCGTCTTGAGTGAGGCTGTGGCCTGTGCCTCACGGGCGATGGCCTTGAGCCGGTGCATGACCTCGTTGGCGCCACGTCCAAAGTAGTCGTGCAGCAGGCTGTACTCGGCGAAGAGTGCGTTGTAGGCCTTCACGTTCTCCTCGATCGGCACCACAACGGCCTTGTTCACGCTCCCCATGGCCTCGGATGCGGCCATGATGTCAGGGTAAAGTCCAGCCGCGACAGCCGCATGGATGGCCGATCCGAGCGCCGGCCCTTGCGTGGATCCGATGGTGGAGAGCGGCAGATTCAAGACATCCGCATAGATCTGCATGAGCAGCTGATTCTTCATGAGACCGCCAGCGACGATGAATTCCGTGACAGGGACACCTGCGGTGTTGAAGGTCTCGACGATGACGCGGGCGCCAAAGGCGGTGGCTTCCAGTAAGGCGCGGTAGCCATCCTCGGGCCGCGTGGCTAGGGTCTGACCAACAACGACGCCGGACAGCTCATGATCGACGAGGACCGAACGGTTTCCGCTGTGCCAATCCAAGGCGATGAGGCCGTGCTCGCCGATGTTTTGCGTCTCGGCGAGGGAGGTGAGGTATTCGTGAATTCCCAGCCCTTGCTTTGCTGCCTGCTCGTGGTAACTGGCCGGAACGGAGTTCTTGATGAACCATCCAAAGATGTCTCCAACACCGCTCTGGCCAGCTTCGTAGCCGTACAGCCCGGGGATGATGCCACCGTCAACAACGCCACACATACCCGGAACCTCGCGCAATTCTGCTGAGCTCATGACATGGCATGTTGAGGTGCCCATGATGGCCACCATCTGTCCGGGATGCACGGCCTTAGCGGCCGGCGCCGTGACGTGAGCGTCAACATTTCCGACGGCGACCGGGATGCCCTGGGGCAGGCCCGTCCACTCGGCAGCTTCAGCGCTCAGGTGCCCGGCAACATCTCCCAAGGCACCGATGGGGTGGTCCAACTTATCAACGACAAAGCGTCCAAAGGCCGGGTTGAGTGCTTCCAAGAATTCCACCGAGGGGTAGCTGCCATCTTGGAGGATTCCCTTGTATCCTGCGGTGCAGGCGTTGCGCACGTAGCTGCCGGTCAGCTGCCAGACGATCCAGTCGGCTGCTTCAACCCAGTGATCCATGGCCGCGTAAACCTCGGGGGCTTCCTCGAGGAGCTGCAGGCCCTTGGCGAATTCCCATTCCGAGGAGATCAGCCCACCGTAACGCGGCAACCAGCTTTCCTTGCGGGCCTTGGCCAAATCGTTAATGCGCTCCGCCTGCGGCTGTGCCGCGTGATGGCGCCACAGCTTGACGAACGCGTGCGGCTCCTGGGTCCACTGCGGAAGTTCGCACAGCGGTGTGCCGTCGTGAGTTGTCGGCACCATGGTGCAGGCCGTGAAGTCGGTGGCGATGGCCTTGACATCGACCGGATCAATGCCGGCCTGAGCGATAGCTGCCGGAACTGCCTGCTTGAGCACCTGCCGGTAATCCTCCGGAATCTGCAACGCCCATTCCGGGGGAAGCCTGTCCGAGGAGCCGGGAAGTGAGCGCTCAACCACGGCATGTGGATATTCAACGACGGCCGATGCCAGCTCCGCGCCATCGCTGACCCGTACCACCACCGCCCGTCCGGACAGCGTTCCGTAATCAACTCCGATTACGTAAGAATCCTGCGACACCATGCGTTCCTCTCAGCCAAGGCAACCGGAACACCGTCGTTGGCATCCCGGAAGAAAACTAGTTGTGAACGCTAACAATACCTAATTGCGACCGTGAGTCAAGAGAAGGAAGTTCCGAGGATAGGCGAAGTTGCGGCCATAAGATCCCCAGTTTTCCCTACAATTCAGGAGAAATTAGCGAAACACCGGGGGCTTCTCCGCGCCCAGAGTGATCGCCGGACGTCGCAGTCGCGGGAAAAATTTCGTGACGCAGCTCTCAGAGTGCAAATATTACGGCCCCGATTTTGATTCCCAATCTGTGAGCGCTAACAATGTCATGACTATCTATCCACTGCCATGAATCTGAGGTTCGGTGCTGCTTGAGCTAACTACGCGTCAGCGCGGCCGGACGAGGTCCGGTACTCCCGCGCACCATCAGGTGCGGCTGAATCCGAACGGAGAACAAGGGATCGTTTCCCGCAATGCCATCCAGCAACATGCCAACGCAGCGGCGCCCCAGTTCGGCAAAGTCCTGCCGAATCGTGGTCAAGGGCGGGAAGTAAAATCCAGATTCCGGGCTGTCATCAAATCCCACGATGGACAGATCGCGCGGCAGGGTCAGCTTGCGTTCGTAGGCTGCGCGCATGACGCCAAGGGACATCTGGTCGTTGGCGACAAATACGGCCGTGCATTCCCCCGCGTCGATGAGCGCCTTCCCGGCTTCGTAGCCAGATGCGGCGCTCCAGTCTCCGATCAACAAGGTTCCCGGTTCCAGGCCTTCGCTGGCCAGGGCGGCTTCCCAACCACGGCGGCGAGCCTGAGCGTCGAGCCAACCGGTCGGACCCATGATGTGGGCGATCTTGCGGTGTCCCTGATCGATCAAATGCTTCGTGGCCAGCCAGCCACCGCGCTGCTGATCAACCCCAACGTTCTGCACACCCGCGGCACCAATATCGCCGATAGCCACCATGGGAACGCCCGGGGTCAGCCGCTCGATGATGCGCACGATCGACTCCTGCGGGGCGATGACCACGAGCCCGTCGACCTGATGCGACAGATGGTTTTCAACCGTGTCAATAAGGGTCTTTTCGCTGTCATTTGGCAGTCGCACCGTGTTGACGCCGTAGCCGGAGGCATATGCGGCTTCCTGGATGCCCAACAAGATTCGGGCCGGACCAAAGTGCTCCGTATTGTGCGCCACGACGCCCAGGGTTTCCGAGCGGCGCGTGACCAACTGGCGTGCCGCCGTGTTCCGCCGATATCCCAACTCGGCAATGGCAGCCTCCACCACAGTGCGCGTTTTGGCGCTTACATTGGGATGGTTGTTGATTACCCGTGAGACAGTCTGATGCGAAACGCCTGCCTTGGCAGCCACGTCCGCCATGACGGGCGGGTGTCCATTTGCCGACGTATTTTCAGTCATAAACACATTCTCGCAGAGGAGAACGCATGCTCAGCAATTCCACCCGCCCTATTTCGGGAACGCAAACAGTTCTACGTTCCGGCGAGTATCAGGCCGTGATTGCCTCCGTGGGCGCCTCGCTGCGCTCCCTGACCTTTGCCGGTCGCAACCTGGTGGTCCCCTTCGAGGCGGATGAGATTCGTCCGGGATACCGCGGTTCGAATCTGGCACCTTGGCCTAATCGGATTGCCGACGGCGCCTACACCTTTGGCGGTCAGCTCCATCAGGTACCTGTCAATGAGATTGACAGGTTGACGGCACTGCACGGGCTGGTCATCTGGAATGAGTGGGAGCTACTGGAGCAAACACCGCAAAGCGCTTCGTTTGGCGCGGTCATCGAGCCCCAGGAGGGGTATCCGCACCGCTTGGCCATCGACGCTGCTTACACGCTCAGCGAGCAGGGACTCACGTGGCGAATCTCGGCCGCAAACATCAGTGACGGAACAGCGGCAGCCCCGTACGGCGTCGGGCCTCATCCGTATCTGGTGGCGGGCAACGGAACAGTTGACGGCTGGACCCTGGAACTTCCGGCGGCCCAAATCCTCAGTGTGACACCGGATCGACTGCTGCCCACCACTCTTGATGGGGTTGCGACGTTACGGGAGGGCTACTTCGATTTCCGAGAGGCTCGGGAACTCGGCAGCACCGAGATTGACCATGCCTACACGGGTCTGCAGGCCACCAGGAACGACGACGTCGAGGTCCGGGTCCTCTCCCCCGAGGGCACGGGCGTACTGATGCGCTGGCATGGAGCTGTCCTGCCGTGGGTGCAGATTCACACGGCCGATCGCCCGGAACCCACGCTCAATCGCATTGGCTTGGCTGTTGAACCCATGAGCTGCCCGCCGGACGCCTTCAACTCCGGCACGGATCTCATCAGCCTCGCTCCGGGTGAGCGCCACGACGCCGAATGGCTCATCGCAGCCCTCTAATCAGGTGCGCCAATCGCTGCGGCGGTGTGCGTGCTGTCTTTCGTGTGCCCGGCGTCATGAGCGGGCAAGTAGGCGCCTCTCCGTCCGTTTTGGCGAGGGTGGCGAGGGTGGCGAGGGTATCGAAGTGGGCGGGCTGCATCAGGTGCATTGTCGGCATCGAAATTGTCTGACTCCACGGTCAGTTGTCAGATAATGCCCGAAAAATGAATCTAAAGGGCGTTATATGGCGGGTCAACGGAGGAGAGCGGAAGGTGAGGGGCGCGCCGTCGTACTGTGGCGGGACAACCGCACACGTTGGGCTAGCCGCGGGGAAGACTCCCCATTCTGGTGAGTTCTCCAGGAGACGAAACACAATGGCACCCCATCGGATGATGGGGTGCCATTGAGTTGACCACTAAGGAGGCTAGCTCAGGGCTAGGCGTCCAGGTCGCGGGCAATGAGCCCGGCGATCTCAGCCACGGCGTCGGCGTTCTCGGATTCCACGGTAACGCTGGCACCACAATCGGCGCCGAGCGTCATGATCATCAGGGACGAGGTGGCGTCGACCTCTTCGCCGTCGAGAATCAGCAGAATCTCTTCCTCATAGGCACCGGCGGCCTGGGCGATCATGGCAGCGGGGCGGGCGTGCAGGCCGACGGACGATCCAACAACAACGGTTTGCTTAGTCAATGTATGTACTCCTTGAAAGTAAAGAAATTAGGACAGTAGTTCGTGGGCCGTGGACCGGGCCTCACGGGCGGTGGTGCAGCGCAGAACGGCGGCAGCGGCGTGCTGACACTGCTCAAGCGATACGGATCCGAGTTGCAGTCCGACGGCGGCCAAAGCGTTGGGTGCCATCGACAGGCTGGTGAGGCCCAGACCAATCAAGACGCAGGCCAGGAAGGGGTCTGCCGCGGCCTCGCCACACACGCCCACGGGCTTCTGGCTGCTCACGCCGGCACTCGCCGCGGAACGGATCAGGTGCAAAACGGCTGGCTGCCAGGGATCCGTCAAGGCCGCGAGCGAGGGAGCCATGCGGTCCGCCGCCATGGCATATTGCGTCAGGTCGTTGGTGCCGATGGACATGAAGTCCACCTCGGCCAGGAACGCCTCCGCCAGCAAGGCAACCGAGGGCACCTCCACCATGATGCCGGGCGAAAGCGCCCGGGCCCGGCACGCCGCGGCGAAGTCGCGCGCCTCATCAATCGTGGCCACCATGGGCGCCATGACCTTAGCGTTGCGAACACCCTGCTGCTCGGCGGCGAGGGCAATCGCGTCGAGCTGGCGCTCCAGCAGTCCGGGATCGCCCTGGCCCAAGCGGATGCCACGGACACCCAGTGCCGGGTTTTCCTCATCGGGATGCAGAACAAACGGAACCGGTTTGTCCGAGCCCGCGTCGAGCGTGCGGAACACGACCTTCTGGCCCGGGAACGCTGCCAGAACCTCGCCATAGATCGCGGCCTGCTCGTCCACCGACGGCTCGGTTTGCGCGGAGAGGAAGCACAGTTCCGTGCGGAAGAGTCCCACGCCCTGAGCAGGGAATCCGGCGGCGGTGCGTGCCCCGGCCCCGTCTTGAACGTTCGCGAGAAGTTCGACGGCGACACCATCGTGGGTGCGACCCGGCCCGGTCCACGCCTGCACGGCGAGGCGACGAGCAGCGTCGGCCACGACTCGCGCCTCGGCATCCACAGGATCGCTGCCGAGCGTCAGGGTGCCGACGCCTCCGTCGAGAAGGAGGTGATCGCCGTCGTGAATGTCAGTGATCTTGGCGGCGGCAACGATGCAGGGGATGCCCAACTGGCGGGCAATGATCGCCGTGTGACTCGTGGGGCCACCTAGCCTGGTGGCGATTCCCAGAATCAGGGAGGGGTCCAGCGTGGCGGTGTCGGCTGGCGCAAGATCGTCGGCCAACAAGATGATGGGCGTTTCCGGCGTGGGCACACCGGGTTCCGGCAGTCCCAGCAGCTCGGAGATGACGCGATTGCGGATGTCCCCGAGATCGGTGACACGCTCGGCCATCAAGCCGCCGAGCTTTTCAAATTTCTCGATGAACTGGGCAATCGCGGCAACCGTGGCCGATTCCGCGCTGGAACCAGCCGCGATGAGCTTGCCGACGACGCGTTGCAAGCCGCGGTCCGAGGCCAGCGCAGCGGTGGCCTCGAGGACCTCGGCGGCAGCGCCGGAAGCATTCGCGGCGCGGGCACTGAGCCGTTCGGAAACAAGGGTCACGGCAGCCTTCCAGCGGGCGACCTCAAGTTCCCGTTCGGGCTCGGCAATGTGTGCTTCGCAGCTTTGCGGCACAACGGGAGCTGGCTTGACCCACAGTGCGGGGGCATAGCCAAGCCCTGCCACAACACCGGTTCCGGTGATGGCATTAGCGGTGTCAATCATTTCAAATCCTAAGTATTGAGCATTTCAACATAGAGCCGGCTGGTGTGCAGCGCAAGGTAGGAAACCTCGTCATCTCCGAGTTCCCTGCGCAGGGCCGTCCCGATAAGTTTGGCGACTTCCAGCGCCGCATCCGCGGCCTCTGGATAGGCTTGCCGCACCGATGAGAGGACATCGACGCGGATAACAGAAGAACTCGTGGCCTCTACCGATCGGGCAAAGAGATAGCGCAGGTGAGTCACAAAACGAGCAGCGCTCAAGGCGTTCTCGTCAATACTCTTGCCCCACCGCACCGACAGCAAGGAGAAGACCCTGGAAATCGTTTCGGTCATGGAGACGGTCTTGGAGAAATCGGCCTTGGACCATTGCTGGTTCACGAAGTGCAGCGCAAAGGCTACCCATTCCTCTTCCTGCAGCTGCACGCCCAGGTGTTCCTGAATGAGCGCGACGACGCGCCGCCCCAGGTTCCCTTCGGCCGGGTATAACTGGGCGACTTCCCACCGGAGCGGGAAGTCGACCTTGATGCCGTCACGGGCTCTCTGCACAGCAAATCCCAGATGGTCCAGAATCGGGACTAGGAGCGATTGCCGCGGCTCTAACCGCAACTCCTGCTGAGCCAGCGCCGTAATCTCCTGCGCTAGTTCAATTTGTTCCAAGGGGGCATCACTGAGCACACCAGCGACGTGGCTGGCGGCGTAGCTGCCGTCAGGGACGAATCGCTGATCGGCCGAGTCAAGGTCAATGGGCGCCCCGGGCTTGCGCCCGAACCCAATGCCCTTGCCAACAAGCACCGTCTCGCTGCCGTCGTTCAGCTCGGCAAGGAGCACGTTGTTGTTGTACACCCTTTTGATGGTTGCAGAAGTTCCGTGTGTCAGGACCATGAGAATGCGATCCTAGCAGTGACTAAGGCGCAGGAAGCGCCCGTGACGGGCACCATGTTATTTCTTCCGAACGGTGATGACAGGCGTTCCGGCGGCGGCCGCGACATTGCTCTCGGCAATGCTGAAGTCCTTGCCATTGGTCAGCAGGACCGGTGTCACCATGGAGGGCACCAGAGGTGTCATGGCGGCCAGGTCGCAGCTGATGACGAGTTCGCCCTGCTTGACCATCTCGCCCTTGGCGCGGTGAGCTGTGAAGCCCTCGCCCTTGAGCTTGACCGTGTCCATGCCGATGTGGACCAGGATTTCCGCGCCGGCATCTGTCCGCACGGCGAAGGCGTGCAGCGTCTTGGCCAGCAGGATCAGCTCGCCATCAACCGGGCTGACAAAGTTTCCCTCGGTAGGTTCGACGGCGAATCCCTCACCAACAGCCCCACTGGCAAAGACCGGGTCCGGCACATCAGCCAGGGCCATGACGGTTCCCGCGGCAGGGGCAAAGATCTGATCGCCTTTTTTCTTGAACATTTTCAACATCGTGATGTCTCCTCGTGTGTTTAAGTGGTTGGCGCGAGATTAGTCGTCAATGCCAAGACTTTCATTAATGGCGCTTTTGTAAAGCACTGCCTTGCCACCAAAGACGGCCTGAACGCCGCCGCTGACCTCGAAAACGCCTGCGGCGCCAAGCTGGCGAAGCCTGTCCTTGTCGACCTGGGCCGGATCCTTGACGGAAACGCGCAGGCGCGTGATGCAGGCATCCACCTCTTCGAGGTTCTCAGCCCCACCCAAAGCGGCCAGAACCTGAGCGGCCTCGCGCTGAATAGGCGTGCCCTCTTCGGCGCCGCCAACCAGGGCCGGAACCTTCTCGGCGTCGCCCGCGGAAGCGGCATCGTCGTCGTTCCCCAGAGTATCTTCCAGGTGTCCGGGTGTGCCGAACTTGAACTTCTTGATGAGGAACTTGAACGTGAAGTAGTACAGGAAGAACCAGACAACGCCGACGGGGATCACAAGAAGCCAGTTGGTGCGCTCGTTGCCCTGGAAGACACCGAAGAGCAGGAAGTCGATCAGGCCACCGGAGAAGGTGTTACCGATGCTGATGTTGAGCAGGTCAGCAATGAGGAAGGACAGGCCGTCGAACACTGCGTGGATGACGTAGAGGATCGGAGCCACGAAGAGGAACATGAACTCGATGGGCTCGGTGATGCCGGTGACGAAGGAGGTCAGCGCAACGGAGGCGAACAGACCCGTGTACTTGGCGCGGCGACCCTTGGGGATCACGTGCCACATGGCAAGGCAGGCGCCCGGGAGGCCGAACATCATGGTGTCGAAGCGACCGGCGAAGAAGCGCGTGCCCTCCGTGAACAAGCCAACGTGGTTGGGGTCGGCCAGCTGGGCGAAGAAGATCTTCTGCGCACCGATGACCTGGACACCGTTGACCATCTCGGTGCCACCCAACGGGGTGTACCAGAACATGGGGTAGATCATGTGATGCAGGCCAGCCGCACCGCTCAGGCGCAGCAGCGATCCGTAGAGGAAGGTACCGAAGGCGCCCATGCTAGCGATACCCGTTCCGGCGTCGACCAAGGCGTTCTGAACCGGAGGCCAGACAACGAAGAAGACCGCACCGACAATGATCGCGGCGAAGGCCGTGACGATCGGGACAAAGCGGGAGCCTCCGAAGAAGCCGAGGATGGCCGGCAGCTGAATGTTGTAGAAGCGGTTATGCAGCATGACGGCCACACCACCCACAACGAGGGCACCAACAACACCGGTGTCAATGGCTGCAGCGTCGGGGGTGAAGATGTTCAGGAGCGCATCGATGCTGGCCTTCATGACCAGGTAGCCAACAACACCGGCGAGGGCGGCAGTTCCCTTGTCGCGCTTAGCTAGGCCAATACACAGGCCGATGGCGAGCAGGATCGCAAGGTTGTCGAAAACGGTTGCGCCGGCGGCCGACATGACACCGAAGATGCCCTGCAGGACATGGTTGTCCAGGATCGGATATGCGGCAACCGTGGTGGGGTTGGAGAGTGCTCCACCAATACCAAGCAGCAGACCTGCTGCAGGAAGAATGGCGACCGGCAGCATGAAAGCCTTACCGATCTTAGAAAGCTGTTTAAACACGTAAATTCCCTACGTTCACGGCCTGACGACGTCGTCAGGCCAAAATCCTAGGCCGTGGGAATCCGATACCACTGTGGAAACATGCGTCATGGGGCTGCGTCATTGGCAGTCCGCGCGCGATGTGCTGTCAGGGGAAGGACTCTTAGGCGAAGATGGACGGAAAGCCCCACAGAAAAGATCTGCGAGGCCGGGCGTCTCAGGTTCTTGCCGAAAGTTACAATCCCGATGACAGCTAACACAAAGTGGTAGCGAGATAAGAATACACATGTGATCGGCATCAAAGCCAAACGAGGGTCAAAATACGCAGCGGATCCACTTTCTCTTGCTACCCTCGCGCGGTGGAATCCCTGGCCAGGAGTCGGGTTGAGATGCTGTGAATGCCCGGCTCGGCCGTGCCCTCGATCGCGGCAAAGAGCAGTTGGGCGGCCTTGCGCCCAACAAGTTCTAGGTTCATGTCAATTGTGGACAGGGGTGGGCGGGCTTGCGTGGCCAGCAGCTCCCAATTGTCATGCCCCATGACGGCAACCTCGTCCGGGACTGTGCGCCCGGATTCGCGCAAGGCATCCAAGACCCCCCGAGCGATCTGGTCGCTGCCGCAGATGACTGCATCAATATCTGGGCATTTATCGATCAGGGCACGCACCGAGCTCCGGCCCCACGATTCGGTCCACGCCCCATACATGACCTCATCGCCCATGAGTGGTAAACCGAACTGGTGCAGCGCCTGAACCGCTCCTTCGGCGCGGTCGCGTGCGGCCAGAAATTCCTTGTCTCCTGCGATGTAGGCAATCCGGCTTCGCCCACTACGCACCATATGCTCAACCGCTTGGCGTCCAGCACCGACGTTGTCGCTAACCACCGACATATCCCGTTCATCCAACGAGGGCGCATAGGCATACACCACGGGAACAGGAAGATGCTGACCAAGAGATTCCCGGGGATTGGTTGTGTCGCCAACGATGATGAGTCCGTCCACCCGTCGACTCAGGAGCGCGTGGAGGTGGTGCTGTTCCCGAATTCCATCGCCGCGGGCATCACACAGAAATACCGAGGTGCTGCCGGCCCCAAAGGCATCTTCGGCTCCCATCATGACCGGGAGGGAAAAGCGTCCCACCAAGTCACTTGTCAACAGGCCAACGGTACCGGTGCGCCCTGATAACAGCCCCTGGGCCAATACATTGGGAAGAAAATTAAGCTTTTCGGCCGCCTGCTGAACTTTCACCCGTGTTTCCGCCCGGACATGCTCGCGCCCGTTGAGCGCTTTGGAAACCGTGGCCACAGAAACACCGGCAAGGGCGGCGACATCGCGCAGGGTTGCCGGCTTAGCGCTAAAGCCGCCGGACACTACGCCATTTGCTGTCTCTGCCATGCAGTACTCCTGAGAATCATGAAGGTAACGTGAGCGTCACTCTTGACTCCAAGTTTAGCGTCAACCTAGTCTAGGAAAAGCTTTTCGGAACGTTTCGGTTTATGAAAGATTCTCCCCTTCTCAATTCTTGGAGTCCGCATTGAATCAGACCAGCACAACCCGCAATGACTCACGCCCTGTCAGCCCTTCGGCAACTCAGCTGGTCCCTTTGAGCCTGTCGCAGGCACGGCTCGGCAGCTCTGGATTTTGGGGCACCCGCTCCCGGATCAATGCGGAAAACACATTGGAGCATTGCTTACGGTGGCAAGAACGTGCCGGCTGGCTGCCCAATTTTGATTTGGCAGCCTCCGGGAAACTTCCAGCAGGCCGGCAGGGGCGTGAGTTCTCCGATTCTGAGATCTATAAGCTTCTCGAGGGCTACTGCTGGGAGAGTGAAACCCACCCCAGCGATGACATCGAGGCCATCATCGCCTCCATCACGGCCAGGCTTGTGGCGGCTCAAGAATCCGACGGCTATCTCAACACAAAATTTGGTCGCCCGGAACAGGGCGCGCGGTACTCGAATCTTGAATGGGGTCATGAGCTCTATAACTACGGTCATCTGTTGCAGGCCGCTGTGGCCCGTCTCCGCACCCACGGAGAAGATGCCCTCGTGGCGCTGGCTCGTCGCGTGGCCGACCATATCTGTGAGACCTTTGGCCCGGACGGCATCCAGTCGGTCTGCGGTCATGCCGAGATCGAATTGGGACTCATGGAATTCGCCCGGGCCACAGGCGAGGGGCGGTATTTAGAGCAGGCAAGACTCTTCATTGAGCGCCGAGGACACCACAGCCTGGCCGACATTGAGCTGGGCAGGGACTACTTCCAGGATGATTTGCCGGTGCGTGAGCGCACCGTTCTCGCCGGCCACGCCGTACGCGCCTTGTATTTTGCCGCCGCTGTGGTGGACCTCGCAGTGGAGACGGGCGACGAAAAGCTGCTGGCCGCCGTCGAACATCAGTGGGAAAACACCGTGGCCACCCGCACCTACATCACAGGAGGGATGGGATCGCATCACACGGGCGAGGCCTTTGGCGAAGATTTTGTGCTGCCCAGTGATAGGGCGTACTGCGAAAGTTGCGCCGGCGTCGCCTCGGTCATGTTGAGCTGGCGGTTGCTGCTGGCCACCGGCAAGGCCCGTTATGCGGACTTGATAGAGCGGACGTTGTTTAACATCGTGGCGACGGCATCCTCGGATGATGGGAGGTCGTTCTTCTACGCCAATACCCTGCATCGGCGCAATCCCGGCGTGGCCAGCGATCCCAACGAGCAAAGCAAGCGGGCCGATTCGAGCCAGCGCGCCGCCTGGTTTGATGTGGCGTGCTGCCCCACCAATATTGCTCGCACGCTCTCCTCACTGGGCGCCTACTTGGCGACGGTCGACGACAACGGCATCCAGGTGCACCAATTTGCCGATGCGGATGTGTGCGCTGAAGTACCTGGTGGGACCGCGGCCATCAATATTCAGAGCCGATACCCGGACAGCGGAACCATCACGGTCACAGTGATGGACTCCCCTGCCACGCCATGGACACTCTCCCTCCGCATCCCCGAGTGGGCAGAAGGTGCGAGCCTGCGGGTGGACGGCGAGGTCCACGAGGTAGCCCCGGGCTACGCCACCTTGACGCGTGTTTTTACACCGGGAACCGTGGTGGTCCTGGACCTGCCCATGATCCCGCGAGTACTCGCGGCCGATTCACGTATCGATGCCATCCGCGGATCCGTCGTGGTGCAGTGGGGACCCCGGATCTACTGCCTGGAATCGGCCGATCTGCCGGAGGGTGCTCATGTGGACGATTTCGTGGTGGATCCGGCGATTGCCCCGGTACCCGACGGCGATCGGCTCCTTATGCAGGGATGGCTCAGCAATCCCGAGCGTCAGCCATGGCCGTTTGGTTTACCGTCGCCGGCTGCACCAGGGACGCCCCTGGCGGTGGCGCTCACGCCCTATCACCGATGGGGCAATCAAGGCCCCGTCACCATGCGCGTCTGGTTGCGCAGCAGTTGAATTCTTGTGAATAAGGTTCCTATATGCAGGACACGAACGGGTCCTACCCTGTAGCGTCGAGAACGGACCGCGCCATCGAGCGCGACTAGATACAACGCTTGGAGATTTTATGACTACCGCACGCGCTTACGCCGCAACCTCACCCACCGAGCCGCTCGTTGCCACAACCATTGAGCGCCGCGAGGTCGGGCCGCACGATGTCTTGATCGACATCGCCTTTGCTGGCGTCTGCCACTCCGATATCCATACCGTCAGGGGCGAATGGGGACCCATCGCCTACCCGCAGGTTGTGGGGCACGAAATTGTTGGTGTTGTCTCCGCAGTGGGTAGCGAGGTCAGCCGCCACGCGCTAGGCGATCGTGTTGGCGTTGGCTGCATGGTCAACTCCTGCCGCGAGTGCGTCAATTGCAAGGCCGGCATGGAAAACTACTGCATCAACGGGAACACAGGAACCTACGCCTCGTCCGATCTGGACGGCACAATCACCCAGGGTGGCTACGCCACGAACATCGTGGTCAACGAGGACTTTGTCCTTCGCGTCCCCGAAAGCATCCCGTACGAATCAGCTGCGCCATTGCTCTGCGCCGGAATCACCACCTACTCCCCCTTGGCCCATTGGAAGGCCGGCCCCGGCACGAAAGTCGCCGTCGTTGGCATGGGCGGCCTTGGCCATATGGCCGTCAAGATCGCACACGCCATGGGCGCCGAGGTCACGGTGCTTTCACAGACGCTGAGCAAGCAGGAAGACGGACTGCGTTTCGGCGCAGAGCACTACTATGCCACGAAGGACGCCAGCACCTTCGAGCTTCTCAAGAACAGCTTTGACCTGATCATCAACACGGTCAGCGCGCCGGTCAACCTCGATGCTTATGTATCCCTCCTGCGTCTGAACGGCACCATGGTCAACGTCGGCGCCCCGCCCGAGGCCCTGCCGATCTCTGTCTTTGCCCTCATGGGAAACCGCCGCTCCTTTGCCGCCTCGGGCATCGGTAGCATTGCAGAAACCCAGGAGATGCTGGACTTCTGCGCCGAGCACAACATTGCCCCCGAGACTGAATTGATCGAGGCCGCCCAGATCAACGAGGCCTACGAACGGGTTCTCGCTTCGGATGTCCGCTACCGCTTCGTCATCGATACGGCAACGATCTAAGTTTTAGTGCGGTGAGGGGCGTTCTACCCATGGGTGGGACGCCCCTTTGCGGCTTTAGCTACGGGTAATTTCAGGAAGCGGGTTGTCACTTGTTCGACGTAATTATTAGCGGGGGCGGGCCAACCGGGATGATGCTCGCCAGCGAGCTTCGCCTGCACAACGTAGACGTCCTGGTTCTGGAGAAGGATGCTGAGCCAAGTCCGGCTGTCCGCTCGCTGGGCCTGCACCCGCGCAGCATCGAGATCATGGATCAACGCGGCCTACTGGAGCGATTCCTCGAACAAGGGCAACAGTATCCCGGCGCTGCGGGCCGGTTCGCGGGAATCGAACCACCCCGGCCCATAGCGTTGGACTCCGCCCACGACTACCTCTTGGGGATCCCCCAACCCTTGACCGACCGGCTGCTTGCCGAACGCGCCGAAGAACTCGGTGCCCAGATCCGTCGTGGCACAGAAGTTGCAGCTTTACACCAGGATGAGTACGGCGTCAGCGTCCACCTCGCAGACGGCGAGCTTTTGCGCTCACGCTGGCTCGTGGCCTGCGATGGCGGACGAAGCCTGGTGCGCCGGCTCCTGAAGATTGGCTTCCCCGGGGAGGCCGCCAAGACCGAGTGGTTACTGGGTGAAGTTGAGGTCACCACACCCGCGGAGGAATTGACCGCCGTAGCGGAAGAGGTTCGCAAGACCCACAAGGGCTTTGGCATTGGTCCGGCCGGAGATGGACTGTTCCGAGCCGTTGTTCCTGCTGTCGCGGTCACCGAGGATCGCACGGTTTCGCCCACATTGGAAGAGTTTAGGACACAGTTGCGGGCCTACGCGGGGACAGATTTCGGTGTTCATTCACCGCGCTCATTGACGCGTTTCAGCGACGCCACTCGCCTCGCCGAGCGCTACCGGGTGGATCGTGTTTTTCTCGCCGGCGATGCCGCGCACGTCCATCCACCGCTGGGTGGCCAGGGATTGAACCTAGGTATCCAGGATGCCTTCAATCTCGGTTGGAAGCTCGCGGCCGAGATCAAGGGATGGGCCCCGAAGGGGCTCTTGGAGAGCTATTTCATGGAGCGCCATCCCGTCGCCGAAAGCGTGCTGACCCTAACCCGTGCCCAATCGGAATTGATTTCCTCGGAGCCCGGCCCACAGGCTGTGCGACAGCTCCTGACTGACCTCATGGCCGTCGAAGGTGTCAGCCGGTTCCTGGCGGAGAAGATCACCGGGATCGGGATTCGCTACGACTTCGGTGAGGGCCCCGAGCTGCTTGGCATGCGGCACAGCGACATCAGCCTGAGCCAGGGCCGACTATACGAACTCGGCCGCGATGGAAGGGGGCTCCTCTTGGACACCACGGGGGAACTGTCTGTGACGGGCTGGACGGATCGAATCCACCACATCCGGCTCGCCAGGGGGGAACTGGAGGTTCCTGCGATCCTGCTTCGCCCCGATGGCCACGTGGCGTGGATCGGGGAGGACCAAACGGATCTCATCCACCACGTGCCCACGTGGTTCGGGGCCCCATCATCGGCCGCGCCTGCCAGCCCACAAGCCAATCACTAGTGGCACGGCGGAAATTCCCATCAGGACGGTCCCCGCGACTTGGTCATCGGCTCTGAGCACCGCCCCAGATAGCAACAATGCCCCGAAGATCAGCGCACCAATAGCCACGTGCAGCAGTCGGATCAGCCGTAGCGTCTGTCGTTCTAACCTGGGGTTCGTGACCGAGAGCGAACCGTCTTCAACGCTGTCAAGTAGTCCGTCGAGGCGTTGGGGCAGGCGTAAGGTGACGGCAACGGCGTCGAGCATCTGTGTCGCAGCATCCTTGACGATGTTGCCACGTTCCGCGCGCAACAACTGTGCCGCAAAGGGTTCCACCGAGTCCCACAGGTTGAAGCGCGGATCCAGCGAGCTACACACTCCAGAGGTCAACGACATGGCTCGGATGATGAGCAGAAAGTTCTCCGGGAGTTGGATGGGCAAGGACCGCACCACATCACCAAACTCCTCGGCAAAATCTCGGAACTCGCGCGGGTCCACCTCGCGAAGCTCGGCAAAGCCCATCCCTCCAAAGCGGGCGAAGAGCTGCGTCATGGCCCGCTCCAGCTCAGTGGTATTGGCCTGCGGCACCAGCACGCCGATATTGCTGATCGCGGTCACCAAGCCCTTGCCATCCCTAGCCGCTGCGGCAATCAGGAGCTTCCGAAGGCCACTGCGCGTGGTGGGCGGAACCTCCCCCATCATGCCGAAGTCGACGAATGTCAGCTTCCAAGGGTAGTCAGCCGAGGCATCAGCAACGGGGGTGACGAAGATGTTGCCAGGGTGCGGATCCGCATGGAAGAAGCCAAGGGTGAATAGCTGCTCAAACATGATCGACGCGAAAACTGGGGCCACCTGTATCGGATCGATCCCAGCGGAGCGAAGTCCCGCCACATCCGTAATCTTGATGGCCGTGACGTCTTCCAGGGTGAGCACGCGGCGGGTAGTTCTTTCCCATACGACGTCGGGCATCAAGACTCGTGCGTCGTCAGAGAATTCAGTGGCGAATCGTGCCAGATTCTCGGCCTCGTGGAGGTAGTCGATCTCTTGCAGACTGGTGGCCGCAAACTCCTCAACCAAGGCTGGCGCATTAACGCGTTTGGACACTAGGTGGATATGACTCAGCCAGCCGCCTACTTTGCGCAGAGCGGCAAGGTCCGCGTCGACGATCTCAGCAATTCCTGGACGTTGCACCTTCACCACAACATTAATAAGTCCAGTGTCCGTTATATCGTTCGGAAGTAGAAGTGCCCGGTGCACCTGTCCTAGCGAAGCTGCGGCGATAGGCGTCTGATCCACCCACGCGAAGACGCTCTCTAGTGACGCGCCCAGCTCTGCTTCGGCAAGGTTCCGAATCGCAGAAAACGATACAGGAGGAACCTCGTCCTGCAGGCCCTCGAGTTCTTCGGTGATTTCCGGCGGCAGAACATCGAGCCTTGAGGACATGAACTGGCCCACCTTGATCATGAGACCGCCCAGCTCAACGGCAAGCCCATGGAAGCGCTGGGCGAAGCGTCGCATCCTCGTGGGCCTGCTCCGGTTGGCAATCCCGGCCAGGCCTAGACGAGGAAGCACCAACTCGAACCACCAGGTGATCGTCAGATGCCACGCGGCGAAGCGCAGGATACGGCGATAGCGGGCGCGGGTGTCGGGCACGACGTGGACGGTATCTGTCCGATCATCGATGCGGGAGGTCACACCCGTCAGTCCTGAGCGAGGATCGAATACAGTTTCCGCCGTGCGTCGTCGAGCACCGCTGCGGCTTCCTGCACCTGCTTCTTGGTCCCGGTGCGCCCAACCTGGGCCGCAGCCTGAGCCAGCTCCATGCCGGCCTTGGGCAACGCCGAGAAGCCGCCACCTTGCGCGGTATCTGCCGCATCCCAGGGTGCTGGTGAATCCGAAGCGGCAACGGTCTCGCGGCCTGCATCAGTTAGTGAGAAAACCTTACGGCCATTAGATTCCTCCGCGCTGATCAGGCCTTCGTCAGCCAACAGCTGCAGCGTTGGGTAGACGGAGCCGGCACTTGGCTTCCAGCTGCCAGCGCTGCGCTCCTCAATTTCATGGATGATCTGGTAGCCGTGCATGGGCTGCTCTGCCAGCAGTGCCAAGACAGCAGAGCGCACCTCGCCTCGCCCCGCACGGGTACCAGTGGGCTTTTCAAATCGTGAACGCAATTCCTCTACGGCCTGCCACACGCTGTCCATGCTGTTGCCGAAAAACCCACCTGCCGGAAATGAATTGTGCATCATTACCTCCTCAGCGAATCGTGAACGATATACCTAACGATATGCCTGTGCATGGACGGAAACAATGGTCCGCAACGAGGTAATCATTCCTGCGTTGGAGAGTTGTCACTGCGTGATTTTCCACAACGGAGAACGTTGCCCGACGCAAACAAAGACACCTTCGGGTGGAGCTAAGGAGATTCGAACTCCTGACCTCCTCGATGCGAACGAGGCGCGCTACCAACTGCGCCATAGCCCCGAGCAGCCACAGGACCGCTACATTTTTAGGTTAACCCCGTGGCATTATTCGATCCAAGGCGCCACGCCGGGCGCGAAAAAGCCGGGCACGCAGGACCCGGCTTTGACAATTCGTAGCGCTGTTTAGATCAAGCCCGTGCGCTCAAGGATGACCTTGATGGCTGCGGTTTCGTCTTTGTCCAGGGAGAGCATGGGGGCGCTCATGACGTTGGTCTTGATGATGCCCATCAGAACCAGGGCGGTCTTGAACGCGCCCAAGCCGGCTGCGTTACCGGAGAGACGGCCAGCCTTCGGGGTGTAGACGATGTTGAAGA
>NZ_QJVC01000020.1 GCF_003219795.1 Arthrobacter psychrolactophilus | reverse complement strand
ACCCCTCACCGTCTGGCGCGCAGAAACCCGACTCTACGCCGACAACTGCTTCCAAAACCCCACAGGAATCGGCTGCTAACTCGGCTACACCAGTTAAAGTTCGACGGCGGCACTCACGTGAGTGCCGCCGTCGACCATCAGTGTGGCAACAGGATGAAAAGGCTACTTCTTCTTTTCGCTCGCCTTGGCCCGCTGAATCAGAATCTTTTCGTCGACAGGACCGTCCGAGCTAGCCCGAAGGTTCCTGAAGTACTCGCGAGCCTCGTCCTGGCGTTCCCGCTCAATGCCACTGGCAATCGTGGCGCGCAGGTGCTCGGGGCCGTAGCCAAACGCGTCCACGAGATCCAGGGCGTGGGGTCGTGCCTTGGCCAACAAGCGGTTGAGGTACGGAGCCAGGGTGCGGGCGCGCTGCATTGAGATACGACCATTCATGAGGTACCAATCAAGGTGCTTTTCGATCAGCCCAAGTCCGAAGACGTCTCGCAGCAGTGTCAGAACACGCTTGGTTCCGGCATCCTCGACCTTGCCGAGGGCTGTCGTGAAAGCCTCCCACTGCAGGAGCTCGGCGTGGGCGCGAGCAGCCTCGATAAGGGCATCCTGGTTGTCGTTGAAGATCGCGGCACCCTGCTCCTTCGGGAGCTTGGCCGCTTCCTTGAGGGCGCTGGCAATCTCGGCCACCATGCTTTGCACTCGCTCAGCCAGCAGCTGACGCTGAGTATCTTCGTCCTTGAGCGCCTTGGCGGATTTCTGGGCTGATCCCGTGTCGGCAATTGACTGAGCTACCTGACGCAGGCCGGTCTTGTTCAGGGTCAGATCCGCGGCCTGGCCGACCACAAAACGAGCCAGCACACCGAAATCGAGGTTGCCGAACTCCTTGCTGTAGTCAGCCAAGAGACGCTTGGCGACGAGCTGCAAGAGCACGGTGTTGTCGCCTTCGAAAGTTGCATAAATGTCGAGGTCGGCACGCAGGGACGTGAAGCGGTTCTCGACCATGAAGCCGGAACCGCCACAAGCCTCACGGCATTCTTGCAAGGTGTCCAGCGCATGCCAGGTGGTCAGTGACTTCAAGGCAGCCGCAAGCGTCTCGAGATCTTGCCGATCTTCGTCGGTGTCTTGGGCACCAGAGAACACGCCGTCGAACTTCACGAGGAGTTCCTCGTGAGCGAAGGCCGCGGCGTAGGTCGTCGCGAGCAAGGGCAGGAGACGGCGCTGGTGGCGCTGGTAATCCAGCAGCACGACTTCCTCGGTATCCGAGGCTGCGTTGAACTGGCGACGTTCCGTGGCGTACTGAATGGCGATCTTCAGGGCAACCTTCGAGGCGGCCACGGCGGCGCCGTTGAGGGAGACGCGCCCCTGAACGAGGGTTCCCAGCATCGTGAAGAAGCGTCGGCCCGGGCTTGCGATGGGTGAGCTGTAGCTGCCATCTTCTGCAACATTGCCGTAGCGGTTGAGGAGGTTCGTCCGGGGGATACGGACGTTGGCAAAGGCGAGGCGACCGTTGTCGATGCCGTTCAGGCCGCCCTTGATGTTGTCGTCGAGACCCTGAATGCCGGGCAGGAATTCCTTACTGGCCGGATCGCGCAGCTCAACGTAGAAGGCGTGAACGCCGTGGTTGACTCCCTTGGTGATGAGCTGGGCAAATACAACGGCGGCGAGGCCATCCACGGCAGCATTGCCGATAAATTCTTTCCATGCCGCACGGAACGGGGTGTTGATAACGAATTCCTGTGTTACCTCATCGTAGGTAGCCGTCGTGGCGATAGATGCGACATCCGAGCCGTGACCAATCTCGGTCATGGCAAAGCAGCCCGGAATCTCCAGGTTCATGATGCCGGGGAGCCACTTGTCCTGGTGCTCCTCGGTACCAAGGTGCAGGACGGCGGAACCAAAGAGGCCCCACTGCACGCCGCCCTTGATCTGCAGGGAAGGGTCGGCCAACACGAGCTCTTCAAACCCGGCGACATTGCCACCGTGATCGTCGCTGCCACCCAAGCGCTTGGGGAAGGCGCGGTGAACGCCGTTCTTTTGTACTAAGAGGCCAAGCTGCTCGAAGACCCGACGGCGATGCTCAGTATGGCTCAGGCCCTCAATTTTGTGAAGTTCCGGCAATCCCGCCAATTCACGGGCGGCGAGGCGGACATGCGCCCACTTGCCCAGCAAGAGTTCGCCAAGGGCTGCGACGTCAACGGTGGCGTCGCCATGCTCGGCTGCTGAAGAAACCGGAGTCAATACATTGGTCATGATTATCCTTCTGCTGCGGTAATTGAAGTGGGGGAGGCGGCGAGCAGGTGCCCGACACCATCGAAAAGCCATGCCGAAATTTGTTGGGCCATCGCCGCGGAATCGGGTTTGCCCGGGCCGTCAGGGGTCTGGAGCCACAATTCGCCGCTCGTCCGAACCAGCCCGATCGCCGCCGTCGGCCAATAGCCCAAAAGCGTCGACTCCGGATCGCCCAGTAGGTGGCGCAGCGGTTCGGCGATCATCGCGGTAACGGAGTCAAAGAAACCACTGAGCTCACCGGACGGTCGCACCTCGCCCTCGGCCGGAAGTGTGGAGAAAAAGTACACATTCGGCGAGGTCTGTGCCATCTCGAGGTAGGCAGTGACCATTGCCGTGACGCCTTGGCGAGGCTGAGTGGCGTTTTGCCTAGCTGCTGCCAAGGTGTCTTGCATCTGCCGAATCACCACGGCGCCCACAGCCTGGCGCAGTCCCGATTTATCGCCAAAGTAGCGGTAAAAAACGGACTTGGAGGTTCCTGCCGTTGCCGCAATCTCATCCATCGACGCGTCGGGGCCAAGCCGGTGGATGGCTCGGCGTGCGGCCTTAATCAAAGCACGGCGGCGTTCCTCCCGGTGGGTCTCCCACCTCGCCGAACGCCCGTCAACGGCAGGCGTCTGGCCAGTGGTCCCCAAGCCGTCGGCAGGTGCAACGGGGACTCCGGGTATAGAAGTAGGAGTAAGCGTGGCCGACTCTCGCTGTAACGTGTTCACGATACTCAGCGTATCAGGTACGCTGAGTATCAGTAACAACAGGCGTGCCCGAAGGAGAGAGCTTCATGACCACCCCAACCACACCAGTCAATGAATCGGCAACGGAGAAGTTCAGCGTGAAAACTAAGCAGACAACACCGGCAGCAACCACCTCCCAGCGTCGTGGGGTTCGTAAGGCTGTGATTGTTGGCGGTAATCGCATCCCCTTCGCACGCTCGGGCGGCGCCTACTCTCATTGCTCCAATCAGGACATGCTGACGGCAGCCCTGGATGGTCTCGTTGCACGCTTTGGCTTGGCTGATGAGGAAATCGGTGAGGTTGCCGCTGGTGCCGTGCTGAAGCACTCTCGCGATTTCAACCTGACACGGGAAGCCGTCTTGGGTTCGGCCTTGGCCGCGACCACGCCGGCCTACGACCTGCAGCAGGCCTGCGCGACAGGCATGGAGGCCGTAATTGGCCTCTCTAATAAGATTAAATTGGGTCAGATTGATTCGGCCATTGCCGGTGGCGTGGATTCGGCATCGGACGCCCCCATCGCCGTGAGCGAGGGCCTGCGCGCTATTCTGTTGGATCTCAACCGGGCCAAGACCATGGGGCAGAAGGCCAAGATCATCAGCCGGATCCGCCCCAAGGATCTCTCGCCGGACGCGCCGTCTACGGGTGAACCCCGCACCGGCCTGTCCATGGGTGAGCATCAGGCCCTGACCACGGCACAGTGGAAGATCAGTCGGGAAGCCCAGGACGAGCTGGCCCTAGCCAGCCATAAGAATCTTGCTGCAGCCTATGACCGGAACTTCTTCGATGACCTCGTGACCCCCTTCCGCGGTCTTAGCCGCGACTCGAATCTCCGTGGGGACTCGACGCTCGAAAAGTTGGCGTCGCTCAAGCCGGTCTTCGGAAAGTCCCTCGGCGACAACGCCACGATGACGGCTGGCAACTCCACGCCGCTCACCGATGGCGCATCGGCTGTGTTGCTGGCCTCGGACGAGTGGGCGCAGGCGCGCGATCTGCCGATCCTGGCCGACGTTCTCGATGGCGAAGCCGCCGCCGTGGACTTTGTCCATGGCAAGGATGGGCTGCTCATGGCGCCTGCCTTTGCCGTTCCGCGCCTGTTGGCCCGCAATGGTTTGACGCTCGATGACATCGACTACTTTGAAATCCACGAGGCCTTCGCCGGCACGGTATTGAGCACCCTCGCTGCCTGGGAAGACGAAGAATTTGGAACTACGCGCCTCGGCCTAGACGGTGCTTTCGGATCCATCGATCGCAGCAAACTCAACGTCAACGGCTCCTCGCTTGCCGCGGGACACCCCTTTGCCGCCACGGGCGGTCGCCTCGTTGCCACCCTGGCGAAGATGCTGCACGAGCGTGGCCAGGTCGATGGTCGTCCAGCTCGCGGCCTCATCTCCGTCTGTGCCGCCGGTGGACAGGGCGTCGTTGCCATCCTGGAAGCACGGTAGGCCCATGACGACGCAAAATAAAGTCGCCGGAGCTCGCGAGAAGGCAGATAAGTACACCGAATTCGTCAGCCGCGGCTTTGGCAAGGACCTAGCTAAGCGCCTCGGCCTGCCCCAGCCCGTGGTCCTACGGCGGTATAGCCCGCAGGCGCCCTTAGTGGAGGGCCCCATCTTGGTCCTCGGTCAGGGAGCAGGGTCCGACGGCGTGTCCCGGCTTTTGCTCGATTGGCACCAAGACGTGCGTCGGCATGCCACGCCCAAGGAAAAGCTGGGCGCCATTGTTGCGGTGCTCGATGAGCTCCAGCACCCGGAAGAACTCTCGGCCACGATGCTCGCGATGGGTGCAGCCCTACGGGATCTGAAGAAGAATGCCCGGATTGTCACGATCTCACGCTCCGCTTTGGCCTCGGATGCGCCCGCTGTTGCGGCGGCCCGCAATGGTGTCGACGGCATCGTGCGTTCCGTTGCCAAAGAGCTCCGGGCCGGCGCCACGGCCAACGGTATTGTCCTGGCAGAAGGTATCCCGGCCGACGCACCCAGCGCCATGTCGGCCCTGCGTTTCTTCCTCTCCGGCCGTTCGGCCTTCGTGGACGGCCAGTTCCTGACCGCCTCATCGCTGGGCGCTGCCGAGCAGCCCGATTGGGAGAAGCCGCTTGATGGCGCCGTTGCCGTTGTGACCGGTGCCGCGCGCGGCATCGGTGCGGCCATCGCCCGCACCCTGGCCCGCGACGGGGCAACCGTGATCGCCGTGGACGTCCCCGCAGCAGGCGACCACTTGGCCGCCGTCGCCAACGAAATCCGCGGCACCGCACTGCAACTGGACATCACGACCCCCAACGCCGGACAGCGAATCCTCGATCATGCCATGGCGCGCTATGGTCGCATCGATATTGTGGTGCACAATGCCGGGATCACCCGCGATAAGTTGCTGGCCAATATGGACAACGCCAAGTGGGATTCCGTCATCGCCGTCAATATCGCCTCGCAATTGCGCATGAACGAGGCGTTTCTGGCCAGCCCCAACTTTGCCAAGAATTCCCGCATCATCAGCGTGGCATCCACCAGCGGCATCGCCGGAAACCGCGGTCAAAGCAACTATGCGGCGTCCAAGGCCGGCGTCATCGGCATGGTTCGGGCCACGGCCCCGCTCCTAGCCGAAAAGGGTGGCACGGTCAACGCTGTGGCTCCTGGCTTCATCGAAACCGACATGACGGCGAAGATTCCCTTTGCCACGCGGGAAATCGCGCGTCGCCTCAACAGCCTGCAGCAGGGCGGCCGTCCCATTGACGTCGCCGAGGCCATCGCCTTCTTTGCCCAGCCGGCCGCGGCGGGAGTCACCGCCAATGTGCTGCGCGTCTGTGGACAGAATCTGGTGGGGCAATGACAGATGCAACAGTGCTGACGGAGATGCCCTCGCTCTCCAAGCTCTACGTCAACGCGGCCGCCAGTGCGGCGAAGAGTCGCCTGCTTCGCAGCTCGCCCACCGTGGCCTTGCCGCCGCGGGCCGTGGAGGTCAGGGGAGTACGGGCCGATCTGGAGAAGGTCACCGAATTCGCACACCTCATGGGCGAACCGGCGCGTGATGTTGTGCCGTCGGGTTATCTGCATGCCCTGGCGTTCCCCGTCGCGATGAGCGTCATGGTGCAGGACGACTTCCCGCTGCCACTGCTCGGCATGATTCACCTGCACAATCAGGTCGAACACCTAGCGCCTGTCTTGTTCACGGATGAACTGCTGATTCGGGCCTGGGCGCGTGATCTCGAGGGGCACCGGAGCGGCACGCAGGTGCAGATCGTGGCCGAGATCCATACTGTCGACGGCACGGCATTGCTGTGGCGAGGGGTCTCGACGTACTTGGCCAAGGGTGTGTACCTGCCGGGTCTGGACAAGCCCACGGCTCCCGTGGCGCGGGTGGACTTTGTGCCGCCAACGCCCACCGCCCAATGGCAGCTCGGAGTCGACACGGGGCGCGCCTACGCGGCCGTTTCGGGTGACTTCAACCCGATTCACCTGAGCGTGCTCAGTGCCAAGGCTCTGGGCATGCGCCGTTCGATTGCGCATGGCATGTATGCGGCGTCGCGAGTCCTCGCGGCCGTTCCGCAGCATAAGCCGGAGTCTTTTAGCTGGGAGATCTCCTTTGATTCACCGGTGTTCCTGCCGGCGACGGTCTCCCTCGAGGTCATTGACCACAGGACGGACGACGGCGTATGGCTGAGTTCGGAATTTTTGGCGTGGAATGCGCGCAGCGCCAGAAAGTTCTTTAGCGGCACCGTCTGGGCCGCTTAAAGACTCAGCTGAGGGCTCAGTTGTCTATGGAGTCCTCGTGCGCGTAACTGGCAATGATGGATTGAACTCGGGCAACACTCTCCTCGTCGAGACCGCTTGGGGCCACACCGTTCCAGGCAGCCACGGCCACATCGCCAAAGTTGTGGCCGTGGTTTGCCGGGACCGCTTCACCCATGAACATATCGAAGGCCACCTGTAAGTACGTCACGCCGGGGATCCAGCGCATGGAATCGCTGACGTCCGGGGCTCGTCCGCCACTGGCCGCGGAACCACCCAACCAATCGGGCTTCGACCAGATCAGGCGTGGGGTCAGCCAGCTGACAGCGTCTGTCCCGTGCTGCAGATACGCCACACGAGTGGCCTCCCAGGTCCCGGGGAGCTTCTCAAAGTCGCCGTTGTTGGAGAGCCAGCGAATGTTCTTGCCACTGTCATAGACCGGCTGCCAGGGCGGCGATCCGGTATCCCGCTGGTCCTGCAAGGTGCCCCACGGTTGGGAATTATTGGGTGCGCCGGAAAAGACGGCCCCGTCAACCGATGTCAACATGTCGCTGGAATCCGAGAAGGCCGCTTGCATCCCCGAGGCGCCAAGGCTCAGGCCATACACGAGCAAACGCGGCCGTTCCTGTTCCGGCAGGGTGAGCCATTCCGCATGAACCGCCGAAAAAAGCTCCTGGCCGGCCTCCCGTGGTAGATCCTGATGAAAGAGGAAGGACACCCAGCTGGGCTGATAGGAATATTGCAGCGACACGATGGCGGTGTCTCCGCCCTGAAGGTATTCTAGGGAATCGATCGCTTGGCGTTCCAACCAGCCCGATCCGGTCGGGGTGGCGACCATGAGCGTTGCCCGCTCAAAACCACCTGTGCGTTTAAGTTCGGCCACGGCAAGCTCCGCCCGTGCCGCGAGGGAGTCCTCCTGCTGTTGTCCCACATACACCCGGACGGGTGTCTTGGCGGGTATGTGCGTCACGGCCGTGATCTGGGCCGCGGTGGGCCCGCCACCCACAAAGGCCCGGCCCTGCATCCCGAGCTTGTCCCAGTCCACTGCAGACTCGGCTCCGGCCGAGCGCGCCGTGGAATCGGGCTCGCTGATCCCCTCCGGTGTGCTCGCATTTCGGGCAGCATAGACGCGGTCGGTCCCCACCAAGGCGGCCGTGACCAACAAGCCTAGAACCACGACGGCGCACAGGGCGCCAGCGAGAATCCCCGAGGTACGGATGACGCCCGCCTGCTCGCTGACGCGTGAGACCTGACGGCGTGCCATGGCGGCGATGGCCGTGAGCCCCCGATGCGCCCCAAAAACCACCCCGGCCATGACGAGGGTGACGGCAAAGAACGTCAGCAGATCCACCCCGTCCACGGCCGGCATATCGACTTTGTCGCGGACGTCGTTCTGCCAGGCTATGGCCAATAGGCCAATCACAACGGTGTAGCCCACCCCGGCGGCGCCGACCAGCCACCAGACCCACAAGGGAAAGGTGAGACGAGGCGCGGAGGCCAGGGTCCGGCGTCGTGCGTAAAAACGCGCTGCCAGGCGACAGAGGAAGGCGGCCGCCAGATAGGCCAACCCAAAACTGAGCCCGGCCAGGAAACCTTGGAATAGCGCGGGGCGCGGCACCAGCGAGGGCGTGAGGGCCAGAGCGATCGCCGAGAGTCCGGCCGCTATGCCAACGAGTCGAGTCGTACCGGTGGTGCGCATCAATGCGGGGCCTCTGCTGCCGGGGGAGTGGTGCCCTTAGCCTAACTGCTCTCCTGGATTTCGCTATTGACACTGGCCTGGGCGCCGGCGTGGCTCCCGGCCGCATGAGCGTGGCTGGAGCCATACGCGATGCTCTGCGATCTGGCGTTGCGCACAGTGGGGTACAAGAGCCGCACGTGGTCGTCGGCGCGTTCCTTACGGCCCGTCAGAACCAGCGCGGTGCCGGGGTCGGCCGCCTGCGACTCCTGGGAGTACAGGTGCATGATGCGCCCGGCCACGGTGGTCAGGAAGCCCAGCTGAAATTGTCGTCGCTCCAAGGTTTTTTCGTGCGCCGTCAGAACATCCTTGTACGGGTAGTTCAGCCACCAGATGTGTTGGGCGCTCGTGAGTTGCTGCTGCAGGGAGTTAAAGAGGCGCAGCACCTGCTGGACATCGGACTCGGCGCCGATGAGGAACAGGATTTTCTTCGTGCTCGTGGTGGACTGGAGCACCCGAACCGTGGAGAAGGCGTGGGCGATGGCGCTGAAGCCGATCGCCTGGCCGACGCGATAGCTGCCGAAAAGCTCAAAGCGTTCCTCCACCATGGCTTCCTGGGGCTTGCCACGCCTGCCCGCCTCGGCGTCGATTGTGGCCTGTTCAATGCCATAGCGCACCATGAGCCGCTCGGCGTGCTCCTGGAAGGTTTGCGCCTCGGCGGGATACGGCGTGTTTTCCGCCTTCGCTAGGAGTGCGGTGATGAGCTTGAGGGTCTTTTTGGCTTTGTGTGCCGTGGCGTCCATGGCTTCTCCTTCATCCGGACCGGGCCGGCCCGGCAATGTGTGGGGAACAGCGGGGAAAACAAAAGACTCCCTAAGAACCGTAGTTCTTAGGGAGTCTGTCAGTGCGCGAGAAGGGACTTGAACCCTCACCCCGTTTCCAGGACCAGCACCTCAAGCTGGCGCGTCTGCCATTCCGCCACTCGCGCAGTGATCACGGGGAGCCAATTCTTCCTTTCGGTTGAATCGTTGCTCTCCGAAGCAGCGATGAAAACAATACACGATTTCTTCTCAATTGTCCTATCGAGATCCATGTGGAGGGGTGAATTTCGCATTTAGTGATTCAAATCATAAAGCGGCGCAATTTGATCCAATAGTTTTTGGGAAAACAAAAGACTCCCTAAGAACCGTAGTTCTTAGGGAGTCTGTCAGTGCGCGAGAAGGGACTTGAACCCTCACCCCGTTTCCAGGACCAGCACCTCAAGCTGGCGCGTCTGCCATTCCGCCACTCGCGCAGTGATCACAGCGAACCGATTCGTCCTTGCAGTTGAATCGTTGCCCGCCGCAGCAGCGATGAAAACAATACACGAGTTTTTGAAGAAACAAAAATCATGGCCAAGAGGTCCATTTCTGACGGTTCTCGGGCGCTCAAACAGCCCGAAAGGTAGGGTGGTTGTAAGTCATCCCACAAAGGAGTTATCCCGTGAATACCGTCAAGCCGCAGGACGAGGTTGCCGGCATCTGTGCTGATCTCATCCGTTTCGATACGAGTAACTACGCCGACAACCAGGGGCCGGGGGAGCGTGCCATTGCCGAGCACACGGCGGCCCTGATTTCGGAGGTGGGACTCTCGCCCGAGCTGTACGAGTCTTCCCCGGGCCGGGCCAATGTGGTCACCCGCATCGAGGGCAGCGACTCGTCGCTGCCAGCACTCGTGGTGCACGGGCACCTCGATGTGGTCCCCGCTGAGGCCAGCGACTGGAGCGTGGATCCTTTTGGCGGCGAGGAGCGCGATGGTTTGATCTGGGGTCGCGGCGCCGTGGACATGAAGGACATGGACGCCATGATCCTCAGTGTCATGCGCTCCATGGGCCGGGACGGCAGGAAGCCCAAGCGCGACATCATCTTTGGTTTCTTTGCTGACGAGGAGGCCGGCGGCGCCTATGGCGCACGCTGGACGGTGGACAACCGCCCCGATCTCTTTGAAGGTGCCACCGAGGCTATCTCCGAGGTGGGCGGCTTCTCTACCGACATCAACGGCAAGCGCGCCTATCTGTTGCAGACGGCGGAAAAGGGTCTGGCTTGGCTACGACTCACAGCGCATGGGCGTGCCGGTCATGGTTCGCACATCAATACCGACAATGCCGTGACCCGGCTGGCCCGGGCCGTGACCCGCATTGGCGATCATGAATGGCCCATCGAGTACACCGACACGACGCGCGCCTTCCTCGAGGGCGTCTCGGAGCTCACGGGCGTCGAGTTTGACGAGTCCAACCCCGAGACTCTCCTGAGCCAATTGGGCACGGTCTCGCGCTTTGTCGGGGCAACCTTGCAAAACACGGCCAACCCGACGTACCTCAAGAGTGGCTACAAGGCCAACGTCATCCCCGGTACCGCCGAGGCCATGATCGATATCCGCACACTGCCGGGACAGCATGAACAGGTCCTGGAACTCGTGCGCGAATTGGCTGGCGAGGGTATCGACATCTCCACGATTCACAATGACGTCTCCTTGGAAACCCCGTTCGCGGGCAATCTGGTGGACGCCATGATCGACTCCCTGCATTTCGAGGATCCCGGATCCACGGTCCTGCCGTACACCTTGTCCGGCGGCACCGACAATAAGTCCCTGAGTCGCCTGGGCATCACGGGCTACGGTTTCGCCCCGCTGCAGCTGCCCGCGGATCTGGACTTCACCGGCATGTTCCACGGCGTCGACGAGCGCGTCCCCGTGGACTCGCTGAAGTTTGGCGCCCGCGTGCTGGACCGTCTGCTGAGCAACTACTAAAGGAGTCCACCCATGAGTCACGAGCTCAGCGAGCTGCTCCCGGATGAGTTGCTGGAGCGTTGTCGTGCCCGCGCCCAGGGCTACGACGAGCGCAATGAATTTTTCCACGAGGATCTCGCCGAGCTCAAAGCCCAGGGGTACCTGCGAATGTTTGCCCACAAGAACGACGGCGGACTCGGCTTTGGTCTGGAACAGGTCGCCGCCGCGCAACGAAGGTTGGCGACGGCTGCCCCGGCCACAGCCTTGGCGATCAACATGCATTTGGTGTGGACCGGCGTCGCACATCTTTTGGCTCAGCGCGGAGATGACTCGCTGCGCTTTGTCTTGCAGGAGGCCGTCGCGGGTGAGGTCTTTGCCTTCGGCAACTCCGAGGCCGGCAACGATCAGGTGCTCTTCGACTCCAACACGGTGGCCCAGCCCCTGCCGGACGGGGGCTACTCGTTCACGGGGACCAAGATTTTCACCTCCCTGTCCCCGGCCTGGACGCGGCTGGGGATCTTTGGCAAGGACAGTTCAGGGGCGGAGCCTGCCCTGGTGCACGCCTTTATTACGCGCCAGACGCCCGGATACACCATCAAGGACGACTGGAACACGCTGGGCATGCGGGCCAGCCAGTCAAACACCACCGTGCTCCACGGTGCCATCGCGCCAGCGGATCGGGTCTTTCGGAAGTTGCCCGTCGGACCCACCGCGGATCCGCTCATTTTTGCGATCTTTGCCTGCTTCGAAACCCTGCTGGCCGCCGTCTACACAGGGCTCGGTGAACGGGCGCTGCAGCTCGGTGTCGCCACCGTGCACCAGCGCAGATCCCAGAAGACGGGCAAGAGCTACGCCCAAGACCCCGATATTCGCTGGCGGATTGCCGATGCCGCCATGGCCATGGACGGGCTGTACCCACAGCTGGAGACGATCGCCCGAGACGTTGATCACGGGGTCGATCATGGCGGGCAGTGGTTCCCCAAGCTTGTGGGGCTGAAGGTGCGGGCCACCGAGACGGCACGGACCGTGGTTGACCTCATCATTCGGGTCAGCGGTGGCTCCAGCTACTTTGCTGGCAGTGAGTTGGGACGGCTGTACAGGGATGTCCTGGCAGGCATGTTCCATCCCTCGGATGAGGAGTCGGCCCATTCCACGATTGCCTCGGCCTGGCTGGGACCGCTCGAGGACTGAGGTTAGAAGACGTCCAAGGTCCGCTCGACGCGGAAGACCTTGCGCCGCATGAGATAGCGACGTTCTCCGCCCATGAACAAGGTGCTGCGTTCGAGCTCCCACTTGCCGTACTCGGCGTGTTCGCGTAGGCGCTGATAAGCGCCGGGAACCGATTCATTCGCTGCGACACTGATCACAAGATACTCAAACTGCCGGGTAGGAGCGCCCTGTCCGGTTTTCGCCGGTTTCAACGTTTCTCGCATGGACCGTCCCATCTTCCAATGATCGGGGGAACCCGATGTTCCTGATCTAACGCTACCGCGTGTCAGGGGGCGGAGTCGCAACACATTAAAAGGACTTTCAAGTTCGCACGGCGACTGGTACCGTCAATCGCATGAGCATCGATCCCCGCGCCGCATTGAATTCCCTAACCGCAGCCTTAGAAGAACACCTCGTGGCCGCCTCTGCGCGCCGAGGCGAAGAAGACCCCATCGTTGAAGCAACCTTCCTGGGCATCATCGATGCCTTTGAAGCCTACGAGGAAGCCTTGTTTGACGCTTTCGACGAGGTGACACCGCTGGTGATCTACGGCGAAGACGAAGGCGACTTTGATGAAGAAGACGATGAGGACAGCGACGACGAGGACGACACCGCTGAGCCTGAAGCGGCCGATCAGCAGTAACTCGGTTACACACTTTTAAAGCGTCTGGGCCCCTCCATTGGAGGGGCCCAGACGCTTTTTTAATTCTTCAGACGTGAGACTTCACTCAAGACGGTCACGATTTGTTCCGGCAGCGGAGCCAGCGAAGAGTCGAGAATTTCCTTGAGCTGCTCCTGAGTGCGTGGCCCGATAACGGCACTCGAGACCGCCGAATGCCCCAACAACCAGCTCAGTGCAACATCCAAGGGGGCTCGCCCCAAACCGTTGGCGGCCGTCATGAGCGCCTCGGTCATCCGCGCCGGACGGCCCTGCAGGTACTTTTCCACATACGCGCTCATGGTGTCACTGGCGCCCCGAGAATCTGCGGGGAGGTGGCCACGGTACTTGCCCGTCAAGACGCCTCGACCCAGGGGAGCCCAGCACATGATTCCGGCGCCGACATGTTCGGCCGCTGGAAGTATTTCCTGCTCGGCGTGACGGGCCACCAGGGAATATTCGACCTGATTGGCGATCAGCGGGGTTTCGCTCAAGGTGGCGGCCCGGGCCAGCTGCCAGCCGTTGTAGTTGGACACGCCGGCATAGCGGACGCGACCGGAACTCACGGCGTACTCGAGCGCTCCGAGTGTTTCCTCAAGCGGGACGTTCTCATCCCAAATATTGGCGAGCCACAAATCCAGATGATCAGTTCCGAGCCTGGCCAGCGAGGCGTCCAAGCCGCTGAGCATGGCGCGACGAGAGGTATCCACCATGCGTTTGCCGCGACGGTGGCTGATGCCTGCCTTTGAGACCAACACCACATCACAGCGCGGCACGACGTCGCCGATCAACTCACCCAGGATGGCCTCGCTGCGGCCCTCAACATAGCTGACAGCGGTGTCGAGCGTGGTGCCTCCGGCGTCGAGGAAGTCGCGTAACTGTGCCCGTGCCGTCTCGGCGTCTGTCTCATTGCCCCAGGTCATTGTGCCCAGTGTGAGCGTGGACACGCGCAAGCCGCTGGTGCCCATGAATCTTTGTTCCATAGCTGCAAGCTTACGGGGACTTAATGGTGCATTACGCGCCACATAGTCCAGGGCGAACCGGCCACAGGGTTAAAATGCTCTAGGCTGAAACGCGTGAACTGGTTTGAAGCAGCCTTCTTAGGCCTCGTGCAAGGCCTGACGGAATTCCTCCCGATTTCCTCAAGCGCCCATCTCTTTGTCGTCGGAAAATTCCTGCCTTCGGGTGCTGATCCGGGGGCTGCCTTTACGGCCGTGAGTCAATTAGGTACCGAAACAGCAGTGCTCGTGTTCTTTTGGCGTGACATCGTCCGGATTATCAGCGCGTGGTGGGGATCTCTGCGTGGCCGCGTCGCCCGGAACGATCCAGATGCGCGGATGGGCTGGCTGGTCATTCTCGGCAGCCTCCCGATCGCCCTGCTCGGTGTCGTGTTCCAGAGCCATATTGAATCGACGCTACGCAATCTGTGGATCGTGGCCACCACCTTGATCGTCTTTGGTCTGATTCTGGCCGTGGCCGACAAGGTCGCCAGCCAGGAGCGCGACATCAAGAAGCTCACGCTCAAGCACGGCATCATTTTTGGTTTGGCACAGGCCCTGGCGCTCATCCCCGGCGTATCCCGCTCCGGCGGCACGATCACGGCCGGCCTCCTCATGGGTTACACCCGCGAGGCCGCCGCCCGCTACTCCTTCCTGCTGGCCATTCCCGCCGTTTTTGGCAGTGGTTTCTATGAGCTCTACAAGATTTTTGCCAAGCACGAAGGCGCCCAGGGGCCCTTTGGTATCGGGGAAACTGCCCTGGCGACGGTCATTGCTTTTGTGGTCGGCTACCTCATCATCGGCTGGTTCCTGAAGTTCATCTCGACCAAGAGCTTTAGGCCTTTCGTTTGGTACCGCATTTGCCTGGGCCTCTTGCTCTTCATCCTGCTCGGCACCGGGGTCATCACGTCATAATGCGCTCTGGCCTATAGGCTTAGCTCTGTGAAAACTTGGAAGTCCCATGCCCTCCCTCAGCTGCCTGGCGTTATGCCGGCCATCCATCTGCACGAAACCACCGCTCAGCGCGTCGTTCCACTGCCGGAGTCAGAACCGGCCAGCCTCTATGTCTGTGGCATCACCCCGTATGACGCCACTCATATGGGCCACGCCGCGACCTATGTCGCCTTCGATCTGCTCAATCGGGCCTGGCGCGACCAAAATCGCGAGGTGCGGTATGTGCAAAATGTCACAGATATTGATGACCCGCTGCTCGAGCGCGCCATTCGTGACAGCGTCGACTGGCGTGAGCTGGCCATCGAGCAGACGGAACTCTTTCATGCCGATATGGAAGCCCTGAACGTCCTCGCCCCCGAGCACTACATCGGTGCCGTTGAGGCGATTGAGTGGATCGTTCCCGAGGTGGAGAAGCTCATTGCCGCCGGGATCGCTTACCCGGTCACCGGTACCGAGGGGGAGCCCGACGGCGATATCTACTTCTCCGTCGCCGCCGCCTCGGCTGCCGCAAAGGTCAGTGGACCGGACGCCCCGTGGTGGTTGGGTCAGATCTCCGGGCTCACCGAGGAAGAAATGCTTCCCGTTTTTGCCGAGCGCGGCGGAGACCCGCAGCGTTCCGGCAAGCGACACCCGCTCGATGCCCTCTTGTGGCGTGTTGCCCGCGACGGTGAGCCGTCCTGGGATGGTGGCACCTTGGGTGCGGGCCGCCCCGGCTGGCACATCGAGTGCACCGTGATCGCCCAGCGCTTCTTGCCGAAGCCGTTCACGGTCCAAGGCGGCGGCAGCGACCTCGTCTTCCCGCACCACGAAATGGGTGCCGGACACGCTTTTGCTCTAGAAGAAACCACGATGGCCCGCCACTACGCCCACACCGGCATGGTGGGACTCGACGGGGAAAAGATGAGCAAGTCCCTCGGGAACCTGGTGCTCGTCTCGAAGCTGCGTGCCGCAGGCGTTGAGCCGGCCGCCATCCGCGCGGCGATCCTGTCCAATCACTACCGCACCGATTGGTTCTGGACTCAGGAATTGCTCGATGATTCCGAATACCGCATCGAACGCTGGCGCAAGGCGTTGCGTGTTGCCCCGGCTGGCTCCGGTGAGCTGCTGCTCGCAGAACTACGTGCGGCCCTTTCGCAGGATCTGGATGCACCGCGCGCCCTCGCCGCGATCGATGCCTGGGCCACGGGAGCGCTCTCGGCCACCGCAACAGTAGCCCCACAGCTTTCGGAACAGGACGGCCTGCTCGTTGCCGAGGCTATCGAGGCACTGCTGGGCATTACGCTCTAGCGCAACAGGCTAAGGATTACGGCTGTTCGTGACCGCGCCGACGCAGATAGCGTTCGAATTCGGTGGCGATCGATTCACCGCTGGCTTCGGGCAGCTCGGCCGTATCCTTAGCCTCCTCGAGTTGGTGGACGTACCCGCCAATATCGGGGTCGCTGGCAGCCAGCTCGTTGACACCGCGTTCCCAGGCCTGCGTGTCATCCACCATGTCCTGCGTGGCCAGTGGCACCTGGAAGTAATCCTCGAGACGATTCAACAGCGATAGCTCGGCCTTGGGGGAGGGTGCCTGTGCGACGTAATGCGGCACAGCCGCCCACAGCGAAATGGTGGGCAGCCCCGCCAACAAGGCCACCTCATTAAGCACTCCCACAATCCCAATGGGACCCTCATACTGGGAGCCCTCGAGGCCCAAGCGTTCGGCGAGCACCTCGTCGTCGCACGTTTCCGTGACGGGCAAGGGGCGGGAGTGGGGAACATCTGCCAAGAGCGAGCCCAAGAGGAAGACGTGGCTGACGTTCAGCGCGGCCGCCTTGGCGAGGATCTCTGCCGTATAGGCCCGCCAGCGGTAGGACGGTTCGATGCCATGAACCAGCACCACATCAATATTGGTCCCCGGGACGGAGGCCTGCGCGATGCGGGTCAGCGGCCACTTGATCTTCCGGCCTCCGGTGGAGGTGAGTCGAATCTCGGGTCGGGTGAACTGGAAATCGTAGTACTCATCCGGCTCCACGACACCCACACGTTTGGCATGCCACAGCTTGTGGAGGTACTTCAGCGCATCACTGGCGGCTTCCCCGGCATCGTTCCAGCCCTCGAAGGCGGCCAGCATGACCGTCACGCGTTCTTCGCCCGGCGCCGGTTGCAGCAACCGCTCGTGGTCGCCGGATTCCCCATTTTTGATGTTCATCACAGTCCCAGCCTACGGCGACTTGGCGCGCGTGGCACTATGCACCACGCGCTCCCGCGGCCGGTAAACGGTTCAGTCGTTCTTGCCACGTAGACTGGTGACATGCATGCTCCTTCTGCCGCCGCCGTGAACCCCGCGACTACGACTACGCCCGTCCTCAAAGCCGTCCTCTGGGATATGGATGGGACGTTGGTGGATACAGAACCTTATTGGATCAACGCCGAGATCTCCCTCGTGACCGCTCATGGCGGCCACTGGGATGAGGAAATGGCCCACACCTTGGTGGGAAGCGCCCTGGAAAATTCCGCCGTCGTGTTGCAAAATGCCGGCGTCAAGCTCTCTGTCCGTGAGATTATCGACCACCTCTCGGCTGAGGTGATTGCCGGGATTCGCAACGTCATCCCATGGCGTCCGGGGGCCCGCGAGCTGCTTTCCGAACTTCATGCCCAAGGCGTGCGCTGTGCGCTTGTCACCATGAGCGAACGCACCCTGGCCACCGAGGTCGTCAACGCCCTGGACGGTGACTACTTTGAATTCCTCGTCACAGGTGATGAGGTCACGCACGGCAAACCGCATCCCGAGCCCTACCTGAAGGCTGTTGCGCAACTGCGACAGAGTGATTCCGAGTTGACCGTGGCCCACTGTGCCGCCATGGAAGATTCCGTACCCGGTGTCGCCTCCGCGGTTGCCTCCGGTGTGGCCACGATTGCGATCCCCAATGCTGTTGCCTTGGCCGAAGATCCCCGCCGCACCACGTGGGAGACGCTGGCCGGTAAAACGTACGACGACGTCGCAACAGTCATCGCTCATCACTCACGAACGTCGGGGGTCGCCCTGTGAGTGCACCCGTGCATGGCACCAAGACCCGCCGCGAGGGTCTGGTGTTGGGCTCAGTCCGTGGCACGCCCATCATCTTGGCCAACTCCTGGTTCCTTATTGCCGGCGTCACGGTGCTGATCTTTGGGCCGCAGCTCAAGAGTGCCTTCCCCGGGCTGGGTGCTGGCTCGTATGCCGTGGCCTTCGCCTATGCGTTGTTGCTGCTTTTCTCCGTGCTGATCCACGAGCTGGCGCATGCCGTGGCCGCAAAGATGTACGGGTGGCCCACCCACAAGATCGTGTTGAACCTGTGGGGTGGGCATACCGAGTTTGACTTCAGCAAGGCAACCCCGGGCAAGGCCCTCGTCGTAGCGTTCGCCGGCCCCATCGCGAACTTTGTGCTCGCGGGGCTTGGCTGGCTCGTCCAGTTGGCCCTGCCCAGTGCCGCCGATGGTCCCGTGAGTCTGTCCCTAGCGGTCGTGATGCTCCTGGCGAATATCTTTATCTGGGCGAATCTGCTCATCGGCTTCTTCAATGTCTTGCCGGGATTGCCGCTCGACGGCGGACGGTTGGTGGAGTCCATCGTCTGGAAGTCAACGGGCAGCCAGGAAAAAGGCACCATCGCGGCCGGCTGGGCCGGACGAATCATCGTCGTCGTGATCATTGCCGTAGCCCTGGGCGGGCCGTATCTCACCGGATCACGCCCCGATCTGACCACCTCCTTCATCGTGATCTTGCTGGCCGGCTTCCTCTGGGCCGGTGCGAGCGGGGCCATCAAGGGAGCGGGAATCAGGCTGCGCCTGCCGGAGGTATCCGCGGGAACGCTGGCCTCTCCGGCCGTGAGCGCCTCCAGCCTGTGCTCCGTGGCTCAGCTCTGGACCCTTCGTGGCGAGTACCCGAATGAGCCCATCGTGCTCTTTGGCGCCGATGGCCGCCCGGCCGCTGTCGTCGACGAATACGCGCTGGCGCACGTGCCACCGGAAGCCGCGGCAAGCACCCCTGCCACGGCAGTATCGCGGGCGCTCTCGCAGGGCGCTTACGTTCCCGACGTGGCCGCCGGGGCGGAACTTGTCCAATATCTCGCCCAACTGCCCGATAGTGAGTACGCCGTGATTAACCTTGATGGAAAGGTCACAGGACTCCTGAGCCAGGCCAAGGTCGTCGCGGCCATCACCGGAAAAACCCTCCCATGACGGCTGGATGATCCCGCCGGACATCGGCACAGAACCCCGGCTCATTGCCCCATCTAAGCTCCATCGCACCCCATAATTTTTTGAGTACCAAACGAACAGGACCCACCATGAATCACCAGGATTCCGCAGCCGAAAACACTACCGCGCCCCACGGCGCAGCCGCACGCCGCGGGCCATTCCGCGCCGGGGAGCGTGTGCAGCTGACGGACGAGCGCGGTCGCATGAACACCATCACCTTGACGCCCGGCACGGCCTACCACACGCACAAAGGCTTCTTGAATCACGATCTGCTCATCGGTCAGCCCGAGGGCTCCATGGTGGAGAGTAACGTTGGCCAGCAGTACCAGGCCCTGCGTCCCCTGCTCTCTGACTTTGTTTTGTCGATGCCCCGCGGCGCGGCCGTGGTCTACCCCAAGGATGCCGGACAGATCATCACCATGGGTGACATCTACCCCGGTGCTCGCGTCGTCGAGGCCGGCGTTGGTTCCGGCGCCCTCTCTATCTCCCTTCTGCGGGCTGTTGGCGACAACGGCTACCTGCACTCCTTTGAGCGCCGCCAGGAATTCGCCGATATCGCCCGCGGCAACGTTGAAACCATTTACGGTGGCCCGCACCCAGCCTGGAAGATCTCCCTCGGTGACTTCCAGGACGAGGTCGTTGCCCAGGAAGAGCCCGGCAGCATTGACCGCGTCGTCCTGGACATGCTCGCACCCTGGGAATGCCTCGACGCCGTCGCCACCGTGCTGGCACCGGGCGGCGTGTGGATCAACTATGTTGCCACCGTGACCCAGCTGTCCCGCACCGCCGAGGCTATCCGTGCCGACGGCCGCTTCACGGAACCCGACGCCTGGGAATCCATGGTGCGTGGCTGGCACCTCGAGGGTCTCGCCGTCCGCCCGGATCACCGCATGGTGGCCCACACCGGTTTCCTCATGGTGACCCGACGCCTCGCCGACGGTGTGACCGGCATGTCGCCCAAGCGACGCGCCTCCAAGACCGACTTTGCCCAGGAAGACCTCGACGCCTGGACTCCCGCGGCCGTGGGTGAGCGTTCGGTCTCAGATAAGAAGCTGCGCCGCGCCGCCCGCGATGCCTCCTCCACCGTGCAGACCAAGCGCAACCAGGAGCAGTCGGAGGAAACCGAAACCCGTCACGAGCTCGAGCAGTAACACACTCTAAAAACGCCTGAGAACCGGCAAGCCGCTATTGCGCTGAACGCAAACGGCTGCGGAAGGACACGGTCATGAACGACGCAACGCACTCCACCTCGGATCCCTCCGACGAAGGCCTCGCGCCAACGCCCGGAACTCCCGCACCCGGTACCGCCGGGGCCCACTACACGACGGGCCCCGGCCAGCAGGCCGTCCTCGAGCGTCAGCTCAACGTTTTACGGGACAAGTCACGCAATCTCGATCGCCAGCTCTCCTCGGCCACGCAGAATAACTCCAAGCTCGTGGCCATGCTGGAGACGGCCAAGACCGAGATCATGAAGTTGCGTTCGGCCTTGGAGCGCGACGGCGAACCCCCCTATAGCTTCGGCACGATCCTTGCGCTCAACGCGGCTGTCGCAAGCTCCGGGACCAGTTCCTCGGTCACGCACGAGAGTGTGGATGTGTACGCGTCGGGACGCAAGATGCGCGTGGGCCTGAGCCCCCTGCTACGCCTGAATGATTTAGGTCTGGGCCAGGAGGTGCTGCTCAATGAGTCGTTCACCATCATCGCGGCCCTGGGCTTTGATCAGGTCGGCGAACTCGTCACCGTCAAGGAGCTTCTAGACGCTAAGCGAGTGCTGGTCATTGGGCGGGCCGATGAGGAACGCGTGGTCCGCCTGGCCTCCGTGCTGCAGGGTGGTGCCGTCAAGGTTGGCGATGCCCTGAGCCTGGATGGCCGGACCGGGTATGCCCTGGAAAAGATTCCGCGCTCCGAGGTGGAGAATCTGATCCTGGAAGAAGTCCCCGATATTTCATATTCAGATATTGGTGGACTGCGGTCCCAGATCGAACAGATCCGTGACGCCGTCGAACTTCCCTTCCTGCATCCGGATCTGTACCGCGAACACGGACTCAAGGCCCCCAAGGGCATCTTGCTCTACGGCCCGCCCGGTTGCGGTAAGACGCTCATCGCGAAGGCCGTGGCTAACTCACTGGCCCAGCGCGCGGCAGAACGCTCAGGCGTCAAGGACCAAAAGAGCTACTTCCTGAACATCAAGGGTCCGGAACTGTTGGATAAGTACGTGGGTGAGACGGAACGGCAAATCCGTTTGATCTTCAGTCGGGCGCGGGAAAAAGCCTCCGATGGCAGTGCCGTCGTGGTGTTCTTCGACGAGATGGATTCGCTCTTCCGTACCCGCGGCACGGGCGTCTCCTCTGATGTTGAGACCACGATCGTGCCCCAGCTGCTGAGTGAGATTGACGGCGTGGAACGCCTTGACAACGTCATCGTGATTGGCGCCTCCAACCGTGAAGACATGATCGACCCGGCTATCTTGCGCCCGGGACGGCTCGACGTCAAGGTCAAAATTGAGCGTCCCGACGCCGAGGCCGCCGCCGATATCTTTGCCAAATACATCACGACCTCGTTGCCCTTCCATGCCGACGATGTGGCCGCCCACGGATCGAGCCTGCAGGAAACGGTGGACGCGATGATTCAACGTACCGTGGAGGCCATGTACGCCACGGATAAATCCAATGAGTACCTTGAGGTCACCTACGCCAATGGCGACAGCGAGATGCTGTATTTCAAGGACTTTAACTCCGGTGCCGTGATTCAAAATGTTGTGGACCGCGCTAAGAAATACGCCATCAAGGATCTTTTGACGAGTGGCGAAAAGGGTATCCGGATCGAACATCTGCTGCGCGCAGTCGTGGACGAATTCCGCGAGCACGAGGATATGCCCAACACCACGAATCCCGATGACTGGGCCAGGATTTCGGGCAAGAAGGGTGAGCGCATCACCTACATCCGCACGATTGTGCAGAGCAAGGAAGGCCAGGTGCCCGGGAAGACCCTCGAGACCCTGCCCTCCACGGGACAGTATCTATGAGTGTTGTGCGGGTCATGGGCACCGAGACCGAGTATGGCATCCATGCCCCGGGCGAGACCTCCTTTAATGCCACCTGGCTCTCGACTCAGGTCGTCAACGCGTATTCACGCCAGACCCGTCATCGTGCCGCGGCCGGCGGGGAGACCCGGTGGGACTACACGGATGAGGATCCTCTGGCGGATGCCCGCGGCTGGTCGATGCCTCGCGCGGCCGCGCACCCCAGCCAGCTCACCGATATGGAGGTGACGGCAGCGCAGATCGCCCTCGAGGGTGGCGAAAGCGGCGATGCAACGCTCCCGCTCATGATGAATATGGTGTTGGGAAATGGTGCCCGGCTGTACGTGGACCACGCGCACCCGGAATACTCTTCACCCGAGGTGACCAACCCGCTCGATGCTGTGCGGTGGGATGCCGCCGGCGATCTGGTGGCTCTGGCTGCGGTCCGGCATATTGCGGCCACCCCCGGTGTGCCCGATATCAACCTTTACAAAAACAATACGGATAACAAGGCGGTTTCGTACGGCAGCCACGAGAATTACCTCATGCCGCGCTCGGTACCCTTTCCCCGTATCGTGGCCGGGCTGACCCCATTCTTCGTCACACGCGCCATCATGTGCGGCGCCGGCAGGGTAGGACTGGGCCAGGACGGTCAGGGCGTTGGATTCCAGATCAGCCAGCGAGCCGACTTCTTTGAGGCCGAGGTGGGATTGGAAACCACCATCCGCCGCCCCATCATCAATACTCGGGATGAACCCCATGCCGTGGCCGATAAGTATCGCCGGCTCCATGTCATTATTGGTGACGCGAATCTTGCGCAGGTCTCGAACTATCTCAAATTCGGCACCACGGCCATCGTGTTGGACATGATCGAGCACGGCACGGCGCCCGAGCTGGAATTTGCCAGTCCTGTCGCCACGCTGCGCCACATCAGCCACGATTGGCAGCTGCAGGAGAAGCACCTCCTCGTGGATGGCAGCTTCATCAGCGCGCTCGAGGTGCAATGGCTCTACCTCAACGCGGCCAAGGCCCACGCCGAAGCCAATGGCTCCAGTCATCCGGACACCGGCGACGGGCACACGGGGGCCCTCCTGATGAAGTGGGAAGAGATTTTGACGGGTCTGGGGAATGACCCCATGAGCCTGGCCGATCAATTGGAATGGGTCGCCAAGCTCAATTTGCTCCAGCAGTATCGCAGCCGTGACGCCATGGAGTGGGACGATCCACGATTGGGCCTGATCGATCTGCAATGGTCGGACATTCGCCCCGAAAAGGGTCTTTACTACAAGCTCCTGCAGCACGGACGCATGCAACGAGTCGTCAGTGATGAGTCCATCGCGGCCGCCGTGGAACAGCCGCCTCGGGATACGCGCGCCTATTTCCGGGGCCGCTGCATCCAGGAATTTGGCTCTCATGTTGTGGGTGCGAGCTGGGACTCGGTCATCTTTGAGTTGCCGCAATTGCGCCGGCTCCAACGGGTCTCCACGAAGGAGCCTCTCCGGGGGACGGCCGCCTTGACGGCTGAGCTGTTCGATCGCAATCCGGATGTGCAGGACTTCCTCGAGAAACTCCTCGCGGGCCATCACTAAAGGAAATTAGTTCCCCGCCACGGATGGAAATTTCTGGCGTTGCTGGACGACATGGCTATATATTGGCATTTCGACTATTTGATGGGGAAACTAAAATGATCTCATTCGGAACAGCACTGCAGCGTCATAATAAGGTATCGCGGCCCGCCATGGTCATCTCCGCAGCGGCCGTCGCCGTTCTGGCCCTTTCGGCCTGCGGCAGCACGGCGTCCACGGGGGATGCGCCGCAGACGGAGAAGGCTGGTGCCTCACAAACCGTCGCCGGCGATGCTCCGGCCACGGAGGAGAAGAAGCCGGAGGCAGTCAGCGATAAGCAATTCACCGAGGCGGAGCTGACCGCGATCCTGGCGGGCCTGAAGGACAGCGGCGGAGCAGCGCTGACACTTCTCCCGGCTGCCGATCTTGCTCAGGGCGCCGAAATGCAGAAGTCGCTGCTGGCCGGTATGAAGATCACCCCAGAAGAGTGCAAGACCTTCGCCAGCAGCAACGCGCAATTGCCCGAGGGCAGTGTTTATGCCGCCGGGAGCTGGCCTGCAGATTCCGCTAGCGGCGCGACCACCGTAGTCACCTTGTTGTCGGCCGATGTCAAGGTCTTGGACGAGAAGCTCACGACGGTGGCGGATAAGCGCAACGCGTGCGAGTCGTTCACGGTCGAGATTGCCGGGCAGTCCATCGATACGACGCTCAAGCCTTTGAGCGTGGACACGGCCGCCGAGGCGGAAAACGCCATGCTCGTCAGCCAACTCCTGCCTGGGGACGTCACGAACAGCACCATCACGGTGGAAGCACGGCAAGGCAGCCTGCTCATTTCGGTCGTGCAGATCGGCGGCGACGCTCAAGGGTCAGCCGCACCGGACCTGGCCAAGGTGGTCGATCAGGTTCTGGACGCCTCCTAGGTGTACCGGTGCACCCTGTCAAAACGTGAACACCATCCTGCCACCTGACGCATTCTCGCTGCGTCCGTGGCAGGATGGGAACAGGTACCGGTGTAGGTATCTGGGAACCACGCTAAGAAGGATGCATCATGGCTTCACAGGAACAAAAGAACGTCTCCGCTAGCACACAGGAGGAGCACGTTGAAGAATTGCCTTTGCCAACGCCGACCCCTGCCGCAGCGCAGGCCGACACCTCCGGGATCGACGACCTCTTAGATGAGATCGACGGCGTCTTGGAAGTCAATGCCGAGGAATTCGTTCGAGGTTTCGTCCAAAAGGGTGGACAGTAGCTCACCATGGGGTCCTCCGGTGGTGACTTTCCGGCGCTGGTAGCTGCGGGTTCCTCGTCGTCGTTCTTTGACTACGTGAGCCGCAGCCATCCTGACCTCTTGCCGTACGGGCAAAACCTCCCCGTAGGGACTATGCCCGCAACCCCGCACGGCACCACGATCGTGGCGCTGACGTTTGCCGGCGGCGTGATGATGGCCGGGGATCGGCGCGCGACCATGGGTTCCATGATCGCCAATCGGCGCATTGAAAAGGTCTACCCCGCCGATCGTTACTCCGTGTTGGGTATTGCCGGGACGGCCGGTCTGGCGATCGATATTGTGCGCCTATTCCAGGTGGAACTTGAGCACTACGAAAAAATTGAAGGAACCCTCCTGAGCCTCGAGGGTAAGGCCAACCGGCTCGGCGCCATGATCCGGGCCAACCTCCCCATGGCCTTGCAGGGCCTGGCGGTGGTACCGCTTTTTGCCGGAATTGAGCCCGGAGATAGTGCCGGTCGGCTGTTTTCCTACGACGTCACGGGTGGGCGGTACGAGGAACTCGAGCACCACAGTGTTGGCTCGGGCGCCGTGTTTGCCCGGGGCGCCCTGAAAAAGTTGTGGCGTCCGGAGCTGTCCGCCGATGAGGCGCTGGCGGTGGCCGTGGAGTCCCTGATTGACGCCTCCGACGACGACTCCGCCACGGGCGGGCCCGATCTGGTACGCCAGTTATGGCCTGTTGTCTATCGCGTGACGAACGACGGCGCCACCCGGGTCACGCCCGAGGCGCTGGCTGCCGTTGTGGAAACGATTGTGACGCGTCGGACGCTTGAGCGCAGGGAGGCTTAGTCATGGGACAGCAATTTTACGTTTCTCCCGAACAGCTCATGAAGGACCGGGCGGACTTCGCCCGAAAAGGTATTGCGCGGGGAAGATCCGTCGTGGTGTTGAGCTATCGTGACGGGATTGCCCTGGTCGCCGAGAACCCCTCACCCACGCTGCATAAGATTGGCGAGATTTATGACCGCATCGCCTTTGCCGCAGTGGGGAAATACAACGAATTTGAAAGCCTGCGCCAGGCAGGCGTGCGGTACGCCGATGTCCGGGGCTACTCCTACGATCGCGTCGACGTCACAGCCCGGGGTTTGGCCAGCGTGTACGCCCAAAGCCTTGGCACCGTCTTTACCGCTGAACAAAAGCCGTTCGAAGTTGAACTTGCCGTCGCCGAGGTGGGGGAGGGGGAGTCCGCCGACAGGATCTTCCGGCTGAACTTTGATGGCTCAATTGCCGATGAGGCCGGATTCTTAGCCATGGGCGGTAAGGCCGATCTGGTGCAGGCCGTCTTAGATAGGCTGTGGGGCTCAGGAGCGGAGTTGGGTCAGGCACTACGCTGGGCTGTGGCCGCGTTGGAAGCACCACGCCAGGACGCGGCGTCTGCGTCGCCGCAGGAGCCACTAACCGCCGCGCTGTTGGAGGTGGCCATCTTGGATCGCAAGGTGACGCGCGTGCATGGCTCACACCGTGCCTTCCGGAGACTGAGCGACGAGGACGTTGCAGAACTTCTGGCACAGTAGGAGCCCTAGAACATTGATGATTTTTTGTGAAACAAACTGAGGAGAACTAACTCGTGGACCGGCGGATCTTTGGCATTGAAACTGAGTTTGGCGTAACGTTTTCGGCCCCCGGCTCACGGCCCTTGTCTCCTGAGGAAGTGGCCAGATACCTCTTCCGAAAGGTCGTCAGCTGGGGCAGATCCTCCAATGTGTTCCTGCCCAACGGCTCGCGTCTCTACCTCGATGTGGGTTCTCATCCCGAGTACGCAACCGCGGAATGCGATGGCATCGCCCAGCTCGTCGCCCACGACCGTTCGGGTGAGTTGATCTTGCACGAGCTCGTCCAGGAGGCGCAGAAGCAGCTGCACGCTGAAGGCTATGACGGGCAGATTTTCCTGTTCAAGAACAACGTTGACTCCGCCGGGAACTCCTACGGCAGCCACGAGAACTATATGATCACCCGCAAGGGCGAGTTCAACCGTCTCGCGGACATCCTCATCCCCTTCCTCGTGACGCGTCAGCTCATCTCTGGCGCCGGACGCGTGCTCCCGGCCCAGCAAGGAGGCAAATATGCCTTCTCGCAGCGTGCCGACCATATCTGGGAAGGCACCTCATCGGCCACCACCCGCTCACGGCCCATCATCAACACCCGCGATGAACCGCATGCCGATGCCGAGCTGTACCGGCGCCTCCACGTCATTGTCGGCGACTCGAATATGTCCGAAACCACCACAATGCTCAAGGTGGGCAGCGTCGATTTAATCCTGCGCATGATCGAGGCCGGGACGATCATGGCCGAAATGCGCCTGGAAAACCCGATTCGCAGCATCCGGGAAATTTCCCACGACATCACGGGCAAGCATGAGGTCAAGATGGCCGATGGCCGCTCCATGACGGCCATCGAGATTCAGCGCCATTATCTGGAAAAGGTCAGCAATTTTGTGCGCGCCAACGGCGCTCACCACGATCGTGTGCCGCAGATCCTGGATCTGTGGGAACGCACCTTGGATGCCGTGGAAAGCGAAAACTACTCGAGCATCGACACCGAGATCGACTGGGCCATCAAGGGCAAGCTTCTCGGCGCCTACGCCCAACGCCACAACCTGGCGCTCAGCTCACCTGAGGTAGCGCAGCTTGATTTGCGCTATCACGATATTTCTCCCGAGCGTGGGCTCTTTAATATGCTCGAACGCCGTGGCTCCGCCGCCAAGATCGTCACCAACGAGGAGATTGCCGTTGCGGCGCGCACCGCACCGGAGACTACGCGCGCTCATCTTCGCGGGCAATTCGTCACGGCTGCCCGCGACGCGGGGCGCGACTACACGGTGGATTGGGTGCATCTGAAGCTCAATGATCGTTCGCACCAGACGATTCTCTGTAAGGATCCGTTCAAGAACCAGGACGATCGTGTCGCGGAGCTCATCGCCTCGTTGCGGCCCAGTTACTGACGCTCCATTTCAAATCAACAGCGTTCGCACAGTTTCAGCAGCTAGGCTGGATGCGGCTCGCGGCATTCTCACGTTTGTTGCCGGCCACATATTTCCCTCACCTATCCGCCAACGAAAGTGTTTCAGTGCGCCGACTACTTGTCCTGCTACTTCCCCTCTTGCTTCTTGTGAGCGCTTGTTCACAAGAAGCAGGCGACACCGCCGCTACGTCTTCCGCGTCCGTTTCGATTCCGCCGTCCAATGCTGAAGCTCTGGCCTCGGTCAAGGTAGCGGATCAGGGGAAGGCTAAGGCTCCCACGGTCACCTTCGATAAGCCGCTGGCCATTACGGCGGAGTCCATGAAGGTTCTCACCCCGGGTGACGGTGCACAGATCAAGGCCGGACAGATCGTGTCTTTCCAGCAGGTGGCCTTGAATGCTGAAGATGGAACGGTTTCGGGCGAGACCTTCACGAAGGAACAGAACAACAACATTACGTTGGATGACAACTTCAAGACCCAGTTCCCCATGGTCTACACGACCTTCCTCAGCGCCAAGGTGGGCTCGTACCTCGCCTACGGCATTCCCGGAACTGCCGCTGTTGAGGGATCGACCGCTGCTCCGTCCTCCGCTGCGATTCCCGCTGAATTGAGCATTTTCCTCGTCACCGGCGTCAAGGATGTTGTGGCTCCCTTGAGTGCCCCCGAGGGTGACACCGTCACCCCTCCGGCCGGCCTGCCCACCGTCAAGGTCGATGACAAGGGCACCCCCGTCATCACCATGGGCGATGCCAAAGCTCCCACCGAACTTGTCTCTCAGGATCTGATCACGGGCAAGGGCGTGGCTCTCAAGGCCACCGACACGATCGTTGCCAACTACGTGGGCGCCAACCTGGTCGGCGGCAAGGTCTTTGACTCCAGCTACACCAAGGGAACCCCCGCCACCTTCTCCCTGAATCAGGTCATTGAGGGCTGGACCAAGGGCCTGACGGGTAAGACCGTCGGCTCTCGCGTACTGCTCGTGATCCCCGCGGCTCAGGCGTACGGTGATGCAGGACAGGGCGATGCCAAGGGAGATCTCGTCTTCGTTGTTGATATCCTTGGTGTCCAGTAAGTAAAAAATTCATTTCAGCACTAAGGAGCACCATGTCATTTGGCGCGCGTAACTTTGATCGCACCAAGCCGGAAATTGATTTCCCGGCACACGCAGTTCCCACCGAACTCGTTATCGAGGACCTCATCGAAGGTACCGGCACCGAGGTAGTCCGTGGCAGCACGGTCTCGACCCACTACGTGGGCGTCGCCTTCTCCACCGGCGAAGAATTTGATTCTTCCTGGGGCCGCGGCACCCCGCTGGACTTCAAGGCCGGCATCGGCCAGGTTATCCAGGGCTGGGACCAGGGCCTCCTGGGCATGAAGGTCGGCGGCCGTCGTCGCCTTGAAATCCCCTCCGAGCTGGCTTACGGCTCACGTGGCGCCGGTGGAGCCATCGGCCCGAACGAGGCCTTGATCTTCGTCGTGGACCTCGTAGCAGTCCGCTAATACCTGGTTTTTCTTTGTCAACGAACCCGTTTCGGGTGCTTGCCGGCGCGTCACACACGCAGCCTGTCAGCACTCGAGGCGGGTTCGATTGTTTAAGGTCAGGCGTTGCTGGGTCGGTAACACGCACTCAGTGCCGGTACTGTGGCAGGGTGTCCACAAAAATTGATGCCACCGAACGCCTTTTGAACCTCGTCATCGCCCTGCTGGGAACCCGTCTGGGGCGCAGCAAGGGTTATCTTCGGGAGAACATCAATGGTTACACCCCCGTTGCCGCCACGGCCGCCGAGGAAGCCAAGATCTTGCCCGCCTTTGAGCGCATGTTTGAGCGCGATAAAAAGACCCTGCTCGAGCTGGGGATCCCGATTCGCCAATCCGAGGTCCAGGGCGACGACGCTCAGGAACAAGTCTTGTATCGGATCGACCCCGTGGACTACCGCGTTCCCGAAATTCGCCTCGATGAATCGGCCATGACCCTGGTCTCGATCGCCGCAAATCTGTGGGCCGAAGCCTCCCTAGGCGCCGCCGCACAGTCGGCCCTGCGCAAGATCGCCGCTCGGAGCGGCACCGGTTGGTACGAGGATGAAACCACGGCCCAGTCACGGATCCGAACTGCCGAGCCCGCCTTCGAGACCTTGTGGACCGCCTTGCGCGGACACCACCGTGTTTCCTTCTCCTATCGCGCCTCGGGAGCTACGGAGAGCACGCAACGTCGCGTTCAGCCCCTGGGCCTGGGCAACAAGTACGGGCAGTGGTACCTCGCGGCCATTGACTTGGACAAGTCCCTGGAACGGAACTATCGGCTCTCCCGTATCACCTCTGCCGTGCAACTTCACGGCGACGACAGCTTCACCCGGCCTGAGTCCTTCGCGATCGCCGAGATTCTCCAAAGCTTGGGAACCGGGAAGCAACTCACCGCCCTGATTGCGGTGCCGGAAAAGTCTGCCTATGCCTTGCGGAGTCGTGGCGGTTCCGAAATCATCACGTTGCCCACCTGGCAGCGTCCCGGCTGGGATGTGCTTCAGTTGCACTACCGTGAAGCGGAATTGATGGCCGACGACGTCGCCGCCTTGGGTGCCGCGGCCCTCGTTCTGGAGCCTGCCGAACTCCGCGACGCCGTCGCCGGGCAACTGCGCCGGGCTGCCGCCGCGGCCGTAGCCCCGTTGCGCGAGGACCTGGACTGGACGAGCAAGCTCGCCGCCCCGGCCGCAAAGAAGCGCGATACCCGAGATCGACTCATCCGGCTGTTGTCAATGGTGCCGTATCTGGTCAGTAACCCGGGCGTCGACGAGGCTGAGGTCATGGCTGAATTCGGCATCACGGCCACGGAATGGGCAAAGGACAAGGACACCCTTAATGTCACGGGCCTGCCTGGCTATTATCACGGCGATCTCATGGACGTCACGACCGAGTCCGGCCAGGTCTTCATTCGCGACGCCGAGACGCTTGCGAGCCCGCTGCGTCTAACCCAGGAGGAAGCCAGCTCGGTTTTGATCGGCCTACGGGCACTGAACGCCATTCCCGGCACGGAGCAGGCCATCGCCTTGGATCACGCCATCTCCGCGCTGACGCGGGTGGCGAGGGAGGACGCCTGGCTGGCCGACGCCGTCGGGCTTGAACTTTTCTCTGAACAGCTTATGGGCACGATCTCGGCCCTGCAGGACGCCATCATGCATGGGAACGCCTGCGCCATCACCTACCTGGTGCGCTCCCGAGACGAGCTCAGCGAACGCATCATCGAACCTCGGAAACTCTTCTCGGTGGATGCGGCCTGGTATGTTCGGGCCTGGTGCCGCAAGGCAGGAGAAATGCGCAGCTTTCGGGTGGATCACATCAAAGACCTCTCCGACGCCGGACCTCGGGAAAATCTCGACGCCTCCCTCGGCCAGTGGCAGCCCCATAGCAGCGTCTATGATCCCGGCAGCGACGACGTCAGCGTCCAGCTTGTGGCCGAACCCACCACGGCCCTGCGGCTGGCCCCGGCCTACAACGCCCAGCTGTTCAATGTCGCAGAGGGCCTCGTCGGATTGAGCCTGCTCGTGGGCGATCCTGTCACTATCGGCCCGCTTATGGCGCGGTTGGGTGGGACGGCCTGGGTCGCTGGGCCGCAACAGCTGCGGGATGCGTGCGCGGCCTGGCTCCTGCGTGCCGTGGACAGCTGTGACGCTGTGGGCGAAATCACCCCGGTAGTTCTCAGCTCGGACGGATAGACTCAAAAAATGCCTTGGTGGTCATGGATTATTATCTGGATTGCGCTCATTGCGTTGTCCCTCCTTTTCATGCTATTTCTCGGGTGGCGCATCTGGCGTGGTGTGAGCGCAACGGCTCGCACTTTCAGTGACGTTTCGGCTGAGCGCGAAGCTTATTGGGAGCAAAGCCTAGAACGTGCCAGAGTGGAGCACGTCACAGAACCGCGGACAGTTGTTCCCGGAAGTGCGATTTTTGCAACACCTGAAGAAATGAAGGATGATTACCTAGCTGCCAAGGAGGAACGGCGTTTCGCCCGACTCCAACGGCGCGTCGCCCGCAGGAAAGAACGCGGACAGCTCCAATCCTTGCGCGACATCGAAGCATTACAAGACGTAGGATGAACCAAAAAGGAAAGGCGTTACCGTGGGAAGACTTTTTGAGAGCCCCTGGGCTATCACCATCATCATCATCGTTGTTCTGTTGCTCTTTGCAGCACCGAAACTGCCCGGCATGGCTCGTAGCCTGGGCCAGTCCATGCGGATTATCAAGTCCGAGGTCAAGGAAATGAAGAACGACGGCAAGGACGAGACTCCGTCCGCCGCCCCGAATGCATCAGCAGCTCCGGCCGCCAGCGATGTTCCCTTCGAGGGCAAGATCGTCAACAACCCGACACAGGGCAATGCCTCGGGCGAGGGTACCGGAACCGGTACCGGCGCTCAGTCATAGAAAAGGTCGCAGATCCGGTGGGTGCTACAAAAGGCCGTAAAGCCAATCCTGAAGGGCGTATGCCACTGAAGGAACACTTGATTGAAGCTCGGAACCGGCTTTTCAAGAGTGCCCTGGCCATGATTCCTGGCGTGATTCTCGGCTGGATCATTTATGATCCGCTGCTCTATGCCTTGACTCAGCCGCTTCGCGATATCAGTCAGGAACGCAATATTGTGGCCACCTTGAACTTTCAAGGTGTCACGACGTCCTTTGACTTGAAGATTCAGATCACCTTGATCTTGGGTCTGATCATTGCCTCGCCGGTCTGGATCTACCAGTTGTGGGCATTTATCACTCCTGGCCTGACCAAGAAGGAACGGCGTTATTCGCTGGGCTATATGTTTGCCTCAGTTCCCTTGTTCCTCGCCGGGATTTACGCCGGCTGGGTCGTCTGGCCCAATATCGTCAAGGCGCTGACCTCATTTACCCCCTCGGGTAGTGAATCGGCCAATATCATTACGGCCCTTGAATACCTGCAGTTCGCCATGCAGCTCATGTTGTTTATGGGTGCGGCCTTCCTGGTACCCGTCTTGCTCTTCGCCCTGAATGCCGTTGGCATTGTGCGCGGCAAAACGTATCTGAAGGCCTGGCGGTTTACCATTCTTGGCGTCACGATCGTTTCGGCGATGGCGGCACCGGGTTCGGACGTTATGAGTATGTTCTTCCTCGGCGCACCGTTGTTGATCTTGTACTTTGGTGCGATCGGGCTCTGCATTCTCAATGACAAACGTCGGGATCGTAAGGATGCTAAAAAACTCAAGGAATCCGAGGTGCTAGCCGATGTGGCCACGCCCTCAAAGGACCTGGAGATCCTCTGATCTAACGTAGGCTGGAGGTATGTCTGCCTCTGAAATGCTCACCCCTTCCGAACGCTACCTGGCCGCGAAGGCCCGGGTTGCTGATCGTGGAAGTGATTTGTCCGATTTCAAGACATCCTTAGCTTTTGCGTTAGATGAATTTCAAGACACCGCGTGCCGGGCCGTTGAGGCCGGCCGCGGTGTTTTAGTTGCTGCTCCGACCGGTGCCGGTAAGACCATCGTGGGCGAATTCGCCGTGTATCTAGCCATGAAACGCGGCAACAAGGCGTTCTACACCACGCCCATCAAGGCCCTGAGTAACCAAAAGTTTCAGGAACTTAGCGAGAGATATGGCGCGGAGAACGTCGGCCTGCTGACGGGCGATACCAGCATTAACTCCGAGGCGCCCATTGTCGTGATGACCACCGAGGTCCTGCGCAATATGTTGTACGCCGATTCCCACACCTTGGCTGGGCTGGCCTATGTCGTCATGGACGAGGTGCACTACCTTGCTGACCGTTTCCGCGGCGCCGTCTGGGAAGAGGTCATCATTCACCTGCCCAGTGAGGTCGCCGTCATCTCACTCAGCGCCACGGTCTCCAATGCGGAAGAGTTCGGTGCCTGGCTCGGCACGGTACGGGGCGACACGGCCGTGATTGTTTCCGAGCACCGTCCAGTGCCGCTCTCGCAGCACGTCATGGTGCGGCGGGATCTCGTGGACCTCTTTGCCGAGAATGTCTCCTTTGACACGGCCTCATCCAAGGCCCTTAAGATCAACCCAGAACTCTTGAAACTGGCCCGCAGCGAGTCGGTCACAATCGGTCGCGGCAACAGCCATGGGCGTCGTGGTGGGGGTGGTTCCCGTGGACGCGGCTACCAGAACACCGCCCACGACGAGCGCGGTGGTTCACGGGGTGGGTATCAAGGCGGGAACCCGGGATGGGTCAAGGCAGCCTCACGGCCGCAGGTCATCCGAGCCCTCGATAGCCAAAATCTTCTGCCCGCCATCACGTTTATCTTTTCCCGAGCGGCCTGTGATGCCGCCGTCCAGCAGTGCGCCGCGGCCGGATTATGGCTCACGAGCCCGGCCGAGCAGACCGAAATTGCTTACCGGGTTGATACGGCCTGTGCCGAACTGCCCGATTCCGACCGTGAGGTTCTCGGCTTCTGGGGCTGGCGCGATGGGCTCCTGCGCGGGCTGGCTGCCCACCACGCCGGAATGCTGCCCAGTTTCAAGGAAGTCGTCGAGGACCTCTTTGTCGACGGCCTGGTCCGTGCCGTCTTTGCCACGGAGACGCTCGCCCTTGGCATTAATATGCCTGCCCGTACCGTCATCCTAGAGAAGCTGGAAAAGTACAACGGGGAGGCTCATGTGGGCATCACCGCGGGGGAGTACACCCAGCTGACCGGACGCGCAGGTCGGCGCGGCATCGATGTGGAGGGCCACGCCGTCGTGCTGTGGCAGCCGGGAACTGACCCCGCTGCAGTGGGTGGTTTGGCGTCCAAACGCACCTACCCGCTGAACTCGAGCTTCCGCCCTACCTACAACATGAGCATCAACCTCGTGGCGCAGTTTGGCCGGGCCAGGACGCGCGAGATTCTTGAATCCTCCTTTGCCCAGTTCCAGGCGGACCGTTCCGTCGTGGACCTGGCACGTCAGGTGCGCTCGAGGGAGGAGTCGCTGGCCGGATATGAGAAGTCCATGACGTGCCACCTCGGCGACTTTAACGAGTATGCCAAGCTGCGCCGGGAACTTTCCGATCATGAATCGGGGGCTTCCAAGTCCAAGGCCAAACAACGCCTCGACGCCGTGGCAGCCTCCGTTGCCAGTCTCCGTCCGGGAGACGTGATTATGGTCCAGGGTGGCCGGAATGCCGGTCACGCCGTCGTGCTTGAGTCCGATCCGCACGCCCGCATGCCCCGACCGGCCATCCTCTGCATGGACAAGGAATTGCGCCGGCTCAATGTGCAAGATCTCAGCGGCCCCGTCGAGGCGCTGGCCCAGGTGCGGGTGCCCAAGGGCTTTAATGCGAAGGTGCCTAAGGACAAGCGCAATCTCCTGGCAGCGGTCGAGGCAAAATTGGCCGAACCAGGACAGCGCCTGCCAAGCCGATCGGCCGCCTTTGGTTTTGCCAATGCAGAGGCCGAGAATGAGGCCATTGCGACGCTGCGCCGGAATTTGCGGGCGCACCCTTGCCACGGCTGCAGTGAGCGGGAAGACCACGCGCGCTGGTCCGAGCGCTGGTGGAAGTTGCGCAAGGAGACGGACGGGATTGTTCGAGCCATTCAGTCCCGTACCAATACCATTGCACGGACCTTTGACCGGGTCATCGACCTGCTGGCGAGTTACGGCTTTGTCGTGGCGGACGACTCGGGGAACTTGCGTCCCAGCGACGACGGCCAGCGCCTGCGCCGAGTTTATGGCGAAAAGGATCTCTTGATTGCTCTGGCCCTGCGCCAAGGGGCATTCTCTGATTTGGATGCCCCCGAGCTGGCCGCCTTCGTGACGGCGCTCGTGTTCCAATCCAAGCGAGACGCGGAGATTACCCGGCCCCGCATGCCCAGCATCAGCCTGGAACAGTCGGTTGAGGATGTTGTGATGCTGTGGTCAAAGCTGCAGGACGCCGAGGAGGCCCACAAGCTGCCCTTAACCAGCGAGCCGGAGCTTGGGCTCATCTGGCCCATGTACAAATGGGCCAAGGGCCGGAGCCTGCAGGACGCGCTGCATGGCACCGATCTAGCCGCCGGGGACTTTGTGCGGTGGACCAAGCAGGTCATTGATCTGCTGGGGCAACTCTCCCAGGTTCCCTCGCTGCCCTCCGACTTTTCTGCCGGGTGCCGCAAGGCCGTGGAACTGGTGCGCCGCGGGGTTGTGTCGTACACGGCCATCGTGGACTAAACGCTGCCGGTCCAACCTGTGTGAAGCAAGATTTTGTGAATGTTTTTGTTGAAAGGACTGACTCTTCCCATGTCATTAACCATGTACCGCAACGGTTCCGTCTACAGCGCCGCCGACCCCTTCGCCACGGCCATGCTCGTGGATGGCGATGTTGTTGCCTGGGTGGGCTCCGAACATGCCGCCACCTCGCTCCTTGATTCACGCATGCGTGAGGTTGACCTCCGTGGCGCCTTGGTGGCGCCGGGCTTTGTCGACTCGCATGTGCACATCACCGAAACTGGCCTGGCCTTGGAATCCGTTGATCTGAGCCAGGCAGCCTCGGCCACCGAGGTTTTGGATCTCGTAGCTGCTGCCGCCAGCGCCCTGCCGGCAGCAAGCTTCGTCCTGGGGCACGGGTGGGACAACGCGCTGTGGGCCGACGCCAGGCTCCCGAGCGCTGACGAGCTGGAGCGTGCCTCTGGCGGGCGCGAGGTATATCTGGCCCGGGTCGATGTGCACTCCGGACTCGTCTCGGCCAGCCTCGCCCAGCAGCACGGACTTGCTTCACTGCCCGGCTGGGATGGTGCTGGCCTGGTCAGCGGCAAGGCCCACACCACGGCCCGTGACGCCGCCCGGACGCTCAGCCCAGAACGCCGTGCTCAATTGCAAACCAGCGCCCTGTCGCATGCCGCGGCCAACGGCTATGTGGCCCTGGCCGAGATGAGCGCACCGCATGTGGGCTCGGGCGACGATCTCGCCTCACTCATGAGCCTGGGAGCCACGCTTCCGGAGGTGCTGCCCTACTGGGGCCAGCTGGTCTCGAGCGTGGACGAAGCTCGCCAGGTGGTTGCCTACCTCGCAGATCTGGGCGTTGATGTGCTGGGCTTAGCCGGAGACATCAACATTGACGGATCTATCGGCTCACGTTCGGCCTTGTTGCGCCAGCCCTACGCCGATGCGCCGGACAGCTACGGCCAGGCTCAGCTGACGGTCGATCAGGTGGCGCGCCACTTTGCCGCCACATCCGAGCTGGGACTGACCGGTGGCTTCCACGTCATCGGCGACGGCGGCATGGATATCGCTATTGCTGGACTCGAGCTGGCCACCACCATGGTGGGCATCGATAAGATCCGAGCTGCCGGGCATCGCCTGGAACACGCGGAGATGGTCGACGATGCTGCCCTCGCCGCTTTGGCTCACCACGCCGTCGGCGTTTCGGTGCAGCCCGCCTTTGACGCGGCCTGGGGTGGTACCGACGGCATGTATGCGCAGCGTCTGGGTGTCGAACGAGCACTGCAACTCAACCCCCTGGCCCGCTTCTACGGTGCAGGCATCCCGGCCTTCTTTGGCTCCGACGCCCCCGTCACCCCGTTGAACCCCTGGGCCAGTGTGCGTGCCGCGTTGAATCACCACGAGGCAAGTTCGCGCGTCTCTGCGCGCGCCGCGTTCATCGGGCATACCCGTGCTGGTTGGCGTGCCGCCAAATCGGAAAACCCGTTCCATGGCCAGCTCGGCGCCGGAGCCCCAGCGAGTTTCGCGGTCTGGGATGTGGAACAGCTCATGGTTCAGGTCGCCGATGAGCGTGTACAGTCCTGGTCAACGGATCCTCGCGCCCGGACCCCACTTCTTCCGGCGCTCGATGGCGACAACGATCCGCGCTGCCTCCAGACCGTCCACCTGGGGCAAGAACTTTATGCCAGTGAAGACTTTTTCGAGGTCACAAGCTAGGAAAATTCCTCGTCGGTAACATGGCTTTGAACTGGGACGATGCGTATCGTTGCAGCTCAGGGCCGTGTTGACAGCTGACGTGTCGGCAATTAGTTTTAGGGGAGCGGAGAACCCCTATGGGGGTGGATCCGGGTCGGTGCAGGAAACTGTCCAACCGACGCTCGGAGATAAGTTCACGCGTCAGTAGAAAACAGTTAGCTTTAGTGCCCTAGGTATCATACTTAATTGGTCCGAAGGCGCGTGAACTTATCTTTTCCTCAGACACCTCACCTATAATAGTGTTTTGGCCTTTGTAGCCAACCGTTGTAAGTGACTTGCCAGCAGATGGCGCCAGCGGTTGCGGCGCGAGGCCTTCCCATTCGCATTCATCACGGAAAGGCACCAATTGTTGCGTGTCCTGACGATTATTCCCACGTACAACGAGATTGAGTCGCTGCCGAAGACCCTGGCACGCTTGCGTGCGGCCGTCCCTCATTCCGATGTCCTCGTCGCGGATGACAACAGCCCCGATGGAACAGGCCAGTGGGCCGATGAGTTTGCCGCCAATGACCCGCAGGTGCATGTTCTGCACCGTGCCGGCAAGGAAGGCTTGGGCGCTGCCTATCTGGCAGGATTCACGTGGGGCCTGGATGCAGGCTATGACGTTCTCGTTGAAATGGATGCCGACGGCTCACATCAGCCCGAGCAGCTTCCCCTTTTGCTGGACGCCATCGAACAGGGCGCCGACTTGGTGCTTGGTTCACGCTGGGTTCCGGGTGGAAAAGTGGTTAACTGGCCGCTGCACCGCAAACTGATCTCCACGTGCGGCAGCCTCTACTCCCGCGTGTTGCTGGGCATTCCCGTGCGCGATGTGACCGGTGGCTACCGTGCATTTCGTCGCGGAACGCTCGAAGCACTGGACTTCGCCAAGGTGGAGTCCGTTGGCTATGGTTTCCAGGTCGATATGCTGTGGCGCGTCTGGCAGATGGGTGCCAAGGTCGTCGAGGTTCCCATCACCTTCGTTGAGCGTGAATTTGGCGCCTCCAAGATGAGCGGCAACATTGTCCAAGAAGCCATGCTCAACGTCACCAAGTGGGGCTTGAGTGCTCGCTGGAACAAGCTGACCTCTCGCAAGAAGTAGTTTTTTCGAGCCCACTGTGAGGGCGCAAAAAAGGTGGGAACCCGTGAACGGGTTCCCACCTTTTTGGTTAACGCTGGCTTTAGACCTTTTCGCCGCGGCGTTCGCGCAGAATCGTCAGGCGGTCTGCCAAGATGACTTCCAGTTCCGGAAGGGTGCGACGCTCAAGGAGCATGTCCCAGTGGGTACGGATCGGCTTGTCGTTGGAGGTGTCGGGAGCCTCGCCGTTGACCAGCAGGGCCTCCTTACCCGTCTTGGACATCCAGGTGGCCGGGATTTCAGCTTCAGACGAGAAAGTGACAAAGACCTGCTCGCCGTCGGCACAACGGTACTCGACGCTCTGGCGGGGGGCCGGCTCAACGCCGGATTCCGTCTCCATGCTCTGTGCGCCCAAGCGCATGCCACGTAGGCTGCGATCGCTCATGACTTCTCCCTCAAGTTGTTCTCTTACCCCACGACATTCATGGAGCAAGCGTGTAAACCCAGAATGCAAGCGACGAGCGCTGGCGTCCGAAGGTTTTTCGACATTAGTTTCAACGCATCAGGGCCGGCAGTTGTTCCTGCTCAGACAAAATACGAAAAGTGCGGCCGGGCAAAATGCCGCGCGGCCAAGCACCCATTATACGTGCTTGGCCGCGCTCTGTGGTGCTGAGTGTAAAACTGTCCCGTTAGGGCGCCTTGGTGAGGTTGACGCCGTCGTCCGCGTCTGGGGTGCTGGTCCCCAAAACGTTGCCGATACCCTTCAGAGCCTCGCCCACCTCACTGGGGATGATCCAGAGCTTGTTGGAAGTGCCGGAGGCGATCTTGGGCAGCGTCTGCAGGTACTGGTAAGCCAGCAACTTCTGCGTGGGATTGCCCTTGTGGATGGCGTCGAAGACCTTTTGAATCGCCTGGGACTCACCGTCGGCGCGCAAAATGGCTGCCTTCGCATCACCCTCCGCCTTCAAGATGGAGGACTGGCGTTCACCTTCAGCGGTCAAAATGGCCGACTGCTTGGTACCTTCGGCGGTGAGGATGGCCGCACGGCGGTCACGCTCGGCGCGCATCTGCTTCTCCATGGAATCCTGGATCGACAGGGGCGGGTCAATGGCCTTGAGTTCAACGCGGCTGACACGGATACCCCAGCGGCCCGTGGCCTCATCCAAGACGCCGCGGAGCTGACCGTTAATCTGATCACGCGAGGTCAGCGCCTCTTCGAGGTTCAAACCACCCACGACGTTACGCAGGGTCGTGGTGGTCAGCTGCTCGACTGCCTGAATGTAGTTCGCGATCTCGTACGTTGCCGCACGCGGATCTGTCACCTGGAAGTAAACCACAGTGTCGATCGAGACCACGAGGTTGTCCTCGGTAATGACCGGCTGCGGCGGGAAGGACACAACCTGCTCACGCAAGTCGAGCAACGGCAGGAGCCGGTCCACAAAGGGAATGAGGACCGTCAGGCCGGGGTTGAGGGTGCGCTGGTATTTACCCAGGCGTTCCACCACGCCCGCACGAGCCTGTGGAATGATGCGCACGGATCGAACAAGGACAATCACGACAAATATTAGTAAGACCAAGATGACGAAGAGCCACACGCCTGTGCCGGCACCGTTTCCCATGAAATCCCCTCTTTTCTGTGTTAAGAATGCGGTTGTCGCTGCTCTGGCAGGGTCAAGAACCTGGAGCAGCCATGAAGTTTAGGCCGTGGTTGCGGCGGGTCCTGCGGACGTGTGGGTCTGTGGGTAGCCGACGATAGCGGTAGCACCGTCGATGGCCTCAACCTCCACGGTCGCTCCTACGGGCAGCTCGGTTCCGCTGGTGATGCGCGCGGTCCAGATGTCGCCACCTATTTTCACTAAGCCGCCGCTGAGGCTCACGCTCTCAAGAACCACCGCGTTGTGTCCGATGAGGCGGTCAATGTTGGAGAGCTGATCGGCCGGCCCGCGTCGCAGATGTGCCAGTGCCAAGGGTCTGATGAGAACCGTGGTGGCTAGGGCCACCACGCAGAAAATGACGATCTGCAACCACAGCTCGGCGTGGAGCAAAAATGCCACGAGCGCCGCCAGTGCGCCTACTGACATGAGAATAAAGTACAGGTTCAATGTCAGCATCTCGGCGACAGCCAGCAGCAGAAAAACAGTCAGCCAGATGATCCAGCCGAAGTCATTAATCCATTCAAGCATTGCGTCCCCCTTGAGGCTCAATTCTGTAACTTTGAGCCTACTACGCACGCGCGGCAAATGCGGGTTAGATGACGGCTTGCAAGGGCATGCGCAGGGGGTCGGAACCGACGCCGTGGGCAATCCGCCCCAGAATCTGGATCCCCTCAGATAATTGCTCCTCGCTGTAACTGAAGGGCAGGCGCAGATAGCGTTCAAAGGCGCCGTCAATCCCAAAGCGGGGCCCGGGCACGATCCCCATGCCCTCGGCCCTAGCCGCGAGGGCCAGCGCAGAGCTCGAGACAGTTTCGGTGTTGATCCACAGGCAAAGTCCGCCGTCGGGAACCTGCACCTGCCATCGCGGCACATACTCCTTCAAGAGCCGGATGGCAGTGTCGCGTCCGCGGCGCAGATCCAGACTTCGACTGGCCATCATGGAGGGCATGTCCTGGATGAGTTTCGTGGCGACAAGTTGTTCCATCATGGGCGTGCCAAGATCGACGGCGGGACGGTTCCGCAGGAGCTGAGCCAGCACCTCCCGGGATCCACGAATCCACCCAATGCGCAGCCCACCCCACGCGATCTTGCCAAGGGAGCCAATGCTGATGATGTTGGGGGAGAAGGTGGCCATGGGCGGCATCTGACCGCGATCGATGTCCAGGAGCGCCGTCGTCTCATCGGCGACAAGGACCGTGCCTTCCCTGGACGCTGCAGCCGCGAGGTATTCGCGCTCGTGAAGTGACATGCTCATGCCCGTGGGGTTGTGAAAATCGGGCATGAGATACGCCAGGGTTGGCGCGGCGCGCCGGATTTGTAGCAGCGCCTCGGGCAAATCCCAGCCACCGTCTTGACGCACTGGGAAGGCAATCACTCGGGCGCCGGCTTGCGTGAAGGTGTCGAGAGCGTGGGGATAGGTGGGCTGCTCCACGAGGATGCGTTCCCCGGGCGAATACAAGGTGCGCGTGATGAGGTTCAAGGCGTTTTGGGCGCCAATCGTGACCATGATTTGATCAGGCGAGGTGGCCAATCCGCGGTCTCGGTAGCTTTGTGCAATGGCTTCACGTAGATCGGGCAGACCCACCAGGTCAAAACCGTCGTGCGAGAGATAGTTCGGCAGTTCCTCCACGGCGGCAGCGTAGGCGGCCTGAATTCCGGGATAGGCAGGGGAGGTGGCCTTGGTGAAATCAAGCGCCAGACTGTGTTGGAGGGAATGCTCGCCACGTTCCCGCCCAGGCAGTTGCAGGGTGCTGCCAGAGCCGCGCACGCTTTCCAGATAGCCGTCATCGCGCAATTTTGAGTACGCGGCCGCCACGGTGGTGCGGCTCAGGTCCAAGGCCTGACTGAGCTCCCGTTCTGCAGGGAGCCTAGCGCCACTGGAGAGTCGACCGTCCATGAGCAGCACCCGGATGCGCTCGGCCAGGGCTCGGTAGGCGGGGGCGCCGCTGCGCCACTCGCCTAGTTCACGGGCCAAGCGCCGACCGGTCACAAAAGAGTTCATGAATCCACATTAGTTGAATTGGACCTGTTGTATAAGTCCAGTTTCGCTAACACTTAGATCATGCGCTCCTTCTTGACGACTCAAAATCTGCCTTTACGCCTGCTGCGACTCACTCTTGGCTTGGCCCTCTACGGTGTCGCCATTGCTCTCATGATCCGCGGAAACATCGGCGCCTCACCGTGGGATGTCTTCTCGCAGGGGCTGTCCCGCACCACGGGCATTTCCTTCGGGGTATGCACCATCATCATTAGCGGCGTGGTTTTATTGCTGTGGATTCCGCTCAAGCAGATGCCCGGTGTGGGAACGGTGGCAAACGCAATTCTGGTCGGACTCTTCGCCGATCTGGGATTGGCCTTGATCCCTCAGGCCAATCACCTGGCTTTGCAGGTCTCGTCCTTTGCCGGCGGACTGGTCCTTCTAGCCTTCGCCACGGCCCTCTACATCGGAGCGGGACTTGGCCCCGGCCCACGTGACGGACTCATGACGGGTCTGGTGCGAGTGACGGGGCGCCCCGTCTGGCTCATCCGCACCGGCATCGAGCTGAGCGTTGTAGTGGTGGGCTTCTTCCTCGGCGGCGTTGTCGGTGCCGGAACCGCGGCCTTCGCGCTCGGGGTCGGTCCCATCACCCAGGTAGCCCTGCGCTGGTTGCGCGTGGACCTGCACGGAAAGTCCCGTCAGAGCGCCATGGTGGATGTCGCTAGTCCGCTGGAACCGGTGACGAACGACTAACTGCTGCGGCGTGGGCTGAAGGCGGAGATCCTAAAGGCGGCCGTGGCCGGGGTCTTCTGCGGCAGATGCGTCAGGCGCTGCGCCAAGTCCTCCGCCTTGGCATGATGTCCTGCAGGGCCCATGAACGCCACGTGGGCCACATCGGTGGGCGAGAGTTCCAAGGGCAGCAGGAGTTCGGTACTGTCCACGAGCTCGAAGTCCTCGGCCAATGACTGCACCAGCGCCGCTTCCTTGTCGTCCTGAATGCCCAACAACCCAGCATCGGCGGCAATTTCGCCGAGGTGCTGGGGGAGGGGCGTCACGATGAGCAAGGTGCCGCCGGGTTTGAGTATGCGGGCAAACTCGCTCGCGTTACGCGGGGCGAAGATGACAAGCACGACGTCGGCCAGCTTGGCTCCCAGCGGCAGCTCACGCCACAGGTCCCAGACAATGTTGACGGCATCAGGATTGCGACGAGCCGCCCTGCGCAGCGCAAATTTAGAAATATCCATCCCCACCGCGGCAGGGCTCTGCCCGGCTTTGGCTGTTGCCGCCAGCACTTCTTGGAGGTACCAGCCGGTGCCCGTGCCTGCATCGACAATGAGCGTGGCATCCTCACTACCACGTCTCAGATGAGCGGTGACCTTCTCGGCGAGGGCGTCCGCCAGTCTTTGGTAGTGGCCCGCGTCGAGGAAGGAGTCGCGTGCCGCCACCATCTCGGACGAATCTGGGACAAACTTGGTACCGGAGCCTGTCAATAGATTCAGATAGCCCTGACGGGCAATGTCAAAGCTATGGCCAGCAAGGCAGGTCATGGAGCTGCCACCCTGCTCCGGAGCGTGAAAGCCCTGTCCGCAATGAGGGCACAACAGGGCATTGACGGCAGTGATTTCCATACCCTCAATCCTAGTTTGCCGCAGCGGCGCTTTTGTTCGAGTGCTGAGCCGCAGCGTGGAGTCTTTGTCGCGACTAGAAACTCAGCCCGGCCTTCGCGGCGGCAATGTCCGGATTGGCCCAAAAATCGCCATAGTTGACATTGCTGGCGAGGGACCTGGTGTGCGCCTTGTCTATATATAAGGTGCCGGAGAGATGATCGGTCTCATGCTGGACGATTCTTGCCTGCCACCCCGAGAACCTGGCGGTCCGCGCGGTGCCGTATTCGTCGTCGTACGCCAAATCTACGCAGGCGGGACGATCCACGACCGCCTGCCAGCCCGACATGGACAGACAACCCTCGTAATGCGAGGCCAGCTCCGTGCCCACCGGCGTGTAGCGGGGGTTGAGGATGGCGAAGAGCTCGAGGGGTTCGCGCGCTCGGGCTAGGGCATTGGCCTCGGTGACCTCGTATTGGTCCTCAAGAACGGCCAACTGTAAGGGAATCCCGATCTGCGGCGCAGCCAAACCGACGCCGGGCGCGGCACGCATGGTCTCGGTCATGAGGGCGATGAGCGCGGTAAGCTCCTCCCGGCTGAGCTGGCCCGAGAACGGCAGCGCCTGGGCACGCAAAACCGGGTGGCCAGCCTGAACGATCGCGGGCAGTGTGTCACTGTCGAGGATGCTCGCGACGATGCGCTTGAGGTTGGCGTCGTCAAAGAGGGGCGTGCTAGACATGGTGATCCTTTTGCTTTTGGAAAGTACCTCCCATTGTGCCAAGTATTTGGTGGAGTGTATGCCGCGCAGGCCCGCGGGCTGGATCCTTTGTTACGCGGCAAGCCGCCCGCGAATTAGGGGCAGGCCACGGCGGAAATCTGCAACCGTGCATAATGGTCGGATGACTTCAGTGATTAAAACCGAACGCCTTACGCTGCGTCCCTGGCAAGATTCCGACGTCGATTTTGTTTACGATCTGTACTCTCGCTGGGTGGTGCAGCGCTTCATCGGCAACGAACCGGCCGTCATGGAACACCGTTCCGAGGCCGAAACACGAGTACGTCGATTCCAAGAATTAGACCATCCCGTACACGGCGTTTGGGCCGTGACACGCCAAGAGGACGGGCTGCCCGTGGGCACGCTCTTGCTCAAGCCCATTCCTGCCTCAGGAGAAGAGCCCTTGCAGGCGTCCGAGGACGTGGAAATTGGTTGGCACTTCCATCCTGACCATTGGGGCAATGGTTTCGCTTCCGAGGCGGCCGAGGCAGTTTTGGAACATGCCTTTGCTGGCGGACTTCCCCACGTTATTGCCGTGACCAACCCCGCTAATGAGGCCTCGCAGAGCGTGTGCCGCCGGATCGGGATGGAACATTTGGGACAGTCCAAGAAGTACTACAACGCCAAATGTGAGTTGTTCCTCGTGAAGAACCCGGCACTCGAGGCTTAATCGGCACATCCTTTTCTTCCGCCCCGGCGTCCCCACCTTGCACCATGTGGAGACGCCGGGTTTGTTGTCTCCGGAGGACTTTGCCCGCGGGCGATTTTCGGCGGTGGCTGTTCTCGCCTCAGAGGCGGAACTGCTCATTCTCGATGCTCAGCGACGAGGCGGAACAGTTCTGCTCCCCAGCCTTATTCTCGCCGAGATTGAAACTCTAGCCGACCGACTCAGCATCATTCGCGATGGTCGCATCGTAGCGCTAGGAACGCTGACGCAGCTCCGGGGCACGTGATGTCCGTGTTGCATCTGCATCGGATTTGAGACAGTATCTAGATAGAATCTATACCTAGATACTGGAGTTTGCATGAATCTGATCGACGAATGGCCCGAGCGTGACCGCCCGTGGGCGACTCGGTACATGGTGGCGGTATCTCAGCCGGAAGTGTCATCGGCGGCCATTGATGCCCGAACACGCGAGTTAATCTCCGCTTTGCGTGAGGCAGATACCCCCGCCGATGCGCTCTTCGGCGACCCAGGCGAGATTGCCGAAGAGGATGTCCGCGTCCTCGGCACCAATGAGGAGGCCGTCTCAGCTTCGGAGGGTGGCGGCGCCCGTCAGGGGCTGAACTTTATCGGCACCGCACTCACGTTCTTAGGAGTCTCCAGCGCGCTAGTCATGCTGACCCGCGGTGTCTGGCGGATGGATGTCGAGCTCGGCCCATTGTGCATAGTGTTCGGCATCCTGGGAGCGGCGATCGCGGCGAATCTCGCGTGGACGCTCTTCGTCGCAGGTAGGACTGGATGGACTCTTGTGGTCGGCGCTGGAGGTCTGGCTTTTATGGCCGGGTGTATCTGGTTCGCGGCGACCGTAGGGCCTGGCCATTTGCTGATTGCAGGAGTCCCGTTCTGGGTGCTGATGATTGGAATGACTCTGCCCGGCGTTCTTGTCCTGCTCGTCGCCCGTTTGGTTCCTCGGCGCCCCCTTCGAGCCGCATGGGCAGACGACCAGTGGCTCAGACGCTTTCGCGGCGCGATGCGCAGCCAGGGACTGTCCGGGGAGCTCGCTCGAGAGCACGAGCGGAGTGTGCGGGCCGGGATCGATGAGGGAGAAGGTGGCTACTATGCCGAGTTCGGCCACCCTGTCGTGTTGGCGCGATCCTTGGCCATGGACGATAACCCCGCTGCCATTCGCCGGTGGCGTTGGAGCAGCTCTTTCCAGGTGGCGGTGCCTCTCCTGATGTGTGTCCTCGTTTCGTTCAGCGAGTCATTTGGCGCTTGGCGATCACCCGCAATGATCTTCCTCTTTGTGAGCGGCATGGTCACCGCTTACACGAGCTGGCGCCATCGCCCGGAGGTGCGGCAAAGATGAGTCTCGCAGGCTGGCAGCGGGCATCCCTGCCGATGCTGATCCTCAGCGTGCTGGAAAGTCAGCCCCGACACGGATATGGCGTCTCGCAAGCGCTTGTCAAGGTTGGCCTTCAGCCCATCAAAGGAGCTCAGTTGTATCCGACACTCGTGAAGCTTGAAGCAGACGGAGCAATCTCCGCGACCTGGGAGCCGGCAGCATCAGGTCCTGCACGCAAGGTCTATTCCATCTCCGGTCCGGGTCGCGAGCAACTAGCCACCTTGAGGCTGGAGTGGGAGAGGTTCAGCAAGGCAGCCCGAGCGCTCGGTGTGTGAACGTGGCCACCTCGTCGAGTTCGAAGACGAAGTATATGCAAAACGGCGCTGGTGACTGGTTGGAACGGAGTGGCGAACACGCACAGCGCGCATCGTAGGGTGCCCCGCTGGGATTGCCATGAGCTCACTAGACATGTCGGTTGCCCTGGTCTCAAAACCCAGTTCGCGCACCGGGTGAGTCATTTCAGGGCAGACAGTGGTTCCACTTATGCGGGTGGTTGCTCTCTAGACGTGTTCTCTAAAGGCGTGCAGCGTTCGATCAGGGAGAGAGTTCGAGGTGTGATCGACCAATTCTGCGACGACTTTGGCTGTCTTCTTCAACCGATAGCCACTAACTAGCACGGGGATCGCCGTCCAGGCAAGAACGAGAAGTTTCATCCACAGGGGCGCGTCAATGAAAAACGCTATCACCACAGCAACAGGAAATATTGCTACACAGACGTGCCGGAACATACTCATGCAACGAACCTACCAGCCGAACTCTGCCAAGCTGCTGTTGTGCCTGTCGGGACCACCCTGGTGTGGCTTGCCGTAAAAACGAAGCGATTATCCATCTCAGTTAGAGTTGGTTTCTGGGCACGTGTTTCCTTCGATATGGTGGGACTTAATTAACCGTCAACTCAGTATTGAGGACAAGTATGCGGCAGTCTTTGGTCACACTTATTCGCTCTGAAGAACTCTCCGATGTTGCTGAGTATGCTTATGCAGCGACCGTTCCCAGCAATGCACGTCTCATTTTTTTGGCAGGGTCTTGCCCGTTGAACCAGGATGGATCGACTGCTGGGGTCGGCGACTACCGGGTACAAGCTGCCAAAGCTGTTGAGAACATGCGCATTGCCCTGGAAGCCGCAGGCGCGAGCGTGGAAAACGTCGTCAGTACACGGGTCCTCGTTGCTTCCTCAGACCAGGCGGACCTCGTAGCAGCATGGGAAGTGGTTCGTGCAGCATTCGGTGACCACGACGTTCCCAGCACCCTCATGGGCGTCACTGTTCTGGGCTACACGAACCAGGTCGTAGAAATTGAAGCCGTCGCGGCTGTTATCGACTAAGCATCTGAATGCCCCGTCATGATGTTGTAGTGATGAGATTGGACGATCCTGAAGTTGAATGAGCCAGCAATACCGTCCGGCGACTTTGCTCGGCGGAAACAACCCGTCCTAGAAGTCCATGATTTGGTGCTCCGGCCCTGGGACCTCACTGACGTTCCGGTACTGGTTCAGGCCTACCAAGACCCGGCAATCATGCAATGGCATGGAAAGACCATGACCATCGATGACGCCCAGGAATGGGTGCTTCACTGGACCGCCCGCTGGCAAGACGAGTCCGGTGCAGGCTGGGCAATAACTCGCGGTGGGGAAGCGATTGGACAGTTCAGTTTGCGACGCATCGATCTGGACAACGGTTCCGGTGAACTTTCTTACTGGATTCTCCCTGAAGGCCGCGGCGCCAATGTGGCACCTAAGGCCCTAAACGAATTATCTGCATGGGCCTTCGGAAGTGCAGGTTTCCACAGACTCGAGCTTGCACACTCCGTTAACAATCCTGCTTCATGCAGGGTCGCCCAAAAGAGCGGATACCCCGAGGAAGGTGTGAAGCGTCAACAGTTGCACCATGCTGACGGATGGCACGATAGGCATACGCATGCTCGCTTGGCATCAGATCCGGGCCCGATAAGCTGACACCACCAGCAGGTCGGCGACTGTCCAGAGGTTCGGCTTGCGGGTACTAGGGGATGATATTTATCGTTGCGCTCCACACATTGGCAGGGAATTCCCATCAGAGGAGTGTCCAAGTTCCTTAGAAGTGGGACATGTGGAGTCGGTGATCTTCTCGCTGTTGGAAGTTGAAACGGGTCTGACGATGTCGTTAGCACCGGCCAAGAATCACGGCATCTTTGGTGCTGGATTGATCCCGCATCGAGGATGTGATGAGGAGGAGAATAGTCTCGGCCAAGCCCGCAACGGCCCACAGGAGGACACATTCAACAAAGAGCATCGCCTCTACCATCCCGCCGCCCACTCGTCCTGATGAGGATCCGGAATGGTCAGGATCCTCAGTAGCCATTCCCGCCAGGAAAAGGCGATTGCCATGACAGGGAGGCCCGCCAGCAGTAGCCAAGCGGTGTACTTTGCCTCCTTCCTGCTGTGAACCCGCAGGGAGGCGTGAAGCAACCAGAAAACGCCGACAGAAAGGGTCAGCAAGTGAACAGGGTTCATTCTTCTAGAATTTCAGTCGGGGAACAGTGAAGCGTCCTGCCCAAGGATGATTCTGCAGGGGAGTGGTGTGTTTCCTTGGATCTTGGCACCGTGTCCGATTTCGTACCCTCATCGTGGCCCCTTATGGAACGGACAAACGTGGATCAAATTCAAGCCAACGTTTCCGGTTTCGACAGCCCGCGAGTCCCAACATGGATCACTACATCACCGTAAGTCGATATGACACTAGCCCGTCAGTATCAGTTGTCATTGCTGTTCTGCAGCTGGTTCCGCCTACGAGCATCCCAAGGCCGTGAGGATGACGTTTGAAATGACATGGGTCCGAGCGTGTTTTGTCGGGTGGAGGATCCTTGTGCGGACAGCCGACCGCTTGTGGTCCGTATCTGAGTTCATCTACGTCGTTCTGACGCCATGGGTGGGCCGACGTCTTGCTACTAGGTTGGGCCGTTGGGAGGTTTGCCTTGACGGCGCCACGTCCGATTCCGCGCGAATATTGACACGGACGATCGGGGACGCCTGGCTGTAGGGGTACGGGCCGAGCTGCAGTTGGTATCAAGTAATCCTCTTGTGATTATCAGTGACATCCCTGCCCTTGAGCGGTTTCGGAGGGGTGGCGCGGAGTTGGAACGGCGATACTATGTGGCTACCGGTGCCGAAGCGGAGGAGCTTGACGAATTCAACGAACGATTTGCTGGGGCCGTGGCAGCTGTTCGTGGCCGTAGGGGATGATGTGCCCTGCAAGGTGTCGGCCGTATTTCATGGGGCATTGAACTGGCACCTATGATCGCGATATGACGAATTTGTTTCCGCCCTCGGCCCTAGCCTTGTCCGACATAGAAAACGCGTTGGTGGATTTTGCGAGAAATACTATCGATGCCACGACAGACGCTGGCCCGAACGAAGATGGTATCCACACGATGGGTGCGGCCGTCAGGGCAGCAGATGGACGCATGTTTGCTGGCGTAAATCTCTTTCATTTCACGGGCGGCCCTTGTGCGGAATTAGTCGCGTTGGGTGCAGCGCGTGCTGCCGGCGCAACGGAGCTGACACACATTGTGGCCGTGGGAAATCATGGTCGAGGAGTGAAGAATCCTTGTGGACGCGATCGGCAAATACTTGCCGATCATTACCCGAAGATCCGAGTCATCATGACAACGGGCCAGGACCTTGTGAGTGTCTCCGCCGGTGACTTGTTGCCGTTTGGCTATGACGCCAAGGCGGAGCAGCTCTAAGTCGTCACCTGAGCAGAGTAGAGACTTAGCTTCCGATTAGCTCTTGGGGCTCTCGCCGTCGTACTCCATGCTCTTTCTGATCCAGCGTGACCCGGGGCCTTCGAGGGCTGCTTCGTCATGGGGATTGAAGAGGTGGCATTTCTTGAGGGAGAGACAGCCGCAGCCGATGCATTCGTCGAGTGAGCCTTGAAGTTTTTCTAGCTGGCGGATTCGCCGCGCCACCATGAGCGCCCAGTGCGTGCTCAGCTGGTGCCATTGATCTTGGCTGGGTGCCCGATCGGAAGGGAGCTCGGCGAGTGCCTCAGCGATCTCTGTCAGTGTGAGACCGACCCTTTGCCCCGCGGCGATGATGGCTAGCCGTCGCAAGGTGTAGCGGCGAAAGAGCCGCTTATTACCGGATGTGCGTTCCGAAGTGATGAGATTTCGCGATTCGTAGTACCGGATGGTGGGTACCGACAGCCCCGCTCTGCTCGCGATTTCTCCAATGGGCAGAAGGCTCTTGGACTCCGACGTCGTCATGGACTCATGCTTGCATGTCGCGAGCTTGACCTCAAGTTAGCTTTAGCTAGTTCTATGGTGGCAACGCCCCTCGAGTTCAAGGACTAACATGACTGCCATTTTGATCTGTGACGATTGCGAAGTAGCCGACGATCGGGTTCCTAGCGTGGCCCCCGCGCCAGAAGCCGAGGTGGCAGGTGAGCACCGCCGAAAGTTGCGGTTATTGCGCAAACTAAACCGCAGCGAAGACCGGTCACGGCAAGTTCCCAAAACCTTGCGCCCTCACGAATCGATCCAGAGCCTGATGGTCGGAAGCCTCGGCTCACGAATCATGTGACGCGAAAGATGATCACGCAGAAGAAACCTCACAGAAAAGGCTTGGTAAGTATGAAAATCTTCAACGTATCCCTCACGGTCCGCGACCTGGGACAAGCGGTCCGGTTCTATCGCGACGTTTTGCAGTTTCCTGTTGAGGTGACCTCCTCGGGAGCGGAAGTCACGGTAGGTTTCAGTCGGCTGTCCCTGGCATCGGGGGACAGCTTTGAAGGTGCCCATCACCTTGCCTTCGGAATCTTGCCACAGGAATTTGAGCTTGCACACAAGTGGCTTGCTCGTCGTGTTGAGCTGCTGACGGCGGAAGGAACAGAAATAATTCTGGGATCGGATGAGTGGAAGTCGCGTTCCCTATACTTCTTCGGTCCAGAGGACATTGTGCTTGAATTTATCGCTCGCGACGCCGATATGACGGATGGTGATCCCGCCGTCGATAGTCCTCGTATGCTGTCGATCAGCGAAGTGGGGTTTGGTGTGGCAGACGTCTTGGACACCGTAAGGGTGCTGTCCGAGGAGTTAGCCATTCCCCATTTCTACGATTGCTCGAGTACCTTCGCATCTATGGGTAACCACGACGGTCTGCTGATCGTGGTGCAGCAGGATCGCGTGTGGTTTCCAACGGCGTCATGCCGTCCGGCTCGTGGCCCGCTCCACGTTGGCCTTGGACCAGCGGCTCCTAAGTCGCGGCTTCAAGTCAGCTCAATGATCACCGTAGTTGCCTGACACATTGAGCTCTCTCCGGAAACGGTTATTTGCCTGCCAAGAGTTTCGCGACGTCTTTCGGCATCGTTGAGCAGCCGTTAGACGCGCCCCTAGTGGAGGCATGGTCAGAGGCTGAATCGTGAATTCCAATGGTAGCCACAGCCGCTTCCCAGCCGCCGAGGCCGGCTATCAGCCACGGGACGCGTTCGTTAGCTTCCCGGAGAATTTCTGGGGTTGCTCGGATGCCACCGTTGACGTCCCGCGCCACGGTGGCCGGGAAAGGCAATATTCCTGCGAGCTGTGCGGCTTGATACTCCGTCATGGCCGACGGTGGCGTGTTGAAGTAGTACCACGTGGCCGCGCAGATTCCATAAATTGTGGGACCAAACTGAGCGTAGTTGAGGTAGAGCTCCATGATCCGCTGATCGCTGAGGGTATAGCTGAACTCGGTGGCGACGACGGCTTCTAGGCCTTTTCTGACGGCGTTTTGGTCTGCCGAGAAGAAAATGTTCTTGGCGAGCTGCTGGGGGATCGTTGAACCGCTAGGGTCTGCTTCTCCATCAGCAAATGCTTGAATGCGATTCTTGAAATCGTCGTAATCGAAGGCGCCCTTGCGTGCGCCCAGTAACTGATCTTCATGAGCGATTGTGGAGGCGATCATGTATCGGCTGACATGGTCGAGGGAGACGTACTGATACACAACCGGACCGTTATTCTGAAGCATAAAGGACGTGCGTGGGGGAGTGACCCAGACGTAGCTGACCGGGATCAGAAGGCACACCACCAGTAGGGCTGTCGCCACGAGCACTCCACGTCTCAACCATGCGAGGACAGATCGCTTCCTGATCCGTGTTGCTGCGTCATTGCCGTCTGCAGGTAGTTCATCCCCAGGCCGATGAATGAACTCGACATCGGATTCTAGCCGTAGGCGGGAGCCGAATGGTGGGTTCGGACTGTTTGCCTGATCTTCTAGATGATCCTCTCCAGAAGGATCATGGGGAGATAGCAGCCTGTTGGCCTTCACGCGCCAACTCCCTTCGGCAAGTTCTTACCCACCTAATTGAGATGGTCTTTCAATTATACGTTACAGAATTGTGCATATTGACATTCTTGATTGATTTCAGGGAATCAATCAGGAGCAATTTTCAATCATCAAGAACGAAATTGGTGACGTTCACAACAATCCCCGTCGTTTTATCGATTTTTAGATGTTTTTGGTCGCAAGATTCCTAGGAAAATTGAGAATCGCCTTGGTTTTATGGAAACCAAGGAGGGCAAATCTCGCTCGGCAGAGTCCTTGCCGTCAGTGACGTGCCCCGAGTTGCAGAATCTTAGAGCGCTGACATGAATTGCTGGGGAAGTGGGCGGATTTGATCGAAAGGAAAGTTGAGTGCAACTTGCAATATTTTGAATTAACTACTCGATGTACTTTCAGTCAAGAATTATTGATTCCTCAAATTTTCCATCGGGATGAAATTTGAAGCAATTGCGACAGCATTAGACGCCTATCCTGAGTGAATTCTATTTACCAAGGCCAACGGCTGACTGATTGTTTTCATTTTCTATCGCCGTGTAAGTTCTTTTTCATTCTGTAGTTGGTCAGTTGTACGCCAAGCATCATCGGATGTTGCTCGGCCTGAACGGTGAATCCATGGTGCTCAAAGAAGGGACGTGCCGTGATGCTGACGTTGGCTGTCAGCTCACTCATTCCTTCTGAATGGGCCACGTCTTCAATATGGTGGAGCAAGTGATGGGCCACTCCGCGCCGTAGGCAGTCGGGGGCCACGAACATCATGTCGATGTATCCGTGGCCGTCGACGTCGGAGAACCCAGCCGTGACCCCGTGAATCGTCGCAATGTAAGAATTTCGCGCCTGCATCGCAGCTGCGTTCCCGGAGAGTGTCGTGGCCCCCGGATACAGTTAAGGTCGAACCTTGGCATCCTTGCCCGGAACAGCTAACGCCGTCATACAGAATTGAGAGACGATGCCCTCGAACGCAGGCACCTCCTTGAATACACCTCATGCTGCCGATCGTCACGAGCTGATTCGGGTTCGGGGAGCCAAGGTTAACAACCTCAAGGACATCAGCGTTGATATCCCCAAACGCCGCCTCACGGTCTTCACCGGCGTCTCAGGTTCCGGCAAAAGCTCCCTCGTGTTTGGCACCATTGCTGCGGAGTCGCAGCGGATGATCAACGAAACCTACAGTGCTTTCGTCCAGGGCTTCATGCCAACCTTGGCCCGCCCGGACGTCGATGTTCTCGAGGGGCTGACGACAGCGATTTTAGTCGACCAGGAGCGCATGGGAGCCAATCCCCGCTCCACCGTGGGCACCGTAACCGACGCCAACGCCATGTTGCGCATCGTCTTTAGCCGCCTGGCCCAACCCCACATTGGATCCCCACAGGCGTACTCCTTCAACGTCGCGTCGATCTCTGGCGCCGGCGCCGTCACCATTGAGAAGGGCGGCGAAAAGATCAAGGAACGCCGCAGCTTCTCTATCACCGGCGGCATGTGCCCGCGCTGTGAAGGCATGGGTAGGGTCAATGACTTCAACTTGGAGGCCCTGTTCGACGCCGAGAAGTCACTTTCCGAAGGCGCCCTCACCGTCCCGGGGTACAGCATGGACGGCTGGTACGGCCGGATCTTCGCCGGTTCCGGCTTCTTTGATATGGACAAGAAGCTGGGCAAGTTCACGAAGAAAGAACTGCACGATCTGCTGCATAAGGAGGCCACCAAGATCAAGGTTGACGGCATCAACCTCACCTACGAGGGTGTCATCGTCAAGATGCAAAAGTCGATGCTGGCCAAGGACGTCGACGCCCTGCAACCGCACATCCGCGCCTTCGTGGAACGCGCCGTCGTCTTTACGACCTGCCCGGAATGCAACGGGACCAGGCTTGCCGAGCACGCCCGCAATTCCAAGATCGACGGCGTCAGCATTGCCGACGCCTGCTCCATGCAGATCAGTGACTTGGCGGACTGGGTTCGTGGCCTTGATGAACCATCCGTGGCACCGCTATTGAAGTCGCTGGGGGAGAGCCTTGACTCTTTCGTGGACATTGGACTGGGCTACCTTTCCCTGGACCGCCCCTCCGGCACGCTTTCCGGTGGCGAGGCGCAGCGCACCAAGATGATCCGCCACCTGGGCTCATCACTGACCGATATCACCTATGTCTTCGACGAACCGACCATCGGCCTGCACCCGCATGACATTGCCCGGATGAACAGGCTTCTGCTGCAGCTGCGCGACAAGGGCAATACTGTTCTTGTCGTGGAACATAAGCCGGAGGCCATCGCCATTGCAGATCACGTGGTTGATCTGGGGCCGAGGGCCGGAACGCTCGGGGGAGAGGTGGTATTTGAGGGGACCGTTGAGGACTTGCGTGCCAGTAACACCTTGACCGGTCACCACCTTGATGACCGGATCTCCCTGAAAGCAGCGCCTCGTAAAGGTTCCGGAGTCCTTGAAATCCGCGGCGCCCACGCCAACAACCTCAAGAACGTCGACGTCGATATTCCCTTGGGCGTCCTGAGCGTCATTACCGGCGTGGCTGGATCGGGCAAGAGTTCACTCATTCATGGTTCGGTCTCCGGACGTGAAGGCGTGGTGACAGTCGATCAGGGTGCGATCCGTGGTTCACGACGCAGCAATCCGGCAACCTACACGGGTTTGTTGGAGCCCATTCGCAAGGCGTTCGCCAAGGTTAACGGCGTGAAGCCTGCCCTGTTCAGCGCCAATTCTGAAGGTGCGTGCCCCACCTGTAACGGCGCCGGCGTCATCTACACCGATCTGGGCATGATGGCCGGTGTCTCCACGGTGTGTGAGGAATGTGAGGGTCGACGGTTCCAGGCCGCAGTCCTCGAATACCATTTGGGCGGCAAGAACATCAGCGAAGTCCTATCGATGTCGGTGGACAATGCTGAGGAATTCTTCCGCGAAGGTGAGGGCAAGCTGCCCGCCGCCCACAAGATCCTGAGCCGCCTCTCCGACGTCGGGCTGGGTTACCTGACACTGGGCCAGCCCCTGACAACCTTGTCCGGAGGGGAACGCCAACGCATCAAACTTGCCACACATTTGGGGGAGAAGGGCGGCATTTATGTCCTCGACGAGCCCACCACCGGCCTGCATCTGGCCGACGTCGAGAAGCTCCTGGGACTGCTGGATCGGCTCGTGGAGTCGGGAAAAACGGTCGTTGTGATCGAACATCACCAGGCTGTCATGGCGCATGCCGACTGGCTCATTGATATTGGTCCTGGCGCCGGGCACGACGGCGGAACGATCGTTTTCGAGGGAACGCCGGCCCAGCTGGTGGCTGGCCAAGAGACACTGACGGGCCAGTATTTAGCGTCGTACGTGGGAGCCTAGTGCCTCCACTGAGATATTCGCTGCGGCGAGATGAGACTGAGCTGTCGTATGTGATGGCTGGTTCTGGCCAGATCGTCGTCATTTTGCATGGTTTGGCGGGGGATTCGGGGGAGTTTGTGCCCACGATTGAGGCGTTATCGGCCGATTTCTGTGTTGCGGCCTTGGACCAGCGTGGGCATGGCCAGAGCATGCGTTGGCCGTCAGATCTTTCTAGGGACGCTTATGTTGATGACGTAATTGCACTGATTGAGCATGTCAGTCCTGATGATCGGGTGCATCTAGTTGGTCAGTCCATGGGGCACATACGGCCATGCTGGCGGCGGCGATACGCCCGGATTTAGTGGATTCGCTCGTTTTGTTGGAAGCGGATGCAGGTTCAGGAAACCCTGAGGATGCCTCAAAATTGGAAGCCTATTTCGCCAGTTGGCCAGTGCCTTCTAAAGACGTTGCTGAAGCGAAAAAGTACCTAGGGGATTCACCCATAGCTTGGGCCTGGGTGGCCGCCATGGAACGTCGTCCTGATGGACTGTGGCCACGATTCGATGCTGACATCATGAAATCCAGCATCAGAAGCGTCATGAATCCTCGATGGGACGCATGGCTGAGTGTCCAGGCCCGGACGCTGGTGGTTTACGCAGACAACGGAATGTTCTCCCAAGAACAGAAAACAGCATTCCTTGCCCATAGGCCAGAAACGTTGCGAGCCGATCTGAACAATGCCAGTCATGACGCTCATCTAGATCAGCCCGGACAATGGATTGATGTCCTGAGGCGATTTCTCCACGCAGACACGGCAGATCCTCTGGTGTCATCTGTTGTGTGAGACGTTGACTGCACGGATCCGAAGGCTTGTCGTTACAGGGTCTTGCCCAGCGATTTCTGGGCGCTAATCCCCTTAGTGGCCAATGTTTCAAATGCGCCGATAATCTACATTATGTCAAGTAAAGTGAATTTGCCCCTCTCGAAACTGTCTCGTTGTCCCTAGTTGTTGTCCTGTCTCATCTAAAGTGGCCCAATCTCACTACACATGGACCATTAGCAAGATCTGTCTCACTACACATGGACCACCGGCACCTGAATCGTAAAGTTGAGGCATGACGCCCTCGATGTCAGCAGCTGTACTTGATCCATCACTCGGTCACAACGTGTGCCATGTGGCGTCGCGCGAGTACGGCGCCGACGGGCTCAGCGTTCAGCCCTTGACGCAAGCCTAGTCGTTACCTTTCCATGACTTCGCACCCGTTCGCGCATTGCCATCCTATGACGGCCAGAAGAATTTCACCGGCCTGCTCTGGTGTGCAAGCAATGCCCGGCAAGTCGGTTATGAGCCTTGGCTCGAACGCGACCGGCTGATCTCCCTTGACCGGGACCCGACGATCATTGGCGTCGCTTCACAGCCGTTCCGGCTCGATTTTGAACTCAACGGACCCCTTCCTCTCACGTCCCCGACTACTTCGTGAAAGTTTCCGTCGGTTCGTCCAAGGTAATTGATGTCCGCCCGGACGACCACATCAATGCCCATGACCGCGACGTCTTTGCCAGCACGACTCGGAACGTCCGAACCGTATGCTGGGGTTACAAGATAGTTGGGGCACTCCCCCGGACCTTGCTGCCAATTTGCACGTGCTTGCCGCCTACAATCATTCACGATGCAGTTGATGCCCAAATATTTCCGGATATTGCACGATGGTCCGCTTGATCTGCGAAACGTCGCCTGCGCAGCTGGACATACGGTCGGTCCTCCCGCGCTGTTCCGTCTGATTTGGACGAATGAACTCCAGGTGGACCTTCATCAAACCCATTGAGCAACTCTCCTTGCCAACGCTGGGTGGCGTCCCACGGGCTTGTCAACGGCGAAGTCACCGAGCTCCGCACCAGCTCACCCCAACGACTGACTGTTCGCCGCCCGTGCCGGTGCACCCTTCTGGGACGAGACAACGCGCTGCTATCTCCACCATGGTGAACTTGTCAAGGCACTGCGGCGAAGCCGGTAGCCATGGATTTATGACGTGGCAACATGGAACGACACGTCGCCAAAGGTTCTTGCATTGGCCATGCCGCGACTGGCCAACCACCAACCGGATCACTGATTGCGGATAATACTCGTAGGCCGGCCAATCCACACAACCCACTCCCCCACCTGTCGCCGATGCGCCCTGTTACGTGAGGTGGGTTCCTCGGGATAAAGTAACGCCATGGGGAACAATCGGGAACAGCGCACACAAGCCGGCAAACCGCTTTACATCGAGACGCACATCAAAGCCTCCATGGAACGGGTGTGGGAGCTCAGCCAGAATCCGCAACAGCACCCACGGTGGGACCTCAGATTCTCCCGCATTGTTCCTATCGCAGAAGACGAACAAGGTCAGCTGCGCTTTCGCTACGAGTTTCGGCTGCCACTGCACACTATTAGAGGTACCGGTACCTCGCTGGGGCACCGCCAGCGTGCAGATGGTCAGGCCAGTTCCGTTCTTAAATTCACCACGAGCGACCCCCTCTCCCCTATCGGCCCTGGTGCGGGCTATTGGCGCTACATCCCCACGGATCATGGAGTCCGGTTCATCACGGGGTACAACTATGTGCCCGGCATGAGTCTGGTTGGAAAACTTCTCGACACATCAGTCATCCGTCCTGCGCTGGGCTGGGCCACCGCCCTGAGTTTCGACCGGATGCGTCTGTGGGCCGAGTCCGACGTGGATCCCACGGTGTCTCGAAATCGCTGGTTCATAGATGTTGGGAGCAGGGCCGCCGGTGCCCTGACAGGATTCGGACTCCTGCGACGGGCGCAATCCATACGGCACCCCCTCCTGGCCACGATGGGAATGGCAGCCATTGCCATGTCCTTGTTCGCCAAGCCCCATGACGGGGTCCCACAAGCACGACGATGCCTACGCCGGGCACCCGATGCACTATCGGCACGGGTACCCTCAGCCCTCGCCGATTTGCCCGCGCCAGATCAGGTCGTATCCGCCACCGGCGATCAAGAGGACAGGACATAGAGATGGCGTCGATCTTTGAAGTTCAACTTGGAGAAGACTTTCAGCGCCTGCATCCCATGATGCAAAAACGTTTCGGCGTAGACGTTGACGCAGCGTACGCCTGTGTCGGGACGGGCGTCTTTTCCTCGGTCCGCCGCGGGGCTTGGTGGACCGTACCCTTCCTGCGCCTCGGGGCCTTCCGCAATATTCTCTTCCCCGAACAGGGCACCAATATCCCGTTCACGATCGAGAACTATCCCTACCTCGATGGATATGGCCGAAAAACTGTCACCTTCGTCAGAACCCTCCAGCTGCCCGGTGGCAAGAAACGGCGCTTCGACGCCACCATGGTGCACAGCAAGATACGTGGAGCCATCGTCGACTACCTCGGAACTCATCAGCATCTGGCCACGGACTTGGTGTTGGAGGTTCTCGATGATGGATCCTTGCATCTGCAAACCACCGGCCAGCGCTTCTTTGAGGGCCCCGTGGCCTTCAACTTTCCGGCCATTGGCACAGGTACCGCTGACCTCTATGAAAGTTACGACGATGCCCGCGGCGTCTACACCGTCCGGATGCAGGTCCACAACCCTTATTTTGGGTTCCTCTTCGGATACGACGGTGAATTCACCTGCGAGTTCCCCACAACTGCAGGCCATATGACGCCCGTGAGCCTCAAACCAGTTCGGGAAGAACAACGCGAGTAAAAAGATGCGTCAAGGGGCGTGGCGGGGAATTACCCGAAAAAGTCTCCGCGCGGGTCAGTGACAGGAGTCGTGGGTGTTGATGGTGCGGTGTGGTGGTGGGATTGAGGCGGGCTGGGCGCAAAAAGTGGGGTGGTCGGCGTCGGACACGGCTCCCTCTGCGTTGACCCGCCAGATAATGCCGCTAAAAAAATCTATAGCGGCATTATCTGGCGGGTCGACGTACGGAAGCGGCGGGTGCGGGGCGCGCCGTCGTTCTTTGCTGGGGCAAAAACACTAGGGAGCCTGCCACAAGACAGAACCCCCTCTTGGCGGACTCTCTCAGGCACAAAGGAGGCTATCTCGTAGCTGTCGCCAAGCGTAGACTCGGGAAACGGGCGGCATCTACGTGCCTGAAGGAGCGCACCATAGGCACCATTTCCGTGGACTTATTCATAACTCTCGACGGCGTGTACTAAGGGCCGGGCGGGCCAGAGGAAGACTCCAGCGGAGACTTCGCCTTGGGCGGCTGGCAAGGCAGCTACGGCGACGCGGAATAGGGTGAAGCCATTAGCGCAGGCATTGAGCAGATGGATGCGCTCCTGTTGGGTCGAATAACGTACGACATTTTTGCCGGCTACTGGCCGGCCCTCGGAGATCGAAACTTGATTGCCGCGAAATTCAATGCGATGCCGAAGTTCGTGGTGTCGCGTTCCCCGCACGATCCAGCCTGGGCAGGCACCACAGCACTGTCAACCATGAACCAGGTGGCCGCACTGCGAGAGCAATTTAGCGATATCCACGTCATCGGCAGCGGCGCCTTGACTCGCTCCCTGCTAGAAGCCGAGCTCGCCGACCGCCTTAATCTCTACCTCTATCCCCTGGCGCTCGGCTCGGGAAAACGCCTCTTCGCCGACGGAACTGGCATGCCCGCGGCGTTCACCCTCGCGCAAGCTCCGCAGGCGTTCCCCCAAGGTGCCGTCCTGCTGAGCTATGAACGAGCGGGAGTTCCCGTGACCGGGATCGATATGAGTGAGATGGATTGACGGGCGGTCCTTCTCCTACGCCCGCGTATCCTCGGCGCCCTGCCCGGCGCTTGGAAGTTCGACGGCGAAACTGGCATTCCCGGCCGGCTTCCGTCCCAGCGGCTTGAGTTCGCTGACCAGAACACTCACAACAATCAGAACCGCTCCGACGAGCGCCAAACCCGGCAACCGGTCTCCCGCAATCCGCCCGATGACTCCGGCCCAAACGGGCTCACCGGTGTAAATGATGGTAGCGCGGGTGGGGTCAACCGACTTTTGCGCCCAATTCATGGTCAGTTGAATGACGCAGCTCGCTACGCCCAATCCAACGCCGCCCACAAGCCACACCCAGGAGAATGCTGGGATGGATTCGCCCACGACCGGCATGGTCAAGAACGCGAGGATGCTGCAGACCAGGAGCTGGATCACTGTCACGCGGCCCAGATGAACCTTGGTCGAAAACAAGCTGATCAGCACAATTTCGGCGGCAATCGCGACTGTGCTCAGCAAGGTGACGAGCTCGCCCGTTCCCAGCCCAAGAGCCAGGGCGCTCGGTCCGGCCAGCAGCACGAGTCCGGCAAAGGCCAGCCCAGCACCCACAAAGGCCATGAGGTGGGGCCGCTTCCGGAAAACCGCCCATTGCAGGAACGGCACTATCGGAACGAAGAGGGCTGTCAGGAACGCGGAGGTGCTGCTACTGATGGTTTGCAGGCCCACGGTCTGTAATCCGTAGCCAAAGAAGATCATGACACCAATGACGGCACCGGCGCCAAGGTCTGCACGGGTCATCCCGCGCAAGGAGCGCCCGAACATCAGGGCGGCCAGCAATCCGGCGACGGCAAAGCGCAAACCGACGAAAAACATGGGTCCGCTGTGCAGCATGGCCACGTGGATGACAAGATACGTCCCACCCCAGAGTGCCGTGATAGCGATAAGGGCAAGCTCTGGCTTGCTGAGAGACAGCGAACGGGATCGACGCGTGATTGGCACCATTTAGCCAATCTTAAAGGCCGACACCGGACTCCCCCAAACTGCCCCGCGAAAACCTGAGGTGAGGCGCCTTGGTGACGGTCCGGCGTCGTACTTAATGGTGAAGTGACGGGCTACCTAGCTGATTTTTCTGCGGTAGCTGCTATTGGCAAAGACGTAGGCCACAGCCAAGATGCCCACGAGCCAGGCCAGGGCGATCCAGATTCCGCTGCCGACGGGTTGCTGGGCGAACATGGCCCGGAGGGTGTCGACGATGGCAGTCACCGGCTGGTTTTCGGCGAACCACGCGACCGGTCCCGGCATGGACGCCGTCGGCACAAAGGCCGAGCTGATGAACGGTAGGAAGATCAGCGGGTAACTGAAGGCACTTGCACCATCGACCGTCTTGGCGGAAAGCCCGGCAATCACCGCAATCCACGTCAGCGCCAGGGTGAAGAGGACCAGGATGCCGGCCACCGCGAGCCAGAGCGCTAAAGAGGCGCCGGTACGAAAGCCCATGATGAGCGCGACGCCGATGACGATCGCCACCGAGACCACATTCGCAGCCAGTGAGGTCAGCGCATGTGCCCAGAGGACGCTCGAGCGGGCGATGGGCATGGATTGGAAGCGTTCGAAGATGCCGCCCTGTAAGTCTAAAAATAAGCGGTAGGCGGTATAGGCGACGCCGGATGCGATGGTGATCAGCAAGATTCCTGGGAGCATGTAGTTGACATACGATTCCGCGGAGCCGGTGTTGATTGCTCCTCCAAACACGTGGACAAAGAGCAGCATGAGTGCGATCGGCGTGACGGCCGTGGTGATGATGGTGTCCGGACTGCGCAGAATATGGCGCAGCGAACGGCCGGTGAGAACTGCGGTGTCCCCTAAGGCATGGGAGCTCATGGCAAGTCCTTTCCTGCGCGGACTGAACCTTCGCCGCGCGAGTCTGATCCGCCGTCGGAGTTGTCCTTGTCGGAAACGAGAGCGAGGAAGACCTCTTCTAGCGAGGGCTGCTTCTCGACATACTCCACCTTGGCGGGCGGAAGGAGTTGCTTGAGTTCGGCGAGTGTGCCGTTTTGGATGATCGTGCCCTCGTGCAGGATGGCTATGCGGTCCGCCAGATACTCGGCCTCATCCAGGTACTGCGTGGTGAGGAGAACCGTGGTCCCACCCTGGGCCAGTTCCTTGACGGTCTGCCACACCTCGATGCGGGCCTGTGGATCGAGCCCGGTGGTGGGTTCGTCGAGAAAAATAATGGGAGGGGTGCCAATCAAACTCATCGCAATATCGAGCCGGCGGCGCATGCCACCCGAATAACTTCCAGCCTTGCGGTTCCCTGCCTCGGCGAGGGAGAACCGCGCCAAGAGTTCGTCGGCGATGTGTCCTGGATTCTTCAGGTGTCGCAGTTGTGCGATCAGGATCAAGTTCTCCCGGCCCGTGAGCACCTCATCGACGGCGGCAAACTGCCCGGTCAGGCTGATTGATTGCCGTACCTCGTGCGGGTGTGTGGCGACGTTGCAGCCGTTGACGGTTGCTGCCCCGGCATCGGCGTGGAGCAGGGTCGACAAGATCCGCACCAGCGTGGTCTTGCCTGCTCCGTTGGAGCCAAGGAGGGCAAAAATGCTCCCGGCTCTCACGGTGAAGTCGACGCCCCGCAGCACGTGCAGGTCCTTGAACGACTTCTCGATGCCCTCGACCCGTATGGCGGGTTCGAGGGACTGATCTGTTGTCATGAGCGTTTCTTTCTCTAATTCGTGGGGCTTAGTCTGCGGCGCCGTCGATGGTGTCAGTGAGGCGCTTGCGCTCCTTCTTCATCCACTGACCGTTGGCGTAATTCGCGATGAAGGTTTCCGCGAAATCAACGGGGTCATCCCCGACGATCTCCCGGATGGGAGTTGCATCGGCGGCTGCCCGTTCGATCAGATCGATGAGGTCCTCAAACATCGCCATCAGGACATCGCCCTTGACGATCGCCCCGGCGTACATGAAGTAGCGCTCGAGTCCGTCGATGGTGGTTCGGTAGTTCGCGGGGAGCAATTCCTTGCGGGCCTTGTAGTGGCGCCAGCGTTTCTTGTCCTCGAACGATCCGGTGAGCTTTTCAATCCATTCCGCGGCCATGATCACTGTCCTTCTTTCTGGGGGTTTTTGATGATCTCGTGGAGATGGTCAATGCGTTCCGAGAGGAAGCTCCACGTCTTCCAGAACTCTTCGAGGTAGTCGCTCCCTTGAGGGTTGAGCGAATACACCTTCCGAGGCGGACCCTTTTCTGAGGGGACTTTCACAACGTCCACGAAACCTCGCTGTTCAATCCTGACCAGCAGGGCATAGACCGTGCCCTCGACAATCTCGGTGAAACCCTGATCTCGCAGCCTGGCCGTAATTTCATAGCCGTACGCTGGCTTGACCGCAAGAATTGCCAGGATGATGCCCTCAAGTGTCCCCTTGAGCATTTCCGTTCTTTGCTTGCCCATGGAACCCTCCCTTTGGCTACTTGGTGTTATTGACTACCAGTAGATAGTAACACCGATTAGCGGTTGCGCAACAGGGTTTTGCGAGCTGCCGCGAAGATTTATCAGGGCAGTCCCCGGCGGCTTTATCCCGCTGTGGCACGCGGTCTCTTCTCGCAGCTCCCTGCAGTTAAGTGGGTCTGGTTCAATGGTCTAATGACGTCGCAGCCATTTCTTAAAGTCCCGAAGGCCAGACCCGGCGATCGTGTAGCCGTACTCTCACCGGCCTTCGCGGCGCCTGCCGTGTCGGAGGCGGTACACGAGCAGGCACTCAAACGCCTGACGGAGTTGACGGGGCTCATACCCGTTGAGTACCCCACAACACGACTGTTGGGCGCTAGTGCTCAGGCGCGGGCGGATGACCTGACCGCAGCTTTTGCCGATCCAACGATTCGGGCGGTCTTAGCGACCCTCGGCGGCGACGATCAAATCACCGTCATCCCGCACATCGATAGCACGGTTCTTGCTGCGAACCCGAAGCCTTTCCTTGGTTACAGTGACAACAGCAACGTGCACAATCTGCTCTGGAACCTCGGGGTCCCCAGCTTTTACGGCGGCTCCACGCAGGTTCACCTCGGCCCCGGCCCGCATCTTGACGAAATACATCTCATCTCGCTGCGTGCCGCGCTCCTGGACGGCGGCGTTCTCGAACTCACCGACCCCGGCGAGTCGGAGGATTTCGGCGTGCCGTGGGATAACCCCCGTGCTCTGAATGAATTTGGGGTGCGTGAACCGAGCGAGCCGTGGACCTGGGCAGGCTCGGAGATTATCGTCGAGGGTCGAACGTGGGGCGGGCGCATCGAGGTCATCGATCAGATAGCGCTGGCCGATCGCATGCCGCCGACAGAGTCACTGAGGGGCGCGATTCTCCTGCTCGAGACCAGCGAAGAGGCTCCCTCCGCCGACAAGGTGAAACGGTGGGTGCGCGGCCTCGGCGAACGCGGCGTTCTGGAGGTCGTCGCTGGTGTGATCGTCGCCCGTCCACCCGTTAGTACAATGCACTCGCCTCTCCCCGGCGCGGATGAGCGTGCGCAGCTGCGGGCCGCTCAGCGAGACACCGTCATCGAGCAAATCGCACGCTACAACTCCGCCGCGGTGGTCTGCGTAGGTGTCCCGTTTGGACACACTCGACCTCAGTGGATCCTGCCGCACGGTGGAACCATCACCATGGACGGCAGAACCCGCACCATCGCCGCCGACTACACCTGAGATTCCGATCGTCGAGTGCGGCGAAACTCATCCGATGGTGAGAACTTGATTAAGCGAGAATATGTCTACGAACACTGAAATTAAGGCCCGAGTAGGAAGCCTCGACGAGCTACACCCACGTGTCGCGTCCCTATCCGACGCGGCTCCTGAGTACCTCACGCAGGACGATACTGTTTTCACCTGTCCGAACGGCCGCCTCAAACTCCGAGTACTCGACGACGGCCACGGTGTCCTGATCTTTTATCGCCGGAGCGATGAGCTAGGGCCTAAACCATCCTTCTATGTCCACTCGGCAACAGCCGATCCCGATGGCCTTCGGCAGGTGCTGTCGTTGGCCTATGGCGAATCCGGACGAGTGCGCAAACAGCGAACTGTGTTCCGTGCCGGGCACACAGCCATTCACCTGGACAGGGTCGAAGGATTGGGCGAATTCCTCGAGCTAGAGGTCACCGTAGGGGACGTGCTAGACGCTGAAGCCGCGATTGCAGAGGCACGCCGACTCATGTCGGTCCTCGGAATCGACGAAGCCGCACTCGTGAAAGGCGCCTACCTCGACCTTCTTCAGCGCGAAGCACACCAGGGATGAATCAGGCGCCCGGACCGATCCTTGGTGTGGCTAACGGAGCCACTCTGCACAATACTGTCCGCCCGTCATGGCCTGAGGACGTTCTGTCCTGGCTTTTGGGGTCACCTTTGCCCGCGACCCATCTTCAGGTTCTGGATCTGGGCGCTGGCACCGGGCTTGGGACTCGAAGCGCCGCAGCTCTTGGCCATACGGTCATTGCCGTAGATAGTTCCGAAGACATGCTTGCCGTGCTCCGAAAGGTGAATGAGGAGCTTCCATCGAGTATGTCGGCTCGCATCTCCACCGCCCTTGGATCGGCTGAACACCTCCCCTTAGAAGCGAACAGTGTTGACGCCATCATGTGCCTTCAAGCATGGCATTGGGTGAATCCTGCCCTGGCAGTTCTCGAGTGCGATCGTGTCCTCCGTGAGCGGGGCATGATGGGCTTGGCGTGGCACACCTGGGACCGCAGCAAGGAGTGGGTGCAGGCCTTAGCGGCCATTGTTGAGCCGGCCGGGAGGGCAGCCGATCAAACTCGCAGTGTGCCTCGTGTGTTGGCCAGCCGAGGCAGTTTTGAACGTCAGGACTTCCCCTTTAGTTATGACATGACCGTGGAACAACTCCTCGGCCTCGCCAGCTCGTGGTCATTCGTGAACGAGCGCCCCGATCGTGATGACGTTTTGGCGCGCATCTATCAGCTTGGCAGTAGTGCGGCATCAGCCAAGACCGGGCTTTTGAGCTTTCCGCACGTCACGGCGGCCTTTCGCCTGGACCGCTCGGGTGAGAGTACGGCCGTATGGAACCGTTGATGAGCTTGCTGGCAGCCGAGATTCTCGGCACCATCGGATCTGGCCGTCGGCTCGTCGCCATTGACGGCGTCGATGGCAGCGGGAAGACGTCCTTCGTGGCCAGGCTCGCACCGTTGATTCTGGACCGGCCGGTCATTGTCATCCACGCAGATGACTTCTTGAACCCATCACAGCTCAGACATGCTCAGGGCCGTTCCTCGCCCCTGGGATTTTGGGAGGACAGCTATAACTACGCTGCGTTGCGTGAGCAGGTACTCCTACCACTGGGTTCAACCGGTGACGGGTGGTACTCGACGTCGTCCTACGATCACGACTGCGATGCTTCGATCCATCCAACGCGGCTCCAATCCCCCGCGGACGCTGTGACCTTGGTGGAAGGCATGTTCCTGCATCGTGAGGAGCTAGCTGACTACTGGGATGCGTCCATATTTCTTGATGTCCCATTTACCGAAACCGCTGCTCGCATGGCCCGTCGAGACGGTAGCCATGCCGATCCCGAACACCCCTCGATGCGCCGCTACGTGGGCGGACAACGGCTCTACTTTCAGGCGGCACGTCCTTGGGAACGGGCCTCTTTCGTTGTCGACAACTCTGACTTCACCGCGCCCAGGCTCATGAAGACTGCCGGCTCATAATCATCTAGACTCACGATCATGAGTAAATCTTTGATTACCCTCGGCGCTATCAACATGGACGCACATGACCCGGTCGCCTTGTCGAGCTTTTGGGCAGCGCTGACCGGTGGTGCCCCTGACGTTAACGGCAGCACTGCCTATCTTGCTCCGAGCGGGCCAGAAGGATTCGGCATGTTTTTCCAGCCAAGAGAGGGCAATCGGCCGTCACAACAGGACTCTCATCTGGACCTCACTGTCCCGTGGGGATCCAGACAGAGCGAGGTGGAGCGCGTTCTCGCGCTCGGCGCCACCTTCAAATGGGACGTTCTCGAGGAGTTTGACCACGTCCAGTGGACTACTCTGGCCGATCCTGAAGGAAATCTGTTCTGCATCGCGGAGCACCCTCCGCACTAAGCATCGATCAACAAATCCTCAAGGAAGAAACCTCCGTCATGTTCGAGCTACAGCTGCTCCCAGCTGGGCAGATACAGATGCACGACGCCCGACGTCAACGACAGTGGCAGGTGCAACTCGAACCTTTCGAGATAGGGACAGTACCGGTGACGCGTAGTCAATGGGCGCAGCTCATGGACGGCGCAGAGAACACCGTGCTCTCCCCCGCCACAGAGATCAGCTGGCGAGACGGAATTTTTCAAGTCAAGCGGTACCAAGGTGAGTTAGACAGCGGTTAGGCTGCTTGTTTTTCGGTGGCTTCCTTTG